>NZ_JAIMIB010000026.1 GCF_019966515.1 Roseovarius aestuarii | reverse complement strand
GAGGTCTTTGACGCGATCTGGAAGGTGGGTGAACCGATGGGCCTGACGCCCTTTGGCCTGGCGGCGCTGGACATGGTCCGGATCGAGGCCGGGCTAATCTTTGCCGGATCTGAATTCGACGATCAGACCGACCCGTGGGAGGCCGGGATCGGTTTTACCGTGCCGCTGAAATCGAAAGAGGATGATTTCATCGGCCGGTCGGCGCTGGAAGAACGCAAGGCACATCCGCACCGCCAACTGGTGGGGCTTGAGCTGGAAGGCGGCATTGTCGCCTCGCCGGGCGATTGCGTGCGTATCGGCAAGGCGCAGGTCGGCGAGGTCACAAGCGCGATGAAATCACCCATTCTGGGCAAGAACATCGCCTTGGCGCGGGTGTCGGTCAGCCATGCGGAACTGGGCACCGAGCTTGAGATCGGGCAACTTGACGGGCTGCAAAAGCGCCTGAAAGCGCGGGTTGTGCGCTATCCGCATTTCGACCCGACCAAGGAGCGTGTCAAAAGCAATTACGACCAACCCTTGGTGCCTGCGGAGTAAGCGTTATTGCCAATACGGGGCTGCCGTGTCACGCAGGGCAGGTAATTCGATACTCAAGAAAGCCCTCCCATGCGTGCCGGCCTGACTGTACTTTGCCTCGCCTATGTGCTGAGCCAATTTTTTCGGGCGTTTTTGGCGGTTCTCAGTGGTGTTCTGGAACAGGATATCGGCGCAACGCCGGATGATTTGGCCTTTGCCTCGGGGTTATGGTTTCTGTCTTTCGCGGTGATGCAGATACCGGTGGGTTGGGCGCTGGACCGGATCGGGCCGCGACGCACTGCCTGGGTTTTGCTGTTACTGGGGGGCGCGGGCGGTGCGGCGGTTTTCGCGCTTGCCAGCACGGCCCTGCACATCAACATCGCGATGCTGCTGATCGGCGTGGGATGCTCGCCGGTCCTGATGGCTTCGTACTATATCTTTGCCCGGCAATTCCCGGCGGCGCAGTTCGCGACGCTGGCGGCGCTGATGCTGGGGGTCGGGTCGGTCGGCAATCTGGTGGCCTCTTACCCCATGGCCTGGGCTGCGGAAACCGTAGGATGGCGCTTGTCATTGTGGCTGCTGGCGGCGGCATCGGCTCTTGTGGCCCTTGGTATTGCGCTCACGGTCCGCGACCCGGAACCCGCCGCAAGCGATACGCAGGGTTCGCTTCTGGATCTTCTGAAAATGCCGGTGATCTGGGCGATATTACCGCTGGCCTTGGTCAACTATGCCCCGGCGGGTGCAGTGCGCGGTCTCTGGATCGGGCCCTATCTGCAGGACGTCTTCGGACTGAGTACATCACAGGTCGGGCAGGCGACGCTGGTAATGGGTATCGCGATGATCTGTGGGACGCTTTGTTACGGTCCGCTGGACCGGTTGTTCAAGACGCAGAAATGGGTTGTCTTCACCGGCAATATGATCTGCGTCGCTGCAATTTTGGCATTGTCGCTGAATGTGGCGGCAAATGCCGGGCTCTCGATTGCACTTTGTGCGGCACTTGGTTTTTTCGGTGGATCGTTCCCGGTTGTCATGGCCCATGGGCGAGGATTTTTCCCGCCGCATCTGGCGGGGCGGGGCGTGACCTTTCTGAACCTGTGCAGCATCGGCGGGGTAGGGGTGATGCAGTTCATCTCCGGGCCGCTTCACAACACGGCCTCGGCGCGTGGGGTCGAAGCCGGTTACAGCGCGGTATTTGCCTTTTTCGGATTGTCGCTGCTTGTCGGGACGCTGATCTACCTGTTCAGCCGTGACAGCACCAACTGACGCACCCCCTTTCCCCCGGCACGCTTAGACGTTAAGAGGCCGCAGCCAACCCTCTAACTCTGGAGAAAATCAAATGGGGTACAAGGTCGTCGTCGTAGGCGCCACCGGTAACGTGGGCCGCGAAATGCTGAACATCCTGGCCGAGCGCCAGTTTCCCGTGGATGAAATCACGGCACTTGCCAGCCGCAAGAGCCTGGGCACGGAAGTCAGCTTTGGCGACACGACACTCAAGACCAAGGATCTGGACGTTTTCGATTTCACCGGCTGGGATATCGCCCTTTTCGCCGTGGGTTCGGACGCGACCAAGATCTATGCCCCCAAGGCCGCCGCGGCGGGCTGTGTGGTGATCGACAACTCGTCGCTCTATCGCTACGATCCGGACGTGCCGCTGGTGGTGCCCGAGGTGAACCCCGAGGCGGTCGAGGGCTATGCGAAAAAGAACATCATCGCCAACCCTAACTGCTCAACTGCGCAGATGGTCGTAGCGCTGAAGCCGTTGCATGATCGCGCGACAATCAAACGCGTTGTGGTCAGCACTTATCAGTCGGTTTCCGGTAGCGGTAAGGACGCGATTGATGAGCTGTGGAACCAGACTAAAGGCGTATATGTTCCGGGCCAGGAAGTTGAGCCCAAGGTCTATACAAAACAGATCGCCTTCAACGTGATCCCGCATATTGATGTCTTCCTCGAAGACGGCTCGACCAAGGAAGAATGGAAGATGGTCGCCGAGACGAAAAAGATCGTCGATCCGGCCATCAAAGTCACGGCCACCTGTGTTCGTGTGCCGGTATTCGTTGGCCACTCCGAGGCGGTGAACATCGAATTCGAGGAATTTCTGGACGAAGATGAGGCGCGCGATATCCTGCGCGAAGCGCCGGGCATCATGGTAATCGACAAGCGCGAGAACGGCGGCTACGTCACGCCGATCGAATGTGTCGGTGATTTCGCCACGTTCATCAGCCGTATCCGGCAGGACAGCACCATTGAGAATGGTCTGAACCTGTGGTGCGTCAGTGACAACCTGCGCAAAGGTGCCGCATTGAACGCAGTCCAGATCGCCGAGACACTGGGCGCGCGGATGCTGAAAAAGGGCTGAGAGCCAAGGTCTACATCTGCCGGGGCAGCCAAGAGCTGCTCGGGCAGGCGGTCACCACCGGACGTACCGCAGAGTGCTGTTTTGGGCATAAATCTCTTGCCGGCAGATACCCGGCCATATCGCTTTGCCGTTGGCAATTTCGGACTGGACAGGGGGGTATATGGGCGCCATCGGGTATGTGCCAAGTTACGCCAGAGATCACAGTCCCAACGAAAGACCCGCCAGTTTCTACCGGCGGGTCCAGTTGTGAAAGGTTACTTTTTAAGGTTTGTCCAGATCGTATCGTAGACGGCCTGGGTTTCCTGATCGCAGACCTCGATGAAAACGCCGGTGCCGGCATCGGCGGGCGGATTGGATTCGGGCAACGTCGCCAGTGCTGGATCAAGGTGATCGGCGACGCCGGTCACGCCCGCGCCGTAGCGGGCATAGTTGGACACGGCGGCGATATTCTCGGGCTTAAGCAGGAAATCCATGAACTTGAGCGCGTTGTCGCGGTTAGGCGCGTCCTTGAGCAGAACGACGTTATCCATCCACACCACGTAGCCTTGCTGCGGAAAGGCATATTCAAGGTTGGCCCCTTCCTCGCGCGCCTTGGCGCCGAAGCCGTCATAGATCTGGCCCACGGCGGCGTCACCCGATACCAGAACTTCCTTCGCGGTATCTGAGTTGAACGAAGCCCAGTGGCCCTTGGCATCCTGCAACATTGCATTCAACGCCTTGAGCTGATCGCGATCGGTCGAGCATTGCGGAATGCCCATATGAAGCGAGGCCATTGCAAGAACTTCACCCTGACTGTCGAGCATGTTGATTTTGCCTGACAGCTCTTCGGGTGGATCGAACAGAATATCGGTGGTGTTGATCTCACCATCATAAACGTCGCGGTTTACCGAAAAGCTTGTCGAGCCCCACTGGTAGGGAATCGAATGCTGGCGGCCCGGATCGAAGCTCGGATCGGCCCATTCTTCGGCAATGTTGGCCTTGTTGGCCAGCTCGCCCTCGGCGATGGTATCGAGCAGGCCCTGATTGGCCATGATCTGCACCATGTAATCGCCGGGCACGGCCACGTCATAGGTGCCGATCGCGCCCGCCTTGAGCGAGGCCAGCAGCGCTTCGTTGCTGTCATAGGTGTCCATCACCACCTCTACGCCATGTTCCTCGGAGAATTTGTCCAGCAGTTCCTGGGGGATGTATTCGAACCAGTGGTAGATCACCAGTTTTCCTTCAGCGCTGGCGGCATTGGCGGCAAGAGCAAGCGCCATCGCGGTTGCCGTCGTCTTCAATAGTGTTTTCATGTTGGTCTCCCTGTTTTGGTTATTTGGTATTGTCGGATTTGCTGACGAAGTACGAAATTGTAACCATTATGATCGACACAGCCAAAAGCATTGTCGAAATGGCCATGATGTTGGGTTTGATGCCCTGCTTGACCGATCCGAAGATCGCCGTTGGCAGGGTCTCGACGCCTGCACCCTTGACGAAATTAGTGATGATGAAATCGTCAAGCGAGATAATGAAGGCCAGGATATAGCCCGAGATGATGCCGGGCCACATCAGTGGCAGCAGGATTCTGGTGAAAGCCTGACGTTTGGTGGCGTAAAGGTCCATCGCGGCCTGCTCGTAACTGTCCTCGATCCCTTGCATCCGGGCCGATATCGGCATGTAGGCAAAGGGGATGCAGAAGGCGATATGGGCCATGAGGATGGTCAGGTATCCGCGGGTGAAACCGATAGAATTGAAAAAGATCAGCGTGGCCACGGCAGTGACGATCTCGGGCACCATCAGCGGCAGGCTGATCAGCCCGAAGGATACAGTACGCAACTTGAACGTGCCGCCCCGCACCATCGCCGTGGCCGCCAGCGTTGCGATGGTGGTCGACACCGTGGCGGCGATGATGGCGATGGTGAAACTATTCCAGGCCGCGACCTTGAATTTCTCGGATTCCGGCCCGGTGAACACATCCGCGTACCAGCGGAAGCTGACGCCCTCCCAGTTGGTGATCGAGTTACTGTCATTCAGCGAATAGATGGTCACCACCACAAGCGGGGCATAGAGGATCACCAGACATAGGATTGTCATGGGCAGGAAGCCGGGAAAGGCCTTGATGTCGTATTTTCCACGCGCCATCAGCCTGCTCCCTTCTCGGTCTTGGCCTGCTGGCGCGCAAAAATCAGCAGGATGATAAGAACCATTGTCAGCAGGATCATCGACGCCGCCGCGCCGAAGGGCCAGTTACCGGCGTTGCCCTTGAACTGTTCTTCGATGAGCGATCCGATCATGAAGTTCTTGGCCCCGCCCAGCAGATCAGGCGCGAGGAACGATCCCAGCGAGGGCACAAAAACCAGAATACAGCCGGCAATCACCCCCGGCTTGACCGCCGGTAACAGGATGCGCCTGAGTGTCGTCATCTTGTTGGCATAAAGGTCGGCCGCGGCCTCGGAGAGGTTGAAATTATAGCGCTCGACCGATGCATAGATCGGCAGCACCATGAAGGGCAGGTAGGAATAGAACAGCCCCAGCTGCACCGCGAAATTGGTGTTCACGATATGGATCGGGCTGTCGATCAATCCGGTCGAGATCAGGAAATCATTCAGCGGGCCTTGGTCGCGCAGCATGAATTTCATGCTGACGGTACGGATCAGCAGGTTTACCCAATAGGGGATGGTGATCAGGAACACCCAGATCGGGCGCACATGCTCAGGCCGGGTAGCAATGAAATAGGCCGTCGGGAAACCGATCACCAAGCTCAGCAGCGTCGCGGCCCCGGCCTGCCAGATCGAGCGCCAGAAGATGTTGATATAGGTCCATTCGATGGCGCAGGGCTCGTCCCCGAACAACCCACGACTACAGAAGAATTGGTCATAGGCGGCAAAGGAGAATTCCCAGATCACGCCACCGCGGAATTCCTTGGTCAGGAAGGAATAGACCAGCATCATCAGCACGGGCGTCAGGATGAAGATGCCAAGCACCGCCCAGGCCGGTAGCAAGAGCCACGTCCTGGCCTCGGCATAGGTGTCCGACTTGGCGCTGCCGCCGCTTGCTGCCCCCGCCGCCATTAGTCGACCAGAAGGCGCGCGGCCTCCGCCTCCATGTTGACATAGGCCTGCGCACCGGGATCGAAAATGCGTTTGTTGCCCCGTTCGGAATTCGAGGTGCGCACGATCATCTGTGGCCCATCCGCCAGATCGATGATTGTCTGGATATCGGTGCCGACAAAAATATTGTCGCGGACCGTACCTTTGAGGCTCTCGGATTCCGTTGGCTCGTCCGACAGGAACAAGCGTTCGGGCCGTACCGACATATGCACCCTGGCACCCGCACCAACGCCTTCAACCTCGTTGCAGGTCAATTCGTGCCCCCCGCCCAGATGGCAGGTTGCACGACCACCCGCGATCTGATCGACCGAGACTTCCAGCAGGTTGGTCTCACCGATGAAATCGGCCACGAACATGTTGTGGGGCCGCTCATAGATATCCTTGGCCTCACCCAGTTGCTGCAACTTGCCGGCAGACATGACCGCAATCCGGTCGGACATGGTCAAGGCTTCTTCCTGATCGTGAGTGACGAAGATAAATGTAATACCGGTTTCGCGCTGTAGTTCCTTCAACTCGAACCGCATCGCCTGACGCAGCTTCAGATCCAGCGCCGACAGTGGTTCGTCCAGCAGCAGTACTTTCGGCTGCGGCGCCAGGGCGCGCGCAAGCGCCACGCGCTGTTGCTGCCCGCCGGAGAGCTGAGAAGGCTTACGGTCAGCAAATTGCGAAAGCTGTACAAGTTCGAGCATTTCACCCGCCCGTGCGCGCGCCTCGGATTTTGACCTGCCGCGCATTTCCAGGCCAAATCCGACGTTTTCGGTAACGGTCATATGGGGAAACAGCGCATAGTTTTGAAAGACCGTATTCACCGGACGCTTGTTGGGGGGAAGATCTTCGATCTCGTCACCAAAGAGAAAAATCGCCCCTTCGGTGACATCTTCAAACCCGGCAATCATCCGTAAAAGCGTGGTCTTGCCACAGCCTGAGGGTCCAAGCAGCGTGAAAAACTCATTGTCATAGATCGACAACGAAATCTTCTGCAGTGCGGTGAAGTCGCCGTAACGCTTTATCGCGTCTACAACATCTATTGCATTCGGCGTGTCTGACATTCCCTGATCCCTGTTGTTTTGTTTTCACCCGGTTTTATGTGTTTTTGGGCGGTGTTTTTTGCAAGCCTACCAACGGGCACCTTCGTGTAGCGGTTGCCACGAAAGTGCGCGCGCCGATTTCAGCCAGTGATGAGACATAATTTTTTGCCTTTCCAGTTTAGCGACGCGCCGTTTAGCGCCCGCCCGATTTGCGCCATCAGTCCGGTGCCAATTCAGTTATTTCGCGCCGGAATGGCAGCGCGTCGCCGATATCTTCGCCGTCTAGTTCCCGCGCGTAGCGGTGACCGGCATAGGTTGACCATGCGATCGGCCCGGGGGCTTCGGCATCACCAAAGATCTTGATTGTCTTGATGCCCGCGTCGGCCCATTCATCTTCGCGTGAGACAAGATCGCTGTATACCGCATCATTGCAGCTGCGCGAGGCCACCATCACCACGGCGTCGGTCGCGTAGTTCTGTTTGTGGCCGGTATAGATGCAGTCGCTGACAACATGATCAGCGGCTATTTCGGTAATCCCGCGGTTAAGTATGATTTCGACCCCCATCCGGGCCAGTTTGGCATGAATAGTGCCTTGTTCCAATGTGTTGTTGGTCCAGTCCGAGACATAGGCCGAGGGTGTGATCAGCGTGACCTTGGCGCCGTTACTGGCCAGTAGCTCGGCCAGAACGCCGCCCATGTAGTAGTGGTCGTCGTCGTAAACGACGATATTGCCACTAGGCACGGTGCCATCCATCAGGTCATCGGGTGTATAAATCTGTGCCGCGTCAGAGATCGGTAAAGGCACGACATGTTGGCGCGAGACACCATCGCGGCGCCATGTCGCCCCAGTGGCAATCGCTACGTTTTGAAAGCCGAATTCAAGGATGCTGTCGGCATCCAGTCCGCTGTCAAAGTAAATCTCGACATTGGGGCGTTGCTGCAACTGGTATTCTCGGTAATCCACAACGCGGCCCCATGCTGATAGGCCGGGTAATTGCCGCTCACGGGTAACGCGCCCGCCAATCGTTGTCTTGGCCTCGGCAAGCGCCACGTCATAGCCGCGCCGGGAGAGCGCCCATGCGGCCTCAAGCCCGGCGGGGCCGGACCCCACGATCAGCACGTTGTCGCTCTCGCCCTTGGTGTTCATCACCTCGGGGTGCCAGCCCTTGCGCCATTCCTCCATGAAGGTCGGATTCTGGGTACAGCGGCTGATCGACATGGTCATGTCGCCGGTGATGCAGATATTGCAGCCGATACACTCGCGGATGTCCTCGATCCGGCCTTCCTCGACCTTCTTGGGCAGGAACGGATCGGCAATTGATGGCCGCGCACAGCCGATAAAATCCAAAACTCCTGACTTGATCTGTTTGACCATGACATCGGGCGAGGTGAATCGGCCAACGCCAACGATGGGTTTGTCCGTGAGTTCGTGGATGCCCTTGACCAGCTCATGCTGCGCCGCCTCTTCTTTGAACCGTGACGGTCCCGAGCAATCTTCCCACGTGCCCTGTGCCAGATCCCAAAGGTCCGGCAGGTCTTTGTTCATCTCGATGAAATCGCGAACTTCGGCATTGGAAAACCCAAGCTCACCGATGGTCTCATCCAGGCTCACCCGCAGGGTCAGCGCCATGGTATCACCCACCGCGTCGCGCATATCGGCTACCACCTCGCGGGCAAAGCGCGAGCGGTTTTCCAATGAGCCGCCATATTCGTCGCTGCGCTGATTGGTGGCGCGGCTTAGGAAGTGCTGGAAGATGCCGAACCCATGCGCGCCATAGAGGCAGATCAGATCAAACCCTGCGGTTTTCGAGCGTTTGGCGGCATTTACAAACCAGCGCCGCAAATCCCTGATCTCGGATTTCGACATCGCACGCGCCTGCACCGGATCGTTGGTGAAGGTGCGGATCGGCAAGGCCGAGGGCGCCAGTGGCACTTCCTTGGTATAGAGGTTCGGTCCGTTGATGCCGGAATAGGCCAGCTGAATCCCCGCCAGCGCACCATGTTCCTTCATCTTCTCCGACATCTTGCGCAGCTGCGGGATGTCTTTGTCGTCCCACAGACGCAGCTCGATGAAAGGAGTGATCTCTGAGGTGTGATGCATCTCGCACTGCTCAGTGAAGATCACGCCCCAGCCGCCTTCTGCCTTGATCCCGCGCATCGCTGCAGCTGCTGACGGATCGCGATACCCACCACCGTTACAATGCGGCACCTGATAGAACCGGTTTTTGGCGGTCAAAGGGCCAAGCCGCACATCGTCGAACAGAATATCGTAGCGCGGGTCGCGCACGGTGCCGCTCCCTTCCTGTCTTGATTTCGGTGAAGCTTTCCAGATTCGCCTTGTTCCATAAAGTCGTCACTGCGAAAGCTTTGCTTAGGTTTTTCTTAAGCCATCGACAGTGCTCATTAGCAAGAAGCTACGAGACCCGCGAGACTACCCTCGGAATATTGTCATCCGAAAGGGCACTTTTACAATGCTCGATAAAAGCTTGAACCGTCAGAACATTTTGCGCTCCCGGGGATGTTGCCAACCCCATCCGCAAAGGGCGCAAATTGCCTGTGATCGGTACGAATTTCAACTTCCTGCCATCCGGCGCTGTATCCGACAGAAAACGAATGTTTAGGATTGAATAGCCGAAGTCGTTTGCAACCAGGCTGCGTAACACATTCATGTCGCGCGTCCTTTCGGCGATATGCGGTGCAGCGCTGGACTCCTCAAAAAGCGAAAGAAAATATTCAGAACTAAGCGGCAGATCGAGCAGTACCATCTTGTGTGGGCGCAAATCAGAGATTGAAACAGACATGCGATCGGCAAGGGGATGGTTTTCTCCAAAAAGTGCATAGGGCGGCAGCTCCGCCAAAGGCAAAAAAGTCAGGTCAGTGGGAATGTCCAGATCATAGGTCAAGGCCACATCAATATCGGCGCGGCGCAGCATCTCGATCAGTGTGGACTGGTCACGCTCTACCTGATTGACGGTAACGTCGGGATAGTGGTCTTCGAATTCCCGACGCAACCCCGGCACCACCATCTGCGCGAAGGTCAGCAAACAGCCAACGGCGAGGGGGCCCTGAACAAAACCCGAGATATTATCAGCCAGTCGATTTAGCGCTTCGGTTTCATGCAACACCGTCTTGGCCTGTGCCATGAATTGCCGGCCAGCTTGCGTCAACGACAGGCCGTGCGCATGTTTGCGAACAAAGAGTTGCAACCCGAATTCATTCTCCAACTGCGATATGGCGGCTGAAATCGAAGGCGACGACACGTTCACCATCTCAGATGCAAGCGCGATTGAACCAGCCTCTCCGACCGCGACGAAGTATTCCAACTGACGAAGAGTGAACCGCAAAGGCATGGCAGAACTATCCCTTGCGGTTGGTTGGATATCAAGTCTGATACTTGATCCAGGTGGTTGTGGGGCAGCGCAACAGTCCAGACCGACACTGCCAGCCGTAAACACTGTCATTGGCCATGTAAAAGGCTTCGCCTTCGGGTGCGAACGGGACGATCACAAGTACGGGGCCAAAAATTTTACCACGGGCAAGCGGGTTGTTGCGGCTTACTCCGGAATGACGGCGGTGCCGTCGATCTCCACCAACCAGTCTGGTCGGGCAAGCGCCTGCACCACCAGCCCGGTCGAGCAGGGATGCACGCCTTTGATATATTCGCCCATCGTGCGATAGATCGCCTCGCGATGGCGCACATCGGTGATGTAGACCACGACTTTGACCAGATGCTCGATCGAGCCACCGGCCTCTTCGATCAACTGCCTGATGTTCTGCATCACCTTATGGGTCTGCTCGACGGGATCGTGGCTGTCGATATTGACGGCATCATCCAGGTTTTGCGGGCACTGGCCGCGCAGATAAACGGTCTTGCCTCCCCGTGTCACCACTGCCTGACACAGATCGTTGTCGAGGTTCTGTTCAGGGTAGGTGTCTGACGTATTGAATTTGCGAATACGGGTATGCGCCATGAAAGGCTCCTTGAGAAGCAGGGTTGTTGGGCTGCGAATGCTAACAGTAAGGGCAGAGGCGACATTATTGTTCGGCCACTGTTGCCCGTTGGGCCGCCCCTTCGTAGGCAAGGTAATTTCGCTGGATTGCGATCTGATCCGCAACGTATTTAGCGTCGTGCCAAATGCCCCAAAGGAATGTCGACCCGCGACGGGATTGCCACGGCAACCCCAGGAAATAGACATTGGGTTCAGCGGAAACGCCGCGCTGATGGATTGGCTTGCCGGTATCGTCAAAGGCGTCCACCTTCAGCCAGCTGAAATCCTGGCGGAACCCGGTCGCCCAGATGATGGCGGTGATGTCGGCCTCGGCAAGGTTGAGTTCGCGGATCGGATTGGACAGGCATTCCGGGTCCGGTGGCACCTGTCGCGCCTCCGGATCTTCTGGCAGGTCTATGCCGGTCTGCTCAACATAGGCATCAGCCGCATCCAGGGTCGCCAGATAGTTTCTGTCCCCGGTCTCGATATTTTCGCGAAGGTCATTGGCGAACCGGAAAACACCACTCTGGTAGGTTTCGGTCATGCCGACCAAGGTGATGCCATCGCCACCCATGCGCCTGAAATCGACGGTATTTCCGCCATGCGCACCGCTTACGCAAATGGTGAAACGTTCGCTTCCTGGCGTCATTGACGGTGCCTCCCAAAGACCGAGGACACCGAGCCACCAAACGTTGTCGCGTCCGCGGTACCGACGTGGCGGCCGGTCATGCGGGCCGACCGACAAATAGACGTCCTTGCCTGCGCGACGAAGTTCATCCGCAATCTGCACCCCCGATGAGCCGGCGCCGACAACTATTACGTTGCCATTTGGCAGTTGATCGGGATTTCGGTAGCGAAAGGAATGTAGCTGAAAGATGCCCTCCTCTTCGGGAACGAGGGGAGGAATGACCGGGGTCTGGAATGCGCCCGTGGCAGCGACGATCCGTTGGGCCTCGATTTGACCTTCGGACGTATCTACCACGAAGCCCGCATTTTTCTTCTCGGCCTTTAGCACCTCGACACCTGTGCGTATTGGCGCACTGATCATCTTTGCGTAATCACTAAGATATTGCGCCATGCGTTCTTTCGGCACAAAGGAATCGGGGTGAGCGTCGGTGAATTCAAGATTTGGGAAGCGATCATGCCATGCAGGTCCGTTCGCCACCATCGAGTCCCAGCGTCCTGATCGCCAGGCCTCTGCAACGCGGTTCTTTTCGAGGACGAGATGTGGCACGGCATGATCGCGGAGGTGTTCGCTCATCGCGATACCGGCCTGACCGCCACCGACCACTAACGTGTCTACTTGCTTGATAGCCATGATCTACCTCTTGGTTGTTTCAGCAATGAAAAACTCAAGCTGGCCCAGCTTCGCACTTTGCCGTTCCTCAGGATAAACGGGCGCGGACTGAACCTTCTTCACCCGTTCTGAATCAGAGGATCGTCGAAGGTTGGCTTCGGAGAAAGAATGGTATTTCTCACCTTTGATTAGGCTATGCCTAATAATTGGGTACGTGTCGCCACAGGTCCCCTAATCGGCCCTAAAGGTGCTGATGTCGGGCATATCATTAAGTTCTGTGTAACACTTCAGGCCATGCCAGCACGCACAAATGCGTGGCACCCATGAAGGTTCAAGGCAGCGCGAATGCAATCTCTGCGCATAGTCCATCGAACCTGTGATCTGGAGGCCGGAGGGGCGGGCCAGCGGAATTAGTATGTACTTCGGCAGGAGGTGCCCCGACGGTGAGCTAAACGCATGTTTGTCTCTTACCTGTGCGTCGCACCAGCGGGTTTTGCATTCTAGGTACTTGAGAAAGAAGAAAATGGTGGGCGACCCTGGAATCGAACCAGGCGTGCGTCTCCGCGAGGGAGTTACAGTCCCCTGCCACACCTTGCGGCCTGTCGCCCACTGTCAGCGGCTCGGCCCCTGACGTGCAGCGCTGATTACAAGCGCGGCCCCGCACCGTCAACAGGAAAATACCTTGCACATGCTCCGGCCCCGTCGCATTGTCGCGCGCTCAGGAAAAGGGGTGATCCTTGCCATGAAGAAACCCCGTTGGGTGGTCGAAAAAGAGCAGGCAAAACGGACGGCGGCTGCCGAGACGCTGTGGCTGTTTGGGTTGCATGCCGTGCGCGACGCGTTGCAAAATCCCGCGCGTGTGAAGCAACGCCTGGTGGTCACCCGGAATGCGCAGGATAAGCTTGTTGATGCGATTGCCGCCTCTGGCATGACGCCTGAATTGTCGGACCCGCGCAGGTTTGCCGCCCCGCTTGATCCGCAATCGGTGCATCAGGGGGCTGCGCTTGAGGTCAAGCCGCTGGATTGGGGGCCGCTGGCTGAAAGATGCTTGGGGGACGGGGTTCACCCGCCGCGCGTTCTTTTGCTGGACCGCGTAACTGACCCGCATAATGTCGGGGCGATTTTGCGTTCAGCCGAGGTGTTCGGCACTTGCGCCGTGATTGCTCCGCGCCATCACGCGGCGCCCGAGACCGGGGCATTGGCCAAGACGGCCAGTGGCGCGCTAGAACGTCAGCCCTATCTGCGCATCCGAAATCTGGCGGATGGGATAACCGAGTTGCAGGCAATGGGCTATCTGGTTTTGGGCCTTGACGGTCAGGCTGATGCCACTATCGAACAGGCGGTTGATGGCCGCCGCGACCGGCCCATCGCACTGGTTCTTGGGGCCGAGGGGCCGGGGCTGCGGCAGAAAACCCGCGAGACCTGCGACCAGCTGGTGCGGATCGATTTTGCGGGCGGGTTTGGATCGCTCAATGTCTCAAACGCCGCGGCGGTGGCGCTTTATGCGGCCCGGCCCTGAGTCGTCGCATCCATCGCGGCAGCGTCCTCGAACGCTTTGATAAACCGGCCCTTGATCATCCAGCTTAACCCGAAACTGCATAGGGCAATGGCTTCGAACACGAAAGTCAGCCGCAAGCTGTTCCACCAGGTTTCCACCGCTGTGGCCGTCTCTGGCGACAAAAGCCATGCCAATGCGGCGGATTTCACGCCGATGGCAAGAACCGCCAGCAAAATGGCGCGCCCGAGCCAGCGATACCAGAAATTACGGCGGATCTTGCGATTTCCGGCCATTTGAGAGGCGCTGGAATTGTCCCGGGTGAAGACGAAATATGAAAAATAGGCAAGGATCAGGAACATGGCGGCGGCTGCCGCGAAATGGATGCTGCGCAGGATCAGCGGCACGTTTTCCGGGTTGCCGAACCGTTTGAAACTGGCCCAGAAATTATAGGTGATCGTTCCGGCCACACCAGTTCCGCCATTGTTGAAATCCTCCGATCCGGTGGCGCCGGTGATGAACACCCGTGCCACCTCGGCCCCGTCATAGAGACACCCCGAGCCGGTGGTGGGGGAAAACGCGATCAAGAAGGCGCTGATGCCGGCGATCTTGGCCAGCCAGATATCAAGCGTCGTGTGCCTGCGATAACCGTCGACCTTGTCGGTGGGAAAGCTATAGAAAAACGCAAGTAGCAAGGCGATGAAGGTGAGAGAGCCGACCAGCAGGTCGCCGCCGATGCGGCTGAAATAGTAATGGCTGATCGAGGCGTTGAAACAGGTCTCAGTAAAGATGGTGACGAGGATAAGCCAAAGCGGCAGGAACAGCGCGACATAGCCAACGCCTCGATTGACGCGGCGCAGGCTGATGGTAAACGGCAGATCATCGAGTGGGGTAGTATTGTTTGCAATATCGGACATCGAAATAACTCCTAGGTAGAAATACCGGGAGTATATCACGCTTTAAGGTCGAAATCCTGCCCGGTTATGCCCTTGCAGTCTGTTGTCGCGCGCCAATATTCATGCAAGGCACTTGCAGAAAGGAAAGCCAGGCGATGCCGCAGACCCGAAAAATTGCGACTTGCTGTTATTGCGGCGCAAGAACCGTTCTGGTGCTGGATCAATCCCGGCACGAGCTGGCCTGTGCCTCGTGTGGAGCGCCGCTGCACCAGATGAAGCTGATGCCGGTTGCGCGGGCTGCCCCGAAAAAACAGGCTTTCCAGGCGCCTTGCTTTGTTCAGCCGCAGAAACGACCGGTTCGGGATAATCGCAAAGGCTGGAATTCTTACGGGAAAGCGCGGAAGAAGGGCCGAAAATCACTGTCGCGGAAAGTGTTCGAGGAACTCTGGGATGTGGTCGAAGATATCTTTGACTGAGCGGGCCAAATTTTAACTCTCTGTTCACATCTGTATTACATCCTCTTTTTACTCTTAAAGCAGGAACTATCTATATCCCAGAAGCGTTGATCTGGAACATCAGCGTTTCACTTCACTGTCCCTCGTTCCGCGACTGGCGCCCAGGTTTCCCTGGGCGCTTTTTTTCGCCGGGGCAAACGGGTATTGTGTATTTTCCAATTAACCAAGGCTCAGAAATGAAAGAAGAATATTCCGATTCGCATCTTCGGAAGATTTTGACGCGGACCAAGGTTATTGCGATCGCGGGCGTCTCTCCGAATCCGGTGCGCCCTAGCTACTATGTGGCGCGGTACCTGTCTCTGAAGGGATTTACCGTTATTCCGGTTAATCCCGGTCATGCGGGCAAGACGCTATTTGGCCAGACAGTCGTCGCCAGTCTGCGAGATATTACAGCCCCGGTGGATGTGGTCGATATTTTCCGGCGGTCCGAGGCCGTACCGCCCATTGTTGACGAGGCGCTTGAGGTCTTTCCCGGTCTCAATACCATTTGGATGCAGATCGGTGTGTTCCATGCAGGCGCTGCGGAGATCGCCCGCGCGCGGGGTGTGGATGTGGTGATGAACCGATGCCCCAAGATCGAATATCAGCGGCTTTACGGTGAACTCAGGATGGCGGGATTTAATACCGGTGTGATCTCATCCAGGCTTTAACTTTGGCGTTCAACCAATACAAGACGCTTTGAAATCTGCGGCGATGCGCATTTCGCGCATGGGCCGGACCCGCGCAATGCAGGCTTCGTAAATCGGATTGGATTTGTAAGCGGCAAGGGCAGCCTCGTCGGCAAATTCGGCATAGACGACCACATCGATCCGTGGTCCGGAAATCGTATCGCTCTGTAGATTCTGGCCAACTTCGAAATGCTGTGCGTCGGGGATGTCCTTGAGCATCATCAGCCCGTCGCGGATAGCGCCCACATCTGCGGGATTGGCGGCGCTGAAGAAAACAATGTGGCGGATCATTTTTCAGCCCTTCTTTCTTGCGGCTTTCTCGGCCAGTCCGCTGGTGCCTTGGCGGCGGGCCAGTTCGGCCATGACGTCATCAAGTGCGACGTCCCGAGATTTCAGCATCACCAGCAGGTGGAAAAGCACATCTGCGGCCTCATTGGTCAGCGCGGCTTTATCCCCTCTGACGGCTTCGATCACGGCCTCAACCGCTTCTTCGCCAAATTTTTCGGCGCATTTCGCGGGGCCCTGAGCCAGCAATTTGGCGGTCCAGCTTTCGGACGCCTCAGCGGTGCTGCGCGTGGCGATCACAGCCGCCAAATCATCAAGGGTCATGCGCCCAACCTCATTGCGATACCTGCCTTAGACATATGCGCCTTGGCCTCGGCAATCGAGTAGTCGCCGAAGTGAAAAATTGACGCAGCAAGAACCGCGCTTGCGCCGCCTTCGGTCACGCCGTCAACCAGATGATCCAGGGTGCCGACCCCGCCCGAGGCAATCACCGGAATGTTCACGGCGTCACTGATCGCACGGGTCAGGGGCAGGTTGAACCCCGCGCGGGTGCCGTCGCGGTCCATTGAGGTGAGCAGGATTTCACCGGCGCCTTTTTCCTCAACCAACCGGGCAAATTCGACCGCGTTAATCCCGGTCGGTTTGCGCCCGCCGTGGGTAAAGATTTCCCATTTGGCGGGGCTGACGGTCTTGGCGTCGATGGCGACCACGATGCACTGGCTGCCGAACTGCTCTGCGGCCTCGCGCACCACATCCGGGTTGGCAACGGCGGCGGAGTTGAAACTGACCTTGTCGGCGCCCGCCAGCAGCAATGCGCGCACATCGTCCACCGTGCGCACGCCACCGCCCACGGTCAGTGGGATATAGCATTGCTCGGCCGTGCGGCGGACCACGTCGAACATGGTGCCGCGGTTTTCATGGGTGGCCTTGATATCGAGAAAACACAGCTCATCCGCGCCAGCCGCATCATAGGCGCGCGCGGCATCAACCGGGTCGCCCGCATCCACCAGATCAACGAAATTCACACCCTTCACGACACGGCCATCGGCCACGTCAAGGCAGGGGATGATGCGGGTCTTGAGCATGTTGTTGCTTTCCGTCACAAAACTCACGCAACCGTTTATGGGCAAATTGGCTTATATGCCAGAGGATAGGCATGCCACCTGTCGGAATTTTGAGGAGATTGTCATGAGAAAATTTATTGCCGCTGTAGTGTTTGCGCTGATCGCTCTGCCGGGCTGGGCAGGAGAGGATATCGTCAAGGTCAAAGCCAACGGAGATGTAGCCAGCACCATGGATGCGCTGGAGGCCGCCGTGACCGGGGCAGGGGCCACGGTGTTCGCGCGGGTTGACCACGCGGGCGGTGCGGCCAAGGTGGATATGGAACTCGCCTCCTCGCAGGTTCTGATATTCGGTAATCCCAAACTCGGCACTCCGATCATGCAGGCCGACCCTTTGGCCGGTCTCTTCCTGCCGCTCAAGGTGCTTGTTTATGAGGATAGTGACGGACAGACGTGGCTGGCGTACCAAACCCCGCAGGGACTGTTACGCGACCTTCAGGATATTCCAATATTGGAAGTTTCGGAGAAGATTTCCGGAGCGTTGGCCAAGCTGACGGAGAAAGCGTCGGGCATGTAGGATCTGCCCGCGTTGGTCCGAAGCGAACCTTGCCCTTTTGAAGCACCAAGCCGCGCGATTGCCAGGCCGCGGGGTGGCGGCGATCCCTTTGTGGAACGCGCTTTATCCCTGCCAGTTCAGCGAAAGATAAGAACGTAGCGCAACCTCTCCAAATCGCCTGCCCTTGCGGGTGGTCTGGCAATCACGCGGCTGCCCTGCGGCCTTTATTCCGCGCGGAGACTAGGATCATACGGCGGCTCTAGATCACATTTTACCTGAACGTTTTCAACCAGACCAAATTGGTTTCATGTGCGCCCGAGCGCAATCAACGCCTCACGCAAATCAATCGCCCCGTCATAGAGCGCGCGGCCTGAAATCGCGCCGTCGAGGGTGGCACCGCAATCGCGCAAGGCGATAAGATCCGCCAGTGAACTCACCCCGCCCGAGGCGATCACCGGGATGCTCACGGCCTTGGCAAGCGCTGCCGTCGCCTCGAGATTCGGGCCCTGCATCGCGCCATCGCGGTTGATGTCGGTATAGATGATCGCCGCCACGCCCGCATCCTCGAACGACCGGGCCAGATCGGTGACCATCACGTCTGTTTCCTCGGCCCAGCCTTTGGTGGCGACACGACCATTGCGGGCGTCGATCCCGACGGCGACTTTGCCGGGAAACGCGCGCGCGGCCTCACGTACAAGATCGGGGTTCTCGACGGCGACAGTTCCCAGAATAACCCGCGCCAACCCTTTGGATAGCCAGCGTTCGATCGTTGTCATATCGCGGATGCCGCCGCCCAGTTGGGCCGGGACTTTCGTACGCGACAGAATAGCTTCAACCGGGGCGGCATTAACCGGCTCACCCGCGAAGGCACCGTTCAGATCGACCAGATGCAGCCATTCGCAACCTGCGGCTACGAATTCCATCGCCTGCGCGGCGGGGTCATCGTTGAAGACGGTCGCCTGATCCATCTCGCCCTTGAACAGGCGCACGGCCTGGCCGTCTTTCAGGTCGATGGCAGGGTAGAGGATCATGTCAGTGCCCTTTTTCAGCGAAATCTTGCCCGCCGTTTTGCATGGGCTGAGGGCAATTGCAACGCGACCCAACGTCAGACTTGATTGAAATCCGGCCCTTGGCCAATGTCACGCCAGATCTCAGGGAGGATGAGAGCATGAAGAAATTCGCACTGATCACGACAGCACTGGTTTTTAGCGCAGGCATGGCCGCTGCGGCAGATCCGCTGGAAGGCATGTGGCGCACTGCCAAGGATGACAACGGAAATTCTGGCCTGATCAAAGTGGCGCCTTGCGGGGCCAAGCTGTGCGGGACGCTGATAAAGGCGTATGGTCCCGACGGCAACGAGATGGCGAGCGAGAATATCGGGCGTCAGATCATCTCGGAAACCGTCAACGATGGCGGCGGCAAATACAGCGGCAAGGTCTATTCACCTGATCGCGGCAAGACCTACAAATCCAAATTGGTTCTGAGTGGGGCCACGCTGAATGTCAGCGGTTGCGTATTGGGCATTTGCCGTAAAGGCGGTACCTGGAAGAAGGTCAATTAGCCTGGCGGTGAAGAGTGAATTCGGCCAAACCGGCTTATAGAAAGACCGACCAACCGGTGTTCTCGGCCAGCATCTGCATCGCTTCGGTGCCCAGTTTGGAATTGCCGTAGCGGTTGAGCCCCGGCGACCAGACCGCGACCGAGGCGATGCCTGGAACAATGGTCAGGATGCCGCCGCCAACGCCACTTTTGCCGGGCAGGCCGACGCGGTAGGCGTAATCGCCGGACCCGTCATAATGTCCGCAGGTCATCATCAGCGCGTTGATGCGGCGGATGCGGTCATCCGATACCATGCGCGGCGCCTCGGGCCCGCCCACCAGAAACAGCCCGGCATTGGCCAGTTGCGCGCAGGTCATTTCGATGGCGCATTGATGGAAATAGGTTCCAAGGGTCAGCTCGGGCGCGTTGGCAAGATTGCCATGCGACAGAAGGTAATGCGCCAGAGCGAAATTACGGTGGCCTGTGGCAATCTCGGACTGGGCGACGCTTTCATTGTAGTGAATATTGTCGTCATTGGCCGCTGCCCGGATGAACCTGAGAAGCGCGCCGAGCGTTTCGCGCGGGGTCGAGCCGTCTAGAATCGTGTCGGTGGTCACGATGGCACCCGCATTGATGAAAGGATTGCGCGGGCGTCCCTTTTCCTGTTCCAGCAGAACGACCGAATCGAAGGCTTGCCCGGACGGTTCGCGCCCGACCCGCTGCCAAAGCTGATCGCCCACCTTGCCAAGGGCCAGGGCCAGGGTGAAAACCTTCGATACCGACTGGATCGAGAAGGGCTTATGGGCGTCACCAGCGATCAGGATCGGTTTTCCGGGCATCGCGACGGCGACGGCGAACTGGTCGGGGTCGACGCCGGCAAGTTCGGGAATATAGTCGGCGACCCGCCCCTTATCCTCGGTTGCCCGCGCTCGTGCCGCGATCTCGTCAAGGATGGGCTGGAGCTGGGCGGGTGAGAGCTGCATCTTAAGGCGTCCAGCGCAGGAAATTGGCAATCATGCGCAACCCGGTTGCCTGGCTCTTTTCCGGGTGAAACTGCGTTCCGACGATATTGTCGCGCCCGACAACGGCGGTGATCGGCCCGCCATAGCCTACATGGGCCAACCGCTCTGCAGGATCGGTCACCTGGAACTGAAATGAATGTACGAAATAGGCGTGCTGGCCGGTTTCGATGCCGTCGAAGATCGGATGCGGATGCTCGATCACCAGATCGTTCCAACCCATATGTGGCACTTTCAGGCTGGCGTCGTCGGGAGTAATCGCCTCGACCGTGCCGCCGATCCAGTCAAAGCCGGGGGTCTCGGTATATTCAAGCCCTTTCGTGGCCATCATCTGCATGCCGATACAGATCCCCATGAAGGGTTGGCCGCCATCTGTCACACGCTCGCTGATGGCCTCGAACAAGCCGCGGTGATCAAAAAGCTCTTTGCGGCAGGCCGGAAAGGCGCCATCGCCCGGCAGCACGATGCGGTCTGCCGCCCGTACCGTGTCGGGGTCCGATGTAACCAGCACCTCACCCGCACCACCCTCATCCGCCATGCGCCGGAACGCTTTTTCGGCCGAGTGGAGATTGCCGCTTTCATAGTCAACAATGACCGTTTTCATGGCAGCTCAAAGCGCTCCTTTGGTCGACGGGATGGCGTCGGACTTGCGCGGATCGGTATCGACCGCATCGTGCAACGCCCGCGCCACGGCCTTGAACGCTGCCTCGGCGATATGGTGGCTGTTGATCCCGTGCAGCATATCCACATGTAGCGTGATGCCGCCATGGGTGCTGAGCGCCTGAAAGAACTCACGCACGAGCTCGCAATCAAACGTGCCGATCTTGGGGGTGGGAAGATCAAGGTTCCACACCAGATAAGGCCGCGCAGACAGATCGAGCGCGGCGCGTACCAGCGCGTCATCCATTGGCAGAAGGCACGCGCCATAGCGGCGTATGCCCTTCTTGTCGCCAAGCGCCTGGGTCAGCGCCTGTCCAAGTGCGATGCCCACATCCTCGACCGAATGGTGATCGTCGATATGCAGATCGCCTGTGCAGCGGATATTCATGTCGATCAGCGAATGGCGCGCCAACTGATCCAGCATATGGTCGAAAAAGCCAATGCCTGTCTGATTGTCATAGGCACCGGTCCCGTCGAGCGAGATCTCGACGATGATCTCGGTTTCGGCCGTTTTTCGCGTGATCTTTGCGCTGCGCATTGTTGTCTCCGGCTGGTTCGTCTTTGCGGTGTATAGTTCGCCGTGACCGGCCAGCCAAGGGCAATGGGCCGTCGCGCGCGATGCCGTTGCCGAAACGCACAATCCCGGACACTTAAGGCGCTTTACCGCCCGTCGGGCAACCATCGGCTTATCCGGGCTGTAAAGCTTGAAGACGCGCGCGCGCATTATTGCCGCGCGGCCATCGACAGTGCGGCATTCGACAGCGCATTCGGGGGCGCTCGGGTAAATGCACTTGCGCTCCTTGCCAATGCACCTATGAGTGTGCCCGTCGTTGCCCATAGGGAAATACCGCAATGAATATGCTCAGCACGTTCATCAAACCGATGCATCGCGAAGGACGCAGGTTCGTCGCGATCTTCGCTGCCATCACGTTTGTCCTGTTCCTGATCGCCGATTTTCTCGGATGGATTGGTGTTGGCCTGACCATCTGGTGCTATTATTTCTTTCGCGATCCCGAACGGGTAACACCGGACCGCCCGGGGCTGATCATCAGCCCGGCCGATGGTGTGGTCTCGCTGATCGAACCCGCGGTGCCGCCCGCAGAACTGGGCATGGCCGACGAGGCGCTGACCCGTGTGAGCGTGTTCATGAATGTATTCAACTGCCACGTGAACCGCGCGCCCGTTGCGGGCACGGTGAAAGCAGTTGCTTATCGTCCGGGAAAGTTTTTTAATGCCTCACTCGACAAGGCCAGCGCCGATAACGAACGCAACAGCCTGTGTATCGAGATGGCCGATGGTCGCGAGGTCGCGGTCGTGCAGATTGCCGGGCTGGTTGCGCGTCGGATCGTCTGCTTTGTTGAGGCACCAACCGTGATGGAAACCGGCGAACGCTTTGGTCTGATCCGTTTCGGTTCACGGGTAGATGTCTATCTGCCACGCGGTGTCGATCCGCTGGTTAGCATAGGACAGACCATGGTGGCGGGTGAAACGGTGCTGGCGGATCTGACGACTTCGGAACAAACCTGAGGCAGGTAAGCGGATGAGAGACCACCCGGACAAGCCAGGCACTAATGTCGCGCTGATCCAGCTATTGCCGAACATGCTGACCATCGCGGCCATATGTGCGGGCATGTCCGCGATCAGGTTTGGTGTGCAGGGCAGCTACACGCTGGCGGCGCAACTTATCCTGGCGGCAGCCATTCTGGACGGGCTTGACGGACGGCTTGCCCGGCGTCTGGGCGCCGACAGCAAGATGGGGGCCGAGCTGGATTCACTGGCTGACTTTCTGAACTTCGGCGTGGCGCCGCCGCTGGTGCTTTATTTCTGGGCCTTGCAGGATATGCGCGGCGCTTGGATTGCGGTTCTTCTTTTCGCGGTCTGCTGTGTCATCCGGCTGGCGCGTTTCAATGTCAGTGGCAAATCCGATGACGTTACCCCTGACCGGTCCTATTTCGTCGGGGTGCCGTCACCGGCGGGCGCGCTGCTGGTCATGTTTCCCATGTACGTCTCTTTCGCCTTCAAGGATTCGCGTCTTCTGCCGGATGCCATCATCTGCCTTCATATGATCGCTGTCGGCTTCCTGATGATCAGCCATATTCCGACCTGGTCTTTCAAGACCACCAGAATTTCCCGCGAAAACGTCAAGTATTTCCTGGTCGGTTTCGCCTTCGTCGGCGCGGCGGTGCTGACCTATGCCTGGACCACCCTGGTCGCAATTTGCCTGGGCTATGTAGGGGTCGTCATCTGGGCACTGATCAAGAACAAAAAAACCATTTTCAAAAGAGGTAAGTAGTTGGATATCAAAGCAGTACAGACCACATATGCCCGCTGGGCGCCGGTATATGACAAAACCTTCGGAGTGCTGACAAAAGGCGGCAGACGCAAGGCTGTCGGCTATATCAACGAAGGGTCGGGAAGCGTGCTGGAAGTGGGTGTTGGTACCGGGCTATCGCTGGAGCGTTATAAGCCAGACCTAGAGGTCACCGGTATTGATTTCAGCGCCGACATGCTTGAAAAAGCGCAGAAAAAAGTGCGCAAGCAGAACTTGCATCATGTTGTTGCCCTGCGTCAGATGGATGCGAGGTCACTCGATTTTCCCGATAACACGTTCGACACGATCGCTGCGATGCATGTGCTATCGGTCGTGCCCGACCCGGAACAGGTGATGAGCGAGATCGCCCGCGTCTGCAAACCCGGGGGCAAGGTTGTCGTCACCAATCATTTTGTTCGTACCAAGGGCGTTCTGGCGGCGTTGGAGCGGATTTCAGCGCCCTTTGCCAACCAGCTCGGCTGGCATTCGGATTTCAGGATCGAGACCGTCCTGGGCGGTACCGAGCTCGCGTTGGAACAACGCCAGACGTTGCCGCCGCTGGGGATGATGACTTTTCTTGTTTTGCGCAAGACTTCCAAACCGTAAGGCCAGATATTCTTCGGCCGTGATCGGATAGCGATAATAGGGCAGGTGGGCGCGGTTACGGCGCCTTCCGGCTATGTTAGCCCCGGTATGTCACCGTTTAGCCTATTTGAAATTGCGGCTGGCCTTGATCTGATCCCAGGCCCAGACGACCTGCTGCAACTGCTCTTCCTGGCTGCGGTCACCGCCATTGATGTCAGGGTGAAGTATCTTGATCAACGCCTTGTAAGATTTACGGATTTCGGCCTTGGTCCAGTGATCCTTCGCCTCCAGAATATCTATCGCCTGACGCTCGGTCGGGGGCAGTTTGCGGGTGCCGGTCGCACCGCGACCGGGGTTTTGGGTGGCATTGCCGCCCAGCACTTGATGCGGATCTTCAATACCCAGCCGCGCCCAGGCCCGCGCCTCAGGGTCGGAGAAAGATTTTGTCTCTCTTTCCCAGACCTTGTCCTTCGACATCTGGGCATTCATCTCGGCCTCGGTAGTGCCGTGGAAGAAGTTCCATTTCAGGTTATATTCGCGGACGTGATCCTTGCAGAACCAGAAAAAATCATCCAGCACATCCGGCGCTTTCGGCGCCCGGTATTTGCCCGCCTCGTTGCAGCCATCATGCTCGCACACCCGAACAGAGGTTTCTGACTCGCCCGACATGCCCCGGCGCCCGCGGGGGTTTTTCTTCTTCGCGGACGAAACGGACATATCGAAACCGAATGGGTCAGATTTGGACATTGGAACACCTTTGCGACTCGGAGCAGAAAGTTTAGGCTAAAACGCGGCAAAGAGAAGGGGGCATGCGATAAAAATTTGATGCTTTGGGCGGGAAATTGCATGAGCCTTGGGCGCTCAAAGCCATGACATCGAATTGAAACGGCATGACAAAGGCAGCGCGGTGCCAGACCGGAGCGGGACTGGATCAGGCAGGACTTTTTTCGTTCTCGGCGTCCTCATCCGGCACATCTTCTGCTGTTTCAACATCCGGCTCTGCGGTGTCGGATGCCTCCTGATCATCGGCTTCAACGGGCACCTCGTCATCCTGCGTCACCGGATATGCCTCGGTTTCGTCCTCGGGGGGTTTAGCGGTCAACGCGCGGCGAAAGACTAATACCGAGCGATAGACAGTCTGGGTCGAGGTCAACCCCTGCCGTTCCTCGCTCGGGAGGATATCCGAGCGCTGGTATTCCCAGCCGTCAGCGGCCAGCTCATTCATCTTTTTTTCCAGCGTGTTGGCAAATCGCGCTTCGGGGCCCTTGATCCCGGGAGCCTTCAAACCCTTCGCAGGGGCAGGGATGACCTTGTATTCGTAACCGACCATGAAACCGTCCTGAGTGCGCTGTCGACAGAAAGGCCGCATCCTAGCCGCGTGGCAGTTTAGCGCAAGCGGGAAGTCGCTAAATCCCGGTCGGATCGCCATCGAGGCCAAGCGTGTTCTTTTTCGCCCAGAACGCCTTTAGCTCTTCCTGGGTCATTTGCGCGTACCACGGCACCAGTTCGGTGTCGGCGCGATGGCGTTTGACAGGCATTTCGGGAACACCGGTGCCGCAGGAGGTTGTGACCAGATCAATTTCCAGATCAAAGATATTCCGCGCGCCCGCATAGTCGGGAAACCGCGCATGAAGTTCGTCCCACTCAGCGTCGCGCGGGTGGATCGCGCGGGCCCTGCCATAGACCCGCAGGGTTAGCGCATCACCTTCAAATGCGCAGAACATCAACGTCATGCGCGGTGATTGCAGCAGATGCGCCGCGGTCTCATTACCGCTGCCACTGACGCTAAGCCAGAGGATGCGCGTATCAGATAGAATGCGCAGCGAATCCAGCCCCTTGGGTGAGAGGTTAACGCGGCCCGATGGGGCTGCTGTCGCCACGAAAAACAGCGGCTGACCTTCGACGAAGCGGCGAAAACTACGGTTCAGCTTGTCAGTCTTGATGCCCATCGGTGGCTTCTCCCTTTGACAGGGTATCACGGCGTTCGGTCTGTGAATAAATAACGGCGATCATCACCAGAACACCACCTGTGATGGCCCAGGTTGTAGGCAACTCACTCAGCAGCAACCACGCCCAGATCGGCGCAAGTGGTGTTTCTAACGCGCCCAGCAAGGCGGTTTGCGCGGCGGGGATGCGGCGCGCGCCTTCGGTTAGGGTGATCGACGCCACGGCAAAAACCAGGCCGAACAAAAGCAGGATTCCGATCTCGGGGTGGCTGGTGGCAAGCGGTGCACCCAGCATCCCGCCGGGCACCAGCAGAATGACCGACGCCAATACGTTGGGCAGCACGGTCGGCGTGTCGGGCCAGATGCGATAAATCACATAGAATATGGACATCATCAGGGTCATCCACATGGCCAGTAGGTCTCCTATCAGGTGGCCTGATCCGATCGAACCGCGCAGGGTTAGTCCGACGCCCACGAGCGCCAACAAGCTGGAGATCATGATTTTCAGGCCCGGTTTTTCACCAATGATCAGCCAGGCGATCGCGGCGGCAACAAACGGGGCGGTGGCCCAGATCAGAACAACATTGGTGACGCTGGTGAGCTTGAACGCCGGGATGAAAGCGGCGGTTCCGGACGCGGCGACAAGGGCGGCAAGCAGCGCCACCCAGCCAAAGCGAGCGATTTCATCACGCACTCCGCCGCGCAGCCACAGATACCCCATGGACAGGAGTGCTGCGCCCAGCCCGCGCCAGAAAATGACCGACCAGGCATTGGCGTCGACCCCTTTGGTGAAGATGCCCGCGGTGCTGAACACTACCGCCGATATGCAAACAAGGATGACGCCTGCCATATGCGACAACGGGGCGGTGGTGCGTGAGGATGAAAGGGCTGTCATAAGCATGCTCCTGCGGGCGTTAGTTCAGCCTTCCTACCTAATCGCTGCTGACATGTATCTGTCAGGAGTGTCGTGCTAGGCTGGAAAAAACGTCGAAAGGATGCCCCGTGGCCCGTTCAACCCGGATGTTCGAAATCATTCAGCTTCTTCGCAATGCAAGCAAGCCGCGCACAGCGGCGCAGATAGCGGAGGAGCTCGAAGTCACCCCGCGCACCATTTACCGCGACATTGCCTCGCTTCAGGCGATGCGGGTGCCGATAGATGGGGCGGCGGGGGTTGGGTATATCATGCGACCGGGCTTTGATCTGCCGCCGATCAATTTTGATATCGAGGAAGCTGAGGCCGTCACCGTGGGGTTGGCGATGATTGCCCGAACCGGTGACCGAGGGTTGCAGGCCGCAGGGCGCCGCGCCTGCCGCAAACTGTCAGAGGCGACGCAGTTGAGCGAAGCGCTGTTTTCCTCGACCTGGGGTCCAAAAGCGCCCGATGCAATTGATCTTTCGGACCTGCGCACCGCCATTCGCCAGGAACGCAAGCTTTGCATAACCTATGTGGATGGCCACGGGGTCGGGTCCAGCCGAACCATTTTGCCTTTCGCAATCGTCTACCATTCCGAAGCTATCGTTTTGGCCACCTGGTGCGAATTACGTAATGATTTCAGAAACTTTCGGCCGGATCGCATAACCCGATATGAGCGGCTGGAAGAGGGTTTCGAAGGCAAAGGAGAGGCGTTGCGCCGCGAGTGGATGCAGAGCTATGCCGAATGGTTGTGATGTCTCCGTGATCCAAAGATGCTAGACGCGCGGAATATCAGCGGGTTAGGGTTGCCAGACGCGAAGAGGCGGCTCGGGGCTGTCTTACGTCATCTATTGCCGAAACGGTGCCTGATACATGTTAAGAATGCTCTTGCGTCGACTGCTCTTGGGGGTTGTCACCGTTTGGATTGTTTCGGTCATCATCTTCGCTGGCGTCGAAGCGTTACCCGGCGACGCCTGTACGGCATTTCTTGAACGCGACGCGAAAGGCAAGCTGCTTGAGAATTGCCGACACGATCTTGGTCTGGATAAACCTGCGGTCACGCGCTACCTGGATTGGGCAGCGGGTGCCGTCCGGGGGGATTTTGGTATCTCGGCTGACGGGCAACAAAGCATCGCTTCGATGGTGGGGGATCGCGTCAAGAATTCGTTCCTTCTGGCGGCAGGTGCGCTTGCCGTCGGGGTGCCTCTGGCGATCTTGCTTGGCGTGATCACCGGGCTCTGGCGCGACCGGTGGATCGATATCCTGTTTTCGACGGGTGCGATCTTTGCCATGACGATCCCTGAATTTGTCTCGGCCACCGTCCTGATCCTGATCTTTGCGATCTGGCTTGGCTGGGTGCCTGCTATCGTGCTGACTCCGGCGGATGCGCCAGCGCTTGATTTCTTTCCCGAGTTCATTCTGGCGTCAGTTGTGCTGACGATGGTGATGATTGCGCATATCATGCGCATGGTCCGATCGTCGGTGATCGAGGCAATGGCCAGCGATTACGTACAGATGGCGATGCTCAAGGGCGTGCCCTATTGGCGGATCGTTTTCCGTCATGCGCTGCCCAACGCGCTTTTACCGGCAATCAATGTGGTGGCGCTGACGGTTGCCTGGCTTCTGGGCGGCGTGGTCGTGGTCGAGGTGGTGTTCAACTATCCAGGACTGGGCCGAACCATGATTGACGCCATTTCGGATCGCGACCTGCCGGTGGTTCAGGCACTGGCGATGATCGTGGCCGCGACCTATGTCGGTGTCAATCTGATCGCCGATATGCTGACGATACTGCTTAACCCGCGCCTGCGGACCCAACGTATGAGGCGCAAATGAGCGACGCGGCAGCTCAAAAGCAAAAGCGGCCCGCACTGGGTCAGTTCGGCACGGTGCTGTGGGATGTGGCGTCGCGACCGTCTGGTGCGATCGGGCTGGCATTGGTCCTGGGCCACATCATTCTGGCGCTGATCAGCCCGTGGCTCGTGAGCTATGATTTCCGGTCGATGGATTCCAGTCTGATCCTTGAAGGGCCCTCGGCAGAGCATTGGCTGGGAAGTGACCATCTGGGCCGCGATATCCTGAGCCGTGTGTTGCAGGGCGGGCGTGTTGCGCTGCTGGTGACGGGTATTGCGACACCGATTGCCCTGTTGTGGGGCGGGGTGACGGGGGTTTTGCTGGGCCTCATCGGCGGCAGGGCGGATGAGGTGGCGATGCGGATCGTCGATGCGTTCTTGTCGATCCCCGGCGTGTTGCCCTTGCTCGTACTGGTCACCATCTTCGGCACCGGCAACGAGGTGATGATCCCGACCTTGGCCTTTTTCTACGGTATTCCCGTGATCCGGGTTATCCGGGCGGCCACTCATGATGTCGTGGCGCGCGATTTCGTGCTGGCAGCGCGGGCGCGAGGGCATAGTCGGCTCAGCATCGTCTGGCGCGAGCTTCTGCCCAACGTGCGTGACGCGATGATGGTCGAAGGGGCGATGCGGTGGTCCTGGATGCTGCTCGCTTTTTCTTCGCTGTCCTTTCTGGGCTTTGGCGTATCGCCACCGACACCGGATTGGGGGCTGATGATTTCGGACGCGCGGGCCTATATGCCGCTGGCACCTTGGGGCGTGTTGGCGCCGGTCATCGCGCTGTCATCCCTGATCATCGGGATCAACCTGACAGCGGATGCGCTGGCCAAGGCGATGGGCATTGACCGCGCCAGAAAGGCCGTGGTCTGAATGGCTAGGCCAATCATCGACATCCGCAACCTGTCCGTCGGCTTCACCGGGCGCGCGGGCCGTACCCTGCCGGTTCTGCGCAATGTGGACCTGCGGGTTTGCCGGGGCGAAAGTATCGGCATTGTTGGCGAAAGCGGCTCGGGCAAAAGCACGCTGGCGCTGGCGTCAATGGGATTTCTCAAGCAGGGGTTGCGGGTGATCGAGGGAAGCGTTTGCTTCAACGGCGAGGACATGTTTGCCCGCAAGCTTAACCAACTCGAAGCTATCCGGGGTGGTCAACTGGGGCTGATCCCGCAGAATTCGGGCCAGTCTCTGACGCCTACGATGCGGATCGGCGCGCAGATGGCCGAGGCACTGGAACTGCATTGCACCCTCGAGAAAGACGCCTATCGCGACAGAACCATCAAGCTTTTGTCACAGGTGAGGCTGCCCGACCCCGAGGCGATCATCACCCGCTTTCCACATGAGTTGTCAGGCGGGCAGCAGCAGCGGGTCGCCATTGCCATGGCCCTTGCCGGAGAGCCCGACGCGCTTTTGCTGGACGAACCGACCACCGGCCTAGATGTGACCACGCAGGCGCATATTCTAGAGCTTTTACAGGATCTTGCCCGCGACCGTAATATGGCGATGATCTATGTCAGCCATGATCTGGGGGTAATCGCCCGGGCCTGTGAGCGGGTCATGGTGATGTATGCGGGAGAGGCGGTCCTGCAGGGGCCGACAGCAGAGGTGCTGAAAGATCCGGCGCATCCCTATGCGCGGGCGCTTCTGGCCTCGATCCCCCGGTTGTGCGATCCGCATTTGCCGGTGGCGCTGGACGGGCGCCCGCCACCGCCGGGCGGTTCGGGGCCGGGATGTGCCTTTGCCCCGCGCTGTGCGTTAGCCGATGATCAATGCCGTGCCGCACGGCCCGAATTGCTGGACGCGGGTGGGGGCAGTCAGGCCCGCTGCCTGCGTCACGCGCAATCGCACGAACTGACGGCGGGCGGGGCAGGGTCCGATCCGCTGCATCACCGCCCGGACGGCGCTCCGGCGTTGGTGCTGGACGATCTTTCGATCAGCTATGCCGCGCCCGGGTTGCTTGACCGGCTCTTTGGCGGTGGTGGCATGGGCGTGCCCACTGTCGATGACATCACCATCACGATTGCAAGCGGTGAAACCCTTGGGTTGGTTGGCGAATCCGGCTCGGGCAAGTCAACGATCCTGAAGGCCGTTGCCGGGCTACTGCCGCCGAGCGGCGGGACAATTGGTGTGGGTGATGGCAACGCGCTGCCCGAGATGGTCGAGCAGCGCCGCCCGCAGCAGCTGCGCCGTATCCAGATGATTTTCCAGAACCCGGATGACAGCCTGAACCCACGGCATACGGTGGCGGAAATCCTGGCTCAACCCTTGCGGCTTTATGACGGGCTGAGCGGCAAGGCGCTGACCGATCGCAGCGTCGAGATTTTGGAAACGGTTCGGTTGGGCGCGCATTACATGGACCGGCTTCCCGGGCAGTTGTCGGGCGGCGAAAAACAGCGGGTCGCCATCGCACGCGCCTTTGCGGCGGAGCCCGAAATTGTGCTCTGTGATGAAATCACCTCGGCGCTGGATGTGTCGGTGCAGGCGGCAATGCTTGAACTCCTTAATGAATTCAAGAAGATGAAGGATACAACTTATGTGTTCGTCAGCCACGATCTTGCTGTGGTCCGGGCGCTGTCGGATCGGGTGGCGGTGCTGTATCAGGGGCGGCTCTGCGAGATCGGGCCGACCGAAAAAGTCTATGGGCAACAGTCGCATCCCTACACATCAGTCCTGCTGAACGCGGTATTGGAGCCGGACCCGGATGCGGCCCCCAATCTGATGGCCGAAGACGTCGTGGAACTGTCTCCCCCGGCCAGGGGATGCCCGTTCCAAAGAAGATGTACGCGAAAACAAGGGTCTATCTGCGAAAACGAAACTCCGCCTTGGCGCGAGACGGGCGGCGGGCACGCGATCCGGTGTCACATTCCCCTGGAAGAGTTGTAAGGCACATGACCCGGCGCGCAAAACCGTACGGAACGTACATGATGTACGCGGAAAACGTACGTAAAGCGGGCGCCTTCTGATCTGTGGCGTTGGCGCTTTGATTTCGCGGCGAACCGATTGACTGCGTATGTCAGGCGCGCATGGAAATCCGCCTGCCGGCGCCGTCGGGATGCGGGATTTTGGCGTGATCGGCCGCCATGGCTGAAAGCCTGTCGAAAATCCTCTGTGGCATTGGTACGACGCGAGGGCCTGCGAGGTCGACGTGCAGGGTCATGCCCTCACCGGTAGCGGCCAGCCAGCCATCTTCGTGATAAAGCTCCTGAAAGGAGTGAAAGCGCTTTGCGTCGTGATCAAGGATGCGAAAGGACGAGCGCACCCTGTCGCCCAGCTTGAGCTCGCGCAGATAACGGACATGAAATTCGGCCGAGAAGGTAGTGTAATTGGTCGCCGCGATATAGGCGGGTCCAAATCCGAGTGTCTCGAACGCCTCGTCAGCGGCGCGATCAAACAAAACCGTATAATACCCCATGTTCAAATGGTTGTTGTGGTCGATCCATGCGGGTTCGATTTCAAGAAGGGAGGACATCAGGGGTGTGGGTATATCGGCTGGGTCGTTCATTGCTGGACGTGTTGTCGCTCTATTGTCAAATGCGCCTTAGTAGCTTTCCGGGCGGTCGAAACGCACTAGAGATGCGGCCTATCTTCGCTTCACGCGCTTAACGATGTCTCGATTTCCTTAAACGCATTGTAAAATTCGTATTCCTCCGCCCAGAATTCCGCGAGATTGGCTAGTGCCCTTTCCGAAAGGGGTTGTGCCGGGTCGGGGTTGGCGTGTTTTTCCGCGCCTCTCGGAATTTCGAAATCTGCAACACCCAGACGGGTCAGAAATTCCGGCAATTTTTCGGTCAGGTTGCTGACATCGATACAGGCTTCGATATTCTCGGCCTCATTCGCCAGCGTATACAGATTTTCAAAATAAAACGCATAGTTCGACCGGATATGCATGATCGAGTTGAACGCGAAATAGGCTGCTGATCGCATTCTGTCATTCTCTGAATCCAGTGCTTCGGCCAGCTCGTTCGGCGTGTCGAAATACAGGAATGCCGTCGCCTCGGCGGGCGACCACATCCTGTTGTAGGTTGGCCGCCCCTGCCGCCGCCTGCTTTGAAAGGCCGAGATAAATCGATCGGTGGGATGGCGAAAGCTAAAGGCCAGTTTGCGATCCGGCCCGAATTCCTGCGCGGTCGTCGCGGCGGTCTCTCGATGGCTCAGCAATTTGATCCGGCGGGTCCACGCCCCTTTGTTATGTCGCATCACAGATTTCAGGTAGGTGCCGCCGGTTTTCCCCGGGTGCAGCAAACATATTATCGGTTTTTTATCCTGAATTTTCATCGAATCCTTCAACGGGTCGGACGCATGCAGGCGCGCCTGAAAGGGCCAGTTCAGGTAGCGGTAAATTGCGGCACGTGTCCAGCCTTTCAGGCCCAAACCCGGCTGGACCGGGCGTGCCTGAGATCCGAGCATATGGGCGGTGCGGGTGTTCGGGGGGTGCTGACAAGCTAAAAGGTATAAAGAATGTGAGATATTTTGGTATTTTGGGTTTTATGTTTGTTAATTTTGGGTGTGTTTTAAGCTGCTTTGGGGGCGCCTGTTTTTTGGG
>NZ_JAIMIB010000025.1 GCF_019966515.1 Roseovarius aestuarii | reverse complement strand
AATCGACGGAGGCGATACAGCTACTCTCTTGGTGACCGTGTGGGGTGAGGGCGAAGATTTACCCGGCTGACAACACAATCTATCTACTGAAAAATGGGTGCTTTACGATAACTTCCGTAAAGCACCCATATTGCATTTTAGATGAAAGCTGGCGTTGCAGCCCGGGCCAGGTTGAACTCGGTATTGCGCCCCTCACTCCCCCTGCACCACAGCCCCCACCGTCCCTGTCAGATAGCGCGACATGATGCGTTGAACCCTTGGAGAGTTGAGGTTGCTGGGCCTGCCCAAAAGAACCTTCATCAGTTCCGGGTCTTCCACGGCATCTACGAGGATTTGGCGCGCCCTGTCATTGGTCAGGCGTTGCAGGAACTGCTTTGCCCGGCCCGAGGCCATGTTGGCAATCTGAAGGCTTTCACCCGCACCACCGGAATGCATGTTGCCAGCGGCTTTGACAGCGGCAATGCCGGCGATGGTTTCAATCAGCTTGTTGGCGGGGCTGTTGAGAACTTCGGGTGTGTTTGACCGTGGAGCATCCAGCTTGCGCAATTCACGGGCCACCTTGACCATGTTGGCGAACTCCTGCGGCTTGAACACTCGGCGTAGAGCGGCGTTGGTCTTGGAATCGGCGATAAGCCCGAACAGTTCTTCACCGGATAGGCCGTTCTTGGTTCCGGCTTTGCCAATCAGGTAATCAGTAAAAGCCCCTTTAGGGCCATCCAGAGCTTTCCCAGAAACGTCCTTGCGGGCGGCGTTGACGATACGCGCCGGGTCCGTCGCGGTGATGATCGTCTGTACTGCCTTGTCCGGTGCACCACTGGCTATCCTTCCTGTTGGCGTCTGGTCATCCAGAGAGGCCCTTACCTTGCCCCTGGCGGCGAAGGCAGCGGCCTGTGTACGCCCCTTGAGGGCGCGGTTCATCTCACCCAGCAGTTCAGGATACTGGCGCCGAAGCACTTCGCGGTTGCTGCGCAGCCAAGAACGAGCACGGGCAGGACTGAACTTGCCCTCTGGTGAATAGATAGCGTCCTGAAAGTCCCCTTGCAAACTATCGGCGATGTTGTCAGAGGCACCCGGTGCTGCCTTTTCAATGTCCCGGCTGGCGACAAGCGCATCCTCCCGGCCCCGGCCTACTGTCCGCTTCAGGGCCGTTTCCGGGGCAATGCGTTCATCCCCGTCAATCGTGCGGTTGAGGATTTTACCAACCGTGCCCTGGCCGAACTTCTCATGCCGGTTGTCAGCCCAAACTGCTTGATTCTGCGCTGAGGTCGAACGACTGCTTCCCGACACGAAGCAGCCAATTTGAATAGAAATCTGTGCTTTTCCCCTATCATGGCCTAGTCATGCTTCTAATTTGAGGACGTAAGTTCAAGGGAGAAATAACAATGAACAAACAAGTTGCTGAATTCATAGGCACGTTCACGCTAGTGCTATTTGGCTGCGGAGCGGCCGTCATTGCGGGAGGGGACATTGGTCTAACTGGTATTAGCTTTGCTTTTGGTTTGGCTTTGATCGGCATGGCTTACGGCATCGGAGCGGTGTCAGGATGCCATATCAACCCGGCCGTATCGCTCGGCATGGTTGCTGCAGGCCGCATGGAAATGCCAGAAGCCATCAAGTACATCATAGCACAAGTCTCGGGCGCAATCGTCGCGGCTCTTGTCTTGTTGATCATCGCAAACGGCTCCGCCGGGTATACCATTGCTGAGAACGGTCTCGGTCAGAATGGTTGGGGCGAAGGTTATCTTGGAGAGTATGGAATATTCTCGGCCTTCATATTTGAACTGGTCGCTACATTCTTGTTCATGGTCGTCATTCTTGGCGCAACCGGTTCGGCTGCTCCGGCCGCCATAGCTGGCCTTGCCATTGGCTTGGCACTTGTTGTTATTCACCTCGTCGGCATCAACGTTACAGGCGTTTCAGTTAACCCCGCGCGCTCGATCGGGCCAGCGTTGTTCTCTGGCTGGTGGTCGATCGTTCAGCTTCCGTTGTTCATAGTTGCGCCAGTACTTGGTGCAGTTGGTGCGGGATTGCTGTTCAAATCGGGGATGCTTGATGCAGAATCTGAGGAATCCGCTACGCCTGAAGATAATCCGGCTTTGCGAGCGGAACGGGATGCTCTGAAGGTAGAACGCGATAAGCTGGCCGCCGATCTGAAAGAGTGCCGAAGCAGATCTAATGCGGCAACTGCTGGCGCTGCACCGGCCGCATTCACAGGCCAAGCCTCCAAACCTGAGGGACTGTCCGCACCGCGCGGTGGCGTTGCCGATGACTTGAAAGAAATCAGTGGGGTTGGTCCTTCGATGGAAAAGCTCCTGAACAGTTTGGGTTACTATCACTTTGACCAAGTTGCGGAATGGACACCGGCAGAACTTGCATGGGTTGATGACAATCTCGAAGGCTTCAAAGGGCGAGCTACCCGTGACAACTGGATTTCACAGGCAAAATCGCTAGCAAAGTAGAAGTAGAAGTAGAAGTAGAAGTAGAAGTAGAACAGTTTGCGAACCTGGTTCCTTGAACCAACTTTGATCCGAGGCAAGTAGTAAAAAACTCACAAATCAGCCTTTCTGATCAATGAAAGGCTGATTTGCTTTTTTAAGCCGCCGCTCAGTTCTTTTACGTGGAAGTCCGCCTCGTCCCGCAGAGCCGACCTCTACGCCTCTCAAATGCTGCGTATTGCACGAACGGCAGGTTTGCGGAAGCTGCATTGCAGCGCCAGATCACACTCAAAGCGGAGGGAATGCGCCGTCCACGCGACTTTGCAAAGTTCACTATCTGCGCATTGCCGACCTCTGTGCTAGCCGCCGCAAAAGAAAACCTGTCTCAGACCTGTGAATGGCCGCTTTTGCAGTTTGGTGGGATTGCTTTCGCGGATGCAGCGAATTCACACTTTCCGCCCGAGTTTGGATGATGCTTCGAGGCGCAGCAGATGTCTCAATCGAGCCCAACCCGTGAATTCGATTTTCTCGCTGCGAGCGCACGCAGCGCCGATTTTTCTGCAATGGCGTAAAGTTTCACGCTGCCGTGCAGAGGAAATAGCAGCCGTTTATGAATTGCGTAGCAAATCTGAAACCATGAACTCGAAAGATGCGCAGATAGGGCTGCTCAGCAATGCGGACAAAGCGACATGGAAATCTCAGTTGGGAATTCAGATCGCGACGAAGATCGTATGTCCGCTTCATGCCCATTCAGATGTTTGTTCGATCCCATAGATATTCTAAACTTTGAAAGTTAAGGTTCCCGCTAGGGAGGACCGCTGGTGGAACGCAAACTTGCTGCAATTCTGGCCGCTGACGTGGTAGGCTATTCCAAGCTTATGGCAGCGGACGAGGCAGGTACCTTGGCCGCGCTCAAAGCCCATCGCAAGGACTTGTTCAACCCAGAGACGGAAAGGCACGGTGGCCGCATAGTGAAATTGATGGGCGATGGAGTGCTGGTGGAGTTTCCATCGGTAGTTGATGCAGTTGAGTGCGCCATTGCTATCCAGCAAGCACTGATCAGGGATGATAGCCAGATCAAGCTCCGCATCGGAGTCAATCTCGGGGACGTAATCATCGAAGGCGATGATATTTATGGAGACGGCGTCAATCTTGCCGCACGGCTTGAGGCGCTCGCAAACGTTGGTGGGGTGTGCATTTCTGATATCGTCTACCAGAGCGTCCATTCGAAGCTGAGTGCCCGTTTCGAAGATATGGGTAAGCAAGAGTTAAAAAACTTCCCCGAACCCATTCGCACCTATCGCATCAGCGATATTGCAGCAGAACCATTGGTCCCGGCGGCTGGGCAACCATCATCCCAGGACAAGCCATCCATAGCGGTCTTGGCGTTCAACAACATGTCGGGTGACCCGGAACAGGAGTATTTTTCCGATGGTATCAGCGAAGACATCATCACTGAGCTCAGTCGTTTCCAGGAGCTGTTTGTCATCGCTCGGAATTCTTCTTTTTCTTACAAAGGAAAATCTACAAAGGTCCAGGAGATCGGAAAAGATCTAGGTGCAACATACATCGTTGAAGGTAGCGTGCGTAAGTCTGGCAAGCGACTTAGAATCTCAGTACAGCTCATTGAAGCGGCAACTGGCAACCATATCTGGGCGGAGCGTTACGACCGTGAACTGGAAGATATGTTTGAGTTGCAGGATGAAATTACTCAAACGATTGTTACAGTTCTTCCCCTTCGCCTGCAGGGCGCTCTGGTCGCGTATTCCCGGAAGAAACCGAGCGAAAGTCTCTCCGCTTATGAGTGCTTTCTGCGGGCTCAGCAGTTGTATGACCATACAAGCAGCAATGCGCGGGAAGCATTGGAGCAACTTGCAACAGCTACACGGATTGATCCGAATTTCGCGCAGGCATTTGCGCTGACCGCCTATGTACACGCGTATAGTGTTTTCACTCTCAGCCCGATTGGCAACGATCCGACAATTGCCGCGCGCAAGTACATCCAGCGTGCGCTAACTTTGGGAGAGGGAGATCACTACGTTCACGCGATGGCTTGCGAAGTTTTCATGGTTTGTGGCGAACATGATCTGGCCCAAATACACTCCGACAAGGCGCTTGCCTTGAATCCAAATGAGATCTTTGCCCTTCTCGAAAAGGGTGTTCTCTTGAACTATTCGGGAAAATCAAAGGAAGCTGTCGAGCACTTGATCAAGGCATTGGCCCATGATCCGCTAGCGCCAGACTACCAGTTTGAAGCCCTAGCCGAAGCCAACTACATGCTGGGCAATTATGAAGAGGCCATAAGGATCTACAAACGCTGGCGCGATCCGCCTGTTCACATGTATTCGCACCTGGCTGCATGTTACGCGCAACTCGGACAAATGAAGGAATCCCGCCAAGCTGCTGCGTTGTTCGAAGATGGCCGCCCGAAAGACTCAGATTTCACATTTTACGCTAAGGCTCATGCGCGATTGTGCAAGCGGCCCGAAGATGCTGAACACTGGCTCGAAGGCTACCGAAAAGCTGGACTTATCGGCTGATCTTTGTTGGCGACGCATGTCCCGTTTCCAACAGTCCGCACATGTCGCACTAAGATAGGTAACCCGACTTCTTGATCCCTGATACCAGCAGCGCGTTGTGTTCGGGCAAACGGTACAGGATGAGGCGACCGGAGACGATGCTGTCAAGAAACTTGGGCGCAAACGACGCGAGGGCGTCGGCATGAGGTCGGGCGTCTTCGGGCTGGCCAAGATGGGTGGCGCTGGCGATCATCAATGCCCGCCGGATCGGCGCGCGCGCGGAATACTGGATGGCGCGCGCTCCCCAATTCTGAACCTCTTCAAAGCGGCTTTCGGCAAAACATGCCTGGGCAAGCGAAAGGAAGGCATCTCCTACCCAGTAATCGGAATCGCGCGGCGAAAGGCGAAGTGCAAACTGAGCATGTTCTTTAGCCTCTTTCATCCTGCCGACGAGAGATTCGTGCCATGCCATGAAGAAGATGTTCAGCGCAAAGTTCGGATTCAGGTCGAAGGCGCGGCGGAAATCTGCGGTGGCCGAGTCGAACTCTCCCTTGAAGTGGCGGATCATACCGCGGACGCTGAATGCACCTGGCTCTGGGCGATCTGACTTGAAGAGGCTTTCAGCGGCGGCATCCGCCCTGTCGAGAAGGGGTCCGGGGTTATCGTCCAACTGGTAGAGATGCCGTATCACGTAGGAGAATGCCTGTATCCAGATCGCGTCCGTGTTGCGCGGGTCCAGTTCGAGTGCCTGTTCGGCCAACTCAACAACAGCATCCTGGCCGTCTGTGTCGGCGTAAGCCCCATTATGAAAGAGTGCCTTTGCCTTTAGGGCAAGATCGTAAGAGCTGAACTCAATCTCACGTTTGTGAAAAACTCTTGCGATCTCAGCCTGTTCAATTTGCGGTGCAATCGCACCAACTACGCTTCGGGTAATATCGTCTTGAAGCTCGAAGATATCGTCGAGAGTCTTTTCATAACGCTCGGCCCAGATATGAGAGCCAGCAGCGCATTCGATAAGCTGTGCTGTAACCCGAATACGGTCACCGGCACGCCGGATGCTCCCTTCCAGCATATACCGAACACCCAGCTCCTGAGCGACATCCTGATGTTTGAAGGTCCGGCCCTTGAAGGTAAAGGATGAATTCCGAGCGACAACAAATAGACTGCTGAACCGCGATAATTCTGTAATGATATCCTCTGAAACGCCATCACAAAAATACTCCTGCTCAGGATCGAAAGACATGTTCTGAAAGGGGAGAACCGCAATTGAGGGTTTGCCATCATGTTGCGTTTTTTTGACATGTTTAGTGGCTTGGGAACGGGGTTTCAGATTTGGTTCGAGCTCCGGTTCCGACCTGCGTGACCGGCTTGAACGCACTTTACGCATGAGGTCTTGTGTTTCCGGTTCGGGGCTTACATTGAGTTCGCGATCCAGTGTGTCCTTAAGGCTGGAGAATTGCTTGAGAGCCGCGTCGGTGCGGTTTTGCGCCAGATACGATTTCATAAGTTTTCGATGCATGTCTTCACATAATGGGTTCAGTCTGAGAACGAGGCTTGCAGCGGTGATAACATCTTCTTGACGTCCCTGAGTTTCATAGGCATCGCAGAGTTTCGTCAGCACAGTGAAATATCGGGCCCGGAGTGCACTTCGCTCGCCATCAAGCCAGCAATCAAATTCAGGGGTGACTTGTCCGAACCCTTCAAGCAGGTCACCCCGGTATAACTCTGCGGCTTCTTCAAGAGCGTTCTCCGTACCCAGCCCGGCAAGTTTAAGGAAGTCAGTAACATCGGACTGGACCAGTGAACGGTTGAAAGACAGGCGATCTCTGTCAGCGCCAATCGCTGAGGAGGCGGCCCCAAGATATTTGCGCAAAGTTGTGAGCGCTTGTCTTAGGCTGGCCTTGGCCTGAGCTTCGCGGCTATCCCCCCAAAGCAAGCCACAAACTGTTTCACGAGGGACATTGGTTTCAGCCCGAAGGCCCAAATAAACCAGTAACGCCAGACCCTTTTTTGCGCTCAGGCTCAGGCTTTCACCCTCTACTTCCACACGCAGCGGCCCCAGCATTTCCAGCCGGAGTAAGGTGTTTGAGCCGTAATCAGAACGTGAATTCACTTTTGACGGACTCCTGACGACGAGCAGCACGGTTGCTTGGCGCCCGCAAGGTAACTTGTCTTCATCAACAACGCAAAACCGAAAGGAGCCCTGAAATGCTTGATCAGTAGAAGGATGGCTGCATTTCCATCTGCCATGCAGCGTATGTTTATCGGCAGAGCAGCAGGTTGTCCTGCTGCGAGCAAGCGTTGCGGAAATTTCACACCTCTGCCGCTGGCTTGTTGGAAGATTTAGCTGCGTACCACATGAACGACTGGTTATGTCGGGCACTCACTTACGCCAAGCGTTCGGTCAACCTGAACGGCGAAGAGGACATCAGATGCAAAAAGAAAGCAGTCGGCTCGGTTTAACCCTGATACTTGTCGGAGCCTTCCTGTTCGGCTTGATGCCAACAGCCGCCAGATTGGCATACGAAGACGGCGCAAACGCGCTTTTTGCCATGCTGGGGCGTTCCTTTGTCGGGGTTCTGGTTCTTATCGTTTTTATCTTTCTGACGGGACGCAGGTTTAAGCTGACCCTGAGCGGCATGCGAAAGAGCTGGCTTGCGGGCATTTCACACACAATCGCCGCGTTCGGTGTTTTGGCATCAATTGTTTATATCGACATCAGCCTCGCCAGTATTATTCTGTTCTTATATCCCTTTCCGATTGCCGTCGTGGCGCATCTCAGAGGGGAAACGCCCCTTACACCTCCGTTGCTCATACTCATGGCTATGGCAATTTTAGGTCTCGCGCTGCTGCTCGGCGTCAGTTTTTCGAACCTCGATCTGCGCGGCGTTGGTATTGCATTTTTGGGGATGGTGGCGTTCTCGGTTATGATCATTTCAATGGCTGATCTGACGAAAGAAATAGGTGCGCCGTTTTCTAACCTGCTCATGACAATCTGGGCGCTTTTGATTTTCACGGCGATCACCGCTATCGGGCCATCCACAGGGATGATTTCTGCGATCTCGGCGCCGTTGTCGGTTTTGGGATGGGTTTTTGTGGCCGTCGTGGGCCTGACTTTCTCGTTAGGGTATTTGTGTTTTTTCATCAGTGCCAACATGATCGGCGCATCGCGCGCCTCCCTTCTCAGCACATCTGAACCGGTGATGATGATCTTATGTGCGATTCTGTTTGTTGGGGAATCGCTCGACCCTCTGCAATGGATCGGCGTGATCATCGTAATTGCATGCCTCACCCTGAGTGAGATGGTGCGCCGCTAAGCGCATCCATTTTTCTGCAATCTTTTTAACCATCGTTTGCAATAGACGAGATATTGGAAAGCCATGACAGACACTTATCGAAGGACGGGTTCGTTTGGCTGCCTTTGTGGGCGGCTCGCGGACGGCGGCAACCGATATTGGTGTATCATAAGATAGACGCGTGGAGTTTTCCTGAATACCATGAAGCTGGTGTTGTTCGCAGAATCGCTGTCTTCTTATCCTAGCGCGCTAGCAGACGGCCTTGTGATCTGCCAAAGGAAAAATAATGGATACGGTCAAAGAGATTTATCAAGATATCTATCGCAACTATGCTTTGGCATGGGAAACGGCTGATGCGGATTTGTGGCTGTCTCTTTGGGATGAGAATGGAACACAGATGCCGCCCGGCGGGCCTTCAAGAAACAAGGACGATCTGCGCAGAATTCTGCCGCCGCGATTTGTCAAGAACATGGTGTCGTCTTTCGTCATCGAATTGGATGAAATCGAAGTCCTCGGCGACGTTGCTTTTGCAAGAGGTCGATACACATGCGATTACACAGAAGAACACGCGCAACCTCAAACGGATGGTAAGTTCCTGTCAATCCTGAAACGCCAGAAAGACGGCAAGTGGAAATTTCACATAGATTGTTTCAACTCAAATATTGACCCGGCGTACACCAGCTAACCCTAGTCTATCTGGCGCAGGGCGCGCCACTCAATGATCATTTGAATTTGAGCAATCACGATAGATCTTCCAGGTTCCGTCCGCCTGTTTCTTCAAGACCGTGAGGAATTTCCCGTCGAACAACACTGGTTCGCCATTCACAACACGCTCAAGGGTGAAGTGCCCGTAGGCAAAGGCGTAATCACCAATCACTGTAATGTCGTCGGTCTCCATAGAAGACGTATTGACGGGAATGGCTTTGAAACGTGCAGGTGTTGTCTTGCGAAGCATATCCTTGTTGCTTGCGCGGGCGCCTGGGAAAAGCTGAACCCCGTCTTCATCCCAGTTCGACAACCAGGCATCGGCGTCGCCTGCCACTCTGGTGGCAAGATAGGTGTCGAGGGCTTTCAGAATTTCCTGCATCGCGATTTTCCTCGCTGGTTCCAAGACCACCCTATGCAGGATCAAAAAACACTGCCGTTGCGCTATCGTTGCTGTATCGTTGGAATTGTTGGCATCACTGGAAAACTGAATGAAGAGATGGGTTCTAAACTTAGAGGATGGCGGTTTGTCGTCAGGGGGAGACCTCTCTGGATTGTCACCCAAATCCACTGACGTATTGGCCTGCCTGATCAACAACGCCGGGTCTGTCCTGTCACGCAACGATATCCTGCAGGCAGCGTGGCCGGGCTTGCATGTGAGCCCTGATCTGGTTCGCGAGAATATTTTTGAAATTCGCAAGGCACTTGGCGATGATGCCTCGGAACCGAAATACATTGAAACCGTCGGGCGACGGGGGTTTCGTTTGATCGGGCCGGTTTCCATTCAATCGCAGAGCCGGACAACAGGAAACTCTGTCAGTGAACAGCTAACCAAGTCTTGCCAGCAATCCGGACAAATGCCTGTTGTAAAGTTTGCCAGGTCAAAGGATGGCACTTCGATTGCGCATACCATTTCGGGCGATGGCACCCCCTTGTTAATTGCTGGTAGCTGGATGTCGCATCTGGACATGGACTGGGAAAACCCGGTCTATAGCGGCTACCTCAAGCACCTGTCTCGCAAGTTTCAGGTGATCCGATATGACCAACGCGGAAACGGTCTTTCGCAATGGTCCGATGTCGATATCAGCTTTGAGCGTATGGTCGATGATATGGCGGCGATTGTTGATGAATACGGCCATGAAAAACTTGCGATCCTCGGCATGTCTCAAGGTGCATCTGTCGCCATCGCCTATGCGCTTCGCCAGCCGGACCGGGTGTCGCATCTTGTTTTAAATGGAGGGTATGCGAGGGGCCGCAAACACCGCGGTAACGACGCGGATCGCGAAGAAAGTGACGCATTGGTCAGCCTTATTCGCCATAGTTGGGGCAATGAGAACCCGGCGATCCGGCAAACACTGACAACGCTGTTTATGCCGGAAGCATCAAAAGAACAGATGCAATGGTTCAACGATTTTCAAAAAATCTGCGGACCGGCTGAAAACATCGCGCAGTTTCGCGCCATGTTTGACGACATGAACGTGGCCAAGCTCTTACCGGAAATCACAACGCCAACTTTGGTTCTGCACAGCGACAGGGACGCCGTCGCCCCGCTCTCCGAAGGCAAGCTACTCGCATGTCAAATAGAGGGCAGTTCTTTTGTTCAGCTGAACAGCCCAAATCATATGCTTTTCGAAACCGAGCAGGACTTTACCAAGATGATCGATAACATCGACAATTTCATCAACAGCGGACTGTCGGCGTGAGTTGCTATAGGGCAGGTATAAGATCTTATTGTCAGCACGTCATTTGAACGCGTCAGCCCGTCAGTCCGGCCCGGCGAAGGCATTCTCGCAGCTCTTCCATCAAGGCTGGTTCTTTCAATGGCACGCGATCCAGATCAGATAGTGATAGATCCGGAAGAACTTTCTTACTGGCACAGATTGCCGCATGTGCCTCATCCATCCGATCCAATTTAACATGACTTGCTGCCAGCACCAGATGCGCAAAATACCAACGTGGCATGCGGTGAATGGCGCGGCCAGCCCAGTTGATCGCATCGTCAAATTCCCCGGAAAGGTAGCTCGCCAGAGCGATCCCGGAAAAACGGAAAAAGATACTGGGGTCGCGCGGATTTGATCGGATCGCAATCTGCTGATTATTGATCGCTTCTTCTGTCCGGCCCACCAAGCCCAGTGCCGTTCCAAGGCTACCATAGGCCAGTGAACAATTTGGATTCAGTTCGACCGCGCGTTCCAACGCGACAATGGATTCGTCGTGCTTGTTCAACCCCCAGCCACTGATGCCAAAGGCCCAATGTGCGTATTCGTTGCGATCATCCAATTCGGTCGCACGTCGACCAAGTGCATAAGCTGTCCTCATTGTCTCTTGTGTGTCGCTGGCATAGCCCATCAGAGCAGTGTGGTGATGGATCAGTGATAAAACCATGTTGGCCTCAGCGCTTTGCGGATCGGTCGCCAGGGCCCGGTTTAGCAGTGCCTGCGCTGTCGCAAAACTTTCAGGCGTGAAGTCATAGAGCAAATGCCAAGCCCGCATTGTCAGCTCCCAGACGGTCAGGTCCGGACGAGCGCTGCGTTCGACCGGCTCATCAATGGTGGTCAGGTGCACGCTTGTCTGGATCGAGGCGACAACATTGCGGGTAATCTCGTCCTGCAGGTCGAACACGTCTTCTAATTGGCCATCATAGCGTTCCGACCAGACATGCCCGCCACTTAAACCGTCAATCAGCTGCGCTGTCACGCGAACGCGATCGCCTGAGCGCCTTACACTTCCTTCAAGTACAAACCGCACGCCAAGCTCCGAGGCCACGCGGCGTACGTCAACGTTCTCTCCCTTGTAGGTAAAGGTGGTGTTTCGGGCGATAACAAAGAGCCACGGTGACCGCGAAAGTGCGGTAATGATGTCTTCTGTGATGCCGTCGGAGAAATACTCCTGCTCTGGCTCACCTGACATGTTCTCGAAGGCCAGAACGGCAATCGAGGGTTTGTCGGGCAGTGTCGGTTTTGCGTTGGGTTCGGATGCGTCGCCGGGATTTGCAATCAGCTTGTGCAATTCGAGCTTTGAAGAAATTTCCAGCTTGCGATAGATGGTCGTCAGATGTGTTCGCACCGTCGATGGTGCAATGCACAATCGCTCCGCAATCTGGTTGTAGCTTTCACCGCTGGAAAAGGCGCGGGCAATCTCTTGCTCACGGGCACTGAGTGCATCAATAGGCGATGATGGTTTACCCAAATTCTTCCCCAACCCGTCCCTATCCGGCGTGATATCTTAGGCGGTTGCACGGGCGAATACATCAAATGCATTAGCCGAAATACAGCACGCGGTCGATATCGCGCTTGGCGTTCCCCTAGTAGACTGAAACCATATGCACAACCAAAGGAGAATGAAATGAACACGTCTGGAAACACAGCCCTCGATATGGAAACCACCAGCACCGCCGCAATTGTAACGCGCGGATGGGAGGCCGTTGCTCGTGGAGACTGGGACGTTCTTGTCGCCGACTACACCGATGACATGGTCTTTGTGATGCCCGGCCAGAATGATGTACTGAACGGCAAAGCCGCTTTTCGCTCAACGCTAGACAATCTGGGGGCCGCATTGCCCGCGGGCTTCGAAATCAACTCCATCCGCCAGATCGGTGACAGGGCCGAGGTCGTCTCGATCGTGGAATGGAAATGCGACAAGGTGCCGGAAGGCAGCCAATTGTCTGTGTTATTTCGCTTCAACAGCGACAAGGTAGTCGAAGAACGTTGGTTCGTGGACACCGAGCAATGGAAAGCCGCGTTCTGAATGTAGAGGTGAATTAGTGCGGCGGCTTTCTCTGTTCAGGAAAGCTGACTTTGCCTTGACGGGCATATTTGACCCTCACCGGACCTTGCGACACGTTTGGATATGCACTGTGACACGACCACGTAATTCAAACAAACGTCCTTATCTCACGTGGATCGATACGGGCTGTAGCAAGTTTCGACGCCAGCCGGTGTACGTTTAGAAACGGAAATAGGTCGGATGCATCTATGCCGGGAGCCCCGCCAGGCTGATCGCTTCGCCCAGGGGTTTGGCAACTGACGGGTGAATGTCGAAGGCGGCGCAGAGTCCGCTGATCGTAAAGCCCGGCTCCAGCTCAAGGACCCGGTTGGCGGCCGTCTTGGCCGCATCGACCCGTCCGAGCCTTGCGTGCGTCGCCGCCAGAAGAACGTGCGCAGTGCTCCAATATGGATTAGCCTGGAAAATCTTCTGCGCTGCCTCCGCCGATGCCTCGTACTCACCGCGCTGGAACCGTCCGTAAGTAATCGACATCCATGGTGCGTAGTTCATCGGATCGACCGGGCTCAAGCGCAGCGCGCGCTCGCCCCACTCGATGGCGCGGTCAGCATTTCCGGCAATGGCTGCCACGACACTGCCCAGGTTATAGGTAATCGCAGATGACGGGCTAAGCGCAAGCGCTGCCTCGAAGGCCTGGCGCGCAGCGTCGCGGTCGTGCGCCACCAGGCCCATGACAAAGCCTCCAAGCGAAAGCGCAATGGCTTCGTCGCGTCCATGGGCAATGGCCGCCTGGGCGTGATGGATCGCCGCAAGGCGGTTTTCATCGTGCCCGCCGCCGCGCGCAAATAGGATTTCATGACTCCACGCGGCAAAGCCGTGGGCTTGCGCGTATTCAGGCTCCATTTCAAGCGCCCCTTCAAGCATCGGCAGCGCGCTGGCGGCCCTGTCCGGCATCGCCGGATAGACATGCGGAACAGCACGGAGCACGAGGTCATAGGCATCGAGGCTGTCGGGTCGCTTGCGCTTAACCCGCTCGATCTCGGCCTGACGCAGGTTGGGCTCGATGACTGCAACCACGGTCATCGTGAGTTCGTCCTGGAGCGTAAAGACGTCGTCGAGCGTGCGGTCATAACGGTCCGCCCAGACGTGCCGGCCGGTTTCCGCCTCGATCAGCTGCGCAGTGACACGCAGGCGATCTGACGCCTTGCGGACGCTGCCCTCGAGCACGTAGCGCACGCCCAGCTCGCGTCCGGCCTGCTTTATGTCCACAGCCTTGCCCTTGTAGACGAAGCTCGAATTGCGCGCGATGACGAACAGCCACTTGATGCGCGAAAGGCCGGTAATGATGTCCTCGACCATGCCGTCGGCGAAGTAGTCCTGCTCAGCATCGCCCGACATGTTGTCGAATGGCAGAACCGCGATGGAGGGTTTGTCAGGCAGCGGCAGCGATGCATCTTCAACGGCTGGCACCGGCGATGTTCCGGCAGCCTGCGCAGACCAATTCCATGTCTGCACCGGACGGTCGATATTCTTCACCTCCTGCTTTCCAGAATCCTCGAAACCCAGATCCAGGCGATCACGCACTTGATCATGAACCGCATCGGAAATGCACATCCCGCCCGGTTCCGACAGAGCCTCAAGGCGGGAGGCCACATTAACACCATCGCCATGGATATCGTCACCTTCGATGACCACATCGCCCAGATTGATGCCGATCCGAAACACGATCTGCTCGGCCTGTGGTACTGCGGCATTTCTCTCTGCCATTTTATTTTGAACTTCGGCGCTAAAGGCTACCGCGTCCACGACACTTGAAAACTCGACCAGCAGCCCATCACCCATGAGTTTGACGATGCGCCCGCGGTGCTCCTCAATCTTTGGATCGATCAATTCTTGGCGTAGCGCCTGAAGTGCCAAGAGCGTGCCTTCCTCGTTCGCACGGATCATGCGCGAATAGCCGACCACGTCGGCTGCAAGTATGGCTGCAAGTCTGCGTTCCACACTCAGTCCTCCCCGGCGGGAACATTAGAGACCGCGAGCCATGAAATCTAGGCTGCAAATGAATTGGCCGAAAGTCGATTTTTTGGCCGATTGTGTTGAAAAACTCCAAAATTGAAAAACGTAATTCTTCGCCAAAACCACATCGCTCGCGAAAGTCAGACCTGATTGAGCGTCAGAGAAAACGAGGCGACCGGACAGCGCCGGAGAGCGGATTTGGCCGGCCCCTCGACGAAATTTTTCAATGGAGTTGTGGAGCGAAAAAATTCATCGACCAGCCCCAAATCGGGAGTTTTTCAATACAATCGGCACTTCCCGGAAGTCCGGTGCTCTCGAAAAGTTTCTGCTTTGCCATCAACATCTGACATTCAACTGTGAACGAGGTTCGGTCGAAATATCCGCTCCTCGATAGTTGGTCCTGGCTGAAGAGAAAGGGCTGTTTGAATTTCACGCCTCAGACTGGTTTTCAATGACAGGTCAGACGACATCAGTTGCACCGCAGAGATGAGCGTGCCGCACGCGCGAGCGAATGCTGCGTCAGCAAACTCCCGGAAGGGAAACGGCGGCAAAGTCCCGCAAAACGGAATTTTAGATAATAGTCTTAGAACGGCCGCCAAGCGGACTTTGCTGCCGTTTCCCTTCCGGGAGTTTGCTGACGCAGCATCCGCTCGCAGGTGCGGCACACTCATCGCTGCGTTGCAGCCGATGTCGCCAGACCGGTCATTCAAAGCCACTCTGAGGCGCGGAGTTCAAACAGCCCTTTCGCTGCAGCCAGGACCGGCAATCGAGGAGCGGGACTTCTCCGACCTTTGCCGCTTCTGAGCGAATGGCTGGTTTCTTCGCTTGACGACATAGGTCAAAACTCCAAGATTCAGAAAATACTAACGACGTTGGACTCTTCGCTCTGGATACAGCTTGAAAAGCAGTCATTGACGGGCGTTGTAGTAAATTCCGCACCCGGAATGACGACAGCGCCAAGTATCCAACTAAGGGTATTTTGGAAGTTTCTACGCACAGCGGCACCTTAAGCAGAACGCTACCTTCTTTCGACTCCAAAATGCTCATATCTTCGAGCTTCGGCATGGTGCGCTTGATACAATTGGCCGGACTTTTGCACGTTGAACCGAGAGCGTGCCGAGTGAAACACCCAGCCGTGTTAACCTGGTCGCGGATACATGCTATTCCCATCGCTTCCGCGTTAAAACTATGATGATGGAATGATGTCCAAAGGATGCATCGGACGTGGAACAGCGCGATAGCGTAATGCGCCATAATTGACCGTGCATAAGGCACCGCTGTCACACACGATGATACGTCCCGCAATTGGGGCAAAGGCCGCACGAAAATGTTGCATGGATTTAAGTGCCACAACCCGGCAATCCTGAGGGAGGATTCCGAATGTCTCGAACTGCCGCAGATCAAGCATCTGATGGGCGATACTTACGATCAGAATATCGATACCTTCAACCCGCACTACGGCGATCGCACCAAAACTGCGCTGCAGGCCGCCTAAGATCGGGCCACTTCCTGTTACCAGGCCATCGCCGAGCCACATCACCCGACCAGTGATCTCGATGGGTCCGCCGCCGAATTCCGGTGCCGTCCTACCGCCCAGTTTCAAGGTGACGGTGTCGCCAACAGTTTGCGCCTGAAGCAAAGCTGCCGTTTCAGGGTCGATCATTGGGCCAAAGCAGGCATCCGTAATACTTGCTTCCAGAAGCGCCGTTAGCAGTGCCGTGGAATCTCCATAAGCACCCGAGCCGGGATTGTCGGCATAATCCGCAATCACCAGAGGTCCGCTTCCTTTTTTCCATGTGCGTGCAACCTCGGCCGCCTCAGCCACTGTCAGATAGGTATTCAGCCTCTCATTGCGCCGGTCCCAGATATCATCGGCAATCTCTTCAGCGATCTCCTGTGAACCGGGCTGACCCATTTCAGCTGTAACCAAAACGGTTGGGCCGACCTCGGCGATATCGGCGCAGGGAAATGCCCCGTTGATACTGACGGCATAAACACCTTTACGTGCTTCAAACGCCCGGGCCATGGCATGCCGTTCGATCATCGGCCCAATGTCTGTCCGGCCGCCATTTGCCTCTTCCAGCATTGGCCGATGCGCCCGCAGGGTTTGAGGCGCAATATCGCCGTCGATCATGCGCTGCAACAATTCCGCTACCCTGCGGCCCGTATATCGACGTGCGGATATGTGGTGAAGGCAACTAGGATTTGCGCCTGGGCGCACATTGCTGCGCTGACATTGGCATGTGGATCAAGGGTAACAGCAATCGGTAAATCCGGGCCAGTGAGAACGCGCAGGCGGCGCAGAAGTTCCCCTTCGCCATCGTCATGCGATGCGGTGACCATGGCGCCGTGCAGGATCAACAGGATGCCATCCCAACCGCCAGTTTCCGCCGCCAAAAGAACGGGCGCGCAGAGAGTATCAAAAGCTCGGTCTGTGACGCGCCCGCCGGGTCCGGCCGAGGCGCTGATCACATGCGTGTGGTCCCATCCATTTCTGCGCCCGACTTCCAGAATACCAGCGAGTTCCGTGTTCTTTTCTCCACGCGACGCAATTGCGGCAGGGCCATCAAGAAGATAGCGATCCTGAAAATCCTGAATATCGGTGGGGCGAATATTGAACGTATTGGTTTCGTGCGAAATCTCAGCGGTCAGAATGCGGGCAACCAAGGGCGTATTCCTCTAGAGGGGATGATGGCAGGCGACCGGATGGCCGTCCAATGCAGATAATATGGGCGTTTCTGTCCGGCACACAGCCGTGGCCCCCGGACAACGATCTGCAAAAGCGCAACCGGGCGGCAGATTGAACGGGCTGGGCACTTCGCCTTCGAGGGAGGTAATGACACGGCGCAACTTTGGATCGGGCGCGAAGGTGCTGTCCATAAGGGTCGCGGTATAGGGGTGGCGCGCAGGCAGGTCCGTGTCCGGCAGCGCCTCGACCACACGGCCCAGATACATGACCAGTATTTCGTCGCAGAAGTAGCGCACTAGGCTCAAATCATGGCTGATAAACAGATAGGTCAGCCCCAGATCGTCGCGCAGCTGTTCCAGCAGGCTGATGATCTGCGCTTGAACGGAGACATCCAAAGATGCGGTCGGCTCATCCAGTACCAGCAGCGACGGACGCAGGGCCAGTGCACGGGCAATACCGACACGTTGTTTCTGTCCGCCGGAAATCTGGTGCGGAAAGCTGCCGGCAAGACCGGGGTTCAGGCCGACCATCGTCAGAAGCGCGTCGATCTCCTCAACCGCGGTGCCCTGGGGTTTGCGTCCCTGCACCTCAAATGGCTCCATCACCGCACGGGCAATGGTGTAGCGTGGGTCAATCGCTGAATAAGGGTCCTGAAACACCATCTGCATGTCAGCGCGCAGCTTGCGCATCTGTGTCGGCGTTTTGGCGCGCAGATCGTCGCCATCAAACTTCAGGCTGCCCGTGCTGGGTTCAATCAATCGCAGGATCAATCTCGCCAGCGTGGACTTGCCGCAGCCAGACTCTCCGACAACGCCAATGACCCGACCCGCAGGCAGATCGAATGAAACATCATTGACGGCATGCATCGCACGCGCCTTGCGGAATGGGCCGCCGGGACTGGTGAACTGTTTGGAAAAGTTGCGCACTTCAAGCTTGTTGGTCATGGGGCGGCACCGGCAAAATGACAGGCGGCAGCACTTTGCCCGTGTTGCACGAATGCAGGCCGATCCGTTGAGCAGACATCCTCTGCCCTGAGGCAGCGCGGATGAAACGGGCAGCCCGTGGGATAGTTCAGCACTGTGGGGACAGTACCCGGAATACCCGTCAGATGTTCGTCATCACTCAGACCCTTTGGGATGCAGCCGATCAGGGCTTGCGTATAGGGATGTTGTGGAGCGTCAAAGATGGCTTCGACGGGTCCGTGTTCAATCGCGCGACCTGCATACATCACCACCACCTTGTCGCAGGTCTGGGCGACAACACTCATGTCGTGGGTGATCAGAACCAATGCCAGATCACGCTCTTTGACCAGATCGTCCAGCAAGCGGATGATCTGGGCCTGCACGGTTACATCAAGTGCGGTCGTCGGCTCATCCGCGACCAGCACGTCGGGGTCAGCGGCAAGCGCCATGGCAATCACGATGCGCTGTTTCATGCCGCCCGACATCTGATGCGGGTAGCGGTCACAGATGAGTTGAGGTTCGGGGATGCGCAATGTGCCAAGAATATCGATCGTGCGTGCGCGGGCCTCAGATCCTGTCATGCCCAGATGCAGCACAGCAACGTCATCCACCTGCGGACCGATCTTTTGCAGCGGATCCAGCGACGTCATCGGGTTCTGGGTGATCAGCCCCAACCGCGCCCCACGCAGCTTGCGATAGGCGGGTTCGGCCAAAGTGGTCAGTTCTTGCCCGTCAAAGACAATCGACCCTGCAGTGATCCGCCCGCCTGACAAGGGCAGTAGTCCCATCACACTCATCGCGGTCAGGGATTTGCCCGACCCGCTTTCACCGACGATGCCGAGTGTCTCGCCTTTGGCCAGTGAGAAACTGACGCCTGAGAGCGGGGCCACGGGACCAAAGGCAACTTCAAGGTCGCGAACTTCCAGCATGATCATGCCCCCCTGATCCGGTCGCGGATATCAAGCGCGCGGATCAACTCATCGCCGAAGAGGTTCACGGCAATCACTGTAACGGCAACGACGACACCGGGAAAGATGATGACCCAGGGGCTCAAGAAAAGCTGGGCCGTGCCGCTAGACATCATCGCCCCCCAACTGGGGGTGGGCGGTTGCGCACCCAGGCCGAAAAAGCCCAAGGTCGCTTCAAGAACGATGCCGTCGCCGATGGCGAGCATGCCCACCACGATCACTGGCGCAATCGCATTGGGCAGCAGGTGTTTCAGCAGAATATGGCGTGGCTTGGCGCCAAGGTTTATCGTGGCCTCGATGAAGGTCTCTCGTTTTAGCCGCACGATCTGGGCGCGGGTCAGTCGGGTAAACTGCGCCAGATAGGCGATGGCGATTGCGAAGGTGGTCGAGGTCAGACCAGGGCCAATGATCGCCACGAAAATCAGCGCAATCAGGATATCAGGGAACGACCACGTCAGGTCGACCACGGTCATTACCGCGCGCTCAAAGAAGCCGCCGAAATAGCCCGCTGCGGCACCCAGAGTCATTCCGACAGTGATGGATATTGCGATTGCCGTGGCGCTGACGGAAAGCGAAGTGCGCGCGCCGTAGATGACCCGCGAGAGCACATCGCGACCAAATTGATCTGTTCCCAGAAGATGCGGCCAACCCGGCGGCGCGTTGCCGTTCATCAGATCTTGTGCTGCGTAATCAAACGGCGTGATCCAGGGCGCAAAGATCGCCGTCAGGATTAGCAAAACCAGAAACCCGCCCGCTATTTTTCCCAGCCAGGAGCCGAAGGCGCGGCCGACTGCGGTCCCTCCAAATCCGGCCATGGCTCGGGCGGCGGTGCCTGTCATCGACGTCATTTCTTTACCTCTCGAATACGGGGATCCATTGCGGCCTGCGCCACATCACCAATCAACGTGCCGAGCATCACCGCCAGCGCCAGCATCAACAGGCAGCCCTGAACAACTGGATAGTCGCGTTGCCCTAGGGCGCGGATCAGCAGGGAACCAAGACCGGGGCGGCCAAAGACAAATTCGACAGTCACGGCGCCGCCCAAAATCCAGCCGATCCGCAGCGCCAGAATGGTGACCACGGGCAGCATGGCGTGTGGCATCAGGTGACGGGTCAGGATCGTGCGTGACGGCAAACCCTTGGCATGCAGCAATGTCACGAAATCCTCGCGCCGCACGTCCATCAGGGCAACACGCGTCACCCTTGCGACCAGTGCGACACCGCCAAAGCCGATGGTCAGTACCGGCAGCACCAGACTGTTCCAACCTTTGGCGCCGGAGACGGGAAACCATTGCAGTTGCACCGAGAAGAAAAGGATCATCAAAAGCGCCAGCCAGAACCCAGGCACGGTCGAGCCGAGCAGGATAAACCCACGCACGAATTGTTCCACAATGGTCGAGCGGGTGGTGGCCGATATGGTTCCAAGGGCGATTCCCACGATGCTGGAGAAAGCAAAGGCCAGCCCGCCGAGTGTCAAAGAGTATGGCAGGTTTTGCGCAATCAGGTCAGCCACGGGGCGACGCAACACAATAGCCTCGCCGAAATCGCCCTGAAACATCGCGCCGATCCAGCGGAAGTATTGGGTGATCAAGGGCTGATCCAACCCGTATTTGGTGATCAGCGCCGCCCGGTCATCCGGTGACGAGCCCACCCGAATAAGGTTATCAATCGGGTCGCCGGGCAGCAGGTGCACAATCATGAAGATCACAACCGAGATCGAGATCGACACGGGGATCAGCATCAACGCCCGAAAGAAGATGTATCGCAAAAGCATAAGACTACCGTTTCAGGGTGCATGTCTCAACCACCCCCGGAACCGGGGATGGGCGTAATCAGCAAAGTGATTTACTCAACAACGGTCATGTCGAGCACGGTCTGCGACCGGAACCGTGTGCCACGCACCGGGTCAGGCACATTCACCCGATCCGAATTGTAAGCAATGTTTTTGGTGGGCTGGTAGATCGGTACAAAGAGATGCTGCGACAGGACATACTCGTGATAGGCTTTGAAGTTGGCAATCCGCTCATCCGAGTTCTTGCTGTCCTCCATCGCGACATCGTTCAAGCGCTGACCTTCGGCGTCTTCCCACATGGAGATGTTCGGATAGCCCAGCCGCTTGCCGGAAAAGAACCAGTCCAGAATGTCGGAATTGTTCCAGTCATATCCCCGCACGGCAAGTTGATGCCGGTTGTTCTTGTATTCGTCGCGGATGGTAGAGCTGTCAAAAACGGTGATCACTGCCTCCATGCCAATCTCGGCCAGTTGCGCCTGAATCACCTGCGTGAGCGAAGTGAATTCGGTGCCGTTCTGGGTGAAGAGTTTGACCGACAAGGGTGTGCCGTCCTTCGTGCGAACGTTGCCATCACCCATGACCCAACCAGCTTCTTCCAGCAGGGTATTTGCTTTGTCGACGTCATAGGTAACGTTCAGCATGGGATCGACTTGAGCTTCGGGAAGCGAACCAATCAGGAAATTATGCGCGGGCGCGCCAACACCGTTATAGATCGACGCAACGATTGCTTCCTGATTGACAGCCAGGCCAGTGGCCTCGCGGACTTTGATGTCGTCAAACGGGGCCGATGTCACATTTATCGGCATATAGTTGATACCCGTTCCGGGCATCTGGATGATCGCGATATTGCTTTCGACTTTCAGGATTTCCAGAAAATCCGTGGGAACGCCCAAAAGCAAGTCAATCCCTCCGGTTTTCAGTTCTAGAAAAGCGGTGGACTGATCGGGAACCTCCCGGAACGTGATCTGTCCGACATGTGCGACACCCTGGTTTTCTGACAGATCAGACGCCCAGGCGTAGTCTTCATTGCGCACCAGAACGGTTTCCAGCCCGATCGCAAAACTATCCAGTTTGAACGGGCCAGTACCTACCGCGCCGGAGACGCCGAATTCATCGCCCATTTCTTCGTAAGCCGCAGACCCCGGAACGCCCATAAAGGTAGACGAAAGGTTGTATAGCAGGTTCGGCTCGGGCCGGGACATGACCAGCTTGACGGTCAGGTCATCGACAATTTCAACCGATTCAATGGCTGCGACAAGATACGCGTTTTCAGTGTCGGTGAAATCAGGGATCCAGTCTGCCACGGATTGCGCGTTGAAAGGCGTGCCATCGTGAAACGTTACACCGTCCTTGAGATGAAAGACCCATGACATGCCGTCCGGGGCTTCTTCCCAGGACGTGGCTAAATGTGGGTGATAGGACTGGTCGGCATCCTGTTCGACAAGCCTGTCATAAATGAGCGATGTCGCAGAGTTGAGGTTGCTCGATGTGACGGGGTTGTAGGAAGTTGCCCCCAGCTCATCTGCGGCAAAGGCAATTGTTACATCCTGTGCCAGCACGGCAGAGGACAGGAACCCGACCGCTAGTAGCGCCGTTCCTGACAAAAGTTTCGTCTTGGTCGCATAACGCATCGGGTTCGTCCTTTTTGTATGAAAGAGAAATGTCTCAGATCTTGGTTTTCCAATATTTCGGTTTGGTATTGCTTGGGCTGGCGGGCATTGCCCACGTAACCGGTAATGATGCCGAACCGTTCGGCTATCTTGCTCAATCGAGCCCTGATCTCGGGGCTAAGCTCCATGAACACGCCCTTTTCCTGCAGGTTGAAACGTTGGCTTTTGGTGACCATACTCATGGTCGCCGAACCGAGTTTCCGCCATCGATGATCTGATTGATCAGACTGGAAACGGCCTGGTGCGTGGCCATTTCGGCTTCTGTACCGACGGCATTGTCATGGGTTGTCGCGGCATCGCGGAGAATGCTTATGATCTCCCGCTCCGGTAGAAGTTTGCGATCACCCAAGGCAAGAAGAAGCGCCTCGCAGATAGAGAGAGCTGCTAATCCTGAGTAATCTGTATGATCGGGCATCAAATGCGTTCCTTCCTGCGGATAGGAGGTAAAGAATCAATGGAATCCTGATGAACTTCGCCATCCTTGCAGGAATTGCGGTATGCTGGACTGATCGAAAGCAGTCCCCAAGTCGACTTCTTCGTGAGGTTTCAAAGATTCTGGAAAAACTATTGAACGCGATCCAAAACAGCCCACTTACCCGAAAGCTCTCTGCCTTTGTCGCTTTGTCCGAGAACGAGCTTGCGGTTCTTGAACGGTTACACAAGCGGCGCAGGTCCTTCGTCGCCGGTCGTGACCTTGTTCATCAGGGACAGTCGAAGCAAGCGGCGTATATTCTGGCCGCGGGCTGGGCGTGTTCGTACAAAACCCAGCCCGACGGGTCGCGCCAGATCGTCGATTTTCAGATACCGGGCGATTTTTTGGGATTGCGCAGCGTACTGCTGCATATGTCGGATCACAGTATAGAGCCAATTGTAGATATCCAGGCTGCCGAAGTTCTGGCTGGCGACCTTTTGGGGGCCTTCGCGCGAACCCCGCGACTTGCGACAGCCATACTCTGGGCGGCTTCAAGAGATGAGGCGATGGTGGTCGAACACCTAGTCGGTCTTGGGCGTCGCGATGCTGACGAACGCATGGCACACTTTTTGCTCGAACTCGGGGCAAGACTGGCGCTTGTCGGTATGGGGAGCAAGGGAGGTTATGCTTGCCCGCTGACTCAATACCATCTCGCTGATGCTTTGGGATTGAGTGCGGTGCATGTCAATCGGGTCCTGCGAAAACTAAGAGAGGACAAATTGGTTACGTTTCGCGACGGCCACGTGACGTTCGACAACTATGATCGTCTGGTTGCACTGGCACAGTTCGACCCGACATATCTGGATCACATCGGGCCGATCTTAAAATGACAAGAGCCACCCGTCGGCAAGCGTCAGGTATCCCCGGGTGACTACGTCAGACGATGCGTGTCATGAAAGCGCAAGTGTTGCCGCGTCGAGTTCCTTGAGTGTCTCGACTTCGTCGTCTTCCGTTGAGGCCTTTTCCGCAGCCTGATAATGCTTCATGGCCACGTCCTTTTTGAGCCCGGTTGGGGCTGTATCGCAGGCATTTTTGACGGTTTTCATCTTTTCGGAAATCTTGTCTGTCTCGGATGTCATTGGATTGTCCTTTCCTGGACTTTCCGCGAACTAGAGGCGCTTGAACCAGACAGACATTATCGGGACCCGTCCAGCTCAAGCGCATCTATGATACTCGGAAAAACAGTGTCGCCGCATATTCGGCGAACACGCTGCACATTGTAGGTTACTGCGGTTGTCCGCACTGACGTATGTTAGCAGCTGCAGCATATTTGTTGCGGTTGCAGCATGAGCAGGTTTTCAACCCTGAGCTAAAGGCCTGGCGCACCGCTATTTGCAGCACAGCATGGCCACCGCAGGATAGAAAATTCGTATTCGCAATTCTCAAGATCACGAAATGGCAGTCTGCTGGTGGGAAAGTCGTATCCATTTCCCATGATCGAGAAGATAGGCTGACGCGCAGAACGCCTCGTAAATCACTGTATCAGGCTTCTCTGCCGAGACCCCATAGGCGAGAACCACAATGTCGCCCCGTCGTGAAAAGCTCTGATCCGACATTCTGACTGATCGCCACGGTGTTCCAAGTTTCAAAAACTGCCAAATCTTGTCACCTTGAAGGATACCAACCGGATAGGGGAAGATCATGACCGCACCTTGTGCGGTTGTCGTACGGGCGCCATCCAAACCGCCGGTCCAGAACTGCTCTTCAAGCACCCAAAGGGCTGCCTCTTCGTGCGCGGTCAATCTCGTTCGGTCACCTGACCTGGTTTTGCTGGGAGGTGTTGAAATCACTCTCCTGATCCCACGATGCCGAGGAAGAATACCTGCGCAAGTACCAATAGGATCGCAACGATTGCTCCTCCGGAGATTGGCGACCTCTGTATTGCTGACAAACCTGGCCGACTTCGTTCTTGGGAATGATCTTGGGGCAATAGATGCGCCAATTCTCTCGCCTTTGAGCCATGTTCAAGCAAAAGTGCCGGGACATCACCAAAGCCGGACAGCAGAGAGCTAAGACGATTGTGCGCAACGTCGCGCGACAACGCACCAAGTTCTGACGCCTCCTGCCAGGGGTCAAGGCCGAGTCGTGCCAGCGCAGAGAGAACGGTCACGACGTATCCGTTTCTGTCTTCGCCAACCGAGGCGTAGAGAAACCGATCGAAATTGTTCCCATCGGGGTGGTTGACTGCTTTGTCGGCCATCTTGATCTCCCGCTGAATTAGGCGCCAAACAGCGCCGGACAAACACGACAGTAAAGGTAGCGGAGCCGCAACGCGCTGATGCATATCAGTGGGATAAAGGGTGTGGCCGTCCTGATAGTCGGTTGGGACCCGCATGTTTTGATCTGATCGAAAAAAATAGGTGAGCACTAACACCGATCAGCGTCCGGTTGCGAAGTACAGCGTATTGTTCACAGGAGATCTGACACTGTCGCGCCCTTGTCCAGGGTGAAACGCGGCTTTTGCGCCGGACACATATACCGAAATTGGCGGAGGCCCAAAGATGAACACGCGGTCATCCAGATCAATGGTGACGTTTACTCATTCGTTTTCCCTGCCGGGATACTCAGACGATTTTCCAGCAGGCGAATATGAAGTCATTGTCGAAGAAGAAGCTCTGCATGGGCTGAGTTTTGAGGCCTATCGTAGAACAGCGACCTACCTGATCGTGCAAGGGAAAGGCGACCGTGCTGGCCACACCGAAATGCGCCCAACCACAGAGAAAGACCTGGACGCGACACTCGGTCGCGACCGTGCATTTGCAAATGACGCAAATGCCAGCGAAGCGGCGCTTTCCCCGCTGGAGGACTTAAAATGAATACTCCCGAATGGCTGAAACCCGGCATCTACGGTGCCCTGATTGGCGCAGTCTTTGTTGGCACCGTTGGTTTTTCCTGGGGCGGCTGGGTAACCGGCGGAGGCGCAAACAAGATGGCCAACGCCATGTCCCGCGACAGCGTGATTGCGGCGCTGCTTCCCGTGTGCCTCGATATGTCACGTACCGACTCTGACCGCATTGCGAAACTGGCAACGATCCGGGAGACGTCAACATACAAGCAGCGAGATGCGGTGATGAGCGCTGGCTGGGCCACGATGCCCGGTTCAGAAACTCCAGATCGCGATCTGGCGCAGGCCTGCGTGGCTGCCCTCGACCTCGAAGCGTCGTGAATACGCGACGGGTCGTCAATCGCCAAATCAACCATATTTGCAAATACTTGCATACAATCAAAGGATCAAATGATGTCCTTCAAAGACCTGACCAAAAGAGCGGCTGCGGTACTAAAGCCGAAGCCTGTGGAAACATCAGAAAAAGAGCATGAGACCAAGGCGTCCAAAACCGGCCCTGAAAAGCCCGTGGCAGGCCTGAAGGATTCATAAGAAACAACGATGAGAGGAAAATTTCTCCTCAAAATTAATGACGCCGAACCGGCGTTGCAGCAACGGGAGAGCGCAAATGGAAGGCCCACTTTGTAAAAGCACTGCCATCTTTGTTCGCCCGTTCACCGTGCCTGATTTTAGTGAAACACTACCGGCGGGAGAATACGATCTCGAAACCGAGCTCTCTGCGCCGCCGAACCATCTGGATCCTGAAAGTTGGAAAGCTTGTGTGGTGGTGCATCTTCATCCGCGCGTATCGCACCCCGGGCTGGCGCGCAAACTGACAGTTACATTGGCGGATTTGAACAGCGCCCGCGCGAAAGACAAATTGTCGGGCAAGGACCTCGCCGATTTTTTACTTGAAGAGATGCTGGCTGATCCGATGACCCGTCTCGTGATGGAGGCCGATGGCGTCTCCGAAATGCAGATACGCTATCTATATTCGGCTTCGCGCTCGACTGTGTCTGACATTGAGATGTTGGACCGGGAGGAAGAGCGTCAAGAACCGCGAAGCCGTTTCCGAGAAGATTCCATGATCCAAACCGCCGAAAACGAGGGCATGCCAACTCTGGCGGAATAGCCCTCGAAGGAAGATCGATATATCCCGGCGGGCTCGTCTGCAGGGATATTCTTATCAAAGCCTATTTGCGAAGGATAGCATATGCCCCCCCAAGACAATGGCCCCGAAGACCGTGGGCCGTGGAAAAATCAACAAAAACGTGCGCCACCGGAAGTGGATGAAATTCTTCGGCAGGGACGCGAACGTCTGGGTGAAATGTTCCCCGGTGGTCGCCCACCCACGAGGAAACTGATCGCTGCAGGCGCAGTGGCGGTGCTCGCTTTAGGTGCATGGTCGTCCTACTACACGGTCCCGAGCGACTCGGTCGCGGTGATACAGCGCTTCGGAAAATTTTCTGCCGAAGTTCCGCCCGGACTTCATTTCAAGCTACCACTCGGAATCGATCTGGCGACCATTGTCCCGGTGAAGCGACAGTTGAAGCAGGAATTTGGCTTTACCACACCGGGTGCAAGCGATCTCTACCAAAGTCCGACAGATGGCCGCCGGGAGACTGAAATGGTCACGGGCGATCTGAACGCGGCACTTGTGGAATGGGTGGTGCAGTTCCGGATTTCCGATCCGGTCAAGTTCCTGTTCGAGGTACGCGAGCCCGGTGCAACATTGCGCTATGTCTCAGAATCCGTGATGCGCGAAGTCGTAGGTGACCGAACAGTCGACGAGGTCATTACCATTGGCCGGCAGGAAATCGAGAGCGAGGCGCTTTTGAAGATGCAGGCGCTTTCCACAAAATACGCCATGGGCATCAGCATTGATCAGGTGCAGTTGAAGAACATCAACCCTCCCGAACCGGTTCAGGCTTCGTTCAACGAGGTTAACCAGGCCCAGCAGGAGAAGGAACGTCTGATCAACGAGGCGCGCCGCGAATACAACAAAATCATCCCGCTGGCAGAGGGCGAAAAGGATCAGCGCATCCGCGAGGCGGACGGCTACCGTTTGAAACGTGTCAACGAGGCCGAAGGCGATGCCGCCCGGTTTACGGCCCTTCTGGCGGAGTATGAAAAAGCGCCAAATGTCACCCGGCGACGGATTTATATCGAAACCATGCAGGCAGTGCTGCCTGGAATTAGGTCAAAAATAATTGTCGATGGTGCAACGGGTAGCATTCTGCCGCTTCTTAACCTCGACCAGCAACAGGGCGACAAACCATGAAAATTCTACCTGGCATCGTCGCCGTGATCGCAGTTGCAGCAACTTTCGCTGCATCCAGCGCCGTTTACACGATCAGCGAGGTCGAACAGGCCATTATCACCCAATTCGGCAAGCCTGTTGGAGAACCGATCACGACCGCTGGTCTGAAGCTAAAGGTACCGTTCATTCAGGACGTCAATCCGATCGACCGCCGGGTGTTGGAGTGGGATGGTAATCCCTCTGACATGCCCACCAAGGACAAGCTCTATATCTCGGTCGATCTTTTTGCGCGTTGGAAAATCACGGAGCCGCTGCAGTATTTTCTGCGCCTTCGAGATGAACGCAGCGCCCAATCACGCCTTGATGACATCCTCGGCAGCGAAACGCGGAATGCCGTTGCCAAGCACGAATTGATCGAGATCATCCGGACGACGCGAGGGCGGACGCCTTTGCGTGACACACTTTTGACGGATGAAGAACGAGCGCAGGATATCGGTTCTCTGGTTCCGATCCAGAAGGGCCGTGCGCTTGTCGAGCAGGAGATATTTAAGGCTGCTGCTCAGAAAGTCCGAGTCTTCGGGATCGAGTTGCTCGACATAAGGTTCAAACGGATCAACTACAATGAGAGCGTGCGACCAAAGATCTACGACCGAATGATTTCTGAGCGCCGGCAGATCGCCGAGCGCTTTCTTTCCGAAGGCAATGGCGAGGCGGCGCGCATTCGTGGCAATCGCGTACGCGATCTAAACAAGATCCAGTCCGAAGCCTATCGTGCGGTCGAGGAAATCCGTGGTGCGGCCGATGCCTCTGCTGCGGAAATTTATGCGCTCGCATACGATGCCAGCCCCCAGGCTGCGGAGTTTTACGAGTTTACACGCACGATGCAGGCCTACAAAGATATGATTTCTGAAGGAACGACTCTCGTTCTTTCGACGGATAGCGACTTGTTCAAGTTCCTTGATGGAATGCAGACTTACGACCCGAAAACTGACACAGACCCGCCTTACCTTGGTGTCAGCTCTGCGGCTACGCAGTGATGTGAGAGAGTACAATAATGAATAATGCCCCGGTCGATCTTGACACCCGACGCAGCGCCGAAAGCAGAATGGCAACAGTTGTCCGACGATATTTACTCGAAGATCACAAAGCCGCCGAGGCAGCACTGCAAAAAGCTCAGAAAGTCCTGGGAATAATATTGCAGCCTGAGTCAGTCGCATTCTTGTCGGCAGCGGGAGGTACAGGCACGGAAACTGATACGGTGCGTACCTGGCGATTTGGCATACCCGTTAAAAGGCGAAACGAGGCACCGATGGTCAAATTCATGATTCCGGAGACGGAGCGGTCTCGCCCCAGAAAAGATGCCCGTCAAAAGCGCAGTTGTCGTCGTTGCAATGGCGCGTTCTGGAGCGAAGTAATTGGCGAGCGGGTCTGCAGGCGATGCAAGGGGTCGAAGTCGCGACCGGTTGCGGCTCCTGTAACTAATGGACCGCCTCGGAGGTGATACGTAGATCAGGCGCTTGCAGATTCGCTGGTAAACCTACGGCATCGATTTATGACAAGGCGTTGAAAAGAATGGCTATACTTGCAGATCAACATATACCGAGGAGCAAGCTGTTGGGGACATGTTGCCTAAAGATATAAAAGGGGCGACCGAGGACGAGTACGATGCCTATTTCAGAGCGCCATTGACGATCCGCGTTTTTGGCGGTTCTACATGATTTTTTTGGATGAAGCTGTTTTACCCCCAAAAATGTTCGATTTTCGAACAACACTGTTACAGCCCGAGGCACGGCGCTGTTTTCTAAGTCGATATGCCCCCTCTCGATTTCTTTGCTCGCAACCTGAGCGAAGTTCCTTCATGGGCGCACAACAACCAAGCGGTTGTGGGCCACTTGCCTTGCAGCCGTAGGAGATTGAACGCTCTTGGACAAATATCTGCTTTTTACTCCCGGCCCTGTGAATGTGGCCGAGACCCTGCGCAAGGCGATCTCGAAAAAGGACATCTGCCATCGTGAGCCTGATTTTGACGTTCTGTTGGCCAGCATAGAACATAAACTGCTGTCGCTTTTTCAGATCAGGAACCGCGACCGTTACCGCGCCGTTGTGATCACCGGTTCTGGCACAGCCGCGAACGAGGCGGTCCTGTCATCCGTTGTTGGTCGGGGCAGCATCCTAATTCTGTCAAATGGCGAATTTGGTGAGCGCTTATACAAGACGTCGCTGCTCCATAACAAAAGAACGCATCTGATTGATGTGCCATGGGGGAGCGTGATTGATCTGGCGCAGCTCGATGCTTTTCTCGCCAGCCACAAGATTGACGTGGTGGCGATGGCACATCACGAAACCTGTTCGGGCATGCTGAACCCGTTGGCGGAGGTTGGCACGTTGGCCAAGGCCCACGGTGCAATCTTTGTCGTGGACGGCGTCAGCAGCGTGGGCGCAGAGCATGTGGATATGGAGACCTGTAACATCGCCTTCTGTACCGGTTCCAGCTCCAAGGCAATTGGATCTTATCCCGGCCTGTCCTTCGTGATCGGACGGAAAAAACAGTTCAACCGGCTTGCGAGCCACAAGGCGAAGACCACCTACCTGAACCTGGCCACTTTTTATGATTTCCTCAGAACCAGTTCGCAAACACCGAATACACCCGCCGTGCCGTTGTTTTTTGCGCTTGAGCAGGCCCTGAGCAACATCCTGCGCGAAGGTGTGAACAACCGCTTTGCCCGCATTCGGGTGCGGGCGGATCAACTGCGCGAAGGCATGCGCAAGCTTAACCTCGATTTCCTGATCGCCGAGAAAGATATGTGTTCGGTGCTCACCACTGTGCGAGTACCTGCATCTGTCACTGTGCGCGACGTTCGCGAGCGGCTCCGCGAAAAATCAATCATCATCTACGAGGGCAAGGGGTGCTTTGCAGGCAAGGTCTTTCAGGTCGGCAATATTGGGGAACTGTCACGCGAGGATATCTGGTTCTTTTTGGCTTCGCTTAAGGATGTATTGCTGACATTGCAGGCTGAGGCAGCTGATCTGGTTGCGCCTATCAGGCGGGCCAACACCAATCTTGTGATGCTGGAACCGCAGAAAGCTGCTTTGGCGAAGGCGCGCATATGATCGGGAAAGCAGCAGCACTCTGGGCCACAAAAACCCGGCATGACGAATGGTGGTCCTCCTTCGTGACCGCCCCCATCGCGCTGGCCATGAATTATGGAGCGGTCGATATCCCCTGGATCACGCCCAATCGCTTGACAGCTGCTTCGTTTCTTGTCGCGCTAGCCGCGTCAGTTGCCATCGTGTTTGGCGGCATCTGGTTTTTCGCTGCGGCGGCAATCCTGATCCACCTCAGTCACGTATTGGATTGCATGGACGGACAGATGGCCCGCTACAGGCGGGTGTCATCATATGCCGGAAGTTATTTCGACAGGTTGACGGATCAGTTGCAGGTAACACTCTGGTTTGGCGCAGCTGGCTATGCGGCCTATGCGCAGTCGCTGAGCGTGACACCGGTCTTTCTGGCCATGATCGGCATCGCATTCTATGGTTTGCGCGGTTATGTGAAATACATCGCGATAGAAATCGGAACCCTGCGCGACCCTTACTATCCAGCCAGGATGGCCCGTCTGAACCAGGTCACGCCCAAGGCGGGTCTCGGCTTTGGATTGCAGGCCAACCTGAAGTGGTTTGTCAGGGAGCAACGTAAGATATTCCACTTCGATGAAGGTGTATTCATCTTCATGCTGTCCGCAGCCCTTCTGCTGAACCAGCTAGAACCGATGCTTTGGGTATTTGCGGCCAGTCAACTGTTCTGGGGCATCTACCGGGCCATAAGCCAAGGTCAGAGCATTCAGGAAGATCACAGACATCCTATTCACAAATAGCGCGCTCAACAGCCGCTTGCACAGGACATCATCACCCATGGCCCATGAAACCTATCGCGCGCCCAAGGCCGTCATTCTGGCTGCAGGCATCGGATCACGACTACGCCCGCTGACGGATCACAACCACAAATGCCTGCTATCCGTTGGCGGCTCTGCCATCCTCGAACGGATGATCCGGAACTGTCTCAGTTGTGGTGTTTCTCAATTCGTTTTGGTGCTGGGTCATCGCGAGGATGAGATCAGAACGTTTGTTGACAAGACATTCCGCGGTATCCGAGTCACCTATGTCGTCAACGACAGGTACCATGACACCAACACCGGATATTCCCTGATGCTGGCTTCACGTGCCATCGGGGTTTCGGAATTTTTGAAGTTCGACGCCGACGTCGTGTTTGATACAAAAATCCTGAGGCGCCTCATTGATTGCGATCATCCCAACGTCCTTTGCGTCGACCGCAATATCGCGCTTGAAGCCGAAGAGGTGAAAGTTGTCGCGGATGACGAAATGCGCGTTCTGGAAGTTGGCAAACTCGTTGATCCCAAGATGGCCCTAGGCGAGTCAATCGGTATCGAGAAGATTGGTGCCAAAGCCGCCCCACTGCTCTTTGCCGAGCTGGCGCTGATGATGGAGGACAAGGCTCATAGTCAGGACTACTATGAAGCCGCTTATGAACGATTGCTGGCAAAAACGGCACCTTTCCATGCGCTCGATATTACCGGTCTGAACTGGACCGAGATCGACACGGCTGAAGACCTTGCTATAGCCCATGCCCTCTTCAGTTCACCGGTCACGACCATCTCGCGCAGTCAACAAAATGCACTCGACGAAGCCGCGGTTTAGCGATCCGGGCAAACAGAAATCAGATCGCTGCCTGCCACCCAAGGCAGTCAGTGGATAACCGCAGTCATCACCCTGCCATCCCGGCACCGGATCACTGCAATTTTGGAAGGAAAGACCATGGCCAAAAGCAAAAGCAAGCGCGGAAACAAAGAGGCCAAGAAACCGAAGCAGGAGAAGCCCAAAGTCTCTGCAACGGCGAATTCACTGGCCGGAAAACCGCCTATTTCCATTGCGGGAAAGAAGGTCAAATAGGCGAGATTACATGGTTGTCCGGGCAATGTGCGACAGATCCTGTTAATATACTTCAGATCGCCCATTGTTTCGCTTTGTAGCGATAGCCATCTTGATAAGATTGGCGCTCTCGTGTGGCGAGTGCCAATTTTTCAGCAAATATGCCACCTGTCCCCGGAAATCCCGAAAAGGAGCATTTCCATGCCATTTACACCACTACATGACCGCGTTCTGGTTCGCCGAATTGAAGGCGACGAGAAAACACCGGGCGGTCTCCTCATTCCCGACACCGCCAAGGAAAAACCGCAAGAAGGCGAAGTCATCTCTGTCGGCGCCGGCGCAAAAGACGAAGGTGGTAAGCGTATTGCCATGGACGTCAAAGCTGGCGACAAGATTCTGTTCGGAAAATGGCCCGGCACTGAAATCAAGATCGACGGTGAAGAGCAACTGATCATGAAGGAAAGCGATATTCTTGGCATCATGGCCTGAACTTCGCAATCTCCTCTAAACATTTCTCAATTAGGAATACCGACATGTCTGCAAAAGACGTCAAATTCGGCACGGACGCCCGTGACCGCATGCTCAACGGCATCAATACCCTCGCCACCGCCGTCAAGGTCACACTGGGCCCCAAAGGCCGCAATGTGGTGCTAGACAAATCTTTCGGCGCTCCGAGGATCACCAAAGACGGCGTAACCGTCGCTAAGGAAATTGAACTTTCGGACAAATTCGAGAATATGGGTGCGCAAATGGTGCGCGAAGTCGCATCCCGCACCAATGACGAGGCCGGAGACGGCACGACAACTGCAACCGTATTGGCCCATTCCATCGTCAAGGAAGGTCTGAAAGCAGTAGCTGCCGGCATGAATCCGATGGACCTGAAACGCGGAATTGATAAAGCCGTCGCAGCTGTTGTCACGGAAATCAAAGCAATGTCGCGCCCTGTCGCTGACAGTGCAGAGATCGCGAAAGTCGGGGCCATATCGGCTAATGGTGAAGCCGATATCGGCCTGCAGATCGCTGATGCGATGCAAAAGGTCGGCAACGACGGAGTGATCACCGTCGAGGAAAACAAAGGCCTGGAAACCGAGACCGAGGTGGTCGAAGGTATGCAGTTCGACCGTGGTTACTTAAGTCCGTATTTTATCACCAACGCAGACAAGATGATGGTGGAAATGGAAGACTGTCTTATTCTGCTCCATGAGAAAAAGCTGGCATCAATGCAGTCGATCGTTCCGCTGCTCGAGGCGGTTATTCAAGCTGACAAACCACTTTTGATTATTGCCGAGGACATTGAAGGCGAGGCTCTGGCCACATTGGTTGTCAACAAACTGCGCGGGGGATTGAAAGTTGCCGCGGTGAAGGCACCCGGCTTTGGTGATCGCCGCAAAGCCACGATGCAGGATCTTGCAATTATCACGGGCGGTCAAATGATCTCGGGCGATCTGGGCATGAAGCTTGAAAAAGTCACGATTGATATGCTCGGTACAGCTCGCAGGGTCATCATCAACAAAGACAACACGACCGTTATTGATGGAGCCGGCGAAAAGTCAGAGATTGACGCGCGCATCGCTCAGATCAAGTCACAGATCGAAGACACGACATCGGATTATGACAAAGAAAAACTTCAGGAACGGCTGGCCAAACTGGCCGGCGGCATTGCAGTTATTCGCGTTGGCGGTGCTACAGAAACCGAAGTCAAGGAACGCAAGGACCGGATCGACGATGCATTGAACGCGACCCGCGCCGCTGTACAAGAAGGTGTCGTTCCCGGAGGTGGCATAGCGCTGGTCCATGCGGGCAAAGTGTTGTCTAGCTTGACGGGCGAGAATGCCGACCAGCAGGCTGGCATTAAGATAGTGCGGCGCGCAATCCAGGCTCCGCTGCGCCAGATCGCTGAAAACGCGGGGGTCGACGGGTCCGTCGTCGTAGGCAAGGCGCTTGAGAACAAAAGCAAGACTTTTGGTTTTGACGCACAGAGCGAGCAATATGTGGACATGCTAAAAGCGGGCATTATTGATCCAACCAAAGTGGTCAGAGTTGCACTGGAATATGCTGCCTCGGTCGCAGGTCTTTTGATAACAACCGAAGCAATGGTGGCGGACAGGCCCGTTAAGAACGTTGGAAGCGGAGGTATGGCCGATATGGGCGAAATGGGCGGAATGATGTAGCTTGCTGCCTGACAGAACTGACGCTGAAATTCAAAAAACCGACCCTTCTGCCACTACGCTGAGGGGTTCGCTCTCAAGAGAAAGGCGGACTTTGACTTTTGGTCAATATGCGTCCAACGAAAAATTAGTTAAAATGTAAGCCCTACGCACGTGTAATGGATTAACTTATGAGAATTGCAAGCCGCGCCGGCAGGTAACTTTGCTAGCAAGATCGCTTGTCCGACGACGATTTGATAGGTCTCCATGGCCTCCCGTCATTGCCAAAAGTGTTGCACGTCGGTGCAATGGCAGCGATGTGTAAATTGAATTGCGACACTCGATCAATGATTTGCTAGTTGCGGAATCTGAAGATCACTGACCTCACCACACAAGACCATGTTCGTGAGCGTGTCGGCGTTGAACTTGAAGACGCTCTGAGCATTGCCGAGAAGATCGACATTTGAAAGCTAAGCGATCGGCCTCCCGCCGTTCGCCCTCCAAGACCAGTTTGCGTCGAGCATGGACCAAGGGCGGCATATACGCGCCTCGGTCATCGCAGACTTCGATTTTGCTGCGGCATATTTGAATGGCTGTTCTTCCTGCCGCAGGACGGCGTTGAAATTTATGCCTTTGCAGCGAGAATCCTTGCTGCGTGCGCACGCAGCAAGAAAAGCCAACTCACAGGATGGGCTCAAACTTGGCTTTCAATGCGTCAGTTGCCAAAGCCTGCTTTGGCTGAAAAGTAAACTGGAAGGTTGTGAAAAAATTGCCCATGAGTGGTATTAAAGGAGGTATGTACGTTGTCTGACGTCAGCGCTCATGGGACATTTTGAGGCGATTTGATAAGGGAGGGTTTCTGGCTCATCGTAACCACCAAG
>NZ_JAIMIB010000024.1 GCF_019966515.1 Roseovarius aestuarii | reverse complement strand
GCTGCGACGACAAAGAATTAGATGTCGATTGCTACCGTTCAAACTGATACTGCGAACGTCGGCAATGTCCGCATAGCTGTCATTCAATCTCTTGCTTTCCGCCGCCGTCGACGACGCGCCGCCATCTTGCGGCAGCTTTCACAGCAAAACCGCGCATCGGTTCTTTTCCAGACCGGCATCAACTCGCAACAGTACTCGCAATTCCAGCCGCGCGCATAATTGCGCATCAGCCACCCGGCGCGGCGGGCTACATGCGTCGAATTCTACCATGGATAGTGCGACCACGTGAGCCCTACATGCGGCGGGTCCAGATATCCTATCCATATCAAGCTGCTTTCACGGTCAGGCATTTAATTTCCATTGCATTTTCCGTTACTTTAGACAGGAACCGGCGTTGATATCGTTGAGATTTCTTGAGCTAATTTCACCTGGCGTCGATAGGCCTCCCAACGCTTTCTCTGGGCCTCTGCAATCCTAGCCTTGCCCTCTGCGGTTTTTGGCCCGGTGGACTTTCCACCGTGATACTTGCAGCGCCGCTTGCCGGGTTCTGATTTCATGCGACACGGGTGACCCTTGCGGGTTTTCGCACCGCATTGCTGACGGCGACGATCCATTTGCGCTTGTAGTTTTGTACGCCGTCTTTCCATCTCTCGATCCAGCATGGCCTGCGCGGCGTCATATAGCGGTAAAACCCCATACCCGCGCGCGCGCGTTGACCTCTGATAAATCGGCAAAATCTCGACACCCAGGACCTTGAACATCATTGCCGGAACGCCAAAGCGATACTGCTTTGAGGTGAGTGGGTGTTGCTTGGTCTCCCAATAACTGACGCCACTACGCGATGCGCCTATCAGTTTGCCCATTTCAGTTTGATTGATACCGGCCTTTCGGCGTATCGCCTTTAGCTCTGGTCCGGTGATGGATTCAAGTTTCATGACCTTCACCCGTGTTGATTACATCGCCGCCACTGGTAACAACCGATACCTCTATGTCGATCCGTGCCGGGCTGACGAACGATTTGATGGCGGCGGCGTGTTCCTGTGCTGCCAGCAGCCGCAGCGCGTGCGTCAGGGGGCTATGGCGCGTTTCAGTCGGGTTTGGGGGCGTCTGTGGCGCTGGTAGCCCCTGAGACGGCCTGTATGGCGGCCTCAGCGGCAATGATGCGAATTTGGTCGCTTGGGTCATGTCCATGCGGCCTACTGATAAATGAAGTCTTCCAGAGTTTTTCGTTCCAACTTTTCGACCTGCTTCAATGCCTCAAGCTCATGTGCGGAAATGTGGTGTTCAATCGCTCCTCGAACCAAATCCCTAAGCTGGTCGGGCGGGATTGCGTCCAACTCAGCTGCATACGAGTGCGGCCATGCCTTGTCTGCTGTTGTGGCGCGCTTGTGTGGCCTAGCGGGCAAACCCCAATTCTCCACCTGATGCACATTCAGCGCCAGAGAATGAAACTCGATATCAACATCGAAACCGGCACCGAACCGGTAGACTTTTTCGCGCAATGATTGCTCTGCGGATTGGCCGCTGCGGTCGAAATCGTAAAGGGAGTAAATCACCAGCCGCTTATTCTGCCCCCGCAGGTCGTCTACTGCCTCAAAAGCGAAGGTTTCAGACGTGAACCCAGCCGTTGCCATTAGCGGCACGTCATATTCATTCGTTACCGGCGATATCACACCAGCCAGAGCATTCTTTTCCAGCCAGACCTCAACCACCTCCTCAGTATCCACCCAAAGTGATTTCCGGTAAGCCTGCGCGGTCGCCACCAAGGCGGATTGCCAGCCGTCATAGGTACGAGGCTTGCGCATGAACCGAGTGGCGTCTGCAATCACATGATAGGGCATTTTCCCCGACCGACGCAGATTGAGAACCTGGGCCTGAACTTTGCAATACCCGGCTTCTGTTTTCTCGATGCCTGGCAGGTTGGCGACTGTGGCCGCATAGAACAATTGCCTGACCGTTACCGGCGAATGTGTTTTTGCGTAGGCAATAAGAAAATTCGCCCGCTCGGCCATTTCCTCCTTCGTGGCCCTGTGACGTTTTAACGGGCCAGCATGATAAACTGTCATGACGGCACCTCCCAATTCTGGGTTTTGCCATTCCACTGCCAGCCGTCGGGGCCGTGCTTTTCCCACTCCGAAAGCCGCCGCCACGCATCCAGCGAAACGACCTTGCCAGTATAGGTGACAGGACGGCCACCGGGAGACGTGCCATTGGGGTAGTCAGACCCATCCGTCCTTATGGAAATCATAGGGTCATTCTTAGGGGCCAGCGCTTCCTCAAGGTTGGGTTTTCTGAGGTTCTCGGCGCGGGATTTCTCTAATTTCCTATCCCGACATACGGCAGAAACCGGCAAAAAGGGTGTTTCTGCCAGTTCTTGCCGGTTGTCGGTAAGAGAATTCAGATTGTCTTCGCCCTGTTCGGCTATCGCTAACCACTTACTCATGACACGTCCTCCAGCCTGGGGTTGACGGCGTAGGAGACCGTTGGCCTGCCGCCGGAATCCTCTTTCACCATCCGCAGCCAATCTGCGTCGATCAGGACATTCAGGGCCGCGCGAACCTCGCCTGCTGTCGCAAGCCCAGTGCGGCCTCTGTGTTGGATATCGCGCACTTTAAATAGTCGCAGGCCTTCGCTTCGAATGATACCGGCAATGACTTTTGCGCCCTGAACCTCAACGGGCAATTTTGTCATGCCATAAGCCCGGAATGCATGATTGCGAAGATGCTCGCCGACAAGGTGACGGGCTCGCCCGACATGGCCTACGTCGATTGCTGAAACGTACTGCCCGTCAGTTGATGCGCACCAATCGAGATGCGCCAAGACGTTGGAAATCCGCACCACAAGCCCCGGCATTTTCCCTATATGGCTTTTGTACAGGCCGCTGGCATCACCCTCCCATTCACGGCACTGTCTTCGGAACTCATGCAAAGCATCCGCAGCGGTATCCGAGAAATGGATATAGAACGGGCGCAGGTTTCCCTGTTCATCGTTGGCGGGCGTCAATTCACGTAACCGGCTCAGTCCGTTTGACAGAGCATCGCTATCAATGATTGCATCCGGACGCTTCAACGGCACTGGATCGGGGTAGACGGTCACGAAGCGGGACAACAGCCCATCGTCATCCGATTTCACGAGAAGGCTATCAAGCTTGTCCGGTTGAGTGCCGCCGATGATGGATACTGAAAGATGGTCTACGAGTATCGGCTCGTCACTGCCCTTGCGGTCCACCGTATAGGAGCGGCCCCCATAGGTTTCCAGCCAAAAGGGCCGATCACCACCGCCACCGCTGTAACGATCCATACTGCCAATCCAGCCGGACAACTCGTCACGAGATAGCAGCAGCCCGCGCCATGTGGACTGAAGCAGCACCGCGATTTTCTCTGTGGTCACGTCTGAAACACGGATACGCTGCCTGACCGGCTTAGGCCCGGCGTCCGCTTCATCAGGCTTCGCCGGTGGCTCGTCGCCGTCACCCAACGCGGTTTTGGCATCAGATTTCCACTGTGCCAGTTGCAGCTTGGCAATCTCATCCTTTGCCTGCCACTCCGAAAGCTGGGCCTTGTAAGTCTCGGTCAGCTCCTGCTCCAATTCCTTCACAGGGTCTAGCACAGCATCAAGCGCCGGACTTTTCCCCGAAGATGGATCGCCAACCAGCATCCCCCAGAGAACAGGCGGCTCGGACCATCCATCCCAAGGGACCGCCCAGCGCGAATTGCCGATAGCAGCGCTGGCAGTCGTCAGAAGCGACAGAGCAACGTAGTCAATTGGCGCGTTCTTGGTTTCAGCAGCATTGCGCAGCCACTGTGCCCAAGGGCCATAGACTTGATTGAACTCCGTATCACTCATGATCGGCGCGGGCGGGCGGATAGGATTACCGATAGTCATATCCGGCTCAGGCCAATCTGTGGTTGGATCGAACGGGTGCACTGCGGCTCCTGCGATATTCATGCCACCACCCCGCCACGCAGAACGTCGTTCCAATCCTGGCCGTCAGGAGCAGGCATCAGAGATACATTCCAGCCTCGTGCATGGGCATCGCGTGCCAGACGGTTTCCCGCCGCATGCCCAGCACCGGTATCATCGCTGTCTGTCGCGATAACCAACTCACCGGGGATGGGTGGCAGTCTCAAGCCCTTGATGCCAGACGTGGACAGCGCAGCCCATACAGTCGCAGGGCCGTCCAGAAGGCCGCTCAGCAGCGACAGGCCCGTTTCTATGCCCTCAGACACGACAAGCGGCCCGGTAGACTCTGAAAGGCGGACCGCGCCACCACGACAAGGGCCGAACATCATCTTGGCCGATTGCCTAAGGCGCTCACCCCTTTTCGTGAAGAATGTGCGGTGGATCCCGCCTGTGGACACATCAGCCACTATAGCCGCGCAGAACGTGCCGCTTGGCGTGTGGTACGTATCCGGCAACCACCTAAGACTGCCTGGCATGGCGCAGATAATGCCGCGCCCCCTAAGATAAGCCTCGCCATGCGTGCCTTCGATTGACTGACCTTGCGCCCAGATGGACCGGGCGCGTTGCAGCTTTTTCTCGGCTTTCTCAGCGCGCGCGCGCTCCATTTGTCGCATTACTACGGGGTCAAACTCTTGCGTCGTACCCGCTATGCCAACTGCGCGGAGGATATCGCGAAAACTGCAGCCAGCCTTTTTGCAGTGAAGCAACAAACGGCGATCGCCTGCATTGATGGTAAGAGCATTCTGGTCTTTGCGACGCTCGATTTGGCAGGCAGGACAGGGCGCGGTGCCATAGCTGCGATACCACGTTCCGCCCAAGTGTTCTGTGAATTGGCGGGGATGAATCATTAATGAGATCCCTTCAGAATGGGGAAAGAAGTGGTGTTTGCTTCTCAGACAATCGTGCCCGTTCAGGCAGTGCCTTCAATCCGGGCTCAAGGCCCGGCTCCACGTCGAGGCTGAGACGGATAAGGGCCATTTTGGTGGTGCAATATGCGATTGCCACCCAAGGACTCTCAGCCCCCGGTTTCTTGAGGTATTGGAGTATGTATTGATGGCCATCCTTGCAGATGATGACGCGGTGCTTGCCATGCCGGGCAAGTTCGGCGTGATAGCTGTCGGCCGTTTCGTGGTGGCTACTCATCAAAGGCTCGCTCCATAGATATGGTGGGCAATGCTGCGCGCGGAGACACCAGAGACGCCAGACTGCCAAAGGATGAAGCGAACTCGCTGTTCCAGTGGCGACATAGGACGGCGCATTGTGCAGCACTTGCTTTTCGGGAGTATGTTGACTGTTTGTTTCATTTCGAGCTCCTTCAAGTCGAAAGGACAACTGAACTGCGCTAGAAGCTTGGTTGCTACCTTAAGAAAACCAGCCCCAGTCCGGTCCGTCCGGCTGGGGTATTTCTATTCGGCAGCTTCGATTTTGACGCCTGTGCTATCGAGAAACGCATCAAGGTCGGCTTTCTCGATGCGAGTTGCACCACCGAACTTGGTGAAGATCAGTTCACCGCGCTTATGAGCTTCGTAAAGAGCGCTGCGACTATGACCGCTATAGTCCGCAGCTTCAGGAATTTTCAGGTAGCGCTTGGAGCACGCGTACATGGCAACCAATTGGACGAGACAGTTCTTGACGTACTCCTGATATGCGGTCAGTTGAACGGCGTCTTCGGGATCAAAGCCTTGGACTGCGTGCAAGCCCCGCGCGCTCTCGATTACAGCATTAGTGCGGACGGAAGGATCGGCAATTGGGTAGGTCATGTTTTCCTCATGCTATCTTGGATGCATGGGGGCACTTTCGATTAGCAGAGTAGATTAGGCCAAAGTGCAAACCGAACGGTTTTCCGCTATTCACGCTTTCGAACGGGTAGGTCCAGTTGAGAGTCTGGGCGATCAACCAAATACTTAAGTTGTTTGGCATAATGATGAGCATTGAAATCCCATCCCAATATGTCTGGATAAAAATCTTCTGTTGCCCTATCGACAAACACAAGCATTGGGCTCCCTGGCTCACCGTCTACAATTGTAGTTTTGAATGAACCCCGCCAGTCTTCGGGGTATGTTATGCCTATATCTTGGTCATCACGCCAATCACGCTGCCAAGTCAAGAAAGCTCTGATCGCAAGCTCGCAGAAGTATTTTTTTGCATGATCACCTTTTGGTGCTTTACTACGAAGGTGCAAATCGACTTCAATTTGGCGTTCAACTTCGATCAAGTGTTGCGACAATGAAAATACTGTTTCCAAAACGCCCGGCATCGATGCGCTCAGGAAGTTCTCAGTAGGCGCGTACCTAAGTTCATCCATCAGGTTTAGGATCTTTGAAAGGGCACTTTGAGCTTGTTTGATTTTCTTTTTACTCGCACGCAAGTCTTTTCCAGAAATGTCGTAGGGTTGCGGCGAATGCATCTTCAATATCGTTAAATGGAACTCCGAAAGCTGTTCGCTGGATAGATTATCGAGTTCAATCTCAAGTTCGCGAATTAGAAACTTCCCCACCTTGGTCTCTGCCAAATCACCCGACACACCACGGCTGATTCCCGAACTCTCGACATGGAAATACTGACGCCTCGCAATTTCCTCATTGATTTGCTCACGTTCCAACTGAGTGGCTTGAGAACGAGCTTCCAAAAGCGTCAAACCTGAGCTTAGTTTCTTTCTGTGCGGGATGCCGTGGGAAACCAGTTCACACCAATATTCTTCCGACCCATCTTTGCAGACTTTCGCTCTTAAGCTGCCCTCGTATTTCTTATTCTCATCCATTCAGGCGAACAATTTTAGGGGATTTATGTGTTACCATCTCAGCCCATCGATTCAGCGCAACGGCACGTTGTGGCAACAAGTTTGATTGCTGATAGACCCGCGCAACAGCACTGGGTGCACTGCCCGACGCGGAGTGGTTTTGAATGCGGTCTACAACACCTTCAGGCACGCCAGCTTCTGCCAATGCTGTTGCCATTGCCCTACGCAAATCGTGCAGTCGCCAATGCGAAATATCATCCCCAAGCAACTTGTCCAGGTTTCGCTTTGCTTTGGAAATGCCGGACGAGGGCGTTTTCCCAGTAGTGGTGAATACAAACTCGGAACTGTCGCGGCCACATGATAATTCTTCGAGTTCTGAACTAGCCGGTGCAGACAAATGCGTAATGTGTGGTTTTCCGTTCTTGGTCTGCGAACCTGCCAAAGTAAGTTGATGCGCCTTCAAATCAACATTCGACCAACGCAACGTCGCAATTTCACCGCGCCGCTGGCCTGTCAGAACCAGGAGACGGAACATTGGACCCCACAATGGACCAAGCTCAAAGGTTGCCCGATAAATGCTGCGAACGTCATCAACCGATAAAACCCGGTCGCGCGCCATTTCCCTTCCCGTGCCTTCAAGATCAAAACCTACGTCTTCTTTCAGATAGTCGCGGCGTGATGCCCAGTGGGTAAACGCGCGGAGATAAGACCGCAGGCGATTTGCATAAACAAACTTACCTGCCGCCGCCTTCTCATCAATAATGGCCTGCAGGTTTGCCTTAGTTAAATCGTTGGCTGGAAAGTGTGGATAAGTCGACAGCACCTTGCGGAGTTCTCTTGCGCGCTCCTCGCCAGTTCTCAATGTTGAAAGCTTCAATCGTTCATAAATGTCGAGCACTTCGGAAACAGTCATCCTGATTGCTACAGCTCGCTCTTTCGCAAGTCTGGTCCGCTCGGCCAGTTCAACACGGTCAACACCCTGTCCTGCTTCCAGTTCGATTTCGAGAGCACGCTCGCGGGCTGCACTAAGGCCAATCTGTACAGGTATGCGCTGGCCTGATGTAGTCCAGGTGCAATATGCCCCGAGAGTGTGCTTTCGTTTAGGACCACCTTTCACCCTCTTTTCGTAAACCCAAGACGCTTTCCGCAAGCCCACCCTTAATTGCAAGCCAGGTCTCAATGTATCGGAATATGTCACGCGACCGCCCTCAGACGGTTTGATCTTTTCCAGGAAGCGGTCGGTGAGTTTCTTACGCATATTAATTGGGGGACATATGGGGGACAAAAACGGCTGGCTTGTGGTGGACGACTACGGATAACTGTAGACGTTTCCTGATTGGGGGACAAGTCGCAAAGTCTTTATTTAAAGGCGCGTTTTTACTAAAAGTCAGATACAAAAGGACTAATAGAGACAAGCTCGGACATAGTCAGGAAGCTGGATGAAAACTGACTTTTAATCAGTGGGTCACAGGTTCGAATCCTGTACGGCTCACCACTGAACATCTTGATAATCAAGCAAAACGGGCGATCCGCAGAGACCGCCCATTTTATGTTCTACAACAACTCTACAACATCTAAGGGCGGCCACTGAAGCAGCCGCCCACTGGTTTTTATGAGCTATAGGTCTTCGGCGGAAGCATCCCCTCCTTTTTCATCCGACCGATCTCACTCGGCTCAAGCAGGTGCTGAAAAACTGAAATTTTGCTCCGCGCCGCTTTGATCTCCGGGACGAGACCGGAGGCCGATTGGCGCCGACACGTACCAAGCGTCATAGACGAAGGCTGCGCTACTATGTCTCCAATCGCCTGATCTCCGGAGGTACCGATCCAAGTGGCTGGCCTTTGCCCGCAGTGGCATTGGAGCAGGCAGTTGCGGACATCATCGCGCAGCACCCGAGCGATCTGGCCAGTGGTCATCGGATTTGCGTCATGCCAGATCTTCAGATTGGCGACGCAGTCTGTACCAAGGCTCAGAATCTAATAAAGAAGCTACGGAAAGGTGCGCACGAGCTTCTCCCAAATATAACGGCGGGAGGCCAACTCGCCAAAGGACGCATCGTCCTAAATCTCCAAACGACGGAGTTGGCAAATAAACTTGGCTTGGAACCTAGCCAAATTGATCCTTCCGCGCTGCAAATCCAAGCGCCCTTCGAATTGCGTCGACGGGGCGTTGAGGGAAAGATCGTCGCTGGCGACCCAGAACCCGAGTCCGACAGAACGATGCTGCGCGCGCTGGCCCGGGCACATATCTCGACAGCCGACCTTCGCCGCGAAAAATCTTTGAGCGATATCGCCGCCGCAACCAGACACTCTGAGTCATATGTACGGACCCGAGCCCAACTCGCCTTCCTCTCGCCCAAAATCCAAAGAACGATCCTCGTTGGCAGTCAGCCGCCAGAACTGACCCTGGAAAAGATCATCCGAAAACCGACCCCGCTCGACTGGGATATGCAGGCGCGGGTTTACGGGTTCAGCCAGGATTTTAACCTTCCCTGATCTGCGCGCTTCATTCCCTGCTCCCGTTGGAAATGTCCCTGTAAATTGTGAAAAAGTTCCCTGTTAATTCCCTGTTAGCAGGGAAAATCAAACCCAACCGAAGCGCGTGATGCTGGCGGCAGAGACGGCCGAGGGATTCTGCCCTGGTCGACTGGATCATAGGTGTCTCCCACGCAGAAGGCACAGCGCAAGACCCCGGAAAGTCGGGGTAAAACAGGGAAATGTCGGCTGTGCTGACAGAGAATGGTGTGGGTGGCGGAGCCGATGGGATTCGAACCCACGAGACCCTTCCGGGCCTACTCCCTTAGCAGGGGAGCGCCTTCGACCACTCGGCCACAGCTCCGCTGGTGGGTCTATCTTCAAATAATATGGCAATACAAGGGGTATGTGGACGGATTGCGCAAAAAATGGATCTCCGCGATTTTTTTGCGCATGGAAGCCCGCCGATAGGCCCCACCAACGGGACGCCCGAAACGACAGGATCAGAAACAAAATGCGCCCACTGCCTGTTCCCAGTGTCGGGGATCGCAACGGACGCATCATGAGCCGGATCAACCCGGAAAACGGCGCAGGCGATCTTAAGTATGACCGCCTGCGCTCTGGTCAAAGATCAGAAGAAGTGAATCCAGCGGTCATCCGCCCGTGCCTGTGCGCGAACCGCCTTGTCGTCCAGATTAGTCACCTGGTTCGACGGATCAGAAGATGCAGGCTTGATGATGCTCGGAGCCTGGTTGCCCATGAAGCTCGTCAGCGTCCCATTCATGTTCATCTTCGGAATCGCCACACCCGGGTTATTGTCGGGACGCGCCTGGCCGTTGGCATCACGCCACTGAGCGACCTGGTTCCGGTCAACCACCCCGTTCGAGAAACTGATCCAGGCAATGCAGTTGGTGTGCGACATGATCATAACATTGTCGGTGATCGTCAGATCACTGTCCGTGCTGTTGTGATCCGACCAGATACCCTGCGCGTAGAGGCCGTTATTCTGATCAAAGAAGTTATCCTTGATCGTGATACCCTTCGCACCACCGATGGCCTGAATCATATCCCTGTGATCGGACGCGCCGCCGGGCGTGCCAAAATCATGGATATAGTTCAGTTCGATCAAATAGTTCTCGCCACTACCGGTGTTGATGCCGTCTGACCTGATGCCGTGGATGTCACAGAGCCGGATGGTGATGTTCTTGCCATTCACGCCAAGCCCTTTCCACCAGTCAACGAATTCGCAGCGTTCCACCAGCACATTTTGGTTGGCGCCCCACATCCGAAGGCCGCGGCCTTTGCCGGCACCATTCCCGTCGAAATCGCCCTGGAACTTGCAGCCAAGCACTTTGATGTTGGTGCTGTCCTGGATCAGGAACTTATTCGTCGAATCTGAATCACCCGACTTGTACGTATATCGGCAATGTATGTCGGACAGCGTGATTCCGTCGCGGCGGTTAATGGTGAACTTCGAGAATTCCGGCTTGTTCGCCGGGTCTGCCCCCCGAATGGTCACGCCGTTCGGAATCGACGGACAATTGCCGTAGGAACCAGGCGCCAGCGTTAGCACATCGCCACTTTGTGCTGATGAAAGGGCCGAAGCCAATTCCGCCGCGTTATGCACGTCCGCCGTCGTAGGGGCGGAGGAGGGGGCGGCGGCGGAGGGGGAGGAGGAGGGGGCGGAGGAGGGGGCGGCGGCGGAGGGGGAGGAGGAGGGGGCGGCGGAGGGGGCGGCGGTTGGAGGTCCAGAAGGCTCCGAAGATAATCCTCGTCGACCGAGACATAGAGGTCATTCCAAACACCCTGATCGTTGGCCGCCGCATAGGTGCCATCCGCACGGTGCAGCATAGCGCCGTCACCCTGTCGCAGAGGACCGTCGGTCACGTGCTGGTGTATTGCAAAATTGTCGATTTTTACATCAGGCATAGATGCTTTCTTTCCTTGTATCCGACCCAAAACGGGCCATTGGTACCGATTAAAGCTGCGATGCCAGGCTGAGTGCCGTGGCCCATAGAGGACCGTTACTGATATTCCTGATATTTCCCGGGAAGTCGGGGACGTTGTCGCCCCGGACGCCCTGACGCGGGCTGATCTCAGCCCCCGGTATTGCTGGTAGTTACATCGCTGCCTGAAGTCTTAGGAAGTCAGTGGTAAATTTCGTTTGCATGCACCGAACGCTGCTTCACCCGCCTGTCAGTCAAACGCAGGTGTCCAGCGCCTGAATGTCGTTCCGGACGCAAGCGTTCTAAAGTGCGGAATATTGTCGGACAGCCATTTGAGGCCGGAGACGGGCGCGCCCGACCGCCGGGCGATTATGCGCGAATTATATCGGCATAACTTACGACCATGACGCCGGATGCAGTCTTGACTCCGACACCTACAAAAACGTCATTCCGAGAGGCACCATGCCCCTCGAAATCTGAAAAAATGCACTTCGCTGATTGCGGCCCGATCAACCGGAACTCGGGTTCAAGATATCAGAAAGCCAGACCTCGTCCCGGCCCCAATTCCAGTGCTCAGGTGTTGAAGAGGAAATGCAGCACATCACCGTCCTTGACGACATAGCCTTTTCCTTCGGCACGCATCTTGCCTGCTTCCTTCGCCGCCTGCTCACCGCCTAATGAGACGAAATCGTCATAGGCAATGGTCTCGGCCCGAATGAACCCTTTTTCGAAATCGCCGTGGATCACGCCCGCCGCCTTGGGCGCCGACGTGCCTGTGCGGATCGTCCAGGCGCGCGCTTCTTTGGGGCCGACGGTGAAATAGGTTTCGAGGTGAAGCAGGTCATAGCCCGCCCGAATCAAACGATCCAACCCTGCCTCGGCAAGACCCATCTCTTCCAGAAACATCTCAGCTTCGTCCGGCTCAAGCTGGCTGATCTCTTCCTCGATCTGCGCCGAAATCACGACACTCGCCGCGCCCTGATCGGTCGCCATCTGTGCAACTCTTGCCGAGAATTCGTTGCCCTCAGCAGCGCTTGCCTCATCAACGTTACAGACGTAGAGAATGGGCTTTGTCGTCAAAAGCTGCAAACCTTTCCAGGCCTTCGCGTCTTCATCATCAACTTCCACGCTGCGCGCTGGACGGCCATCCTCAAGCGCCTCGACGGCCGCTTTCAGCAACCGTTCCTGCTGCACCGCCTCTTTGTCGCCGCCCCGCACCTTGCGAATTATGTTCTGCAGCCGCTTCTCGATGCTTTCCAGATCGGCCAGCATCAACTCGGTCTCAATCGTGTCCGCATCAGCGACGGGATCGACTCGGCCCTCTACATGGGTCACATCGCCATCCTCAAAGCAGCGCAACACATGGGCAATCGCATCGACCTCGCGGATATTGGCCAGAAACTGGTTACCCAGCCCCTCGCCCTTGCTTGCCCCTTTGACCAGACCCGCAATGTCCACAAAGGTCATGCGCGTCGGAATGATCTGTTTTGACTTGGCAATATCCGCCAGCTTATCAAGGCGGTCATCCGGGACGGCCACATCACCTACATTGGGCTCTATCGTGCAGAACGGAAAATTGGCCGCCTGCGCCGCCGCCGTCCGCGTCAGCGCGTTGAACAGCGTCGACTTACCGACATTGGGCAAGCCCACGATCCCCATTTTGAAGCCCATCGCATCCTCCGACATCCGGTTTCCGGCGCTTCTATGCGCATCCGCTGCACACTGCAACGGGGACTGTGCTAGGCTGCCCCGAAACGCACAGGAGGACGCATCATGAACCCCACCCCCTATCTGATCTTCACCGGCAATTGCCGCGAGGCCGTCACCGCCTATGCCGATATCTTCGGCGGCGAGATCACCATGATGATGACCGGCGCCGAGATGCCGTCGATGGAGGTGCCCGACGACAAGAAAGACTGGATCATGCATTCGATGATCGCCTTCGATGGCGGCCTGCTGATGGCCTCGGACGACATGATGGGCACCACCCCCGCGATGGCCGGAAGCTGGGTGATGATGGAGATGCCAAGCGCCGAGGCCGCCAAATCGGCCTTCAACGCGCTCAGCGAAGGCGGAGAGATCACTATGCCTTATGGCCCCACGGAATGGGCCGACGGGTTCGGTATGGTAACGGATCGTTTCGGTGCCTGCTGGATGATCAGCGCACCCAGCCAGATGCCCTGACCCTATTGAATTCCCCCGGCGTTTCGGCCAAACCCGGGGCGTTCAGACCAAGGATACCCATGATGACCCGCATCGACGCCAAATTCGCTGACCTGAAAGCCGCCGGCAAAAAGGCCTTCGTTTCCTATATCATGGCGGGCGATCCGGATTACGACACGGCGCTTGAGATCGTCAAAGGCCTGCCCGGCGCAGGTGTGGACGTGATCGAACTGGGTCTGCCCTTTACCGATCCAATGGCCGATGGCCCGACAATCCAGCTGGCCGGGCAGCGCGCACTTGAGGCCGGCATGACGCTGGAGCGCACGCTTGAGATGGCCACCGAGTTCCGCAAGGGCGATGACACCACCCCGATCGTGCTGATGGGCTATTACAACCCGATCTACAATCGCGGGGTCGAGCGCTTTCTGGCCGACGCCAAGGCGGCGGGCATCGACGGGCTGATCGTGGTCGATCTGCCGCCCGAGGAAGATGACGAGCTCTGCATCCCGGCGCAGAACGCCGGGCTGAACTTTATCCGTCTGGCCACCCCCACGACGGATGACAAACGTCTGCCCAAGGTGCTGCAGAACACCAGCGGTTTCGTTTATTACGTCTCGATCACCGGCATTACCGGCGCCGCCGAGGCCGAGGCCACCGATGTAGGCCCCGAGGTCGCGCGGATCAAATCCGCCACCGATCTGCCGGTAATCGTCGGCTTCGGCATCAACACCCCCGAAAAATCCCGCGCTATCGCGAGCGTGGCAGACGGCGCGGTTGTGGGGAGTGCCATCGTCAGCCAGATCGCCGCGGGTAAATCCGCTGGCGAAGTATTGGCTTTCGTCAAGACACTTGCCGACGGTGCACATTCGGTCTGAAGGTTCTCAATTTCTGGATTGAAGCCAGTCCAGTACTTGCCTCGCGACAACAGCGGGTTTCAGGTCGGAGTTATCTATCCTCAGATAGTTCTTATATGTCAGTTCGCCGTCACGGGAATTCAGCCGGTGTTTCTTGTGGCTTTCGATCAATCTTTGCTCGGAAACTTCCAGATCACGCTTAGACGGCTTGTGGCTGAGCCGGTTTGCAGATTTGTTTCTTTTCAGGCGCTCTTCCAGATTTGCTTCCAATTCGACCCAATGAACCTCGGCCCCGTGCTCTTCGAATATGCTGGCAACCCAATCCATATATTCCTGTTCTCCAGCGGCATCGAACTGCCAGATACACGTCAGAATGTAACCCGCTTTATCGCTTTCGGCGAATGCTCTGAAGAATGCCTCTCGAATCTTGTGCACCAGTTGGCGCCCCGCCCGGGTGCTGTAGCCGAAGTAAGGGAGCACCATCTCGATCGGGACATGATTGTGGAACAATTTGAACCCGGATATTTTTTCGAGTTCCTGACCGACGGTCATTTTGCCGACCGCATGTGGTCCGAATATCATTATGACTTGCAAGATGTGGAGCTCCTTTAAATTTCGGCCTCACAAGAAAAAAAATTGCGGTCTGTTCATAGACACCTTTTCAGTAGCCCCGGAAACTTGCAAAGTCTAAAGCGGCCTCCAAACAATCGAACACTTTGCCGCATAGACATTTTTATTAACCTGCCATATTGGTAAGTAAACATTACCAAAATTTGACATGGATACTTCATGCCAGTCATCACCTGCATCGACGACCTAAAGCTTATCTACGCGCGCCGCACGCCGCGCATGTTCTATGACTATTGCGAAAGCGGCAGCTGGACCGAACAGACATTCCGCGAAAACACCAGCGATTTCAGCGAGATACTTTTGCGCCAGCGCATCGCCGTCGATATGTCGAACCGCAGCACTGCCACACAGATGATCGGACAGGAGGTCGCGATGCCGGTCGCGCTCGCCCCTGTCGGCCTGACTGGCATGCAATGCGCCGATGGCGAGATCAAAGCGGCGAAAGCGGCAGAGACATTCGGAGTGCCCTACACGCTCTCGACCATGTCGATCTGCTCGATCGAGGATGTGGCCGAGAATACTTCCAAGCCCTTCTGGATGCAGGTCTACACCCTCAAGGACGATGATTTCATGCAGCGGCTGTTTGACCGCGCCAAGGCGGCAAACTGCTCGGCGGCGGTGATCACCGTTGATCTTCAGGTGCTCGGTCAACGCCACAAGGACCTCAAGAACGGTCTCTCCGCCCCGCCGAAACTGACCGTCAAATCCGTGGCCAACATGATGACTAAGGTGCATTGGGGCCTAGGGATGCTGGGAACCAAACGGCGATTTTTTGGCAATATTGTTGGTCACGCCAAGGGCGTCAGCGATCCCTCGTCGCTCAGCACCTGGACCGCCGAGGCCTTTGACGAGGCGCTCGACTGGGACCGCATCCGCGCGTTCCGCAAGATGTGGGACGGGCCGCTGATCATCAAGGGCATCATCGACCCGCGCGACGCGCTTGAGGCTTTGAACGTGGGCGCCGACGCCATCATCGTGTCCAACCACGGCGGGCGACAGCTGGATGGCGCGCTGTCGGCCATCCGCGCCCTGCCCCAGATCATGGATGCCGTCGGGGATAAAATCGAGGTGCATCTCGACAGCGGTATCCGCTCAGGTCAGGACGTCCTCAAAGCCGTGGCACTGGGCGCAAAAGGCACCTATATCGGGCGTGCCTATGTCTACGGTCTGGGCGCTATGGGCGAGGCCGGCGTGACCAAGGCACTCGAGGTGATCCACAAGGAACTGGATGTGTCGATGGCCTTCTGCGGACACCGCGATATCAAAGGCGTCGACCGCGACATCCTGATGATCCCGCGGGATTTCTCGGACCGCTGGCAATAACCGCCAAGCGGCGATATTAGCCCTTTCCTCAGAAGAAAAACCGGTCTATACGCGCGTCTTCACGCGGGGCTACAGCCTTGGAGGAGCCCCGCCCTAACCTTTGGAGAATTAACATGGCTGGAGAAGTACCTGATCTTCACGCCCAGGAACGCACGGGGACGGGCAAGGGCGCCGCTCGTGCTGCACGCCGCGAAGGCATGGTTCCGGGTATCGTTTTTGGGGGCGACGTCGATCCGTTGCCGATCAATATTCCGTTCAACAAACTGCTTAAGTCTTTGAAAGCAGGCCGCTTCAAGTCGACACTGTTCAACCTCAAGGTTGACGGCCACGACGATGTGCGCGTGATCTGCCGTGACGTTCAGCGCGATGTTGTCAAGGATCTGCCGACCCATCTGGACCTGATGCGCCTGCGGCGGACCACCAAGATCAACCTTTTCATCCCCGTTGAGTTCATCAACGAAGAGGAATGTCCCGCCCTGCGTAAAGGTGGCGTTCTGACGGTGATCCGAAACGAGGTTGAGCTGGTTGTGACCGCGGGCGACATCCCCGAAACGCTGACGGTTGACCTGGCGAAACTGGAAGATATCGGCGACACCGCAACGATCTCGGATATCGAGATCCCGGCCGGTGCCAAACTGACCATCACTGATCGTGACTTCATGATCTGTAACGTCTCTGCCCCATCGGCGCTCAAGTCCGATGCGGATGACGAGGACGAAGATACAGACGCAGCCGAAGTGCCCGTCGTCGGTGACGAAGAAGGCGGCGAAGCGGCTGACACAGAAAGCAGCGAAGAGTAATTCGCCGGTTTCAGTGTTGGAAGTTGAGAAACGCGGCCTAGATCAGGCCGCGTTTTTTTGTCGTCATTCTGTCTGTGGATTTGCCGTGGTGATTGATTCCGCCCAGCCACCGGCGTAGACCACCGGCAGCAAGAAACAGGGCTACAACGATGCAGCTGATTGTCGGCCTGGGGAACCCCGGCGCCAAATATCTGAAGAACCGTCATAATATTGGCTTCATGGCCGTTGACCGGATTGCCGCAGATCACGGATTTGGCCCCTGGAAATCGAAGTTCCAGGGACAGATTTCCGACGGCCAACTGGGTCGGGAAAAGGTGATATTGCTCAAACCCGAGACTTTCATGAACCTCAGCGGTCAGTCCGTCGGCGAAGCGATGCGGTTTTACAAACTGTCACCTGAAGACGTAACTGTCATCCATGACGAGATTGACCTGGCCCCGGGCAAGCTGCGCGTCAAGCAGGGTGGCGGCCATGCCGGGCATAACGGGTTGCGTTCTCTGCATCAGCATATCGGCGACAGCTACCAACGAGTGCGGCTAGGTGTCGGCCATCCGGGCCGCAAGGAATTGGTGCCGCATTACGTGTTGCAGGATTTTGCCAAAGCAGACGCGGATTGGCTGGACGATCTCATGCGCGGAATCAGCGATGGCGCCGTGTTTCTAGCCGAGGGGGCCAATGACAGGTTCCAGAATGCCGTAGCACAACGAGTGGCACCAGCGCGTTCCCCGACCTCGGCAGCCAAGCCGCAATCCGGCGCAAAACCATCAGTCAAGCCCCAGCCGAAACCTGAACTTGAACCGGACGAAGTGCGCAGCCCCATGCAGCGTCTCATAGATAAATTCCGCTAACCCCGGTTTAAGCAGACTTCAGCCCACCCGAAAGGCATGTGGCGCTGCCACGTCGGGCTTGTCCTCCAGCCAGCTGGGTGATCTTCTGGCCTGTACGAATTAAGAGGGTGTGATGCGACGGGCATTAAAATGGTTGGGGCGTGCAGCACTGGCACTTTTGCTGGCGGCGCTTGTCGTAGGGTTTTACAAACGCGAGGAAATCACCCGCCTGATGGCGGTTAATTCACTCTTCTCAGAAGGCAAGATCGTCGCGAATTTTTCTCATATGGACCGGGCATTTCTGACGCGAGCCATTTCGCGCGGGGACGGGCCGGTCAGTCCGCTGCCGACAGGGACAGCGACGATATTACCGCCAAACACAGATCAGTGGATCAATGAGCGCTTCGTTACTTCTCTGCTGGTGCTGCACCGAGGGCAAATCGTCCATGAAAGTTATCGCCTTGGTACGTTGGCAGAAGACCGGCGCATCGGCTGGTCGATCGCAAAAAGTTTCCTGTCAGCGCTCTTTGGCATCATCAAGGCCGAGGGTGCGATTGGCTCGCTTGACGATCAGGTCACGCAATATGTCCCGGCACTGACGGGCAGCGCCTATGACGGGGTGACGATCCGCAATATCCTGCAGATGACCAGCGGTGTGGCCTTTGACGAGGATTATCTGGATTATGATTCGGACATCAACAAGATGGGCCGCGTCTTGGCCCTTGGCGGGTCGATGGACGGGTTTGCCGCGGCCCTCGACACGCGGATTGCGCAACCGGGGGCGCAATGGAAATACGTCTCGATCGACACCCATGTGCTGGGCATGGTGATCCGTGGCGCGACCGGTCGGGATATCCCCGATCTGCTATCGGAAAAGATCATCGCGCCATTGGGACTCGAGGTCGAACCATACTATCTGACCGACGGGCGCGGCGTAGCCTTTGCCCTGGGCGGGGTTAACATGACCACGCGGGATTATGCACGTTTCGGGCAGATGATCGCACAGGGCGGCTACTGGCACGGAAAGCAGATTGTACCGGCCGATTGGATTGCCAGTTCGACCATCGCCAGCGCCCCCACCGCACCCGACAAAATCCGCTATGGTTATCAGTGGTGGATTCCCAAGGAGGCACGGGATGGTGTGTTCATGGCGCGTGGGATCTATGGTCAGTATATTTATGTCGACCAGCCACGCGACGTGGTAATCGTGACAACCGGTGCCGACCGGCAGTTCCGTAATCCGGGAGTACATGACGTCAACATCGCAATGTTTCGGGCAATTGCCGCGGCGTTGTAAGCACGTTAGGCTTGTTCTCTAAAGGAGATGTCACATGGTCCAAAAGGAACCGGCGATTAATGTTCTGGGCGGCAAGCTAGAAATCTGTTCCACTGATCCCGTCACAGGCTATTTCCGTGATGGGCATTGTAGCACCTGCACCGAAGATCGCGGCAGCCATACGGTTTGCGCGCTGATGACAGCCGAATTCCTCGCATTTTCAAAATATGTCGGCAACGACCTCAGCACGCCACATCCGGAGTTTGGCTTTGCCGGACTCAAGCCGGGAGATCAATGGTGCCTCTGTGCTGCTCGTTTTCTGCAGGCTCATGACGAGGGCTGCGCGCCGCAAGTTCGGCTTGAGGCCACCCATGAACGCGCATTGGACATCGTGCCGCTGAATATCCTGCAACAACACGCCCCGGCCTGAGAGCAGGCACCCGATATCGCAATCATAAGAAACGGAACCGAATTGGCCCCACCCCACGACGGCCCGCAGGGTGGGAGAAAAGGCTAGCCGAAAACCTTGGTCAGCGCCTTATCCGTGGCCTCAACGATTTGATCGATATCGTCCTTCGTCGCGATCAGTGCAGGCGAATAGCATAGCGTGTTATTGAACCCAGGGATCGAGCGGTTGGTGACACCGATGATCACGCCCTGCGCGTTGCAGTCACCGACAACCGCCTGCGCCAGCTTCTCATCGACCGGCTCCTTGGTTGACCGGTCGGAAACCAGTTCGGCCCCCAGGAACAACCCCTTGCCGCGCACCTGACCGATCACTTCATGCTTGTCCTGCAGCGCCTTCAGCTGATCAAGCATATATTCGCCCATCGCCACCGTGTTATCGAGCAGGTTTTCCTCTTCGATGATCGCCATGTTTTCCAACGCTGCCGCCGGGCCGGCGGTACAGCCACCGAAGGTCGAAATGTCACGGAAGTAATTCATCGGATCGGTCATATCGTCCCGGAAAAGTTCAAAAACCTTCTCATTCGTCACGCAGCAGGCGATTGCCGCGTAACCCGAGGCGACACCCTTGGCCATGGTGACAAAATCAGGCTCAATACCATAGTGCTGATAACCGAACCATGTGCCGGTACGGCCAAGCCCGCAGACCACCTCGTCGATATGCAGCAGGATGTCATACTTGCGGCAAATCTCCTGCACACGGGGCCAGTAACCTTCTGGCGGTACGATCACACCACCACCTGCGGTGACCGGCTCGAGGCAAATGGCGCCTACAGTATCGGGTCCTTCGCGCAGGATGACTTCTTCAATCGCGTTGGCGGCGGCCAGCCCGTATTCCTCACCCGACAGATCCCACTGAGCGCGGTATTCCAGGCAATGTGGCACGCTGACAAAACCCGGCGTATAGGGGCCGTATTGCGCGCCGCGCTCCGACTGTCCGCCGGCCGACAGCGTGGTGATCGTGGTGCCGTGATAATCGCGATCCCGATAGAGAATCTTGTGCTTCTTGCCGCCATAGCGCTTATGCGCGATCTGGCGCACCATCTTGAAGGCTTTCTCGTTCGCCTCGGAACCTGAATTGGTATAGTAGACCCGGCTCATCCCCGGCATTTTCGAGATCAGCTTTTCCGAAAAGAGAGCACCGGGAATTGAGCCGGTCGAGCCTGCAAAATAGGGAAGCTGGATAAGCTGGTCGCGCACGGCGTTGGCGATCCGCTCGCGGCCATAGCCAACATTGACGGTCCACACGCCGCCGGAAACGGCGTCGATATGTTCTTTCCCCTTCTGGTCCCAGACACGCATACCGCGGCCTTCGACGATGATCCGGGGATCAGCCTTGGGGTCAGGACCTGTCCAGGGGGCGTGCTGGATCAGATGATGCCAGACATGGGCGCGGTCGGCCTCCACTACCTTGGTGATGTCATTGTCCAGAACTTTGCCGTCCATATCGGGTCTCCATCGGTTTAAGCCCGGCATGGAAGCCGGGCGAATTTTCGCGCGCGCTACGCTATTTATCCTACCAGTATCAACCGTCAGAATCAGGGTTTCTGATAGGTCCAGTTTTCAGCTTTGATACTACCAGAGATTTCATGCGGACAGAAGGATGCGGCACGAAACCCGGATTATTCGTCAGTTCCGCCGGGTGCCTAGCGCCGGTCACAGATGCCGCGCGAACCTGAGCAGCGCCGCTCCGGTCAGTGTCAGCGCGGTGGATACCAGCTTGGCCAGATCCAGCCTTTCCTTGAGGAACACCACGCCGAAGAGCAGCGCGAAGACGATGCTGGTTTCGCGCAGGGCGGTGACCAGCGCGATCGGGGCCTGAGTGAACGCCCAGATCACCAGCGCGAAGGCGATGAAAGAGGCGCTGCCACCCAGTACGCCGCGCAGTTTCTGCGTGGCAAGCGCCGTTCGGACAATGCGTGGCCGCCAGAGCAGCATCGAGCCGGTAAACCCAAGCGTCGAACCGATCGCCAGCCAGCCATAAAACCCGATGGGAGAACCCGACACCCGCGCGCCCAGCCCATCCACCAACGAATAGGCGGCGATAAAACAACCGGTCACAAGTGCCAGTGTTGCGGCGGTCAGGTTGCGCTGGCCGGTTTCCTTGCGCACCAGCGCCAGACTGATGATCCCGATACCGATCGTGGCGACGCCGATGATCTCGGGCAGGTTCAACACCACGCCCAGAAACCCGACCGACACGCCGGCGACGATCAGCGGTGCGACGCCGCGGGCGATGGGATAGACTTGACTCAGATCGCCCACGCGATAGGCCAGCGTAAGAAAGATCTGGTAGCCGACATGCAGGGCGATCCCGGCGAAGAGATAGGGCAGGCTGTCGGCGGCGGGCGACGGAAAGCTGACGGCGGCGATCACCGCCAGCGGTGCCTGACCCATCATGACCGCGCTCATGCCGACAAACTTGTCGGCGCCGGATTTCAGCAAGGCATTCCATAACGCGTGCAACAGCGCAGCGGCGATCACCACCAGAAACACCGTAGTGGTCATATTGGCCTACCCGGCTCGATCCTAAACCCGCCAGTCAAAAAACCCATCTCCGGCCTCGTTTAACAGGGTTTCGGCCATCGCGCGTCCAAGCTCAATCCCATCCTCGATCGGCGCGGTGCGATCATCGCTTAGACTTTCGCTGCCATCGGGACGAAGGATTTCGCCACGCAGACGCAAATTGCCGCCCGTTAGTTCAGCCAGCGCTGCGATAGGTGTTTCACAAGAGCCATCAAGCGCGGCAAGAAACGCCCGTTCCGCGGCCAATTGCTGGCCGGTAGATGCATGATGAATCGCGGCAAGCATATCCGCGGCGCGGGTATCATCGGCGCGCCGTTCGATCCCGATCGCGCCTTGCGCCACGGCGGGCAGCATCACATCGGGATCGATTGCTGCCGTTGCCACATCCGACCGGTCCAACCGGTTCAGCCCTGCCATCGCCAAGAAGGTACAGTCGGCCACGCCATCATCCAGCTTTCGTAACCGGGTCTGCACATTGCCGCGAAATTCGACCACTTCAAGGTGGGGGTAGGCCACCAACACCTGGGCCTTTCGGCGCAGCGACGAGGTGCCCACTTTTGCGCCTGCGGGCAGATCGGCGAGGACGTCAACCAAGGGCGCGACAAAGGCGTCGCGCACGTCCTCGCGCGGCAGATAGCAATCAATCACCAACCCATTGGGCTGCGATACCGGCATATCCTTCATCGAATGCACGGCAACATCAATCACGCCTGCCAGCAGCGCTTCTTCGATTTCCTTGGTGAACAGCCCCTTGCCGCCGATTTCCTTCAGCGGGCGGTCGGCGGCGATCATGGCGCGGTTGTCGCCGGTAGTCTTTATCACCACGATCTGGAACGCCTCATGCGGCAGATCAAATGCCCCGGCCAGCCGGTCGCGGGTTTCGTACGCCTGCGCTAGCGCCAGCGGAGAGCCGCGCGTGCCCAGTTTCAGCGGGGTGCGGGGCGAGGGTAATTCCAGTTTCATGCGGGCGGTTTAGCCCCGGGGTTTCGCTCTTGCAAGGCAGGTGCGGTTGACATCTTGTCGCCGGGAGGTGAACACCCCTTAAATCGGAGGGTAACGATGGCCGCACAAAAGACGATTCTGAAGGCACTGGCGGGCGAGACCCAGGATGTGCCGCCGATCTGGATGATGCGCCAGGCCGGACGATATCTGCCGGAATACCGTGCCACGCGGGCCGAGGCCGGGGATTTCCTATCGCTGTGTTACAACAGCGATCTGGCGACCGAGGTCACCTTGCAACCCATTCGCCGCTACGGGTTTGATGCCGCGATCCTGTTTGCCGATATCCTGCTGGTGCCGCAGGCGCTTGGCGCCGATCTGTGGTTTGTCACCGGCGAGGGGCCGCGCCTGTCGACCATCACCGATCAGGCCGGGCTGGACGCGCTGAAACCCACTTCGGACATTCATGAAACACTGTCGCCGATCTATCAGACCGTACGCAACCTGTCGGGGGCGTTGCCGCCCGAGACCACGCTGATCGGTTTCGCCGGCGCCCCATGGACAGTGGCCACCTACATGATCGCCGGGCGCGGCACCCCGAATCAGGGTCCGGCCCATGCGCTCAAGGCGGAAAACCGCACCGTATTCGAGGGGATTTTAGCGCGCCTTACCGAGGCAACGATCGAGTATCTCTCGGCGCAGATCGAAGCCGGGGCCGAAGTGATCAAACTCTTCGATAGCTGGGCCGGGTCGCTCAAGGACGAAGATTTCGACCGCTATGCGATTGAACCTGCCCGCCAGATCATCGCCGCACTGAAGGCTCGTCATCCCGACACGCCAATCATCGCCTTTCCGCGCGAGGCGGCTGGCAAATATGTCGGCTTTCACGCTGCCACCGGCGCGGATTGCGTGGCATTGGATAACTCGGTCAGCCCCGATTGGGCCGCCGCAAACATCCAAAAAGATGGTTGTGTGCAAGGCAATCTTGCGTCCTCGCACATGGTGACCGGCGGGGCGGCCCTGACGGCTGAAACCTGCGCCATCGTCAAAGCTTTCCAGGGCGGCCCGCATATCTTCAATCTGGGACACGGTATCACGCCAGATGCAGATCCGGACAATGTTCAGCGAATGATCGATGCGGTTCGCGGCGGATAGGATCGCGCAGATATTAAAAATTTTTCGGCGACCAATGTGGACGCGTAAGACCGGTCGCCGCATCAGGCATGAACGGGGTTCACAAATCTCAGACCCCCGGTCGGGCTTTTAGACCTCCGGTAGCCATGTGCCCAACGAGTGCGTACCGGGAAGAGCGCAGGCTGTGACGGCACGCATCTACTCAGGAATTTTTTGCGTTGGTTACGCCTTCTGAAATCGTTGCACTTCTGATGATATTAATACATATTCTAATACGAGAATTTATTGGAGGTGAAGATGTCTTTTTCCCGTCGAGATTTCCTCTCTGCGCTCGCCGCCTGGCCGTGTCTGGCCAGCCTGCCGCAACAGGCGCTGGCGGAGGTGAAAATCGGTTCCGGTGTTCTGACCGCTGTCAGTGACGGTCATCTGGTTTTACCTGGCAGCTTTATGTTCGAGCCGATGACGAAAGACGAGCTGGCACCGATCCTTCAGGAATTCGGACTTTCGGAGGATCAACTGAAGCCTGCGTGCAATCTTGCATTATACCGCGACGGTGAAAATACCGTGCTTTTTGATGTCGGGTCTGGCCCCGACTTCATGCCGACGGCCGGGATGCTGACTGAGTCGCTCTATGGCTTGGGTCTTAGCCCCGAAGACATCACTCATGTGGTATTCACCCACGCACATCCCGATCATATCTGGGGTCTATTGGACGAATTTGACGATCCTCTCTTTACCGATGCCACCTATATGATGGGCCGGGATGAATGGGATTACTGGTGGAATCCTGAAACGGTCAACACCATTGGCGAAGATCGTGCCGCCTTTGCCGTTGGGGCAAGGCGTCGCATGGAGGCTATTGAAGATACGGTAGAATTTTTTGATGACGGCCAGGAAATCCTGCCAGGTGTCGCAGCCATCGCATCAAATGGGCACACGCCGGGGCATATGAGCTTTGAGGTTCGAAACGGATCAGACGCTGCAATGGTCGTCGGCGATGCCATCGGCAACCATCATGTTGCCTTTGCCAGACCCGACTGGCCCAGTGGCGCGGATCAGAATGCCGAACAGGCGATTGCCGCGCGCCGTCGGCTCCTGGATCGGCTGAGCGCCGAACAAATGACGCTTGTGGGGTTCCATCTACCCGGTAACGGCATTGGCCGCGCAGAGGTGTCGGGCGACGGGTATCGGTTCATCGGGGAGGATCTATGATGCGCATTCTTGCGATCCTTTCCGCAATGCTTTGCGCGCTTCCCGCGCTTGCCGATGAAAACATTGCTGACCAATATCCCGGCTCTGCGCTATATTCCAAACCCGTTGAAGTTATCCCGCATGTCTGGTCCGCCATTGGGGCAACAGCGCCGCCGACCTATGAGAACACCGGACATAACAACAACCTCAGCTTTATCGTGACCGGGGACGGCGTCATCGTGATCAATGGCGGTGCGGCTTATATTCTGGCCGAGGCGCTGCATGGCGAGATCAAAAAAATCACCAATCAACCGGTGAAACTGGTCATCAACGAAAATGGTCAGGGGCACTCGATGCTGGGCAATTCCTATTGGTCGGAACAAGGCGTGCCGATCCTTGCCCATGTGGACGCCGCGCATGAGTTTGAAGAATACGGCGGGCAGATTCTTGAAGGGATGAAGCGCTACAATCGCGAAAAGGCCGAGGGAACATTTCTGGCGGGACCGACAGAGACGTTCGAAGATGACTACATCGTCGATATGGGCGATTTCCATATCGAGGTTCGCTATCTTGGCCCCGCTCACAGCCCAGGAGACGTGTCAGTATGGTTGCCCGAACAAAGCCTTGTTATCGCAGGCGATATGGCCTTCCACGAGCGCTTGCTGCCCATTTTTGACGATACGATGACAGCGGACTGGCTGGAAACCTGGGACGCTGAATTTGAAGCCCTGAACGCCACTTATGTCATCCCGGGGCACGGCCATCCCACGAACATGGCTCAGGTGCGCAGGTACACCAAAGACTACCTCATGTACCTGCGCGGCAAGATCGGAGAGCATCTGGACGCGGGCGGTGATCTGGCGGATGCCTATTACGTCGACCAGTCGCCTTATTCGCATTTGCATACGTTCGATGAACTGGCCACCAAGAATGCCGGCCGGGTGTATGAACAGATGGAATTTGAATAAACCACGCAGATCAGAACTTCCGGCTTTGAGCGAAGTCAATTACGAGCGCGCGTGTAGCGCGTATCACGCCAGGAAACGACACGGGCTCTGAGATGGATCAGTTGGTCGAAAGTTTCGGCGAAGGGCAGCTCTTACTGGCTTCTGGTGCAGTCGTAGGCGTGGTATTTGGTCTTGCTGCTTACCATTCGCGGTTCTGCCTGCGTGCCGCAGTAGTTGAGGTAACGGGCGGTTCACTGGGACCCAGGCTAGCGATCTGGTTGGTGGCGTTCTTCTCGGCCCTGGCCTCGGTGCAATTATTCGTATTCTCTGGTGCTCTGGACTTAAGTGAAGCACGACAACTGGCCGGCATCGGCAGCGTGTCAGGCGCCATAATCGGCGGGCTTCTTTTTGGCGCCGGTATGATCCTGGCGCGAGGGTGTGTTAGCCGCTTGTTGGTCTTGTCGGCCTCCGGCAATCTGCGCGCTATCATGACGGGCCTTGTCGTGACCCTCGTTGCGCAGGCGTCCTTACGCGGTGTTCTGTCACCCGCACGCGAAAGCCTGGCCTCCCTCTGGACGATCTCGGGTGGCCAAGCGCGGAATTTGGCAACATCTCTGAACTTCAGCCCTGGAATGGTGACGGTGATGGTGGTCAGCACTTTTGTCCTGTCTCTTTTCTTCGGTTGGCGGCAAAAAGTTCGGCCTTCAGAACTGGCCGCTGCCGCTTCTGTGGGGCTTGCAGTTTGCGCGGGCTGGGTTCTCACTTATGTGATCGCCGCACATTCTTTTGAGGTTGTCGCGATCCAGTCCGTCACATTTACCGGACCTTCCACCGACACGTTGATGGCGCTTGTGAACGAACGGGGTTTCCCGCTCAGTTTCGGCGCCGGGCTTGTACCAGGTGTTTTCTCAGGGGCGCTGCTGGCGGCCTTGATCAAACGCGAGGCCCGCATTCAGCGGTTCGAACCGGACGTCCCTATGGAACGCTATCTAGCGGGTGGTGTCCTGATGGGTTTCGGCAGCATGCTGGCGGGCGGTTGTGCGGTCGGGGCCGGCATGGCCGGAGGTTCGATATTCGCGGTCACCGCCTGGCTTGCTGTTTTCTGTATGTGGCTGGGTGCGATGGCCACACAGTGGTTCCTATCGGGCCGTCGCGTTCGGCAAGCGGGGTAAGCGGGGTAAGCGCCTGAAATCCGCTATTCTTCCACTGCTTCGGCCACAATCCTGGCCAGCAAATCCTGTACTAACTGCATCGGCCCTTCGGGATAGGTGCGGTAGCCGACCATCACGCCATCGGCGTTCTCGGCGACAAAAATCCCGTAGGGGCAGTGCGCGATATTCATTGGGTCGGCCTCCATCACCTTGCGTGAGACAACCGCCGAGCAAAAGATAAAGATGTCTGCTTCTTTGAACAGCGTTTTGTCACTGCCAACATCGGCACCGGTGCGCACAAGCATTTCGCCCACATGGCTGACGTAATCGACAACCAATCCCTGATCCACGATGGCACTTTCGACAGCAAATGCCGCATCCTCGAATGACCCGTCGTAGGGCACAGTGACAGGCCCCTCCGCATAAGCGGCGGTGCACAGCCCCAACGAAATCGCAGCGATCAATTTTTTCATGGCAAGATCCTCCTTTGATATCGCCTTAAGACTGGCAAATTTACGCGCCCCGATCGTTGAGCGAGGTCAATTTCCGGGGCGCATGTCGCGGGGACTAACCCAGCATGTCGGTGGTGATACCCGTGTACCACCCCTCGGACTCTTCGTAGGTCGCCTTGCGCACATCCGATGTTTCGCCGGTTTGGCTGATGAAACCATCGATCTTGGCGATCTTCTCGGGCGTAGCCTCGTAGGTAGCACCCACTTTAACGCCATCGTTAGCGGCGATAAGCGACCAGCACGTGTTCGAGAACTTGGCCGGGAACACTTTGGATTCGGTCAACGCGCCGCGAACCGCATTGGCGCAAACCTTGGCCTGGCTGTTGGCGGCAAATCCAGATTTGGGCATGTCGCCCTGCTGGCTTGCATCCCCCAGTACATGAATGTCCGGATCGGCCTTGGATGACATATCAGCGGCGTTCACCGGCGCCCAGTTACCATCCGTCACCCCAGCCAGTTCTGCGATGCGCCCGGCCTTCATCGCCGGGATCACGTTGCAGACATCGGCCTTGGTTTCCTCTCCATCGATCGACACGGTCATTGCCGCAGGATCAACTGAGACGTTGCCGCCACCAAAGTCTTCACCGATCCAATCGACCATGCCCTCGTAATGGTTAGCCCAGCCTTCCTGGAACAGGGCCATCTTCGAGAATTTCGGCTTTGGGTCGGCCACGATGATCTTGGCCGTGGGATTGTTGTTTTTCAGAAAATGCGCCACCATCGACACCCGCTCATAGGGTCCCGGCGGGCAGCGAAACGGATTGGGCGGGGCCACCATGACAAAGGTACCGCCCTCGGGCATCGCCACCAGTTGCGCTTTCAACAACTCCGATTGCGATCCTGCTTTATAGGCATGAGGCATGGCATTCTGCGAACTCAGATCCCAACCTTCAACAGCGCCATCAACAAAGTCGATACCGGGGCTGAGGATCAGCTTATCGTAGGGCAAGGATGCGCCACCGGCCAACGAAACTGTTCTGGCATCACGATCGACGCCCACAGCCCAATCATGGACCACATTGACGCCGCTTGCGGCCAGTTTGCCATAGGTGTGACCGATATCGCTGACCTCTTTGAACCCGCCCAGGTAAAGGTTGGAAAAGAAGCACGTGTAATAGGTGCGCGTTGGCTCGATCAGGGTGACGTCAATTTCGCCCTTGCTGTCCTTCGCGATATAGCGCGCGGCGGTTGCGCCGCCTGCGCCACCGCCGACAACAATGACGCGCGGTTTGCTATGGCCGTCTGCCAGCACCACCGGCGCCGCGATCGTGCCCGCGGCTGCCGCGGTCGTGCCCAGGAACGCTCTTCTGTTGAGTTTCATTTCATTTCCTCCCGTTTATGCTTTTTGTTATTCGTTCAGTTGACCAAAATATGCGGCCAGTGCGGCGATCTCCTCATCACCTAAACGTCCGGCCACCATTTGCATGACCGGATGCTTGCGTTGCTTCTTCTTGTAGGCATGCATTGCGACCACGAAATCTTCCTCGGGCCACAGTATTATGGATGGAATCCCGTTGCCGGCTCCCGACGCCTGGTGGCACGTTACGCATTCGCCACTCAGATATTCTCCATATTCCGGATCACCCTTGAGGGCCAAGATAGTCGGTTCCAGATCATGATCGGTGCCGCGTGCCGTCGGATCCGCCTCAGGTATGTTGGCAGGATCATCGGAAAATGTGCGCAGATAGGCGATAAGGTTGGCACGATCGCCAGCATCTTTCAGCCCCCGAAAACTCATGCGCGTGCCGCTGGCCATAGATCTCGGGTTTTCCAGGAATGTATCCAGTGTCTCGGCATGCCATTCCAACCCGCCTGTTCCCGCGCGCCGGAAGCTTTTCGAATACCTGAAATCGTCGTGACTGGCGGCCCGCCGTCCGAAGAGCCCGTTCAGATGCGGGCCAATCCGGTGTTTCGCCTCCTCGCCCACCTGGTGGCAGCCCTGACATTTGGAAAAGACGCGCTTTCCAGCTTCGACATCGCCGCTCTCGGCCAATGCAGAGGTGGCCAAACACACCAATCCAGTCACAAATGCTGCGATCCGTGTGGGCGCCGCCATCTCCTTAGCCACCGAAGCTTTTGAGGTAGGCAATGACAGCAGCGATGTCGTCCTCATTCTTGAGGCCCGCAAAACTCATTTTGGTGCCTTTCATGTAGGCTTTGGGTTTGGTTAAAAACTCCGTCATTGCCGTTTCGTCCCAGGTGCGCCCTTCATCGTGAGCAGCCTTGAAAGCAGCGGAATATTTGAACCCCTCGATCGCCCCGATTGTACGCCCCAAAAGCGCGTTGAGTTGGGGGCCGGATTTATTCTTGGCTCCCTCGCCAACCGCATGGCAGGCTTTGCACTTTTTGAATACCTTCTCACCCGTCTCAACGAGGGCCGGATCGACCGCGGCGACGTCGGCTGTGCCAGCATCAACTGACTGAGCGTTGGTGTCAGACGCAGCGACCGCCGAAAAGGTCGGAGTATCGTTCGTCGTAGCGTGGTTCATGACGGAATCACCGCCACCTTCCGGCGTCACATCAAGGAAGGTCGCGCGCATGGTGATTTCAACACTGTCCTTGCAGTTTTCCATGCAAGGCTCCTTTCTCCACTGAGCGTATTCAAGCTCGGACCGGTCATCAACCACGAAACCATTCTTGTTGTGCATCTCGAAGGCGGTGAAGTTCTCGTGGCTTAGCTCGAACTCATCATCGACCAGATCGTTGGAATAGAGGATGTAGGCCACAATCGCGTAGGTTTCATCAGCCGTCAGCGTACCTGCCTCGCCAAATGGCATGGAGCGATGGATATAATCCCAGGCTGTCGACAGATGAGGCCAGTAAGAGCCAACTGTCTTGACCGGGTCTTTGTCACCCAATGTATCAAATCCACCGGCAAGCACGGGCCAGTTGTCAACACCTTCGGCAAAATCGCCATGACATGAAGCGCATTTTTCGGCGAACACCTCTTCGCCCGTAAATACATCGCCTGACCCTTCCGGAAGGCCACGACCGTCGGGCAAGACATCCACGTCCCATGCCGCGATTTCATCGACAAGTGCGGCGCGTCCCAATCCATATCGGCCATCAGCATCTGGTGCAGATGCGATGAGAGTTACTCCGCTCTCCATCCTCTCAGCAGCAGCGGCCTGAACTTCTGCTATCTTCACGTCCAATGCAGTTGCACGTTCGGCCTCGGCTCTTGCCATTTCGCTGGCCGCGGACGCCTGTGCTTCAACTTGGGCGATCCGGTCCTCGAGCGTCTCGATCTTGCTTTGACCGTAGTCGCGATTGGCAACAACGACAGCCGCCGCGATCGCGAGCGCCGCACCACCGAATGCCGGCAGAAAAATGTGACTAAGAGACTTCGACATTCTCGGCGATCCCTTCTGCATTCACGTACCAGGTCTGGATACAGTTGTTGTGGTAGACGGAATTCTCCCCGCGCTGTTCGCGCAGTTGATCTTTGGTTGGTTGGACATACCCCGTCTCGTCCATCGCCCGGCTCTGCAGGAGCATGGGGGAGCCGTCCCATTCCGTATCGAGGTAAAAGCGCGTCAAGGCCTTGGTGTCACCCTGTTTGCCAAGGCGTGCTGTTTCCCAGTTGATGCCACCGTCTTTCGAGACATCCACGCGCGTAATCCGCCCGTGGCCCGACCACGCAAGACCAGAGATGACCAACGGACCTTTGCCGTGGGTTATCGGTTTTTGCGGGCTGGGCGACGTCACAACAGATTTCGCATCCATTACCCACGTCCATTTACGCGCGGTGCCATCTTCATAAACGTCGGTGTATTTCGAGGTTTCTTCACGGCTCTCAACTGCGGCGTCGACCACTTCGATGCGGCGGATCCATTTGACCCACATGTTGCCTTCCCAACCGGGCACAACAAGGCGCACCGGGTAGCCGTGCTCCATGCGCAATGCTTCACCGTTGGCTTTGAACGCCACCAGCACGTCATCAAGCGCCTTTTCCATCGGAATGGATCGACCATTCGACGAGGCATCTGCGCCCTCCACGTAAACCCATTTGTCTGACAGCTCGCCGGCAGCATTCAGGCCCGCCTCGTTCAAAAGAGTGCGCAACGGAACGCCGGTATATTCCATATTGTGGATCATGCCGTGGGTGAACTGAACACCGTTCAGCTGCGCCCCCGCCCATTCCATGCCGGTATTGGCCGCGCATTCACAGAAATAAACATGGTTCTCACGCGGGAAACGTTCCAGATCCTCATAGGTGAAGACAAGTGGTTGATCGACCAGCCCGTTGATCATCAGCCGGTAATCTTCCTTGGATAGCTCGATTGCGCCGGAATGATGCCGTTCGAACGCGCAGCCCTGAGGCGTGATCGTGCCGTCAAGCGCGTGAATGGGCGTGAAATTGATCGAGCTGATCGGGGACGCCGTCAGCCATTCCACATTGCGCCGAACCACGTCCGCCTCGAAACGGATGGGCAGACCGTAGGGCGTTTCATCAACGCCAACCCCGGTGTAGGATGCCCAGTCCTGAAGTTCAGTGATCAGCGGATCGGGTTCGCTTGCCGCAGCCGTTCCGGCGACCGAGCCGGCCACGGCGGCAGCGCTTCCGCGCAGGAAGGCACGGCGCGACGTTCTGGATTTGAAGATATCGTCCATATGTGTGCTCTCCGTTTCTTAAGCGCCGGTTACTTCGACGCTGTTGTTCGGTTGCACCGTGACGGTGCCGAGTGTGCGGATATGGTTTTCAACCACGTCCCAGATTTGCGGCCCCTCGGTACCTTCGTTGACCGACGCCCAACCGGCAACGACGTAGGACCGGGAAGGATCAATCGCTTCGCCGCTGCCAAGCAGGGTCATGTTGCTGATACGCTCGCCCTGCGGTTTGCTGACATCAATGCTGTAGCCAAGCCCGCCGGTCCGCACCATGTCGCCGCCCTGCTGGTAATAGGGGTCCGGGTTGAAGATGTTGTCAGCCACGTCCTCCAGAACGATTTTCAGGAACTCACCAGTCATTTCTGTGCGATACGCCTCACCATAACTCATGGAGGTCACGTTCCAGATATCTTCTCGGGTGATGTCCTGACCCGGGATCATCGACGGCCCCCAGCGGACACCCGGGCTAAGCGCGATCTCGGCCTCGCGTTCCGACAAGAGCGCGTCACATATGAGATCGTCCCACGTGCCGTTGAAATTCCCCCGGCGATACAGCGTGCTTTCGGTCTGCCCGATTACCTCAGCCAGCTCTGAAACATAGGGCGCACGCTGCGCATCTATCAGTGCGGTCATATCCGCATCAGGTGCGATCACGTCCGAAAAGATCGGGATCAGCTTGTGGCGATACCCCATCATCCGCCCATCGCGGATATCCAGATCGACGCGGCTGACAAATTTACCATTCGACCCTGAGGGCACGATGATCGTATCGCCCGACAGAACCGGCTCGGGCAGCGCATCATGTGTGTGCCCCGACAGGATCACGTCAATGCCACTCACAACCGTCGCCATCTTCTTGTCCACGTCAAAACCGTTGTGGCTGAGAACAACCACACATTCCGCACCTTCGGCACGTACCTCGTCGACCATGGCCTGCATGTTCTCATCCCGAATACCAAAGGCGTATTCGGGGAACATCCAGCGCGGGTTCGCGATGGGCATGTACGGGAAAGCCTGTCCGATGACGGCGATCTTGGTGCCACCACGCTCGAACATTTTGTAGGGCGGGAACAGATCGGTCGGTTCGTCCCATTCGGCATCGAAGATGTTTTGTCCAAGTGCAGCGAACGGCAGGGATTCGACAAGTTCTGCCACCCGATCCGACCCCAGTGTGAACTCCCAATGAAACGTCATCGCGTCAGGTTTCAGCGCATTCATCACATTGACCATGTCCTGGCCTTGCGTGTGATAGCAGGTGTAGGACCCATGCCATGTATCACCGCCATCCAGAAGAATTGCATCCGGGCGATCGGCACGAATGGCTTTGACCACCGTCGCGACCCTGTCCAGCCCGCCCACGCGGCCATAGCCCTGCGCCAACGCAGCAAAATCACCCGAACTCAGGGCGTAATGGCTTGGGCTGCCATCAGCGATCCCGTAGAGGCGGCGAAAGTCAGCGCCGGTAACATGCGGCACGGCACCTTTGTTGCTGCCAACACCCAGATTGAAGGACGGCTCTCGAAAGTAGATCGGTTTGAGCTGGGCATGGACATCCGTGATGTGAATCAGTGAGATGTTTCCGAACATCTCGAACTCCAAAAGCTGATCCTGGGTCAGTGACTGCTGCGCTGCCAGCCGCGCCCAGTTGCCAAACCCGGAAGCACCGACCATGGCCGAGGCGGCCATCCCAACTTGCAGAAAATCGCGTCGCGAGATCATATATCAGATCTTTCATTACATATGCGCATGTTTGAATGTTATGCGTCGAGAAAACCCCGCACCTCCTGGATGCGGGGTCTGTGGTTTCTAGTTGCGAACCGAAGGCGTTTCGACAGAAAGCCCTTGTCCGCGCGACGCCAGATACAGCTCCAGCGCCTTGAACTCCGGCCCGCCTTCCTTGAAAGGCTCTGCCCGAATGTTTTTCATGCAACCCTTGAAACGGCCGTGGATTGAATTCAGCTTGGCGTTCTTCAACCTGTAGGTCGGAAACCCGTTGATCTGTCCTTGACTCAGGTGATCCGCACGGATCATCACGCCGTAATTATCCTCGTGACAGTTAGAGCATGCCATGTCCAGCTGACCGACGCGTGTGTAGTAAAGCTCCTTACCCTGCTCCCAAAACGGCGCGGCTTCGCCGTCGGTCGCGACGGAAATCGGCATGCCGCGCGATTGCAAACCGATAAGGGCGGTCATCGCCGTCATGTTGCCCTTGGACCATTCCCAAGGCTCGGCTGCCATCCGTTCCGTGCGACACTCGTTGATCAGATCTTCCATCGCAACCAACTGACCGTCATCGACCCTGGGAAGCTGGGTTCGCAAACCGGCAAAATCCGCCACATCCTCGTGGCAGGATGCACATGATTTTTCTGCTGCCCCCTCGACCTTACCCCACAGATCCATACCTTGCTCGACAAAAACGAAAGCCGGGTTGTCGAAATCGTCGGTTTCCAATGCCTGTGTTTCGGTGGACCGAAACCGCCAGCCAGAATAAATCGTGCTGACGTTTTCCATATGTGCCGGAGCCGCGGTCTCGGTCACCATCGCCTCGCCTTCAATCGACAGCGAGTTGCTGTCCTGTGCAAAAGCGCCTCCGGCGAAACCTGCTGCAGCCGCGAAAGTAACCCATTTCTTCAGGTTCATTCTTGTCCCTCCCTGACAAGATCGTCTGAGCCTCTTATGAGACTTCGATCTTTTTCTTCGTGTCGTAGACCGAGCCGTCGTCGTCATACCAAGTGAAGGTGAATTCACCGGACTCGGGTACGATCGCCTCGAACTGGAAATACGGGTTGGTTGAGATCGCGGGTTCAAGCGTCACGTCGATCACGTTTTGCCCGTTAAAGTCGGCCGTGAAACGATTGATGATCGAACGCGGGATGATGTTTCCATCATCGTCTTTGCGCTGACCGCTTTCCATCTTGTGGCTGATCAGGGTTTTGATCGTAATCGTGTCACCGGCTTTTGCTTTTTTCGGGACCTTGACGCGCGGTTTTACACCTTTTGCCATGTTCTTTCTCCTCGTCCTTGCCTTAGCCGCCGCAGCCGCCGATGGTTACTTTCACATTGGCTGACGCTTTCTGGAACGAACCGTCTTCCATCTGAGCGATGGCGACAACGTTCTGAGTGGTGGCCAGACGAATACGGGTGGACGCGCTGCGCGACGCGCTCAGCGGTCCGAAGTTGAAGGTGACAACGTTGGGCACCGGGTTACCGTCTGCAAACAGCGTAATCGCAACCGCGCCGGGCGCGCTTACTTCAATTGGAACGGTGTTGCCGTTTTCCGCAATTTCAGGGGCGGTCAACGTAATCGCTCCCTCGCCCAGATCAGCCCCGCCGGTAATTTCTGCGATTTCGTCATCGGTCAGCGATGCGAAAGCCGGGAACGTCCCCATTGCTGTCGCGGCAACACTGGCCGTACTCAACATCAGCATGTTGCGCCGTGTCAGTTGCATGTTGATCTCCTCAATCTCTGTAGGTCGCTACTCTTTGAGCGTCAGCAGATACGCCACTACGTCCTCGACCTGCTGAGCGGTCAGGATCGACGTGCCTGCAAAGTCCTCCAGCGGGCGCTCATAGCCGCTGTCGATATAAAAGGCCGGCATGATGGTGCCTTCAAAGACCTTTTTAGAGTTGGTCACGATGGCACGCAGCTCAGCTTCGCCCCAACGGTCGGCGACACCGTCCATAGGTGGTCCAACCTCGCCGTGAAAAGACTCCTCAGACAGGTCTGTATTCGTATGGCACGCGAGGCAATTGCCAAGCTTGCGGTCCGCGAATACAGCGCGGCCTGCAACCGGGTCTCCGGGCTGACCAGTCAAGGAAGCTTCGACGATGCCATCATTGAAAGCAACATTTGCCGGTTTCACTGCTTCCGAGTACGCCGACGTTGCCGCCATTATGGCAAGTGCGGCTCCTCCCAATGCGTGTTTCATGCACCCTCCCTAGGTCGATTCCGTGCCTTGGTTGAATTGCAAGTTACTGCACACAGCCACGCCAACGCAACATCAAATTCAACTACGTGAATTTTTGTATTTGTTCGCATGAGCAACATATTCCGCAATTATACAACTCTCCAAACAGCTTAGCCTTCTTCCTCCAACCGTCGCGCATGGTACTTTTGGAATGACTCTTCCCCCTCGTAGCGTTTTTCGACCACCCAACGGAGCATGCTCATCGTTGTTCCGGGCCCAAACGCGCCAGGCATATTGGCCACCGCCACCTGGGATGCCATCGCGTCATCGCTTACCTCTTCCGGAAAGAAATAGATATTTGGCGTGAACAGCGCGCCCCAGCGTTTCACCATATCCTTTTCCGGCATGGCGGTGTCGTCAAAATCAGTTACTTCCACATCCCCGAACATGTTGATTTGCACGACAAAGAAGTTCTCTTCGATAAAATGTTCAACCTCGGGAATGACGAAAATCTCCTCGTGCATCTTCTTACAATAGATGCACCCCCGCTGCTCGATGATGACCATCAGGCGCTTGCCCTCTGCGTTTGCTTCCTCCAGATCTTCGCTGAGATCTTTAAACGTATCGCGCATCCAGGCGGCCTTGTGCAGACCGTCATCGCCCACCTCGGCGGCCAACACCTGCCCGCCCATCAAAAGTGCCGCTAATAGTGTCAGAAATCGTGTCATCGTAAGTCCTCCTAACTATCCAATGTTACTGAACCAGGGAATGTTCTCCAGCATCCATTGCGCGATTATGTTGATTGAATTGGTGGCGATCAGAAGGCCGAACAGGATCAGTAAAAGCCCCATCAGTTTTTCGATCAAGCCCATGTGGCGACGAAACCGCGCCATCCACCGCATGAACGGCCCAATGAAGAGTGCCGCCAGAACAAAGGGCAGGGTCATGCCCAACCCATACACAAATAGAAGGGTCGCTCCCTGCCCGGCAGTTTCCTGTCCGGCGGCTGTGAACAAGATCGCCGCCAGCACCGGCCCGACACAAGGCGTCCAGCCAAAAGCGAAGGCCAACCCGATGATATAGGCGCCCAGAAAGCTCACATTGCTTGTGTCGCCGGCATCCGCCCGAAGCTGCCGGTAGAGGATGCCGATTCGAATGACGCCAAGGAAATGTAGCCCCATCGCAATGATAATCGCGGCCGCCGCCCAGCGAAGGATGTCAAAATACTCCCGCACCATCTGACCAAATGCCGTCGCCGTGGCTCCCAGCCCCATGAATACGGTGATGACACCCAGGGCGAAACAAACCGCTGCAAGGAAAGCACGCGTCCTTACAGCGCCGGATATGCCTGAATTGGCCGAAATCTGGTTCATTCCGACACCGGCGAGATAGCTGAGATAGAACGGCACGATCGGCAGGATGCAGGGGGACAGAAAGGACAGCAAACCGGCCACCAATGCCCCAAGAAAGGTCACATCAAACATCTGGATCCCGCTGGTAAAACTTGAAGTATTCAAATATTAGATTATGATAACATTTAAACGCGCGTCAATCGGAGTCCGCCTTGATCCGCCTAAAAGCCCTTCTGATCGTGGCGATGTCATGGCTGCCCTTTTCATCTGCGGCCGAAACTTACCTGCTCATGGCCGAAGAACAGGGATGCTATTGGTGCGCGCGCTGGAATGAAGAGATTTCGCACATTTACCCCAAGACAGATGAAGGCAAGACCGCACCTCTCAGGCGTTATGATCTCCACGCGGACGATCCCGGGGCAGATCTTCGAAGCCGCGTTCACTACACACCCACTTTCATCCTTGTTGAAAATGGGAAAGAAGTCGGTCGGATCGAAGGGTATCCGGGCGAAGATTTCTTTTGGAGCTTGCTGAATATGATGTTCAAACAGGCAAATATCTCTTTCGATCAAACGGGCTAATCCGCTATGACAGTTCATATGACATCTGAAACAAACAGTTTGACTGATACCGCTTCACGCTTGCCCGTGCTCGACGCCAATATGTGCGCCGAAGACATGGAAAAGATGATGCGCAATGCTCAGCGTGCATCGAATTTCCTGAAAGCCATAAGCCACGAGGGTCGGCTGATGATCCTTTGTCACCTGGCTTCGGGCGAAAAGTCCGTGACTGAACTGGAAGACCTTCTTTCTGCACGACAGGCAGCCGTTTCCCAGCAGCTTTCTCGGTTGCGGCTTGAGGGCCTGGTTACGCCAAGGCGGGACGGCAAGGCAATTTACTACAGCCTGGCAGATGAGCGACCCCGGCAAATCATGGAACTCGTCTACGACATGTTCTGTAAGGAAGACTGACTGGATTTCAGGCCGCTTTTCGGCGCCTGGAGGGGGCCAAATGCTGGAGACTTTAGGAGAAGCCAACGCAGCTGCGCTGATCGGCCTGATCGGCGGTATCGCGTTGGGGTTGGCCGCTCGCATTGGTCGTTTCTGCACGTTGGGCGCCATCGAAGACGTACTTTACGGATCAGACAACCGGCGCATGCGCATGTGGGGTATTGCAATCGCCACGGCTGTCATCGGCACACAGATTTCAATGGCTCTGGGGTTCCTGGATGGCGCGGCGACGGCCTATCTCGACCGCGTCTGGAACCCAGTCGGCTCGGTCGTGGGAGGGCTTCTTTTCGGATATGGCATGGCCCTGAGCGGCAATTGCGGATACGGCGCGCTGGCGCGGCTCGGCGGTGGTGACCTGCGCTCGTTCATGATCGTCATCGTGATGGGCCTGTCTGCCTATTTCGTCATGTCGGGGCCACTTGCGCATTTTCGGGTGTGGTTGTTTCCCGCCGAAACCGGCGCCACGACACCGCAAGGTATCGGACAACTCGGCGAAAGCATCTGGGGGATATCACCTCCAGTTACAGGTCTTGCGGTTGGCGCTCTGATCCTTGTTGCTGCCCTGTCCAGCCGCGAAATGCGCAGATCGCCCGGGCATATTTTCTGGGGTATGATTGTCGGCCTGGCCATCTTGTCGGGTTGGATAGGCACCTATTGGATTGCGACCACCGGATTCGAGGCGGAACCGATTGAAACCCATACCTTTGCGGCGCCTATAGGCGACACGATCATCTATTCGATGACAGCCTCAGGCAATGCCCTGTCATTCAGCGTAGGCTCAGTCCTGGGTGTTGTCATTGGCGCAGCACTCGGATCGTACTCGAAAGGGCATTTCCGCTGGGAAGCCTGCGAGGACCCGCGCGAGTTGAAACGGCAAATCCTGGGCGCGGCGCTGATGGGTCCTGGTGCAATTGTTGCGGTGGGATGCAGCGTGGGGCAAGGTATCTCGGCATTTTCCGTTCTTGCCTATAGCGCCCCCGTCACCTTCCTGGCCATTTTTGTGGGTGCAGCCCTTGGCTTACGTCAACTCATCACCGGCTTCGCACCCGCCGAATAAAACCAATCTGGTAGATCTCATCTCTCATGACGAGCGTTAGGACAGCCGCTCACTCTAGAACACGCGCTTCGTCTATCAGCATGACCGGTATGCCGCTGCGGATGGGAAAAGCCAAACCGGCGGCACGGCTGATCAGTTCCTGTGCATCTGCATCATATTCCAGCCGTGATTGTGTCTGAGGGCAGATCAGCGCCTCCAACATGCGACGGTCGAATTCAGGGCCGGGTAATTTATCGCTCATTGCACCAATTCCTCGTCGTCACCACCGCGCAGGGCAAATTCGATCAATGTCACCAGTGTTTCGCGCCGGGTCGTCAGCGATGGTGCCTCCAGTAGGGCCTGTTTGTCCTCGGGTTCAAAACCCAGCAACATCGACAATGAATTGATCAGCAATTCATCATCCGCCTCTTTCAGTGATTCCCAATCCGTCTGCAACTCACGCGCGTGGAAATAGCGCCCCAGCAGGTCCAGAAACGGCCCGCGCTGAAAATGCACGTCCACATCTGTCGGGCCCAGGTCACGCTCGAACCCTGACCATGATACGTTTGCGCGGCGATAGGGGGTGAATCCTTCCAGCTCTTCGACAACCCGATATCGCGACAGACCGGAAAGCGTGATCATATATCGCCCATCCTCGGTTTCAGAGAACTGAGTGATGCGGCCCGCGCATCCGATCGAGTAAAGAGCATCGTCGCAGCCATTGGGCACCCGGTTCGGCTGGATCATCGCAATCATCCGCTCCGGCGTTTTTAGCGCATCGTCCAGCATCGCCAGATAGCGTGGTTCGAAAATATGTAGTGGAAGACGAGAACGCGGCAGCAGGAGCGCCCCCGGCAAGGGAAAGATCGGGACGACATCCGGCAGGTCGGCAGGGTGTTTCATGTAAACCAACCTAGCGCAGGATACGGCTCAGGCAAATATCATTGAGCTCAGCTTGCGACGACCATTCAACACCACCGGATCATTGGGTTTGAGCGCATCAAAAAGGGTGAACAGCTGTTGCTTGGCGGCGCCTTCGTTCCACTCGGCATCTCGGCGGAACAGTTCCAGCAACTGATCGACGGCTTCTTGCGTCTGGCCATTGGCACTCAGCGCCTGCGCCAGATCGAACCGTGCCTGATGATCCTCGGGATTGGCCTCGACCTGCGCCTGCAACTCGCCAACCGGCCCGGCATCCGCGGCCTGGCGCGCCAGTTCTAGCTGCGCATGGGCCGCCTCAAGCTCGGGTGTCTGGCTGATCTCAACCGGGGCGCCGTTCAGGATTGCCTCGGCCTGATCTAGATCATCCATCGCGATATGAGCCCGCGCCAGCCCGGCATAGGCCGGGGCGTTTGCAGGATCTTCCTGTAAAATGGCGGCAAAGGTCTGTGCCGCATCAGTGGCAGCACCTTCGTCAAGCATCTCATTGGCGGCGGCGACGGCCTCTTCCAGCCCACCACTGGCATCTCCACCTGCGGCTTTGACCGTGCGTTCGACGAAAGCGTCGATTTCGGACGGCGGCACCGCGCCTTGAAAGCCATCAATCGGCTGGCCCTGCCAGAACGCATAGACTGTCGGAATCGACTGCACCCTAAGCTGCCCGGCGATGCCCTGGTTTTCGTCGACATTGACCTTGGCCATCCTGACCGCGCCCTTGGCCTTGGTCACTGCTGCCTCAAGCGCCGGGCCAAGGGTTTTGCAGGGACCGCACCAGGGCGCCCAGAAATCGACAATCACCGGGGTCGTCTTGGAAGTCTCGATCACCTCGGCCATGAAATCGGCCTCGGACACATCCTTGATCAGGTCTTGCGCGGGGGGTTGGCTGCCAAGTTCAAGCATGTCGCACCTGTTTGTTGAGCTTACTGGAATAGGTTGAGGCTTACATGGCGTACCCTGTGTGCGGTTGCAAGAGGCCAGGACGTGGCAAGACCTGCCCGATTGATGTCTTTCCCAGGTTCGGCGCGCACTATAGCAGCGGCGCGGCGCCTGACAAATTGCCAATGAACGTCTGAGAGAGAAATATACGAGGTCGCCGCCGGCCGCGTCACCTGGAAGCAACGGCAATAATGCGGGAAGTGCTGAGCCCGCTAGTGTCGTTCAATCTAGTGGTGGCCCCACCGGGCTCAAGCGACTTAGCCCCATCCAGATTTGGGTTTGGCGGGGGTGAAATGCCGGGTCGCCCACCCACCAATCACCGCCCCGCCATCCAAGAGCAAAGTACGTCGGGAGATACTATTTATCATACTAAAATTTGCCCCTGAGAACAGTTTTCTATATTTCCGGAAAAAATGATAGGTCAGGAAATCCTGACCTTTGGCAACTATTGCAAGGCTGCCTCACCGCAGCTCTTTCCGGATCATCAGTTTCAATCCAGACCAGACAGCATCAACTGCGCAAACCTTCACATCGAGCAGCCCCATCGGCAAAGCTATTTCGCGGATGACATCCTCGGTCACATCCGTTGGCCGTTTCGACGCTTTCTTGGGCCAGCTGACCCAGATCATGCCGTCACGCGCCATAACCGGTAGCGCAATGCGCAGAGATTTTTCCAATTCTGCCCGTCTGGTCGTGAACAGGTGGGTGAAAGCGGCGCCACTCGTCAGCTTCCGCTGAAACACAACGTCGGGCACATTCGGCCCCAGCAATTCAGCATAATTGTCAGGCTCATCCAGCAAGACAGCTTTGATGCCGGGCTTAAGCCCCAGTTTGGCGTGCAGCGGGCGGCCCGAATACCCAACCATCTACTCGCCCAGCTTGACATGCACCTCGTCCAGATCAATCTCGCCGATCGGCATCTTGTTGGATGGATCTTCGAAATCATACTTGAACAAGTCAAAATCGCGTTTGTAGATTTCATAGACAAGATGCATCGACAGATCGTCGAAATAATCCTCAACCGGGTGCGCTCGCTTTGGGCCATGCCCCTCGGACTCGTTGAACCGCGGGATTTTCTTGATATTGACCTTCTTCGGTGTCTTGATTGATTTCAGAACCTCGCCCATGCCGTCATTGAACTTCTCGGTCCAGAAAATCTTGTCATAGGTGCCCCCATTGACGATGAAGGTCGAGACGTGGCCGGATTGCGCCGACCAGTGAATGTCAGGTTCCATCGGGCGGCGCCAGCGAATGGTGTCGCGCGCAAAGAGCAGGAACCGCCGGAAGCTCTGGACCTGGTCGAACTCCTGTTTGCCATCCTCGCCGCCAACCTCAATCCCGTATTTCTGCACCAGAAGCGGCACCAACTTTCCGCGATACCGCTTACCATTGCGCTGAATGCCGCAGATCTTGTCGAAAAAGCTGCTGAGGATACGGGTGTAGGGATTGCGCACGCAAGTGAAGGCATAGGACCCATGCGCTGTTACATTGGCCGTGATGGTCGGCTGGCTTTCCTCTCGGGCCCATTTATGCAGCCCATCGGTGGCATCGTGAATATCACCATCGAAGAATTCGCCATGATCGGAATAGTAAAGGATTTGACCGATGGTCGAGCAGGCGCATTTCGGCACCACGCGGTAAACTACGGATTCACTTTCGGTCATCCAGGTGCCGGGAAACCCCATTCTGCCGCCTCCACGCTCGATCTGCCCGGTTTAATCGGGCTTAGTGGTTTTTAACCCGTTAAAAAATTCAAAGAAAGCCTGTTTATTCAACACCTATTCATGCTTATCAATGTAAACAATCGAGGCAGCATCCGGTAGTTCGTTTCCAACATGGCCAAAATCGCCTTCATTCTTCTCTGCCATAAGGATCCCAAAGCGGTCATTGGGCAGGCGCAGATGTTGACGGCCGCGGGCGACTACATGGCGATCCATTTCGATGCGCGGGCGAAACCGGACCACTACCGCCAGATACGCGAGGCCTTGGCCGACAATCCAAACGTGACCTTCGCCAGAAAACGGGTCAGATGCGGCTGGGGGGAATGGAGCCTTGTCCAGGCCACGCTGAATGCGATCGACGCCGCTGTAAAAGAATTTCCCCGGGCCACACATTTCTACATGCTGTCCGGCGATTGTGCCGCGATCAAATCTGCGAGATACGCCCATGATCTGCTTGACGAACACGATGTGGATTACATCGAAAGCTTCGATTATTTCGAAAGCGACTGGATCAAGACCGGGATGAAGGAAGAACGGCTGATCTATCGCCATTTTTTCAACGAACGAAAGAACAAACAGCTATTTTACACCAGCCTCAGCATGCAGAAAAAGCTGGGGCTGGTTCGTGACATCCCGCATGACATCCAAATCCAGATCGGCAGCCAGTGGTGGTGTCTGCGCCGCCGCACGGTCGAGTGGATCCTCGATTTCACCCGGCGGCGCACGGATGTGATGCGCTTTTTCCGCTCGACCTGGATTCCGGATGAAACCTTTTTCCAGACGCTCGTGCGCCATCTGGTACCCGAGTCCGAGATCGAGACACGTACCCTGACCTTCCTGATGTTCACCGATTACGGAATACCCGTTACCTTCTATAATGATCACTATGATCTGCTGCTTAGTCAGGACTTTCTCTTCGCCCGCAAAATCAGCCCTGAGGCGCTTGAACTCAAGAAGCGGCTTGGCGCGCTATATTCCAATGACGAGGCGCAGTTCCAGATCTCGAATGAGGGGCGCAGTCTTTTCAAGTTTCTGAGCGGGCGAGGACGGATCGGCCGCCGCTTCGCAAGTCGCTTCTGGGAAACCGAAAGCACGTTGGGGCGCGAGCGTGAACTGATGATCGTGATCTGCAAGAAATGGCATGTTGCCAAACGTCTGCTGGAACGCATTCGCCAGGTCACCAACGTGCCCGCGATCGAATATCTCTTTAACGAAGAGGACACCGCCCTGCCCGATCTGGGCGGCATTCAGGCCACGCTGGGCAAACGTACCCGCCACCGCCGCGCACTGATGCGGATGCTGTTCGACTACTTCGAAACCGACCGTCTGATCGTCTGCATCGATCCGGGCAATCTGGACCTGCTACAGGATTTCTGCGGCGACCGGTCCACCACGAAACTGCTTGAGGTGCAGTGCGAGTTTACCGATGAATACCTGATCGGCCATGCCATGCGCGTGGGTCTTGCCGGTGAGCAGACACCCTCCGACACGTTGGAGCGCCTGTTACCGACAATTCGCGGTGACATGACGTTCGAGAGCGACCGTATCAGGGATTCTGAGTTCGAAAACCACCTGGTAATGCACCAATCGACAGAACCCGAGCGGAACGCCAACCTGCTGGCCCGCTTCCTTGATCTTCCGGTCGAAAAAACGCAGGACATTGTGCAGCAGGAACATCTGTTTGCCGATTGAGGACACCGCTTATGCCATACGCCTATGACAACCAGAACATCTTTGCCAAGATCCTGCGCGGCGAGATTCCCAATGACACGGTTCTTGAAACCGAACACAGCCTGGCCTTCAACGATATACAACCACAGGCGCCGGTGCATGTGCTTGTGATCCCAAAGGGCGCCTATGTCTGCCACGACCATTTCGCACTTGAAGCCAGCGATGCCGAAATCGCCGATTTCACCCGCACCATCGGCGCGGTCTGTCAGATGAAGGGTATCCAGCCCGGCGAGGACGGCGACGGCTACCGCACCATTGCAAATGCCGGTGACGACGGTGTGCAGGAGGTGCCGCATTTCCATATGCACATTCTGGGAGGCAAGCCGCTGGGACGGATGCTATCCAAGACCACGTGACCACAAGTCAAAGATCTTTCCCGACAAGGGATGGACGTGACCCAGATAACAGGGGGGTAGATGCCTGACATCAAGATACTGACCGAGGGTGAGCTGCGCGATCTGGTGCCGCTGGATATCGACGCGGTGGAGTGTGTTGAACAGGGCTTCACGACGCTGGCAGGCGGCAAGGTGGTGATGCCGCCGATCATGACGCTGATGGTGCCGGATCATAATGGCGAGGTTTGCGTAAAGTCCGCCTATGTTCCTGGTATCGACAGTTTTGCCGTGAAGATGAGCCCGGGTTTCTTTGACAATCCCAAACTGGGGTTGCCGTCCACCTCGGGCCTGATGGTGCTGTTCTCAAGCACCACGGGCGTGCTCGAGGCACTGCTTCTTGACAATGGATACCTTACGGATGTGCGCACTGCTGCGGCAGGGGCTGTTGCCGCGCGCCATCTCGCCCGTGAAGATGCGGCCCGTGTGTGCGTTATTGGCGCGGGTGTACAAGCACGGCTGCAACTCAAGGCTATGGCCCTTGTGCGGGGGATCACCAGCGCCGTGATCTGGGCGCGGGATGGCGCCAAGGCCGAAACCGCCTGTACCGATCTGCGCAACGAGCTTGGGATGGACGCCACTGCCAGCATCGACCCCGCCAACGCCGTGGCCTTGGCTGATATCGTGGTCACCACGACACCGTCGGACACGCCGCTGATTCAAAGCGACTGGCTGCAGCCGGGACAGCTTGTCATCGCCATGGGCTCGGATCAGGAACATAAGGTCGAACTGGACCCCGGCTGCCTTGCCAAGGCGACGCTTTATGTGCCCGACAACCAGTCGCAATGCGCTCTCAAGGGCGAGCTGCGCAGTGCGATCAAAGCGGGGGTATTCCCGGCAGATCGCCAGTTCACCGAACTCGGTGATATCACGTCGTGCAAGGCCCCTGGTCGCCAGTCCGGCAACGATCTCATCATCGCCGATCTGACCGGCACGGGCGTGCAGGACACCGCCATCGCGACGCTTGCCCGTCAGCGCGCCGAAGCCGCTGGCCTGGGCGCCACCTTTACAAGCTGACTTAGCGGAGCATCGATCATGCCAACACCGAAACTCCATTTCTCGCGCGATGAATTTGCGGCGCGTATCGCGAAGACCCGCACCGCCATGGCCGAACGCGGGCTGGACTTGCTGATTGTCACCGATCCCAGCAACATGAACTGGCTCACGGGCTATGACGGCTGGTCCTTTTACGTGCATCAATGCGTGGTGCTTGGGCTCGACGGCGAACCGATCTGGTATGGGCGCGGGCAGGATGCCAACGGCGCGCTCAGAACCTGCTTTATGGACCCCGCTAACATCATCGGTTACCCGGACCACTACGTGCAATCGACCGAGCGGCACCCGATGGATTACCTCTCGGCACAGCTTGCTGACCGCAAGCTCGACCGCGGCACCATCGGGGTCGAGATGGACAA
>NZ_JAIMIB010000023.1 GCF_019966515.1 Roseovarius aestuarii | reverse complement strand
GAGGTCTTTGACGCGATCTGGAAGGTGGGTGAACCGATGGGCCTGACGCCCTTTGGCCTGGCGGCGCTGGACATGGTTCGGATCGAGGCCGGGCTAATCTTTGCCGGATCGGAATTCGACGATCAGACCGACCCGTGGGAGGCCGGGATCGGCTTTACCGTGCCGCTGAAATCGAAAGAGGATGATTTCATCGGCCGGGCGGCGCTGGAAGAGCGCAAGGCACATCCGCACCGCCAACTGGTGGGGCTTGAGCTGGTAGGCGGCATTGTCGCCTCGCCGGGAGATTGCGTGCGTATCGGCAAGGCGCAGGTCGGCGAGGTCACAAGCGCGATGAAATCCCCCATTCTGGGCAAGAACATCGCCCTGGCGCGGGTGTCGGTCAGCCATGCGGAGCTGGGTACCGAGCTTGAGATCGGGCAACTTGACGGGCTGCAAAAGCGCCTGAAAGCGCGGGTTGTGCGCTATCCGCATTTCGACCCGACCAAGGAGCGTGTCAAAGGCAATTACGACCAACCCTTGGTGCCTGCGGAGTAAGCCGGATCCAAAGCGCTCCGTTTCAAGGGAGATTCATTCGATGTTTGGCAACCGATTGATGAAACTAGGTCTGTCACCCGACTGGTAACTTTATGGGCAAAGAAAAAAGATAGAGCTGATGCGTTTCTTGCAGCCGTTTGAAGCTGATTATTGAAGTAACAACGACGATTGAAATGGCGCAGTCCGCTGTAACCAGACATTGATGCGAGTAAGGAGAAGGCTCTCTTTGTCCGCATTGAAGCCATCGCTGAACTTGTGCAATCAGATCGGGAAGAAGCCGTTCAGCCCGCCGTCTTCAGATCGGTGATCAAGGCATCAATATTACCGTTGCGGCGATCCAGCATGGCACCGATTTCCGTGCGTTCGCTAAGTCGCAGGCTGACGCCTTCGATGATCATATCGAAAAACAGGTCTTTGCCGGACCGGTCCGAAACCAGAAAACGCACATCGAACGGGGCCGAGCCGCGCAGTTGCACAGTGGATTTCACCTCGTGCCAGGACTTTACCTTCCGCACGCCGGTAACATCAATCTTTCCGCCGACAAATTCGCGGAACCTCTTGCCGTATTTGCGGGCGATATAGCCGCGGAAGACGGTCGAAAAGGCGCGTAGCTGGCTGCTGCTGGCACGGCGGGAATCCGCTCCCAGCGTGGACTGGGCGATGATGTTCACATCGGCATAGCGGCCGAATATCCGTTCAAAATCCGAGATCATCGCTGATTGCGATTTACCCGACGCGATGACCTTGTTGATGTCGTTCACCACCCGGTCGACCAGCGCCCGCGCGCCCGCGTCTGTTAGGGCAAGCACAGGGGCCGGCAACGCGATGGCCGTAGCGGCGGAAAGCCCCGTTGCGATGAAGTGGCGACGATTCAGCCTATTGGTCACTTGCTGCATTGTTGGTTTCCTCACTCGTTACACCGTAAAGCTCGTCATAGGGGTCCTGATAACTATCACTTCTGCCCCCATCCAGCCTGAAGCGGCGATTTTGCAGATACAACGAGCGTGTCGCTGCATAGCTGTCTTCGCTTTCATATAGCACCGAATCGATGGTGTCGGAATAGCGAGCGCGGTCACTTAGCCGTGCGCCCAACGCGGCGCCCGTACCATAATATCTCTCTGGGTCCGGCAGAACGTAGCTGAGCGGATTTGTGAAGAGATCGACCAGCCTGCCTGCCATGCGCCGGTCGGTGCCGGGGCCGAGAAAGGGAACTTCGCCGTAATTGCCTGTGGGTACACCCCAGACATAGAGCGTCTGGCCGAAATCGGCATCGGTGGGTGACGGCATACTCAATTCGCTCGCCGGGTCGAAAAAGCCACCCAGACCCACGGTGGTGTTGACCGCAAAACGCGCCGTGTCCTGAAAGGCGCCGCGCATGTTGCCCTGCAGGATATTGTTCACCACCGCACTCGGGATGGACAGGTTGAAGGCAAATCGGCCAATCATGGTTTCGATGTCATCAGGAATTGCAGAACTGTAGCCCTTGCCTGCCGGGCGGATAATCGCCCGGTCAAGTCCGCGATTGAAGTTGTGAACCTTGCGGTTGAACTTCTCGTGCGGATCGGGCGGGGTGTTGCGTGTGACGGATTGATCTGGCTGACCGCATGCCACCAGAAGACCAAGGCACGCTACGACAACCGCAGGGCGGAGTGACCGCAGACTGATATTGATTGAAGGCAGCAATTTAATTTGTCCTAAAGGTTACGCGCTGTATTTAGCCTACTACATGATATTGCCCAGACCAGACAATGAAATCAGCACCACGATGTGGCAGAATGGTGACAATTCCTGTAAGGCAAGCAAAGCGGATGGGCAAACACCATCCAGCAGGCAATCGGGCGGATACAACTGAATGGATAAGAGAGCAATCGAGGCCGGTAAGGACGAGTTGCGGGCAGCTCGCCGGGAAAGCCGTGGATTATATTGGTTCGTAGGAATTTTTGGCTTTTTTGCCAATCTTCTGATGCTCACCGGGCCGCTCTATATGCTGCAGGTCTATGATCGGGTGCTGGGCAGCCGGTCGATCGAAACACTGATCGCGCTGTCGGTTCTGGTGCTGTTTCTTTACGGCATGATGGGGCTGCTCGATTATGCGCGCGGCCGAATCATGGCGCGTGTCGGTGCCCGGTTTCAGGCGCGGCTGGATCGCCGCGTGTTTGATGCGGTGATTCGCAAATCCGCGGTGGCGCCAGATGCAAGCACGGCCACCGGGTTACGCGATCTGGAAGCGATTCAGCGGCTGATGAGCTCACCCGTTCTGACGGCGATGTTTGATATTCCCTGGACCCCGTTTTTTCTGGCGGGTATCTGGATTTTCCACCCTATGCTGGGCGTGCTGGCGCTTGTGGGCGGAGCGATTTTGATTGCCGTTACGCTGATCAACCAAATGGTAACACGGCAACCGCTGGCCAAGGCGAATTCGGCAGCCGTCGGGGCCGAAGCGATTTCCAACCAGATCGGCACCGAAGCCGAGATGGTGCAGGCAATGGGGATGCGCGATGCCGCCTTCGACCGCTGGCAGGTCGCGCGCCAACAGGCGTTGCAGGAGCAGATACGCTCGGCTGATCTTGGTGGCACATTCACCACGTCGACCAAGACATTCCGCTTGTTTCTGCAATCGGCGATGCTGGGCTTGGGGGCTTATCTGGTGCTGCAGAACGAGTTGACGCCCGGCGCGATGATCGCCGGGTCGATTCTGCTGGGCCGCGCCCTTGCACCGATCGAGCAATCCATCGGGCAATGGCCCCTGGTACAGCGGGCGATCAAGGGATGGGAAACCCTGGCAGGGCTGCTGGGGCAGGTGCCGGTAGAAAATCCGCGCACGGCGCTGCCCAAACCCCGAGCCCTTCTGGAAGTTCAGCAAGCCTCTGTTGTCCCACCCGGTGAACGACAGGCCGCTTTGAAAGGGGTGACCTTCACGGTGCAGCCCGGGCAGGCGGTCGGGGTGATCGGTGCGTCCGGCGCGGGTAAATCAACGCTGGCGCGCGCCCTGACCGGTGCATGGCGCGTCGCGGCTGGCAAGATCAGGCTGGATGGTGCTGCGCTGGAGCAATACGATCCGGCGGTACTGGGTCAGCATATTGGCTATCTGCCACAGCGGGTGCAGCTCTTCGATGGAACAATAGCCGAAAACATTGCCAAGCTTTCGCAATCTCCGGATGCTGAACAGGTCGTCATCGCGGCCAAGAAAGCCGACGCCCATGACATGATCCTGAAACTGCCCGATGGATATGATACCCGCGTCAGTGCCTCGGGTGGACGGCTGTCAGGTGGTCAGATGCAGCGGATCGGTCTGGCAAGGGCGATGTATGGTGACCCGGTCGTACTGGTATTGGACGAGCCCAACTCGAATCTGGATAACGAAGGCAGCGAGGCTGTGAATACCGCGATCAGGGGCATGAAAGCTGATGGCAAGGCCATTTTGATCATGGCGCACCGCCCGGCGGCGATTAAGGAATGCGACATGCTGTTGATGCTGGACCACGGCGCACTACGTGCCTACGGACCCAAGGAGCAAGTCTTGAAGGATGTGGTGAAAAATCACTCCGAGATCAGCAAATCTGCCGGTCCTGGAGGTGTGCAATGACACAAGACACAAACGCCGGATGGTCCGCACGCGGACCCATGACCGTTGGTTTGCTGGGCCTGTTGCTGCTGGTCGGAGGATTTGGCACCTGGGCGGTGATGACCAATATCTCTGGCGCGATTATCGCCAATGGCCGGATCGAGGTGGATCAGAACCGGCAGGTGGTGCAGCACCCCGATGGTGGGGTCGTGGCCGAAATTCTGGTTGATGAGGGCGATGCGGTCAGTATCGGTGACGTGCTGGTTCGGCTGGATGACACGGAATTGAAATCGCAGCTGGCCATTAACGAAGGCCAACTGTTCGAGCTCATGGCACGACGCGGACGGCTGGAGGCCGAGCGTGACGGGAGAAGCGAAATCACTTTCGATCCGCTTTTGCTGGAGACGGCCGAGATCAATGCTGACGTGCCCGATCTGATTGCTGGTCAAAGACGTCTGATGACGGCACGGGCGGAATCGACCACCAACGAGATATCGCAATTGGAAAAGCGACGCGGGCAGATCGCCAATCAGATCGAGGGTATCGTCGCGCAACAGAATTCGCTCACGACCCAGCTTGAGTTGATTTCGAAAGAACTAAAAGATCAGCAGAGGTTGCTGGATCAAGGTCTGGCGCAGGCAGCGCGGGTGTTAAGCCTGCAGCGCGAAGAGGCGAGCCTGAGTGGTACGATGGGCGATCTTGAGGCGCAAAAGGCCGAGGCGGGCGGCCGGATCACCGAGATTGATATCGAGATTCTCAAACTGGGCAGCGGGCGGCGCGAGGAGGCGATCACCCAGCTGCGTGACCTGCAGTACCGCGAGCTGGAGCTGCGCGAACAGCGCCTTGCCCTGATCGAACGGCTGAACCGGCTGGACATCTCGGCATCGGTATCCGGCGTGGTCTATGATTTGCAGGTATTTGCCCTGCGCTCGGTTATTCGCGCCGCCGATCCGGTGCTTTACCTCGTGCCACAGGATCGCCCGTTGATCATCAATGCCAGGATCGAACCCATCCATATCGACAAGGTTCTGATCGGCCAGGAGGTGGTACTTCGGTTTTCGGCGCTGGACCAGCGTACAACCCCTGAACTGAATGGCGAGGTGGTTCAGATATCCGCCGATGCGTTCGAGGACGAGCGGTCTCAGGTGTCGTTCTACCGCGCCGAGATCGCGCTGAGCGAGGGTGAGCAGGCGCGGCTACCGGAAGATGCGGTGCTAATCCCGGGCATGCCGGTCGAAGCGTTCATCCGCACCGAGGATCGCACGCCGCTGGCCTATCTGACCAAGCCGTTGACGGATTACTTCACCAAGGCGTTCCGCGAGTAACGCCTAGCCGCTGATCGAGGCAATGGGTTTGCCCAGCAGATTCCAGTCGGGTTCGACCCCGAGGCCAGGCGCGTCGGACATCGCCATGAAACCGTCCCTGATCACCGGGCCGCCGCTGGCAATCGGATGGGTGGCGTATTCGTGGAAGGCCGAGGACTGAAAGTGGAAATCAGACGGGGTTGAATGCGCCAGATGCGCAATCGCGGCATCGCCGATCTCACCGCCCCAGGTGTCCTCGATGGTCATGATAATGCCAAGTTGCAGGCAGACATCGCGGATAATGCGCGACTTGCTGAGTCCGCCCATGCGGCTGATCTTGAGGTTGATCACATCCATCGCCCGCTCAGAGTGGCCGCGCAGGACCGCTTGCAGGCTATCCATACATTCGTCCAAAATCATCGGATGGGGTGAGTGATCGCGCACCACCCGGCACTCTTCATAGGTTTCGCAGGGCTGTTCAATATAAAGGCTCATATCCGATACGGCCGTGACCACGCGCACCGCGTCATGTTGCCGCCAGCCGCAATTTGCGTCCGCCGCCAGCTTGTTGCCGGATTTCAGCACATCCGCGACCCGCCTGATGCGGGTGATGTCCGTATCGGCATCCGCCCCCACCTTCATCTGGAACTGCGAAAACCCCTGTTCCTGATAGGCGATCAGTTTCTCGGCCATCGCCTGTGGTTCTGCGCGTGACACCACCTTGAAGAGCCGCACCTTGTCCTGCAACCGTCCACCCAGTAGGTCGCAGACGGGCCGCCCGGTGGCCTTGCCCAGAATATCCCAGCAGGCCACATCAACGGCAGATTTGACGTAAGGATGCCCTTTCAGAAGCTGGTCCATCCTGAGGTTGATCGCGCCGATATTCGTCGCATCCTGTCCGATCAGGCCGGGCGCGATCGTGGCGATGCCGGTGCGGGCGCCTTCGGCATAGGCGGGCAGGTACGCGGGGCCAAGCGGGCAAATCTCGCCCACGCCGGTCACGCCCTCATCGGTCCTGATCTCGACTACGGTGCTGTCAAAGGCGGCAAAGCTCTGGTTTGACCAGGCATAGGCCCCCTCCTTCAGCGGCAAGCTGACCTGATAGAGGTTGATCTGGCTGATTTTCATCGGCGCCCTTTTGCGTCGTTCCTCGCTGCATCCTGGGCGGGTTTGCGGTTTTTGTCCATTCGGATGCACCTTCAGCACTTTTTGGGATTTCATTCAGATGGGCAAGCGGCTAGCGTCGCGCGCGATTGAAACGATGCCTGGAGGACCGATCAGATGGGACAATTCGAAAGCAAACTGGCCGAGATGGGCGTGACCCTGCCCGAAGCCCCTGTACCGGTGGCAAACTATGTGCCTTATGTGCAGGTGGGTGACATGCTTTATGTCTCGGGCCAGATTTCGCTTGGGCCGGACGGGCCGATCAAGGGCAAGCTGGGCGACGACATGGATGCCGAGGCTGGGGCCGAGGCGGCCAAGGTTTGCGCGATCAACCTGCTGGCGCAGGTCAAGGCGGCCTGTGGTGGCGATCTGGATCGTCTGGTGCGCGTGGTCAAGCTGGGTGGTTTCGTCAACTCGACGCCGGACTTCACCGACCAGCCGGTCGTGATCAACGGCGCCTCCAATCTGATCGGGGAAGCGTTGGGTGATGCCGGAAAACACGCGCGCGCAGCGGTGTCCTCACCGTCACTGCCCTTGGGGGTGGCGGTTGAAATCGACGGTGTATTCCAGATCAAATGACGAAGCTACATGCCGATTTCCGGCGCATTCCGCTCGCGCATCGGGCATTGCATGATGTCAGTGACGGAAGACCGGAAAACTCGCGGGCGGCTATACGCGCGGCGATGGCCGCGGGCTATGGGATCGAGATTGATCTGCAGCTCAGCCGCGATGGCCGGGCGATGGTGTTTCACGACTATGACCTGACCCGTCTGACCGGCGTCAAAGGCGTCATCCAGCAGCGCGACGCGACAGATCTGTCACAGATCGCCCTGCTGGGCGGTGATGAGGGCATCCCGACGCTCTCAGAAGTGCTGGAGCTGGTCGCGAGCAAGGTGCCGTTGCTTATCGAGCTCAAGGATCAGCATGGCCAGATGGGGGTGACCGATGGGCGGTTGGAGCACGCCGTGGCGGCAGATATTCAGGGCTATGCTGGACCCGTCGGGCTGATGTCATTCAATCCAAATTCGGTGGTAGCACTTGCCGATCTTGTGTCAGAGCTTCCGCGCGGGATCGTGACCGAACAGTTCCCTGCCGAGACATGGCCGTTGCTTAAGCCAGAAACCCGCGCGCATCTGCGCTCAATCCCCGATTATGAACGCGCCGGGGCGTCATTTGTCAGCCATTCGGTTAAGGATCTGCACAACCCGCGTCTGGCGGAGCTCAGGGCGCAGGGCGCGGATATCCTGTGCTGGACAGTACGGTCGGAAGAGCAAGAGGCTGAGGCCCGCAAAACCGCTGATAACATCACATTTGAGAAGTATCTGGCCAAGATGCCGTCTTGACCCCTGCCTGCAAAGGCACAGATTGGGGAAGACATGAGCGAGCAACAGATTACCATCACCCTGCATGACAGCCTCGCGCAGATCAGCGCCGTGGATTGGGACGCTTGCGCCTGTCCCGAGGCAGCAGGTGGCGCGCGCCCCGAAGACCCGTTCACCACCTACCGGTTTCTGAAGGCGCTGGAAGACAGCGGATCGGTCGGACCTGGCACCGGTTGGCAACCGCATTACCTGACGGCAGAACTGGACGGGCAAACCATTGCCTGCGCACCTCTCTTTGCCAAGTCACACAGTCAGGGCGAATATATTTTCGATCATAACTGGGCGCATGCCTATGAGCGTGCGGGGGGACGTTATTACCCGAAACTGCAAATGGCGGTGCCGTTCACGCCCGTTACCGGACGACGGTTTCTTGTGCGGCCGGGATATGAAGAGATGGGTCAATCCGCATTGGTGCAAGGTGCGGTTCAAGTCGCAGATAACAATGAGATCTCGTCGCTGCATGTCACCTTTTGCACCGAGGGCGAGGCCCGGGCGGGTGGCGGGATGGGATTGCTGGCGCGGACCAGTCAGCAATTTCACTGGGTTAATGCGGATTACACGGATTTCGACGGGTTTCTGGCTTCGCTGAGTTCGCGCAAGCGCAAGAATATCCGCAAGGAACGCCAGCAGGCCCAAAATTTCGGGGGTGAAATCAAGGTTTTAACCGGTGACGCCATTGAGGCGGAACATTGGGATGCGATCTGGCGTTTCTATCAGGACACCGGCGCGCGCAAATGGGGGACGCCCTATCTGACACGCGCGTTTTTCGAGAGTGCACATGCGGAATTACGCGATGATATCATGCTGATACTGGCAATGCGCGACGGCAGCCCGGTGGCGGGCGCGATGAACATGGTCGGCGCCTCGGCGCTGTACGGCCGGTATTGGGGCTGTATCGAGGATTATCCCTGTCTGCATTTCGAACTGTGCTACTATCAAGCCATCGACTATGCTATTCGTGAGGGATTACAAAGGGTTGAGGCCGGCGCGCAGGGGGAGCACAAACTGGCACGGGGTTATCTGCCGGTCACAACCCATTCGCTGCATTGGATTAGGGATGCCGGATTTGCCGACGCTATTGCGCAATATCTTGAGGCAGAGCAGCGCGCGGTTGCGAAAGACATCGAAATTCTTACTAAGTATGGACCTTTTCGCAATGAGGTCATGGAGGAGCACGAATGAGTGAACGCCTGAGCGATACCGCCCGCAAAACCACGCTTGAGCCGCTACTGGAAACCGGCTGGGTGCTGGATGAAACGCGCGACGCGATCAAAAAAGAATTCAAGTTCAAGGATTTCGCCGATGCGATGGGGTTCATGACACGCGCGGCGATCTGGGCCGAGAAATGGAACCATCATCCGGAATGGTTCAATGTCTACAATCGGGTCGACGTGACCCTGACCACCCATGATGTGAACGGGCTGAGCGCGCTTGATGTGAAACTGGCGCGAAAAATGGACACGCTTGCGGGTTAGATATTATGTACATCCCGTACATGCTGTACGCACAAAACGTACAGGGTGTACGGTTCGCGATTGTCAGGTGATCGGCGCGTCTATATTTCTGACATGGCAAGGCGGCGGCGATGATGCCGGGACGGGGCGAAAACCGGCGGCCGAAGCGGCACGAAAGGCAAGCACACGACATGAGCACACTCAGTCTTTCCCTTGAAGAAATCCACTCACTTGCCTTGGATACGATGCTGGCCAATGGTTGTGACGACGCCAACGCCTCGGCGCTGGCGGACATCGTCACGCGGGCCGAACGGGATGGCTCGCATTCGCACGGCCTTTTCCGGGTGCCGGGATATGTGAAGGCGCTGCGCAGCGGCAAGGTGAATGGCAAGGCAAAACCCAAGGTCTCGAAAAAGGCCGGGGCGGTGGTGCATGTGGACGGGGGTGGCTGCTTTGCCCCGCTGGCACAGGCGGTCGGGCTGCCCGTTCTGGCCGAGACGGCGGCCGAGACCGGCGTGGCGGCGCTGTCGCTGACCAATATCCACCACTTCGCGGCGCTCTGGCCTGAGACCGAGTTCCTGGCCGATCGAGGATTGGTCGGCATCGCCTGCACCGCCTACATGCCGATGGTGGCTCCGGCGGGATCGAAGGAAAAACTTTTCGGCACCAACCCGATCTCATTCGCGTGGCCGCGCCCGGGCAAGCCTCCGGTCTGCTATGATATGGCGACGGCGGCGATGGCAATGGGTGACGTACAGATCGCCGCCCGTGATGGCAAATCAGTGCCCTTAGGCACCGGGTTGGACGCGGAAGGCAATGAGACCACCGACCCGGCCGCAATTGCCGAGGGCGTATTGCTGCCCTTTGGCGGCTACAAGGGGTCGGCAATCGCGTTGATGGTGGAACTGCTGGCGGCCGGGCTGACCGGCGAGAGCTTCAGCTACGAGGCAGCGGAAAGTGACAACCATGACGGTGGACCGCCTCGGGGCGGGGAAATGGTGATTGCGCTTTCGCCTGCACTGATCGCCGGTGACGGCTGGGAGGCGCATGTCGAAGGTTTTATGGATCGCCTGACCGGCCTTGACGGCGTGCGGGTGCCCGGCGCTCGGCGACATGTTAATCGCCTTGATACCGGCCCGCGGTCGATCAATGCCGAGCTTGTCGAGACCATTCGCGGGCTTGTCTAAAGTACCGAGCCTTAAACTTGTTTCGCTTGCTCGCCGCCTTTCGGCTGCGCCTTAAACGCAAAAAGTGATTAGGGTTTCGCGGGTTAGACAGCTACCATTCGAAAGAGCTGGTAGAGCGGGTAAAACGCACGCGCATGACAATGCTCTAGGGTCGCAATTACATGCCATCAGAAGGGACAACATAGTGAAGGTATTCGCGCTGAAACAGATTCCCGCCATGAGTGGTGGCTTTGATGTTTTTGGCGGTTGGCAGTCGAAAAACTGCCCTTGATCCAGCGCGATTGCTGATTATTCCCGTACCACCACAACCGTGCAATGCGCGTTGCGCACAACGCGGGCCAGGTTGGGGCCGATTTCGTAGTTCGGGAAGCTCCCCTTTGAGGATGCCATGACGATCATGTCGAAGCTGTCTTTATGGGCCAGCTTTAATACCTCGCGGTATACGCTGCCTTCTTCGATATGCACTTCGAGACCCGTTCCGCCGTTGTCATCCAGTATCTGCTGAATGGCGCCGCGGACGTGATCTCTGGCGCCAGCGCCGTAGTTTTCCGGCAGATTTGGCAGTTTGATAATCTCCGGAATGACCGAGACCACATGCAGGTCGGCACCATAGAATTTTGCCTGATCCAGTGCCATGGGAAGCGCCAGTTTCCACGACTTCTCATCGGTGTGGTCGATCGGCAAAAGAATTTTCGTTGCCATCTTCTTAATCTCCTAGAAGAGTGTTTTTTGAACGGGACGTCAGGGGGCCGTTTTGGCCCCCTGTTCCAGCTTACTCAGTAGCTCCGCCGGGCTCTTCCGTCTTTCCGCCCGAGGCAAAGAACTCGCGGGTCAGCTTGAAGACGATCGGGCTGAGCAACGCCAGTGCGATCAGGTTCGGGATTGCCATCATAGCGTTCAGCGTATCCGCCAGCAGCCAGATGAAGCCCAGATCGGCGGTTGCACCGAAATAGATCATCGCGATCCACAGGATGCGGTAGGGCATCAGGGCCTTGGCGCCGAAGAAGAAGCCAACACATTTCTCACCGTAGAACGACCAGCCGAGGATCGTGGTGAAGGCAAAGATCGACAGGGCCACCGCGATCAGCGAGCCACCGAGGCCAGGCAATGACAGCTCGAACGCATGCGCGGTCAGCGCGGCACCGGATTCACCTGACGTCCAGGCACCAGATGCAATGATCGCCAGTCCGGTGATCGAGCAGACGATGATCGTGTCGATGAACGTACCCAGCATCGCAACCAGACCCTGGTTGACCGGGCCTTTGGTCGACGCAGCAGCGTGCGCGATCGGGGCCGAGCCAAGGCCGGCTTCGTTCGAAAAGACGCCACGCGCCACACCAAACCGGATCGCGGCCCATACTGCTGCACCGGCGAAGCCACCTTCGGCGGCGGACGGGGTGAAGGCATGGGTGAAGACCAGGTTCAGCGCGTTGCCAATGCCGCCGATATTGATCAGCAGAACCAGCAGACCGGCGATGATATAGGCCACAGCCATGAACGGCACCAGCTTACCGGCGACAGCACCGATCCGGCTGATACCGCCCAGGATAACTGCGGCGGTCAGGACCATCAGGATGACGCCGGTTACCGATGTGTTGACGCCAAAGTTCGATTCCAGAACGCTGGCAACACCATTGGCCTGAACACCGTTACCGATGCCAAACGCCGCGATGGCACCGAAGAGCGCAAATGCGGGGGCAAGCCAGTACCATTTTTTGCTGAGGCCGTTTTTGATGTAATACATCGGGCCACCGACGAAGTTGCCCAACTCGTCTGTCTCGCGGTATTTTACGGCACAGACGGCCTCGGCGTATTTCGTGGCCATACCGACAAGGGCTGTCATCCACATCCAGAACAAGGCACCCGGTCCGCCCAGGAAGACGGCGGTTGCCACACCGGCGATGTTGCCGGTACCGATGGTCGCCGACAGCGAGGTCATCAGCGCGTTGAACGGGCTGATCTGTCCATCGCCCTGTTCCTCACGGCCGCTGAACAAAAGCCTGAAGCCGGTCCCCAGCTTCAGGATAGGCATGAATTTCAATCCGGCCTGCAGGAAGAATCCTACTCCCAGGATCAGGACCAGCATCATGGGTCCCCAAACGACCCCATTTATCTGTCCCACAATGTTCGTTAACGCTTCCATGGTGTTCCTCCCAATTGCGTCTGGTTAAGCCCCTGTGGCCAATGCCTGCTGGCGAGCCGTTTTGAGGGCGGTAAAGTCTTCGTCTGCATGAAAAGACGAACGTGTCATTGGTGTTGCCGAAACGTGCAAGAACCCCTTACTGCGTGCGATTTGCTCAAGCTGAGCGAACTCTTCAGGCGACCAGAAGCGGTCAATCGGATGGTGTTTCGGGGTGGGTTGAAGATATTGTCCAACCGTCAGAAAATCGACACCAGCCGCCCGCAGGTCATCCATCACCTGGCGTACATCGCTAAGCGTCTCCCCCAATCCTACCATCAATCCGGACTTGGTAAAAATTTCCGGTCTTGCCCGTTTGGCGTCATCTAGAAGCCGTAACGAGGTATAATACCGTGCGCCCGGGCGCACGGTCGGATAGAGATGCGGCACCGTTTCAAGGTTGTGATTGAACACATCCGGCGCAGCGTCGAAAACCTGTTGCGCCGCACTTCCCTTGCCTAGAAAATCCGGTGTCAGCACTTCGACTGTGGTCTCGGGCGTTTGATGCCGGATGGCGCGAATGGTCTGGGCGATATGGCTCGCGCCGCCGTCGTTCAGGTCGTCGCGGTCCACGCTGGTGATCACTACATGCCGCAGGTCCAGCTTTTTGACAGCTGCCGCAACGCGGCCCGGCTCGAACGCGTCCAGCGCGTCTGGCCGCCCGGTGGTGACATTGCAGAATGAACATCCCCGGGTACAGACCTCGCCCATGATCATCATGGTGGCGTGCTGTTTCGACCAGCATTCACCTATGTTGGGGCAGGCGGCCTCTTCGCAGACCGTCACCAGATCATGCTCTCGCATCAGGCGGCGTGTCTCGTAATAGGTTTCGCTTTCGATCTTCTTCCGGCGAATCCATTTGGGTTTGCGCGGGATCGCACTATCGGCCTTTTTTGCCTTTTCCGGATGGCGGGGGCGAAGTTGAATCGTCATACGACCTGCTCCTTACGCGTGGATCGCGCGGCCAAGCGCATCCAGGCAGGCCTCTTTGACTGCTTCGCCCATCGCAGGATGGGCATGACAGGTGCGTGCGACCTCCTCAACGGTGGCTCCTTTGGTCATAGCCAGAACCAGTTCGGCGATCAGATCGCCGCCGTGAGCGCCGCAGATGTGTGCGCCAAAGAAGGTGCCGTCGGACCCTACCAATACCTTTACCGCGCCGTCGGTTTCACCCGATGATCGCGCGCGCGAGTTTGCCATGAAGGCAAATTTGCCGACCGTGTAGGATACGCCTGCTTCCTTCAGTGCCTCTTCCGTCGCGCCAACGGAGGCGACTTCGGGATCGGTATAAACGACACCCGGGACGGTGTTGTAGTCGACATGACCCTCAAGCCCGGCAAGGGTTTCGACACAGGCCACGCCGTCTTCTTCGGCCTTGTGCGCCAGCATCGGACCCGGCACGCAATCCCCGATCGCGAAGATGCCCGGTACGGATGTCTGGAACGCGCCATCCACCTCGATAAAGCCGCGCCTATCCACGGTGACGCCCAGCTTGTCGAGCCCCAGCCCGCCCGTTACCGGGCGGCGGCCAACCGCGATCAGAACCTTATTGGCTTCAAGCTCTTCTTCGGTATCCTTCGCCACGCGGTTCAGAGAGAGTTTCAGGCCGCTTTCCGTCTTGCTGACTGATTGCAGCGCCCGACCCAGCTGAAATTTCAATCCACGTTTGGACAGGGCGCGTTGCGCCAGTTTGGCAATATCACCATCAATGCCCGGTAGAATGCGATCGAGATATTCCACGACCGTTACCTTGGCCCCCAACCTGGACCAGACCTGACCCAGTTCCAGCCCGATAACACCTGCGCCGATCACCACCAGATGCTCTGGAACGTCAGTCAACGCCAAAGCGCCGGTGCTGCTCAGCACATCGACCTCGTCGAATTCGATACCCGGCAGCGGTGTTGGTTCAGATCCGGTGGCGATCAGAATGTTCTTGGTATTCAGGGTCTGATCGCCAACCTGCACCTGGCCCGGCGCCGGAATGCTGGCCCAACCTTCGATCAGGTCGATATTGTTTTTGGAAAACAAAAACCCGATGCCCTTGGTCAGATCGGTTACGATCTTGTCTTTGCGCGCCATCATTCCGGAGATATCCAGAAGTTGTTCGCCAACGGAAATTCCGTGCCCGGCCAGATGCGAAAGCTCCGCATATTTCGCGGATGAGGTCAGCAGCGCTTTCGAGGGGATACAGCCCACGTTCAGGCAGGTGCCCCCCAATGAACCGCGCCCTTCGACGCAGGCAACATTCATGCCCAATTGGGCCGCCCGAATTGCGGCAACATAGCCACCTGGCCCGCCACCAACAACGATGAGGTCATAATCGGACATTGTTTCCTCCGGGTTATTCTGGGGTTTTGTTGAAAATGTATACCGTAGTGCGCACCTTATGACGCCTATAGGAAACTTTTCTCTTAAAATCAACAGTTGAGTTTTAATTGAAACTTTGACCCCAAATCATACACCGGTTAAACTCTGCAAAGAAAAGGAGAATTTTGCCCATGGAACCCATTCAGGCAGAAGAAACGGGGATCGCAGCTGAGGCTGCAGAAGCGCCGGATGGTGAAACTCTGGGAAAAATGATTCGTGATGCGCGCAAGGAAAAGGGGCTTACCCTGGAAGAGGCGGCCAAGGCCGCCGCGATCGGCCGCTCGACCCTTTCTAAGATCGAAAACAACCAAACACGGCCCAGCTTCGAGATCATTCGCCGACTGATGCAGACGCTGGAACTGGAAACGCCGCAACTCTTTGTTCAATCGGCCAAAAGCGATATTTCCGGTCGCAGGGACTACACCCGGTCGGGCGACGGGGAACAGCAGGCAACCCGGACTTACAATCACGAGCTCTTATGCACTGAGCTCACAAGCAAGCGGATGCTGCCCTATATCAGCACGATCAAAGCACGTGACGTTGCCGAATTTGATTCATGGGTACGCCATCATGGGGAAGAATTCATGTATGTTATCAGTGGCGCCGTCACCTTGTTTACTGAGCATTACAGACCACTGCAAATGCAGGCCGGAGATTCCGTGTATTACGACAGCAGCATGGGTCATGGTTGCATTTCGACCAGTGAAGAAGATGCCAAGATTTTATGGGTGTCTCTCGGCGCTTGATGTCGGACTATTTGCCTGTGCCAACAGGCGACCCGGCCCAGTAGACCTTCCCACGCGAGTGATCATGCGTCTTCGTATGTAGCATCATAGCTCACCGGGAAATTCACCGACCGCGCGATGAAACAGGTCTTGTGAATCTCGTGGTGGATAGCGTCGGCGCGGGCCAGATCGGTGCCTGCAGGCACAGTGATCTTTGGACGCAGTGTGGCGCGCAGAAAGCGGCTGGCACCCGCACGATCAGTCTCACCCACGGCCAGCGGATCATCGCAATAAGCCTGCACGGCGATCCCTGCATCGCTTGCCAGATGCAGATACCACAGCATGTGGCAGGCGCTCAGGCTCGCGATAAGCAAATCCTCGGGGTTATGCAGCGTCGGATCACCGCCCAGCAACGGATCGTTGGAGCAATGGATGACGGCTTTGTCCGGGGTTTCCACGTTCCACGTCCGATCATAACCCTTGTAGGTCACGGTGCCCTGACCCCGGTTCCCGGTCCAGACCACACGGGCGCAATAGTCATGTTCGGCCATCGAAGTCCTCCTGTCGGTGCTGGCATTACATCACGCGATCGCATTGGGCGGCGCAAGCACTTTTCAGGCCATGTCCGTGATGTCTACACTTGCGCCGATGTCGGCTAAGCGGACATTGCAGACTCTGAATGTGTCTGTCACCTTGCTCCAAAAGCGCGAAGGATTTTCTGGTGGGCAGCGAAGGCATTGCTAATACGGGGCAACATACGATCACGCCCTATTTCACAGTTGAAGGCGCAGACCGGCTAATGACTTTTCTGGTCGCTGCATTCGACGCAACCCTGGTCAAAGAAAGCAGATACGATGACAAAAGCATTCAGCACGCACGCTTGCTGATTGGTAACTCCTTGATCATGCTAAATGAAAGTACTGACGAATACCCGGCTAATATTTCCCAGATGCACATATACGTGGAAGATGCGGACAACGCGTACCAATTGGCGTTGCAATTGGGTGCTACCACTCTGATGGAGCCAAACAATCGTCCGCATGGGGAGCGAATGGCCGGTATCAAGGACCCATGTGGCAATATCTGGTGGATAGCGATGCCTCACCTGTAGAAGGAACTTCAGGCCATTCGTAACTGTAGGTCTGGACATCAAACCGGTCATCTGCCGCCTCAAATCAACAAATAGATCTTTGGCTCAGTCGCATGAATGCTTGGGCGGTAGAAAAGACAAACCCCCGCGGCAGGGCCTCGGGGGTCATCAATTTTCAAGTGTTTCCAAAGCTGACGACGGGTGCTTAAAGCATCCCTTCGCGCTGGGCTTTCTTCCGGGCCAGTTTACGGGCACGGCGGATCGCTTCAGCTTTTTCGCGCGCTTTTTTCTCGGACGGTTTCTCAAAATGTTGCTTGAGCTTCATTTCACGGAACACGCCTTCGCGCTGCAGCTTTTTCTTCAGGGCACGAAGCGCCTGATCGACATTATTGTCGCGAACACTAACCTGCATGTGGTGTCACCACCTTCCTAAGTTAAAGTTGCAAGAGATTGCAGGAAGTGGCCGTATAGCAAAGCGCTTTTCTTTTGTCTAGGGTGGCGCCAATAGCAGGAGGACGTGATGTCGAACCATGAAATCAAGGCTAAACTGCTCGAAGCGGCGAAGAATCACGTGCCCTTTGACGGCTGGGGCGAGGCGACCTTTCGCGCCGCCATCGATGAGGCCGGGATTGAGCTTGGCGTGGCCCGCGCGGTCTGTCCGCGCGGCGCGGTCGACCTGGCGCTGGCCTATCATGAAGCAGGCGATCAGGCCATGCTGGCAGTGATCGGGGCCGCCGATCTGACCGAGATGAAATTCCGTGACCGGATTACCTTTGCCGTGCGTGCGCGGCTTGATGCGGTTGAGGACAAGGAGCTTGTCCGCCGGGGAATGGCGCTGTTTTCGCTACCGGTCTACGCGGCGGATGGTGCGCATCTGATCTGGAAAACCTGCGATCGAATCTGGGTGGCGCTTGGCGATAGCTCGAACGATATCAACTGGTACACCAAACGCATGACGCTGTCGGGGGTTTACAGTGCGACGGTGCTCTACTGGTTGGGCGATGACAGCCCCGGTCATCAGGCGACGAACGAGTTTCTTGATCGGCGGATTGAGGATGTGATGCAGATCGAGAAATTCAAGGCGCAGATGCGGGAGAACAAGCTGCTGAGCGGCCTGATGGCGGGGCCGCTGGCCTTTGTGGGCAGAATAAAAGCGCCGCAGGGTGGGCAACAGGCCGGGATGCCGGGCCGATGGACAAGACCCTGATCAAGGGCAGCAATAAGGAGTGAGGCGATGGGTGATATGATGAAGGCTGTGGAAATCACCGAGTCCGGCGGGCCGGATGTGCTGCAACTGACCGAGCGCCCGAGACCGTCCCCGGGCCAGGGCGAAGTGGTGATTCGACTATCCTACGCGGGGGTCAATCGCCCCGATGCGCTGCAACGCGCGGGCCTTTATGCGCCACCGCCGACCGCCAGTGACCTGCCGGGGCTGGAAGGTGCCGGAGAGGTTGTAGCGTTGGGGGAGGGCGTCAGCGACTGGCAGATCGGAGATCAGGTCTGCGCGCTTTTACCGGGTGGCGGCTATGCCGAATATGTCGCCACGCCTGCCGCCCATTGCCTACCCGTGCCCGCGGGCCTGTCGCTGGATCAGGCGGCGTGCCTGCCCGAGACGTTCTTTACCGTCTGGTCCAACGTTTTTATGCGTGGCGGGCTAAAGGCGGGTGAGCGGTTTCTGGTGCATGGCGGGTCAAGCGGCATTGGGACGACGGCAATTCAGCTTGCCCATGCTTTCGGTGCCCGGGTGTTCACCACCGCCGGGTCGGATGAGAAATGCGCGGTCTGCCGCGATCTCGGCGCCGAACAGGCGATCAACTACCGGGAGGCGGATTTCGTCGAGGCGATGCGCGCCGAGGGCGGCGCCAACCTGATCCTCGACATGGTCGGCGGCGACTACCTGCCACGCAACGTCAAATCCCTGGCCGATGAAGGCCGGCTGATACAGATCGCGTTTTTGCAAGGCCCGAAGGTGGAGTTAAATTTCGCTCAGATCATGATGCGGCGGTTGACCATCACCGGCAGCACGTTGCGGCCTCAAAGCGATCTGGCCAAAGCCACGATTGCCGAGGCGCTGCGCGAGCAGGTCTGGCCAATGCTGGAGGCGGGCAGGATCGCACCGGTGATGGACAGTGAATACGCGCTGACCGATGCGGCGCAGGCCCATGCCCGGATGGAGGGCAGCGGTCATATCGGCAAGATTGTCCTGAAGGTCGCCTGAGACGCCGATGCAGTTTCTCATCCTTGCCCTCGCCCTTATCAGCATTGGTCTCAGCGCCGTTGCGATCCTGCGCCACGAAACGTTGAACTGGCAATTTGCGGTGCCGGACATACCGGTCACCGATGCGGCGCCGCTCTTCGAACTCTTGTTCGATTATACCGCCGAGACCGGACAGGCGCATGCCCCTGGTATCGTAAGCGCAGGCGAAGATTTCTCACTGGTCTGGTTCGAAGGATCGCAAGAGGCGCAGGCCGATGTCGATATCCACGCTGCTCATTTTACCCGGCGGGGGGATGGTTGGGACATATCGGATCCCGCGCCCTACGCGACCCGCCACGGTCTGGGATCGGCATTCGACCCGCCCCAGCTAGTGGTCACGCTTGGTAATACGATCCAGAACGAGGCGGCGCCGAAGGCGCTCTATGCCACGGTGGTGTCGATTGGCGGATGGGCAATGGCTTCGGTCGCGGATGTGCGGATGGGCAGAGATGGTCCGGCGTCGGCGCGCAAGCTTAACCTGTCACCGCTTCTGGGCCGATCGCATCTGGTGAAGTCGCCGATGGTTGAATACGCCGATGGTAGCCACGCGTTGCCCGTCTATTTCGAAATGGGCAGCGCCTATTCGTTGTTGGCGCGCCTGGATGAACAGGGCCGCGTGACCGAGACGCGCAGGATGCCAGCGACGAACGTCAAGGCGATCCAGCCGATGATCGTGCCGCTGGATGAAAACCGCGCAGTGGCGTTCCTTCGCGATTTCGACCCAAGCTGGAAGCTCTGGATCAGCCGCACCGGCAATGGCGGGCGGGATTGGTCCGAAGTGGAACCGACTGACATTCCCAATTCAAGTGCCCCGGTGGCGGCGTTGTCGCTGGGAGGGGATCGCATCCTTGCGGTGATGAATGATGATGCAGAGCGCCGGCACGAACTGCGCATGTCAGTGTCTGAGGATGGCGGCGCGAGCTGGCGGATGATCCACCGGTTCGAGGACGATGCCGGTGATGCGCGTTATCCGATGCTGCGGCGACTGCCATCGGGTGGCATTCTGCTGACCTATTCGCACAGCACGAAACGAGGCATCCGGGCTTATGTGCTGAATGATGCCTGGGTGGCGACGCAATGATCGGGGTTGTTACCTATGCGTCGGTTGCGATCCTGCTGGGATGGGTTACCTATGCGCTGGCGGGGCTTTTTCTTCCGGCCTCGGTGGCTTTGATCGCGGCCTGCCTGAACGGGTTCATCAGCGTGTTTCTACTAAGAGATACCATGGCGTTTCATGGTTTCGTGGCCGTTCTCGGCCCGATGAGCCTTGTTCTGCCGCTTTTGGCGCTGCGCCACATGGCAGCGGCGGCAGGGGTGCCGGTTAATCCGTTCGGTTCGGTCGAATTGCTGGTGTTCCTGCTGGTCTATATCGCCTTTCTGGCCGCCTCGATGGGTGTGATCCCGGTCGATATGTATCGTTTCGGCTATGCGCCGGTGCCTGTGGCGATCATGGTGCTGATGCTATGCGCCTACGGGTGGCTGACCGGTAGTCTTTTCATCCCTCTGCTGGCGGTGTTGGGTCAGGCGCTGTGGGTTCTGGGATGGGGCAGCAGCAATTGGTTCGACCACGTGTTGCACGCTCTGCTGGTGCCGGTTGTTTTCGTGGTGCTGTTCCTGCGTCTGTTCTAGGATGCATAAGCAGACCCTGATCAGAGAATATCCAGTGACACCTTTACCCGGTCCATGACCACCGAGGTCGTGAAGCGGCTGACATTCGACTGATCGAAGAAATACTCTTGGGTGAATTCCTCGTATTCCTTGATGTTCTTGACCGTCATCACCAGAACGAAATCCGCCTCACCGGTGGTATAGTAACACTGCTGAACCTGCGGCGCGTTGCGCATCGTGCGCTTGAAGGTGTCCAGATACATCCGGTTCTCACGCTCTAGCACCACCTGGACGATCACCGTCAACTCGCGCCCCAGCTTCGCGGGCGACAATACGGCAATTTCGTTTTCGATAACGCCGGTATCCCGCAGCTTTCGCAGCCGTTTCTGGATGGCGGGCGGTGACAACCCAACCTCAAGGCTGAGCGCATCGGCGGTCAGGCGGGCATTCGACTGCACGAGTTTCAGAATCTGCAGGTCTTTATCATCCATGATCCGATAAAAGTCGCAATTTTTGCAATGTACAACAAAATTTATCGCCTACCTCTTTGTCAAAGAGAGAAAAGCGAGAAAATTGCACAAGGTCGGGAGCGTTGGGCGCCGTTCATGTTACGCAGGTCACGAACGGCGCTCTGGCGATTTCAGGCGGCAACTTCTTCGCGCATAATCGTGGCGAATATTTCGGGGTCAGTAACGCCTTCCGAGCCGATAAGAAGGATCCGGGATTGCCCGTCTATGCCAAGCTTTTGCGACAGCACTGCATCCTGCCGGATAGCGATCAGTGCTGCCAGCCCGGCAATGGCGCTTTCGCCTGCCTCGATCGCCATGTCACCATCCAGCGGACGGGCCAGCAGGCGGACGCTGGGGGCGACTATGGCTTCGGGGATGGTAAGAAAGTCGCTGACCCCTTCCGCCAGTATTTCCCAGGCAAGTTCCGATGGCTCGCCACAAGACAGGCCCGCCATCAGGGTTTCTTCGTCGATCGCGACGGTTGTTGCGGTCCCGGTCTTGGCGCTCTCAAACAGGCAGGCCGCCAGTTCGGGTTCAACCACGATCACGCGGGGCATAGCGTCGCCCCAATATTGCCGAAGCCCGGCAACCACGCCAGCGGCCAACCCGCCCACGCCGCCCTGCAGGAAGACATGGGTTGGGGCACGGTCCAGCGCCTCGTTAATCTCCTGCGTCATGACCCCATAGCCCGACATTACGTCGCGCGGCGGCAGCGAATAGCCGGGCCATGACGTGTCGGAGACGACGAACCAGCCGTTTTCTTCGGCCTCGCTTTTGGCCAGTCGTACCGACTCGTCATAGTCACCTTCGATCCGGATCACCTCGGCGCCGAGATCGCGCATCGCCTGGGCGCGGCCTTCGCTGACCTCGGCATGGATGTAGATCCGGCAGGGGGCACCGAAACGCTGGCAACCCCAGGCCAGCGACCGGCCGTGATTGCCGTCTGTGGCCGACACCAGCGTGATCCTGGCGCATTCATCAGCGTATTTTCCGGTGCGGATATCAGCGAGCGTGACACATGCCCCGACCGCCTTTGACACTTCGCGCTGTAACACCCGTTGCGCGGCGTAAGATCCGCCCAGAGCCTTGAAACTGCCAAGGCCAAAACGCGGGCCTTCATCTTTGTAGAGGACTTCACCTACCCCGATGTGGCCCGCAAGCGCTGCCAGCGACTCCAGCGGCGTTTCGGCATAGCCATCCCACGCGGTAATCTCGGTTCTGGCAATCGCGAAATCCTCAGGCGGCAAGACCCGGTACGCGGCGTCGCCGGTCGCCCGATTGGCGGCAATATGCCCGAGACGGGCAGGGGGAAGAAGGTTTGTCATCATGTATCCTGTCTGGCTGGAAGGCGATCACGCACCAGCGCCGCCCAGAAGGCAGCACCGATGGGCAAAAGCGCATCGTTGAAATCGTAATCCGCCGCATGCAGCGGTTGGCTGTGCGGGCCGGTTTCGCCGTTTCCAAGCAGCAGGAAACAGCCCGGCACCGCCGCGCAGAAATGCGCGAAATCCTCGGAAAAGCTCATCGGTGGGCGGTTTGGCAGGGTCTCAAGCCCCTCAGTCCGGGCTACGCGCGCCGCCGCGTCTGTTGGGGCGGCAGAATTGATCACCTCGATAAACTCGGTATTGAAACTCACCTTCGCGCTTACCCCGTGGGCTGCCGCAATGCCGTTCACGATCTGGCGCATGAATTTTTCGACTGCCTGCCGGTCTTCGGGTTCGCGCGACCGGGCATCACCCTTCAGCACCGCGTGGCCCGGCAGTACATTGCGCTGCCCGTCGGTCAGGAATTCTGTGACTGAAACGACGGTCCCGCAACTGGGCGCCATCTTGCGCGAGACGATGGTTTGCAAGGCCAGCACCATCTCGGCGCCCACCGTGATTGCGTCCACCCCGACATGCGGCATCGACGCATGGCCGCCCTGACCGGCGATCTCGATTTCAAACAGGCTTTCGCTGGCGCAGATCTGTCCCACCCGGGTCGAGACCTGCCCTACCGGCGCGCCCGGAAGGTTGTGAATGGCATAGACCTCGTCGATCGGAAATTGCTCCAGCACGCCTTCGTCGATCATCGCCCGCGCGCCCAGCCCGTGTTCTTCGTTGGGCTGAAACAGGAACACGACCGTGCCGTCGAAATCCGGGTTCCTGGTGAGGGTCTCGGCAGCGCCCAAAAGCATCGTGGTATGGCCGTCATGGCCGCAGGCATGCATCACGCCGGGATTTTCCGAGACGTAACCGTGGCTGCTGGCCTCGGTGATCGGCAATGCGTCCATATCGGCACGAAGCCCGATCGCCCGATTGCCACCGCCCGCGCGCAGAACCCCCACTACGCCCGCACCTTCATGCACTTCAAGGCCCAGATCGCGTAAGGCAGCCGCGACCTTCGCCTTGGTCCGCACCTCCTGAAACCCCAATTCGGGGTCGCGGTGAAAGGCGTGCCGCATCTGCGTCAGCTTGTGGTGAAAATCGTCCATGTCGGGCCCCGGTGCCAATTTCGCGTAACATAGGTAAGCATGTCGTACGTTTGGCGTCAAAAACCTTCGACTTTGCGAGAAAACCATAACTGGAACTCGCCAAACAGGTTATTTTTCGTATTTCCCTGACCGTTCAAGCTCCCCGCGCAGAATCAAGGTCGAAGGCCGCCGCGCGATTACCAGACCGCCCGGTCACGCCAGAGGCGTGCCAACCATGAGTGGCGCACCTTTGGCGCGATGGCTGGCGATTTAGAGAGGTAGTGCAAGCTATCGAAATCACAGGTATTTAACGGAGATAACCTGCCATTCACTCACGTTGGCTCGCCACCCCGCGGTCAGGCCACCGCGTGGCTTTCGCACCTTTCCGGAGGGTAGGGTCACCCCGGTGGCAACGTCTTCACAAACTCCCAGACCGCCTTGACCACTGATTGAATGCCTTCATTCTGCGCGGCAGTTGTGGTGGTAACATACGCGATTGCTACCTGTGTTCCGGTTTTGCCAATGACTTTGGCGGATTCATCCAGAGCTAAGTCGACCTTGGACCCGCAGTATTTGCCGATGCGTACAGAAATATCCCAGAGTGCTTGGGCAATTTTGTTGAGTTTGGACGGTGACGGCTTTGGCTTGGCGATTTCCGCCTCAAGCTCCACGAGTTCGTCCCAGACCAGCGTAATTTCCTGTCGAATGGCTGCGGCCTGGTTCTCAATCGCTTCTGGAGGCTGATTGTGGAGCCGCTGCGCCGACGCTTGGAGCACCTCGGATTTGCGCAACTTTTCCTTTAGTTCTGCGATCTCCAGTTCAAGCGCGTAATGTGCCCTGATCCGCTCAATTTCTTCAGCTACCGCGTCGGGACCGGCCTTCCAGATAGCATTGTCAATCAACGCCACTCGCCGTTGGAGTTCCCAGTTCATGGGATTGCCGTCCAGAAACCCCTGATACCACTCGCGCCAGAAAGACCATTCGTCATTGTAGTCCCGAAGGTTGTGTTGCGTCGCGTTTGGAAAAGGGTACCAATCAGGCTCGCCTCGATCATGCCAAAGTGGAGTAAGGGCCAAATTTGTTGAATTGATTCCAACATCAGCTGACATCGCCGTGGTCGAGCGCATTGATTCGTCGTCAACTCGGTGGCGACTATCATCACTATCAAGTGCAACATGGGCATCGTCGATAAAGGCATTTTCTGAGGTGCGATAGGCGACAACTGCATCTCTTAGCTGCGCGGCGTCGATGCGATAGGCGGCAACAGAACAGGCATGGGCGCAATGTGGATCCCAGGATGCGGCTTCCAAGGCAGAAGCTGCCCTTCGTATGGCTGCATCAACCTCGCTACTTGATACTCTGTTTGCCACTATTGCGGTCAGAATTGCCCTTGCAGCCACGATCCTGTGTGAGGCCGCGATAGTATCATTTCTGCCCGATCCCGCCGTTATGAGCGGAAATACCCTTAGTGCCGTCCGCGCCAAGAAAAACACAGCGGTTTTATGCGGCGTTCGTTTTAGCCAGCTCTCAAGTTCTTCAGGTGTATCAGCCGGCAAAGCACTTCTCTCACTAAATTTGTATCAGCATAGCTGCCGCACCAACCCCTTCAACCCACCTTGACCAACCCCCATTTCCCAGACATATCCCCAACCCATGACAGACCTCACTCATATCCGCAATTTCTCGATCGTGGCGCATATCGACCACGGGAAATCTACGCTGGCTGACCGCCTGATCCAGTCCACCAACACGGTGGCGGATCGGGACATGAAAGAGCAGTTGCTCGACAGCATGGATATCGAGCGCGAGCGCGGCATTACCATCAAGGCCAACACCGTCCGGATCGACTATACCGCCGACAACGGCGAGAAATATGTGCTCAACCTCATCGACACGCCCGGCCATGTGGATTTCGCCTACGAAGTCAGCCGCTCTATGCGCGCGGTCGAAGGCTCGTTGCTGGTGGTGGACAGCACCCAAGGGGTCGAGGCGCAGACGCTCGCCAATGTCTATCAGGCCATCGACGCCGATCATGACATCGTGCCGGTCCTGAACAAGATCGACCTGCCCGCCAGCGATTGCGACCGCGTGGCCGAGCAGATCGAGGACGTGATCGGCATCGACGCCACCGGCGCCATTCAGGTCAGCGCGAAGACCGGCGTCGGCATCCACGAAACGCTGGAGGCGATTGTCAACGAACTCCCCGCGCCCAAGGGCGAGCGTGACGCGCCGCTCAAGGCGATGCTGGTTGACAGCTGGTATGACGCCTACCTTGGCGTGATCGTCCTTGTCCGGATCATGGACGGCGTCCTGAAAAAGGGCGACCGGGTCAAGATGATGTCGAACGGCACCGTGCACCATGTCGACCGCATCGGCGTCTTCAAACCTGAACGCGCCGACATTGCCGAGCTTGGCCCCGGCGAAATCGGCTTTCTGACCGCCTCGATCAAGCAGGTGCGTGACACCCGCGTGGGCGATACCATTACCCACGAAAAGAAGGGCGCGATCGAGGCGCTGCCGGGCTTCAACCCCTCACAACCCGTCGTGTTCTGCGGTCTCTTTCCCGTGGACAGCGCCGAATTCGAAGACCTGCGCGATGCCATCGACAAGTTAGCCCTCAATGACGCCAGCTTTTCCTATGAAATGGAAACCTCCGCCGCGCTTGGCTTTGGCTTCCGCTGCGGTTTCCTTGGCCTCTTGCACCTCGAGGTTATCCGCGACCGGATCGAACGCGAATACGATATCGAGCTGATCACTACCGCGCCCAGCGTGGTCTATCACGTCTATATGCGCGACGGTTCGCAGATCGAGCTGCATAACCCCGCCGACATGCCCGACCTGAGCATCGTCGACCATCTCGAAGAACCCCGGATCAAGGCCACCATCCTTGTGCCCGACGAATTCCTCGGCGACGTGCTGAAACTCTGCCAGGACCGTCGCGGAATCCAGCTTGACCTGACCTATGCGGGCAGCCGCGCGATGGCGGTCTATGACCTGCCCCTGAACGAGGTGGTGTTCGATTTCTACGACCGCCTGAAATCGGTCACCAAGGGCTATGCGTCGTTTGATTACCAACTGACCGGCTATCGCGAGGATAATCTGGTCAAGATGTCGGTGCTGGTGAACGAAGAGCCCGTCGATGCGCTTTCCATGATGGTCCACCGCGACCGGGCCGAGGCGCGCGGCCGGGCGATGGTCGAAAAGCTCAAAGACCTGATCCCGCGCCACATGTTCAAGATCCCGATCCAAGCGGCCATCGGCGGCAAGGTCATCGCCCGCGAGACGCTGAGTGCGATGCGCAAGGACGTGACCGCCAAATGCTACGGCGGCGACGCTACCCGGAAGAAGAAACTGCTGGAGAAGCAGAAGGCCGGGAAGAAAAAAATGCGCCAGTTTGGCAAGGTCGATATTCCTCAGGAGGCGTTTATCTCAGCGCTGAAGATGGATGGGTGAGTAATGGACCCGCGTTGGCTCGAGGTTCTTAAAGCCAGTGGTTGGCAGCTATTTGCAATCAGCATTGCTCTTACGGGCTTCTGGCTGCTACTTCAGTTTGAGTTTCTACCAAAAATAGATCTCCCGCTAATAGTGTATGGCTTACCGTTAGCCATTCTCGTCACGTTCGCTTTGGCGCTGGTTTCTGCAGCAGAAGCCCTTGCAAAACGAATTCAATCTTGGAATCAAAAAAGAGTTCTGGAAGCCAACAAAGAAAAAAAAGCCGAAGAACAAAGGCAGATTTTTCGGGACTACGTTCCATTCTTGGTAGAAAAAGAATGGGAAATCCTTGCGTATCTTTACCAAAATAAAGAGAAGACCTTTGTTGCCTCGGTGGATGGCGATCTCGCGTCAACGCTCTACAATAGGGGGTTCATAAAAATGCTCGCAAGGCCAGGTCAGCAGGTTAGCGTGATGTCTTGTACATTTTCTATTCCCGATCCAGTTAGGGAAGTCATGCAAGAAATGGACGAGCGTTTCTCCGAGCCAATTGTTGAACTAGGTTACCGTAATAAGAGACCTTGGCATTCGGGTTTTTAGGGGTGTCAAATTTCGCAGCAAGCTAGCGCAGGGTTGGTACCAACCCACAGCATGCCTGAGCAAACAACCGCTCCCTATCGCCACCCCCGCGCAATACCCCTGCGAGAGATTCATCCCTCATGCTATCATCCCGTGTATTTCAACAGGAGGATTGATCCATGAAACTACTTTCTCTGACCCTTGCATTCCTGCTTGCCGCCGCGCCCGCGATGGCCGCGCAATGCCCGGCTGACATGGCCGCAATCGACGCAGCATTGGCGGCGGGTACGTCGCTGTCGGACGCGGAAGTGGCCGAGGTCAAGGCGCTGCGCGACGAGGGCGAAAGCCTGCACGAGAGTGGCGATCACGCCGCTTCGGTCGAGATATTGGCCAGGGCCAAGGGGATGCTTGGGCTGGAATAAGACGCGTGATGACAACCGCCCGGACTGACTCTGGGCGGTTGTGAATGCAGATAGCGTGGGGTGTTACCCCACCGTTTGGGTTGCTTTAGAATATTCCGTCGTCGCCGTCTTCTTCGGCGGCTTTGTCGACCGCGACCACAGCGGCAGCACCCGCGCCTGCAAGCACCACCGGCGCACAGCCCGACAGGCCGATGGATGCAATGAGAACGCCCAGGGCGATCCAGATTTTCGATGTCATAAAAGCTCTCCTCGATAGTCTATTGTTAACGGCAGGGGTTGTTACCCTTCTGACGCTTCTTCTTCGATCTTGTCCCCCGCCTTCTTGAGATCGCGGCCAAAGCCCTCGACCGTTTCGCAGGCGGTAAGCGCAAACAGCGACAGGATAGTCAGTAAACGGATCATGGCGCTCTCCTTATTTCGTGTCACTTTGATGCTCATAACACAGTCGCGCCGCCTGTCGAAAGGCGATAACGCCCTGCTGAAAAAGCTATCTGATGATACCACATTCTTGCCACATTTCGGGGTTTTCCGAGTTATCCGGGTACCCGGTGTCGCGGGGAGCGTCGTCGCCGATTATTTCTTGGTTTGGTAATGGTTTGTTTTTATTTGAAAACTTTTCCAGATCTGGTGATTTATTCAGATCGGGAAACGCATAGTTTCAAACAAAGTCTATTATATTTGCCGCAATTTCGACACAAACTGTCCCGGCTGTAAACGTACTTATTACTGGGACATGTAACGATTATGAATGTTGACTATTTTGCGCTCGCACGCGAGCGCCGTCTTCTGGCGCTGAATGCAGACCGGCGCCAGCCCTCCCTTCCCGGAATGGATCAACCTGAAATGGCGCCGCACCTGGATGAAGCTACGCTCAAACCGAAACGTGCGCGGATCGTCTATTACCTGGATCAATCCTGATCAGGTAACCGAATCGTGACGGCCAGAAGGGCCCGAATGACCGCGTGAAATGCTGGCCGCGCGCCGTTGACCGCGCTGTCGCAGGGGTGTCAGAGCCCTGAAAGCCCGATTTCCGGTGCGTGTGTGCGGGTTTTATCCACCACTCACGTAACTGCGCCGAAACGCACCGGAAAATCGACTTATCCACATGGATTTCCCCAATTAATCCAATATCTTATCCCCAAGAAATTTGCGAGGCGCCGCAGTTTTTTCTTGCGCGGCGGGCATCGCTGGATCACCTTAAATCCATCGCAACGGTTTTCACAAACCAGCGCGATACGCAACGGCCCCTCGGGGCACTGGCGGTGGGATGCGGGTCTTCGGACTATCGCCCTTTCGTCGGGGTCCAGGCGGGATCAGGTCGGATTTGGTTGTCCTTCGGGGTGGCGGAATGCACCTGATACTTCCGGGTCGAAGCACCCCGATCCAGGCTTTCGGGCATGGAAAGGGTCGCCGAACCAAGCTTTCGGGCAAGGGGAGGTTTGCCGATCCAACTCTTCGGATTTGGTGAGGCAGGGTGGGCCTTCGGGTTTACCTCTTCACGGGCTGCCGTCCCTCGGGGCTGGCATGTTCGGGTAGGCGTCAGGGTGGGGTTTCGGCCTCAATGCAAGGACCGCGTCTGAGCACCTGGCGCCTTATCCGATTCCGGTGGTTTTTCATCCGCATCACCGCAACAGCAAACGGGGCCCGCTGCCATTGGCAAACCGGACCCCGCCGTCAGTGGATGCTACCGCGTCTATGCACCTGTGGGTCCAGTCCTACACGTCGCAGCGCTGTAAATCAACAATATGTCGCGGTATATTTGGTAGCTTCCGCAAGATAGATGCGATCTGTCTACAACTAGTGGCGTGTAAGGCACAGCGCCGACGAGCCTGACCTAGATCAAGGTAGCGGCGACGCGCGGCGGATAAACTTCAACGTGAAATGCGCGCTTGGATATCCAGGAGGTTCCATGTTCCGTCTTGCCCTGATCCTGCATGTGTTCATCGGGTCAACCCTCTCAGGGTCGGCTGTCATTGCCGCGCTTGCGTCGGGACATGACACATTGTTTCCGATCCTAATCGCCGCCGCCCTGGGTTTCCTCGCGGCGTTTCCGGTTAGCTGGGCCGTCGCCCGCAAGCTGTGGCAGGGGTAACGCCAGTCCGCGATTGGTCTCAGGCCAGCCAGGTTCGAACCGCGGCCTCGAACTCTCGGGGTTTTTGGGCATGGAGCCAGTGTTCCGCGCCAGGGATTTTTGCGAACTGGGCGTGGGGGAAGAGGCGCTTGATTTCCGGCCGGTGCTCGCGTTTGACATAATCCGAGGCAGCCCCCGACAGAAACAGGGTGCGCCCGTCATACTGGCCCGCGATATCCGGAAAGCCGATGATCCTGGCCATTTCCTTTTCCAGCACATCCAGATTGAGGATCCATCGCCGGTTCTTCACATCGAGGGATTGAAGGAAAAACGACACCAGTTGTGAATCCCCCACCAGCGGCGACAGTAAGTCGCTTGCGTCCGAACGTTTTTCGACGCGGCTCAGGTCAACGGATCGCATGGCTTCGATATGCTGGGCCTGGGTGTGGCTGTACCCAATGGGCGCGATATCCGCCACGATCAGACGATTGACTAACTGTGGTTGGTCGATTGCCAAGAGCATCGAGGCCTTGCCACCCATTGAATGGCCCATCACGTCAAAGGGACCGCCCAGATGGATGAGCACCTCTGCCATGTCATCGGCAAGATCATGATAGGAATGGGTTTTTTTCCAATCGCTTTGGCCGTGGTTGCGCATGTCGACGGCGACAACCTGACGGTCGTCCGACAATCGCTTGGCGATCACACCCCAATTGCGCGCTGACCCATAGAGCCCGTGAGCGATAAGAAGCCCCGGTTTGTCGGTCGGGCTCCCATGTGTGATCATGTTCAACATGGGGAATAGATAGCGCCCGGGTACGTCAATCACCAGCCCCATTGAGGCTACTTTCGCAAGCAGGTAGACTGGCCGACGGGAGATTGCCAAGTGATTGAAATCGAAAAATTTCGCAACCAGGTTGAGACGCTGGACACCTTGATGCAGGCAAAGCTGGGGGTGCGTGGCAAGTCCGTCTCGGCGCGTTTCAAGCGGGCTGGGCGGCTGTTACCCAAGCGCATTCGCAAGGCCGGACGGATTATCGCCGAGGCTGAGAGTGCCGTGGCAAATCCACGGCTGGCGCGGCTTTATGACCCAAGCACCCTGGACGCCGCGTTTGCCGATGTGGCGACCTTCCTGAAAACCATCGACCCGGCCGACCGGCGCAGAGGCAAGGTGCTGGGTCTGCTGGGGGGCATGGTGTTCAACCTGATCTTGTTAATGGGCGCTGTCATTGCACTACTCTATTGGCAGGGCGTGATCTGACCTGGTGTGAGGGCGAGGCGGCACTTTTTTTTGTGAAACGGCCACTCCGCGCGTTCGGAATTACAGCAAGATAAAAGAAAACCCCGCGCAGGCTGGCTGCGCGGGATTATTTAACCGCCCTGACTGGATCAGTGGTTTGGATACAGCGGGAAGCGTGCGCAAAGCGCGGCTACCTCGCCACGAACCTTGTCTTCGACAGCGCCATTGTTATCCGGGCCGTTGGCGGCCAGACCGTCGACTACTTCGACGATCCAGTCCGCGATCTGGCGGAATTCGGCCTCTTTGAAGCCGCGCGTGGTGCCGGCAGGTGTGCCCAGACGGATGCCCGAAGTCACGGTCGGCTTTTCCGGGTCAAACGGGATGCCGTTCTTGTTGGTGGTAATATGCGCGCGGCCCAGGGCAGCGTCGGTGATGTTGCCGGTGACCTTCTTGGGGCGCAGATCGACCAGCATCACGTGAGTGTCGGTGCCACCGGTGACGATATCCAACCCACCTTTGATCAGCTGATCCGCCAGCGCGTTGGCGTTGGCCTTGACCTGTTTGATGTAGTCCTTGAATTCAGGACGCAGCGCCTCGCCGAAGGCAACTGCCTTGGCGGCGATCACATGCATCAGCGGGCCGCCCTGAATGCCGGGGAAGATGGCCGAATTGACCTTTTTGGCGATCGCCTCGTCATTGGTCAGGATCATGCCGCCACGCGGGCCACGCAGGGTCTTGTGGGTGGTGGTCGTGGCCACATGCGCGTGTGGGAAAGGTGAAGGATGCTCTCCTGCGGCAACCAGACCGGCAAAATGTGCCATGTCGACATGCAGATAGGCGCCGACCATATCTGCAATTTTGCGCATGCGGGCGAAATCGATGACGCGTGGAATGGCAGAGCCACCGGCGATGATGATCTTGGGGTTATGTTCTTTCGCCAGCTCCTCGATCTGGTCGTAGTCAATCAGGTTGTCCTGCTGACGTACGCCGTATTGCACAGGGTTGAACCATTTGCCCGACTGGTTGGGCGCGGCGCCGTGGGTCAGGTGCCCGCCTGAGGCCAGGTTCATGCCCAAAATGGTATCACCCGGCTGGATCAGCGCCTGCATGACACCCTGGTTCGCCTGAGAACCCGAGTTCGGCTGTACGTTGACATAATCACAACCGAAAAGTTGCTTGGCCCGGTCGATCGCCAGGTTTTCGGCCACGTCCACATACTGGCATCCGCCATAGTAACGGCGACCGGGATAGCCTTCGGCGTATTTGTTGGTCATCACGCTGCCCTGAGCTTCCATGACAGCGGCAGAGACGATGTTTTCGCTGGCGATCAGCTCGATTTCATCGCGCTGGCGGCCAAGTTCATCTGTGATCGAACCATAAAGCTCGGGGTCGCGCGAGGCGAGAGATTCTGTGAAAAAACCGGAATCAGACATGGGGTAGCTCCGAATTGGGTTGCGGTTGCGAGATTTCCTATAGGAAACATGGCAGGGTTGTAAGCCTATAAAGCGACATTTACGCCAGCAGGTCCGTCAATACTGGCACATGGTGCCAACTTGTGCTTCGATCGGAACCACGCGATGCGCTTCGGAAACAGGATACGCATAAATGGCCAGAAAAATAGCCTTCGTCGCCAGCGATGTACCGTCGGCGCAAAAATCGCTGGCTCTGCTGGCCAGGCAATATGGTGACGTGTCGGAAGAGCAGGCGGATGTTATTGTCGCACTTGGTGGTGATGGGCTGATGTTGCAGACGTTACACCGGACGCAGGGGCTGGATGTGCCCGTCTACGGGATGAACCGTGGCACGGTTGGGTTTCTGATGAACGAATTTAGCAGTGATGACCTGTCCGAGCGGCTGGAAGCGGCGGTGGAAGAGGTGATTAATCCGCTATCGATGACCGCCAAAAGTGTCGATGGCACCATGCACGACGCGCTGGCGATCAATGAAGTCTCGCTTTTGCGAGGGGGGCCGCAGGCTGCAAAGCTAAAAATCACGATCGACGGTCATTTACGGTTGGAAGAGTTGGTGTGCGACGGGGCGTTGTTGGCTACCCCTGCCGGTTCGACCGCTTATAATTACAGTGCGCATGGCCCCATTCTGCCCATCGGCTCGGACGTATTGGCGCTGACGGCGGTGGCGGCATTCCGGCCGCGGCGCTGGCGCGGAGCGCTTCTGCCCAAGACAGCGACTGTGCGTTTTGACGTAATCGATTCCGACAAGCGCCCGGTGATGGCGGATGCCGATAGCCGCTCGGTCAGGAACGTGCTGTGGGTTGAAATCAGGTCCGAGCCCAGCATCGCCCACCGAATTCTCTTCGATCCCGGCCACGGTCTTGAAGAGCGTCTGATCAGCGAACAGTTTGTTTGAGCGTCCAAGAGGCTTCCATTTTTAATAGTTGTTATGAAACAGTGCCTTGAGGCGTTGTTATTGGATAACAACGCCTTGTTATTGTCTGTCCGGGCGGGCTGCGGGCAAACTGCTGCTACCCGATGAATTGTGAAATCTAGGCTACGAATCAAATGATGGGTGGGGTGATGCGCCGGAATAATAATATAAAGGCCGTGACGTTATCGGTGCTGATTTTTGTCAGTTCGGTCATACCATCTGATGCAGCTGACAGCCATGGTTCCGTGTTCGAGTTCTTACAGAGTACGGCTGTAAATCTGTCTCAGACTATCCTGCATGGGGTGCACGACCTTTTCACGCCGTAGCCGCGTGTACTTGTAAATCGGGCAGCTACCCCCGCGCTTTACCGCGCGGGGGTATTTATTTTCGCGTTGTCGCGCGAATTCAGCCGCGCGCGTACCCGATACCTTGCAGGGAGTCTTTGATCTCGTCCAGAATGGTCGGATCGTCGATCGTGGCGGGCATCTTGTAGTCCTTGCTGTCGGCAATGCTGACCATGGTGCCGCGTAAGATCTTGCCGGACCGGGTTTTGGGCAATCTGTCGACCACAACGGCCAATTTGAACGCGGCGACCGGGCCGATCTTGTTGCGCATCAGCTGGACGCACTCCTGAACCACATCCTCGTTGCTTGATCCGGATCCCTTGTTGAGACACAGGAAGCCGACCGGCAACTGGCCTTTCAGCTGATCGCTGACGCCGATAACCGCGCATTCGGCAACCTCGGGGTGGCTGGCCAGAACTTCCTCCATCGCGCCCGTCGACAGGCGGTGCCCGGCCACGTTGATCACGTCGTCGGTGCGCGCCATGATATAAAGATAGCCGTCCTCGTCGATCATGCCCGCATCGCCGGTTTCATAATAGCCGGGGAAGGTTTTCAGGTATGATTTGAGGTATCTTTCCTCGGCATTCCAAAGGGTTGGCAGGGTGCCGGGGGGCAGGGGTAGCTTGATCGCGATCGCGCCCAATTCGTTGGGGCCCATCGGATTGCCGCCTTCATCCAGGATCTGCACATCATATCCCGGCATCGGCACGGTAGGAGAGCCGATCTTGACCGGCAGTGCCTCGATCCCCGCCGGATTGCCGACAATGGTATAACCGGTTTCGGTCTGCCACCAGTGGTCATAGACCGGCACTTTCATCACGTCCTGTGCCCACTCAATGGTATCCGGGTCGGCGCGTTCACCTGCCAGATAGAGCGCCCGCAGGCATGAAATGTCGTGCTCCTTGATCAGCTCGCCCGTGGGGTCGTCGCGCTTGATTGCGCGGAACGCCGTGGGCGCGGTGAAGAAGCAGCGCACGTTATGTTCGCTGATCACCCGCCAGAAGGTGCCGGCGTCCGGCGTACCGACGGGTTTGCCCTCGAACACAATGGTGGTATTGCCGTGAATGAGCGGCCCGTAACAAATATAGCTGTGTCCCACGACCCAACCCACATCCGACGCGGCCCAGAACACATCGCCAGGATCGGCGTTGTAGATATTTTTCATCGTCCAGTTCAGCGCCACCAGATGGCCGCCGGTGGGGCGGACCACACCCTTGGGCGCGCCGGTCGTGCCAGAGGTATAGAGGATATAAGCCGGGTGATTTCCTTCGACCGGCACGCATTCGGCAGGGCTGACACCCTCTTGCGCGGCAAACCAATCGTGATCGCGGCCTGCGATCAGCTCGGCCGGTTTTTCTTCGCGTTGAAAAATGACGCAGAAATCCGGTTTGTGGCTGGCCAATTCAATGGCGCCATCCAGCAAGGGTTTGTAGTCGACCACCCGGCCCGGTTCCAACCCGCAAGAGGCCGCGATGATCGCCTTGGGCTGCGCATCATCAATCCGCACGGCAAGCTCATTGGCCGCAAAGCCGCCGAACACGACAGAATGGATGGCGCCCAGACGGGAACAGGCCAGCATCGCCTCAAGCGCCTGCGGTACCATCGGCATATAGATAATTACGCGGTCGCCCTTGGTCACACCCTTGTCGCGCAGCGCCCCGGCGAGCGAGGCCACGCGGGTCTGCAGATTGGCATAGCTGACCTTGTCTTTCCGGCCGGTGATCGGGCTGTCATAGATGATCGCCGTCCGATCTCCGTGGCCGGCTTCGACATGGCGATCCACGGCATTATAGCAGGTGTTGACCATCCCATCGCTGAACCACTCGTAGATCGGAGCATTTTCGTCGAACAAGGCTCTGCTAGGCTTGTCGATCCAATCGACCGCCTCGGCGGCCTTCATCCAGAACCCTTCCGGGTCCGCTTTCCACCCCTCGTAGACGTCCTTGTAGCCCATGCTGTTCTCCTCCGGTAATCCCTTGCCCCACTGTTACGGGATCGTCAGGTGCGGCGGCAAGACAGTTACCGTTAGCAGCGGCGCTTTGGCGCGGATATTTGCAGAAACCGGAAGGAGCATCCTGAATATTTTTGCAAACCGTATCGAAACAGTGCTTTTTAGGGGTAATACCCACATGTTTTGCAAACTTGCAAACTTTCTGATGCAAATTCCACGGGCAGAATCATTCCATATCCATGCTATTCGTAATGCGCCACAGGGGTGCCCGCGATCGCGGCCATGTTCAGCAAGCCGCGCGGCGTAATCGACGGCGTGACGATATGCGCCCTGTTACCCATGCCCATCAGAATGGGGCCAACCTCAAGCCCGCCACCTTTCATCTTCAGAATGTTGCGCACACCCGATGCGGCATCCGCGTTCGAGAAGATCAGCACGTTCGCAGCGCCCTCCATCCGGTTGTCGGGCAGCAGGCGCTCCCGCAGTTCAGGATCAAGCGCGGCATCGACATTCATCTCGCCCTCGTAGCAGAAATCGCGCGGTTCGCTGTCAAGCAGGGCCAGCGCGGCGCGCAGGCGCTTGCCCGAATCCTCGCCCTGATTGCCAAACTGGGATTTCGAGCAGAAGGCGATCTTGGGTTCAACACCAAAGCGCCGCACATGCCGGGCCGCGCCGATCGCGGCCTCGGTCAGAAAGTCAGGGTCGGGGAAGGTGCGTACATGCGTGTCGGCGATAAACAGTGGCCCGTCTTCCAGGATCATCATCGACAGCGCGCCCTGTGGGTGGCATTTGTCATTGCCGAGCACTTGGGTGATGTAATTCAGATGCCAGCGATATTCCCCGAATGTGCCGCAGATCAGACTGTCGGCTTCGTCGCGATGCACCATGACAGCCGCAATTGCGGTCGAATTTGTCCGCATCACCGCGCGCGCCAGATCAGGTGTGACACCCCGGCGCTGCATGATCTCGTGATAGCTGCCCCAATAGTCGCGGTAACGCGGATCATCCTCGGGGTTGACGATGCTGAAGTCGCGGTCCGGGCGGATTTCCAGCCCCAGTTTTTCGCAGCGTTGTTCGATCACCTTGGGCCGCCCGATCAGGATCGGTTGTTCACGGGTTTCCTCAAGGATGGCCTGCGCGGCCCGCAACACTCTTTCATCTTCACCTTCGGCAAAGACAATGCGGCGTGAGACCTGTGCTGCCGCCTCGAAAACGGGGCGCATGAAGAGCGCGGATTTGTAGACCGAAGCGTCCAGCTTTTCCTTATAAGCCTCAAGGTCTTCGACCGGGCGTGTTGCCACGCCGGTTTCCATGGCGGCGCGCGCCACGGCGGTCGAGACGATGCCGGACAGTCGTGGATCAAAGGGTTTGGGGATCAGGTAGTCGGCACCGAAGGTCAGTTGCTCGCCTTGATAAGCGGCCGCCGCCTCGGCACTGGTCGTGGCACGGGCAAGGGCGGCGATGCCTTCGACACAGGCTACCTGCATCGCGTCATTGATCTGCGTGGCGCCGACATCCAGCGCACCCCGGAAGATGAAGGGGAAGCAGAGGACATTGTTGACCTGATTGGGAAAGTCGCTGCGGCCCGTGGCAATGATCGCGTCCGGGGCGACCTTGCGCGCCTCTTCCGGCATGATCTCGGGTGTGGGGTTGGCGAGCGCGAAGATGATCGGGCGGTCGGCCATTTTCGCTACCATTTCAGGCTTCAGGACATTGGGCCCCGAGAGTCCGAGGAACAGATCGGCGCCCTCGATCACCTCTTCCAGCGTGCGCTTGTCCGTATCCTGCGCAAAGGCTTCTTTCTGCGGGTTCATATCCTCGGTACGGCCTTTGTAGACGACCCCGTGGATGTCACACAGCCAGATGTTTTCACGTTTGACGCCTAGTTTCAACAGCATGTTGAGGCAGGCTATCCCCGCTGCGCCGCCGCCGGTCGATGCGATCTTGATATCCTCGAATTTCTTGCCCGCCACATGGAGGGCGTTGTAAGCTGCTGCCCCCACGACGATGGCGGTGCCGTGTTGATCGTCGTGGAAAACGGGGATGCTCATGCGCTCACGACAGATCTTTTCGACGATGAAGCAATCGGGCGCCTTGATGTCCTCCAGATTGATCGCCCCAAACGTGGGGCCAAGGGCGCAGACGATATCTGCCAGTTTTTCGGGATCGCTTTCATCGACCTCGATGTCGAAACAGTCGATGTTGGCAAATTTCTTGAACAGGACAGCCTTGCCTTCCATCACCGGCTTACTGGCCAGCGCGCCGATATTGCCAAGCCCCAGAACCGCAGTGCCATTGGTGACAACCCCCACGAGATTTCCGCGGGTCGTATAGCGACTGGCATCCGCGGGGTTGGCTTTGATTTCCAGGCAGGCTTCGGCCACGCCCGGCGAATAGGCGCGGGACAGGTCGCGACCGTTGGCCAGCGGTTTCGTGGCCCGGATTTCGAGTTTTCCGGGCTTGGGGAATTCGTGATAGAGCAGCGATGCCTGGCGTAGGGTTTCCTTCTGGCTGTCGTTCATATCACTCTCCCGTTATTTAGTTTAGTATTAAACTATTTCTCGCCAATGTGAAATCGACATATTTTGCGAGTGTGTCCGGACAAGCTTGCATATAGGGGCTTGCAGGCGCAATCGGGAATTGTCTCGGCGGGACGCTTGGGCATTGCTCTTATCCGTACTTTCTGGGAAGACAGGAAAGCTGCCGCGCATCCGTAAAGACAGGAGATACCATGACCCAGCATCTGACAGTGGTGAACCATCCGTTGATTCAGCACAAGCTGACCCTGATGCGGGAGCAGAGCACCTCGACCGCTGTTTTCCGACAATTGCTGCGCGAGATCAGCCAGCTATTGGCATATGAGGTCACAGATAAGCTACCAATGACGACGCGTCGCATCGAGACCCCGCTGAAGGAGATGGATGCGCCAGTGCTTGCTGGGCGCAAGCTGGCGCTGATTTCGATTCTGCGGGCGGGTAACGGATTGTTGGACGGGATGCTGGAGCTTATCCCATCTGCCCGGGTCGGCTTTGTTGGACTTTACCGGGATGAAGAAACCTTGAAGCCGGTCCAGTACTATTTCAAGGTGCCGGACCATCTTGAAGAGCGTATGGTCATTGTTGTCGACCCGATGCTGGCAACGGGCAATTCCTCCGCCGCGGCGATTGACCTGATGAAACAGGCAGGTGCCCGCAACATCCGCTTCCTCTGCCTTCTGGCCGCGCCCGAAGGCGTGGCCCGGATGAAGGAAGCGCATCCTGATGTTCCCATTGTCACCGCCGCTCTGGACGAGAAACTGAACGATGTTGGATATATCCTGCCGGGACTAGGTGATGCGGGTGATCGAATGTTTGGCACTAAATAAGCTATATACTGTTTACTAGATCGGTAAAGTAGGGCATTCTTTCCTCAATTGTTGCGGGGATAAAATGAGCCTATCGAGAGTGTTTGCGGCCGCTGCCATCGCCGCAACTTTCAGCTTTAGTGGCGCCGAGGCGCAGGGATTGTCAGATAGCCTGGTTCCGGCCGAATTTCCGCCCGGGTCATATCAGGGGCGACAATATGTCGACAGTCAGGGGTGCGTCTTTATCCGCGCCGGGATCGACGGCAACGTCACGTGGGTGCCACGCGTGACCCGAAGCCGCAAGGTGATCTGCGGGTTCCAGCCCACTTTCGCCCGAAAGGCACCTGCTGGTAATGCCGCAGCGCAGCCCGTGACGGCCCCTGCCGCTACGGCGAAGGTGCCGGCCTCGAAAGCCAAACCAGTAAGGCGCACTGCGGTAAGATCAGTGGTCTCTCAACCAGCCGAGCCTGCCGCCAGCGGGGGTCAAGCGGCATGTCGCGGAGCGAACGCGGTGTCCCAGCAATATGTTGGACGGGTTGGCCAAAACGTGCGCTGTGGCCCGCAAAAAGGCTCGTTTGCCGCCTATATCCGCCGTGATGATGACCGAGGCGCACAGGGCAAATATCGTGGAACCGCCCGCGTTGCCGAGCCGCGTGTTGTGCCGCGCCATGTCTATGAAAACCAGGTCGCCAGTAGGCAGGGCATTAGTATGCCGAAAGGGTATGAACCATCCTGGAATGACGACCGGCTGAATCCGAGTCGTGCGCATCAGACTTTGACCGGCAAGGCGCAGATGGAGCAGGTGTGGACAAACACGGTGCCACGCAAACTGATCATCCGTCCGGTGGGCCAAGCGACGGGGCATACCGGCTCGACACCCTATGTCGCCGCCAATTCCTCCGGAACATCGGTGGTACTGTCGACTCGTTCAACGACAGCCGGGGCGACGACCGCCAGCCATCGCTACGTTCAGGCAGGTTTGTTTTCGACCGATGCCAAAGCCCGGGCTGCTGCAAAGCGTATCGCCAAAGCGGGCCTTCCTGCAAGCATGGCCAAAGTCCGGCATAAAGGCCGGGGATATCTTTCGGTGCTTGCCGGACCGTTTTCGACCCAGGCCCAGCTTGACGATGCGGTGCGCCGCGTCCGGGCCGCAGGATACCGGGAACCGCGCCTGCGGAAATAACTGACGGGGCTCCTTAGCCGCCGCAAATTCCCTGCAATCTAAGCCAGTTGGCGTCGCTCAATACCGGCGTGGGTGACCTGCCCGAAAACGGATCGGCCTCGATCAGGCCAAGTGTTGTTTCACCGGAGATATCGAGAGCGTAGGCGTATGGGGTGGAGCTGACCGACCACGATCTGAAACCGGCCAACAAGGTGCTCTCCGGTAGAGGCTCTCTCGGCTCGGTCAGCAGATGGCGGGCGTAGGAATGCAGGACATCCCGCTTTACCGTGCCGGTCGTCAACAGGCTGAAGCTGGCCCAAAATCCTCCGTGTTTCAGGAGTTTGCCCAGCGGGTCCTGCATTTCTGCACGCAATCGTTCGGCGACGATGTAGCCAGCCACGACATCCGGCGCCTCGTGGTCTTCGACAAGGGCACGGTTGATGAGGACGGTGCCGCCAGGCAGGTGTGTGGCGCGGAGGACACCGCTGCGCACAACCAGGATCCGGCCGGGGCCTTCGGGGGCTGGCAGGCGGTTTGCCAGCCGCACCAACGCCGCAGACCCGTCGGCCTCGTCGCAGGAAGGGCCGGTGATACGCTGCATGATGTCAAGCAGCGACTGTCCGGTTTCAGCACGTTTGACCTCGGGTACAACTGACACAGCGTGGGTGCGTATCGCCGTGGGCAACCAGAACAGCAAGAGCACCACAACCGCTGCCATCGACGCAAGAAACAGCACCAGCCGCAGGCGTCCCGGATGCGGGCGTCGTCGCTCGACCGCGCCACGAAGTTTTTCGAGCGCGGTGACCATTTCCCGCTCAGTTTCAGGGAGTTCCAGCGTTTCGCCGGGATCGCCATCGGGGTGATATATCGCGGGCCGTCGACCCGGGTTAAGGCGCTCGATCGCCGGAATTGACCAATGCGCCAGCGGTCTTTCCTGCAAATCGGTGATGATCAGAGTGGCGTCACCAATCGACACGATCACCTCGCTGCGCTGTGCATCGGGCGTCGCGCGCCAAAGGCCGGTCGCCTCGAGCCGCTGATATTTTTCGAGTGCCGTCATCGAGTTGCGGGCCTGCTCTGCCTCATTGGGGCGCAGGGTAGCACGGTCCGGGGCGAGGGGGCAATTGCGCTTGGGAGCCGCACTACAAAACCTGTAGGATGCAAAGCAAACGCTGGCGGCGCGGCGGGCGCTGCACAGGATATCTCTTGCTATTTTGCGTGTGTGTGATCAGGTTAAAGGCTAATTACACTATGTTTCGTAAAGAGCATACACGGAGCAGGATTTCTTGATTATTCCATTTCACGTTCGGGAAATGCTGCGCCGCATCAAACTCCGGTACGATGCCGAAAAGACGCCGCAACAACTGGCGCCGAGTGACGATGACTTTACGGCGACGCGCCCATCGCGCAAGGCGAGTCCTGAGACGGTCGCCCGGTTTTGGGAGCGATTGAAGCCAAGGGCAAGCGAAGCGGATCAATTGCAGATAGCCGATCCAGCGACCGTTCAGGTGGCCGAAATCTATGGCGCCAACATCGAAAATTTCATCGGTACCGTCAAACTGCCGGTGGGCATCATCGGGCCCCTGCGGTTGAACGGCATGAACGCCAATGGCGATTTTCATGTGCCACTTGCGACGACCGAGGCCGCGTTGGTCGCGTCTTACGGGCGGGGCGCCTATGCTGCGACGCAGTCAGGCGGTATCAGCACCGCCGTGCTCTACGAAGGGGTGCTTCGTACGCCAGCCTTCGTGTTCGAAAGCCTGCTGCAAGCCGGGCAATTTGTGGATTGGGTTGTCAGCAATATCGACATGCTCAAAGCCGCAGCCGAGTCGACGACGAGGCATGGTGAACTTGTCTCGCTAGAGCCGTTCATCGACACGAATGTGGTGTTTCTGATCTGTCGATATACGACCGGGGATGCCGCCGGTCAGAATATGGTGACGATCGCCACCGATGCGCTGTGTCGCGCCATTGCCGACGACTGCCCTATCCCGATCGAGAACTGGTATATCGAGGGCAACTTCTCGGGCGATAAAAAGGCATCGGCGCTTGGTCTGGTGACGGGGCGCGGGCGCAAGGTCAGCGCCTCGGTTATTCTGTCTGCGAAAATCGTCGAGAAAACACTGGGCACCACGGTTGATGCCATGCTGGCCTATGGTCAGGTTGCCAATCTTGGCGCGCATCTTTCGGGCCAATTGGGCGCGCAGGCACATTACGCCAATGGTCTGGCGGCGTTTTACATCGCGACCGGGCAGGATGCGGCCTGCGTGGCCGAAAGCGCTATGGGCGTGACAAGAATGGAGTCGCGAGGCGAGGACATTTTCTGCTCCGTGACGCTGCCCAATATCCTTGTCGGATCGGTGGGGGGTGGCACCGGCTTGCCAAGCCAGACCGCTGCCCTGAATATTCTGGGCCTGAAAGGTAATGGGCATGGCACCGCCCTGGCCGAAGTTGCTGCGGCCACCTGTCTGTGCGGCGAAATATCCATCGTTGCGGCAATCGCGGCGGGCCATTTCACCCGCGCCCATGAAAGCCTGGCACGTCACAGATGAGTCTTATGAACCGGTTCTGGATCTACCAGTCTGAACGCTTCCCGCTGAAAAAGACCGTCCCGTTACTGCTGGTTTTCTCAGCAGCAAGCATCTGCGTTTCAGCACGTCTTGCCGAGCGCCCGTTGCCGGACTGGCCTGCCTTTGTTGTGGGTTTTGTGCTTGCCATGTGCCTGTTTTTCCAGATGCGAGTCTGTGACGAATTCAAAGACGCCGAGGATGATCGCCGCTATAGGCCGGAACGCCCCATTCCCCGCGGCCTGGTTTCCCCGGCTGAGGTGCTGGGGCTGGGCTTGCTGACACTGCCAATTGCGGTCGCCGCTGCTTGGTTGTGGTACCCGCCGGTCCTGTGGTGTCTGCTGATCGTCTGGGTGTGGCTTTCGGCCATGACGGCCGAATTCGGGATGCCATCCTGGCTCAAGACGCGGCCCATCCTCTATCTGCTCAGCCATATGGCGATCATGCCGTTGATTGACCTATTGCTCACCAGTATCGAATGGCTCCCGGCAGGGGGAGCTCCTTCGCAGCTCTGGTTGTTTCTGGCGCTGTCGTTTGTAAACGGGTGTGTGCTTGAGATCGGTCGCAAGCTCTGGGCGCCTGAGAATGAAATAGAAGGTGTCGATACTTATTCGGCGCTTTGGGGGCCGCGCAAGGCAACGACCATCTGGCTATGTTGTCTTTTGCTGTCCTATGCGCTGCTGGTTGGCACTGCTTTCGCAACCGGTGTCGGCTGGATCAGCATGTCGATCGGGGCTTTTGTCCTTGTCCCGTGTATGCTTGGGGCGCAAAGCTACGTGCGGGCGCCCACCGCCGAAGCGCAGGAGCGGATGGATACGATTTCGGGGTTGTGGGTGTTTTTCTGCTATGCCACGGCAGGCTTTTTGCCGCTGTTGATCGGAGCCCTCACATGAGCCTCATTGTCCCTCAATCCGACGCGACCGATATAGCTGTGGTCGGCGGCAAGGCGGCGGCACTGGCACAGCTTGCCGGTTTCGGGTTCGAACCTCCTGCTTTTTTCGTCATCACCGACAGCGCGTTCCGGATGGGAAAATCCGGCCCTGTTGCAACCAAGGGTTTGAAATCCGCGCTGACCGCGGCACTTAACGCCCTGGGGCCGGGGCCTTATGCCGTGCGCAGTTCGGGCCGGGCCGAAGATGGGGTCGAACATAGCCATGCCGGGCAGTTTGACACGGTTCTGAATGTCGCGCGTAACGATGTCTTGCAGGCCGCAAAGCAGGTCTGGCAATCCGGGTTTTCGGACACGGTTGAGGCTTATCGCGCGGTTACGTCGCGTGGCGAGGCCGAGGCTCCTTCGATCATCGTGCAACGTATGATCGACGCAACGGCGGCAGGTGTCGCCTTCTCTGCCGACCCGGTCAGTGGGCAACGCGGTGTCACGGTCATCTCGGCCATCGCGGGGCTGGGCGAGGCCTTGGTTTCGGGTGAGGCCGATGGCGAAGACTGGGTTATTGATCAAAACGGCACGCCCAAAAACGCGCCTGAAACGCCGAAGGTGTTGACGCCGGACGCCGCTCGGCAGATTGCCAGCCTTGCGCGCAAGGCAGAAGTTGCGTTTGGGGCACCGCAGGACATCGAATGGGCCTTTGATGCCGACGGTCTGCACATCCTTCAGGCGCGGCCGATCACCACCGCACTGCGCCCTGTGGCCATGCCCGATACGGCGTTGACCATTTTTGATAACTCCAACATCGTTGAAAGCTATCCCGGCATGGTCAGCCCACTGACCTATTCCTTTGCGCTGCACGTGTATTCCCGGGTGTATCGTGCCTTCGTGCGGCTTTTGGGCGTGTCCGATAAAACGATCGGGCAGAACGCAGCACTCTTTGACAATATGCTCGGCCGGATTGACGGGCGCGTCTACTATAATCTGGTCAACTGGTATCGTGCTCTGGCGTTGCTACCGGGATTTTCACTTAACCGGGAATATATGGAAACGATGATGGGCGTTTCCGAACCGATGCCGCGAGAGATCACGGATGCCATTGGCCCGCCCCCAGCCAAGGGGATGCGCAAGGGGCTGGAATACGCAAAGCTGGCAAAAGTCGCAGGGGGTCTGATCTGGCAGGCCGCCAGCCTACCGCGCACACGGCGCAATTTCTATGCAAGGCTGAACGATGTGCTGGTCAGCAGGCTGGATATCGATGCAGCCAACGCGACCGAGCTTGCTGCTGAATACCGGCATATCGAAAGCACGCTTCTGGATCGTTGGGATGCGCCGCTGATCAATGATTTCCTGTGCATGATCGCCTTCGGTGGCTCGCTCAATCTGCTGAAGAAATGGCTGGGTGACGACGGGGTGCTGCTGCATAACGATGTGATGATCGGGCAAGGTGATATTGTTTCGGCGGAACCCGCGCAGCGGATTGCCCGGATGGGCCGCATGGTGCGCGATGCAGGGATGGCGGATCAGTTGCGCGCAGACCCTCAAATGCCAACCCTCGCAGGACATCGGGAAATCGAGGCCGAAGTAGATGCCTATCTGGACAGGTTCGGGGATCGGTGTGTTGAGGAGCTGAAGCTTGAAAGCATCTCGTTGCGGGATGACCCGACAAGCCTGCTGATGGCTGTTGCGGCAAGTGCTGCGCGCCCAGAAGGTGCCCAGCACGAGGTTATCGAACCTGACTGGAAAGTGCTGTTTCCCACCAACCCGATGAAACGCTATCTGGCAAAATGGATCATTGGCTGGACCAAGGCGCGCGTGCGCGACCGCGAAAACCTGAGGTTTGAGCGGACAAGGATATTTGGCCATGCCCGCCGCGTTTTTCTGGGCATCGGGCGCGAGTTTGCCGCGCGTGGGTTGTTGAGTGAGCCACGTGACGTGTTTCACCTGACGACCCACGAGGTGCTTGGCGCGGTGGAAGGCTTTAGCCTGTCACCTGATCTCAAGGGGATCGTGGCGCAGCGCCAAGGCGAAGATGCAGCATCCTCCCGGCGTCCGGACCCGCCAGAGCGTATTGAAATACGCGGCCCGGCCATTGCGCCCGTTTGGGCGGAGGCCACGGATGCCAAACCCGACGATGCAAGAATGAAAACAGCGACCGGCTGTTCGGCCGGGCAGGTCACCGCCCGCGCGCGGGTCATCCGCGATCCCCGGACCGAGGCATTGGACCCGGGTGATATTCTGGTGGCGCGCCATACCGACCCCGGCTGGATTGCGGTGTTTTCGAACGCGTCCGCCATAGTGGTGGAACGCGGCTCACTTTTGTCGCACTCGGCCATCGTCGCGCGTGAGCTGGGCATTCCCTGTGTGGTGGGGCTGAAAGGTGCCACGCAATGGATCAAGGACGGTGAGATGCTGTCGGTTGACGGCGCGAGCGGTGCAGTGGAACGATGCGATGCCTAGCAGCGAAATCGAGGCAAAGGCAGATTTTGATCACATCCGATATGCGCAGCTATGGGAGGATGCGGATGTTCTGACTGACGCCCTGGGCGCCTGTGCCGGAGGAACTTTGGTGTCGATCTGCTCTGCCGGGGACAATGCGCTGGCCATGCTGACCCTTGATCCGGCCAAGGTCGTGGTCGTCGATCTGTCACCCGCGCAGATTGCCTGCCTCAAACTGCGGATCGCAGCGTACCGAACGCTTTCTCATCCGGAATTCATCGAACTCACCGGATCGCGCAGCTGCAAACGCCGCCTCTCGCTTCTGTCCCGCGCGCTGGAAGAAACCGACGCCGAGACGCGCGCATTCTGGAATGCGCTGGCCCCGGATGTGGATCGGTATGGTATCGGAGGTGTCGGGAAATTCGAGCGGTATTTCCGAATATTCCGGACCTGGCTTTTGCCGCTGGTGCATTCGCGCCGAACTATAGACGACGTGTTCGTGTCGCGAGACCCGCACGCGCGCGAGGCCTTCTTTGATACACGGTTTAACACGTTCCGGTGGCGCCTGCTGCTGAACGTGTTTTTTTCACGTTTTGTCATGGGCCGCATGGGCCGCGACAAGGCGTTCTTCGATCATGTCGAGGGCAGCCCGGCGCAGCATGTGGCCCGTCGCATCCGCCACGCGGGCGTGGATACCGATCCGTCGCAGAACCCCTATCTGCATTGGATTCTGAAAGGCACGCATGGAAATGCGCTGCCAATGGCCTGGCGCGCCGAGCATTATGACACGATAGTGTCACGGTTGGATCGCCTTGATATTCGCCCCGGATCACTGGAAGCGTTCGTATCGACGGGTGAAAAAGCCGATGGTTTCAATCTTTCCGACATTTTCGAATACATGTCGCCCGAGGTTTTTGCGCAGGTCTATGGCTCGATCCTGTCCGCCGCCGCCCCCGGGGCGAGACTGGTCTACTGGAACATGATGGTGCCGCGAAGGGTGCCCGAACAGAACAAGGAACGAATGAAAACCCTGACCGACATCGAAACCCGTTTGAAAACCAGGGACATGGCGTTTTTCTACTCGGATTTCGTGGTCGAACAGGTGCGGGCGTGAGCGTTCCGCTTCAGATCGTGCTCGCCTTTGGGTCAGTTCTGGTGTTGCTGGGACTGGTGATGATCGTCAGAAGTTTGGCCAAAACGGTTGGTTTGAACGCCGAGGTGCAGCGAAAGCTCATCCATGTAGGCACCGGCCTATACGCATTGCTGCTACCCTGGCTTTTTCCCGATCGCTGGCCTGTGTACATGCTGATTGCGGTGACATTGATCGTCATGCTCATTCTGCGTCTGCCCCGGTTTTCCAACGGTCTTGGAGCAACCCTGCATGGGGTCGAACGCAAATCCTATGGCGATTTCCTTTTGGCGCTGTCCGTTGGCCTTTGTTTCCTGCTGGCGGGTGAGGTGACGCTGTTTTACGTCCTGCCAATCGCGGTACTTACATTGGCCGACGCCGCGGCCGCACTTGCCGGTACTGCCTATGGCACCAAGCATTTCGTGGTGGAGGATGGCGAAAAAAGTGTCGAAGGATCGGTGGTATTTTTCGTGGTCACGCTGCTGATTGCGATCACCTGTTTCCTTGTGATGTCGGATCTGCCACCGATTAACATGCTGGTGCTTTGCTTGATGGTCGCGGCCTTCGGGACATTGGTCGAGGCGCAAAGCTGGCGCGGTTTTGATAACCTCTTCCTGCCGCTGGGTCTGTTGATTTTTTTGTTCGTACACAGCACCAGCTCACTGACGGAATTGGTGCTGCTGGCGGTTACGTTCTTTGCCGCTATTGTCAGCTTTCGTAAGCTCGGACCAAAGCTGGGGCTGACCCGGCATGCCGCGCGCGTTTATGTTGTTGCTATCTTTCTGGTGATGGCCGTCGCGGCCATTCACAACGCCGTTCTGCCGATGATGGTCCTTGCTGCACACATATGGGCGCGCACGGCAAATCCCTGTGATAGCAAGTATTCCGATCTGGATATCGTCGCTTCCTTGGGCCTATTCAGTTTTGGCTGGCTGGCATTGGGAAACGCGACCGGCTGGAACGCGGTGTCGTTTTACGGGATCAGCGCGATGGGGCTGGCGATGGGGCTCAGCGTTCTGGCTTGGCGCGGTAACCTGCTTATCGTGGCTGTTATCGCGGGTGCCCTGTTCGCGATCCGGTCCTGGGTAGTTAATCTGAATCCCGAGGCGTCTAACTGGGCCGAACCATTGATGGTCTTGTCGGCCCTGACGCTAACGGTCACCGCCGGTCTGCCGCAATTTGCACCGCAGCTGTTCATCAAGGACAGAGTGCTCAGATTGACGCTGGTGGCATTGGCGCTTCCACTGGCGTACTATCTGTGGTCCGTGGCAGGGTCCTGGGGGGAACGACTTGCCGCTGGAGCCACGTCATGACGACAAAGATATTCAAAACCGAAAATGCCAAACTGACGGTCTATCCGAACGGCCCGGAGTGGGACGGAGTACCGGCCGCGGCATTCGGTGACTTTTCGTGCAAGACGCCCGATGCGGGAGCGGAAATTCTGGCGGAGGCCATCGAATGGGTTCGGCGTTCAGGTGTTGACCGGATCATCGGACCGATGTCGGGCGACACTTGGCACAAATACCGGTTTGTGTCGGAAAGCGATGGATCAGCGTCCTTCCTGATGGAGCCTACAAACAAATCCCATGAACCCGAGGTTTTTTACTCAGCTGGGTTTTCCGAGATCAGTCGTTATTTTTCGGCTCGTGTGCCACTGGTTCACGCTGCAAAATCTGCGCCGCCTCCGACCGATGCTTTTGTGATCGAAACATGGGATGGTAGAGAACCCGAAAGGCTGTTCCAGCAGGTTTTCGACATGTCAGTTCAGGCCTTTGCCGGAAATGCCTTTTACAAACCTATTTCCGAAGCGGATTTCCTAGCCATGTATATGCCAATGGTGCCGATGATCAAAAAGGAGTTGATCTTTTTCGCCCGTCGTCCGGATGGCACGTTGGCAGGCTTCCTGTTTGGCATTCCCAACTATGCCGAGGGACCGAAAACGAAAACGGCCATCCTCAAGACCTATGCAAGTCTGGAGCGTGGAGCGGGCCGGCATCTGGCCAGCATGTTTCACAAATCCGCGCTGGACCTTGGATTCGATGATGCGATCCATGCGCTGATACATGACGATAACCAATCCGCTGATCGCAGCACGGCAGAAGGCGCAACCGTGTTCCGGCGGTATAGTCTGTTGGGGCTGCGGCCGGATGGCTAACCTGCTGGACCAATTCGCGACCGCTGTCGATAGGCATCCTGACAGGATCGCAATCGTTGACGGCAAGGGTCGCGAAATCAGTTTCAAGCAGTTGCAAAAACGCGCGCAGGGATTTGCCGCTAAGTGGCACGATAAAGGGATCAGACCGGGTGATCGCGTCTTGCTGGCGATGCCGGTCAACGCGGATCTTTACGCAAGCCTGGCCGCCCTATGGTCTTTGGGGGCGACGGTGGTGCTGCCAGAACCGGCAATGGGGCTTGCCGGATTGCGCCATGCGGCGCGAGTGACCCGGCCAAAGGCGTTTTGTGCATCAGGCGTTTATGCCCCGCTCAAGTTTTTGGTGCCGGAACTTTGGGCGCTGCGCTTGTTGTTACCCCGCGGTGCGCGGGTTGACCAGCCGGTGAAAACCGTGCGGGATAATGATACCGCTCTGATCTCGTTTACATCCGGCACTACTGGTCTGCCCAAAGCCATTCCGCGCAGTCACGGGTTCCTCATGGCGCAACATGATGCGATTGCTCCGCTTCTTGACAGCACCGAGGCCGAGCGTGATCTGGTGGCGTTTCCGGTTTTTACGTTGATCAACCTTGCCGCCGGGCGCACGACCATATTGCCTAACTGGAAAATGACCAGGCTTCACAAACTTGCACCCGCTCTGCTTTCGGCGTGGATTACACAACAAAAGGCCACGCGGCTGCTTATTCCGCCCTCCCTGTGCGAAAAACTGGCCTTGTGCGGTCAAACTGAGCCCTTGCACACCGTTTTTACGGGCGGCGGTCCGGTCTTTCCCGATCTGGTCGATAAGCTGCGACGCAAAACTGATCTGGACGTGATCTGCGTTTATGGATCGACGGAAGCAGAGCCGATTGCCCATCTTGATGCACGCGACATATCGGTTGAGGATCAGCACTGGATGAAGGTAGGTAAGGGACTTTTGGTTGGACATCCTGTGCCGCAGATCAAATTGCGTATCCTCGACGACGAGGTGCAGGTGGCCGGGCCGCATGTAAATGACGGATATCTTGATCCTGCCCACGCGAAGGACAACAAGATAATCGATGGACCGACCACGTGGCACCGAACTGGTGATGCGGGTGCACTCGATGATCAGGGACGGCTCTGGCTCTGGGGGCGTTTGGGCAGCGATGTGACGAGCGACAGCGGCCGCATCTTCCCCTTCACCGTGGAAGTAACTGCAAGACATTGGCCGGGCATCGAGCAGAGTGCCCTTGTGAGGCTCAATGGTCATCCGGCGTTATGCATTCAGGGCGACCCGGAATATCAGCCCACCTGGGAGAAGCTTGCGCGCGACATTGGCGTTCCGCGGGTTATATCCGTGCAGAAAATACCGTTAGACAGGCGCCACAGGTCTAAAGTGGATCGCAGGCAGCTAATGCGCCTTTTGGACGGCTAATCAGCTTGGTCAGTACCACTTACACGCTTGGGTTAGTGGAACCGGTTGGCGTTGTAGGGCGCCATGTCGATATTCGGGCGGCGGCCCGCGATCATGTCTGCTACCAAGCGACCGGTCTTGGGCCCTGCAGTCAGCCCTATATGCTGATGGCCAAACGCCGCGTGTACGCCTGTCTGGCCGATCTCACCAATCAGCGGCAGGCTGTCCGGTGTCGAGGGCCGAAAGCCCAGCCATTCCTCGGCGCTATCATAGGTAAGGTCTGGGAATGTCTGGGCAATATAGTGCCGGATCAGCTCCAGCGGTTTGCGCGAGGGGCCTTTTTCTATGCTGCCCAGCTCGACCGTTCCGGCGCAGCGCAGACCGTCATTCATCGGCGTCACCCCGAATTTCCCGGTGGTGACCATCAGCGGATTACGGGGCATCTGCGACGGGTTTTTCAGATGCAGGTGATGCCCGCGTTCGGCCTCCATCGGCACGTTCAGTCCCAGTTTTCGCATCAGCGGCTTAGACCAGATACCCGCCGCCAATACGGCCTGATCACAAGGCAGACTCCCCTGATCGGTTTCAACACTCGTAATGCGCCCGTCTGCGAGGGTCAGATCCCAGACATCAGCCCGCCTCAGCGTGCCGCCCTCCTCGATAAACACCTGTGCCAGCGCCTTGAGATACCCGCCGGGATTAAGGATATGTCCGTGGTCTTTTGTAACGGCCAGACATTGAATGCGGCGCCCAAGGATCGGCTCGGCCTCACGCACGGCGGGCCCTTCGATCAGTTCAGGCGCCATGCCGGTGGCGCTGCGGAATTGCCAGCCATAGCTGTCCGCGTCGAACGCCGCGCGGGTCTCGTAGGCATAGCTGAAATCGCTCAGCCCTATGAAGTCGGCGGCGCTGGTCCCACGGGTCAGGGCCTGATGCTGGGTGACGCTGTCGGTGAGGATCGGGGCTAGGCCCTCGATCATGTGGCGTGCACCATCTTCGTTTGCATTGGACAGGAACTTTATCAGCCAGGGCAGCAGGCGCGGAGCATAGCTCCACTGCAGGAACAGTGGTGATTTCGGGTTCAGCAGGTACTTTAGCCCGGTCTTCATCAGCCCCGGCGTGTTGACCGGTATGATCGCCCATTGCGCCAGCAACCCGGCATTACCAAAGGACGCGCCTGCACCGGGACCGTCCTTATCCAGCAACGTCACCTCATGTCCGGCGCGGCGCAACCAGATTGCGGTTGAAACGCCGTTAATACCTGCGCCGATGACGATGATTCTTTGTGGAGTGGACATAGGAATGCCTTTGGTCGCGGGCTGATTGCTGCCACCTAAACCCAGGCCGCATCGGCGCGCAAGTGGGACATGTCAGTGGCAAGATGACACGACTTGTGTTTGATCTTCTGCAGAGGTTTTGACAGGCTGATTTGCAGGACGCGGATATCCTCAAAATCTGTTGCGCTTTGAGTGCGAAGATTATATTGACTCTCCAGTCAATAAAAAACCAGGGAGAGACTAACATGAAATCAACAGCATTAGGCGTGGCCTTTGCATGTATGGCAGGTATCGCTGGCGCCGCCGAAATGGGCGCCGTCGATGAGCCGATCAAGCTGGCGGTGAATGAATGGACCGGTCAGCATGTCAGCACGCATATCGCGGGCGAAATGCTCAAGGCCGCAGGCTACAAGGTGGAATATGTGACCGCCGGATACATGAACATGTACCAGGCGATGGCAGATGGCGAGATCCACGGCGCGATGGAAATCTGGTCTTCGAATGTCTCGGACGAGTACGCCAAGCAGGTCGAGGCTGGCGGCGTGGCCGAACTGGGCGATCTGGGCCTCGATGCCAAGGAAGGCATCGCTTATCCCGCCCATGTGGCCGAGATGTGCCCGGGCCTGCCGGCCTGGGAAGCGCTGAAAGACTGCGCCCAGAATTTCGCCACGGCTGAAACTCTGCCAGCGGGTCGTTTGGTGGACTATCCCGCAGACTGGGGCACGCCGGGCGCCGACCGCATGACCGGCCTGGAGCTGCCGTTCAAGGCGGTGCCAGCGGGTTCCGAGGGCGCATTGATTGCCGAATTACGCGCCTCAACAGACAAGAAATCGCCGCTGCTGATTACCTTCTGGCAACCGCATTGGGCGATGTCGGCCTATGACGTGCAGTTCGTTGATCTTCCGGTAGGCGAGGCCGCCTGTTTCGAAGACCCGGCTTGGGGTCCGAACCCGAACGCTGTCAACGACTGCGATTTCGCGCCGACCCGCATCTTCAAGGCCGGCTGGTCCGGCATGGCCGACAAATGGCCTGCCGCAACCGAGATCCTGACCAACTACCAACTGTCGGTCGAAGATCAGCAGCCGCTGATGGGCAAAGTCGATGTTGATGGCATGTCGGTGGAAGAGGTTGTCGCCGCATGGATGGCCGAGAATGAGGCCACCTGGAAACCCGTCGTCGACGCGGCCACCAACTAAGCGTCGGGCGCAGCAATGACCTCTCAGACAGGCTCGGGGGAGCCAGCCATCAGTTGCCGGAATGTCTGGCAGGTCTTTGGCCCCAATGCGAAAACCAAACTGGCCGATGCACTGGCCAAAGCGGGCGGCGACAGCGATGCCGCCGCCCGTGATCTGCGCGATCAGGGGCTGATCCCCGCCGTGCAGGACGCGACCTTCGATGTCCATCCCGGCGAATTGTTCGTGATCATGGGGCTGTCGGGTTCCGGTAAATCCACCATCGTGCGCTGTATATCGCAGTTGTTGCAGGCGACTGGTGGTGAAATTCTGATCGAAGGCGAGAACCTTGTCGACGCCTCCAAGGCACGGCTGATCGAACTTAGGCGTCGCAAGCTAGGCATGGTATTCCAGCATTTCGGCCTGTTTCCCCACATGACGGTCACTGAAAACGTGGCCTTCCCGCTGAAAATGCAGGGGCAGGGCAAAGCCGAACGGATGAAACGCGCGCTTGAGGTGATCGATCTGGTGGGCCTCAAGGGCCGCGAAGACAGCTTCCCGCGCGAGATGTCGGGCGGGCAGCGTCAGCGGGTGGGGATCGCGCGATCCCTGGCGGTGAACCCCGATATCTGGTTTCTGGATGAACCGTTTTCAGCGCTAGATCCGCTCATTCGCCGCCAGTTGCAGGACGAGTTCATCAACATTCAGGCAACGCTGAAGAAATCCATCGTGTTCATCACCCATGACATTGCCGAAGCTTTGAAGATAGCCGACCGCATCGCGATCATGCGCGACGGCAAGATCGTGCAGATCGGGACTCCGACCGAGATCGTGCTGAAGCCGGTCGACGACTACGTGCGCGAGTTTTCCAAGGATGTCGTCAAGGGGCGCCATGCCAAGGTCGCCTCGGTGATGAAACCCGCCGAGGGCGTCAACTCAAGCGGTCCGGGCCTCAGGCAGGACATGACGCTGGAGGCGGCGCTTGCGTCGTGCATTTCGCATTACGACCCCGTGCCGGTTTTGTGCGGTGAGGGGCATGTGGTTGGCGTAGTTGATCCCGCCGATCTGGCCGCAGCCCTTCAGGCGGAAGAGACATGATAGCCGACAGCGAACTGCCCACCGCTCGCGGCGGGATCGCGCTCAGCACCGGCGCAACGGCTGCGCTGATCGCGCTTTTGACCGGAGCGGTGTGCATTGCGCTAACCCCGCTGGTGCCCTGGCTGGTCAAATTTCCCGATGCCTGGGCGTTACCGGCGGCGGAGTGGATCGGTATCTCGCTCACCTGGTTTCTGGACCTGATCAAACCCGCGATGCGGGTATTCTCAGCCCTGATGGCCTATCCGATGGATTCGGCCAACACGCTCTTTACCGGTATGCCCTGGCCGCTGATGATCGGCTTCGTCACGGCGCTGGGCTGGTATATCGGCGGGTTGCCAATGGCGGCGCTGGGTCTTGTCGGGCTGGGGTTCGTGCTGGCGACAGGATACTGGTTGGAAGGCATGGCCACACTGGCGCTGGTGGCGGTATCGGTCCCCCTGGCGTTGTTCATGGGAGCGGCAATCGGCATTCTGGCTAACGAGTTTCCGCGCTTCAAATCCGCCATTCAGACCGTGCTCGACGTGATGCAGACGGTACCGACATTTGCTTATCTCACGCCGCTTTTGTTCCTGTTCGGCTTTGGCCCGGTGGTGGGCTTGATCGCCAGTGCGATCTATGCCGCACCGCCGATGGCGCGCAATATGATCCTGGGGCTGGAACGGGTTGAAAGCGACATCAAGGAGGCAGCCGTGATGTCGGGTGGGACTCGCTTGCAACAACTTTTCCTGATCGAGATCCCCTCGGCCAAGACCCAGATCATGGTTGGTGTGAACCAATGCCTGATGGCGGCGCTCAGCATGGTGATCATCGCCGCGGTGATCGGCGGGTTCAAGGATATCGGTTGGGAGGTTCTGCTGACCATGCGCAAGGCCTATTTCGGTCCCAGCCTGATGGCGGGCATGGTGATCGTGATCTTCGCCATGATCATCGACCGCTATTCCAGCAAACTGGCCTCGGACCGCATACGTCACAGCCTGCGCGTTGCGGTCGCGATTGCCATGATCGGTGTGATCGTGGCCGTGGCCTCGTGGCAGTCCTTGCCTGATCCGTCGGCGATTACGCTGCTTGATCCGGTCTCGGATTGGCTGGATGCGGGTCTCACCGGGTTTCTGCGCGAAAACGGCGCCGGGCTGGATGGGCTCAAAAATGGGGCAATGTTTTATGGTCTTCTGCCGCTCAAGATCGGCCTTGACGGCGCGGTGTTACCGTTCACCTGGGGGTTCCAATGGACGGGCGGCATGAGCACGGCGCTCTACGCGACCGCCGCTGCTGCGGGCCTTGCGTTGGCGCTGCGCGGTAAGGCGACGCTGGGCATCGTGCTGGTGATCGTGGTGGGCATTATCGAAACCGGCCTGGCCGAGTTACCCTGGCCTTTCGTGCTGGTGGGCGCAGGCGCTATCGGCTGGGTGTCGGGCGGACGCAAACTGGCGACCTTTGCGGTTGTCATGCTGGCGCTTGTGCTTTTCAGCGGTCTCTGGGAACGGGCGCTCCTGTCGCTTTATATGTCCGGCGCGGCGGTCTTTACCTGCGCTATCGTCGGCGGCGGGATCGGGCTGCTCTGTGCCGTCAGCCCGCTGGCATGGCGCTTCGTGCTGCCGATCTGCGACATGCTGCAAACCATCCCGCTCTTCGTCTTTCTGATCCCGGTCTTGATGTTCTTCCAGATTGGAGAATTTTCTGCCTTCCTTGCCATTTGCCTCTACGCCATTGTGCCGATGATCCGGTACACAAGGCACGGGCTGATCAATACGCCCGAAGAAATGATCGAGGCAGCTGTGTCGTCCGGAGCGACCGAATGGCAGACGATGGTCGAGGTGCGCGCGCCCTATGCCGCGCCCACGATCCTGCTGGGCCTCAACCAGACCATCCTCTACGCCTTCGCCATGCTGGTGATCGCTGCGCTCATCGGCACCACCGGGCTCGGGCAGTCGATCTATGGTGCACTGGCACAGGCGGATGTTGGCCTTGGCATCGCCTCGGGCGCGGCCATGGCCATTCTGGCGCTCGTGGCCGACCGTCTGGTGCAGGGCTTTGCCGAGGAACGCCGGCAGGCGCTCGGCCTATGACCACGATTGCCGAACGGCCAATGACACCCGTCATCATGGCCTTTCTGGCGGCGGCACTTTGGGGCATCTGGTGGATCCCGATACGCTATCTGGAAACCCTCGGCATGGACGGGGCGTGGGGCAGTGTGGCGATGAACGTCGGTGCGGCGCTCTTTGCCATCCTCTGGGTGCTTATCACCCGCTCAACATTCCAGATTGGCCTGAGCGGCTTACTTGGGGCGGCGCTGGTCGGCGTCGCGGTCTCGACCTATTCGGTGGCGATCACCATGGCCGATGTGGTGCGGGTGATCCTGCTTTTCTACCTGGCGCCAGGCTGGGGCAAGATCATCGAATGGGCCTTCATGGGGCGAGGCTGGCACTGGGCCTCAACCTTCACCGTCGCAGCTTCGCTCATTGGGGCTTGGCTCGTGCTGGGCGGGGAATTGTCGCTGTCGGGCATAGGTGCCGGAGATTTTCTGGCGGTGCTCTCGGGGATGACCTGGGCTGGCGGCGCTGCGTTGATTTTCACCGGTGACCGCGCCAGCCCCTCGGTGCTGACGCTGGTGACATGTCTGAGCGCCACGCTGATCGGCGCGGGCTTTATCGTGCTGGGCGCCGGCACGGTATTTTCCGGCAATGCGACCACTTGGGGCAGCAGCATCGGGGCGCTGGCAGGTGTGGTCTATGTGTTGCCGATCATGGTTCTGACGCTCTGGAGTGCACAACGTCTGCCACCGGCGACGATTTCATTTCTGCTGACCGCCGAGATCCTTTCAGGCGTCCTATCCGGTGTCCTGTTTCTCGACGAGCCTTTTGGTCCGATGCAGGCAGGGGGTGCCGTGATGATCCTTCTGGCAGCGACAGCAGAAGTGCTGAAAGGGTTGGGAGAAAAAGACCGCTGAACGCATGCCGCGGGCTTTTACCAGTGGGGTTATCAGAGTCGATAGAATGATATGCCAGCGACGACGGCGTCGAGGCCGGCGGAGCGGGCGTAGTGGTAGAGGTCG
>NZ_JAIMIB010000022.1 GCF_019966515.1 Roseovarius aestuarii | reverse complement strand
ACACAAGACCGCATCTGACAAACAGCACACTTCAACTCAAAAAAGTCTTGCTATGCAGGAGACATCCACACAAGACACTCGTCGAATCGGATCTCAAGGATCTCGAAGATTCGGTCGTGGTCGAGCGGATGCGCTATCTGGAATCCGAGGTCGCGTCCACACGTGAGGCCTTGCAGCAAACCATCGAGGAGTTGGAAACATCCAATGAGGAACTGCAATCCCTGAACGAAGAACTGCAATCAACCAACGAGGAATTGCAGGCTTCTAACGAAGAGCTGGAGACGTCGAACGAAGAATTGCAGTCAACCAACGAAGAACTGATTACCGTCAACGAAGAGCTTCAGGTCACCGCCTCCGAGCTGATTGGCCGCACCGGAGAGTTGACATCCGTGCTGGAAAGCACACCGCTTGCCATCATCGTGGTTGATAGCGCTTTTCAGATCATACAAGCTACCAAGCCCGCGATAGAAATCTTCGACATAAGACGCCCACTGGGATCGCCACATATCAGTCAGTGCGCGCTTCCCGAAGGGTATCCGAGCCTTGCGCCAATCTGTAGTGAGGCGTTGCAGATGGGCGAAACCATCGAGCGGGAATTCGACGCCGGGGACAGCCGCATCAAACTTAGCTGTTCCCCGTATTTTGTAGAGAATGGTCAGGTCCAGGGCGCAACGATCGTTATTACAGAGTTTCCCGATCGGGCGTGACAGCCGACATCAACGGGTGCGACTTTCATTTTGCGGTTTCTGCAATCACCGCCGCAAACGGGTCCTGCGAGCTAGGTCTGCGGGGCATTTTCTTTTGCCTGCGGTCACACTCAGTACGCCACGGATTTCGCCGCAGGCCGGGCAACTAAGGTCGAAATCCGTCGAGCAAATCGGAATTTACCTCGCCTCCTTGCCACCGCTGCGACAAAATAATTGATCTGCGTCAAATTCGGACATTGCTCCGCCCCCCTCCTCGTTCTAAAACCAGAAAGGATCACGGGTGTGTGACATGTGTTTGCGCGCCCTGTACTTAATGACAGCAGGAGGCACTCAATGGCAGATGCAGCCATTCACGGCCACGATCATCATGACGAGCGCAGCTTTTTCACGCGCTGGTTCATGTCCACCAACCACAAGGATATCGGTATCCTCTACCTGGTCGTATCGGCGTTCGTCGGTCTGATCTCGGTCGCGTTTACCGTTTACATGCGGCTCGAACTGATGGAGCCGGGCGTTCAGTACATGTGCCTTGAAGGCGCTCGGTTCTTCGCCGCTGCCGCAGGTGAATGTACCCCCAACGGGCATCTCTGGAACGTGATGATCACCTATCACGGCGTTCTGATGATGTTCTTTGTGGTGATTCCGGCGCTTTTCGGTGGTTTTGGCAACTATTTCATGCCGTTGCAGATCGGTGCGCCCGATATGGCATTCCCGCGGATGAACAACCTCAGCTTCTGGCTCTATGTTGCCGGGACGTCGCTGGGTGTCGCCTCGTTGCTCAGCCCGGGTGGTAACGGCCAGCTAGGCTCAGGCGTCGGCTGGGTGCTTTACCCGCCACTTTCCACGACCGAACAGGGCATGTCGATGGACCTGGCGATCTTCGCTGTGCACGTTTCGGGCGCAAGCTCGATTCTTGGCGCGATCAACATGATCACCACCTTCCTGAACATGCGCGCGCCCGGCATGACACTGTTCAAGGTGCCGCTATTCTCGTGGTCGATCTTCGTCACTGCATGGCTGATTCTTCTGTCGCTGCCGGTTCTGGCGGGCGCCATCACCATGCTTCTGACAGACCGCAACTTCGGGACGACCTTCTTTGATCCCGCAGGCGGCGGCGACCCGATCCTCTACCAGCACATACTTTGGTTCTTTGGCCACCCGGAGGTGTATATCATCATCCTTCCGGGCTTCGGCATCATCAGCCACGTCATCGCGACCTTCTCGCGCAAACCGGTCTTCGGCTACCTGCCGATGGTCTGGGCGCTGATCGCCATCGGCTTCCTTGGCTTCGTCGTCTGGGCGCACCACATGTACACCGTAGGCATGTCGCTGACCCAGCAAAGCTACTTCATGCTGGCGACGATGGTGATCGCGGTGCCCACCGGCGTGAAGGTTTTCAGCTGGATCGCCACAATGTGGGGCGGCTCGATCGAATTCAAGACGCCCATGCTCTGGGCCTTTGGCTTCCTCTTTCTCTTCACCGTGGGCGGCGTGACCGGCATCGTGCTTAGCCAGGCCGGCATCGACCGTGCCTATCACGACACCTACTATGTCGTGGCACACTTCCACTATGTGATGAGCCTGGGTGCCGTCTTCGCCATCTTTGCGGGCATGTATTTCTACTTCCCCAAGATGACCGGGCGGATGTACCCCGAATGGGCCGGCAAGCTGCATTTCTGGGCGATGTTCATCGGTGCAAACCTGACCTTCTTTCCACAGCACTTCCTGGGCCGTCAGGGCATGCCGCGCCGCTACATCGACTACCCCGAGGCCTTCGCGCCCTGGAACTGGTGGTCATCGATCGGCGCCTTCCTCAGCTTTGCGTCCTTCGTGTTCTTCTTCGGCATTGTCGCCTACACGCTACTGCGCGGCGCACGGGTGACCGAGAACAATCCGTGGAACGAGTACGCTGACACGCTGGAATGGACCCTGCCCTCACCCCCGCCCGAACACACGTTCGAGATCCTGCCGAAGCAGGAAGAATGGGACAAGGGCCACGCGCATTAAGCGACGGCTTATCAACACAATAAAAAAGGCCCCCGGTGAAGACCGGGGGTTTTTTCTTGGCAGCGCGGATCGGAATGCCAGTCCGATCAGGCGTGAGTGCGCGACTTGGCGGGATCGTAGATCGGGCTTGAGACCACGCTTGCTGTGGTGTCGATGCCCTCGCCTGACACGCGCAGCCGCGCGGAAACCTCAATGCCCGGTTTGATATGCGCAAGGGCAAGGGACTTTCCCAGCCGGTGCGAATAACAAGGGCTGTTGATCACGCCGACCTCTTCCCCTTCAAGCGACAGGATCTCGCCCCCCTCAACCATATCAGAATGGTCGATATCCAGGCAGACATTGTTAACCTTTTCGCTGCCCTTCGCGGCCATCAGGGCGTCCTTGCCGCGAAAATCACCTTTGGACCCGCTGATGGTGAAGCCAAGGCCAACCTCCCAGGGGGTGTTCTCTTCGGTCATGTCATATCCGTAGAACAACAGTCCGGCCTCTATCCGGACCTTATCGAGCGCAGTAAAGGAACAGGGCGTCACGCCCGCCTCGACCAGCTTGTCCCAGATATCGGTGATGGCTGCACCATCGGCAAAAACCTCGTACCCTCGCTCGCCGGAATACCCGGTGCGTGAAATCCGGCAGGCATGGCCGAAAAGCGTGGCAGGCGTATGTTCGAAATATTCCAGAGCAGCAAGATCGGCATCGCAATGGGCATTCAGGATATCAAGCGACGCGGGCCCCTGAACCGACAAATCATGCAGCGCATCGGAAAATTCCAGCGTCACATCGCGCCCCTCTGCCGACGCCTCAAGCAAGGCCATCGTATCGCCGGACCCATGCACGATCATCCATTCGTCGCCGCCGTTATTCGACACGATCGCATCATCCGCGATGCCGCCCGCCTCGGTCAGGACACAAAGATACGCGGCCTTGCCTGGCGCAAGTTTCGCCAGGTCGCGTGTCGTCAGATGGTCAAGAACCGCTTGCGCGTCAGCCCCACGCACAAACACCTTTTTCAGCGGCGACATGTCGAACATCCCTGCCCGCTCGCGCACCGCATCATGTTCATCGTTGGGATCGCTGTGATAGCTCCAGGCGGTGCCCATTCCGTTCCAATCCTCCAACCCTGATCCAAGGGCAGTGTGCCGCGAGGCAAGCGCGGAGGTGCGGCTGAGTTCTTCGGTCATCTATCTTCCTTTCTAGTACCATTCGTCAGGCATTGACGCCTTACGCTCGGCGACGAATTCACTGAGCGCGGTGCCAATATCATTCGGCATTTCGGGTTGCTGATACTCGGACAGCATCTGCCGCCAGCGGATCGCGGCCCGCTGATCGGCAGTCAGAGCACCGTTTTCGACCCACATCTCGTAAGGCCCGGCCTCGGGGGTCGCTGGGGCAAAATTGGCCGAAGCGTAGTGGCGCAGCGTGTGGCTGGTCGACAGGAAGTTCTCGCCCGGTCCGGTTTCAAGATAGGCGTCCCTGCCAAAGGCTTCGTCATCGGTCCTGAACCCGTTCAGCATCTTCAGCATCGCACCGCAATGGTCGAGGTCCATCACGAACTTCTCATAGGACATGACCAAGCCCCCTTCGAGCCAACCAGCCGCATGCCAGACCTGATGCGCACCCGACAGCAGCGTGGCCCACATCGCCCCGGTGCTGTCCTGCATGGCCTGCCCGTCAGGCGCGTTCGCCGCCGTGATCTGACCGCCACCCGATCGGGTCGGCACGCCAAGCCTACGGCCTAGCTGCGACAGCGCCATGGTGGTCATGTTTGCCTCGGGCGAGCCAAAGGTCAGCGCACCGGATTTCAGGTTCATCGTCGAATGAAAGCTGCCGAAAACGACCGGGCAGCCGGGCCGGACAAGCTGTACCAGCGCGATGCCAGCCATGGCCTCAGCCAGCGTCTGGGCCGCCACTGCCGCGGGCGAGAGCGGCCCCATGGCACCGGCAAAGATCGCCGGCGATACGCAGACACACTGGTTCGCAGCAGCATAAACGCGCAACGCGCCAGACATGGTGTGATCATAGATCAGCGGTGAATTGACGTTGATATTGGCCTGCATCACCGCATGACGATCCATGAAGTCGCGACCAAAGACGAGGCGCGCCATCTCGATACTGTCCTGCGCCCGTTCGGGGGATGTAACGCCCCCCATGAACGGCTTGGTCGATAGCGTCAGATGCGCCAGCATCATGTCCAGATGGCGTTTGTTCACCGGCACATCTGTCGGCTCGACAATAGTGCCGCCCGAATGCTGCAGCCAGGGTGAGGCATAGGAAAGCTTCACGAAATTCCGGAAATCCTTCAACGTCGCATAGCGCCGTCCCGCCTGAAGATCGGTTACGAAAGGAGAGCCATAGCCCGGCATCAGAACAACATTGTCGCCGCCCAGCGTGACGGTGTTGCCGGGATCGCGCCCGTGCAGGTCGAACTGCGTCGGCGCTGTTGCGCACAACTCACGGGCAAGACCCGGTACAAAGCGCACCCGTGCGCCGTCCACCGTGGCGCCAGCCGCCGCAAACAGATCAAGCGCGATGTCATCGCCCCGAAATTCGATACCTATCTCGCTCAATATCCAGTCTGCCTGATCTTCGATACGGGCCAGCGACGGCGCGTCCAGCAATTCATATGCAGGGATCTTGCGCCCCTCGAACACAGGCGCATCGTTGGGCGTGTTGTGTCGTGACAGACGGCCCCGGCGCGCTCTGCCATTCTGGGTTTGATTGACATTGGCGTCGAGATTTTCCAACGCGACTTACTCCGGCACGATTTCCTCTTACCCTTGTTTGGTGGAATTATCTGCCGCGGCAAATCGAAAATTTCTTTCCGCTGCGTTCAAATAAATTGTACGCTAAGGTCATGCCAGTTGAATTTCACCATCACGACCTGCTTCGACTGTTCATCGAGATCGCCCGATACCCAAGCTTCTCGGATGCCGCCGATGCGCTGAATATGACCAAGGGGGCGATCAGCTATCAGATCAAAACGCTTGAGGCCGATCTGCGCATCCCGCTATTCCGGCGCAAACCGCGCGGGGTGGAACTGACGCGGGAAGGCCGTCACCTTCTGGCCAGTTGCCAATCGCACTATCAGACCATCGAAACGGAGCTGCACATGTTCAGAGGGCCCGCATCGAGATCTCTGACCGTCGGCGTATCGACCTATTTCGCTGCCCACTGGCTGTCGCCCCGCCTGATGTCGTTCATGCAGGAACACCCCGATATTCGGTTGCGCATCCAGCCGATGATCCGGCTGTTCGACTTGGAGGCGCAGGGGGTCGACATTGCAATCCGCTGGGGTAATGGAAACTGGCAGGACGCGACGATCACCGCTTTCCTGCCCCTGCCCGCTTTTCCTGTCGGGGACGCCAGGGCATTTCAACTGGTCAAGAACGACGGCGTGAAAAACGCGATCAGCAAACTCACATTGCTACGTGACCACGACGACAGCAACGCATGGACCGATTGGTTGAACGCTGCCGGTTTGCCTCACCAGTCCCGCCGTGACACGCTGATCATTCCCGATCCGAACGTTCGGGTGCAGGCCGTGATTGACGGACAGGGGATCGCCCTGATGGACAGGCTTGTCAGCCGGGAACTGAACGACGCGAGGCTTTTTCGGCTGTCGTCAGTTGAACTGTCCGATTATGGTTATTTCCTGGCCCGCCCACACCGTAAAGAGCCTTCAGCCATTGTCGATACCTTTATCGACTGGATCAGCCGCCAGTAAAAGCGCCGGGCATTGGGTGTACCCCGGCAAACCCGTTTAACTGTCACCTGCGCCCGGCCCGGTCTGGCGGAACCTGACGATCGGCCCGCCCAGAACCAGAAGGCCATCGGACTCATTGGCGACAACCTGCCGCGGAATTCTGATGGTTGGCCGCAATGTCGCGTACGAGCTTTGCCACGCTCGACCGGTATTGGCGCAATTTGCCTCCCGCCCGCCATAGGATGGCGCCGGATCAACCTGGCGCATGTAGAGCAGATTGCTCAGAAACCGCTCCTGCCCCAGAAAAACCGCCCCGGACCCCAGCACCTGATGTTCTGCACGCGCAGTCAGGACAGATTGCTGGCGACTCTTGGCCCAGACACCGCAGACCAAAGTCTGGCCTTGCCATTCGCGCAGATCAACCGCCACCGTCAGCCCGCCACCAGAAGTATATGTTCCGCCGGATGTGACCGGATCAGCCCCGAGCCGGGCCACCACGTCGGTTTTGGGAAGCGCACAGGCCGAAAGCGCCGTAGCAACACAGATCAGCGATAAGTGGCGCGCGATTGTCTTCCTTTTCGACATACCATTTCTCCGCACTTGTTACACGGTCGTTAACTTAGCGCAGAGAATTCTGGCGGCAACAAGCGAAGCGCAAAACGCCTATGGGCAAATCACCGGCACCATGTATCCGGCGGGCATCTTCCGACTGCCAAGCGTGGCGGTCATGCGGGAGCTATCGACAACGCAGCCGGTCTTTTCGCGTAAATACCGTGAAAATCCACGGCTTTTGATCTGCCCCGGTCGGGGCAGTGCCGCATCGCGCGCACCGGGCGCGACGCTCAGATAATTCGCGTAGGGAGACGGCTGGGTCAGCTCCAGATCAAAGGCGCGAAACGCAGGCTCTTCCGGCGCTTCCGCACAGGCCGCCAGTGCAGCAATCGCGGAAAACAGAATATGCCGGGCGGATAACAAACATCATCTCCGTAAAGACAGAATACCCCCACGAGGCTAGGTCAGCGCTCCTCCTGCCACAACACAATAGTAAAGACTTCGTTAACGCGTCCGGCACGGGAAACCCTCGGGCATGGTGGGTTTGACATTTAGTAAGTATGGGCTTACGGTAAGTTATGACTTACGATAATGCTATTACCGCGCTTGCCGATCCGACCCGTCGAGCGGTGTTCGAGGCACTGGCGGTCAAACCGCAAAGCGTCGCCGATCTGGCGCAGGGTCAGCCCGTCAGCCGCCCGGCTGTGTCCCAGCACCTCAAGGTGCTCGTCGGAGCCAGACTGGTCAAAGCAACGCCGCAAGGCACCCGCCGCATCTATGCGCTCGATCCGACCGGGCTGATCGCGCTACGGGCGTATCTTGACCGGTTCTGGGACGACACGCTTGGCGCCTACGCCGCAGAAGTTCGCCGCCAATCCGCCAACTGAAAGGCCCCTTATGCTTGATTCCATCGTGAAGACCATTGATGTTCCCTGCTCCCAGAAACGTGCCTTCGAAATCTTCGTCGACATGGCCTCCTGGTGGCCGCTGGACAAGCGCTCCATGTCGCTGATGCAGGCGGGCGCCCCGGCGAAATCGCTGAGTGTCGATGCCCGCGAAGGGAGGCGTATTGTCGAACTGGCAGCGGATGATGTCGAACATCACTGGGGCACCTTCCGGGTGTTCGACCCGCATGCCCACCTGCAACTGGATTTCCACATGGGGCTTCCGGCGGATCAGACCGGACAGGTCGATGTCAGCTTCACCCCGATTGATGCCGGCACCACGCGGGTCGAGCTGGTGCACAGCAACTGGGAGGGTTACGGCGACATGGCCGAGATGATGCTGAACGGCTATGGCGGCAGCTGGGACATGCTCTTTGGCGAACATTTCGCCGCCGCCTGCGCCGGCTGAACGCCGCTATTCCACCGTCACGTGGCCGCTAAACCGGTCACGCGCCACGCTGCGGATCACCCCGGCCACCCGCGCGATCACCGCGCCATGAGCCGAGCGCCTGCGCCAGACCAGCCCGACCGAACGGGTAAAACGATCGCGCCGGAACCGAAGCACCGCCACATCGCCATGCTCCGCCGGGATTTCCGATAGCACATAAAGCGACGGCAGCAGGCACAGGCCCATATCCAGCGCCGTCATCTGCCGCAGCGCATCCAGGCTGGTGCCCTCATAATCCTGCCGCAGCGTCGCCCCCACCTCGTCGCACAGGCTCCGAATCTGCTCGTGCAGCACATATGCGCTGGACAGCGCCAGCATGTCCTGACCGGACAGATCCGCATCTTCGGCGGCATCGCACGACGCCAGCGGATGATCCTGCGCCACCACCAGCTTCAGTGGTTCGCGAAACAGGCGTTCCACCTCGACATCGCCGGAATTCACTGGCAGTTGCGTCAGGATCAGATCGTGACGCCCGGCCAGCAATTCATCGCGCAGGACCAGCGGCGCGGCATCCCGGATGATGATCTTAAGGCCGGGAAACTCCCGCCGCAGCCGCCGCACCACATAAGGCAGGATGTAGGGGCCCAGCGTCGGGGTCGAGCCCAGCCGGATCGTACCCCCGGCCCCGTGCCGCAGCGCCTGCGGCAGCGCCTCAAGCGCCGACACCTCGTCCAGCACCCGGCGGGCATTGGCCAGCACCTCGCGCCCCGCCGGGCTCAGCACCGCCCCGCGGCGCCCACGCTCGACCAGCTCCAGCCCCATCGTCGCCTCCAGGTTGACGATCTGCTGGCTCAGCGATGGCTGGCTGACCCCCAACCGCTCCGCCGCACGTCGGTAGTGCCGCGCCTCAGCCAGCGCCGCAAAACAGCGCAATTGGCGCAATGTGATCTCATCGGTCATCCCTGGCCTCCGTTCACTTGCACCTTAGATAGCTTTTTCCGATCAAAATTTCATCTTCAATAGGATTAAAAAATTCAAAATACCCCCGATATGTAAGGCACAGCGGCGCAATCCCGCGCCCCGCCAACCCAGGAGACTGCCGATGCCCGAGAGGAAAATCTCACACCGTTCCCTTGCCATGCGGATCGAGGCGCTGCGCCGCCGCCACCGCGAACTGGATGACAAGGTCTCACGCGAACAGGTGCGAAACTGGTGCGACCCCTCTCTGATCAAACGCCTCAAGCAGGAACGCCTGCACCTGCGCGACGCGATCCGGGGCGCCCAGGCGCTGTTGTCCCGCGCCGGATCACACCGCCGGCAAACGACCATCTGACCCGTCCATCAGCGAGGACGACACCGATGATATGGCCCTTTTACTTGGGTGTGATGTCCGGCCGCTTCTTTCAAAGCCGCGATATTGACGGCCTGGCTGAAGCGCTAACAGACCCGCCCGACCCGCCGCCCGGCAAGATGTAGCCCCCTCTTCCTCAAACCCGGGCTGCCGGCGCGGGCGCTGACACTTCTTGCGGACATTGCTCCGTCAGCCGGACGATCCGGCACCTCATGTCAGCGCCCGCGCATCCGCCTCACAACACGATCATGCCCCTTGTGCCCCCGGTCCGTCCGGCGGGTGCTCTTTGTCGTGCAATCGGCCAAAACAGCCGCAGACACCCCCGAACCTGTCGGAAATCTCCTTTTACGTGCCCCCCGGCCCATGTTAAGCCGCCAAGACACCCGGATTGGAGTGGGCAAGATGAGCAACGAAATCAGACTGGCGTTCGAGCACCCTGCCGAACGCGCCGATGCCACGGCCCCCGACGGACCGCTGGATCGCATTTCGTTGCGCGATCACATTGTTGAGGTCGAAATCGGCGCGTTTCAGGCCGAACGCGGCACCACACAGCGCATCTGCTTCAATGTCGTGGTCGAGGTGCGCCCGATCACCGGCGCCGTCGATGACGATGTGGACCGCATCCTGTCCTATGACCGGGTGACCGAGGCGATCGCCGCCGAGCTGGCCGAAGAACGCCTGAACCTGCTTGAAACCCTCGCGGGCCGCATCGCCGAACGTATTCTGCAGGAACCGCAGGCCGTGCGCACCTTCGTACGGATCGAAAAACTGGATCGCGGCCCTGGTGCGCTTGGGGTCGAGATCGTCCGCTCGGTCGATGATCTTGCAACCAAGCCGATAGCGCATCATGCCGATACGACCCCGCACCCGCATGTGGTGTTTCTGACCAATACCGCTATCCGATCGCCCAACCTGCCCCGCTGGATCGACCAACTTGAAGCCCGGGCCGAGCCGGTGATCCTTTGTGTGGGCCGCCCCGATGTCGACAGCCCCAAGACCGGCCACAAGATGACCCAGCGACGGGTTGATCTGCTGGCGATCGAACAAAACACCTGGGTGTTGGCCGGGCGCGATGATCGCTGCGTCGTGGTCGATACCCGGACCGAGCTCGACTGGGCGATGAAGAACGGTCAGATCAGTGTCTGGGCCCCGTCCAAGATCGTGCTGGATGCGGTTGACGGGCCGTCCGTGGGGCCCAACGATCCGGTGGCGCTGGCGGCGTGGTTCTCGGGCCATATCGACGCGTCCGACCTGCTGTTGATCGGTGAACATCCCCCCTCGCATTCTCCGGTTCCCGTGCTGGTGCAGGACATCGCGCAATCCGGGCTATGAGAAATACATCAGCGCCAATGTTGCCCGGCGACGCCGGGCAGCGCCTGGCCCTCTTCTATGATATCTACTAAGAAATGACCCGCTACTATCGCCCTGTCGCTCGCACTGATCATGTCCGACCCAATGGTGCCATGCCGCTCGCCGGCGGCTGGTGCTGGTTCGACATGGCCGAAGAAATCACCCGCGACGGAACCTCTCGCCTGATCCACGCGTCGAACCTGCCTGAAGATGTTCGAGACCGCCTGACCGCCCCGCGTGTGTCGATCTGCGGCCTCAGCTTCGATCAGCCCCGACTGATGGGCATCCTCAACGTCACGCCCGACAGTTTCTCGGATGGTGGCCGCCATAACGCGCCGGACCAGGCTATTGTCCATACCGGCGCCATGATCACGGCCGGGGCCGACTTGATCGACGTGGGCGGCGAGTCCACCCGCCCCGGGGCCGAACCCGTGCCCATAAATGATGAGATCAGCCGCACCGTCCCGGTTATCACGGCCATCCGTGCCGCACATGATGTGCCCATTTCAATCGATACCCGCAAAGCCGCCGTGGCGCAGGCAGCCCATGATGCCGGTGCTGCGCTGGTCAACGATGTGGCAGGGTTCACCTTTGACGCAGCCCTCGCGCCCTATTGTGCGGAACATACCCTGCCCGTCTGTGTCATGCATTCCCAGGGACGCCCCGAGACAATGCAGCACGATCCGCGCTACGATCACCCCGCGCTGGATATCTATGACTGGCTCTCGGAACGGGCCGAGGCGCTGATGGAGGCCGGCATCCCCCGCCATCAGATCATCGTCGATCCCGGCATCGGCTTCGGCAAGACCCGCGCCCATAATCTGGTGCTGCTGCAGAACCTCTCGCTCTTTCACGGGCTCGGCTGCCCGGTTTTGCTGGGCGCGTCGCGCAAACGGTTCATCGGTGATCTGAGCGGAGTTTCCGAGGCGTCAGAACGGGTTCCCGGCTCGCTGGCCGTGGCGTTGGCAGGCGTGGCCCAGGGCATGCAGATCCTGCGTATTCACGATGTGGCCGAAACCGCAGCGGCGATCAAGCTTTGGCGTGCGGCGACCGAGGGCGAAGCGGGATAATGTTAGTACGACGCACCTTGTCTTGATAGAGTTTGGCCTGAAGCTGCCCTTCAATCTTAATCTCCGCGCGGAATCAAGGCCCGTAGGGCCGCCGCGCGATCGCCAGACCGCCCGCAAGGGCTGGCGATTTGGAGAGGTGGCGCAACGCTCGGAAGTTCTTCGGATTTGGCTGGGATAAAGCGCATCCAACCTCCGTCGGATTGCCACCTCGCGGTCTGGCTACCGCGCGGCGCAGTACTTCTAAGGCGCAAGGTCCGTTCAGGGCCAACCTTGCCAATTAAACCCAACCTATTATCGGGGCGCGAAACCCGCCATCATCCCTTACCAAAAAGCCGCCGGAGCGCGCCCAGCTGGCTCAGCGCAACACCAGCCAAAATCAACGCACCACCGACAAGCAGGCTGGGCGGCAGAGGCTCGGCCAAGATGAGCGCACCCAGAAAGATTGACCAGAGCGGCACCTGATAGTTGACCAGGCTCAGAAAAACCGGCCCCGCATCACGAATGACCTGCGTCAGCACCAGCTGCGCCACGCCCGTTGGCAAAAGCCCAAGGTAAAGCAGCGCGAACAAGGCCTTCGCATCTAAACCGTCCGGCAAACCTTCGAGATACAGCGCCATCGGTAAGGTCACCACACTGCCCACGCATAATGCGCCCGCCGCCAGAGACAGCAAGTTGACCTTGGGACAAAGCCGTGTGGCGATGGCGCCCATCGAATAGCATGCGGCGGCGGCCACGCAAGCCAATCGCGCCAGTGATTCCAACTCGTTGCCGGTCGACACGAAAGCGGATTTACCGATCAGAACGATCACTCCGGTGGTGCCGATCGCGAAACCAATCAGCCGACGCAGCACCATGGTTTCCCCCGGGACGAACACATGCGCCAGCGGCAGCACAAAAAGCGGCACAATCGCCATGCAGACCCCGGCAAACCCCGACGCAACGGAAAGCTGCGCCCAGGACAAAAGCGAAAAAGGAATCGCGTTGGAAAAGAGCCCCATCACAAGAATGAACATCCAGATTTTCGCGCCGTTTTCCTGCCGAAGCGACGGCAAGCCTATGCCCCTGATCCTGCACAAGACCAAAAGCAGGATCGCCCCGAGCGTCAACCGCGTGGCCACCAGCGTATAGGGCCCCACCCCCGTGAGCGCGATGGTCACGAACATGAAGGACGCCCCCCAGATCACGCCGAGGATAATCAGCTTTAGCCAGTTAATGGGATTGATCGGGGTCATGTGCACCGCCTTGCCTTTGAAACGTAAAGACCCCAGCCGATGGCCGGGGTCAATCGAATTAGGGTAAATTTTTTACCGCCCGGTCAGTTCTTTTCCTGATCCACCAGCTTGCCAGCGGAAATCCACGGCATCATCGCCCGTAGCTTGCGGCCGACCTCTTCGATCTGATGCTCATCGTTCAGACGGCGCGTGCCTTTGAAGAACGGTTGCCCGACCGCATTTTCCTGCATGAAATCACGCACAAACGCGCCTTTCTGAATGTCGGTCAAGATGGCTTTCATCTCTTTCTTGGTCTGCTCATAGGGCAGCACCCGCGGGCCGCTGACATATTCGCCATATTCGGCGGTGTTCGAGATCGAATAGTTCATGTTGGCGATGCCGCCCTCGTAGATCAGATCGACGATCAGCTTCACCTCGTGCAGACATTCGAAATAGGCCATTTCCGGCGCATATCCCGCCTCAACCAGAGTTTCGAAACCGCAGCGGATCAGTTCGACCAGACCGCCACACAGAACTGCCTGCTCACCAAAGAGGTCGGTTTCGCATTCCTCGCGGAAGTTGGTTTCGATCACGCCCGAACGTCCACCGCCGATGGCCGAACAATAGCTCAGGCCAATTTCAAGCGCCTTGCCGGAGGCATCCGTGTCAACCGCCACCAGGCAGGGCACGCCGCCGCCTTTCACGTATTCGCCGCGCACGGTGTGGCCGGGACCTTTCGGCGCCATCATGATCACGTCGATGCCTTCCTTGGGTTCGATCAGGCCGAAATGCACGTTCAGACCGTGGGCAAAAGCAATCGCCGCACCGGGTTTGATATTGTCATGCACGTATTTCTTGTAGGTTTCGGCCTGCAATTCATCGGGCATGGTGAACATGATCAGGTCACACCAGGCCGCCGCCTCGGCGATACCCATCACCTTCAGGCCCTCGCCTTCGGCCTTCTTGGCACTGGCCGAACCTTCGCGTAGGGCAACGACAAGGTTTTTTACCCCTGAATCCCGCAGGTTAAGCGCGTGGGCGTGGCCTTGCGAGCCATAGCCCAGAATGGCCACCTTCTTGTCCTTGATCAGGTTGATATCGCAATCGCGGTCATAATAAACGCGCATGATTTTCTCCTTCAGAGTTTATCTGACACCAATCTACTTGCCTCCATGCGATTTTCCGGACAAAAACCATTTAAATTTAGCGTTTGCTGTATTATTCATTCTCTAAAATTCTATTTTGGTAAAAAAACATGCTAGATGACACCGATCGACGCATTCTCAGGCACTATCAGCACGATGCCTCGCTTGGTCCCGCCGAACTGGCGGAACTGGCCGGTGTGACGCCCGCCACCTGCGCAAGGCGGCTGGACCGGATGATCGGGGCCGGTTTCATCCTCGCCAATCGTGCAGTCATCGACTGGCGGGCCATGGGCTACGAGGTTGAGGTTTCGCTGCGCGTCACCCTTGACAAGACTCAGCCGCGCGCCTTTGACGAGTTTATGGCCGCCGCGCGTGACGTGGCGGATGTCATTGAAATTCAAACCTTTCTTGGCCGCGTCGATGTGCGCCTGTCGGTAATCGCCCGGGACATGGCGCATTACCAGCAGATCTATCGCAGTGCGATCCTGACCCTGCCCGATATCGCCGATATCGAAGCGCTGATGCATGTGGCGCGGATCAAATCGGACGAGGTGCTGCCGATATGATCGAACTGGATACCACCGACCGCCTGATCCTGCGTGCGCTGAGCCAGGACGCCACCCAGTCCGCCAGCGCCCTGGGCCGCAGCCTGGGCCTGTCGCAGCCCGCCACCTGGCGGCGCATCCGCCGTCTCCATGACAGTGGCGTGATCAAGGGCCAGCGGCTGGAACTGGACCGCGAAAGGCTGGGTTTCGGGGTGACGGTGTTCCTGGGGGTAAAGCTTGCCACCAAAGGCCGCGTCAGCCTTGAGGATTTCGAACGCGCCGTAACCGCCATCCCCGAGGTGCAGACGGTCGAGCATATTCTGGGCGTTTATGACTACCGCCTGCGCATCGTGGCTCGTGATATCTCAGACTTTGAACGAATTTTAAGACGAAGAATCATGATGTTACCTGGCGTAGGTGATGTTGAAGCCAACGTACTTCTCAGCGAAGAGCGTCGCCCCGGCCCGATCGGCTGAGCTGTCGAAAACCGGCGTGAAACTGGCGGCTTTTCAGGGTGCCCCCTGCGGCTCAGTCTGATATGCGGATGAAAACGCCTGCATCTAGGAGAAATCGCCATGACCGCCCTTCTTGACCACATCGACCCCGACGGATTGCTGGAATATTCGGTCGTGTTCACCGACCGGTCACTCAATCACATGTCCGCCAGTTTTCAGCAGGTGATGCGTGACATCTCGGACATGCTGAAGGCCGTCTATAATGCCGATGCGGTTGCCCTGATCCCCGGCGGTGGCAGCTACGGGATGGAGGCCGTCGCCCGCCAGTTCGGCGCCGATGCCCACGCGTTGATTGTCCGGAATGGCTGGTTTTCCTATCGCTGGACGCAAATCTTTGACGCCGGGCAGTTCACTGCTGACACTACCGTCTGTATGGCGCGTCAGACAGGTAATGGCGATGTCGAACCCTTTGCCCCTGCCCCGATTGAAGAGGTCACCGCCAAGATCCGCGAGGCCAAACCCGATGTCGTCTTTGCGCCGCATGTGGAAACCTCGGCCGGGCTGATCCTGCCCGATGATTACATGACCGCCCTGGCAGAAGCCGCGCATGAGGTAGGCGCGCTGATGGTACTGGATTGCATCGCCTCGGGCTGCGCTTGGATCGACATGAAGGCCACCGGCGTCGATGTGCTGATCTCTGCCCCGCAAAAGGGCTGGTCTGCCTCGCCATCGGCGGGTCTGGTGATGATGTCGGACCGTGCCGTCAAACGCATGGAAAACACGCAATCCAACAGCTTCGCGATAGATCTGAAAAAGTGGCATTCGATCATGCAGGCCTACGAAAATGGCGGACATGCCTATCACGCCACCATGCCCACCGACGCGCTGCGTGCCTTCCGCGATACGATGCTGGAAACCAAGGCCTACGGCTTTGAAAAACTGCGCGAGGCCCAATGGGAACTGGGCAATGGCGTACGTTCGATGCTCGCCAGTCGTGGGGTAAAGTCGGTCGCCGCCGAGGGTTTTGGCGCGCCGGGCGTCGTGGTCAGCTATACGGATGATCCCGACATCCAGACGGGCAAGAAATTCGCCGCCGAGGGCATGCAGATCGCCGCGGGCGTTCCGCTGCAATGCAACGAACCTGAAGGGTTCCGCACCTTCCGGCTAGGACTCTTTGGCCTTGATAAGCTCTATGATGTACCCGCCGCCCTGAAACGGCTCGAGGACGTCTTCGACAAGGTTCTCTGACGGTCAGAGGCCACGCAGCCGGATATTGCTGTCGCGGCCCAATCCTCGGCGCAGGGTCAGGACAATCACCACAAGGCTGATCGCCATCCACAACCCGCCCCAGAGCAGGGTCGCACCGCCGAATTCCTCGGCCAGCATGCGCGCGTCCGAGCGCAGATAAGACCGGATGATCGTATCGCTGTAGATGTCAATCGGCACATAGATCATGCTGGTGAGGCCGATCATCCTGAGGATCAGGTCATTGACGTCGCGAGGCAGAAAGCGGGCCGTGGCCAGCATAAGTACCCCGGTCGTCAGGGCAAACCCCACCGCATAGAGGTCGCGCACGTAGAATCCCGTGACCACCAGTAGCAGCGCGCCCAACCCGCCCAGCACGGTCCGGTCCCAATGGGTGCGCACGGCCAGCAGCACCAGCGCGACGCCAAAAAGCAAAGAGCCGGTATAGCCCGCATTCAGGGTCAGAAACCGGCTGCCCCCGCGCGAGATCACCATCCCGCCTTGATGCGGATTGATCGTCAGGCTTTCGACCGACCCGCCGGTCAGCAAGGCTGCGGCGACATGCGAAATCTCGTGCATGAACACGACGAGGATCTTGAGCGGCGTGACCATCGGCGTAAACCAGAACACCGCGATCAGTGCCGTCAACACGCCCAGTTGCCAATGCCCGCGGGCCGCTTTCAGCATCTCTCAGTGCACCCCGAGTCCAAGCTGCATCAGGGATTTGCGTACCGGTGCAAGGCCATAGATTGCGTTCAGCCCCATCGCGCGCGCATCGCGCAGGGGTTGGGCGCGCATCATCGAGGCGCGGTTAAGCAGATCGATCCCCGCTAACCGTGCCTGCACTTCCGCATGACGGCGGCGGTGGTAGGTTTCCAGCATATCCAGATCACCCAGCCGGTCGGGTGCCGCCTCTGCCAGTTCCAGCAGCACCCGCATGTCCCCCAGCGACATGTTCAACCCCTGCGCGCCGATGGGCGGCACCACATGCGCGGCCTCCGCCACCAGCGCCAGACGCTCGGCATAGAGTTTTGGGGCGATCTGGCTGATGATCGGCCAGACGGTTCGGCGCGAGACCAATCTCAGCGGCCCGAAAAGCAGACAGGAGCGCGCGTTCATCGCCGCCTCGAAGTCGGGCTCCGGCAGAGCGGCCAGGCGCTGCACCTCGGCACCTTCTTCCATCCAGACCACGGCAGAGCACGGCCGCCCCTCGTGATCCGGCAGTGGCACCAGCGTGAACGGCCCACCCGAGCGATGAACCTCGGTCGAGACATTGCCATGCGGGATCGCATGGGTGACCGCAAAGGCAAGCGCTTTTTGCCCATACCGGGTTGTTTTCACGTCAATTCCCGCCGCCTCGCGCATCGGCGAATGGCGTCCGTCAGCGGCAATCACCAGACGACAGCGCACGCGGCTGCCATCGCTCAGCCCGACCCGCGCCTCGCCCTCGCGGGTGAACAGGCTTACTGTGCCGGTCCCGGGCCGGAACTTCACATTGGGCAAATCCTCCAGCCGGGCAACCATTTCACGCCGGAGCAGCCAGTTGGGCAGGTTCCAGCCAAACGGTTTGTCGGAAATCTCCGCTGCATCGAATTCTTTGGTCAGGCGCGGCGCGACCTCCTCGCCCCCGGCATCGACGATCCGCATGACCTGAAGATCGGCGGCAAAGGGCACCAGACGCGTCCACAACCCGGCGCGCTCAAGCAGTGCCTGTGCGGGCTGCAAAAAGGCTGTTGTCCGCAGATCAGACCCGGATTGATCACGCTCGGTGATTGGCGGTGCCGGGTCGAGGCAGAGTACCGAGAACCCTTCCGCGCCAAAAACGCAGGCCGCCGTCAGGCCGGCGACACCCCCGCCCGAGACAACAATATCGTAATCGAAGCTGATCATCACACCTATCCCCTGCATCCGACATATCGCATCGGGCAGACGGTTTCCAAGCGGCAGCCTGTCACAGTAGTCGCCCCAGAAACCCGGTCAGGTCGGCCGTATGGTGATGGATATGGGCGTGATGCTCCGGCTCGGGCGCGACATGCACGGTCTGCATGCCCATCGCGTGAGGCGCTTTGAGGTTGCGCACCTCGTCCTCGAAAATGGCCGCGCCGCGCGGGTCTACCCCGTCGCGTGTGAAGATCCGCTCAAACGCTTCATGCTGCGGTTTGGGCAGAAAATCTGCATGTTCAACGCCGTAGACCGCATCAAAGACGCCCGTGAGACCGCGCCTGCAAATCACCCGCTCGGCGTAAGGCGCGCAGCCATTGGTGTAGACGATCTTGCGCCCTGGCAGCGCGCGGATGTGATCGCTCAACTGGGCGTCAGGCTCCAGATGATCGAGAGAGATTTCATGCACAGCCACCAGATAAGGATCGGGGTCGATGTCATGTTCTTGCATCAACCCCGCCAGCGTGGTGCCATGTTCACGCCAGTATTTGTTGCGTAAGCGATCCGCCTCGGCACGATTCACATTGAGTATCTGCATGACATATTGCGTCATCTTCACCTCAATCTGATCGAAGAGGCGCGCCTGTGGCGGATAGAGCGTATTGTCCAGGTCGAAAACCCAGGCGCCCACATGATCGAAATACTGTGCTGGCATGGCGGCAAACTAGGCTGCCGCGACAATGGGTGCAATCGCCAAGACTTGATTGCAGGGCCAAAGCATGGCTAGGGTCGCCCTAACATTGATCACAAGGGCCAATTGACCGATGAAAACGCCGCAGAAAGACGCCTATACGCTGATCCTCGAAGCGATCGACATGGGCACTTACAAACCTGGAGACCGCTTGGTTGAAAGCGATCTTGCAGATCAGTTCGGCGTTTCCCGCACCCCGATCCGCGAGGCGCTTCAGCGACTTGAGACTCAATCCTTGCTGACCCGGGACGGGCGCAGCCTGATCGTGTCGTCGCTGGATCATAATCAGCTGGCCGAACTCTACGTCGTGCGCGCCGAGCTTGAGGCGCTGGCCGCAAATCTGGCCGCCCGCCACGCCACTGATGAAGAGATACGCGTCTTGCAGGATATGGTCGAGGACGACCGCAAACTGATGGGTGATCCGACCAGACTGGCGCGCGCCAACCGGCGCTTTCACAAGCAGATTCATCTGGCCTCGCATAACCGTTTTCTGGTGCAGCAGCTTGGCCTTGTGCACCAGTCAATGGCCCTGATGGCGACGACCTCACTGGCGGCGGTAGGTCGCGATCAGGATGCGTTGGACGAACATCAGGCGATCGTGTCGGCCATCGCGGAACGCGATCCCGAAACGGCGGGAAGCGCGCTCAAGGCGCATATCTCAAAGGCGTTCGTGACGCGGCTCAAACTCGATTCCGGCGAGGTCGAGAGTATCGTCTGACGGCGGCGGTGCCACGGCGGCTGGTGATAGTCCGTGAGTGGTTTTATCCCAGAAAATGGTTTCAGAACAAGCTCGTAGAGCGCCTTGTAGGCCGCTATCGCACCGAGGGGCGAATAGAAATGCATCGTGGGCGCCCAGGCCATGAGGTGTTTGTGCTTTCGCCCGGATACGGCGGTTACATGGATCGCGATGTTCAGCACCTCGACCATCAGGAACATGCTGCCCAGCGCCACCAGTAACGAATGCGGCAAGTCCTGATCCAGCGGGTGCCCATACCCCAGAAGGACCAGCCAGAAAGACCACAGAAACGGCGCCAGCAGAAATTGCGAGAGCGCCGTGACAAAGTGGGCCTGAAATCCAAGGAATTTCCATGCGCCCAACTGCCGATAAAGAAGCGCGGGCCGCCGCATATGCACCAGATAGGTGGTCATATACCCTTTCAGCCAGCGTGAGCGCTGCTTGATCCAGGCCCAGGGATGGCAATTCGCCTCTTCCTCGGTCACGGTGTTGATCATCTCGGTCCGGTAGCCGTGCCGCGCCAGCCGGAAGCCCAGATCGGCATCTTCGGTCACGTTATGAGCGTCCCAACCGCCCAATTTTTCCAACGCGTCACGACGAAAATACAGGGTCGTGCCGCCCAGCGGGATAGCAAATCCCAACCGCGCCAACCCGGGCAGCATCATCCGGAACCAGGTCGCATACTCGATCGTAAAGCAACGCGCCAGCCAGTTCTGGCGCGGGTTGTAATAGTCCAAAACGCCCTGCAGGCAGACCAGATCATCCGGTGCGGTCTGAAAACGCCGGGCAACAATGGTAATCTGATCCGGATCGGGCGCGTCTTCAGCATCGAAAATACCAATGATATCCCCCTGGCAGAAATCCAGAGCGTAGTTCATGGCGCGTGGCTTAGTACGAGGTGCGCCATCGGGCACAATCACCGGGCGTATCCACGGCGGCAGGTCAATCTCGGCCAGCGTCTTGCGGGTGGTCTCATCCTCTTCTTCCATCACCAGAATTACATCCAGCAGGCATTTCGGATAAGTCAGCCGGGTCAGCCGCGCGATCAGCGCATGGGCGATCTCGGTCTCGCGGAAAAGCGGCACGAGGATCGAAACTTTCGGCAGGCGTTGATTGGGATTGCTGATTTCTTCGGCTACGTCGCGATTGGTCACGCTGGCAACAAAAGCCGAGGTCTTCAGCGCCGCCGCCACCAAAAGAGTAAACGCGGCCCACAGGACGAACCCTCCGAAAACGAGAGTGGGAAAGGCCAGCGTCAACCCTGTCAGCGCAAAGAGGCATGTCAGCGTGAAAGCCAACCGCCTGCCAAAAGTATGACCCCAGTTCCGGCAGCTTTCGATCACCGGCACGCGGGCCTGTGCTGCCTCGGTCAACGCCTCGCGGTGGCGGCAGGCGACGGTTTCCTGAATGGCGGCCCGCGAACCGACAACCAGTTGCGCGCTGGCAATCTCGAAGGGCAGATCCGAAAGCACCGCGCGGAATTCATCAGGGTTACTGACGGCGACCGTGGGGCGACCGCGTTCATCGGCAAACGGCAAAATCCCATATTTCAAAAGGCTTTTCGCCTCTAGCTCCGTGGCAAGCGGCATTGTCTGTTGCAATTCCTGCGGGCTGAGCGCGCGGCTTTTCAGGCGTTTGGCATGGGTACTGAGCAGATCGTCTTCCGAGGCCAACCCTTCGGCGCGCAAGATACGATCAAGTGACGTATCACAATGCCGCCCTACCAACTGAGCCAACGCCGCGTCCCGTTGGGATATCGCACCGGTCCTTACAAGATCACTTTCCAGAGAATTGCGCGACCCGGCAATCTTCAGCGGCTGCGTTTCCAACTGTCGCAGTTCTGAAATACCCATAGGCTACTCCTTACCGAATTCACCGGAGGGGAGTTTCTTTCACCTTGGTTAATGATGCGTAAACAACAGGTTAACGGAAGATTAAAAAGTCCGCACCAGCTCAGCTCATGGATTCTGCAAACCGTTCAAAGAGATAAAAACTGTCCTGCGGACCGGGGCTTGCCTCGGGGTGATGCTGCACCGAAAAGACCGGTCGGCCCTCTACCCTGATGCCGCAATTCGAACCGTCGAAAAGCGAAACATGGCTTTCGATCACGCCGTCCGGCAAGGTCTGACCGTCCACCGCGAACCCGTGGTTCATCGAGGTGATTTCGACCTTTCCGGTCTCAATCTCTTTCACCGGATGATTGGCACCGTGATGACCGTGGTTCATCTTGACCGTCTTGGCGCCAAGCGCCAGCGCAAGCATCTGGTGGCCCAGACAAATGCCGAAGACCGGTAGGCCTTTTTCCAGAATGCCCCGGATCATCGGCACGGCATATTCGCCGGTGGCGGCGGGATCGCCCGGACCGTTTGACAGGAAAACCCCGTCTGGATCATGCGCCAACACATCCTCTGCGGTGGCGGTGGCCGGCAGCACGGTCACCTCGCAACCCGCACTGGCCAGGCAGCGCAGGATATTGCGCTTGGCGCCGTAATCCACCGCGACGACCTTGTGCTTGGGGTCTTTCTGGCGGGAGTATCCGTCGGGCCATGCCCACCGCATTTCATCCCAGCGATAGGATTGCGCGCAGGTGACCTGCTTGGCAAGATCCATGCCTTCCAGCCCCGCAAAACCGCGCGCCATACTGACCAAAGCGGCCGTATCAAATTTACCCTCGGGATCGTGAGCAAGCGCCACATGCGGCGCGCCCTGATGCCGGATGGCACGGGTCAGGCGGCGGGTATCCACACCGCCGATTGCGATCCGGCCCCGGCGCGCTAACCACGCAGACAGGTCTTCCGTCGCCCGCCAGTTGCTTGGTTCCGTCGGGTCCCATTTCACCACCATGCCCGCGGCCACGGGATCGGCGGTCTCATCATCGTCGGGATTGACCCCGGTATTACCGATATGGGGGAAGGTGAAGGTCACAATCTGCCCGGCATACGACGGGTCGGTCATAATCTCCTGGTAACCGGTCATCGCGGTGTTGAAGCATAGTTCGGCAATGGTTTCTCCGGTATCGCCAAAGCCGCGACCGTAGAATATTGTTCCGTCCGCAAGAGCCAGGCAAGCGGTCGGATGAGGCTGCGGGGCATGCGCCATGACGGGGAATCTCCGGCTGTGCAAATTGTCGCGAACCTAAGGATGTGTCAGGTCAGGGTCAAGACCCAAGACACACCCCAAAAAGCCAATAAAATAAGGGTTAACACTTAACGACAAGTGGTTGCCTCTTTTTTCCGATTTATATAGGATGAGTATCTTGTGACCAACCAATGGGATGAATGGTATGGACATGCATGAACGGGTCAATACGGCCCTGAAACAAGCGATGAAGGACAAGGCGGCCGATCGCCTTACGACGTTGCGGCTGATCAACGCAGCTATCAAGGATCAGGAAATCGCATTGCGGGGTGCCGATGGTAACGGCCAGATCGGTGACGCGGAGATTCTGGCGATCCTCGGAAAAATGACCAAGCAGCGCAAGGAAAGCGCGCGCGCCTACGAAGAAGGCGGGCGTCTGGACTTGGCCGAGCGGGAACTGAGTGAGATCGAGGTGATCGAGGAGTTCCTGCCCCGGCAAATGGATGACGACGAGGTGGATGCCGCCATCGACAGGGTGATCAGCGACACCGGCGCAAGCTCGATCCGTGACATGGGCAAGATCATGGGAGAGCTCAAAGGTAAATATACCGGCCAGATGGATTTTGGTGCGGTTGGCCCGAAGGTGAAAGAGAAGCTCTGCTAAAGACTGAGCCATCTCAACAGGCGGCAAGGGGCATCGGCGCGGCAACCGATGTTCCGCAAGCCCTTTAAGCGCTGCCCTAAGACGCCTGTGCCGGTCGCAGCGCGTCGGTGATTTCTCCGTAAAGCGTTACGCGCTCCTCTTCGGACAGGAATGCGCCGATCTCAACCTCGCGGTCGCCGCCTTTAAGCGTGAGATAATGATCGACCGGGCCACCAGTCGAATGCATCAGAATGCGGGCCCAATACCGGTTACATTCCCATTCCTGTCTCTTGCCACCAGGATTTTGGCGCACCAGATGGACATGGGTTTCGCTGATCGTCAGCTCTTCATGCAGCCGGGCGTCACGGTAGGATTTTTCCAGGCCCCACCACAGTCCCGCCACCGCCAGCAACAGAAACGGCAACAACCCCCAGAGCACCACCGTCCCCAGCAATGGGTAAAGTGGAATGGTGATCAGGGCGAAGGTACCCAGGATAAAGGCCGCAAACCCGCGACGCGGCAGTGACCGGAATGGCCAGAGCGTCAGGCGCGTCTGTGGCACAGGATCGGAAATACGGGTCCATTCATAGGGCATGAGTTTACTTTAACGCAGTTCGGCGCCGGGGAAAGTGTGACCAGATGCCCGTTGACCCCGCTCAGACTAAAAAACGCCCGCACTGCGGCGGGCGCGTCTGGAAATATTTTCGCAGAAGTTAGTTCTGTGAAACGCGCGTCGGCGGACGATAGAAATGGTGCTGCCCGATTGACGTGGTACGTTCAAACTGACGCGACCAGCGCGGGCTGACCGCACGGGTATGGTAATAGGTCGCGCCGTCAGTCAGAACCCGAGGCCCTCCGCTGACCATCGCCTTGGCAACCTTGCCAACGCGTTTGAACGCGCGTGGCTCGTTGATGACCTCTTTGTAGCCGTCACAGGTATAGGTGAACTGACATTGGTATTTCTTGCCGGTTCCCTGATTGACCACGGCACATACGCTGTCGGGGAATTGCGGGCTGTCGACCCGGTTCAGGATCACCTCAGCCACGGCGAACTGGCCTTTCACGGTTTCGCCCCGTGCTTCGAAATAAAGTGCTTCGGCGAGGCACGCCCATTCTTCGTCGCCCTTCAGGGCAGGCTGCGCATCGACCCACTCGCGCGAATATCCGATCTGCGTGGCATTGAGCCGGGAATAAGTAGCAAGACGCTCCGCAACATAGAGGTTGGCGACCGGCTGCGCTTCAACCACACGCTGGCTTTTTGGAACGTCGGCGAACGCGACAGTTCCAATTGCCACAAAAATGACAAAGAAAATCCTAAACATCGGCCCCTCTCCATACGCTATTGGGTTTGCGCCCATCAGCATCCGGGCCAATTACCGAACTCTTAAGCCTGCGTCCACCCCGGCGCCGGGCGAAGAATCTCGGTAAAAAACTTTTGGAAAGATTTGATGCGTTGTGCTTACGCTATGTTGCGCGAAACCGGTTTTCTACGTCCCGATCTTGTTTTTGACCGCCAACTGTGCGGCAGCAAGTCGCGCCACAGGGACCCGGAACGGAGAGCACGAAACGTAGTCGAATCCGACATCCCGGCAGAAAGCGATTGATTCGGGATTGCCGCCGTGTTCACCACAAATCGACATAACCACATCCGGATTGACCGCGCGAGCACGATCCGCACCGATCCGCAACAACTCGCCCACGCCGTCGATATCAAGCGTATGAAACGGGTCTTCTGGATAGACCCTCTGGCGGACATAATCGGACATGAACCGCCCGGCATCGTCGCGCGACAGCCCATAGGTCATCTGAGTCAGGTCATTGGTGCCAAAGCTGAGGAACGACACCAACGGGGCGATTTCAGCGGCGCGCAAGGCGGCCCGTGGGGTTTCAACCATCACGCCCAGGCGGTAGGAAAAATCCTGGCCGGTTTCATTGCGCACGGCTGCGGCGGCGGAATCGATCCGGGTCTTGACGATCTCGACCTCGCGCCGGGCCGACACCAGCGGGATCATGATCTCGGGCACGATCGGATCCGGGCCTTTCTGGCTGGCCTCGACCGCAGCCTCGAAAATAGCACGCGCCTGCATGTCATAGATTTCGGGCACGGTGATGCCCAGACGCACACCACGCATACCCAACATGGGATTATATTCGCCTAACGCTTCCACGCGCCGAGTGACAGTTGACAGCGGCAGATCAAGTGCCTCGGCCAGTTGCAGATGGCCTGCGCGGTCGGTCGGCAGAAACTCATGCAAAGGCGGGTCGAACAGGCGAATGCAGACCGGCTTGCCGCGCATGATCCGGAAAAGCTCGATGAAATCGGCGCGCTGCATCGGCAGAAGCAGCTCCAGTGCTGCGGCCCGATCGGCGCTCGTATCGGCAAAGATCATCTCGCGCATGACGGTCAGGCGATCTTCGTCAAAGAACATGTGCTCGGTCCGGCAAAGCCCGATTCCCTGCGCCTTAAAGCTGTGGGCCAGATCGGCATCGGCAGGCGTATCGGCATTGGCGCGCACCGAAATGTCGCGGATATCATCCGCCCAGGTCATCAGCTTTTTCAGCGCATCATCGCGCGAGGATTCCAATAGCGGCGTTTCCCCGGCCAACACTTCACCATCGGTGCCATTCAGCGTCAGGAACTCTCCCTCTTTCACCACCCGGCCATCGGGAAATGTCAGCTGTTTCTTGCGGGGCTGGAAACGGATATCCGACGCCCCCACGACACATGGCAGGCCGATGCCGCGCCCGATCACGGCCGCGTGGCTGGTGATGCCGCCGCGCTCGGTCAGGACACCAACAGCGGCATGCATACCGCGCACATCCTCGGAACTGGTTTCGCGACGCACCAGAATGCAGGCCTCGCCGCGTGCATCATAGGCCTGTGCCTCGGCGGCGGAAAACACGATCGCGCCCGCAGCGGCCCCCGGACTGGCGGCAATGCCGCGGGCCAGCACATCGCGTTCAGCCTCGGGATCGACCTGTCGGTGCAGAAGTTCGTTGAGCGCGCGCGGCTCGACCCGCATCAGCGCCTCTTCATGTGCGATGATACCATCATCCGCCAGGGCCACGGCAATCGCGACAGCGGCACGCGCATTGCGGGCCACCCGCACGCCATCCAGCAGATAGACCTTGCCGCCTTCGATGGTGAACTCGGCCTGCATCTCTTCACGCAGCCGCGTCCGCATCAGGTCGGTATGTTTGCGCAATTCTTCGAACGCCTCCGGCGCCTGTTCTTCAAGCGACGCGCCACGCGGATCGCGCGTGAGATAGATCGCATCGCCATCGGCGGTCAGCGCCTCGCGACCCTGACTCTGCGACAGGTAGCGCCCGGTGATCTTGCGCACGCCGGTCTGGCTGTTGACAAGCTGCATCACGCCCGATCCGCATTCTCCCTTGCCCAGACCAAGCGCCAGCGCCTGCACGACAAGGCCCAGCCCGGCATCGGCGGGCGCGCCCTTGGCCTGACGCAAAAGCCGCGCGGTCGTGCCTTCCCAGGCGCGCGCCATCGAGCGCAGCACCTCGGCCAGTTGCACGGCGGGGTCTTGTGGAAATTCCTCGTCGGTTTCCTCGGCATAGGCATGAAGCGATTGTGGCAAACCCTGCACAGGATCTTCGCAGACATCATCGAACATGTCCGGATCAAGCCGGGCCACATGGATCGCGTAGGACTGGATGAAACGCAGATAAAGCGTGGCGGCGGATACTTTGCCGATCCGTCCCTGAAGTTCAGCGTAAAGCGCATCGTTCATGCCGATGTTGAGGATCGCGCCGGGACCGCCCCAATCGGGATCTTCCGAGGACGGGCGCACACACAACAGCGGCGCGGCGTCAAAATGCGCCAACAGCGCCTGCAGATCGGGCATATCCCCCGCCGCGATACCATGCACCGCCTTGAACGACAGCGCCACCGCGCGCGGCACCGGCAGATCAAGCCGGGCCAGCCGTTGCAGGCATTTCGCACGGCCGCCATGCGTTTCGGCCGCCATCGGCGCGTCGGGCGTGATCAGGGTGATATCGGGGTCATTATGCTGCACTGCGGCACCTTTATGCTGTTGATGCAGCATAAGGCGGTTGCCGCACAAGGCAAGCCCCGTGCGTTAACCTTTATTAATAAGGCCCCGGCGCTGTCGTGAGGTTATCCTTCGATCCGTGTCAGATCGGCGGCTTGCAGGCAAATCTGGCGGATACGGTTGAGCAGGTTGAGGCGGTTGCGGCGGATGATGTCATTATCGGTATTGACCTGCACGCCCTCGAAAAACCCATCAATCGGCGCGCGCAGAGCCGCCATAGCGGCCATAGCGCCCACGAAATCCTCGGCCTCCAGCGCCTTTGTAATCGCCGGTTCGCCCGCATCGAGCGCAACAAAAAGCGCCTTTTCCACGTCCGTCTCGGCAAATTTCACATCCGCGCCGTAGGAATATTCGACCCCGTCTTTCTCCTCGGCCTGGGTGAGAATGTTGTTGGCGCGCTTGAAGCCCTGCAACAGGTTCTCGCCATCCTCGGTCTTGAGGAAATCCGAAAGCGCCGTGGCGCGTTTGACCAGCAGGGTCAGATCGTCGTTCCCCTCGATCGCGATACAGGCGTCGATCACGTCATGTCGAATGCCCTGATCGCGGAGATAGACTTTGAGGCGGTCGTGGAAGAAGGAAAGAAGATCCAAGTTAAACGTCATAACTTCATCTAAGCTTGCTGAAAAGTCAGTTTTCTCCAACATGGAGCCAACACTTTCCATGAACCTTATGGCCCACCTTGGTTCTCCAGAGTTACCCGCAAAGTTTGCAATTTTACTCGCTTGGGTGAGAACTACGTTGTGTCTGCTTGTCGATAGAATGTAGCCAAAAGCATAAGTCATCGGGGCTGCAAGGTGTATTCTGACTGCGTTATCCAACACCAACCGAATAACGCCCAAAGCCGCCCGTCTGAGCGCAAACGGATCTTTGGACCCAGTGGGTTTTTCATTAATGGCCCAGAAACCGGTGAGCGTGTCGAGCTTGTCGGCCAGCGCCACGGCGACGGAGACCGGTTCGGTGGGCACGGCATCGGAGGGGCCGAGCGGGGAATAGTGCGCCTCGCAAGCGGCGGCGACCTCGGCGGGCAGTCCGGCAACTTCGGCGTAGTAGCGGCCCATCAGGCCTTGAAGCTCGGGGAATTCATATACCATCTCGGACGACAAATCGGCCTTGGCGACGCGGGCGGCCTGCTCGGCCAGATCGGCATCGGCGCCGACCACGGGCCCGATTTCGCGGGCAAGGGCTGCAATGCGGTCGATGCGCTCGGCCTGAGAGCCCAGTTTGTTGTGGAAGGTGACGTTTTTCAGAGACTCAAGCCACGGTTTCATCTGTTCGTCTCTTGCGACACGCAAGTCGTTTTCCCAGAAGAATTTTGCATCCGCCAGACGGGCCGAAAGAACCTTTTGGTTGCCCGCCAGAATGGTCGCGCCGTGATCAGCCGTCCGGGTATTGGCGACGGTGATGAAGCGTTCGATCTTGCCGGTCTTGGGGTTTTTGACCGAAAAGAACTTCTGATGCTCTTTCATCGAGGTTTGCAGCACTTCGGGCGGCAGGTCGAGGAATTCGGTATCAATCGTGCCCATCAGCACCACCGGGAATTCCACCAGCCCCGCGACCTCGGCCAGCAATCCCTTGTCCTCGACCACTTCCAGCCCGGCGGCAAAGGCCTGATTGGTGGCGTCCTGCCAGATATGATCCGCGCGCTCTGCCGGGTCGAGCACCACCGAGGCGCGCTTGAGTTTTGCGGCGTAATCGTCAAACGAGGTGACCGCGAAAGCATCAGGCGCCAGAAAACGATGCCCGCGCGTGGTCTGGCCCGCTTTGATGCCGTCAATTTCCAGCGGCACCACCTGCGCCTCACCCGCATCGTCGGTGAGGATGCAGAGGATCGAATGCAGAGGCCGGACCCAGCGGAGTGACCCAGCCCCCCACCGCATCGATTTGGGCCAGGGGAAGTTCCGGATTGTGGCCTCCAAAACCTCGGCCACAATATCGGCGGCAGCGCGGCCCGGTTTGGTGATGGTGGCGAAATAGACCTGGCCCTTTTTCTCGTCGCGCACTTCCAGATCGTCGCGCGATACCCCTGCCCCGCGCAGGAAACCTTCGATGGCTTTTTCCGGCGCATCTGTGCGCGGGCCTTTGCGCTCCTCCCTGATCGTCGGGCTTTCCGCCAACAGCCCCTCGACCGCCAGCATCAGGCGGCGCGGCGTGGAAAACGCAGCCGCCCCGGCATAGGTCAACCCGGCCTCAACCAGCCCGTCAGTCATGCGGGTTTTCAGATCCTCCGCTGCACGGGATTGCATGCGGGCCGGGATTTCCTCGGAGAAAAGTTCGATCAGAAGATCAGGCATAGTGGTCAGTACCCATTTGGAGGTTCGGGGCAGTTTTCAGGGGCGGGATTGCCGTCAAAGACAACCTCGCCACATTCGTTGATCTGGTGCCAGACATAGCCGCGGCCGTCATCGGTGACCGCAACAACCCGGTCGATGCCGTATTGGATGTCTTTCTCGCCCAGAAAGGCCAGCGCGGTGCCGTCTTCGATCTCGGCGCCCAGCGCCTCAGCATCAAAACAATCGAACCAGTCGGGGCCGGTCAGCGGCTCGGCGGCCTCGTAATACTCATAGGTCTCGGTCAGCATCGCAGTAGACATGGTGGTGGTAAAACAGGCGCGGTAGCGGATCGGCGAGCTGCTGGCGTCAATGGCGGTGAAATTGTCGTAGAGCACCGGCTCGGACTGGCCCGAGACCAGCGACACCATCTGCACGTCATCCGTGCCCGTGGCCGCGACCTCATCATAGAAGTGATAGACCTGAAGGTAATACATGGCCGCCCCGGCCACCAAGGCTGTAATCAAGATCACCCCCGCTAGGATTTTTCCGGTCACGCCGCCGCGCCCCCGGCTTCGGTCTGGACAAAGGCGTCGGCGCATTTCTTGGCAAGCGCGCGGACGCGGCCAATATAGGCCTGGCGTTCGGTAACCGAGATCACGCCGCGCGCGTCGAGCAGGTTGAAGATGTGCGACGCCTTGATGCATTGGTCATAAGCCGGATGCGCCATGATGATGCGTTTGCCGGTTTTCGGGTCGTCATGTTGCTGGCTCAGGATCGCCTCGCATTCGGCCTCGGCCTCCTCAAAGTGCCTGAGCAGCACCTCGGTATTGGCGACATCGAAATTCCAGCGGGAATATTCCTCCTCGGTCTGGCGGAACACATCGCCGTAACTTAGCGCAATCGGCGCATCAGGATCATTGAACGGCATATCCATCACGTGGTCGATGCCCAGCACGTACATGGCAAGACGTTCCAGCCCATAGGTCAGCTCCCCCGAGACCGGGTGGCAATCATGGCCGCCAACCTGCTGGAAATAGGTGTACTGGCTGACTTCCATGCCGTCGCACCAGACCTCCCAGCCCAGCCCCCAGGCGCCAAGCGTGGGGCTTTCCCAGTCATCCTCGACAAAGCGGATGTCGTGGACACCCATGTCGATGCCGATGGCCCTGAGTGAGCCAAGATAGAGTTCCTGCAAGTCCGGCGGGCTGGGTTTGATCAGCACCTGATACTGGTAGTAATGCTGCAACCGGTTCGGGTTTTCACCGTAGCGCCCGTCGGTAGGGCGGCGCGAGGGCTGAACATAGGCCGCAGCCCAGGGTTTTGACCCCAACGAGCGCAGGGTCGTCGCAGGGTGAAACGTGCCGGCACCGACCTCCATGTCATAGGGCTGCATCACGGCACAACCCTTGCCTGCCCAATAGGATTGAAGCCTCAGGATGATCTCCTGAAAACTGCGTGGTTTGTCGCTCTGCTCAGCCATGACTGCCCCTTGGGGTTTTGCCGTAGAATTGCGCCCTTACCTACGGTCCTGACGAGAGAGGGTCAATTGCGGCGCGCCGCATATTTTGGGTGCACCTGCCGGTGGATTTGATAAAAGGCGGTCAGCAAGTGGAACTGAACGATCCGTGCAGGGGCAAGAGTAGAGTATGAGGCGTATTTTTATCGCGGTGATTTTCGCCATTGGCGCGGCCGTACCTGCGGCATTCTCACAAGGACAAAACCTGGCTTGGGTGCAGATCGAAGCACAACCCAGCCTGACCCGGGCGCAGGCCAGCATCCGGCGTTATGCGGCGACCTTGCAGGATGTGAACGGGTTTACCATCCGTGGTGGCTGGTACGCGATCGCGCTTGGGCCTTATACCTCCGAGGACGCTGAGCGGGTTTTACAGGTCTACCGCGCCGAGCGGGTGATTCCGCGCGACAGTTATATCGCGCTCAGCAGCGACTATCAGCAGCAATTCTGGCCGGTAGGGGCGAATGTGCTGAACCGCCCCGCTTTGACCGTCCCAGAAAACGAAGCCGATACGCAGATCGCGCGAACCCAACCGGAGCCAGAAACTGAATCCGAGCCTGAAATTGCCCCCGCACCGGCAGATGAAACCCTGCGCGAAGCACGGGCCAGCGAACGCCTGCTCAGTCGCGAAGAACGCGCCGAGCTTCAGGAAGCGCTGAGATGGGCCGGGGTCTATGACGGCCGCATCGATGCCGCCTTTGGCCGCGGCACCCGCGCATCCATGTCGCGCTGGCAGGAGGCCAATAATTTCGAACCCACGGGCGTGCTGACGACCCTGCAGCGGGCCGAGCTTTTCCGCCAGTATAACGCCGTGCTGGAAGGTCTGGATATTCAGTTCGTGCGCGATGAAACGGTCGGCATCGAGATGAAACTGCCGACCGGCGTGGTGGAATTGGCCAAATACGAGCCTCCCTTCGCCCATTACAATGCCGTCGGCGATGTAGATGCCAAGGTGTTGCTGATCTCACAGGAGGGCAACGAAGCGACGCTTGCAGGGCTTTACGACATCATGCAGACGCTCGAAATCGTGCCCGAAACCGGGCCACGCATGCTGGATGGTGACGGCTTCACGCTGATCGGTGAAGGGGCGCTAAGCATTTCGCACACCCAGGTCTGGTTTAAGGACGGCCACATCAAGGGGTTCACCCTGGTCTGGCCCGCCGGTGACGAAGAGCGGCGCACCCGTCTTCTGGGCGAGATGCAGGCAAGTTTCACCCCGATCGGCGGCGTGCTGGACCCGGCGACGGGAAACAACGAAGATCAGAGCATCGATCTGGTGGCCGGGCTTGAGATCCGCAAGCCGCGCCTTACGCGCTCAGGCTTCTTCGTGGATCAGGCGGGCACCGTCGTGACCACAGCGGATGTGGTGGCAGGCTGCGGCAGGATCACCATTGATCAGGATTACGACGCACAGGTGGCCGCCAACAACACGTCGCTCGGGATCGCGGTATTGCGCCCGCGCGAAGATCTGGCGCCCCTCTCCGTGGCCCGGTTCCAGCAGGACACCCCACGCCTGCAATCCACGGTCGCAGTGGCTGGTTATTCCTATGGTGGCATTCTTGGCGCGCCCACGCTGACATTCGGCGAATTGGCCGATCTGCGCGGCCTGAACGGCGAAGCAGGCATGAAACGCCTCGCGCTCGCCCCGCTGGAGGGCGATGCCGGCGGACCGGTTGTCGACGCAGGTGGCGCGGTGCTGGGCATGCTTCTGCCCGAGCCCAAAAGTGGACGCAAACTGCCAGACGGAGTCAGTTTCGCTGCAGGAACTGATACGGTGCAAGAGGTGCTCGCTGAGGCGGGTATTGATGTGTCCACTACCTCGGAGTCCGGTCAACTCTCACCCGAAACCCTGTCCCGCGATGCCAGCGACATCACCGTACTGGTCAGCTGCTGGGAATGAGTTGTGTTTTGGGCAGGTGTCGGCAGGAAGCGGACAGATGGTTAGTTCGCAGCGCCTCGTGTCCACTTCCGCTTTTCGATGAAAGCGGAAGTACAGCGCTAATGTCCGCTCAGCGGACAAATCCGGCCTTATGTATCAAACGCACCAACATTCTATCTGAACAATCGGGCCGCGTGAATCCATAATAGGGCATGGAGCATACGATATTCGGACTGATCAAGAAACGCGGCGAGATAGCAGGCCAGCACAAGGCCGCTGTGAAGGCCGCAGATGCGCTTAAGGCCGATCTGGACGCCATAGACCGTGCACTGGTGCTGTGTGGCTATACGGACGATCCCAGGGGCATAGCGCCGCGTGGGAAGTACAAGCAGCTATTCGGGCGCAATGAGTTGAAGCTGACGATCATTACAATGCTTCGTAAAGAACCTGCGGATGATGAGACGATTGCGGCGCGGATCATTGCGTCCAAGGGCTGGGGCGATGATATTCACGCCGATGTGCTTAAGCGGGTGCGTCATGCAATCCAGAGGGCGCAGAAAGACGGGCATGTGGTGCAGGACTTTGGGCCGGATGGGTGTTTGTGGAAACTGGCCCCGAAGGGCCAGCCCTGAGTCGATGTGTCGCCTTATCTACGCCGCATATTCAGTCTAGGATTAACTGACTGCTTGTTGCAGGAAGGATTAAGGCCATGCCGCAAATCAGTTTCAATCCGCAGGCGCTCGGCACTACTGGTCGAGACGATGGCACCAATATGCGTCATGCCATTGCGAGCAGCACACCTGAGCCCATCGTGATTCCCGGCATTGACGTTAAGACGATCCTTGAAGGATTGTGTCTCGCCGACATAGAGGGCCTCAAACTGTCCGGTAATGAGCCGCCTACAGGCGACATAGACACCTGATATTGGATTGAACTGCGTTCCTACTGGAAACACATCGAAACGGTATTGAGAACCGGAATTTCCGGTCCAAGTCACAGTCGTATTCATCGCTTTTTCTCCTTGCGATGTGTTGGCCGACTTGACTTGTGATTCCACATATGGGTAAAAACCCAGTGAGAATTCTCAAACTTCCACCGGCCAACGGTGGTTTCATTTTCGCCTGAACCGCTCCAACGGTTCAGGCGTTTTTCTTTTACCGAATCATATGCCCTTGTGTCTAGTGCTCACCACACGATTTTGTGCCGAGGCTTATGCAGACCGCTGCCAGTAGCCCTTCCATTGGCGCGATACTGGCGCTGTCATTGAGTTAGAAACTACAATCTGCGCCAGTGTCCCGTTATCGGTCCGGCGGTTGTCTTCCAGCCATGCGGCATGGTTCGCATACTGGTAAAGGTACTGCGGGCTGACGTGATGATGCTGGCCCTGCACCATGCGGCGCAAGCGCGAGAAATAGCTTTCAACCCAATTGGTGTGCTTGCCGTGGTCGCTGTAAATCTCGGAGTGGTTCACGCGGTCGACGTGATAGCCCATGTGCAATTCATCCCAATGGCTGGCCTCATCCGCTGACATGGTGGACAGGCGCGATACGTTCTCGTTAGCCAAAGCAACCCCTTCTGCCTCAGACTGACCTACGAACGGCAGTGTGCGGCCCTCACGCTCACGCATAGCGATCACAACGCGGCGCTTGCCGGTCTGGTGACGCTTTAAGCGACGGTCCTTGCGGTCAGCCTTGGCGTTCTCCGGGCGGATATGACCGCCAAAATATGCGCCATCAATCTCAACATGGCCTTCCAGAACTTCACCAGTGTGGACTTCCAGTGCCATCGCTTCGCGCAGTTTGTGGGCCAGCACGAAGGCTGTCTTGTACTGGCAATCCAGATCACGCGACAACTGTACCATGCTCACACCCTTTGACGCGTTCACGACAATGCAGATCGCGGCCAGCAGGTCCACAAAGCCCATCTTGCGGCTGGCAAATATTGTGCCGCTGGTCACGCTGAACTGGTGGTGACACGCCTTACACTTGAACTTGCGGCGCGTGGTGATCTTGTACGCCTCATCAAAGCCGCAGCATGGGCAAACGGCCTCGCCATTGGTCTCAGGCCAGCGCATCTCACAAAACGTCTGATAGGCCGCCTCCTCGCCCGCCTTATAAACCGAGCGAAGACTAAGAGTGCGGGAAGCTGCTGAGAGAAGAAAGTGCTGGGCCATTTTATACTATATCCGTTATGTTCATAACAAAAATAGTAAGATGACATACTGATTTCAATAGGTTATATACTAAAAAAGATATATTTTTATTGGAGTCGATATGCCGGAGCAGAATGATTGGGAAAAACAGGCCGCAAACCTGTTGAAATCAGAGCTGAAGAGAAAGGGCGTGACTTATGCCCAACTCGTTGAAAGACTTGCTGATATTGGAATCAGTGAGAAAGAGGTGAACGTCGCCAATAAGCTATCCCGAGGGAAGTTTAGCGCAGCGTTTATGTTGGCATGTTTAAAGGCGATAGAGGTACAGGATTTAAGACTGTAACCGCCCTAGCAATATTGGCGATAGTTTCTTTAGCCACACTTTCTATCTACTCTCTAGGGCGGCATCACGGAGAAGCCATAGGCGAGAATGCCGCCAATACCGACACCTACGCCCGCCATACCGAGGAAGATATAGAAAAGTGCCTCGCCCTCCCTGAGGACGGCAGCAAATCTAAGTGCATACGTGAAGTAATAGAAGCCAACAACGAACACGAGCGCATGGAGGATGACCTTGTAGCCCAAACTGAAATGGCGCTTTGGGCGCTTGGTATGTTGGTTGTAACTTTTCTTGGTGTATTGGCTACTGGCGCCGGTGTTTATTACGTTCGCAGAACCCTCATCCAAGCCGATAAGACCAATATTGCCGCCTTGGGTGCGGCGAATGCCGCCAATGAAGCCAACGCTATGATGCGGCTGGAGAAGCGACCTTGGGTTGCTCTCATTCATGAGGTCGCGTGCGACGTTCACTTTGGGAAAGACAGCTTTCGCTTCACATGGAATTACAACTTTGAAAACAAGGGGCTTTCCCCAGCGTACGATGTTGTCCTTGAATGGAAGCCCATTAGAAAAGACTGGCGTAAGAGCATCGAAGATTTGGCTCAAGAATTTTCCAATGAGGCCATTTCCAGGCGGGGCTACTCTCAATCCCCAGTCCTGTTTCCGGGTGAAACTACCAACCTTCGCCGATTCAAGCACGTTGGCGTTGTCAACTACCTTGACGGAACCGGCTACATACAGGAAGCAGAGGCTCTGCTCTTGGTGTGTATTAGCTATCGGCTTGGTTTGGGGTCGAATGAAATGGGTGTTGAAACTCGCGTGTTTGCATTCGAAACACGCGATCAGCCCCTCGGACCCTTCACCGCACGGATGCTGGAATACAGCTTCGCCAGATACATTAAGTAGGGCTGCCAGTGCGATCACCTTAATCATCGCTCACACCTTGGTGCGTTTGATACATAAGGCCGGACAAATCTTCCGTTTAAAAAAGTCAGATTTTCCTTGCACTCACCACAAAATGAGTGACGGAGAAGAAGAAGCTACCCTCTGCGGCCAAGTTTCTCTGCTCCTCGGCCCATTTACTTGCTTCTTCTTGAGACAAGTAACTGTTGGCTACAGCATAATTCTCCATCAAAATCATCATCATGTTCGCAAGCCCGTCGGGTTTCAATTGATGGTCGCAGACGGTGATCGGATGGACGGACTCAACAGCGAATCCAGCATTCTTGAGAATTGGCGGCAAAAGTGCAGGCACGGTACGTTCAGCGAAGTGGTTGTCCCAAGCAGCCAACATACGCGCCATCCGCTCAGGTGAATTGCTAAACCAAACTAAGCTATCAAAGTGAATATCTCCCACAACCAGTTTTCCGTCTGGCTTGAGCGCACGACGTACTTCCTTCACCGCGCTGGAAATATCACTAATATATTCAAATACTTGCACAGAAACCGCTTTGTCGATCGTTGCGTCTGCCACTGGCAAATGGTTGGCTGAGCCTTCGACAATATCTACCCAGTCGAACTCCCGACATCGTCGTATTGCGGATTGCCTCATGTCGCCGCTTGGGTCAACACCGATTACCCGCCCTTTTGGGCCCACGGCACGTGCCAACTCAGCGGTGAGAAGCCCATTTCCGCTACCAACATCCAAAATGGATTCATCGGGGCTTGGCTTAAGAGCATCAAAGGAGGCTTGCCGTCTTCGCGTGACATCCGCGCCTTGATAGGCAGTATCTAAAAGCTGCGCCGTCTGCGCATCAAACTCCAGCATAGGTGCCTTATCCAACCCTCTTAGCGACAAAATACAGCGGATTTATCACACCCTCTGCAAATTGTCTCCTCTTGCCTCAGAGCCGACATGCCCACTCCACACTGCCAAACCTCAGACCGGTGCGAAACTTCCGGCGAAAGCGGTCAGCAAGGGCGAGCTTGTGGCGACCAGTGCCTGAATTGCCTCGGTCATACTGATCTGTAGCCCATGGCGCGCCTTCCACTTGTCCAGCCGCGTAACCGTCGGCACGTCGCTGTCAGAGGCTGCCTCGGGCCTGCTTTCCTCGACCATCATGCTTTCCATGGCGAGCTTGTCCGATCGCCGTGCGGCCAGATACATCACCGGCCCGAACCCGGTGACGATCAACAGCGTGTAAAAGACGCCGCTATAGAACAGCGTCGCCTTGATCGTATCGGCATAACCCGGATGCGCCTTGCTATCGACAAAGGGCAGCGGCCAATGCATCCATGCCATCGCCATGAACATGCCCGAACTCAGCATCAGCCCGGCCAGATAGAGAAACCGCCGCGCCGCCCGCTGATTGCGGCCGTGATCAAAGGCGCGCTCCTCGAGCGGCGTGCCAGAGGGCGGACAGGACAGAGACAGGATCATCCCCAGCACCAACGCCGCCACGCCAATCCCCGAAAGCAGTGAAGCGAAATCCAGTAACAACCGAAACAGCGCCATCGCCGGATTATCCGTGCACTTTCGGCCCAGAAGTAAGGTCTTTTCCGGTAGCGTACGATAATCGGCCACGCCATCATTCCAGGTCAGTTCCTGACAGCGCCGCACCGTGCCGCGCGACAGCACCTCGTCCATCACATCGGTGCCGACCTGATGATAGGCTCGCCAGCTCCAGATCGCCTCTTCCTGATGACCGACCACCGCGCTGAGCACCGGAAGCTGCACCGCGACCAGCGCTGCGAACGCCAACACCCTTGTCCACACCGTCAGTGGTCGCATCAACTCACCCAGGAACATTGCCACGGCTATGATCACCAGAACGGTGAAAAACAACAGCGCTCCCAGATATCGGTTGCGCCCTGCCGCCTCGAGATACCCCTTGCCGTCAATCAACAACTCGTCGGCGCTGACATCCAGCATCGGCACGCCAAGATTGGGCACCAGCCAATCGCTGAGGACAAAGATCAGGACAGGGGCCGCCAGGATCAGAAAACAGGCCGGGTGCACCCGTCGCTTTTCAGTCAGGAAATTACGCATGTCTAAATCCACTGGTCCGCAAAAATCGCGGTCAATGGGATCACTCTAGCACAACAACCTGAGCGCGTAAAATCAGGCTCTTATCATCCGCGTGGCAAAACGCCCGAGGCCATGAAACCACCATCAACATTCAGGATATGCCCGTTGATGAACGCCGCCTCATCCGAGGCCAGGTAACACACGGCCGATGCGACCTCTGCAGGCTCGGCATAGCGCTCGATCGGCGTTTGCGCATACCAGAGCTCGCGGTCCTTGGGGCCGTGCACCTGTTTGATCATCGGCGTATCGACCGGGATCGGTGCCACCGCATTCGCCGTCACGCCGCTGCCACCCAGTTCTGCCGCGAGAAGGCGTGTCAACATATCGACGCCGCCCTTGGAGCAGGAATAGGCACCGCGTCCGATATTGGCGATCTGGCCGTTGACCGAGCTTAGCGTGATGATCCGGCCCCAGCCCTTTTGCACCATCTGACGCCCCGCCAGCTGACAGCAATGGAAGGTGCCGGTCAGGTTCACGTCGATGATGCGCGAGAATTCCTGCGCGTCGAAATCCAGCAAGCGCGCTGCTTTTACGATCGCCGCACAGGTTACCAATATGTCCACCCCACCCTGCGCTTCCAGCGTGGCAAAGCCAGCCTCAACCGCCGCCCGGTCGGCCACGTCAAAGGCAATCCAGTCGATGCCATCGGGCAGGTCCGACACCGCACGTTCACAGGCTTCCGCGGATACATCCGTGATGGTAACCTTTGCACCTGCCTTCGCCAAACCCTCGGCACAGGCCATGCCGATACCGCCGGCCCCACCGGTCACCAATGCGCGTTTGCCTGTCAGATCGGTCATGACCTATCCCTTCACCGGAAAAACGAAACACCGGTCACGCCGGATCATCAGCCACAGGGGCTTACCGGGCTTGGGCAGGAACACGTTGGGGACGGTCGCCTTGAGGATCGAGCCGTCATGATCCATGCGGAATTCCATCAGGCTTTCGCTGCCCATGAACCGCGCCCGCTGCACGATGCCCCGTGCGGGCGTACCGTCCGCCGGTGTCGAATTGGGTCCGCGCCCATCCCGGTCAAAGTCGATCTTGATATGCTGTGGCCGGATAACGATCTCGACCTCATGGCCTTCCATAACGCCCGGCGCCAGGAATTGGCCAAAGGGCGTATCCACCAAAGACCCCTTAACATCACCTCGGATCACATTGATATCGCTGAAGAAAGAAACCGCGTCACGATCCATTGGCGCGTTGTAGATATTATAGGGCGCGCCCTGCTGTACGATCCGTCCGCCGCGCATCAGCGCGATCTCATCGGCCATGCGCATCGCCTCTTCCGGCTCGTGGGTGACCAGCAACACGGCGGTGTCCTGTTCGCGCAGGATTTCCAGCGTCTCATCGCGAATGCCATCACGCAACCGGTTATCCAGCCCCGAAAACGGCTCGTCCATCAGCATGATCCGGGGACGTGGTGCGAGCGCGCGCGCCAAAGCTACGCGCTGCTGTTCGCCGCCTGACAGCTCGTGCGGATAGGCATCGACATAGCTCTGCATGCCCACGCGCGCCAACAGGGTTTCAACCCGCTTGCCCTTCTCGACCTTGTCACCCTCAAGCCCGAACGCCACATTCTCACCCACGCGCAGATGCGGAAACAGCGCGAAGTCCTGAAACATCAGCCCGATATGCCGTCGTTCGGGCGGGATGCGAAAGACGGTGTCGCAAATCAGCTTGCCATCGACCCAGATCTCGCCGCTATCCTGCATCTCGACGCCCGCGATCATGCGCAACGTCGTCGATTTGCCGCACCCCGACGGCCCCAGCAGGCAGGTCACCTGCCCCGGCTGCACCGCGAGCGACACATCCTCGACCACCACGCGCCCGTCATAGCGGCGCGTGAGGTTCCTGATCTCTAGTCTTGGGGGGCTTGCGTCCACGGGGCCTCACGTTTTTCCGATCAAATTGATCAGACTTATACGCAGGCCAGATAGCAACCAAGCTGTCGCGAGGCAATAGAAACCACGATAACCGCTCACAGGGCCTTGCGTGATCCCAGCAGAACGGCGGTAAAGCCCACGACCAGCACGCCGACACAGATCACCAGCAACTGCTCGTATTTATGCGCCTCGGAGAGGATCGCGGTGAATACATCTTCCCGGGCGAAATAGGCGGCGGCTCCCATTATTGCCGCACCGAAGGCCACCATATACGACCACAACGCCACCTCGCGCCGCAGAACCAGACCCACCAACAGTACGGGCGTCAGGAACATGCTGGCGGTGCCGCTGACCGCAACCGCATCAAACAGCGTCTGATTACCCCAGAGCGTCAGCAGCGCCCCGGCAATCATGAAAACGATCATCGCAACCCGGCCGCCATTCAGGGTGCGGGGTGTCAGTTTCAGCTCGTCCACGACCAGCCGCGCAGCGCTTGCCAATGCTGAATCAAGCGTACTCAGCGCCGAAATCAGCAGCGACACCAGCAATGCCACGAAAAGCCAGGGCGGGAACATGCCCATCCATGTGCCAATCAGTTGCCCCTCGTATTCGGCGCCGATGATAGCTGCCTGAATGCCGAAAAAGCCGAAGGCGATGATGCAAAGGCCGGAAATCCAGAACGCATGCAGGAACGACCGTCGTGTCGTATCCCGGTCAGCGATGAAACCACGGTCCATCATCACCGGATCATGGGCGGGATATGAAAACACCTGTAGGAATGCGACCAGCAGCAGTACCTGCCCGTTCCACGACCCGCTAGTCCCTTGCGAGGTCAGAACCGCGCCCAGATCAAACCCCGGGCTGGTCACCAGCGCCCCGAAGGCCAACGCAAAAATCACCAGGAAAACCAGCATTTGCAACACATCGGTGCGCAGCGCCGCGCTCAGCCCGCCCCAGGCGCTGTAGGCAAGCCCAAGCACCGCCACCAGCAGGATGGAAGCCTCCCGCGCCAGCCCAACCTCGGGCAAGGCGGCGGCAAAGATCAGCCCGACAACCAACAGATTGGCGAAAACCTCCGACAGCAGCCGCAGCGCAATCACCACGTTGTAGCAGGTCACGCCCGCGACGCCGAACCGCGCACCCAGCCAATCCTGCACTGATCCGGCTCCGCCGTCGCGCAGCCGCCCAACGATGAAGCCACCGGTCAGGAACGAGCCATAATAGGCGGCGTAAGCCAAGGTGCCCCATATGCCGTAGAAATACCCCAGAATGGCGGCGTTCATCAGGGAGCGAGCGAAAATCCAGGTGGTCACCTGGCTCAGCACCAGCACCAGCAGACCCGGCGCCCGACCCGAGGCCCCGGCCCCGCCAAAGAACCCGTCTATCGTGGCGCGGCGCGGTGCGACGGCAAGGCTGGCCAGAATAACAAGGCTGAAAATCGCAATGATAGCGGCGGCTTGCATGAGGGATGTCCTGTTTCGCTCGATCGTTCGAACCGGCGTAGCAGTCACCCTGCAGTCTGGCCAGCCGGTGTTTCAAACACCGACGCGAATGTGATTAACGTTCAGGTTGCGGGCTGCAGATCGAATGCGACAGCTGCGACACACTGCCCATTTACCTGCAGTTCGATCTGATGCGGCCCGGGATGCAGTGTGAAGGTCGTGGCATTCCCTTTCAGCGTATGTTTCTTCAGGAAGGCCATCGGTTTACCGGCCTGCGAGCGACCCTGTTTCAACTTGAACACCTTCCGCCCTGCGCGCCGCCCCGGCCGGTGAAAATGCAGCACATAATCTACCAGCAGATTTGCGGGTTCCTGCGTCTCGACATTGGCCGTGAATTCAAGGATTTCACCAATGCGCACCGGCCCCGGTTTGATCACGATATGCGCCTTGACCTCGATGTCATCGCGATATCCCAACAACCGCAGCGCTTGCGGATCACCGGTCTTGACCAGCGTGCGCAATGCATGGCGGGTCAACCATTCCAGTTCGTTGGGGGATTGACGCCCCGCCTCGCGCCATGTTTTCAACCTGGAGACCACAGCGTCCGGGTCAATGTTTGCAATATCATTCAGATGGTTGGCGACCGATCTTACAACATATCGCGTCTGGTCCGCGTGCAAAGTATCAAGCAATGGCAAGGGCGCCATCGGATCAATCGTCACCTTCCCGGCCCAGGGCAGTTTCGGGCGTGTCCCCTCGGATACCAGCCGTCGTACATGATAGTTTTCATCCACCGCCCAGAGGGCAAGCCGTGTCAGCGTTTCAGCGGGCCAACGGTTCAGAAACGGGCGGATGTAAAACTCCATCGAAAACCGTTTGGTGGCGGCGTAAAGCAGGTCCAGCGCCCGCTCACGATGCTCTTCCAGCCCGTGACGAACGGCCAGAATACCGGGCACTGCATGGATGAACCGGCCGAAATCATCGTCGCTCAGACTTGGGTCCAGCTCAGGCACCATCGCCGCCTGTAACTGATCCGCCATCGTGGGGAAATCAGCCGCCAGCTGCGGCTCCAGACAATCGGCAATCCAGTCGAGCCGAGCCAGCAATTCACGCGGGGCAAGCCCGGCCATGACCGCCGCATGGAACCTTTCTGCATCAAATCCCGGCACGCCGACGGCGAACTCAGCCGCCAGATCGCCGATGGAAACTGCATTAAACAGCTGATCTTTCAGCGAAAACCCTTGCGCCACAGGTGATCACATCGTTGAATTGGTGGCGCCGCCATCCAAGAGGATATTCTGCCCGATCATGTAACCCGCATATTGCGAACACATGAAGGCGCAGGTGGCGCCGAATTCCTCGATCGTGCCGTAGCGACCGGCGGGGATGGTGGTATTGCGGTTGGCTTTGGCCTGCTCGACCGTGATCCCCTGCGCCTGAGCTGCCGTATTATCCAGCGAAACGGCCCTGTCAGTTGCATGAATTCCAGGCTGCAAGTTATTGATAACGACACCGGAACCGGCAACCTGACGGGATGTCCCGGCCACATAACCGGTCAGGCCCGCCCGGGCGGAATTGCTAAGCCCCAGCACCGGCACCGGCGCCTTGACGCTGACCGATGTGATATTGACCACCCGGCCCCAGCCACGTTCCATCATGCCCGGCAACAGGGCTTTCATCAACGCAATCGGCGTCAGCATGTTGGCATCCAGCGCCCTGATGAAGTCCTCGCGATCCCAGTCCGACCACAGCCCCGGCGGTGGTCCGCCCGCATTGGTCACCAGAATATCGACACCCTGCGCCGCCTCAAGCACCGCTTCCTGTCCCTCGGGCGTGGTCACATCCGTGGCCACCGTCGCCACCTCGACACCGAACTCTTCGCGGATCGCAGCGGCAGCGGCTTCAAGCGTCTCGCTGCCGCGCGCATTCATCACCAGGTCGACGCCTGCCTCGGCCAGTGCCCGGGCGCAACCCAGCCCCAAACCTTTGGACGAGGCACAGACAAGCGCTCTTTTTCCACGTATTCCCAGATCCATGATGCAACTCCTCCCTAATTCCCCCTGACGCATAGCATCCGATCCGCCACGATAGCCAGAGAAACACTGGCGCATTGACCCGATAAGGCCACAATCCTAGATTAGCCTGTCAGCCTCGGGCAGTAACCATATCGAGAACTATAATCAGAGATGAGCGATTCCGTGCCAGAGCCCACGCAATCCGTGCCGGTCTACCGGTCGGCGGACTTGAGCGTTGTCACCGGTGCCAATCTTGGCGATCCGATCTCGTTCGCCGATGAGCTGGATCTTGATGACACGTATGAGCTTCGCAGCAACAGCAAGCAATTCAGGCTTTCGCTGCAAAGCGACGGCAAGGGCGAACATGTGATCGCAGAGGATACCGCGATCGGTCGGCCCGGCGCCGTTTTGCATCTCGATAGCTGCCTGACGCTGATGTCGGGTAATGGAGCCACAACTGAAGTGCTTATTCTGGTCGAGGTGGATGCCAAAGGCGATGTCGAGGAGGTCTACGCGCTGCCTTTTGCACCGCTGACTTGCCGGGTAGGTTATGCGCTCGTCGGCATCAACCGCGACACCGCCAATGTCAAGTTCGCTGAAGCCGCCTGCGTCTCATTTTCACGGGGCACAAAGATCACGCTTGGCTCTGGCGCGCAAAGACGAATCGAGGATCTGAAAGTGGGCGATCCGGTGCTGACCCGAGACGACGGCGTCCAGAAAATCCGCTGGATCGGCCACGCCACCGTCCGCGCCACCGGCGATTTCGCTCCAATCCGGATCAAGGCAGGCACGCTGCACAACGAAGAAGATCTATTGGTCAGTCCCGATCACCGGCTGTTCATCTACCAGCGCTCGGACGCGCTTGGCGCCGGTCGGAACGAGGTGCTGGTCCGCGCCCGCCATCTGGTCAATGGCGACACGGTGGTGCGCGAAGATGGCGGATTTGTCGACTATTTCCAGTTGCTCTTCGACCAGCACCAGATCATCTATGCCGAGGGCATAGCCGCCGAGACATTACTGATCGACAACCGCACCAGACCGGTTCTGCCCCCCGAACTGGGCGAGAAACTGGCCCAATCCATGCACGATCACGAAGCCCGCGCGCATCTGGCCTTCGAGATTGGCGAAAGCCTTCTCAAGCACGCGGATATGGCGAAGTTTCTGAAACATGCCTCAACCCGCTAGACCGTGCGGGCGAGTGTTTGCAACCACCGATAGGAAAATCTGCAAAAAGTGGCTGATAGACGCAGGTTTTTTGTGACAGAAATTTCACCTTGCCGTGCATTGGTTCTTCCAACCTGCTCCCGAAGAGCTTAGATACAGTTGACGAAATTCCCGGGGCCGCCCAAAGATGGCCCCGAGTTAGGGAGAACAAAGACATGCTGAACAATATCGGCCTTCCGGGCCTTCTGCTGATTGCAGTCGTGGTGCTGGTGCTTTTCGGGCGCGGCAAGATCTCGTCGCTGATGGGTGAGGTTGGCAAGGGGATCACCTCGTTCAAAAAAGGCGTTGCCGAGGGCAACAAAGAGATCGACGACGCCACCGAAGATGCAGCTGATGCCGCCAAGGACGTGACCCCCGAAGACGATAAAGACAAGGCCTGAGCGCTAGATGTTCGACCTTGGCTGGACCGAGCTGCTGCTGATCGGCATCGTGGCGTTGATCGTCGTGGGGCCGAAAGACCTGCCGGGCATGTTCCGGGCGGTGGGCAATTTTGTCGGCAAGGCCAAGGGGATGGCGCGCGAATTCAGCCGCGCGATGAACGAGGCGGCAGATGATGCGGGCGTCAGCGATGTGACGAGCACGCTGAAGAAAGCCAGCAATCCAATGTCGAGCGCGATGGATGAGGTCAAAAAGGCCACCAGCTTTACCGAGCAGACCATGAACAGCGGCAAGCCCAAGGACGGTAAATCGACGCTGTCGCCTGAGCGTCAGGCGCAGGCCGAGGCGATCCGCAAAAAAACCGCTGAAAAGGCCACGGAACGCCTGTCGGCGGAAGCCGCCGAAAAAGCCGAAGCGGCAAAGCCCGCGGCGAAACCAGCGGCCAAGAAGGCACCGGCAAAGAAAGCCCCCGCAAAGAAGCCCGTTGCCAAGAAAGCCACGACAAAACCCGCAGCCGGCAAAAAGCCTGCGGCGAAGAAGGCTCCGGCAAAGACAGGGACCAAGACCGCCGCCAAGAAACCGGCGACAAGGAAATCCACTGAGGGCAAAGCATGAGCGATTCAGGCGAGATCGAAGACAGCTCAGCCCCGCTGATCGAGCATCTTGCGGAACTGCGCAACCGGCTCATTCACTCGGTCGTGGCCTTCATCATCGGCATGGTGATCTGTTTCACCGTGGCGACGCCGATCTTCAACTTTCTGACCTCACCGCTTTGCCAGGTATTGGCCGAAAGGGGTCAGGATTGCGACCTGATCTTCATCAGCCCGCAGGAAGGCTTTTTCGTCGCCATCAAGGTCTCATTGCTGGGCGGCTTCATGCTGGCGTTCCCCTATATCGCCAACCAGATGTGGCGGTTCGTGGCGCCGGGGCTCTATAAATCCGAAAAAGGCGCGTTTCTGCCGTTCCTGGTGGCCTCGCCGTTCATGTTCTTTCTCGGCGCGGCTTTCGCCTTCTACGTGGTCACGCCACTGGCCTATGATTTCTTCCTGGGGTTCCAGCAATTCGGCAATGAGGGCGAGGCCGTAGATGGCGGCCAGAATGCCGCGCCCCTGAGCGTGGTCTTTCAGGGTTCGGCCCAGGAATATCTCAACCTGACGATCAAGTTCATCGTCGCCTTCGGCATGTGTTTCCAATTGCCGGTGCTGCTGACACTGATGGGCAAGGCCGGGCTGGTCAGTTCCGAGGGTCTGCGCGCCGTACGCAAATACGCGGTGGTCGGCATTCTGGTTCTGGCCGCACTGGTAACGCCCCCGGACGTGATCACGCAGGTGATCCTGTTCGTCGTGGTCTACGGGCTTTACGAAGTGTCGATCCAACTGGTCAAACGCGTGGAGAAACAGCGCGAGGCGCGGATGCGGACCGAAGGCACCTGGTTCGAAGACGATGAAGAAGAGGCCGACGCCGATCTGGCTGATGAACTGGACGCCGAGGCGGGTGAGGCCAAGGGCGACAAACCGTGAGCGAGGCGCTGGAGCGGATCGCCAAAGCGCTGGAACGGATGAGCCCGGCGCCGCTTGATGCGCCTGATTTCACTGCGGCGGATGCCTTTGTCTGGCATGTCGATCCGGATCGCTTGCAGCCCGTCGACAAAGTCAATCGCGTGGATATGGGTCTGCTCGTTGGTGTTGACCGTTCGCGCGATACGCTGCTTGAAAATACCGTTCAGTTCGCAAGGGGGTTGCCTGCAAACAACGCGCTTTTATGGGGCGCGCGGGGTATGGGAAAATCCTCTCTGGTCAAGGCGGTGCATGCGGCCGTGCTGGCGCAGGGACATGAACTCAAGATCGTGGAATTGCAGCGCGAAGACCTGTCCAGTGTCGGGCGGCTTCTGAACCTGTTACGCGCCAGCGATCAGCGGTTTCTGCTCTTTTGCGACGATCTGAGCTTTTCCCATGACGATCAGCATTACAAATCGTTGAAGGCGGTGCTGGATGGCGGGATCGAAGGGCGACCAGAAAACGTGGTATTCTATGCCACCTCGAACCGCCGTCATCTGATGCCGCGCGATATGATCGAAAACGAGCGTTCGACCGCGATCAACCCCAGCGAAGCGGTTGAGGAAAAGGTGTCCCTGTCGGATCGCTTTGGTCTGTGGCTGGGTTTCCATCCCTGCGACCAGGATGAATATCTGGCGATGATCCGCGGGTATTGCGATGCCTACGGGGTCGAGATCGACAGCGAAACCCTACGCGCCGAGGCGATCGAATGGCAAGCCACGCGTGGCGCACGATCAGGCCGGGTGGCGTGGCAGTATTTCACCGATCTGGCCGGACGTCGAGGCGTGTCGATCTGAGCGGACACGACCGCTGGGAACCTGCCATTCCGTCTGCCGCCCGTCTCCCCGCGATGTCCGCCCCCGGCGGCTGCATTTGAAAAAGCAATGAGATCTGGGCGTGCCTTCACCGATCCAAAAATACTCCGGGGTTTGGGGTGAAACCCCAAGGCCTGCGTGGCCTGAGCGCAAAACTTAACTGCGTGAGCGCAGCGAACTCATTTTGGGAACAACTCAGCCCAGATAAGGTGCCGGATCGACACTGTCGAAACCTTCGCGAACCTCGAAATGCAGCGCTGCCGCGCCTTCGCGGCGGATCTCGGCCACTTTCTGACCCCTGGTGACCTGATCGCCCTTCTTGACGGCAACAGCGCCGACATTCGAATAGACGGTCAGCAGGTTGTCCTCGTGTTTGATGACGATAATCGGAACCCCATTGGTGTCTTCTGTGATCGCTGCGACAACGCCCGAGGCGGCCGCCTTGACCGGCGTGCCGGGATCGGCGGCGATGTCGATGCCGTCATTCTTGCCTTTCTGGTATTCGCGGATGATGTCACCGCGCACCGGGAATGCCATGCGGGATTGTTTCGTCGACGCGACGGTACGCGTGGCGCCAAGATCCGGCGCAGCGGTGCTTTTGACCGGTCGGGCGGCAGGTTTGGTGTCCTCGGTGGGAAGCGGTTTGGCAGCACTCGGCGGCGTCGGGGTCGGCGTGCCCTCCCCCGGGACAGACGTCGCATTCAGCGGTTGGGTGCTCTCGCCCGGAATGGCGACCGGGATCAACAGATATTGCCCCTCGCGCACGGCGAAATCACTGCCAAGGCCGTTCCAGTCCGCCAGGCTGCGGATCGAGACGTCGTAAAGCCGCGCGATGGTAAAAGCGGTCTCTCCACGTTTGACCTTGTGGCGAACAGGTTCGACACCGCTCTGACCGACGGGCTCCAGAGCCGAGGTCTGAACATCGCTGCTTTGCGCGTTATCGAGCGCCGTGCCGGCGATCGAGGTGATGTCGGCATTGCCCGGCTGGATCGGTCCGCCCAGGGGTTCGGCGACGCGCCCGGGCAGCGCCAGGATCTCGCCCTGGCGCAGGACATCTCCGGTCTGAATGCCGTTGTAATTGGCCAGTTGCGTGGGATCGGCACCAACACGGGCAGCGACGCTGGCTACGGTGTCGCCGCGCCGTGCCACGGCCACCTGATAGCCGGGATACGAGATAATGCCGCGGCCGTCGGGTTCGGGTCGGTTTGCGCTGGCGCTTCGGGCGGCAGCGGACGTATCGAGCGTTCTGTCGCCACGGAGATCGAAATCAAGCGTCTTGTTGCAGGCACTCAACATGGTCAGGGCTGTGCCCGCCAATATCATCACGGAATGGGTGCGGAAAGTCATGTACTCGTGTCCTCGTCATCTGCCCCTTGTGGCCGGAGCTTTGAATTACGTTTCTCTATTCGTGCTACGTGTCTTTGCCCAGGCCTTCGACCAGGGGCACGAAACGTACCGGCAGCAATTCATCGTATTCAAACCCCTGATCGGTACGGGTGACCCGGATCAGGTGTTGAACTGCGTCGGATTGCCCGACCGGCACCACCATAATACCCCCAATCTTGAGTTGCGCCAATAGGGGGCCCGGCGGGTCTTCGGCAGCGGCAGTTACAAGGATCCGGTCAAAGGGCGCCTGATCAGGCAGACCGAAACTGCCATCGCCGACAACCGGCGTGATGTTGACAAGATCCAGATCATTGAAAATTGCCGCCGCCTCACGCACCAGGCGCTTGTGGCGGTCTATCGTGTAGACGCGGCGCGCCAGCTGGCTGAGGATCGCGGCCTGATAACCCGAGCCGGTGCCGACCTCGAGGATCTTGTCACGCGGTTCGATCTTCAGGGCCTGGGTCATCAGCCCCACCACCGAGGGCTGGCTGATGGTTTGCCCGCAAGCGATCGGCAGCGGCATGTCTTCATAGGCACGCTCGGAAAAGAGGCCGCGGATAAACGGGCCACGGTCGATCTTTTCCATCGCCGAGAGGACGCGATTGTCGGTCACCCCGCGCGAGCGCAGCGCAAAGAGGAACTGCATCTTACGTTCGGCATTATTGTCGTCTTGGTCACTCATTCGATGGCTTTCAGCGGTGCCAGAGCATCATGCGCCGTCAGATCAGCCCGCATCGGCGTGACCGAGATATATCCCTGCAGGTTCACATCCGCATCCGAGCCCGGCATGGTCGGCTGCTGCTGCGGCGCACCGGTGACCCAGAGAAACCGGCGGCCCGAGGGGGACAGGTGCGGTTCAACTCCAAAGCCCATATCGCGGCGAAACCCCTGCGGTGCGGCGCGCAGACCTTTGACATCACCCGCAGGCACGGGCGGGAAGTTGATGTTGTAGAATATGCCGTAATCATCTTTGCTCCACACGCCCTTGTCGAGAAGCGTGCGCAAGGTTTGCAGCCCGTGGACGCGTGCGGCGTCAAACTGATCGTCCAGATCGCGATTGGCGGGGCCATAATACTGGCTGAGCGCAATCGCGGGGACCCCTTGCAGTGCCGCCTCCATTGCGGCCCCGACGGTGCCGGAATAGACAGCGTTCTCAGCCGAGTTGTTCCCCCGGTTGACGCCCGACAGGACCAGATCGGGCGGTGTAGTCTTCATCACATCATGAACGGCCACCAGCACGCAATCAGCGGGACTTCCCTGGGTGGCGTAGCGACGCTCGCCCATTTGCGTGACCATCATCGGCTGGGTGTAGGAGATGCAATGACCGACCCCGGATTGCTCAAACGCAGGGGCGACTGTCCAGACCTCGCCGTCCGGGCCAGCGAGCGCCGTGGCAATATCATGCATGACCTGCAACCCTGGGGCGTTGATGCCGTCGTCATTGGTAATGAGAATGCGCACGTTTGCCGCCCCTTTATGTCCTGAGCCTTAGTAGCGATGGCGATGCGGCGGGGCAAGCGCGGCAACACCCGACGCGCATGTCGGTCCTGCATGCAGGCAAGATCTGGGGGTTCATTTGCCGATGGCTTCGAGAAGACGGCGGGCCTCGGCGCGCGGTGCGGCCAGCGGGCCGCGATCTTCGCCCGGGAAGAACCGCGCACGGGTGGCCGTGGGCATCGGCTGCGGCGTCAGGATATGGACATGCGGCCCCGTGCGGACGGTTTCGGCCTGCCAACTGCGCGCCAGGGCGATCTGGGCGGATTTGCTGGCGCCGTATGCGCCGAAAAACTTCTCCCCCGCCTGCGGGTCGTCGAAAAAGAGCGCGCTGCCTTCCTCTCCCAGAAGTGGCGAGATAAACGGGATAAGCTGCCCGGTTGCGGTGACATTGCACGCCACCGATTTGGCCCAGTCCTTGGCATCAAGATAGGCGGCGGGCGTCAGCGGTGCGGCATGAACCGCCGCATGGGCCCAGATATCAAGCCCACCCCAGCGGTCATGGATCGACCGGCAAAGCTGCGCCATAGCGTCAGGGTTGGTCACATCCATCGGCGCCAAAGTAGCCTGGCCACCACTCGCCTGAATGCGATCGTCCAGCTCTTCCAGCGCACCGGTGGTGCGGCCCACCGCGACAACGTGGTGGGTTTTCGCCAGCTCCTCGGCCAGCGCGGCCCCGAGCCCACGAGAGGCGCCGGTGACAAGAGCGATCATCGGGAATTTCTTATCATCCATCCTGAGGCAAATCCCATCATGTGGCACATTAATCAAGGGCTTTGGGAGACTTTTTCCAACCCCGGCACGTCTCGTCTCTATCCTTCGCGGGGATTCGACCGGCGCGAGACATACGAACACGCAGGAATAATGGCTTACCTATCAAACCAGACGACAAAAAGAAAAAAAAAGAGGTTGCTTTGCGGACTTTGTCGCCGTTCGTAGGACTACGTCTCTGCGGTCTCGTCCTGTTAACTTACCGCAAAGGCTAGTATTGGCTAATAAGCAGGAGCAAGGAAGCTACCACATGGAAACAAGCTACTATCAGAAGGTTACGGAAGAACGCTACTATGATAGATTTGAAAGCACTCTAGTTAATCAAAAATGTTTGTCGATCGTGCGCCGAGAAAACGACTGGCTGATTGAGTTTTCGGAGGATGCATTTATCGAGTTGTACGTGCCTTGGCGCATAGTTTCCGGAGGACGAATTGTGTTTTCCGATGAGGACGATGGTCAATTATTCGGCCTTTCGGAACCAAAAAATGGCGAAGAAATTGCCAAGAGTTTTCTCCGAAGTAAAAAGATCAGTACAGTCACGACTGATCGAGAAACCGGCGATCTATCTCTGCTTTTTTCTGGCGGTTCGAGACTCGATGCTTTCAGTAATTCAGCAGGGTATGAGGCGTGGAGAGCACAATACAAATTTGAGCAAAGTACGCACAATTTCGTCGCGCTGGGTGGCGGTGAGATTGCATTCCTTAGCTCCTGAATCTGTCATCGTTTGATAATGTCCGCTGAGGGCTCGGAGCCGTAATCCAATTATACAAATCACAACTTCGATCGATCGTGTATCTCCTGCACCGCAGAAAAAAACCGCCGCACGTTCCGGCAAGAACGGCGGCGGTCAGGGAATGCGGGTTCCGTGGGGTCTGATCCTTCATCAGGGGATGAGGTAAGCCCTGAGACATGAGGACAGGCAGTTTGTCGTTTGCGTCGTATCTTGAGATGGGGACAGGTGATACGCGCACGGATCAGAAACGGAACATCGCAGGCAGAAACTCGTGAATTCAGGTAAGTCCAGGCAGGTAAAGCGCACCCACCAGCATCACCATCAAGGCTGCCGCACCAATAGCATCACCGAGCAGAGTGCTGCTGGACCGGATGGCGGCGGTTTTGAGCTGGTTTATCATGGCGGGCTCCTGTCTTTCTTGTTTCCTCTTTGTTCTCATTTCAGAAAGGTTTTGTAAAGAACTTTTTAAGAACATTCGTGAACAAAAGCGGTTTGCCTCTCAAACCCTTTTGAAAAATAACGGAATTTTAAGTCGGGATAATACTCGCGTTGGCCCAATACGTTGTTGTTCACTTAAGGCACACGTGAATCCGGAGAGAATTCACATCCGATCAGACGAAAAGCAATAGAGTTGGCCTTGAGTCGCCATCCGACCTGAGAGTGCCGAGCGGCTCAGCTCTGCGCTTCTTCGGCCGCCACCAGCCGGATACGTTCGATCATTGCGCGCAGCCCGTTTGACCGCTGCGCAGAAAGGTGATCGTTCAGCCCCAGGCGGGCCAGCTCACCACCAGCGTCAACGCTGGGCACCTCGGCAACCGGTAGGCCGTTATAAAGCGCGCGCAGCACCGATATCAGCCCGCGCACGATCATCGCGTCGCTGTCACCCTCGAAGGAAAACACACCAGACTCAATGCGCGGATGCAGCCAGACCTGACTGGCGCAGCCGTCGACCTTGGTAGATGGCACCTTGAGCGCGTCATCCAATGCCTGCATCGCCTTGCCGTGGTCAATGACATAGCGATAGCGATCTTCCCAATCTTCAAGGAAATCAAAATCGGCAACGATGTCTTCAAAGGCGGGTTGGGCCATGGGTGCGGGTCCGTTCAGCTGGTGCCAAACACCTAAGCGCGCTCTGGCCAAAGGTCCAGACCCACCTTCTGTCTTTTCAAGGCGCGCCTGATGAGGTAACCCGATGTGAGCAAGTAGAAGGCAGGTATGATGCGTAAGGTTGTGGCAATTCTGGTGATCTCGTCGATAGTATTGTCGGGCTGTTCGCGCCTGCGGGATTCGCGTCTGAACCCCGGCAACTGGTTTGGCGGTGGTCGCACGGCGCCAGTGGCTGGCACGACAGGCGCCGAGGCTAACCCGTTGATCCCCAAAACCACCCGCATACGCCGCAAGGATCGCAAGCAGATTTATCGGGGCACGCCGGTCGATCAGGTCACCAGCGTGATTGTCGAACCGACAACCGCGGGCGCCATCATCCGGGTCACCGGTGTCTCGTTGCAGCAAGGCGCCTTCGATGTCCGCCTGATCGCCGACAACAAGGGCGAGCCGGTCAACGGGGGTCTGACCTATCGCCTGATGGCGCTCCAACCCACCGACACCCCCCAGGGACAGGTCCGTCAGCGTACCCTTCATGCCGGGCAGTTTGTCTCGAACCATGATCTTGCTGTGACACAGACCATCCGCGTCATCGGCGCACGCAACGAGCGCGTCATCAAACCCTAAGACCGCAGTCGGGACTCAGCCCCGGTCAGAGATCAATGATCCTGATATCGTTGCCCTTCGCGGTCAGCGCCACCTTGCCATCACAAAGGCGTAGAGCATCCCGCCCGAAAACATCCGCCCGCCAGCCGCCAAGCGAGGGCACGTCCCGCATCCCGGCGGCGATCTGATCCAGTTCCGCCGCATTGGCGATCAGCTTGGGTGCTACACCGTAATCTTCGGTCTTGGCCTTGAGAAGCACACGCAGAAGATCCGCCAGCGCCGGGTTGACCTGCAGCTTTTCCTGCCGCGTGTCAGCTTTTGGATGATCCTTCGACGGGCACGCGAGCCCTGCCTTGACTGCTGCCAGAATACCTTCGGCAATGTCGCCTCGGCGGGCTTCCCGCAACAACAGGCGCGAGCGCCCCAGATCCTGCACCGTAGCAGGCTTGGTCGAGGCCAGTTCGACCAGCGCGTCATCCTTGTAGACCCGGTTTCGTGGGATGTTACGGGATTGGGCAAAGTTTTCGCGAAACTGTGCAAGCTCGCGCACGATGGCCAGAAAACGGCCCGAATTGTTGCGCGTCTTGACCCGCTTCCACGCCTCTTCCGGATGGGTGACATAGGTATCGGGATCGTTGAGGATCTGCATCTCCTCCGCCACCCATTTCTCTCGGTTGGTCTCGCGCAGCTTCGCGGCCAGAAATTCGTAAATCTCGCGCAGGTGGGTCACGTCGGCCAGAGCATAGGTTTTCTGCGCCTCGGTCAGCGGGCGGCGTGACCAGTCGGTAAAGCGCGAGGTCTTGTCAAGCTGCTGCTTGGCAATCTTGCGCACCAGCGTTTCATACCCCGCCTGCTCGCCAAAGCCACAGACCATCGCTGCCACCTGCGTGTCAAACAGCGGCGTCGGAATGACCCCTGCGTCGATGTAGAAAATCTCCAGGTCCTGGCGCGCGGCATGGAACACCTTGACCACCGATGTGTCGCGAAAAAGCGCGTAGAGCGGGTCAAGCGACAGACCCTCCACCAGCGGGTCGACCAGCACCGCATCGCCCGCGGCGTCTCCGGGCACCGCCAACTGCACCAGGCAAAGCTTGGAATAGTAGGTTCGTTCGCGCAGAAATTCTGTATCGACGGTGACATAATCATGCGCCGCGGCCTTTTGGCAGAACGCAGCCAGATCTTCGGTAGTGGTAATTGTTTTCATGTAGGTTCAGGTATCTTTCCCGGAGCGATAAAGTTCCGCTGGTATAGGGGAGCGGTGGGCAAATGGAAATGCCCTGAAACGCCTATGGTAAAGTGATCATCCGCCGGTCTCCCGCCGCGAAGCGGCGCAGCACCGCGGGGTAGAGGATATGTTCCAGTTCCAGCACCCGTGCCGCCAGTGTTTCAGCCGTCTCGCCCGCCTCGATCGCCACTTCTGCCTGGCCCAGTATCGGACCATCATCCAGCGCGGGCGTAACTTCGTGCACAGTGCATCCGGCTTTGGTATCGCCCGCCTGCAACGCACGCGCATGGGTATTGAGACCGCGATATTTAGGCAAAAGCGACGGGTGGATATTCAGCATCCGGCCCTGCCAGCGACTGACAAAACCTTCGGTCAGAACCCGCATGAACCCCGCAAGGCACAGGATATCGGGTCGTGCCTCCGTAAGACGGGCGTGCAGTATGTCCTCGAATGCAGCGCGATCCTCGCCATAAGGGCGGTGGTCCACCACCGCCGTGTCGACCCCGCGATCCGCCGCCTTCCGCAACCCGCCTGCGTCATGATTGTTCGAAAGAACCAGACAGGCCCGTGCCGGATGATCGCCGGTCATGCTCTCCACCAGCGACACCATGTTGGAGCCGCTGCCCGAGATCAGGATCGCCACGCGTTTGGTCAAGCCAGCGCCCCGGTATAGGTGACACCGGGCGTTGCGGTCACCTGACCCAGACGGCAGACGTTTTCGCCCTCGGCTTCCAGCAGCGATTGCAGCGCATCAGCGCGATCTTCGGCCACTGCCAGCACCATGCCGATACCGCAGTTGAAGGTCTTGAGCATCTCGGCCTCGGCCATGCCACCCTGCGCCGCAAGCCAGCCAAAGACCGGCGGCAACGCAAAGCTGTCCAGATCGATCGCAACGCCCATGCCCTCAGGCAGCACGCGCGGGATATTCTCGGTCAGGCCCCCGCCGGTGATATGGGCCAGCGCATGCACGCCCCCTGCCCTGACCACGCTGAGCGCCTGTTTCACATAAAGTCGTGTGGGCGTCAGCAGCGCCGCCCCCAGCGTGCCCTCCGCCCAGGGGCAGTCAGCCTCCCAGCCCAGTCCCGACATCTCGACCAGCTTGCGCACCAGGCTGTAGCCGTTCGAATGCACGCCGTCGCTGGCCAGACCCAAAAGCACATCGCCCGTCGTCACGCCCGCCGGCAGATCACTGCCGCGTTCCATCGCGCCGACCGCAAACCCCGCCAGATCAAAATCACCTTGCGAGTACATCCCCGGCATTTCGGCGGTTTCACCCCCGATCAAAGCCGCGCCTGATCGCACACAGCCCTCGGCGATGCCCTCGATGATCCGCGCAGCACTGTCGGTATCCAGCTTGCCGGTGGCGAAATAATCAAGGAAGAAAAGCGGTTCCGCCCCCTGACAGACCAGATCGTTGACGCACATCGCCACCAGATCAATGCCAACACCGTCGACATTGCCGGTGTCGATCGCGATGCGCAGCTTGGTCCCGACCCCATCGGTGGCAGCCACAAGGATCGGGTCATCATACCCGGCGCCCTTAAGATCAAACAGCGCGCCAAACCCGCCGAGACCCGCCATCACCCCGGGCCGCGTCGTGCGCTTCGCCGCCGGTCTGATCCGATCCACCAGCGCATTGCCCGCGTCGATATCGACACCGGCATCGGCATAGGTCACACCGTTCTTGTTCTGGCTCATGGGGCCCTCCATTTGCGCGTGCCCGCCAGTTAGACCAATCCCCCGCGCGGTGCAATCGCCAAAGCCTTGACGCGCTCCGCCGCGCTGGCTACGACGGGTCGCAGGTCGGGCCTGTAGCTCAATTGGTTAGAGCAGAGCGCTCATAACGCTTTGGTTGGGGGTTCGAGTCCCTCCGGGCCTACCAGACTATCCCATTGATATTAAATAAAACCCTTGCATTACAAGGGTTTTGCCTGTTTGAAGGTTACAACTTTGGTTACAAAATGGGTTTAAGTTATGGCGGGTAAGATCAGGAACATGGTGAACCGATCCGGGCGTTATCATGCGCGGCTGGTGGTTCCGAAAGACCTGCGCGGGATTGTGGGTAAGACTGAACTTCGCCAACCATTGGGCGGTGACTACCGGCAGGCATTGAGATTACTGCCCGGCGCGGTGGCCCAGCTTCAGCACCGGATTGCGACCGCCGAGCGCAAGGCGGGTGTTGCGCGCAACAATGCAGCGCCACGTTACCCCCTCGCCCCCGACCAAATAGCACTGAGCCATTACAACCAACGCCTCGCATTTGACGATGAACTGCGAAATGACCAACGTTATGCATCGACTGGCATCGACTACCTACTTGTGGACCGCTTGCGTGAAGCGGTTGCTGGCACCGCGTCCGATGAAGAACTGCAATCTTTGGTGGGCCACCAGATCGACCGATTTAGGGCCGCTGGTAACCTCGACGCAAAGCAAGGTTCCGATGGATGAGTGTGGAAATGGAAAAGACTATGCGCGGTGTAGTGGTTGATGAATTGTCACGACAGATGCGCCCGGGTAATATGATACCTAGAGCGCGATGAGCAGTTACTTGCGCATAAGATGTGATCTAGAGTTGGCAGGCAATTCCTTTGAAGTTTGATAAGAGACAACCTGACAAAACTCTCGCAACGATAAACGAGTGCATCTATTGCTCCGCCAAAGAAACGAGTCTGGCCAAGGAACACATCATTCCAAGATCGCTTGGTGGCAATTTGGTATTGAAGAATGCATCTTGTCTAGATTGTTCCAAAATCACTTCCAAGTGGGAAACTTCAGTTAGTGAAATCGCCTACAAGATTTTGCGGGCGTCTGCTGGCTTTCCTACTCGAAGACCAAAAAACACACCCAAAGAAGTGCAATTCGAAGTTTCAGGTTGTGGGAAACTGACAGCCATAAATGTAGCTCTCAAAGACGCTCCCATTACAGTTCTGCGCCCAAATTATGCTCTGCCACCATTCTTGAAAGAGCTGCCTCTCAAATCTAGCGACATGCATACAGTCGATGCTTTTCAGCTACCAGATCCAGACGAATTTACCAATCGCCGCGCCCGAATATTTTCATGGATGAGAAATCATGACCCTAAATCCGAAAGCCGAACATTAAAGGCAACGACCGAAAGCTTCAAGGTCGGAACGTTCGAACGCATGATAGTCAAAATTGGAATTGGTTTGATTTGGGCAGCCGACTCGGAATTCGCGAAAGCGCAGTCGATAGGAAAAGATTTGTTTCTAACCAAGGACGAAATGTATGACAGAGGGACCGACAAGAAGCGCTTCGTTCCAAAGAATGTCTTTTCGGTAGCGTCAACAGATGCATTGGAAAACGAAAGATATGCGGCCAGTGTCTTTTCGAAACAGGAAGGCGCAGAGTTAGCCCACTACGCTGCAATCAGAATTTTTCCACATATCGTGTTTCCGACATACCTATATCGATGTGGGGCAACCGGAGGAACAAGACTTTCCGCAAAATACTATTCATCCGAAAATTAGAATGTCCCTGGCAATTTCTTGGAGGCCCTTTTTGCGGTGTGTCCGTGGCAATTTCTTGCTTGTTATGTAATAGTAATAAAAACAAAGGTTTATAATCAGTCCAAGAAAATGCCACGGACACTTCTTCCAACACACTCTCAGGAAGACACCTCGCGCCTTCGGCGCTCGCCTGCGCGGCCTTCGGCCTTGCCGGGCGCTGCGCGCCCCGACCATTGTTCATACGCTCCGCTGTCACTTCCCGCTCGAACTGAGCAAAGGACAACAGAACGTTCAGCGTCAGCCGTCCCATGCTGGTTGTGGTATTGAACTGCTGGGTGACGGAGACAAACGACACGCCTGCAGCATCAAAGATTTGGACCATATGTGCAAAATCAGCCAGGGATCGCGTGAGGCGATCTGCCGCCGCAAAGGGATGCTGCGTAGGCGAAATCTGGATCTGCAAAAGGCGGCTGAGTCCACATACCGGAAGTTGGTGTCCTGCATTCCAAATGTCTTCTGTCCGACAAAAGTCGCCTTTCGCATATTCGAATGCAGATTGCGGCAGTGCAGAACCAAACGGGCTTTCGCTGCGGTTGCGCCAATGGCTGCTCCGAGAAAAGCTCGGGCGGTTCGTGAAGGCTAACAGGGCCCATCTCTTTGTTTTGAGAGTCTCTGAAGTGTGCCCGGCCAAGTCTTGGAATGATGGTCTGGTCTGAATTACCCGCGATACGGCGCAATCTTGTTAGCAGACAGTGCATAACCGATATCCGCGAGATGTGTGGAGATCGACGACACGCCAAACATGCCGGTGACGTGAACCGGTTCGTACAATCCTTCACTCGCATAAGGCTCTTTTGTCGTCACAAAAACCAATTGATTGGCAGGCGGTGGTGGGACGTGGACACAGGCACCGACAAACGGCACGAGGATGAAGGCGACAACGCCGGTGTCCCTTTGATCAATAGGCACAATGAACCCCGGCAGACGAATAATCTGTCCGTTCCAATCTGTTCTGACACCGCTTGACGCTGGTTGTTGGCTGGAGAGAGGCGCAGTTTCATGGTCGATAAATCCCTGCAGCACATTTGGCACGGCGGTTTCACCTTCGGGAAGAAGGTCAGTCCAACTCAGATCAACCACATCTTCAGCCTTTGCGACCTGCGGCATCAGCGTCGTCGCGGCCAGACCAGTCAGTATTGATCGCCGGTCAAGCGTGCGTTTCACCATACGTAGACTTTCATTTCATCGGCGGAGATGGAATAGCCCGTTTGACCGAGATTGGTTGACTGCAGCTGTGTCCGCATGGTTCCTGTCACCCAAACAGCGTCCCACAGCTGATCGCCTGGCCATGGTTTTTTAGCGTTCACCATAACAAGCTGATTTGCCGGGGGTGGTGGCGTGTGAATGCAAGCGCCAACATAAGGGACCAGCATGAAATCCTTCACGCCCTCGGCGCTCACGTCAAAGGGGATAATGAAGCCAGGCATTTTGATGTAGGCACCATTCAGAGACTCATTCAGCTTGGTGCCATTAGCATCGTAGATGGGGTTCCAGAGGTCGTTGGCCTCGTCCATCTCACCTTCGCCGATGATCTCGGAATATGGAACGCCCGGCGGAATAAGGTCATCCCACATGATTTCTCGGGGTGTACTGGCAAAAGCAGACGCAGGGGCAAAGGCAGTTGCAGTCATAAGCGACAGGGCAGACCTTCGGTTCAGCATTTGAGACCTCATTCTCAACATCACGTTTTCACCATCATACCATCTGCCAGGGACATTCTGTAGGCCCTGAAAGCCGGGACGAGGCTCACAATTGCGCCAGCACCGATGACCGCCAGAATGACCGCTGCTTCGCGCATCGTGGGGGCATCGATGGGCAGCCAAAGGCCGAAGGCACTGTCCAGAACGGGTTGAGCAATCATCAGGCCGACATAGAGGAGGGCCAGACCAAGCAGCGCGCCGATGGCCGCCATCAGCATCGCCTCGAGCACCAACAGGCTCAGGATGGTCATTGGTTTCGCCCCCATGGCGCGAAAGATTGCCATTTCGCGGCGGCGCTCGCTGAGGCTGGAAAAGATGGTCGCCATCATGCCAATCAATGCAGTCACGACCACCATCGTTGAGACGGCCAAGAGCGCAGTTTCCGCGATGCCAACGATACCCCAGAGCTCCTGCAAGGCGACGCCGGGCAGGATGGCCAGCAGTGGTTCCTCCGGGTATTCATTGATAGCGCGTTGAAGGGCGAAGGTCTGCAACGGGCTTTCGACGCCAACAAGCGCCGCTGTCACAGCCTTCGGTGTCAGCTCCATCTGGCGGATCACATCGGCAGGCGTCGATTGCCCGGGGATCTGAGCGCCGCTTTGCCAATCCACATGGATTGCCTCGATCGCTTCCAGGCTGACAATCACGGTTCGGTCTACCGGCGTGCCCGTTTTCGCCAGAATACCCGACACGCGGAACGGCTGGTCCTTGTGCTCGGTAAAAGAGGCGAGGCCGTGGGCAACAACAATGGGATCATCCACGCTATAGCCCAAAGTCGCGGCTACATCTGCGCCGATGACCGTATCGAAGATGTCATCCATGACAATACCTTCGACCATCTCAAGCGACCGGCCCTGCCGGTATTTGTAATGCTCAAAGAAGTCCTGCGTCGTACCCATGACACGGAACTGTCGGTGGCTGTCGCCCAGTGAGATCGGCACGATCCAGTCGACATCCGAGCGCGCAGCAATGTCCTGATAACTTTCCCAGGTCACATTGTTCGTCGCGTTGCCAATACGGAACACCGAATAGAGCAAGAGCTGCACCGACCCTGACCGGGCGCCGACGATCAGGTCCGTGCCTGAGATCGTATCGGCAAAGCTGGCCTTGGCACCTGTGCGGACCTTTTCGACACCAAGGTAGAGCGCGACCGAAAGGGCAATCGCTAGGATGGTCATCCCTACCGTGAGCGCGCGCGCAAAGAGGGATGCGATGGCAAGACGCAAGATCATGCGGCGGCCCGCTCGATCTGCGCGATGTCTTCCATGCGTATAACTCGGTCGAATCGTTCCCCCAATCGCGGATCGTGGCTGACCATAAGGAGCGAGGTGTTGTGGGCTGATGTTTGCTGGAAGAGCAGATCAAGAAAAGCCGCCTGGCTATTTGCATCAAGGGCCGATGTCGGTTCATCCGCGATAATGAGTGGCGGATGACCAATCAAGGCCCGCGCCACGGCCACCCGCTGCTGTTGGCCCACACTCAGCGCATTGGCCTTGGCGGCAAACACATCCTTTGGCAAACCAAGTTGCTCACACAAGGCTGCGGCTGCAGCCTTTGCGTCTCCCGCGCTTTTGCGCCGATCCGGGGCAAATCGGAGGGGCAGAAGGATGTTGTCGGCCACCGTTCCGAAAGGCAGAAGATTGAACTGCTGAAAGATTACCCCGATCTGTTCAGCGCGGAACCGGTCACGCGCCCCGCCGGACAGCGTCGTGATATCTGTTCCGGCGACCCGCACGGTCCCTTTATTGGGAAGGATGGTGCCGCAGATCAGCGACAACAGCGTGGATTTACCCGATCCGCTTTCGCCCAGGAGCAATACCGCTTCGCCCTTATCAACAGTGAAGTTGGACAAAGACAGAGCGAACCTTGTTCGGCCGGGCCAATGAAACCCGACTTCTGAGAGTTCAAGGACCGGCAGCGTCACCTTAAAAAAGGCTCCGCAGATCGAGTACCGGCGCATCACGTTGCACTTCAAACGCCTGCGCGCCAGAGCTGGTAATGATCTGCACCTCAAGCTCACGCGCGTTTTCAAAGGTATCGAAATAGGCGAAGCCGATTTCGGTCAAAGCCATCGGATTGGCGCAGGTAAGGGTATACTCAGCATGAAACTCTGTATGCCCGGCTTCGCCCGCATGTTCCTCGTGCTCTGCGTGATCATCGTGTTCAGCATGGTCATCATGTTCTTCGTGCTGACCATGGCCTGCATGGTCGTCATGATCCGCGTGCTCGCCGTGGGCCTCTTCGCTTTCGAGCCCTGCAATCGCTTGCGTTACCGAGCATTCAGCCTCAGCAGGCAGCACAAACAGATCAAGCGGTGCCGCAAGCGTGGCGACCGCTGCATCCACCGCCGCGCGATCTGCTTCGCTTTCGGCGGCATATTCGAAACCGACAATATCTGCTCCAGGGGCATTGAACTCCATGGCCACCGTTATGCCTTCGATAGCTATGTTCAGCACGCCTACGCCGTGTTCGTGGGCATCGAGCTGGCGGGTATCTTCTGCAAGTGCAGGGACGGCGGCGAGAATGGAAAGCAGGGAAAGTGTCTGTTTCATGATGTGTCCAATGCGACTGGTTTGGGTGAGGTCAGGCTGCGCAGATTCCGCATTGCCCATGGATTTCGACGATGTGACGCTCTGCACAGAATGCACTGTGGTCCGTGAGCTTGGTTAGCTTTGGCAACAGACCGCTGCCATCGTGCTCTTCGACCGATCCACATTCTTCACAAATCGCAAGAACCGGTACACTTTCGGCATGATTGCACCGACAGGGCACAAAGGCCTTGATGGATTCAAGCCGATGTGCGCGCCCTTGATCGGTTAGTGCCGACAAGGTGCGATAAACGGTTGGTGGCGCAATATCCGGTTCATGCGCCTGTAACTCTTCAAGTATCTGGTAGGCTGTCATCGGCTTTTCGCACGCATTAAGTACGCTTAAAACATCGTCCTGTCGCGCTGTGGCTGGTTTTCTCATGCTCGAACCTCCGGTACTTGAAGGTTTGTTATTTTATAAAGTAACAAATGACAAGATCAAGGAGGCAGACGTTCATGCAATCTACAGAAATTGGGAGTTTTGGCTTATTTCGTTGAAAAACTCTTCCTTGATTGAGGGGCATGTCGCTGATTCAATCTCTACATTGAGATGGGAGATTGAGCGATGTTGGGACCGAGGCAGGAAGCGCAGGCAGCGCTGTTCTACGCGTTCTCGCTGGAGGATCACGTCCCTCAAGAACATCTGTTGCGGTCGATTGATCGGTTCGTCGACTTGCACAGCATTCGCGCTCATCTTGCCGATTTCTATAGCCATAC
>NZ_JAIMIB010000021.1 GCF_019966515.1 Roseovarius aestuarii | reverse complement strand
TTTCCTAGCAGTGATACACAACTGCACTATGGCGCATTGCGACGCCGGGGGAGCAGGAGCTATCCACCCCATCGGGTATGGGCCGGCCCCGCAGGTTGCCCCAATGTAGCAACAAAAGCCGCTCCCGTCGCATCTCAGCAACGCTTCAGTTTTGTCAGGAAACCAATTCGTTTGATAGGATCGGGATCAGAGACAGACGTTTCTTGCGATACATTGAGGCTGGCATTCCAACATATCGCCGGAAGGCATTTCGGAAGCTTGACGTTTCGGTGTAGCCAACTTCGTCAGCGATCTCTTCAATGGGCATGTCGGTGGTCTCCAGCATCTGCTTGGCCTCTTCGATCCTCAGGGTCTGGATGTAGTCCACCGGCGTTTGTCCGGTCGCCTTGCGAAACCGGCGCAGCAGGCTGCGTTCCGTCAACCCACACCTTTCTGCCATCGCGGCGACTGGAGAAGCCAAGGCGTAATTATCCGCCGCCCAGACCTGCGCCTCGGCAACCAGCCCATCTTCGTGCTGGGCCCCGGCCAGCAACGAGGCATAGTGCAATTGCCCCTCGCTATGGGGTTGCAACAAATATACCTTGGCGATGCGTCTTGCCTCTTCGTGCCCCGCAATTCGACCAACCAGATACAGCACCAGATCGCCCCAGGCTGATGCCCCACCTGCGGTCACAATCCGATGCCCTTCGCCCGCGGGGATCAGAATTCTTTCGCGCTGCATTCTGATTTCGGGAAATCGCTGTGCGATAACGTCGCAAAAACTCCAGTGGCTTGTGGCCTCAAGGCCGTTCAGGAGGCCAGTCGCCGCCAGCAACAAAGCGCCTGAACATACTGATGTCACCATCGCGCCACCTGCGTGGGCTTGAACCAGCCATGGGGCCAGCTTGGCAAAATCGTCGGGTAGCGGCGTGTTCGGCGCAAAGTGCAGATCGGGGATGATGACAAGGTCCGGCTGCCCGAAATCCTTCAGGCGTCCGTCCGGTGTGATCCGCCGGCCATTGATATCGTTGTAGGGCTTACCGTCCAGCGTGAGCAGTGCTGGCTCAAAAACCGGCGGCTTAGGCTGCGTCCCGTGCAGCATTTCCCAATCACGGCCAACCGATGCCAATGCATCAAGGATGCAGAACACGGTTGAGGTTCCCGCACATGGTATGGCCACGACCGCGGTTCGACAGATGGGTGTGGTCGATTTCAAAGGCATGTCCGATATTCACCGTTTTGGTCATTTATCGGCATATCACGACTCACAGGCTTGCGGCAATACCAGCGCAGGACGGACGCATGTGCGCCGCGACACGAAAAACTACCAAACCACGTAAACGGAGATAAAAATGACACGTAGAAAATTGCCCCATGAAACCAGCCAGCTTTTCCTGACAGATGCCGGGTTCGAAACATGGCTGTTGTTCAAAAAGGGGTTCGACATGCCTTGCTTCGCGGCCTACCCACTGTCGCAACTTGCCGATGGCCGCGCTGCAATCGAAGAGTATTTCAGACCGATTTTTGACCTTGCCCGCAAGAACAATACTGGTCTTGTCCTTGATACAAACACGTGGCGCGCCAATCCCGACTGGGGTCGGGAACTTGGGCACGATCTGGAGCACCTGAACGCCGTTAACGCGGACGCTGTCACATCGGCCATGACCATGCGGCGCGACTTTGGCCAGGGGCTGAACGTGCTTATCAACGGTGTTATCGGCCCGCGCGGTGACGGCTATGACCCCAAGACGATCATGAGCGTCGAAGAAGCGCATAAATATCATGGTTTTCAGATTGCGACCTTCGTCAAAAGCGGCGTTGACATGGTTTCCGCGCTCACAATCACCAACATCCCCGAGGCGATCGGCGTTGCCAATGCTGCGGCAGAGGCCGGTGTGCCCTGCGTCATCAGTTTCACGCTGGAAACCGACGGATGTTTGCCGACCGGAGAGACTCTCGGTGATGCAATTACGCAGGTTGATGCACAGGCCACGGCAAAGCCAGCCTACTTCATGATCAACTGTGCGCACCCGGATCACTTCGCCGGCATGCTTCCGAAAGATGCGGATTGGACCCGGCGTATTGTTGGTGTTCGGGCGAATGCGTCACGCATGTCTCATGCCGAGCTTGATTGTTGCGAAACCCTTGATGATGGCGACCCTGTAGAGCTTGGCGCTCAGTACCAAAGCCTGCGCCAGATGCTTCCGAACCTGAAAGTATTCGGTGGCTGCTGTGGCACAGACCACAGGCACCTTTCACAAATCTGCAAATCGATAGCCGCCTAGCCTCGCATTTTAAGGATGTAACCATGAAACCGAACCAAGCTAAAAATGCCATCGTTATCGGCGCAGGATTGTCCGGCCTTGCCGCGGCAAAGGAACTGCGCGCACGGGGCGTTCCTGTCACTGTCCTGGAGGCCTCCGATCAGGTCGCGACCCCCTGGCGCATGCGCCACCCCCGGCTACGCCTGAATAGCCATCGCCGGCTTTCCCGACTTCCCCGTTCTCATATGATCCGCGACAAGGATACATATCTGCGCCGGAACGCCGTGGTTGGATATCTGACCGAATATGCCGCCAGATCGGGCGTGCCGATCCGGCTCAACACGCGCGTCACCGCTGTGAAGCGTCAGGAGGGTGGCTGGTATGTGCAGACGAACAACGGCGAATTTCACTGCTCTGACCTGGTCGTGGCGACCGGACGGGAGCGTCTGAAGTCCATGCCGATCTGGCCCGGCATGGACGAATTTGGCGGCGCGGTACTCCACTCTGCCGACTTTGCCGACCCTAGCGAATATGACGGTAAAAAGGTTTTGGTTATTGGCGCGGGTAACTCAGGCACAGATATCCTGAACCATCTGTCGCGCAGCGATCCCGCGCAGGTCTGGGTGTCGGTCCGACACGGACCCGCGATCCTGCCAACACGGGTGCTGGGTTTCCCGCTTCATCGCCTTGCGAACCTGTTCGCTCACCTGCCGAAATGGTCACTGGACCCGATATTCGCTGTCATGCAGCGGGTATTCTTTGGGGACCTGCGCAGCTATGGATTGCGCCGCCATGCTTTGGGTGGTGGTTCACGGATGCTAAAAGATGGTGTGACATTCGCCCTGGATGACGGGTTTGTCGCGGCTCTAAAATCCGGTCGCTTTGAAGCGGTTGAAGAGACCGTGGGCTTCACGGCCAGCGCGGTCGAATTGTCCAATGGCCGCAAGATCTGCCCGGATGTAGTGATTTGCGCCACTGGCTACCGGCCCGGCCTGGACGATCTGTTCAACCACCTCGGCGCGCTCGACAGCAAGGGCTACCCGCTTCACCCGATGGGCCAGAAAGATACGCGCAATCCAGGACTTTGGTTTACTGGCTATGGTGTGATCTTCCAGGGTTTCTTTTACGCGGCGGGCATAAGTGCCAGGCGTATTGCGACCAGCATAGTCTCACAGGTTTCCTTGGTTGAGGGCGTTCAAACCCGGCCCCATTCGACCAGAGCCAACACGCGGCAAACACTGACCTTGAATGGAGCGGACCAATGACTGCTATCGAACATGGGCAAAACGCAATTGGACATCATGCAATTCGTCAGCGGGCCGCACAGGTGCGTCACCGGTGGGCAGAATATCGGCGCTACGCAAAAGAGCGTCGAGCCATTGCCCATTTGTCAGACCGAATGCTGCGCGACATCGGCGCGGAAAACCATATCCATTCGAAGCATGAGAAAACACTCACCGCCTCACGTCTCTTGGCGATAAGCCGTTTCCAACCTTAGGAAATTCAAAATGAAACTCATCCAAATGGACCACGACGCGCAAGGTGGATCGCTTTTTTCTGATTGCACGTGGGTTCTTGGGGAAGGGAGCTTTATCTGTGTCGCCCTGAGCCTGATGGGCAAAGAAGAGTTCGATTCCGACCTGATCAACGAGCGCGTCACCAGCTTTGACGATGACGCAGCTATGGATGCGGTGCGTGCTGCCGATGAACAACTGAAACCCACTTGAGAGCATTGAAAGGAGCATACCATGCCGACATTTTATGTCCCAATCTGGCCACTTATTTCCGCAGTCGTTCTGGCCCTTATCGTGAAAACCTTTGTACGCGAACTGCGACAAGCCGAGAAAGAGGGAAAGAAGGTTGTCTGACCAATAGGCCGAGTCCTTACATCTCGGTCAAGCGCTGAAGGCAGGGACCTAATGCGCTACTAATTGTATAGCAACTCATATCAACCTTGCGCGTTAACAACCCAGGCATGAAATGCCGAAAGCAGCCATTGGGGCGCTCGCGGCAATTTGGTGCTTTGTCCGCAAAGAGACACTTGATCCTCAACCAAACATGCCTGCCTCATGGGCAAGCTTGACCGAGGGGCGGGCCTGCATGGCGACGCGGAAAGCAAGGATCTTGGGGAAGGCGCTGACATCGACGCCGTCGCCTTCGAGCCAGGAACAAACCGTATAGAGATATGGGTCCGCGATGGTCAGCGTCTCGCCCATCACGAAAGGGCCGGCGAGGGCGTTTTCCTCGATGAACCGGCAGCTCTCGGTCATGGTCTGGGGTACCTTGGCGGTCATGTTGGCGCGGGCGCTTTCGTCATCCGCCCAGCGGTGGCCGCGCATTTTATGGGCGTGGTTCACATGCATGGTCGAGGCCAGATAATACATCACCGAGCGCATCTGCGCCGCCTGCCACGGATCGGACGGCACAAGGCCCTTATCCGGTGCCAGCGTGGCGATGTAATCCAGGATCGCGCCGGTTTCGGTTAGGATGCCCTGATCGGTGATCAGCGCCGGCACCCTGCCTTTGGGGTTGATGGCGTGATAGTCGGGCTTGGTCTGTTCCCCGGACGCGAAATCGAGCCGCAGCGCGTCGAACGCTATCTCCGCTTCGTGCAGGGCAATCACCGAGGCGATCGAGATCGTGTTGGGCGCATAGTAGAGTTTCATCGATACGGGTCCTTTTGGCGAGTCAGACGAAGGTGCGGGCATGGGCGCGATCAGGTGCGTCCAGATGGGGCGTGGCGTTGAACGTGCCCAGCATCAGTTGATCATGCACGAAATGCAGCCGGTGCAGAGAACTGTTCATGATCTGCAGCATGATCCGCGAGACAGCGCCATTGTCCAGGGCCAGAATGTGGCGCACCACCATGCCAATCACCCCTCCCGAGGTGACCAGAAGCACCCGGCCATGGGCGCCGCAAAGCTCTTCGATCAGGGTGATGATCCGGGTGGTGAAACTGTCAAAACGCTCGGGGATGCCGTCGAGCAGATCGCGCTGCCAATGGTCCATCAGCACCGGCAGGTGATGCACATAATCACTCACGCTTTGCGGATAGGGGGTGCCATGCTGGCTCTCCAACGCCTCGGCCATGGGGAAATATTGCAGCTCGTTCAGTCGCTTATCCTGATTGGTGATCTCATAACCCATGGCGCGGGCGGTGTCAGCTTGTCGGTTCAGCGTTCCGGTGATCACGTGATCGAAATGCGGGTTGGTGCGGCGCATATGTTCACCCAGCCAGGTCGCCTGCTGGCGGCCCAGATCCGAGAGCCGGTCATAGCTGGCTTCGTCCTTGGCATGGGAATTGGCCTGCCCGTGTCGGACAAGGATGATTTCGGTCACTGTATGGGTCCTGCGTTCGGTTTCCGAAGATAAGCGTAGCGCCGGGTGCGGGCAGAGGAAAGCCGATGGATGCCGATTTTTATCAGCTGCCCACGGGAACGGACGACGTCGGAGCTGCCTCAGGCCGGTGCGGGTTGTCTGGTCTCGCGCCGGGGCAATGTTTCGGGCGCGGGTGTCGCGGTGTATTCCACGTCCTGTTCAATCAGGCGCAGCTCGGCCTGCAACTCGGCCTCGTCGGCGGGAGAGAGGACATAATCAGTGTCGTTGTCAGACGCAGGGTCTGAGCCGTCTGTAAACAGGTTTTCGCGCCGACCGTCGCCATTGAAATAGCATCTGATCTGCTCGCAGGCCTGTTGCTCCAGTTTTCCGGTGTTGACTATCTCGGGGTCGCCCGGATCGATTGGCAGGCAGACATATTCCACCAGGCGGCTGCGCAGCGGCTGTTTTTGAAACGCGTGGTCGTGCAGGGTAAATTCGACCAGAACCGCACTGCTGAGAAGGTGGCCGCCATTTGCGCTCCAATGATGCAGGATTTTAACCTTGTGACAGTCGATATGCATCAGATTTGCTCCCTGGTGCCGCAAACAGTTAGATTATCGCGCATAGCGAGAAATTATCAACCTATGCGAGAATTTAGTGATTCGATAGCCCGGCGTTATAGCAATCGCGACTCGCCGGTTCCCACGCCGATCGAGGTGGCGACATTCGGCCGTCAACATCTGACAAAGGTTTGGCGGGAAAAGCTGTGGGCTCGGCAGCTTGATCATGGCTATGGCGCAAAAAAGTGGGGAGGTGTCGGGATTGGCGGGGTCCCATTTCCTGCGGCATGGTCTAAGGTGCTGCGAACAAGGAGTTATGCCCATGTCCGAGACGATCAAATTCACCCTTGATGGCAAGGAAGTCGAGGCTGAGAAGGGCCAGACAATCTGGGACGTGGCGCATGGCCGCGGGCTAGTGATCCCGCATCTGTGCCACAAGCCCGCACCGGGCTATCGACCGGACGGAAACTGCCGGGCTTGCATGGTCGAGGTCGAGGGCGAACGCACGCTCATCGCGTCGTGCATCCGCGAAGCGACAGACGGCATGGTGGTCACGACGAACTCCGCTCGCGCTGAAAACGCGCGCAAGATGGTGGTCGAAATGCTATTGGCGGATCAGCCCGAGCGTGAGGCGTCGCATGACAAATCCTCGCATCTGTGGGACATGGCCGAGGCCAATGGTGTCACGGAAAGCCGTTTTCCCAAGCTGGAAGAGGGGCGCATCCCGCTGCTGGATGACAGCCACGTGGCGATGAGCGTTAATCTGGACGCTTGCATTCAGTGCGGTCTCTGCGTGCGCGCCTGCCGCGAGGTGCAGGTCAATGACGTGATCGGCATGGCGGGACGGGGCCATGACAGCTATCCGACCTTCGATTTCGCCGATCCGATGGGCGCGAGCACCTGCGTGGCCTGCGGCGAATGTGTGCAGGCCTGTCCGACGGGCGCGCTGATGCCGTCAAGCGTCGTGGATGACGCCCAGGTGGGGGACAGTAAGGATTACGACAGCGAGGTCGAAAGCGTCTGCGCCTTCTGCGGCGTTGGCTGTCAGATCAGCATCAAGGTTAAGGATGGTAAGGTCAAATATGTCGAAGGCATCAATGGCCCTGCAAACGAAGGCCGTCTCTGCGTCAAGGGCCGGTTTGGTTATGACTATATCCACCATCAGCACCGCCTGACCAAGCCGCTGATCCGCCGCGAAGTTGCACCGGAGAAGGGGCTGAACGTCAACCCGGACAACTGGCAGGAGTTTTTCCGCGAGGCGAGCTGGGATGAGGCGCTGGATTTCGCCGCCGGTGGCTTGAAGGGTCGTGGGCGCGAAGTGGCGGGTTTCGGCTCGGCCAAATGCACCAACGAAGAGGCGTATCTGTTCCAGAAATTCATCCGTCAGGGTTTTGGTCATAACAACGTGGACCACTGTACGCGGCTCTGCCATGCGTCCTCGGTCGCGGCATTGATCGAAAATGTGGGTTCCGGCGCGGTCACGGCCACGTTCAACGAGATCGAAAACGCCGATGTGGCGATTGCCATCGGCTGCAACCCGATCGAAAACCACCCTGTTGCCGCGACATATTTCAAGCAGTTCACAAAGCGCGGCGGTAAGCTGATCGTGATGGACCCGCGCGGCGTGGGGCTGCGCCGGTTCGCAACTCATATGCTGCAATTCCGCCCCGGTGCCGATGTCAGTATGCTCAACGCGATCATGCACACGATCGTCGAGGAAGGCCTTTACGATCAGCAATATATCGACGCCTATACCGAGAATTGGGAAGCGGAAAAGGCGCACCTGGCCGATTTCGCCCCCGAGAAGATGGAAGATATCTGTGGCATCCCGGCGGAAACCCTGCGCCAGGTCGCGCGCGACTTTGCCGCCGCAAAATCAGGCATGATCTTCTGGGGGATGGGCGTCAGCCAGCATATTCACGGCACGGATAATTCACGCTGCCTGATCAGCCTTGCCCTTATGTGCGGTCAGGTGGGTCGCCCCGGCACCGGGCTGCACCCGCTGCGCGGCCAGAACAACGTGCAGGGGGCATCGGATGCGGGGCTTATCCCTATGTTCCTGCCGGATTATCAGACGGTGACTGATGATGGCGTGCGCTCGGCTTTCACCGATGTCTGGGGGACCGGTGATTTCTCGAACGAGAAGGGCCTGACCGTGACCGAGATCATGGATGCGGTGCATGACGATCAGATCAAGGCGATGTATATCCTGGGCGAAAACCCGGCCATGTCTGACCCGGATGTGGAACACGCTCGTGATGCGTTGGCCAAGCTCGACCATCTGGTGGTGCAGGATATCTTCATCACCGAAACGGCCAACTATGCCGATGTGATCCTGCCCGCCTCGGCGCTTTATGAAAAATCCGGCACGGTGTCGAATACCAACCGGCAGGTGCAGATGCTGCGGCCTGCGGTGCCTCCCCCGGGTGAGGCGAAAGAGGACTGGCTGATCGAGGTCGAGCTGGCCAAGCGCTGCGGTCTGAACTGGACCTACACGCATCCCAGTGAAGTTTTTGCCGAGATGGCGATCAACATGCGCTCGCTTGACAATATCACCTGGGAACGGCTGGAGAATACCGCGGTGACCTATCCCAGCCTCAGCCCAGAAGATCCCGGTCAGGCGGTGGTGTTCGGCGACGGTTTCCCACGCCCCGAGGGCCGCGCGCGGTTTACCCCGGCCAGCGTGATAGCGCCGGACGATCCGCCCGATGCCGAGTATCCGATGGTCCTGACCACCGGGCGGCAGCTGGAACACTGGCATACCGGGTCGATGACGCGGCGCGCAACTGTGCTTGATGCGGTAGAGCCCGAGGCCAACTGCTCGATGCATCCGAGCACCCTGCGCAAGTTGGGGGTGGAGCCGGGCGATCATGTACGCCTGACTACCAAACGCGGCAGCATCGAGATCATGGCCCGCGCCGACCGTGCGATTGCCCCTGACATGGTGTTCCTGCCCTTTGCCTATGTCGAAGCGGCGGCCAACATCCTGACCAACCCGGCGGTCGACCCCTACGGCAAGATCCCCGAGTTCAAGTTTTCGGCGGTGAAGGTCGAAGCGGCAGAACAGGGCGCGGTTGCCGCCGAGTAGGCTTGTTCTGGAAGGGCGTTTATCTGAATGAGTGCGCGCTCCGCGCACGCTTGATATCTCGTCGTCCGGCTCCGCCATCCTCCTCGGGGCGCTTGAGGCGAAGTGACGCGAAGCTTCAGCCGCGTTGTGCGATCAGTTCGAAAAATTTCTCGTGATCATTGGAGTGCGGTTAGGGCGTGGGCGGGATGGGTTTTGCCAGTAAAGCGCAGAGCGGTGCTCACCCTTCGCTGGCCTGTGATGGGACGAGCAATCTGTCCGGCGAAATAGTGTCTTTGACGGCGGTCTCATGGGCGCAGAAAGCCGCGATTGCACCAGCTTCGTCGGTGCGACCGCCCCGCGATCGACCAATGCAGATACGTTCGCACATCTCTGGCCATTCGCGCTGTGGCTCGGGCCGTTGACCCCGGGCCGGTATGCCCGGGACCATTCGCTTTGCGCGTCCTAGAAATCCTGAGGATTACCCTTGATCAGCATGCCGTTGCCATCGATTTTGTCGTCTTTATACATCACCATGGATGGACCATCGAGAGTGATACCAAAACAGCGATCATCCTGACCGTAGTTGAAGCACATCACCCCGTCTTCTGTGCGCCACTTGCCGGTATAGTCCACACCGCGGATGGTTCCGTCTGCCGCATAATATTCGCTGAAGCCGGACCCGCCGGCGCTCATCGAGCCCTGGTAGGTGTGATCCGAGACGGCATCGGCGATTTCCTGAGCTGTGGGCATGTCACCGGCCAGAAGCGGCGATGCGCAAAGTGTTATGGCCATCGCGGCGGTGGCTTTCAGGATGGGGGTTGAAAATTTCATTTTTCAGTCTCCTGTTGTTGTCGGTCTGTTATCAGTGTGCGGAGTTTTGCCCCTGTGATTTTGCAATTCAATGTATGATAATCGTCGTTGTACCTGCGAAAATGCAGGCCTATGTGAGTTGGCGCAAGCAGGGGGACATCTCCATGATAGACTGGGACCATTGGCGCACCATCTTGGCGGTGTTCCGGACGGGAACCTATACCGGCGCGGCGCGGATGCTGCGACTGGATGCCACTACCGTCGGTCGCCGGGTCAAATCGCTGGAGCAGCGTTTGGGGCACCGGTTGTTCATTCGCGATGGCGACCGGTTTTACCCGACCAAGGAATGCGAACCCTTGCTAGCGCATGTCGAGGCGGCGGCGGAGGCTTTGCGCGACGCCGAGCAGGCCAATCCGATGCCGGATCACGGTGCGATCTGGCGAGACATGCGGATGACGGCGCCGCCCTTTCTTATCTCGTACCTTTTTGCGCCGGCAGTCGGTCGTCTTAGTGCGCGCCGCCGTATCCGGGTCGAGCTGGTCGGTACCGCCAGCAAGGCCGGGCTGCAACGACGCGAGGCTGATATCGCGCTCAGGATCGAGGACCGACCGGGTGAAATTCGTGACCACGATCCAAGGATAGAGGCCGAACAGGTCGGAGAGATACCTTATGCGGTCTATCGCCCCGCATCGGAGCCGGACGATGATCTGCCCTGGGCCGGTTTGATGCCCAGGCATGTGCGCACTTCGGGCGAAGAGGTGATGATGAACCTTGCAGGCGAGCATGGGTTCAGATTCCGTGTGCAGCAATTCGATGCGCTTTGCGAAATCGTGGCGGGCGGCGCAGCGCGGGCGATGCTGCCTCGGTTCATCGGGGAGCGAGATGAGCGGCTGGCGGTGGCGTCACAAGTTGTTCTGCGCCAGCCGTTGTGGATGCTTTATCACCAGCAAGACGGGGCTGTACCGCATTTGAAAATCGCCCGGGCATGGATTGACGAAGTGGTTCAGGAGGGGCTGTAGGCTCAACAGGCCCTAACGCCAGCGGACATCACCCAGAAAGATGTAGCCCGCACCGTATATCGTCTTGATCAGGCGGGGGTTTTTGGGGTCTTCGCGTAGCTTGGTGCGAAGCCGTGAGATACGAACATCCATCGCGCGATCAAAACTCTCACCCGCGCCACCGCCAAGCGCCTCTTGCATTGCCTGCCGGGAAATCAGCCGTTTGGGCCGGTCGAGAAACAGCCGCAGCACCTCGCCCTCGGCATGCGAAAACGGCGTTTCCTGCCCCTGATCGTCTTCCAGCACGTAGCTGTTGAAATGGGCGGTCCAACCTTCGAAGGTCGCTGTGTCGCCGGTCTGGCGCGCCGGTGTATCGCGGCGAAGGCGGGCGCGGATGCGGGCCACGACCTCGGCAGGGTCGAATGGTTTGATGATATAGTCATCGGCCCCGAGTTCCAGTCCGGTCACCCGGTCCTGAACCTGCGCGCGGCCGGAGATGATGATCACCGTTGCGCCCTGTTCCAGCGCCAGGCGATGCACCAGTGTCAGCCCGTCACGATCCGGCAGCGACAGATCCACCAGGCAGACATCCGGGGTCACCGATTTCAGCGAAGCCTCGAATTCGGTCGCGCGGCCGAAGGTAAGGGTGCGAAACCCGGCCTCTTCCAGCGTATCGGCCAGCAGGGTGCGAATGGCCGGTTCATCGTCGAGAATGGTGACAAGCGGCGCGGTCATGGCTGTGTTTCCTGGCTTAGAAAGTCGGCGAGTTGGGCGGCGGTAAAGGGCTTGCGCAGGACCGGCGCAAGATCCAGAGCGCGCTTGTGCAGCGGATCATCGGGCGGCAGCGATGTCATCAGAAAGGCCGGGCAATGGCCGGTAGGCAAGGCGGCCATCAGGTCAAGCCCTGTCTGATCCCCTTCAAGCGTAATGTCGGATAAAAGCGCTGAAATTTGAGGAAGTTCCGGCAACAATGCCAACGCCTCAACCACGCTGGTAGCCTCAACCACCGCATGACCGGCATCGCGCAGCATATCGCGGATGGTCATGCGCAGATCGGGGCTGTCTTCGACCAGCAGGATCATGCCGGGGGGCAGGGAAGCCGCGGCGGGGCGCAACGGTAATTGCAGCGTGACGCGCGCGCCCTGATCGGTGTTGCCCAGATCAATGCGCCCGCCTGCCAGCTTGGTCATGTCATAGACCATGCCCAAACCCAGTCCCGAGCCTTCGCCGCCCTTGGTGGTAAAGAAGGGTTCAAGCGCGCGTGCCAGAGCCTGCTCGGAAAATCCCGGCCCGGTATCGGTAACAGTGAATTCCAGCCAGGTGTCTTTGACGGTCCTCAAGCTCAGGGTGATCGTACCAGTGTCGCCGCAGGCATCACGGGCGTTGAGCACCAGGTTAAGCAGTGAATCCTGTAACATGCCGCCGTCCAGCAGGTAGGCCCCCGGCCCCGCATGGTTGTCAGTGCGGAAACGGACACCTGTGGGCAGGGTAGAGCGCGCGAGCGGTTCGAGATCGTTCAAAAACGCGCCTAGATCAGTGGGGGTTGGCGTGTGTTCCCGGTGGCCGGTCATGTCGGCAATGCGATTGAGCAGGCTGCCGCCGCGCCGGGCGGCCGAAAGTGTGGCAGTGATCCATTCACCTGCTTCGTCGGACAGATCCATGCGTTGCAATTTCGATTGCATGCCCAGGATGATGGTCAGGAGGTTAGAGAAATCATGCGCCAATCCGCTGGTCATCTGCGCAGCCAACTCGCGACGGCGGGTCTGTTGCAACGCAGCGCGGGTCTGGGCCTCTTCGGTGATGTCCATCGACAGGATATAGATGCCTTGCGCCCCATCAGGCGTAAAGGCGGCGCGAATGCGGCGCGAGCTGAGGTGATGGGTGAACTCAAACACCGAAGGTGTTCCCGCAAAAGCATTTTCCAGCTGGGTGTTGATAGCCTGAAAGGCCTCGGTGCCCATCGCCTCTTCCACAGTTAGCCCGATGATTTCGGACAGGCTACCGGGCATGACCGAGCTGAGCCGCCGGTTGGAATAAGTGTAGCGCCGGTCGGGGCCGACATGGGCGATATGGGCGGGCATCATCTCTGTCGTCAGCCGGGTTCGCGCCTCGGACGCGGTTAACTGGCGTTTGACCTCTTCCAGCGCGATGATCGTCGCTTCAAGCTGGCGGTTGGTGGTGGTGAGTTCCTCGGAATAACCCGAGAGCTGATCCGAGAGTTCCTCGGACCGGGCACGCAGCAGCGCCTCTTGTCGCTTGGTTCGGGTAATGTCGGTATAAACGGTGACCCAGCCACCCTCGGGCAGGGGCGAGCCTTCAACGCTGATGGTGTGGCCATTGGCGCGGGGCCGTTCCATGTAATGCGGCTCAAATGCGCGGGCCTGTTCGACACGGGTGCGGATGAAGGCGTCGATATCGTCGATTTCGCCATGCTCTCCGCGCTCGGCAAGATATCGGATCGTGTCTTCGAATCTGGCGCCGGGGGTCACAAGGTGATCGGGCAGATCGAACATTTCCTGAAAGCGACGGTTGCAGACGGCTAGCTTGAGGTCACTGTCATAGATCGACAGGGCCTGCTGAATCAGGTTCAGGCCCGCCGTGGTCATGGTGCTGGTATCAGCCATGACGCACCGCCCAGTCCAGCGCATCCTCAAGCCGGTCGTCGCCCCAGAACAACTCGCCGTCAACGGTGAAGCTTGGCGCGCCGAAAATGCCGTGCCGGATGGCGTCTTCGGTAGCGGCGCGCAGGGCGAGCTTATTCTCATCGCTTTGGGATTGCGCGATAATATCGCCCGGAAGTCGCGCGGCGCTGGCACAGGCGGCGATCACGTCCAGGTCTGAAATTTCCAGCCGCTCCGAGAATTGCGCTAGGTAGACATTGTGGCAAAAGGCAATCATCTCAGGGCCTTCAGGGGCCGCCTGCGCCACGCGTGCAGCAAGCAGGCTGTTCTGCGGAAATGGATCGGGGCGGTGGATGCTGAGGCCAAGCTTGCCGGCCCGCCGCTCCATATCACGCCACATGTAGTTGCCTTTTGCTGCGTAGATGTTGAATGGCGAAGTATCCCAACCCTGGGCGGCAAAAATCGGCCCCAGAAGGAAAGGTCGCCAACGTACCGTGACGCCCGCTTTCGCCGCAAGGCCGGGCAAGCGCAACGCGCTGAGATAGGAGTAGGTCGAGGCAAATTCGAACCAGAAATCGATCTGCATCGGGCCGCTCCTTTGTCACCGGAAATCTTCTGTGGGCCTCAATGTTTCCGGGTGCAAGAGGCGCATGTCAAGGGTGCGGTCCGGCTTGTTACAATTCGTAAGGATTGGGAAATGTTCAGGAAAAAGTTGACCTCGATGCTGAAACCCGCACCCTTGGCGACAGATAGAATCGCCTTGAATGCGATCATCTGTCCGGCAAGCGGGCACATGGGAGGAAAGAGATTTGGCACAATCGCCTCAGGCGACCGGTGGGCTTGCGTCCATTCCGGCGCTTTTGCAACGTAACGCCAGCGAATTCGGCAGCAAGGCTGCCTATCGCGAGAAGGAATACGGGATCTGGCAAAGCTGGAGCTGGGCCGAGACCGAGAAGGAGATCGAGGCGCTTGCGCTTGGGTTTCTGAATCTGGGCGTCAATGAGGGTGATTTCATCGCTGTCATTGGCCGCAACCGACCGTATTTCTATTGGGCGATCGTGGCGGCGCAATCGGTGGGCGCGGTGCCCGTGCCACTCTACCAGGACAGTGCCGCCGAAGAGATGGCCTATGTGATGGAACATTGCGGCGCGCGTTTCGCCGTGGTGCAGGACCAGGAACAGGTCGATAAGATCATTGAAATTCAGGACAACCTGCATCAGTTCGAGCACATGATCTATATCGATCCCCGCGGGATGCGGAAATATGATCATCACAAGCTGCACCAGTATGCCCATGTGCAGGAACAGGGCCGCGCTGCTTACGACGAATTCATCGGCGACCTGAAGGCGCGGCGCGACAAGCTGGACTATTCGTCGATCTGCGTGATGCTTTACACCTCGGGCACGACCGGTAAACCCAAAGGGGTCGTGCTCAGCAATCGCAATATCATCGAGGCGTCGAAATCATCCTCGGAATTTGACACGCTCGGGCCGGGCGAAGAGGTGCTGGCATATCTGCCAATGGCCTGGGTCGGTGATTTCATTTTTTCGATAGGGCAGGCCTATTGGACAGGGTTCTGCGTGAACTGCCCGGAAAATGCCGACACGATGATGCATGATCTGCGCGAGATCGGGCCAACCTATTATTTTGCTCCACCGCGCGTGTTCGAAAATCAGCTGACTAACGTGATGATCCGGATGGAAGATGCGGGCCGATTCAAGAGGTGGCTTTTTCACCGGTATATGGCGCATGCGCGTGAGGTGGGTCCCGCCATTCTGGACGGCGAGCCGGTGGGATTCATGGACAGGCTGAAATATGGGCTGGGCAATCTGCTGGTTTACGGCCCGCTCAAGGATACTCTGGGTCTGGGCAGGGTGCGTGTGGGGTATACGGCGGGCGAGGCGATTGGCCCGGAAATCTTTGATTTCTATCGCTCCTTGGGGATCAACCTGAAGCAGCTTTATGGTCAGACCGAGGCCTCGGTGTTCATTACGTTGCAACCCGATGGCGGTGTGCGCAGTGATACCGTTGGTGTCCCGGCGCCGGGGGTCGAGATCAAGATCGCCGAGAATGGTGAGGTGTTCTATCGCAGCCCAGGGACGTTTGAATACTATTACAAGAACGAAGAAAGCACCAAGAGCACCAAGGACGAAGAAGGTTGGGTCGCGACCGGTGATGCCGGGTTCTTTGACGAGGAAACCGGGCAGCTACGGATCATCGATCGGGCCAAGGATGTGGGCAAGATGGCGGATGGGGCGATGTTCGCGCCGAAATATGTCGAGAACAAACTGAAATTCTTTCCCAACATTCTTGAGGCGGTTCTTTTTGGTAACCAGCGCGAGGAATGCACGGCCTTTATCAATATCGATCTGAACGCGGTGGGCAACTGGGCCGAGCGCAACAATATCGGTTATGCCTCCTATCAGGAATTGGCGGGCCACCCAATGGTACTGGAGACGATCAAATCCCATGTCGAAGACGTCAACCGCAACCTCGCGGATGATCCGATGCTGGCGCATTGTCAGGTGCATCGGTTTCTGGTGTTGCATAAGGAACTGGATGCTGACGACGGTGAGATGACGCGCACGCGCAAAGTGCGACGGGGTGTGATCTCGGACAAGTTCGAGGATCTTCTGGGCGCGCTTTATGACGGCTCGGAAGAAATTTATACAACGACTGAAGTGACTTATGAAGATGGGCGCAAAGGGTCGATTTCGGCGACGCTGAAGATCGTGGATGCTGCGGTAACGCCGGTTGAGCGCGCGAAAGTGGCGGCAGAATGAGGGTCGGATGGACGACGCTCGCCCGTGCCGGGCATCGCCCCGCCCACCGTCCCGTGTGGGCACAGAACACGGCCCCGTATCGTGCTGAATTGAGAGGACGTTGCCATGCTTGACGCAAGCGAAGGCTATACCACCGAAGACGGCCGCAAGATCGGTGGCGTGGTGATGGAGATGAAGAATATCACCCTTAGGTTTGGCGGAGTTATCGCGATTCAGGATATCAGCTTTGATATCCGCGAGGGTGAAATCCGAGCGATCATCGGGCCCAACGGGGCGGGCAAATCATCGATGCTGAACGTGATATCGGGGTTCTATCATCCGCAGGAAGGAGAGGTCTGGTATCAGGGTGCAAAACGCCCACCGATGAAACCTTATGAAGTGGCGCGGCAGGGGATTGCACGAACCTTTCAGAACATTGCGCTCTTTGAAGGCATGAGCGTGCTGGACAATGTCATGACCGGTCGTATCCGGCAGATGAAAGCCGGTATGCTGGCGCAGGCGATCTGGCGGGGCAAGGCCGAACGCGAAGAGGTTGAGAACCGGGAGTTCGTTGAAAAGATTATCGATTTTCTGGAAATCCAGCATATCCGCAAGACCCCAGTCGGACGGCTGCCTTATGGGCTGAAAAAGCGGGTCGAATTGGCGCGCGCCCTGGCGGCGGAACCTTCTATCCTGCTTCTGGATGAGCCGATGGCGGGTATGAATGTAGAAGAAAAAGAAGATATGAGCCGGTTCGTGCTGGATGTGAATGACGAGTTCGGCACGACGATTGCGCTGATTGAACATGACATGGGTGTGGTCATGGATCTTTCTGATCGCGTCGTGGTGATGGATTACGGCAAGAAGATCGGCGATGGCACGCCGGATGAGGTGCGGAACAATCAGGCGGTGATCGACGCCTATCTGGGGGTGGCGCATGATTGATTTTTCGACCTTGATGCACCTGGAGGACGTGGTTTTTTGCGATCCGCCCCAGCCCACCCACCCACGTATCGCAAAAACCACGCAGACGAGCGGAGACCTGAGACATGCCTGAACAACTTGTTTTCGCGACGGAAGTTTTTCTCAACGGGTTGATGGCCGGGGTGCTGTATGCGCTTGTCGCGCTTGGTTTCGTGCTGATCTTCAAGGCGAGTGGCATCTTCAATTACGCGCAGGGCGTGATGGCGCTTTTTGCGGCGCTGACACTGGTGGGGATCATGGAAGGGCAGGTGCCCTTTGCCCATCTGATCAACGCCATCTTCGGCACCGAGATCCATCATTTTGGCTGGCATGTGCCGGGGCTGGTGGCGATCATCCTGACGATGGTGATCATGGTGGCACTGGCTTGGATCGTGAATACGCTGATCTTCCGCCATCTGGTCAATCAGGAGCCGATCATCCTCTTCATGGCGACCATTGGCCTGGCTTATTTCCTTGAGGGATTTGGCGACATCATGTGGGGCAGCGACATCAAGAAGCTGGATGTGGGGCTGCCGCAGGGCATCAACCTGTGGATCGACGAGACCACGTTCAACATCTTCGACTACGGGTTCTTCATCGACAATCTGGATATCGTGGCGACGGTCGTGGCGGCGCTGCTGGTGGTGGCGCTGGTGATCTTTGCCCAATATACCAAGCAGGGCCGGGCGATGCGGGCGGTGGCGGATGACCACCAGGCGGCGTTGAGTGTCGGCATCTCGCTCAATTTCATCTGGGTCATGGTCTGGTCGGTTGCCGGTTTCGTGGCGCTGGTCGCGGGGATCATGTGGGGCACCAAGTCCGGTGTGCAGTTCTCGCTGAGCCTGATTGCCCTGAAGGCCTTGCCGGTGCTGATGCTGGGCGGGTTCACCTCGATCCCCGGGGCGATTGTCGGCGGGCTGGTCATCGGGGTTGGCGAGAAACTTTTCGAGTTTGCGATTGGCCCATTGGTTGGCGGGGCGACCGAGAACTGGTTTGCCTATGTGCTGGCGCTGATCTTTCTGGTGTTCCGGCCACAGGGCCTCTTTGGGGAGAAGATCATTGAACGAGTGTGAGTCATCCGGGCGGGGCGACCGCGTGTCGCTGTGCGCCACGACACCCGCCCACCCGGTACCATCGATTGGGTGCGAAACTGAACTGATGGGAGAAAACTGATGTTCTATCGTGAAGCCGGGGATTTCAAGACCTCATATTCGGACGACAGCCAGACATTTCCGATCAAGTTTGACCGGTATCGCTATTACGTGGTGTTACTGGTGGCGTTTGCCGTGGTGCCGTTCATCATAAACGATTACTGGGTCAATGCGGTCTTCCTGCCCTTCCTGATCTATGCGATTGCCGCGATCGGCCTCAATATCCTCGTGGGCTATTGCGGGCAGGTCTCGCTTGGGACGGGTGGGTTCATGGCGGTGGGGGCCTATGCCTGCTACAAGCTAATGACATCGTTCCCCGAGATCAGCATCATCATCCACGTCATTCTGGCCGGTGGGATCACCGCGGGGGTAGGTGTTCTGTTTGGCTTGCCCAGTTTGCGGATCAAAGGGTTCTACCTCGCGGTGGCAACGCTGGCGGCGCAGTTCTTTCTGGTGTGGCTCTTCAACCGGGTGCCGTGGTTCTACAACTATTCGGCCTCGGGACAGATATCGGCGCCCGAGCGCACCGTGCTGGGCGTGCCAGTGACCGGTGCCGAGACGCAGCCCTGGGCGGGCTACTTGATCTGTCTGGTTTTCGTCTTTGCCTGTGCGATCATCGCACGTAATCTGACGCGGGGCATGGCCGGGCGGAAGTGGATGGCCATTCGCGATATGGATATTGCTGCCGAGATCATCGGGGTCAACCCGCTCAAGGCCAAGCTGAGCGCTTTTGCGGTAAGCTCGTTCTTTATCGGCATCTCGGGCGCGCTGTTCTTCGCGGTCTATCTGGGGGCCGTCGAGGTGGGTGAGGTGTTTGGCATCACCAAGTCCTTCCTGGTGCTCTTCATGGTGATCATCGGCGGGCTGGGCTCGATCTTCGGCTCCTTTGCCGGGGCGGCGTTTCTGGTGCTGTTGCCGGTTCTGCTGAAGAACGTGCTGGTCGGCGCGATGGGATGGCCCACCGATCTGGCGGCGCATCTTGAATTCATGATCGTGGGCGCGCTGATCATCCTTTTCCTGATTGCCGAGCCGCATGGGCTGGCGCAGCTGTGGCGCGTGGCGAAGGAAAAACTGAGACTTTGGCCCTTCCCGCACTAGGAAGGCCGCAAGAAGTGTGGTGGGGCGGACCCCGCCCTGCGAACATTGGGAAAACCAAGGGAGGTACGAAACCAATGAAATATAAATTAGCAACTGCCGCGCTGGCGGCTGTGGTGGCGGCAGGCCCGGCGATGGCCGATCTGGCCTTCAGCGTGTTAAGTTATCGAACCGGGCCCTATGCCTCGAACGGTATCCCGCTCGCTGACGGGCAGGTTGACTATTACACGCTGATCAACGAACGCGATGGCGGCATCAATGGCCAGAAGATCAAGGTGGTCGAATGTGAGACCGGGTATAACACCGAAAAAGGGGTTGAATGCTACGAGTCCACCAAGGGCGAAGGCGTTCTGGTCTATAACCCGTATTCGACGGGGATGGCCTATCAGCTTATTCCCAAAGTGACGGCGGATGGCATCCCGCTGCACACGTTGGGCTATGGCCGGACCTCGGCCAAGAACGGCAAGGTGTTCCGCAATGTCTTTAACTACCCGGCCAACTACTGGGATGGTGCGAGCCATGCGATCAGCCACATTCTTGATGTGAATGGTGGCGACATCAGCGGCAAGAAGGTGGCGCTGGTTTATCACAACTCGGCCTACGGCAAGGAGCCGATCCGCACGCTGGAAGAACTGGCCAAGAAGCATGGCTACGAGCTGTCACTGCTGCCGGTCGATCACCCCGGGCAGGAGCAGAAATCGCAATGGCTGCAGATCCGTCGTGAAAAGCCGGATTATGTGCTGATGTGGGGCTGGGGCGTGATGAACCAGGTGGCCATCCAGGAAGCGGCCAATATCCGTTTCCCGATGGAAAACTTCATCGGCATCTGGTGGTCCGGATCGGAAAACGACGTGAAGCCTGCCGGGGATGCGGCGAACGGGTATAAGGCATTGGCGTTGCACAACCTTGGCAGCGACTATCCGCTCTATGACGATCTGCAGAAATACGTTGTCGATGCTGGCAAGGCATCCGGCGCGGGCGATGGTGTCGGATCGGTGCTTTATAACCGTGGCCTTTACACGGCGATGCTGTCGGTGGAAGCGGCCAAAACCGCGATGGAAATCCACGGCACGTCCGAAATCACGCCGGCCATGATGCGCGATGGCATGGAGGCGCTGGTCATGAACGAGGAGAAGATGACCGCGCTTGGTTTGCCGAACTTCGGTCCTGAATTCGAAGTGAGCTGTGAGAACCATGGCGGCAATGGCTATGGCGCCGTGTCGCAATGGGATGCTGCTGCGGGTGAGTTCAAGCTGGTCACCGAATATGTCCAATCGGATCAGGAAGTGGTGCAGCCGCTGATCGACGAAGACTCGGCCGCATTTGCCGCCGAAAACGGTATCGAGTCTGGCTGCTAAGGCCTGAGCTACTCTCTGGCCGTGGCGTGGGCCGCGGCCAGAGGATTTGAGTATTTTTGGAACGATGAAGCCAGGGCGTAAGCGCCTTGGGACAGATCGGCGCGGGCTGATTGCAATGGAGATGCACCATGATGGACGCCATGGAAAATCGGGAGACCTTGCTGGAGGTCAATAACATCGAGGTGATCTACAACCACGTGATCCTGGTGTTGAAGGGCGTTAGCCTGAAGGTGCCCAAGGGCGGCATCACCGCGCTTCTGGGTGGCAATGGCGCAGGCAAGACCACAACCTTGAAGGCGATTTCGAACCTGCTGAAATCGGAGCGTGGCGAGGTCACGAAGGGCTCGATCACCTATCGCGGCGAGCGGGTGCAGGATCTAGTGCCCTCTGATCTGGTCAAGAAAGGCGTGATCCAGGTGATGGAGGGCCGGCATTGTTTCGAGCATCTGACCGTTGAGGAAAACCTGCTGACCGGGGCCTACACGCGCGGGTCAAGCCGGGGTGAGATCGATGCAGATCTGAACAAGGTTTATGAGTATTTTCCGCGTCTGAAGGACCGGCGAAAGTCTCAGGCAGGATATACCTCGGGTGGAGAGCAGCAGATGGTGGCGCTTGGCCGTGCGTTGATGAGCCGCCCCGAGACGATTCTTCTGGACGAACCCAGTATGGGCCTCGCGCCGCAACTGGTCGAAGAGATTTTCCACATCGTCAAATCGCTGAACGAAAAGGAGGGCGCGACCTTCCTGCTGGCCGAGCAGAACACCAATGTGGCGCTGCGCTTTGCCCATTACGGGTACATTCTTGAAAGCGGCCGTGTCGTCATGGACGGCCCCGCCGCCGATCTGCGCGAAAATCCGGATGTGAAGGAATTCTACCTCGGCATGTCGGATGAGGGGCGCAAGAGCTTTCGCGATGTACGGTCCTATCGCCGCCGCAAGCGGTGGCTGAGCTGAGGGTTTAGCCTTGCGTCAGTTCAACCCGCATTTCCTCGATCCGTTCCAGCGCTTCTTCGCGCGTGTTGCGGATGTTGGGACGGAAACCGGCGCTTTCGGCGCGCAGGCGAATGTCGGCCTCGGTTTCCGATCCGGTGGCATAGCGGACCGAGCCCAGCGATCCGGCCTCGTTAAGTCGCTTGCCGCGATGGGCGTATTGAATCCATGCCCCCGGAAGGATCTGGCAGCCATTCATGTTGACCAGGAAAAACCAGCGCCGGTCGCTTTCCTTGATCATGTCTTCGAGGTAGTCGTAAAACTCGTTCACGTCGCGGGAATGGTGAAAGGTGAAGTGGGAAAAATCCACGTCCATGATCACTCGCTCTTCATCAAACTTTACCCGGCGAACAAAATCCGAAAGCTCGTAATTGCGCTCAAGCACCAGCTTCTTGCGCCGGGTCGAGGGCATTTCACGAATGCGCGCAATGGCGGCATCGCGGGTGGTAAAGAGGTTCGGGTCGAACGCTTCGGTATTGGCGGCGCGCTCGATCTGGCGCCGGGTCACCTCGGAGGCGTCATAGCGGACCGACCCCATGGAATGCGCCATGTTCAGCGCCTTGCCGCGCCGGGAATAGGCGGTCCAGGCGACCGGGTCGATGCGGGTGCCGTTGAGGTTCACAAGAAAGAACCACTTCTCCTCTCCGGTTGCGGCAATGCGCGCCTCAAGCCGGTCATACATGCGGTTCACCAGCGCCGAGCTGTCAAAGTGAAAGTCGCAAAAATCGGCCTCCATGGCCTGCAAATCGTCATGAAAGCTGATGCGCTGATCAAGGTCGGCATCGCTGATCTGGGTCGTGCTATGCGGGTCGGTCATGGTCGATCCTTCGATGAATTCATTCAGAAATTCGCGCGGTATACCAATGTATGCCGTTTATTGCCCCAACCAGAGATTCCAATCAACATGTCAACCTGTCGCGCCCCCTGCGACCGGCAAAGGATGGCCGATGTCCCCATATTTTGATGATCTTGAGACCCGCAGAGCAGCGGTGCGCGCTGATGCCATCGCCGATGCCTTGCCGCTGCAAATTGCCCGCGCGCAGGGTTTGTCAGGCTATGGGCGCGCATTGGCGTCAGTCAACGCAGACAATGTGAGGTCGGTCGCTGATCTGGCCGCGCTGCCGGTGTTGCGTAAATCTGACCTGGTTAGCGCGCAGGGGAGCGCAGCGCCGTTTGGCGGGCTGACGACGCAGGCGGTGGGCAGCTTTGCCCATGTGTTTCAATCACCGGGGCCGATCTACGAACCGGGCGGCGGCGGCCATGACTGGTGGCGGATGGGTCGGTTCCTGCATGCCTGTGGCGTGGGGCCGGGCGATATCGTACAGAACTGCTTTGGCTATCACCTGACGCCTGCAGGAATGATTTTTGAGAACGGCGCGCGTGCGGTGGGGGCGACGGTATTTCCCGCCGGAACCGGCCAGACCGAGTTGCAGGCGCGCGCCGCCGCCGATCTGGGCTGCACCGCCTATGCTGGCACCCCTGACTACCTGAAGGTCATTCTCGACAAGGCCGACGAGATGGGTCTGAGCCTGAAGATCAGCAAGGCGGCTGTTGGGGGCGGGGCGTTGTTTCCGTCTCTGCGGCAGGAATATGCCGATCGGGGCATCACCTGTCTGCAATGCTATGCCACGGCCGATCTGGGCAATATCGCCTATGAAAGCGAGGCCCAAAAAGGGTTGATCGTCGATGAAGGAGTTATCGTTGAAATTGTAACGCCCGGTACCGGTGCTCCGGTGGCACCGGGCGAGGTGGGCGAAGTGCTGGTGACGACGCTTAATCCCGACTATCCGCTGATCCGCTTTGCCACTGGTGATCTGAGCGCGCTGATGGATGGCCCAAGCCCTTGCGGCCGCACGAATATTCGCATCAAGGGCTGGATGGGGCGCGCTGATCAGACCACCAAGATCAAGGGCATGTTCGTGCGCCCCGAACAGGTTGCGGCCCTGGTTGCGCGCCATGACGAGATCAGCCGCGCCCGGGTGATCGCTAGCCGCGAGGGCCAGCGTGACGTGATGACCGTTCAGATCGAGGCCGATGGTGGCGAGCCTGACACCTATGCCGGATCGGTGGTCGAGGCGCTGAAGCTTAAAGGCAAGATCGAGATCGTCGACCGGGGCAGCCTTCCCAACGATGGCAAAGTGATAGAAGATCAACGCAGTTACGATTGAATAACTGCGTTGAAAGGAAGTGCCATGCGGGTCTTGAAACTGTTCGGGGGCCTGACCGGGGCAGTGGTTTTCTGGGCCGGGGGTGCGCTTGCTGATGATGTGGCGCTGATTCTGGGCGATATTGGTCAGATTGCGGCGCATCGCAGCGATACCTCTGCAACTTCAACCGATTTTGCCGCCCCACTGCGCGAGGCAGGGTTCGAGATTATCCAACCCAAGAACCGCAGTTCGGGGAACATGCGGTTGGCGGCGCAGCAGGTCGAGACGGCGCTGGCGGACGGCGCGGTTGATCGCCTGGTGATCGTCGTGATGGGTCCGCTGGCCAGCTCCGATCGCGAAAGCTGGGCGCTGTCGAACGGCGGGGGAGGGGCTTCGTCGCTGAATGCGGGGGTAACTGGTATTTCGCTGGGCGCTCTGTCGGACATGGCGAAGACTGCGCGAGATCGGGCGGTGATCCTGATCGCGCCGGGCAAGGAGATCGACACGCTTGGCAATGGGTTGACCCCCGGGCTTGCGGATCTGAACGAGGCGCAGGGTGTCACCTATATTGTCGGCCCGGCGGAAGAGCTGGTCGAGGTTGTGAACGGCGGGTTGCTTGAGGCCGACACAAGCTTTGCCGAATTAGCGCGTGTGGCGCCTGAGGAGGTCGAGGTCTCGGGCTTTGTCTCTGAGCAGATCGGGCTCATGGGGCAGGGGTTGGCTGTGGACGCCGAAGCTGCCGAAGAGCGCGGGTTCTGGGCCGCAGCTCAGGCGATCGATACCCAGGAAGCCTACCTTGCGTATCTTGATGCCTATCCCGGCGGTGCATACGAAAGCGAGGTGGCGGACCGCCTGAACTTTCTGCAATCTGCCCCTGAACGCGAGGCGCGCGACGCCGAGGAAGGGTTGAACCTGACCCGTGAGGCACGCCGCGGCATTCAGCGTGATCTGGCCTTGCTGGGGTTTGATCCGCGCGGGATCGACGGTTTGTTCGGCCCCGGCAGCCGGGCCGCAATTTCCGCGTGGCAACGTGATCAGGGTTTCGAGGAGACAGGGTTTCTCAACGGCAATCAGCTTTTGCGGCTGCGCGAAGCCGCTGGGGCCCGCGCCGAAGAACTGGAGGCTGAGGCAAAGCGTGTTCAAGCCGAAAAAGAAAAGCAGGATCGCGCCTATTGGCGCGACACCGGGCGTACCGGCGACGAAGCCGGCTTACGTAAATACCTGCAGGAATATCCGGATGGCGAGTTTGCGGACATCGCGCAGGCCCGTCTGGACGAGATCGAAGAGGCCCGCCGCGCTGAAACCGCTCGCGAAGAGCGCGAGGCCTGGGACAAGGCGCGCGAAAGCGATGATATCAATACCTACGAGGTATTTCTGGCAGATTACCCAGCCAGCGGTTTTGCCCCCGCCGCGCAGGACCGGCTGCGGCAACTGACCGAGGAGGCGCGGGACGCCGATATCATCAATCAGGCCAAGGCCGAGGAAAAACAGGTTGCAGGTGGGTCGGTGGCCCGGCTTGTGGTCGAAAAGCGGCTTGCGCAGATCGGTGCCGACCCCGGCAAGGTGGACGGCAAGTTCAACAAGAAAACCCGGCAAGCGATCCGGCGCTATCAACGGCTACGCGATCTGCCGGTCACTGGCTATGTCTCGCGCCAGACCATGGTGCGGCTGTTGGCAGGGGGGTGATGTGTTGTTCCGGACGGGCTCCGTCAGTCGCGGACTCAGGCGAGAGCTTTCCGCAACTCGACTGACAGTTCCTTGACTGAGCCGACAACCTGGACGTAGTCCAACAGTGATGTCTCGGCGAAACCCTCAGCGATCAGATGTCCCAGCATCTGGATCAGTGGTTGCCAGAAATCTTCGGTATTCAGCAGGAAAATCGGTTTGTCATGCAGGCCAAGCTGCCGCCATGTGAGCACCTCGAAAAACTCGTCAAGCGTACCGGCCCCGCCCGGCTGCACGATGATCGCGTTGGAGTTTTTGAACATCAATTCCTTGCGTTCATGCATGGTCGCGGTCACGATCAGCTCGCTAAGGTCTTTCTTGCCGATTTCGGCCGCCATCAGGTGTTCGGGGATCACGCCAAAGGTCTTGCCGCCCGCTTCCTGCGCCGCGCGGGCCGTCGCCCCCATCAGCCCGACATCACCCGCGCCATAGACCAACCGCCATCCGTTACCGGCGATCATCCGGCCAACCTCGGTGGCTTCTTCTTCGAAAATTGCCTGCGCGCCCGAACGTGCGCCGCAAAAGACACAGACTGAGCGTGCGACCATGAATTCCCCCGTCTCGCAATACGTTGTTTTGACCAGTGATAGCCTTGTTGTTATCGTCCGACAACCGCGGAGCTTGGGTGCCGCGATAATGGAAGGGCAAAGATGAGCAAAAACAGTGGCTTGTCGAAAGGGATGATCCTGGGATTTGTGGGCGTAGCGATCATGGCGATTGCGTCTGCGATGGTGTTTTACTCGGGCTTTCACCCACCGTTCGGAACGTCTGATCCGGATCCGGTCGCTATTTTGTCACCGCAGGCCGATGATGCAGCTGAGGGTGATGAGCAGCCCGCGGCAGAAGAAGCCGTTACCGAACAGGTTGACCCGGAAGCCAACGCTGTCACCGAAGCCGAGCCTGCCGAAGAAACTGCCGATCTGCCTGCGCCACCGACAATCGATACGTTCCGGCTGGAGGGCGATGGGCGGATGCTGATCGCCGGCCGCACCGCACCAGATTGGCAGACGTCAGTTATCCTCGACGGCGAGCCATTGGGCGACGTGACCCCGGATGCCCAGGGGCAATTCGTTGAATTCATGGATATTCCTTCCAGCGACAAGCCGCGCGTTCTGAGCCTGTCGATGCGGTCGCCCGACGGGCTGAACAGCATTCCGTCGGTTGAAGAGATCATTATCACCCCCAGTCCGAGCGTGATCGCCAGCGCGGATACTGGCGCGACCGCGCCGCAATCAGAGCCCGCTAACGCCAGCACTGCCGATGAGGCAACTGCCGAACCGGACGAGACAACCGATATCGCCGCGCCCGACACTAGGACACCGGATGCAGCGGAAGACCCAGATGAAACGGTGGCTGAGGCGGAAGCGGCTGAAATCGAACTGGCCGAGAACAAGGCGGTTGCGGGTGATGCGGTCGGGGGCGATGGGGTGGAGGATGAGACCGAAGCAACGGATGAGTCCGCAGAGCAGTCGCCGACGGTGCTCTTGGCTGATGAAAGCGGTGTCCGGGTGCTGCAAGCCCCTGAACTGCCACTGGGTGACAGCGAAACCAATCTTGCTGTAGCGCTTGACGCTATCACCTATTCCGAACAGGGCGATGTCCAGCTTTCGGGCCGCGCCGGGGGGGAGGGCCATGTGCGGGTTTACCTGGACAATGCACCGATCACCTCGTCCCCTATCGAACAGGATGGGAACTGGCAAACCGAACTGCCCGAGGTCGATGCAGGAGTCTATACCTTGAGGATTGACGAGGTTGACGACGACGGCAACGTAACCTCGCGCGTGGAAACGCCCTTCAAACGCGAGGATGAAGCGGTGCTGGCGCAGGCGGGCACGGCAGAAGAGACGCCAAAAATCACGGCGGTGACCGTGCAGCCGGGATCGACCCTTTGGGCGATTTCGCGCGAGGCTTATGGCGATGGTATCCTCTACGTGCGTGTGTTCGAAGCCAATCGTGATCTGATCCGTGATCCTGATCTGATCTATCCGGGGCAGGTCTTCACGGTGCCTGAATAACGGTGCCCGAATGGGGCGGCGGGGCTGGCAATCTTCAGGCGCTCGGCCTATGTCTGGTCGACCTGAGGAAACCGATATTTCACGATGCGCCGACGCACGCTAACCACCATTGACGCACCAACGAACGGCTGGCGCACCATCCGCCGGGTCGCGCCCTACCTGTGGCCCGCCGGTCAGCCCTGGGTTAAGCGCCGCGTCATTCTGGCGTTGGTTACGCTTTTCCTGTCAAAGCTGATCGCCGTCGGCACACCACTGTTTTACAAGGCCGCCGTTGATGCGCTGGCGGGCGAAGGTCAAAGTGCGGCCTGGATGCTGGGCTTCGGGGCGATCGGGCTGACTGTTGCCTACGGGTTTGCACGGTTGATGGTGGTCGGTTTCCAGCAACTCCGCGATGCAATCTTCGCCCGCGTAGGCCAACGGGCGCTCAGATCGCTGGCGCTCAAGACCTTTCGGCACATCCATGCTATGTCGCTGCGCTATCACATCAGCCGTAAAACAGGCGGCCTCAGCCGGATCATCGAACGCGGTGTGAAAGGGGTCGAGTTTCTGCTGCGCTTCCTGCTCTTTTCGATCGGGCCGCTGATCCTTGAATTGCTGATGATCGGTGTAGTGCTCTGGACGCTCTTCGACTTCCGTTATGTGGCCGTGGTGGTTGCCGTGATCGGCGCCTACACGATTTACACCTTCAAGGTGACCGAGTGGCGGGTGAAGTTGCGCAAGCGGATGAACGATCAGGATACCGACGCCAACCAAAAAGCCATCGACAGCCTGCTCAACTTCGAAACCGTCAAGTATTTCGGGGCCGAGGGGCGCGAAGCCGAACGTTATGACGCCGCGATGGAAGGTTATGAACAGGCGGCGTTGCATTCGTCGTATTCACTGGCGTTACTGAACTTTGGGCAATCGTTCCTGATCACTGGCGGGCTGGTGATCGTCATGGTCATGGCCGCGCTCGGCGTGCAGTCAGGGACGCTCACAGTGGGCGATTTTGTTATGGTCAACGCCTATATGATTCAGATCACCATGCCTTTGAACTTCCTCGGCACGGTCTATCGCGAGATCCGCCAGTCGCTGGTAGATATGGGCGAGATGTTCGATTTGCTGGAGCAGGCTCCGGACGTGACCGATAAGCCGGATGCAAGGCCGTTGAAGGTCAATGGCGGGCATGTAGCACTGGACGATGTGCGTTTTGGCTATGAAGATGCGCGGCCTATCCTCAAAGGGGTCAGCCTTGCGGTTCAGCCCGGCCAGACGGTTGCGGTTGTCGGGTCTTCGGGGTCAGGCAAGTCGACCATCGGGCGACTTCTTTTCCGGTTTTACGATGTGCAAGGCGGGGCATTTACCATCGACGGGCAGGATTTGCGCGACGTCACCCAGGAAAGCCTGCATGACGCCATCGGTGTGGTGCCCCAGGATACCGTCCTTTTCAACGATACCATTGGCTACAATATCGGCTATGGCCGGGATGGGGCCACGCAGGCAGAGATCGAAGAGGCGGCGAAGGACGCGCAGATCCACGATTTCGTCGCGGGGTTGCCCGACGGGTATGACACGCTTGTAGGGGAGCGTGGCCTGAAACTTTCGGGTGGTGAGAAGCAGCGTGTGGGCATCGCCCGGACCTTGCTGAAGAACCCGCCGATCCTGCTGTTGGATGAGGCGACAAGTGCGCTTGACAGCGAAACCGAGCAGGGCATTCAGGAGGCGTTGGCGCGCGCCGGCCAGGGGCGGACGGTCATTACCATTGCCCATCGGCTCAGCACCGTGGCGGATGCCGACCGGATTGTCGTTCTGGAAGACGGTCAGATCGCCGAAGAAGGTACTCATGCTGACCTGCTGGCCCGGCAAGGCCGATATGCGAGCCTTTGGGAACGTCAGGCAAGCGAGCGTAGCCCCAGCAAAGCAGCAGAATGACGTAACGTAATTTTACATCTTGGGGTTGCATGTCGATTTTTGATCAGATTTCGTCCGTTTTCCCCTTTGGTAAAAAAATTTGGAAGCGCATTACCATCACATCAAAATAATTTCGTGGACCGGCGGGATGGACGCCGGGTTTGGTCGGCTCCGGGTGGGCTGTTAAGGACGTTATTTTATTGGAGGCGGTCGGATGATCGAAGGTGTTGTTCTGTATTTTTCACCCTGCGGAGCCGCGGCGCATATCTGGTGTGTGCTGAGTGAATCGCCGCTTTGCATCGCCTATTGCGAAGACTTTCCTGAGTTGTGGGACAGCTTGCAGGTAGGCTCGCGGGTACAGCTGCGCGTAAAGCCGATGGGCGCATTGATGCGCGTCTTCGAGATGCGGCTTTTCGCGCTGGAAACGGCGGGCAGTGGGTGACGGGATGCCTGGGAGCGATCACCCGACGTCATTCGGCGGCGCGCAGGGGGCTGCCTTTGCGCGGGGATTGTATATCCTGTTGGCCGGGCTTTTCGATCTCCCAGATGATCTCGGGCGCTTTCACCCTGCGGGCTTCGATATTAAGCGCCCAGTCGCGAGCGACCCGGCTGCCGCTTCCCAGTGAAAGTTTGGCCAGCCCCTTTGAAATCCATTTTACATAGACCCCGGCCCAGATGCGCAGCGCCAGCATCGACGGCGTGAAGATCAGCGTCAGCACCGTGGCAATGCCAAGGCCAAACACTACCGCCGTCGCCAGTTGTGTCCACCACAGCGCAGTTGGACTGTTGAACGTATATCCACCATCGACAAAATTCAGGCTGAGGCCGAACATCATTGGTGCCAGCCCCGCCATCGTCGTGACCGTTGTCAGAAGAACCGGCCTTATCCGCGCCTCGGCGGTGCGGGTGATCGCCTCGATCCGTGGCATGTAGCGCGAGAAATCCTGATAAGTGTCGATCAGCACGATATTGTTGTTCACGACGATCCCGGCCAGTGCAACGATACCCGTCCCCGTCATGATGATCGAAAACGGCTGATCCATCACCAACATTCCGATCAGCACGCCTGTGGTCGACAGCACCACTGCCATAAGCACCAGAACCGCGTTGTAGACGCTGTTGAACTGCGCCAGCAGGATGATGAACATCAACCCCAACGCACCCAGAAAGGCTTGTTGAAGAAACGCGCCGCTTTCTTCCTGATCCTCGGCATCGCCGGTCCATTCGTATTCCAAGCCCGGGGGTACAACGCCGCTGTCAAGCCACTTGGTCAGCGCGGCGATACGCTCATTGGCGTTGAGTGGCACTTCGCTCTGTTTGCCTTTTTCATCGGTCACCGTCGACACGAGCCCGTCGATAACGGCGGCCTTAACGTCGAAAAAGCGGGTCTGATCGATCCGATCAATCTGCGCCAGCTTGGGTACCGGTTGGCGCGAAATGAAGTTACTGAGCGGCACCAACCCCTTGTCGGTGCGCAGCTTCAGCGTGTCGAGCGTGCTTAGCACCCGGTCTTCCTCGGGCAGGCGGATGCGAATGTCGATCTCTTCGTCGCTGCTGTCGACGCGCATCGTGTCCAGCAAAATACCGCGTGTGACCAGTTGCACCATAGCGCCTACCGTGGCCACATCGGCACCGTAACGCCCGGCCTGTTCCACATCCACGTCGATCTGCCAGTCGATCCCGGGCAGGGGCAGGGTATCTTCGACAAGTTTCAGCCCGCGGGTTTCGTCGAATTTCGCGCGGGCTTCTTCGGTAAATGCTTTCAGCGTGTCCCAGTCATCGCCCTTGAGCCGTAGATGCACGGGTTTGGCCGAGGCCGGGCCCTGCTCCAGTGCCAGTATTTCGATCTGCACGCCGGGGATTTTTTTCAGCTCTGTGGTCAGCTCATCAATGGTCTTGTTGCCGTCGGTCTCAGAGCTTGACACCTGACGTTCAATATCAATGCCCAAGAGCGGCACCGTGAACCAGACTTCGCGCGCGGTCGGGCGATCTTCCCACGGCAGCAGTTCGATCTGCACCTGACCGATCGTGTCCAGCGGTGCTGTGGCGCCGCCGGTATTGTTGTTCAACCCGCCATCACCGGCAAAGGCAAAGGCGCTTTTGATGTTTGGGTGGGCCAGAACAATCTTCTCGGCCTGATCAACCAGCGCGTCCTTCTGATCAAGCGAGAGGTTGCCACGTGCCTTCACATAAACCAGGGCGTTCTCGGGCTGTGAATCCACAAAGAACTCGACGCCTTTATTGTTGTTGATGAAATACATCGTGACCGATCCGACCAGCACGAAGATCGCGCAGAAGGACAGGATCGGCGCTATCGGATTGGCTGCAATCAGATGGATGAACTGGCCAAAGGGCGTGCGGCGATAGCCTGCGCGCACACGGGCGCGGTGGCGGTGATGGGGAAAGACGCGCCCTCGCAGGTAACCTAACAGGTCGGAAAACCGGCGTGGCAATGACAAAAGCCCCAGCAGCACGGTGATTATCGCGACCAGCCCGGCAGCCGCCAGCACCACAACGCAGAGCAACATGGCGAAGGACAAAACCAGCACCGGGAGGACTGATGCCAGAATCCGGCTGCCATCCATCGTGGCAAATTGTGCGCCTACCGCCTCCAGCAGAACCGGGACAATGCTGCCTGCACCGGCGGCAACCAGGGCCGCGACTGGAAACAGCACCAGATGCCAGTACCAGCGCCAGCCTGCAATCTGGCTGATACGCTCGTTGAACCAACGTTCCATACGGCCCGTGACCCCGCCAACCACCGGCAGATAGACCAGCGCTACCAGAAGCGAGGCGGACAGAACAAAGATCAGCGTAACCGGCAACATACGCATGAACTGCCCCGGCACACCGGGCCAGAAGAGCATCGGCAGGAAGGCGCAAAGCGTTGTCGCGGTCGAGCTGACAATCGGCCAGAACATCCGTTTGGCCGCCTCGACATAAGCATGCATCGGGCCCGATCCCTCGCGGATGCGCTTGTCGGCGTATTCCACCACGACAATCGCCCCGTCTACCAGCATGCCGACCGCAAGGATGAGGCCGAACATTACCATGTTCGACACCGCCACGCCCATCAGCGCCAGAAGCGCAAAACACAGCAGGAACGAGGTGGGGATCGCAAAGCCAACCAGAAGCGAGGGCCTGATACCCAAGGTTGCCAACATGACGATCATCACCAGCGCAATCGCCGTCAGGACCGAGCCTTCGAGCTGTCTGACCATCGAATCGATCACCCGAGACTGGTCATTCGAGGTGCCCACATTGACGGCGGCCTGCAATTCCGGCGGCCATGTCTTTTCGGCCTTGACGACGGTCTCGCGTACCAACTGCGCCATGTCGATGACGTTATAGCCTTTGCGTTTGACGACCTGCAGGGCGACGGTGTTCTCGCCATTGAACCGGGCGGTGCCCAACCGGTCCTCGAAGGTCAAGTTGATGGTGGCAAGCTCACCCAGGGTAACGACGCGATCGCCATTGGTCTTGACCGGCAGCTCATAGATGTCGCGGGGTTCGTCAAAGGACGACGGGATCTTGACCGCAAACGTACCCTGTTCGGTGTCCACCTCGCCGGCGGCGATTAGCTGGTTGTTGTTGCGCACCACGTTGATCAGTTCCAGCGCGGTGATGTTATAGGCTTCAAGTCGCAGCGGGTCGATCACCACCTCGACCATCTCATCGCGATTGCCCGCGATCCCGGCTTCCAGCACCGGCTCAAGGCTTTCCAGTCGGTCCTGCAGATCCTTGGCCAGACGCGCCATTGTGCGTTCCGGCACGGCGCCCGACAGGTTGACGATGATGATCGGAAATTCGCTGAAATTGATCTCGTTGATGGTGTATTTTTCCGCGCCGTCGGGAAAGTCGGCCTCGGCCGTGCTCATCGCGTCGCGCACATCTGCCAGAATCTTGGTCTTGTCCCAGCCAAATTCGAATTCCAGCGCGACACCAGCATAGTTTTCCAGCGCGGTGCCGGTCATCTTCTTCAGACCGTCCAGATCGGAAAGTTCGGTCTCCATGACCTTGACCAGCAGCTTTTCACTGTCTTCGGCGGAAATGCCGGGGAAGGGGACCGAAACGAAAAGCGCCGGAATTTCGATATCCGGCTCACCCTCTTTAGGCAGGCCGACATAGGCCAGACTGCCCGCCAGAAGCGACAGAACAATAAAGGCAATGACCATCCGCGCCCGGGCGGCGGCCCAGTCGACCAGTCCCGTCATTGACTGACCTCCTGATAGCTCGGGGTGACGCGCACACCGTCAATAACAAATTCCTGTCCGATGATGATCACATCCGCCTTTTCCGGCAGGCCGCCAAGCCAGACGCCGTTCGGGGTATCGCGCAGGAAGGTCACCGGCACGAATTCTGCCATCTGATCCTCGGTTACCACGCGCACGCCCATCGTGCCCTCGTCGTTCAGGGTCAGGGCCGATTGCGGCAGCAGATGCGCCGTGGTGCCATCCGCCGCGATAACGATCTTGGCGGTTTGGCCATCGCGAAAACGCAGGTCGGGGTTGGGCACTTCGATCTCGACCCGGAAGGTGCGGGTCTCGGGGTCTGCGGCGCGCGACAGGAAGGTCACCTTGCCCTCAAGCTGATCGCCGGCGGCCAGTTGCCCGCCAGCCCGCGCGCCCATTTCCACCCGGTTTACTTCGGTTTCGGGCACAAACCCCACCATCATGATCGGATCAAGCTGAATGACCGTAGCGCACAGCGCGCCGGGCTGCAGCAAGCTGCCCAGCTCCGCCGTATCCGATTCCAGCAACCCGGCGAAGGGTGACCTGATCGACAGGCGGTGAATTTCCCATTCGGCGGCGGCCACGGCAGCCTCAGCGGACTGAATCCCCGAACGTGTGCTTTCCAATCCGGCCCGGGCGGTTTCAACCCCGGCCATCGCGGTGCTGACATCGGCCTTGGTTGATGCCACACGGGTGTCCGAGGCAAAACCGCCTTCAGAGAGTTTGGCTGCGGCATTGTCGTTGATCCTGGCCTCTTCCAGCCGCGCGCGGGCCTCGTCCAGTCGCGCCTCGGCTTCGGGGACACGCGATTGCGCTTCCTGCAGACGGGCCTGAGCCTCGGCCAGCGTCGCCTTGCGCGTCGCTGGATCCAGGCTGCACAATAGCTGACCCTTTTCGACGAAAGCCCCCTTGCGCAGCGGGTCTGAGATGACCTGCCCCGAGGTTTCGGCGCGCAGCTCAACTTGCCGGTCGGCCTCGGTCTGGCCGCGCAGCACCACCGCGCTGTCGATGGCCCGTGCCACCGAACGCATCACGACAACGCCGACGGCGCCCTCGTTTTCCTCTGCTGCCGTAGCACTTTCCGCCGCTGCGGGCGCGTCGGTGGTTTCTGTTCCGGTCAGCGTTTCACGCTGGAAAACGAACACATAAACCATCGCGGAAACGACGATGGCCGCCAGAATCGGAAAGAATCGCATCTTACTTACCTTCCAAACCCAATACCGCACTCCTCATACCTAGATGAGTCGTGCGACCGTATTTTTCAACGTCATATACACTGAACTATCCGGTTTAGATTATACTTTTCGTCGCACCCTCGCAAGTTGGCCTGTTTTCGCCACTTCACCGGCCCCTTGGCAGGGCTCAAGTGACGCGCTAAGAGGGGTCGGAAATTGATGAGGCACAAGCCGTGAGCGATACCGACAGTTTTATTGATGAGGTCACTGAAGAAGTGCGCCGGGATCGCCTGTTCAAGGCGATGAAGCGCTATGGCTGGATCGCGATACTGGCGGTGATCGTGATCGTCGGTGGCGCGGCCTGGAACGAATGGAGCAAGGCGAAAGAGCGTGCCGTCGCCGAAGCTTTCGGTGACGCGATGGTAGCGGCGCTGGATCAGCCGGACGAAGCCGCGCGCGCCAGCGCCCTGTCGGATGTTGCGTCGCCAAATCCTGCTGGACAGGCGGTCATAGAACTGCTCGCGGCGGCCGAGGATTCCGCATCGTCGCCAAAGGATGCGGCCGCGCGTCTGTTGGCGCTGGCAGACCGGAATGGCATTGATCCGGTCTATCGTCAGGTCGCCACACTCAAAGCGGTTACAATCCCCGAAGCCGGGCTGTCGGTCGATGACCGCCGCACCCGGCTGGAGGGGTTGGCGCTGGGCAGCGGGATTGTGCGGCTGCTTGCTGAAGAACAGCTTGCCCTGATCGAGGTTGAACAGGGTGAGGTCGATGAGGCGATCACGCGGCTTAAACAATTGATTGCGGATGCCGGGGCCACGACAGACTTGCGCCAACGGGCCTCGCAGGTGATTGTGGCACTTGGAGGCGAACTGGGTAGTAATTTATCCGAGGCGCCGCCGGAAGAATAGGATCTGTCCGTGCCCGGGGTTTGCGGGGTACAAGGGTAACAAGGGACAAGTGGGGGTATAAGGTGCTGAAACCAAGAGCGATCTTGCTGGGACTTCTGGGCGCTATCGCCCTGGCCGCCTGCGCGAAGAAGGAAGTGATCCTGCCGGGCGAGCGTGAAGCGATCCGCGACGTGTTGGTAGATCCGGCCGACATCCCGGTTGCTGATGTCGCCGAAGATACCAGCCGCGCGTTGGCGCTGCCGCCCATGCGCGCCAACACTGATTGGCTGCAAGGCATTACCTCGCCGGCCACCCGTACCGATCATCCTGCGCTGTCATCCTCGCCCCGGTTGGCCTGGGCCGTGTCAATTGGTGCTGGCGATGGCCGCAAGAACCGTATCACTGCCGATCCGGTCGTGGGGGGCGGGCGTATCTACACCCTTGATGCCGAAGCGCGGGTTACCGCGGTATCAACCAGCGGCGCGGTCCTTTGGTCAACGGATCTGGTGCCAGCTAACGATTCCGCAAAAGATGCCAGCGGCGGCGGGCTTGCCTATGCAGATGGAACGCTTTTTGTCTCCTCCGGTTTTGGCCTGATGACAGCGCTTGATGGTGCGACAGGGGCGCAGGTCTGGCAGCAGGAGCTGCAGGCGACGGGCTCCGGCAGCCCAAGTGTTAGCGGCGATCTTGTCTACGTTGTCGCGGGCGATGAGGTTGCCTGGGCGCTGGACACTTCCGATGGCCGGGTTCGCTGGCAACTGGCGGCGACACCCGACATCAATAATGTCATGGGCGGCCCGGCACCAGCCGTGACTGATAAATACGTGGTATTCGCCTTCGGGTCGGGTGAATTACAGGGTGCCTTCCGCAAGGGCGGTCTGCGCCTGTGGGACGCGCAAGTGGCCGGGCAGCGCCCGGGCTATGCGGCGGCGCGTATCGGCGATATCACCGGCGATCCGGTGGTGGTGGATGACAGGCTCTATGTCGGCAGCCATTCGGGGCGAACCGTCGCGCTGACATTGGGCAGTGGCAAACGGCTCTGGACAGCGCGGGATGGTGCACTCAACCCTGTCTGGCCAGCCGGAGATTCTGTCTTCATGGTCTCGGATCGCAACGAATTGATTCGCCTGAACGCCGAGGATGGCACCCGAATTTGGGGTAAGGAACTTCCCTTCTTCACCAAGCAGCGCCCCAAGCGTCAGGCCGAGATTTTCGCCCATCACGGGCCGATCATCGCCGGGCGTAACCTGATTGTCGCCTCAAGCGATGCACAGCTTCGCCTGTTTGACCCGGTATCGGGTGTCCAGCGCGGCGCCGTTGCGATGCCAGGCGGGGCCACCACCAACCCGGTTGTGGCGGGGAGCACGCTTTACGTAGTGACGACCAAGGGACAATTGGCCGCTTTCCGTTAAGCGTGCGATGCTGTAACAGGGCCGCCTGACTGGTTCCGGAGCCCGAAGACCATGAGTTTCACCCTCGCCATCGTGGGGCGGCCCAATGTGGGCAAATCCACGCTGTTCAACCGCCTTGTCGGCAAGCGCCTGGCACTGGTCGATGACCAGCCCGGCGTCACGCGCGATTTGCGCGAAGGCGCCGCGCGTCTGGGTGATCTGCGCTTCACCGTGATCGACACCGCCGGTCTGGAAGAGGCGACAGATGAATCGCTTGAAGGTCGGATGCGCAAATTGACCGAGCGCGCGGTGGATATGGCCGATATCTGTCTTTTCCTGATTGATGCCCGCGCTGGTGTGACACCAACGGATGAACTCTTTACCGATATTTTGCGCAAACGCAGCGCCCATGTGATTGTGGCCGCCAACAAATCCGAAGGGTCGGCGGCGGATGCCGGTGTGATCGAAGCCTACGGTCTGGGTTTGGGGGAGCCGATCCGTCTGTCCGCCGAACATGGCGAGGGGCTCAACGACCTTTACGCCCAACTGATGCCGCTGGCCGATCAGTTCGAGGAACGCGCCCGCGAAAACACCCCCGAAACCGATGTGAGCATCGATGAAGACAGCGACGACGGCGTGCGCGTGCCGACCAAGGCGCGCCCCCTTCAGGTGGCCGTGGTGGGGCGGCCGAATGCCGGGAAATCCACCCTGATCAACAAGATACTGGGCGAAGAGCGTCTGCTGACCGGTCCCGAGGCCGGGATCACCCGCGATGCCATATCAGTCCAGATTGACTGGGACGGGCTGCCGACGCGTATTTTTGATACCGCCGGCATGCGCAAAAAGGCCAAGGTGCAGGAAAAGCTGGAGAAGCTGTCTGTCGGGGACGGGTTGCGCGCTGTGAAGTTCGCCGAGGTCGTGGTGGTGCTTCTCGACGCCGCGATCCCCTTTGAGCAGCAGGATCTGCGCATTGCCGATCTGGCCGAACGCGAAGGCCGTGCCGTGGTGGTCGCGGTCAACAAATGGGACGTGGAGCCGGAAAAGCAGCAGAAGCTGCGCGATCTGCGCGAATCCTTTGAACGCCTTCTGCCACAGCTTCGCGGCGCGCCGCTGGTGACCGTATCGGCCAAGACGGGCAGGGGGCTCGACCGGCTGCGGCAGGCGGTGGAAAAAGCCAACGAGGTCTGGAACCGCCGGATCACCACCGCGCAGCTCAATCGATGGCTCACCGGTATGCTGGAGCAACATCCGCCCCCCGCGCCGGGCGGCAAACGTATCAAGCTGCGCTACATGACCCAGGCCAAGACCCGTCCGCCGGGCTTTGTAGTCATGTGCTCGCACCCCGACAAGCTGCCGGAAAGTTATTCGCGCTATCTGGTCAACGGGTTGCGCACCGATTTCGACATGCCCGGCACGCCCATTCGCCTGCATATGCGTAGCCAATCGGACAAGAACCCTTACAAGGCCAAGAAGAAATCAACGCCTTCGCGGCTGCGCAAGCATCTCGGAAAACCGCCACAGAAATCCTGACCTGGCGATCGTGTCGTGCCCTGTGGGCTTTGCTTCACGCGGGAAGGCTGACCCGAAACGTAGCTCAAGGTCAAATCCAGTCCATCATATTTGACCGAAAATCATCGCACGAATGTAACGCCAGATCCTTTCCGATGGTTCGGGAAAGAGCCGGCAGTCAGGGTAACCTGACCTTGACGCAGCCCTTGGTTGTGCTCAATGCTTGGTCCACATGCGTCGAGATTACGGCGCTGAGCTTGGGGGATTTGATGAAGAATATTTTGATTTTTTGTGATGGAACGTGGAATTCAGCCAGCATTGAGCTGGTGACAAATGTCGTCAAACTGCGTGACGCGGTGGTCGGAACCCCGGGGCAGGCGCATCTTTATATTCCCGGCGTGGGCACCGGCGGCCGGTTTGCCACCATTCTGGGCAATGTGGTTAACAAGGTCGGAGGCGGTGCTTTTGGCTGGGGCCTGAACCGAAACATCAAGATCGCCTATAGCGAGTTGGCAAAAAGCTATAACCCCGGTGACAAGATCATGATTTTTGGATTTTCGCGCGGCGCGTATACGGCGCGATCTCTGGCGGGAATGATCCGCAAATGCGGCTTGCCCCCGAAAGACAAGGTCACGCGGCAAGTAGTAAACAAGGCGTTTCGGCTGTATCGCAGACGCGGACCCGATAATGCGCCCGACAAGCCCAATATCTGGCGCCAACGGCGCGAGTTGTCCCCGGGTTATGCCACGTCAGAGAAGGACAGAACGGATCGCAACGACGGCTCGCATCTGCTTGAAATCGCCTATCTGGGCGTCTGGGATACGGTTGGCGCGCTTGGCATTCCCGCAAATCTGCTGGGTCCGCTCGCCAAACACATCAACAGCAGGCATCAGTTCCATGACACCGACCTGACCAGCCTGGTGAAATCCGCGCGCCATGCGGTGGCGTTGGATGAGAGGCGGAAATTCTATGTGCCCGCGCTTTGGGACAATCTCGACACTGGTACCAACGGCGGCCTTAACAAAGGTGCCACCGGACCCGACAGGCCGTTTCAGCAGATGTGGTTCATTGGCGATCATGGGGTATTGGGTGGGCGCAGTTCGGCCCGCGGGCTTGTGTCCTATGGGATGAGTTGGATTGTCGAAGGGGCCAGGGATGCTGGTATGACGCTCAAATCCGGCGCAGCCATTCCCGACGCGCCCCCCAACCCGACGGATTCCGCTCCTGAGATGAATAACCCGAAGGGCTTTTACAAGCTTTCGCCCAACCTGCTGGCTTGGCGTAACGGCCCGCGACGGCAATCCGACAGGCACCCATCCGTTGATCAACGCCTTGATGCCGATCCGCTCTATCGCCCGCGTTCAATGGCGGCGCTCAGGCCCGAGTTATGGCAGGGCGGCACGCGGATCACCTAAGATCGGGCCCTTTAGGTCGGCGCCATGTATATAGCTCTGTGTCCGAAACTGGGTCTTTGAATATCTGTCGTCAAAGGTTTGACAGCATCTCTGAAGTCGGACTGTCGCTTTCATCCGCGTGACACCGGACAATGCCGCAACGAACTACAGCGTTCTGCGCAACTTGCTGCAAGGGTGCCGCTCCGGCGGTCGTATCGACCACTCTCGATGCGCCGAAATTTAAATGATTCCAGTATCTTATCTCAAACGATCAATGGTTTTGGGAAAAAACCAACTCAGATTTGCAACTTATCCGGGAGGTTTTGCGTGTCTCCACCATTATTAACCATCATGACAAGGAGTAAAGATTATGTCCAAGACACCCACACCCAATGCCCCGACCTCCCGTATTGATGACTTCATCGACGGGCTGCGCGACCTGCCCAAGGCGATCGTCAAGGGCGCCCATAAAGCGGCCCAGCAGCGCGGCGACGACGATGCCGTCAAGATGGTCGAGGTCTACGGCCCCCTGCTGATCGACACAATGGCCCGCACCGCCGATCTTCTGGCCGAGGGCAAGCGCCGCGCCGACAAGGTGATGATCGAGGATGCCGAGCGCATGTTCACCACCATGGCCTCGGACACGCTGATGCGGCAGGCGGGTGAAATGGCCGCCAGCCAGGGCAGCTTCGGCCGCGCGCTCGGCACAGCGCAAATCGTCCAGCTCGTCAAGAAACTGATCAACTGGCTGATCCAGACCTTCGATTTTGGCTTCGGCTGGATCATGAAACTGATTGATTTCATCGACGAGGTGCTCAACGCGATGCTGGGCGGCGGCAATTCCCGCGCCAACCACGAACTGTCGATCCGCGAGCAGGATTACCTCAACGAACTGACCGCTCTGACCAATCTCGAAGCCGCAACCTTCCAGCGCAACAGCTTCGACGACGGTGATGAGGAGTTCTGATCAGATCAGGCTGCCATCCGCGCCCAGCCGGGTCTTGCCCCGCAGGTACGGATGCAACGCCTCGGGCAGGTCGACCGACCCATCGGCCTGCTGACCGTTCTCCAACACTGCAATCAAGCACCGCCCCACCGCCAGGCCGGAACCGTTCAGCGTATGCAGGAACTGCGGCTTGCCGCCCTCCTTGCTCCTGAACCGCGCATTCATCCGCCGCGCCTGGAAATCCCCGCAGACCGAGACCGAGCTGATCTCGCGATACTTGCCCTGACCGGGCAGCCAGACCTCGATATCATGGGTCCGCCGCGCCCCGAATCCCATGTCGCCCACGCACAGAACCACCGTGCGATAGGGCAGGCCCAGCTTCTCCAGAATGCCCTGCGCGCAGCTGGTCATCCGGTCCAGCTCGTCGCGCGAGTGATCCGGATGCGTGACCGACACCATCTCGACCTTCTCAAACTGGTGCTGGCGCAGCATGCCGGCGGTATCCTTGCCCGCGCTCCCGGCCTCGGATCGGAAACACTGCGTATGTGCCACGTAGCGCCGCGGCAGATAGCTTTCCTCGACCACCATCCCATTGACGATATTGGTCAGCGTCACCTCGGCGGTCGGCACCAGCCACCAGCCATTGGTGGTCTCGTAACTATCCTCGCCAAATTTCGGCAGCTGCCCGGTACCGAACATCATCTCGGGCCGCACCAGCACCGGCGTCCAGGTCTCGGTCAGCCCGTTTTCCTCGATATGCGTGTCCAGCATGAACTGCGCCAGCGCCCGGTGTATCCGCACCACGCCGCCCGACAGGACGACAAAGCGCGCGCCGCTCAACCGCGCGGCGGTCTCGAAATCCATCCCCGGCTTCACGCCGTCCAGCTCGTAATGCTCCTTCGGGGTGAAATCGAAGGTCTGCGGCGCGCCCCAGCGATGGATCTCGACGTTATCATCCTCATCCGCGCCATCGGGCGTGTCGTCATAGGGCAGGTTGGGCAGCCCCATCAGCAGTTCGGTCAACTGCTCGTCGAATTTCTTCGCCTCGGCCTGCATCGCCGCCACCTCGGCCTTCTTCTCGGCCACCAGCGCCCGCAACCGCTCGAACTCGGCATCGTCGCCCTTCGCCTTGGCCGCGCCCACATCCTTCGAGGCCCGGTTCTGATCGGCCTGCGCCGTCTCGGCCGCGTGAATATGCGCCCGGCGCGCCTCGTCGATCCCAAGGATTTCCCGGGACGGCGCGTCCAGCCCCCGCCGCCCCATGGCAGCATCGAAAGCGTCGGGATTTTCACGAATGGCGCGAATGTCATGCATGTCTGGCACGTCCTGATGGTTGAGTGAGTCGTCCCCGTCTTATGCCCCAGTTTCTTGCCGGGGTGTAGAGCGGCCTTTCCCCCCCGCCCCGGCCCCCGAGCGGGGGCCTCACCCCCAAAAAACCGTAGGGTGGGTGCACCCCACGCATTTCCCCGGTCAGGTCTTACCCGTCCCCCACCGAAGGCTCCGGCGCCTCATACCCCTCCAGACCCGCCTGCCACTCCCGCCACTTCTCCATGAAGTCACCATGGGAGAGTTCCTCTTTCGGCCAATGCGCAGGCCAGTCCGCATGATCCGGCGCATGCCCGCCCGGCAGAATGACCGTGCCATCGCCGAACACATCGCCCAGATGATCCGCGATCTGTGGTATATTGGTAAAATCCACCAACCTCAGCGCGGCCCCTGTCAGTTGAGCGTTCCTGAGGCGGAGTGAATTCAGATTGAAACCCTGAAGGTTGGCGTGCCGCAGGTCGATCTTCACGGGCTCTGCCTCTGGCATTTGAGGCGATTGCAACTGCCCAAGGCTTTGGGCTGCGCTTTCCATATCGGGTCTGACCGGCTGTATCCCTCGTGCCCACGCGCGCAATTCTGCGGCAGAGGCATCTTTCGGCGCTGTTTCCGGTGCATATATGCGCGTCAACTCGCGCACATAAAGGCTTAGTGTTCGTGCGATACGTGGCGCCTCTTCTTCGCGTTCATGTACCAGACCTTCCAGCCGGTCGATTGCGGCGGCCCGGGTCAGCAGATCGTCCTGCCACTCCGTCAGGATTCGCTTTTGTTGGCCGCGTCCGATTTCACGCGTGACCTGATGGCGCGCCGCCAGATCGGTAGTCGCCCTGTTCAGCTTGTTGTTGAACAACTGGTTTTCGGCGGTCTCGGTTTGCCGACGTGCCAGGAACAGGCGATTCAACGAAACAGGCAGGGCGATGACAGCCCCCAGCACCGTCGCCAATGCCGCTAGTTGCGCCAGAAGAAAGCGCCAGTTCCACAACCTGTCCTTCTCGCTCTCGGGGATGGCTGCGTGCCAGATCACCTCCCAGATCAGAGAATAGAGGCCGATCAGCAGCATCAGCGCAAAGACGCCCCAGGTAAGAAATGCAAAACCGATCAGGGCAGGGGGCAGGTTGCCAAGGCCCATTCGCTCACCGGCAAGGGTAAGAGCGGCGGCTGATCCTTTCACGCTTCCGCGCCAGATGAGCGCCAGCAGAATGGCAACTGCAAGCGCAGGTATCGCGAGTTTCCAGAAAAGCGGGTCCGCTGCCAACTCGTAAAATGTTTCCATCCTGAAAATGCCTTACGTCAAATTCATTCCTCCCCGGCAACCATACCGCGAAATCTGCGAAACGCACGTCGGGAAAAAATACCGACGTAATACCGACAGAATACCGACGTGGGTTTCTCGCCTTGCAAAAGGGCGGTTCCGGACATAGGTTCCGCCAAAATTCGCGGGGGCCGCCCCGTTCTCTGACTCGAAGGAAAACGCGTATGGAATCCATAGGACAATTCATCCCCCTCATCCTGATCTTTGCCATCATGTGGTTCCTGCTGATCCGTCCGCAGCAGAAGAAGATGAAGGAACACAAGGCGATGGTCGATGCGGTGCGCAAGGGCGATCAGGTGATCACGCAGGGCGGGATGATCGGCAAGATTACCAAGGTCAAAGATGCCGACGAGGTCGAGATCGAGATCGCCTCGGGCGTCAAGGTGCGGCAGGTCAAATCCACGATTGCGCAGGTCCTCTCCAAGACTGAACCGGCTGATAGTTAAGCTGAACATTACAATTCAACCCGTTGAAAAGGCATAGCAATGCTTCAAATCAGCCTGTGGAAGCGCATCGTGATCTGGGGCGTTGTCGCTCTGGGTTTGTTGCTGGCCCTGCCAAACGGATTCTACAGCCGGGTTGAAACCCATAACGACGCGCAGACTGCGATCGAGGCTGGTCAGGAAAGTGCCGAGCTGACCGAAGCGGCAAATGCCTGGCCCGATTGGATGCCCTCGGGCCTGGTCAATCTGGGGCTTGATCTGCGTGGCGGTGCGCATTTGCTGGCCGAGGTGCAGGTCGCGGATGTGTATCAGGCGCGGGTCGAAGGCATGTGGCCCGAAGTGCGCGACCTGCTGCGTCAGGAACGCGCCACAATTGGCCCCATCCGCCTGCAACCCACCGACGCGCCCGAACTCCGCGTTCGTCTTGTCGAAAAACCGGAGATGGTTGACGAGGCGGCCACCCTTGTGCGCGGTCTTGCGCGTCCGGTTACTACACTGACAGGGGTGGGTGCCAGCGACATAGACGTGACCACCGAGGGCGATCAGATCATTGTGCGTCTCAGCGAGGCCGAACAACAGGCGACGGATGAACGCACCGTGCGGCAAGCGCTTGAAATCATTCGCAGACGGATCGACGAGGTCGGCACCCGGGAACCCACGATCCAGCGGCAGGGGGCGGACCGTATCCTGATTCAGGTGCCTGGGATCGGCAGCGCGGCCGAGTTGAAAGACATCATCGGAACGACCGCGCAACTCACCTTCCAACCGGTGGTCAGCCGCACCACAAATGCCAATGAAAGCCCCGGCGCCAGCAACGAACTGCTGCCGTCACTGGACGAGGAAGGCACGTTCTACATCCTCGAAAAAGCCGCCGTCGTGACCGGTGAGGAACTGGTCGATGCACAGCCCGATTTCGACCAGAACGGACGGCCCGCTGTCTCGTTCCGCTTCAACCCGACCGGCGCGCGCAAGTTCGGCGACTACACGGCTGAAAACATCGGCAACCCCTTCGCCATCGTGCTGGACGGCGAGGTAATCAGCGCGCCGGTGATCCAGAGCCATATTCCGGGCGGGTCGGGCATCATCACGGGCCGGTTCACGGTTGAGGAATCGACCAATCTGGCGGTCCTCCTGCGTGCAGGCGCGCTGCCGGCAGGTCTGGAATTCCTCGAAGAGCGCACCATCGGACCCGAACTGGGGGCGGACAGTATCGAAGCGGGCAAGATCGCCTGTATCGTCGCCTTTGTTCTGGTGCTGGTCTTCATGTTCCTCAGCTACGGCACGTTCGGGATTTTTGCCAATATCGCGCTGATCATCAACGTGGGGCTGATCTTTGGCCTGCTCAGCAGTATCGGGGCGACGCTGACGCTGCCGGGGATTGCCGGGATCGTGCTGACCATCGGTATGGCGGTGGATGCAAATGTGCTGGTGTTCGAGCGTATCAAGGAAGAGATGAAAACAGCCCGCGGCCCCGCCCGCGCCATTGAGTTGGGCTACGAAAAGGCGCTGAGCGCCATTACGGACGCCAATATCACCACCTTCATCACCGCGCTGATCCTTTACGCGATGGGCTCTGGCCCGGTGCGCGGCTTTGCGATCACCCTGGGGCTAGGGATCATCACCTCGGTCTTCACCGCGATCTTCGTAACCCGGCTGATGGCGATCATCTGGTACGAACGCAGACGCCCCAAGACGGTCCTTCAGGGCCGGGCATTGCGGCTTGTCCCTCAGGAAACCAAGTGGGATTTCTTCCGCCGCTGGCGTGTATCGCTGGGTATCTCCGCGTTTCTGATCGTGATCGCTTTTGGGTCGTTTGTGGTGCAGGGCCTCAACTTCGGTATCGATTTCCGGGGCGGGACAACCATCCGCACCGAGAGCGCGCAGCCGATTGATGTCGGACAGTATCGGGATGCTATCGGGCAGTTGGATTTGGGCGATGTCTCGATCGCCGAAGTGTTCGACCCGACCTTTGGACCGGATCAGAACGTCGCGATGATCCGCGTGCAGGCGCAAGAGGGGCAGGAAAGCGTTTCAAATGAGGTGATACTTGCCGTTGAAGAGGTGCTGCAGCAAACGGTTCCGGACCTGAAATTCACGTCTGTCGAAAGTGTCGGGCCCAAGGTGTCAGGGGAGCTGATTACAGCCGCCGTTATCGCTGTCAGCCTCGCGATCGGGGCGGTTCTGATCTATATCTGGCTCCGGTTCGAATGGCAGTTTGCTGTGGGTGCGGTGGCGGCGCTGGTGCACGATGTGGTGCTAACCATAGGTGTGTTCTCGGAGCTGCAAATTCAGTTCGATCTGGCCATCATCGCGGCGTTGCTGACCATTGTCGGTTATTCACTGAACGACACGGTGGTGGTGTTCGACCGTGTCAGGGAAAATCTGCGTAAATACAAGAAGATCCCGCTATCTGAGGTGCTGAACATCTCGATCAACGAAACGCTTAGCCGGACGGTAATGACCTCGGTCACGACCCTACTGGCGCTTCTGGCACTTTACGTGCTGGGGGGTGACGTGATCCGTGGTTTTGTCTTTGCCATGATCTGGGGCGTGATCGTCGGGACGTATTCGTCGGTATTCGTGGCCAGCACCATCCTTCTGTGGCTGGGCGTGAAACGCGACTGGAGTAAGCCGGATGCCAATGCCGGCAATCAGTTTGCCAATGTAGATGCCTGATATCCTGACGCAGGTCTGGGCCACGCCCGGCCTCGTCTGGCTGATGCTTACCATTGGGTTGGCTGGGCTTGTGCGCGGCTTTACCGGCTTTGGCACGGCTATGATCTTTGTGCCGATCGCAGGTATATTCCTGCCCCCCGCAACCGTGGTCGCTGTGATGGTTTTGACCGGTATCGCCAGCAATGCCGCACTGATTCCGCGCGCATGGCGCCAGGCCGCACGGGCCGAGGTGGGACTGCTGGCATTCGCTGCCATGCTGACCGTACCGTTGGGTCTGTGGCTGTTGGTTTTGCTGGATCAACTGACCGTGCGCTGGTTCGTTGCGGTCATCGTGGGGTCTACTTTTCTGTTGTTGGTCACAGGCTGGCGGTTTTCCGGACAGATCAACCGCGTCGGGCTGTTGCTGATCGGGGCGGCTGCCGGGGTCGTTGGGGGCATGACCGGGCTGACAGGGCCCATCATCGTCCTGTTTTATCTTGCAGGCCAGTCCGCGGCACAGCGCATTCGGGCCAACACGATCCTGTTCCTGGCGGCGTTGGACGTGGTGATTGCAGCCAACCTGCTGTTGCGCGGATCACTGGGGCTGGCCGAGGTTGCGCTGGCGATCACGCTTGCTGTGCCCTATTTTATCACCACGATGATCGGACAGGCGCTGTTCGACCCACGGCACGAAAGGCTTTTCCGGGCGGGCGCCTATACGGTGATCGGTCTGGCGGTTGTCAGCGGCTTGCCACTTTGGGCGTAGGGAACACAAGATGCAGTTGAACGAGATCACATTTTCGCAAGCCACGCCGATCGACGGCTACGGCCCGGGATTTTTCCGGGTTGGAGGGAAGGTGTTTCACGGAGCTGTCTGCGTCACATCTACCGGCGCGCAAAGCTGGGGCGGCTACGACGATGACAAGACCTTGATGGCAATGGCGAGCGAGGTCGATGTGATGTTTATCGGCACCGGTGCAGAAACCGCTCATATTCCGGGCGAGTTGCGCACCAGGCTGGAAGAGGCCGAAATCGGGGTGGAGGTGATGAATTCCCCCTCTGCCTGTCGTACCTTCAACGTGCTGCTGTCCGAAGGCCGCCGCGTTGCGGCAGCGGTGCTGCCGGTTTGAGCCCGCACCGGGTTAGCCCTATCCCGCTTTTCCACCGCCAATGATTGCGCTAAGCACATCAGCATGGGGATAGCTGTTTCTGATCTTGCGGTGGCCCGCGGTGGCATCAAGGTACTCGAGGGCGTTTGCTTTGCGCTGGAACCCGGTCAGGCGTTGGTTCTGCGCGGACCGAACGGGATCGGCAAGACAACATTGTTGCGTACCGTCGCAGGGCTGCAGCCGCCGGTGTCGGGCCGGGTTGAGATGGCGGTCGACAATCATGTCTATGCTGGCCATGCCGATGGTTTGAAAGCGACGCTGAGCGTGGAAGAGAATCTTAGCTTCTGGGCGCATGTCTTTGGGAATAAGGATGTTTCTGACGCTCTGTCAGCATTTCAACTTACATCGCTTGCAGACCGGCCTGCAGGCGCGCTGTCCGCCGGTCAGAAGCGGCGCTTGGGCCTTGCCCGGCTGCTTGTCACGGGTCGTCCGCTCTGGTTGCTGGATGAACCGACCGTGTCGCTGGACAGTGATGCCGTGGCGATGTTTGCTGAAGTTATCCGTGCACATCTGAGCCGGGGCGGTGCAGCGCTGATGGCAACTCATATAGACCTTGGGATCAAGGAGGCCAGCACGCTGGACCTTGCGCCGTTTCGCGCCAAAGCCCCGGAACCGGATGATTTCGACGGGGTTTTCCTATGATCGCGTTGCTGGTTCGAGATCTGAAACTGGCCATGCGGGCGGGTGGTGGATTTGGCCTCGGGTTGGCGTTTTTCCTGATTGTCGTGACCCTTGTGCCGTTCGGTGTTGGCCCGGAAAGCGCCCTTCTGGCGGTAATTGCATCGGGTATCTTATGGCTTGGCGCGCTGTTGGCCTGCCTGTTGTCGCTGGATCGTATCTTTGCCCTTGATTGGGAGGATGGCAGCCTTGATCTGCTGGCCACGGCGCCCCTGCCGATGGAGGCCATCGTAAGTGTCAAGGCACTTGCCCACTGGGTGACGACAGGGCTGCCACTGGTACTGGCGGCCCCGGTGTTCGGCCTGCTGCTGAACCTTCCCACCAACGGCTATAAGCCTCTGATATTGTCGCTTATTCTAGGTACGCCCGCATTGAGTGTGATCGGAACATTCGGGGCGGCGCTGACCGTGGGGCTGAAACGTGGGGGATTGTTGCTGAGCCTGCTGGTCTTGCCGCTTTACGTTCCTACATTGATCTTCGGGGCCGAGGTGGCGCGGCGTGGTGTCGCGGGGCTGGACAATGGCACGCCGATGTTGATGTTGGCGGGGATTACCCTTGGCGTCATTGCGCTGCTTCCCTTTGCCTCTGCCGCGGCATTGAGGGTCAACCTGCGATGATAGACGAAGAGAAATGGAAGGAAGCGCCGTGAACTCGGTCTGGGAATATGCCAATCCCAAGAAATTCGTCCAGACCACCGACAAGGTGCTGCCTTGGGTATCGGTGCTATCCGTCGTCGCGCTGGTGGCCGGGCTGATCTGGGGTTTTTTCTTTACGCCCGATGATTACCGGCAGGGATCAACGGTAAAAATCATTTATCTGCATGTGCCAAGCGCGTTGATGGCGATCAATGCCTGGTTGATGATGCTAGTGGCCTCGTTGATCTGGTTGGTGCGCAGGCACCATGTCAGTGCGCTGGCAGCACGCGCGGCGGCGCCGGTCGGGCTGGTGATGACGCTGATTGCGCTTTTGACAGGCGCGATCTGGGGCCAGCCGATGTGGGGGACATATTGGGCATGGGACCCGCGACTAACATCTTTCCTCATCCTGTTTCTGTTTTATCTAGGGTATATAGCCTTGTGGTCGGCGATCGAGAATGACGACACCGCCGCCGATCTGACCAGCGTCTTATGTCTTGTCGGATCGGTTTTCGCGCTTCTCAGCCGGTACGCGGTGAACTTCTGGAACCAGGGCCTGCATCAAGGCGCGTCGCTGAGCCTTGATAAAGAAGAGCATGTAGCGGATGTTTTCTACTATCCGCTGCTGATCTGCATCGCCGGGTTTGTGTTACTTTTCATCGCCTTGGTGCTGCTTCGGACCCGTACGGAAATTCGCGCGCGGCGGATGCGGGCGCTTTTGGCCCGCGAGAGGATGGGATGATGCCTGAGCTGGGGAAATACGCCGAGACGGTTTTGTCGGCCTATGCGGTATCGATCCTTCTGATCCTGGGGTTGGTTCTGATCAGCCTTATTCGTGCCCGGCATATCAAGAGGCGACTTCAGGAAGTTGAAACGAAAGCGAAAAAGCATGGCTAAGGTGTCGCCTCTGATGGTTTTGCCTCCGGTGATATTTGTCGGACTCGCGGCGCTTTTCTATGTGGGAATGCAGCGTGAGAACGCCGATGCACTACCCTCGGCGCTGGTCGGAAAAACCGCACCTGGGGTGAGCTTAACGCAGTTGGGTAAGGGGAAACCCTTTGAGGACAGTGACTTGCGGGATGGTACCGTAAAGCTGGTGAACTATTGGGCGAGTTGGTGCGGGCCATGTCGGGTCGAGCATCCGAACCTTGAGGCGTTGGCTGATGAGGGGGTGGTGATCTACGGAGTGAATTACAAGGACGATCCCGCCAAAGCGTTGAAATTCCTCGAAGAGCTGGGAAGCCCCTATGCCCGGATGGGAGCCGATGAAAACGGTCGCATGGCGCTCAACTGGGGTGTCTATGGCGTGCCCGAGACCTATATTATCGACGGTGCTGGCAATGTGGTCCTGCGGTTCGCCGGGCCGATCACACAGCGTGCGCTGGAAAACGAAATCCGCCCGGCCATTGAAAGCGCCCGCTGACCAGAACCTGCTTTTACGATAACGCTTGGGATCTACGTTTCGATCAGATCAGCGGTCACAATTCCGGTCGGCAGCGGCGGCGCTGACCGGACAGGCGGGCCTGTCGTGGGTACTGCCCTGTGCGCCCAGAACGGCAAAGAGGGAAATCGCAAGAACCTGAAGAGTGATGAGAGTGGTACGCATGAGCTTGCCTGACCTGTTGTGCCTGCCCCCAAGATGGGTATTTCGCAGCCGGATCAAAGGGGAAGAATAGTGCAAATTGCTCACAATTTTGTCATGGGCGGAAATCACTCCAAACTTGTTTTCATTTGTGTATGAGGTGGGGGTGTGGCCACTATGGGCAGGTGTAAGAAGGAAGCGGCGTGACGGAACTTTTGATCGTGTATCACTCGAAGACAGGTGGCAGCCGCCAGATGGCCCAAGCAGCGGCCACGGCGGCGCGCGAGGAAGGTGTGGTCAAGCTGATGACCGCCGAACAGGCCGGGCCGGACGATTTACTGGCAGCGGCGGGGTATCTGTTTTGCACGCCGGAAAACCTGGCCGCAATTGCGGGCGTCATGAAGGATTTTTTTGACCGCTGCTATTACCCGGTATTGGGGCGTATCGAGGGGCGGCCCTATGCCCAGATGGTCTGTGCCGGGTCGGATGGCGAAAATGCCGTGCGGCAGATCGCGCGGATCGCGCAGGGTTGGCGGCTTAAGGAAGTGCAGAAACCCTTGATCGTCTGTACCCATGCGCAGACGCCCGAGCAGATTCTGGCTGAGAAGACAATTCCCGACGAAGACCTTGCCCGTTGCCGCGAGCTTGGGATGGCGCTGGCGGCGGGGCTCAGTATGGGTGCCTTCTGATTGTCTGCCTTGGGATAGCCCTGCCGATTTGATCCTAACCGTAAGCGATGGCGGGCAACCACGTGGCCAGTTTGGGGAAGATGAATATCAGGCTGACCGCGATTAGCTGGATTATCATGAAAGGTATGATGCCCTTATAGATCGTCATGGTATCCACCCCTTTGGGTGCCACCCCCTTCATGTAAAAAAGCGCAAAACCTACGGGCGGCGTGATGAACGAGGTTTGCAGTGTCACGGCAAACAGGATGGCGAACCACACAAGGTTTACGTCCATACCCAAGAGGACCGGCGCGATCAACGGCAGCAGGATCAGCGTGATTTCGATCCAGTCCAGCACAAAGCCCAGCAGGAAGGCGATCAGCAGGATCACGATGACCACGCCGTCGGGGCCATAGGGCAGGGCGGTGAGCGCATCCTCGATCAACTCGTCACCGCCGAACCCGCGCAGGACCAGCGCGAAGGCGGTCGCGCCGACGAAGAGGGCGAAGATATACGAGGTGGTGCGCATCGTGCCGCGCAGCACATCGCGGAACCCGTCGAAGGAAAGCCTGCGGCGCGCCAGCGCCAGCAGCATGGCCCCAAGCGCGCCAACGCCCGACGCCTCGGTCGGGGTGGCGATGCCGAAAAAGATACTACCCAGCACGGCGATGATCAGCAGCGCAGGCGGGATGGTGGATTTGAGAACGTTGAGGAACAGACCGAGCGTGACAGGTTCGGCATCTTTCGGGGCCGGCGCCGCACCGGGTTTCAGCCAGGCGTAGAGCAGAATGAAAATACCGTAGAGGCCGCCCAGCATCAGCCCGGGCAGCATTGCGCCCATGAACAGATCTCCGACGGAGACGCGGATCTGGTCGGCCATCAGAACCAGCATGATCGACGGTGGAATAAGAATGCCCAACGTGCCGGTCGCACATACGACACCGCAAGCAAGTGAGGCGTCGTAATTGTGCTTGAGCATCAGCGGAATACCCAGGATCGCCAACAACACCACCGCAGCACCGATGATACCCGTCGAGGCCGCCAGCAAAACCCCGATCACGACGACGGTGATCGCCAGCCCGCCGCGGACCCGGCCGAAGAGTTTCGCCAGATCGGTCATCAGGTCTTCGGCGATGCCGGATTTGTCCATCATGATCCCCATGAATACGAACATCGGCAGCGCCACGAGCACCCAGTTGTTCATCACCGCATAGATGCGGTCCACCACGATCGAGCTATAGCCCCAGTCGACGCCGAAAAACGTATCCAGATAAGTGTCCGAGACGACCGAAATGGCTGTAAAGACAACCGCCAGCCCGGCCATCAGCCATGCCACGGGAAAGCCGGTGAAGATCAGCGTGACGAAGCTGACGAACAGGGCAATGGCCATGTACTGGGCGGGATCGCTGATCATCTCATGTCGCTCCGTTGGCCGATACCGGCCCATGTCTGAGCGTGGCAATCACACGGATCAGTCGGGCCGCCCCCACCAACAGCAAAAGCAGGAAACTGAACAGCAGACAGCCTTTGATCAACCAACGCGCGGGTAGGCCGTTGGCCGATGTCGAGGTTTCGTTGGTTTGCCACGAAAGCTCTACAAAGGGGATGGAGTAGTAAATCACGAAGAGGACGAAGGGCAGAAAAAGCAGGGTCAGCCCGAGAAATTCAAGCCACATGCGCGTGCGCAATGACAGCCGGTCATGCACCACATCGACCCGGACGTGACCGTCCGAGATGAACGTGTACGACAGGCCCACCAGCCAAGCAGCGGCGTAAAGATACCATTGCAGCTCTTCCAGCTCGATCATGCCCTGGCTGAACACGTAGCGCAGAATGACATTGCCGATGATCACCGCCAGCAGCACCAACCAGAGCCAGCTGAACGCCTCGCCGATCAGGTCGACCAGCCGGTCGATGGTGCGGCTGAAGCCGGTGTCGCGCATGACCTCATCGTCATGGTGATGCAGATCGTCAATCGCCGTAACAAGCCCGTCCTCGTGATCGTCTTGCATGTATTTACCCCAATTTCATCCGGTTACACGCATGCGGCAGCCCCGTCGCCTTTGTCCGACAGGACTGCCGCGCTGTTTCACCTTAACCCGAAACGTCAGTCAAAGTCGCGGGGCAGATAGCCCAGCTCTTTCCAGATCTGATAATCGGCATGGAACGCCTTCTGCGACTCCCAGACCCGGGCGAAGTCCGCGTCTTTCGCGGCTTCCTCGGTCATGACTTCCATTGTGACACGCTTGAGTTCCGCGATCACGTCATCAGGCAGTTTGGCGGCGGTCACGCCCTTGTCCGGGAAGCTCTTGATCTGTGCGCCCTGCAGGGCCTCGCCGGTGGTGATGGCGCGCATCGTGGCGGCGGTACAGGCCATCTCAAAGAGCGCCTTGTCGGGATCCGAAAGGTTGTTCCACTCATCCAGGTTGATCAGCAGATGGGTCGACGTGGATGGCTGGTGCCAGCCCGGGAAGAGATTGAACTTGGCGATCTTGTGGAAGCCCAGAATCTCGTCAATCGCCGGCATGGAATATTCGGTCGCGTCCAGCGTACCCTTTTCGAGCGCGGCAAAAATCTCACCGCCCGCCATCAATGTGGCCGAGGCGCCGATCCGGTCGAGCACCATGCCACCCAGACCCGAGAAGCGGATTTTCAGCCCCTCGAGATCGCTCAGCTGGGTGATTGGTTTGCGATACCAGCCTGCGGTTTCCGGCCCGATCGTGCTGCACAGAAGCGGGTGGATGTTCTGGGCATGATAGATTTCCTCGGCAAGACCGTGGCCTTCGCCTTCAAACCACCATGCAGCATATTCCCACGGCTCCATCCCGAAGGGGACGGCCGAGAACAGGACTGCCGACGGGATACGGCCCTGGTCGTAGGCCAGATAGTTATACGCCGCGGGCAAGTTGCCATTGGTGATCGATGGTGAGATTTCCAGCGGCGGGACGATCTTGCCCGGCTCGAAGATTTTCAGCTTGATGCGCCCATCGGTGACGGCATCCAGCGTCTCGGATACCCGTGCAATCGGATCGCCAAGGGCGGGCCAGCCGGTGTTGAACGTGGCCTGCACTTTCCAGCGTATCTTGTCTTGGGCATCGGCCTTGGTCGGCACCAGCGCGCCAACACACAGCGCGGACAATGCGGCAATGCCCAGGGCGCGGCGTCCGATCCCGCTCAGGGATTGGGTCAGAGTTGTCATTTTTTCGTTTCCTCCATTGTTGTCGTCGTTTCAGGTGTCGGGTGCTGCGTTAGTCACACCCGATCGCGGGGCGTCAGCCCCATGCCTCATGAAAGAGGTCTGTTATTTCTTCAACGCTGCCGACACGCGGGTTGTTCGCCGGTGCGCCCGAACGCACCGCGTCGTCCGCCATTTGTCCCGCCGCGTTGGAATAGGCGGCATGGTCGATGCCAAAACCCGAGAGGCTTGGCACATCCAGCCGGTCATTCATCGCGTATAGCCCCTCGACCAGCATATCAGTGGCCTTGGCATCGGGGGTGTTTTCTTCGGCCATGCCGATCACCCGTGCGCATTGAGCATAACGTGCCTGCGCCGCCTCCTTGGAAAAGGCGGTGACTGTCGGCAGCAGCATGGCGTTGCTCATCCCGTGCGGGACGTGAAACAGGCTACCAAGCGGTCGGCTCATCGCATGCACCAGCGCAATCGACGCATTGGAAAAGGCCAACCCGCCAAAGGTCGCGGCCAGCATCAGCGCTTCGCGCGCGGCCAGGTTTTCGGGGTCATCGTAGGCAGGTTCAAGGTTGCTGGCCACCAGCCGCATGCAATCCAGCGCGATCCGGTCGGAAAACAGCGTGGCCTTTCGGCTGACATAGGCTTCGATGGCATGGGTCAGCGTATCCAGCCCATTGTCGGCGATCAGGCGTTTGGGCTTTGACAGGGTCAGTTCGAAATCGACAATGGCGGCTGTGGGCACAAACCCTTCGCCGCGGCACGAAATTTTTTCGCGCGTGGCGTCATGGATAATGACCGCGTGATGCGTCACCTCTGACCCGGTCCCGGCCGTCGTCGGGATCGCCAGCACCGGCAGGCCGGGTGTATCGGACTGTTTTGGCGGGCGATAATCCTGAATGTTGCGACTGCCTTTGGCCATCACCGCAATCGCCTTGCTGGCGTCAATCGGGCTGCCGCCGCCCAGCCCGATCACCGCATCATGTCCGCCGGCTTCCAGCGCATCGACCCCGGCAAGAACGACAGTATCCGTTGGATCCGGCAGCACCGCATCGAAGACACCCGAGGCAAGCCCTGCCTTGTGCAGCAATGTCTGCACCTGACCGGTGATGCCAAAGTCAACCATGAACCTGTCGGTTACGATCAGCGGGTTTTTGACGCCGCCCATCCGGTCAAGAATTTCGGCAATACCGCCAAGCGCACCGCGTCCAATGTTCAGATATCTTGGCGTGCAAACGCGAACAGTCATTGAAATTCCCCCTGACACCGCGACGAACTGCCAAGGCGTTGACCAAGCCTACGGGGATCATTCTACTTATGTCAACTAAACGATATAAAAATTCTCATTTAGTTGACTTATGAAAAATACTGGGTCACCATCGACCAGGTAGCGTGCACCGATTTACGCGCCTACCTTGTTGGTGTGGTTGCGAAAAAGAACATCTTGTAGAATTTTGAATTGGCTGTAACAGGACGTCCCAACTGATCAGCAAGCAGCGAGGCTTGGCGTGACTGCAGAAAGAAAATCCCGGAATTCACCACGGCGGATTCTTGAAATCATCGAGGCCATCTGCCTGAATCCCGAGGCGGCGACGGCTTCACGGCTGTCACAATCATTGGAAATTCCGGCACCGACAATCTACCGCTGGTTGGACGCGCTGAGCGAAGAGCGGTTCATCGCCGCCACCGCCTCTGGCCACTACGTCCCCGGTGAGCGGTTTCGTGACCTGATCCTCAATAGCCTGCAATACGAGCCCGGGGTGACCGAGCGCCGGTCGCTGCTGCGCAGCCTGTCCGAACAATTGAACGAAACCGTCAGCCTGTCGATCCCGCATGGCACCAAGCTGATCTATTTTGACCGGCTCGAATCTCATTGGCCGTTTCAGGTGAACCTGAAAGTCGGTGCGCCGCTGCCGCTGCATTGCTGTGCGTCGGGCAAGCTTTATCTGTCAACGTTAAAACCGAAGGCGGCCCTTGGCATATTCGAGCGGATTTCCGACAAGCCATCGGCCCGCAATACAATTACCGACCCGCGTGCCTTTGCCGACGAATTGGCTGACATCAGACATCGGGGATACGCGCTGGACAAGGAAGAGTGGTTTGATGACATGGTCGGTGCCGCTGTCCCGATCTACGCCGCGTCGGGGACGCTGATTGCAAGCCTTTCCACCCATGCGCTTACCACACGCAAATCCATACACGACCTGAAACAGGAAATACCGCTTATGTTTGCGACGGCGGAAAAATTGAAAGCCTGCTTATAGAGGCCAATTCTGTAGGTTTGCCATCAGGTCGATCATCGGTAAAACGGCCCCGCGAAGGGGCCGTTTTCGAGCGTGGGAATGTGTCAGGCCGCCTTGGCCAGGTTTCTCAGGACATAGTGCAGCACGCCGCCATGTTTGATGTAGTCGATCTCGATTGCCGTATCGATGCGGCATTTGAGGGTGATCTCTTTCACCGACCCGTCTGCCATCTTGATCGTGCACGGCGTCTCTTGCAGGGGTTTGACGTCATCAAGGCCCAGGATGGTGACCTCTTCTTCACCTGTGAGACCCAGTGATTTGCGGGTGTCGCCGCCTGTGAATTCAAACGGGATGACGCCCATGCCCACAAGGTTTGATCGGTGGATACGCTCGAAATTCTCGGCGATCACCGCCTTGACGCCCAGCAGGGCAGTGCCCTTGGCCGCCCAGTCGCGGCTGGAGCCTGCACCGTATTGTTCGCCGCCAAAGACGACCAGCGGTGTGCCCTGATCCTGATAGGCCATTGCGGCCTCGTAAATCGAGGTCTGTTTGCCATCTGGGCCTTTGGTGTAACCGCCTTCGACCCCGTCCAGCATCTCGTTCTTGATGCGGATATTCGCAAAGGTGCCGCGCATCATCACCTCGTGGTTGCCCCGGCGGCTGCCATAGGAGTTGAATTCACGCACGGGCACCTGACGGTCGGTCAGGTACTGACCGGCCGGTGTGGTATCCTTGAACGACCCGGCAGGTGAGATGTGATCGGTGGTGACCATGTCGCCCAGCAGGGCCAGAACGCGGGCACTTTCGATATTTGCGATCTCGCCAGGGTCTTTCGACATGTTCCGGAAGTAAGGCGGGTTTTGCACATAGGTAGATTGAGGCGGCCAGTCATAGGTTTCGCCCTCGGACGTCTCAACCGTCTGCCACTTGTCGTCGCCTTTGAAGACATCAGCATATTTCGACTGGAACGCCTCGCGGGTGACGGTCTGTTCGACCAGTTCGGCGATTTCTTTGGTCGAGGGCCAGATGTCTTTCAGGTAGACATCCTTGCCCTCGGGTGTCTGTGCAATCGGGTCGGACGCGAGGTTGATGTCCATTGTACCCGCCAGCGCATAGGCCACCACGAGGGGCGGCGAGGCCAGGTAGTTGGCGCGCACGTCCGGGCTGATCCGCCCTTCGAAGTTGCGGTTGCCCGAGAGGACCGAGGTCGCGACCAGATCGCCCTCGGCAATGGCCTCGCTGAGTTCCTTCTGGATCGGGCCGGAGTTGCCGATGCAGGTGGTGCAGCCATAGCCGACGAGGTTGAAGCCGATCTTGTCGAGGTCCTCTTGTAGTCCCGCGGCCTCAAGGTAATGCGACACGACTTGGCTGCCGGGTGCCAGCGAGGTTTTGACCCAGGGCTTGCGGTTCAGGCCAAGGGCGGCGGCCTTGCGCGCCACTAGGCCCGCGCCGATCATCACATAAGGGTTCGAGGTGTTGGTACAGGAGGTGATCGAGGCAATGACCACGTCACCGGACGACAGCGTATAATCTTCGCCCGCGACGGGTACTTCCTTATCCATCGGACGTTCGAAGGTTTCCTTCATCTCGCGATTGAAGGCCGATTTCGCATCGGTCAGGGCCACGTAGTCCTGCGGGCGTTTGGGCCCCGAGATGGCCGGCACGATAGTGCCCATATCCAGATGCAGCGTGTCAGTATAGACCGGTGCATAATCGGCATCACGCCAGAAGCCGTTTTCCTTGGCATAGGCTTCGACCAGAGCAATCCGGTGCTTGTCGCGGCCGGTGTTGCGCAGGTAGCGCAGGGTTTCGTCGTCAATCGGGAAGAAGCCGCAGGTGGCGCCGTATTCAGGGGCCATGTTGGCGATGGTGGCCCGGTCGGCGAGCGGCAGATTATCAAGACCTTTGCCATAGAATTCCACGAACTTGCTGACCACGCCTTTTTCACGCAGCATCTCGACCACTTTCAGCACCAGGTCGGTGCCGGTAGTGCCTTCGACCATCTGCCCGGTCAGTTCGAACCCCACGACCTCGGGAATGAGCATCGAAATCGGTTGGCCCAGCATCGCGGCCTCGGCCTCGATCCCGCCGACGCCCCAGCCCAGCACTGCGGCGCCGTTGACCATGGTGGTGTGGCTGTCGGTGCCCACCAGCGTGTCGGGATAAGCGACTTCGTCACCGTTCTGGTCCTTGTCGGTCCAGACGGTCTGGGCGAGATATTCCAGGTTCACCTGGTGGCAGATGCCGGTGCCCGGCGGCACGACGCGGAAGTTGTTGAACGCACCCTGACCCCATTTTAGGAACTGGTAACGCTCCATGTTGCGTTCATATTCGCGGTCGACATTCATCTGGAAAGCGCGGGGGTTGCCGAATTCGTCGATCATGACCGAGTGGTCGATCACCAGATCGACTGGGTTCAGCGGGTTGATTTGCTGGGCATCGCCACCAAGCGCCACGATGCCATCGCGCATCGCTGCCAGATCGACCACCGCAGGCACGCCGGTGAAATCCTGCATCAGCACGCGGGCCGGACGATAGGAAATTTCGCGCGGGTTCTTGCCGCCCTGCACGGCCCATTCGGAAAACGCCTTGATGTCGTCTGTGGTGACGGTGTTGCCATCCTCGAACCGCAGCATGTTTTCCAGCACCACCTTCAATGCCGCGGGCAGGCGCGAGAAATCGCCCAGACCGGCGGCTTCAGCAGCGGCGATGGAATAATACGACACCGACGCGCCGTTCACACTGAGGGTTTTACGGGTATTGGCTGTATCCTGTCCGACGACAATAGGCATCCGGGCCATCCTTTCGAGGTGAGAATAGTGTAGTTGACGTTGCTTCTGACCGATTTGGTTCGTGCGTTCAAGAGGTAGGGTGAAGAATTTGTATACCATTGCACACAATTCAAGATATTTCAAGTTTCACTAATGTCTCGCGAAACCTTGATTGGTCTTTGAACGCATTAATCCGTAGATAAGTTCCCGACACACTGAAAAACAACCGGACGAAACACATGCGCAAGATTTCCACCCTGATCGCTGCTGCGATGATGCTGGTCACCCCGGCCTTGGGCCAGAGCGAACCTGTCGTGGTCGAACTTTATACATCGCAGGGCTGCTCATCCTGCCCGCCCGCTGATGCGTTCCTGCACGAGCTGGCGGCGCGCGATGATGTCATTCCGCTGGCGATGCATGTGGATTACTGGGATTATATTGGCTGGAAAGATAGCTTTGGCAGCGCGGAACACACCAAGCGTCAGCGCGCCTATGCAAGCTCGGGCGGGCGCAGGATGATCTACACGCCGCAAATGATCATTAACGGCAAGGATCATGTGGTGGGCAACCGACCGCGGGACGTGGTGACGCTGATCAATCAGCACAAGGCGGCGAAACCTTATGTCAATCTGCATATTGAACGGCAAGGCACCACGCTGAGCATTCGGGGCACGGTCGAAAAACCACTCACGGACGATCTAACGGTGCAGCTAATTCGCTACTCGCCCCGCGAGACCGTCGAAATCAAGCGAGGCGAGAATGCCGGGCGCACCCTGAGTTATGCCAATGTCGTGACCGAACTGAGAGCACTGGGCGATTGGGATACGCGTCAGCCGCTGTCGATGCAGGCTCAGGTGCAGGGGAATGCGCCGGTAGTGGTCTTGCTGCAGCATCAGGGGCTTGGACCAGTCGCTGCCGTCGCGCAAGTGAAATAAACCCCCTGCCTGCGCTTGGCGCTTGGTCGGCAGGTTTACGGGCGGTTGCCATAAAACCCTTCTGCCAAGCAATGCTTCGAACCAGATCCCGGACTTTCCCCGGGATTGATCGTTGCACCCCGATTGACAGGCCGTAAGCATGACAATGCCTTCGCCTCAGAGTGTCTTTCAGGTTGAAATGCAGGAGAAATCCTTGGCATATCCAACCAATGCGACAAATATTTTTTTGCCACATACCCAAGACCGCAGGCACCGCCGTTGCCGCGGCATTCGAGGCATCTTTCAGGCCCGATAAGATTTTGCCAAGACGCGAAATGGCGGCGGCGAATAACAATACTTATCCGCCACTTGATGATTTTGTTGCGGCCTGTAAGGCGCGGTCGGTCAGGCTGGTCCGCGGGCATTACCACCTTTCGCTGCGTCACCGGCTTAGAGACCCTTTGGTAGTCGTAGTTATGCGTGATCCGGTGGAACGCGCCGCCTCGCATGTTCGGCACATGATCCGAAAGCATCCGGAAAGGCGTGATTGGACCTTCACAGAGCTTGACCAGGGGAGGTTGCCGGTGCCGGATAACGTCATGACCCGCTTGCTGGGCGGGTCCCTGGATGATGTCGGCGCCCCGGACCTGGCAAACGCCAACCATACACTTATGCGTGGCGAGCTTGGCGATCCCGAGCGCAGGCTGGCTTATGCAATTGCAGCGCTGGACAGCATTGATTTGCTGGGCTTTTGCGATGATCTTGAAACCTTTGCCCGGGCGCTACGGATATTGAGAGTGAAGTTCGATTCCTCGGTCGGGGTTAATCAAACGGAAAAGCTGGTATTCACGCCTCAACAAATGGCGACTTTGGAAGAGAGAAACGCGCTGGATGTCGCGCTCTATCGCCATGCGAAGCAACATTATGCAGCGCCAGATCGTCTAAGACTGTGGCGCAGGGCTTTTTCACCATTTGGGTGAAGCCAGAGCAGGATATAATTAGCGAAGACCGGGCAGCGCCTCGACGCTGATTAGCTGCGGGCTGGTGAAACGCCGTAGCTTAGCCCGGTTGCGTGATGATGGTCGAACTGCGCTCCAGCGTGCGGTGCACCGGGCACTTGTCGGCGATCTCCATCAGTCTCGCGCGCTGGTCGTCGCTGAGGTCGCCGGTCAATTTGATCACCCGTTTGAATGTATCCGCCTGAGCCTTGCCGCCGCCGCATTCGGCATCCTGCGCATGCACCTTGTCATGGCTGACCGCCACCTGCACATGTTCAAGCGGCCAACCCTTGCGACGGGCATACATCCTGATCGTCATCGACGTGCAGGCCCCCAGACCCGCAGTGAGGAATCCGTAAGGCGACATGCCGCGATTGGTGCCGCCATAGGCCAGCGGCTCATCTGCCAAAGCGTGGTGGTTCGGCCCTGAATTTATGTCCTGCAGAAAGCCGTCCGGGTCGGCCTCGGACACGCAGACGATGCCTTCGGGTGCACCGGGGGGCGGGGCCGGACGTTTGAGGCTGAGGTATTTCGTGGCCCAGGCAGCGATCACTTCGGCGGCGTATTCGGCATCTGCCGGATCGGTGATCAGATGATCAGCGTTGTCGAGGGTGACAAAGCTTTTGGGATGTTTGGCCGCCCCGAAAATTTCAGCGGCGTTTTCGATGCCCACGGTCGTGTCGCGCGGCGCGTGCAGTACCAACAGGGCGCGGTGCAGGCTGGCGATCCTGATGGTCAGGTTTTCGGCTTTCACATCCTCGACAAAGCCCTGGCCGATACGGATGCCGCGCCCGCCCAGTTGAACCTCTGCGGCGCCCTCGGCCGCGATCGCCTCAAGCGCGTCGCCAAAATTATGAGTCACGTGGCCCGGATCATACGGGGCGCCGATGGTGACAACACCTTTGACACTGTCGATCTCGCCGGCAGCGCCCAGTACCGCCGCGCCGCCCAGCGAATGGCCGATCAGCAGGTCGGGCGCCATGTTCCTGTCGCCCAAGGCGCTGGCCGCCAGCACCAGATCACGAACATTCGACGAAAACGAGGTGTTTTCGAACTCGCCCCCGGAATGGCCCAAACCGGTGAAATCGAACCTGAGCACGGCGATGCCCATTCCGGCCAGGCGCGCGGCGATCCGACGGGCGGCGGGGATGTCCTTGGAGCAGGTAAAGCAATGAGCAAAGAGCGCAGTGGCCAGATGCGGCCCTTCCGGCAGGTCAAGCCGGGCGGCAAGGGTGCTGCCGTCATGGCCGCGAAAGGTAAGGCGTTCGGTCGGCATGGGGTTTCCTTCAGGTGGCGGATCTTTTTGAGGGTAGTCAGCCCATAGGCGAGGCACCAGTCATGTGTCAGCACCGTCACGCTAAGGTGACTATTCGAGATAGGCGGCAACGGCGCTTGCGGTGGGATTGCCGTTTGCCGAAACGGGCCGATATCCAGCACATCTGTCTAAAATTTAGCTCTTATTGGGTGCGGAATGCAATTGCCCGCCTACCGGCTGTTAACCCGCAGATGAGAGTTTGCGTGAGAAATCGATTTGAGTTGACCAAAATGCAGTTGCGGCTGAAAAACCAGAATGAAGTCCGATTATTTTCGGCGGCGATTACGGTCACGGCTCTGTCGTTCAGTATCCTTTTGCAGTTTTTCATGCTGCCGGCTGCGATTCTTGATCAGGTTCTGTTTACGTCCTCTGTGATCACCATCATGGTAATGACACCTATTACCTATTTTGTCGGGCTGAAAATTCAGGATGTGAGCGATCTGACTGTGCAACTGGAACATGCGGTCAATCACGACACTCTGACCGGCACGTGCACGCGGCTAAGCTTTTATCGCCGCCTGTCAGAGATGGACGATCTTCCACTGGTGATAATCGCGGCAGACATAGATCATTTCAAGAAAATCAATGACAAATATGGCCACAAAGCCGGTGACGGCGCGCTGAAGCAATTCGCCAACACGCTATCGCGCAACAGCCGTGAGGAAGACGTCATTGCCCGCTTTGGCGGCGAAGAGTTTGTAGTTCTGCTGCAGGGGATGTCGCTTGAAGACGGCGTCGTGACGGCCCAACGCCTGTGTGATCAGGTGCGCAAGAAGGTATTCATTGCTGAAGGTCAACAGATGCGCCTTACCGCCAGTTTCGGCGTGGCCGAGGCGTCGTCGATCTCGGAGGTGGACTACGCCATTCACCAGGCAGACCTGGCAGCGTATCGAGCCAAGCGGGATGGTCGGGACCGGGTCTATACTTACAACCCTGAACTGGACAAGGATATAACATGGGCGGAGACAGCAACTTAGCACACCGCCGTTAGCGAATGCCGGTGCCTGTTTTGGTGACCCGGATTGCGTGTTTTTAATCACGCATTGTGATATATAGCGTAACAACAATTCGTTTTAATTATGATTTATCTACGCCTACCTATGACCCATCGCAACATGATGGAGAGCGAAATGGCACATGATATCTATACCGAAAGAAGTGTCCCCACTCGCAGCGCAAACCCTGCAATGCTGGTTTTGATAGCAGCCCTTTTGGGCATGGTTTTCTGGTTCGGGGCGCAGAACATCGAGGCACCGACATTACCGGAAGCCGACCAGACTGTCCCTCAGGCTGAGGATTGGCATGGAAACGTGAAGCGGTCGTATGGGCCGTACTGAACCGGGTCCAGACTTTGGGTGAGCTTATGGGGCAGGGTCAGCCTTGCCCCATCAGACGTGGATCAAACGGGTATTTCGTCAGATTTTCGTACCCGTCCTCGGTGATCAATACCTGATCTTCGAGCTTGATCGAAAAATCGCTTCCGACAGCGCCAACGGCCGCTTCGACACAGAGCACCATCCCGGGCTCCAGCGGATAATCATAGGCACCAGCCACCGCCATGTCGGGATAGGCCACCAAAGGCCATTCATCGCAAAGCCCAACGCCGTGCATCAGGCAACCGTATTTCTGCTCCTGAAACTGATCGTCCAGCCGGTGAGAATTGGCGGTGAGTTCGGGGATCATCACGCCGGGCTTCAGCATCTCCATATTGGTCATGATATGTTCATGGGCGTGTTGCATGGCATAGATCATGTCATCCCGCGGTTTCTCATCGCCGACCCACCAGGTACGCGAAATATCGACGCAGATGCCGTAGCTGCCAATAAGATCGGTATCAAACGCCACAATCTCGTTATTCTGAACGATGCGCGGCCCGCATTCCTGAAACCACGGATTGGTGCGTGGCCCTGACGTGAGTAACCGGGTTTCGATCCATTCGCCGCCGCGTTTGATATTTTCGGCATGCAGCACCGCCCAGATATCGTCCTCGGACATATTGCCCATCGGCACCCCGGCGCGGGCGGCATCCTCCATCGCCTTGACCGAGACCTCACAGGCGTGGCTGGCGCAGCGCATTGCCAGAATTTCATCCGGGCCTTTTACGGCGCGGCACTTTTCGGTCACTTCCTCACCTTCCATGATCTCGAACCCCTGCGCTTCGAGCGCGCGCAGTCCGTGCAGCATGATCTTGTCCACGGCGAGGCGCTTGTTGCCCGGCGAATGTTCCTGAAGCAGCCCACGTACCTCGTTCGCGAAACTGTCGGCGGCGATGTCGATTTTGTCGCCGCGATCAAAGTAAAACAGGTCCGCGCCTGAGCGCTGTTCGCGCACCAGCGGGTTGAACGTGCTGAGGAAGGGCGAATTCTTGTAATCCCAGATCACCATGTACCCATCAGCGCAGAGCAGCAGCGCGCGGAACGGGTTATGAGTGTTCCAAAGTTGCATATTGGTGCTGTCGGTGGCGTAGCGGATGTTGAGCGGATCGAACATCAGAAGGCCGGCATAGTCGCGATCAACGATATGGCGTGTCAACCGTTCCCAGCGGTGCCGCCGCATCGCCTGAAGGTCGGGTAGCTGCAGCCCCGCTGCTTCCCACTCGGCAAAGGCAAGCCGGGTTGGTCCGATCTCGATCCGGTTGGCATCATTGGGCGTGTTGTCACCAAGGGTTGCGCCCTTGCTCGGATCGATCTTACGGGTGTCGCGGTAATGGGTGTTCATGCGTGGACCTCAGTTGCTGTTAGATCCGATGGTCGATGCAGGACGTCCGGCACGCTTGCCCGATTACGACATCGGTTTGCCCGGTTTGACCCATCAGCCACGCCGCGCGCCCCAAAACGAGGCGCGCGGCGCGTGTTCAGCCCATCCGGAGCACCAGATGCGGTTGTCCGTCCGAGGTTTTTTCATGTGTGACGCCCCGGGCGTTGACGATGGCATTGACCTGACGGCGCAGCGAACTGAACTGATCGGATGTGACCACGTCGATAGGGTGATTAAATACCAGTGTCAGATGCCAGTGGCCGCGTGCCGCCTCGCGCACAGACTTCAGCCGCGCGGTGAAGGCGTGGCCCAGATAATGGCCAGTGACCGTCTGGCCTACTTGCCATGTCGGCGTGGTGTCGGCGGCGGCGCTAAGCGTGTTCCAGTCACGATATCCCCATTGCCGGGCGATGGTTTCAAGCGCGGCGGCGTGGGTAAGCGGCGTGCCCTGATCGCCAAGCGTGGCGCGCAGTCGTTTGGCCTGCGCTTTCAGCGCAGCGCGGGTGGGCAGATTGTGCAGTGTCATGTTTCCAGATCCTTGACGGGTCATCCGGGTGTATCGAAGGGTGTTCGCGTTGCCATCCTGTCCCTCGACCCTTGGTCAAAAACTGGAAGCGAAAGGTTTCAGGACTTCACCATGGGCAACTGCCCTGCGAACGGCCGGGGCCTGTCCCCGTGCAGCGCAGATAGGGATCGCTTAAGCCGCCGTCAAGGGTGCGGTTATTTCTGTTTGCGGCTGAGCGGCTGATCGGGGTTGATCAGCGGCTGGATCGCAAACGGGTAGGGATCGTCGGGTGTGACGTGGACACGCACCGCATGCATATGCGCATCGCCAAAGGTTTCCAGCGCCATGATGTTAGGGGCGCCTTCGGGAAACGGGCGGAACATGCGGAATTTATGGCTGTCACCATAGGTCAGCAGCACCGGTCGGTCGAACAGCACGGCCTGCCAGATCAGCGTTTCGGCGAATGGCCCGAAGCCGGAATGACGCAGGAAACCTTCGGGGTCCCATGACGGGCCGAAATCAAATTCGAACATGTCGGCATGGATCGCCAGCACCAGTGCCTTTGCATCGCTGGCGGCGGCAAAGCTGTCTTGCAGCCATTTACGGTTGGCAGCGTCGCGGGCAGCAAATTCGACGGCGGCCTGGGGCCGTGTGGCCTCGAAATTATTGTTCGAGCCGACCACATGGGCGGTGATGAACATGATGCCGTCGCGCATTACGCGGGCATTTTCCGGATATCCTTCGGCCGCTTGATGGCTGACCTCGATCGGGTTCTGGCCAAAGCTTCGGGCCGGGTCGGCAAAATAGGTTTTGCGGATGAAATCCAGTCGCTCGGTCTGATCATAGGCGCCGGTGAACAGGCGGTGACAGTCGGTCCATTCGTTGTCGCCGGGCGCGTAGAGGGTGGGGGCGGTGAAGGCGTTGAGGAAATCCAGCCGCTCCTGCAAAAGGCTATCCGAGCACAACGTGCCGCCGGATTTGGTGTCACCGACATGAATGACGAGCGCTGGGTCATGGGCGTTGATAGCGTCGATCAGCGTGCGGTAACGGCTCTTGACGCCCGCGCTGTTGCCATAGGGCTGGTCGCCGACCACAACAAAGCTGAACGGGTCGGCGCCGGCCTGCGGCGACCACAGCACAATGCAGGTGATGGCAGCCCAAAGGAGTGCGCGCATGGGTCTAACCGTCAATCCGGGCGGCCATGATCGCGATCGCCTTCTGATATACGCTCGCGGCGTTCCATTGTTTGATCACGGCGAAATTGGGCTGGCCTTCCTGATAACCCACACCGGGTTTCCAGCCTTTCTGACGAAGGAAATTCGCTGTTGAGGCAAGCGCGTCGGCCTGGCTGTAGAAATCGACACGGCCGTCGCCATTGGCATCGACACCGTATTTCAGCGCGTTGCCAGGCAGGAACTGCGTATGGCCCAGCTCGCCGTGTTTGGCGCCTTTGGTGGCGGGGGTGATGGCCCCCTGATCGACCAGTTTCAACGCACCCAGAGCGTGGGGGATGAAGAAATCGGACCGCCGGCAATCGTAAGCCAGCGTGGTGATGGCCGAGACAATCGCGCTGTCGCCCATGAATCCGCCAAAACCGGTTTCCATCCCGTGTATGGCGATCAGGACGCCGGCCGGGACGCCATATTGTTGTTCGAGCGCGCCATAAAAGCCCGGGTTGCGGGCTTTGCGCGCGCGGCCCTGCGATATGATCGTCGTCGCCCCGCGCACCTTCATGAATTTCTCGAGGCTGTATTTGAAGCTTTTCTGGTTGCGGTCGGCGGCGATGGTACGGGTGGCGTACCGCGCCTGCGCCAGCGCCTGCAATCCGCGTTTGCCAACACCGTTGCGCTTGGCCTGTGTTGCAAAGGCCGCTTTCCATGCCTCGAACCCGCCCGCATTATTACCACAGGAGGCCGCGCTGGCCTGAGGCGGTGCGGCCAGCAGAAGGGCAACGGCAACGGTGGACGGAGCAGCGAAAATTCGAAAGGCCATCAATCATTCCTACCTAGCATCACAACCGGGAGTGTAACGGAGCGCTAGGACCCCTAAAAGAAAATTCGTGCGCTGCGGCGCAGCCCTAACCAACCAGGTGTTGGATTACCGAAAAGGTTTGTGCCATGGCGCCGTGGGTCTCAAGCGTAATGAAGGTGCCAGTGAGGGCGGCGGCCTGTGCCGTCAACCGCAGGTTTTCACCCTTGAGCAGGTTGAAAACCAAAAGGGCCGCGCCGACCGGCAGGGCGAAGAGAGAAACGGTAAATGTGACCATCCAGACCGATAACCGTAGTGGCGCGGTTTCTTCGCGAATGTCTTCATCTGCCGTATTTTCCGGCTGCGGATCTTCGAGGAAGGCAGCATAGAGTTTGCACTGCCCGCCGGTTTCCAGCGCTTGCACCGCCTTTTGGGTCAGCTGTTCATTCAGCACTTCGTTGGCTTCGTCCACATTGGGAAACTCGTAGCGCCGCTCGACAATGCCAGCCGCATTGCGCGCGAGTGTCATCTTTGGTTTGGGCGTCGGATTGGGCGTGTCTGGCTGTGATGTTGCCATGACGAAATCGGCGCTGCTGAGGATGGCGCCGGGGGTCACCCATTTGATCTGATCGGCAGAAAATGTCCAATGGAGCGATTTGAGCGCGTGCGCCAGGACCGTATCCATGCGGGGCACATCCGCGCTATCGTCATCGCACCCGCCATCAATGGCGAGTTCAACCAGTTGCGGTGCAGGGTTGGGCAGCCCGTCGATCACCTGATCTTCTAGCACTCTTACGGTCACATTGTGATGGCTGGATGAAATACGCGCGCTGTCCGTCGAAAGGATACGGACGCCGGTCACGTTCTGTTCAAGCGCTTCGAACGCATTGCTGACGCGATTGCCAATCTTGACGATGTCAAGCTCACGCAGCCCCTGAAATATCAGCCCAGCGGTTGGCATTGTGAATTCGGTTGTCATTTTTCAGCCCAATACTATCCCTTTTCGTCACTTTGTGGTGTCGCAGGCAATAGTGAGAACAATTTGTTTCAATTGCGGAACCATTTGGGCAATCAGGATAAATTGCCACTTTTGGGTCGGATTTCGCAACAAAGAAACAGTCGGGCCCTTGGCATTGGAAATCAAAGAAAAGGGCGCCCCGGGAGGCGCCCTTTCAGAAATGTGATACCTGCCGGATCAGCAGCTGTAGTACATGCCGAATTCGACCGGGTGGGGTGTGTGCTCGAAAAGCTCCACCTCTTCCATCTTCAGCGCGATATAACCGTCGATCTGGTCTTTGGTGAACACGTCACCAGCCAGCAGGAAGTCATGATCCGCCGCCAGCGCCTCGAGCGCTTCGCGCAGGGAGCCGCAGACGGTCGGGATGCCTTCCAGCTCTTCCGCGGGCAGGTCGTAGAGGTTCTTATCCATCGCTTCGCCGGGGTCGATCTTGGATTTGATCCCGTCCAGACCGGCCATCAGCAGGGCGGCGAAGGCCAGGTAGGGGTTGGCTGCCGGATCGGGGAAACGCGCCTCGACACGCTTGGCCTTGGGGCTTTCAGTCCACGGGATACGCACACAGCCCGAGCGGTTGCGCGCTGAATAGGCGCGCAGCACGGGGGCCTCGAAACCAGGGATCAGCCGCTTGTAGCTGTTGGTCGACGGGTTGGTGAAGGCATTCAGCGTCTTGGCGTGCTTGAGGATGCCACCGATGAAATACAGTGCCTCCTGGCTGAGATCGGCGTATTTGTCGCCTGCAAACAAAGGCTTGCCATCTTTCCAGATAGACATGTTCACATGCATGCCGGTGCCGTTGTCGCCATAGATCGGCTTGGGCATGAAGGTCGCTGATTTACCATAGGCCTGCGCCACGTTGTGGATAACGTACTTGTATTTCTGCAGCTCGTCCGCCTGTTTGGTCAGGCTGTCAAAGATCAGGCCCAGCTCGTGTTGGCACGACGCCACCTCGTGGTGGTGCTTATCGACCTTCATGCCGAGGCGCTTCATCGTGCTCAGCATTTCGCTGCGGATGTCCTGCGCGTCGTCGGTGGGGTTGACCGGGAAATAGCCACCCTTAAGGCCTGGACGGTGGCCGGTATTGCCCATCTCGTACTGGGTATCGGTGTTCCACGAGGCGTCTATCGCATCAACTTCGTAGGATACTTTGTTGATAGAATTAGAAAAACGTACATCGTCAAACAGAAAGAACTCGGCCTCGGGGCCCATATAGGCCACATCGCCGATGCCCGACGCTTTCAGATAGGCCTCGGCCTTTTCGGCAGTGCCGCGGGGGTCGCGGTTATAGGGTTCGCCGGTATCAGGCTCGACCACCGAGCAATGCACGCAGAGCGTCTTCTCGGCATAGAACGGATCGACATAGGCGCTGTCACAATCAAGCATCAGCTTCATGTCCGAGGCTTCGATCGACTTCCAGCCGGCAATCGAAGAACCGTCAAACATGAAGCCTTCTTCAATGAAATCCTCGTCCACAAGATCAGCGACGATGGTGACGTGCTGCAGCTTGCCGCGCGGGTCTGTGAAGCGGATGTCGACATACTCAATGTCTTCGTCCGCGATTAGTTTGAGAACTGCGTCTTTGCTCATTCTCTTGGTCCTTCTTCTTTAGAAATTTTAGGGATTACAGCGCGTCCGAGCCGGTCTCGCCGGTACGGATGCGGATGGCTTGTTCGACGGGGCTGACAAAGATCTTGCCGTCACCGATCTTGTCTGTCTTGGCTGCTTCGCAGATCGCTTCGATCGCAGCATCGACCTGGTCATCATCCAGCACCACGTCGATTTTTACCTTGGGCAGGAAATCGACCACATATTCAGCGCCGCGATAAAGCTCGGTATGACCTTTCTGGCGGCCAAACCCTTTGACCTCAATGACGCTCAGGCCCTGAATGCCCGCGTCTTGCAGGGCCTCTTTGACCTCGTCGAGCTTGAACGGCTTGATGATCGCTTCGATCTTTTTCATGGGGGGCAGCCTCCTGATCTGGAATTTGAGGCCAATGACCACTTCTGTTTACCCGCTTCAATCAGATCGGTGACACGCGCGCGCATACGCGTGGCTCATCGGAACACTTTGCCTAATAATTAGGCGAAGTGCACAAATAAAGATCATAATTGAATCGCGTTGACCATTGTTACGGCCATCTGCAAAGCCCGGCATACGGATATGGACGACTCAGTGCGGTCGAAAAACCCGAAATCCGCCCCAATCCCGCCCTACGAGCCTGAAAAATTGAGACCTTCAATTGGAAAGAAATGGATAAGGATCAAAGATGGCATATGGGTTCCCGATTAAGAGGATGATTTTCTGGGGTGGCCTTGCCGCCGTTATTTGGGCGGGGCAGCAGATGGGCTTACTGTCGTCGAGCCAATCCGCCGCCGTTGCAGGCACAAATTCCAGCAACAATGTGATTCAGGTGCCAACGGCGGATCAATCTATGCAAGAGGCGCTAGAGACCGCGCGCGCCAGTCTGCCTACCTTCCTTGAGGCGGCGGCAAATGCGCCGGCAAGCTGGCAAACGGTCACCATAAAGGTGGCGCTGGAAGGGGAAACTCAGATCGAAAACATCTGGGTTGCGGATTTCCACCAGGATGGTGCCGATCAATATCGCGGCAGGCTGAGCAACGATCCGGTGGACCTTCCGGGGATGAAGGCTGGCGATGAAGTGCAGTTTTCCTATGCGCAGATCAAGGATTGGGCTTTTGTCGAGGATGGCAGAGGCTATGGCTTCTACTCGGTCCGGGCGATGCTGCCGATGATGGACGAGGCGCAGGCCAATGGCATGCGCGCATTTCTGGCAGAAGATCCTTTGCCCAAGGGCTGGTAAGCGCCACGCCAGAGATTTAGCATAACCGGTGTCTGGAAACGGGCGCCGGTTTTCTTTTGCCGAGGAGCACCATGACCGAATTGCTGACCGCCGCGCAGATGCGCGCCATCGAAGAGGCTGCGATTGCATCGGGCGAGGTGACGGGCCTTGAGCTGATGGAACGCGCCGGGCGGGGCGTGGTCGAGGCGATTTTCGAGGAATGGCCGGAATTGGCGCAGACCTCGCACCGCGCCGTGGTTCTGTGCGGGCCGGGCAACAATGGCGGCGACGGCTTCGTGGTCGCACGGCTGCTGAAGGAATGGGGCTGGGAGGTGGAGGTATTCCTCTACGGTGATCCCGAGAAACTGCCGCCGGATGCGAAGGTGAATTATGAGCGGTGGGGCGAGAAGGGCGAGGTAGCGCCACTTATACCCGGTTCTTTGGATCAGTCAGTCGACCGTGGTTTGGAAAATGCCATTTATAAAGATCAATACGACGCCTCTGGAACTTGGGAATCAGAGACTAACATCGGGCAGCAAACCATCTTTATTGATGCACTTTTTGGAACGGGGTTGAAGCGACGTTTCGAAGAAGACCTATTGGATGTGCTCAAGGAATGGGGCGATTACTGTTATGAATACGCTGTTGCGGTTGATATGCCGTCGGGCCTTTGTAGTGATTCCGGCAAGTGTATTGGCGGTCACTGGGTGTTCAGTAAGCTTCTTGTGACGTTTGAAACGCCAAAGGTGGGGCATTTCCTTGGTCATAACATGTACGACATCAAGTCATTCAAGACCGTTGATCTGAATTTTCACTGGAACACAGATGCAGATACCGTCGGGTTGCTTGGTTACACGGATTTGCAATTGGATAAAGATGGCTGGTTCGACAATGGTATGCAGAAAACGTTGCGAACTCATAAGTATTCCCACGGTCATGCTCTCATCTTTGCGGGCGGTCCCGGCAAGACCGGCGCGGCGCGATTGGCCGCTCGTGGCGCGCTTCGGATCGGAGCAGGGTTGGTGACGTTGGGCGTGCCGCCCTCGGCCCAAATGGAGGTGGCGAGCCAGGTCACGGCGATCATGCTACGGCGAGTCACAGACGGTAGTGGTGAAGTTGACGGGCTGGATGTCACGCTGAGGGACGACCGGATCAACGCGCTTTGTATCGGGCCGGGTCTGGGTATCGGGGCGCGGGGCGAGGCGCTGGTGAAGACCACATTGGAGGGAAAACGCGCCACGGTGCTGGACGCCGATGCGCTGACCCTGTTGGCGCAGGATAAGGCTCTGTTTGACTGCCTGCACAAAAACTGCGTGCTGACGCCGCATGGGGGCGAGTTTGCGCGGTTGTTTCCGGATATCGCGGAAAAGCTTAACGCACCCGCCACCAAAGGCCCGGCCTATTCCAAGGTGGATGCCACGCGCGAGGCGGCGAAGCGGGCAGGGTGCGTGGTCTTGTTCAAAGGCCCGGATACGGTGATCGCGCATCCCGATGGGCGCTGCAGCATCAATTCGGCGCAGTATGAACGCGCGGCACCCTGGTTGGCGACCGCTGGTTCCGGCGATGTTCTGGCAGGTTTCATCACCGGGCTTTTGGCGCGGGGCTTTGACCCGATGCGGGCGGCGGAGACGGCGGCGTGGCTCCATGTGGAATGCGCACGCAGTCTCGGGCCGGGGCTGATTGCCGAGGACCTGCCCGAGGAACTGCCGAAAGTGTTCCGCGACCTCGGCCTGTGACAAATGAAAACCCCGGCACCGCAGCGGCACCGGGGTTTTTTTGCCAGGAGGGACGTTCCTTCAGGCAGCTATGGCATGCGCGGCGGCGGTGATGTGACCGGCCACTTCAAGGCCATCTACATAAAGAATATGCGGATGGTCAAACTCAATTTCACAAAGTGTCACGAGCGTCGGTGCGAGGAGCCGGATAAATTCCTCATCCACCAGATAAGAGGCCGGAGCCAAGGCGTACTGCACGCCGAAAAGTGCGCGTGCGCGCCAGTCCCGCACCAGCACGCCCTGACCGGCGGGCAGGGTAGCGTCGCGGTCGGGGCGGGTGTCGCCAAGCGAACCGGCGCGGATAAGAACGGTCGGGCAGAGCACCTGACGGCGCGTGACTGATTTGACCATGCTGGTACCGCTGTCGCGGGTGATGATGCGCTGTCCCGGCCTGACATCGCTAACGCGCTTCTCGCCATCAAGCGTCAGAATTATGCTTTCGGCCAACAGGCCAGCCGGGTCCTCGGGGGGAGGTGCGGCCATGCCGCCGTAGCTCCGCCCGACCGTTTTCGGTTTCATGGCGTTTCTCGCTTTGTCTCTGCCTCAGTATTTTCAACAGAATATGGCAAGAATAGGTAAATGTCGCGCTTTTTTGTTTGCGAGTCAGAGTGCGGAAATTTCGTCAATTTTATGCTCGCAACCGCTGCAAAGCTTTGCTAGAGAGCGCGCCAGAGCATGTGCGGGTGTGGCGGAATTGGTAGACGCACCAGATTTAGGTTCTGGCGCCGCAAGGCGTGGGGGTTCAAGTCCCTCCACCCGCACCAATAAATTTTAATAAATAATTATAAATCAGTATATTAGTATAAATACGAGGATATATATCCGCCTTATTATCCATCAATTTTGCTTTGATGGTTCCAGGATAGCTAATGTTCTTGGCAGAATTGAATAACATGTTGAAGTGGTGGCGTTGACTCGTGAAATCCGACGTTCGCTATGCATCGTCCAAACGTCTTCCTTGCGGACTAAACGGACTTGTGCAGGTACAGCTAATGCTCGCGCAGAAAGTCTTTGCGATTGCAGTAGCGTGGCTTCCGTGACGCAGCGGTTTTCCTTAGACCGATCGATCAACCAAACCCAATCCAGTCGATCCCAGACCGACATTCGCCTCAGTCGGACCCAATATCGAGGAGCGGCACTAGGTGCAATTTGCGTCGGCGAAATTCAAGGTTCATCTTAACCGAACTCGTTATCATAGTAAGCAATTTTTGAAACTCAAATGTAAACGAAGAAAACGTTTTGGCTGCGAAATGACTCTTTATTAAATTTCCTTGAAGTACTGCAACGCCGAACCTTCAAGTAGCATGCTCAACATATCAGCTTCTTCGTCAAACCCGATATGCGCATAATAGGAGCATGCGGAGGGATTATTTCGATGAGCCGCCAATCTTACAAAACACGCCCCTGATGAGTCCTCAGCATCAGAAATCGCATGGGCCAATAGCTTGCGTCCAGTTCCTTGTCCTCTTGCAGATGAAGCCACCCAAAGATCGCTTACAAAAAGGCCTCCGCCACCTCGGGTCGTAGAAAATAGAGGGGACCACACGAGCACTCCGAACATGTCTGCGGACTCGTAAGCGAGCAGAGCATTGAAAGCCGGGTTACCCATGAAACTTGTTTCCAACGCCTTCCGATCCGCAAGGTGTGTATCGCCCAATTAGGATGAAAACGCTATCAGCGCAAAATCCAGCGAGGGAATTTCTCCGCAGGTAACCGGGGCGACTACAATGCGCGGCATGTGGGCTTCAAACTGGGTTTCATATTGATCGTCCTTCTATTCAAACCGTCGAAATCTTATGACCAACCGTCGGCTCTTCATCACAAATCTCAACCAAGGATTTCGCAATTTTACAACTTGAACGAGCCAACAGTATGACTGCGAAATTTAAAGCAAGTCATAATCTGTCAGACGGTCCGCCAGGAACGTATATTTTTCCCGCACGTTAAGCAGCTGTTCCTTGTCGACCGTGAGATAGCGAAACTCCTCGCGCGTGTCCGCAAATCGGACGGGCGGTGAATTTTCATCCATCCAGGGCCCGCAAAAGACTGAGTTGCCCCAGGTCTTTCCAGCGCGGTTCAGAGACAGCAGAAAAATCTGATTTTCCATTGCCCGCGCCGTGGCAAATGCGTGCCAGGTTTTAAAGGATTCATCACGGTAGTAGGCGCCGCAATGCAGGATCAGTTCAACTCCGTGTTTCAGGGTTAAAACGCGCGCGAGCTCGGGAATGCGAATATCGTAGCAAATGATCGGGGAGATGGTGAAGTCATTGATGCTGAATGTAAAAACACGATCGCCAGCATCAAAGTACTCCTTCTCCATAGAGGCGCCATATTGGCACATGTGAAGCTTGTCATAATGCCCGACCAGCGTGCCATCGGGCGCGACAACCGCAATGGAAATGAAGGTTCCCGCCGTATCCCTTCGGGCAAAGCTGTAGGATACGTAGACGCCGAATTCGAGGGCGACTGAGCGCCAGGTCTGAAACGACGCCCCATTAAGTGGTTCCGAAATCTCGTCAAGATTGTCAAAAGCTTCACGCGAGTAGTCTATGCTGGACAGCTCGGGTAGAACAACAAGGTCTGCCTTCTCTGCGTTAAGCTGTACGCGAACTTTTTCGGCAGATGCGGCAAGATGCCTGTCACGGGCTGCCGCATCTGCCGTGGGAGGTATCTCTAACTGGCAGGCCAGCAGTGACAGCGTTTTATGTTTTGTCATAATTCTGGTCTCCGTGTCCGGTCAATTACACAGATAGCTATTCCATCTCTGCGGGATCGTAGCTGCGCTGTTCCAGCGGGATGGACGAAATCCGGCGTTGGAACATGTCAAGTATGGCATGTTCGGCCCGATCCAGCCGGGTCCCTTTGTGATGTACCAGATGGATATCAATTGCCAGCGAGTTTTCATAGGGCGGCAGGCGCCAAAGCTTGCCGCGATTGACAAACCGCTCTGCGACATGAACCGGCAGTGGTCCGAAGCCAAGTCCTGCGCCGATCATGCGCTGCGCCTCTCCGAGATCCGAGGTGTAGCCAATCACCTTGTTATCAAGTTTATGTGTCTAGCCCCCTGTTTCCGTACCACTGATTTGAGGTTTCTCTAATAAGGTTTCAGGTACTGGTGGGCGCATGTTTA
>NZ_JAIMIB010000020.1 GCF_019966515.1 Roseovarius aestuarii | reverse complement strand
GCTGCGACGACAAAGAATTAGATGTCGATTGCTACCGTTCAAACTGATACTGCGAACGTCGGCAATGTCCGCATAGCGACCTAGGAGGCTATTTTGATATCCCGCGCGGAACCAAGGCCGCAGGCCGCCGCGCGATCGCCAGACCGCCCGCACGGGCTGGCGATTTTGAGGGGTGGTGGCACATTTTGAGGTTTTTTGGGTTTGGCGAGATAAAGTGCGCCCAACAATGGTAGTTCGCCACCCCGCGGTCTGGCGATCGCGCGGCTTGGAGTAGCGGTAGTAGCACAGGCAAAAGGCCAAGATTTCTTGGCGCAAACCCTTGACCTGGCTAGCGCTCTCTCGTAAACGACCCCATCGGCAGGCCCCGGATTCGTCCGGGGCTCTCGCTTTTGTTCGGAAGAACACAGGAATAGCCGGGGACCTTCGGGGCCCTATAACCCGGGCGGGACACTCGCCCAATCACATAGGTGGGACCAAGTTCCTGCCGTTTGCTAAACGGAAGACAGAAAGCATGGCACTCAAGTCGTATAAGCCAACGACGCCGGGCCAGCGCGGGCTGGTGCTGATCGACCGTTCGGAGCTGTGGAAAGGACGCCCCGTCAAAGCCCTCACCGAGGGTCTGACGAAATCGGGCGGTCGGAACAACACCGGACGTATCACATCACGCAGGCGTGGTGGTGGGGCGAAACGCCTCTACCGGATCGTTGATTTTAAACGGAACAAATTCGACGTGACCGCGACGGTTGAACGGATCGAATATGACCCCAACCGGACCGCGTTCATCGCCCTCGTCAACTATGATGACGGTGAAAAAGCATACATCCTGGCGCCGCAGCGCCTGGCCATAGGTGACAAGGTTGTCTCTGCCGCCAAGGCCGATATCAAGCCCGGCAACGCGATGCCGTTCTCGGGCATGCCCATCGGGACAATCGTCCACAATATCGAGCTGAAGCCCGGCAAAGGCGGTCAGATCGCCCGTGCCGCCGGGACCTACGCCCAGTTCGTGGGTCGTGACGGTGGTTACGCCCAGATCCGCCTGAGCAGTGGCGAACTGCGTCTGGTGCGTCAGGAATGCATGGCGACCGTTGGTGCGGTGTCAAATCCCGACAACTCGAACCAGAACTACGGTAAAGCCGGCCGGATGCGCCACAAGGGTATCCGCCCAAGCGTTCGTGGTGTGGTCATGAACCCGATCGATCACCCGCATGGTGGTGGTGAGGGTCGGACCTCGGGTGGTCGTCACCCGGTCACGCCCTGGGGCAAACCCACCAAGGGTGCCCGTACCCGCAACAAGAACAAGGCGTCGCAGAAGCTGATCATCCGCTCGCGTCACGCCAAGAAGAAGGGCCGCTAACACATGGCACGTTCTGTATGGAAAGGCCCCTTTGTGGATGCTTATGTGCTTAAGAAAGCCGAAGCATCACGCGAAAGCGGGCGTAATGAAGTCATCAAGATCTGGTCGCGCCGCTCGACGATCCTGCCCCAGTTCGTGGGCTTGACTTTTGGCGTCTACAACGGCCGCAAACACATTCCCGTCAACGTTAGCGAAGACATGATTGGTCAGAAGTTTGGCGAATACAGCCCGACCCGCACCTATTACGGTCATGCCGCCGACAAAAAAGCGAAGCGGAAGTAAGTCATGGGCAAGGAAAAGAACCCCCGCCGCGTGGCCGACAACGAAGCAATGGCAAAACTGCGCATGCTTCGCACCAGCCCGCAGAAACTGAACCTCTTGGCCGGGATGATCCGCGGCAAGAAGGTTGAAAAGGCGCTCAACGATCTGACGTTTTCGAACAAGCGGATCGCGGAAGACGTGAAGAAATGCCTTCAGTCGGCCATCGCCAATGCTGAAAACAACCACAACCTGGATGTGGACGAGCTGATCGTGGCCGAGGCCTATGTGGGCAAGAACCTGGTCATGAAACGCGGCCGTCCGCGGGCCCGGGGCCGGTTTGGCGCGCTGCGCAAGCCGTTCTCGGAACTGACAATCAAGGTTCGTGAAATCGAGGAGCAAGCCTGATGGGTAACAAAGTAAATCCGATTGGCATGCGCCTGCAGGTGAACCGCACCTGGGACAGCCGCTGGTATGCCGACACCAAGGACTATGGCAATCTTCTGCTTGAGGACATCGCAATCCGCGAGTTCATCAACAAAGAGTGCAAGCAGGCCGGTGTCAGCCGCGTGATCATCGAACGCCCCCACAAGAAGTGCCGTGTGACCATTCACACCGCGCGTCCGGGCGTGATTATCGGCAAGAAAGGCGCTGACATTGAGGGTTTGCGTCGCAAGATCGCGACAATGACCGACAGCGAACTTCACCTGAACATCGTCGAAGTGCGTAAGCCCGAGCTTGACGCAGCCCTCGTCGGTGAAAGCATCGCTCAGCAACTTGAGCGTCGTGTCTCGTTCCGTCGTGCGATGAAACGCGCGGTTCAGAACGCCATGCGCATGGGTGCCCTGGGCATCCGGGTCAACGTATCGGGCCGCCTTGGTGGTGCCGAGATTGCCCGGACCGAATGGTACCGTGAGGGCCGCGTGCCCCTGCACACCCTGCGGGCAGACATCGATTATGCCAATGTCGAAGCGACGACACCCTACGGCATCATCGGCATCAAGGTCTGGATCTTCAAGGGTGAGATAATGGAGCACGATCCGTCGGCTCGTGATCGTAAAGCCCAGGAACTCCAGGATGGTCCCGCGCCCCGTGGCGCCGGCGGCCGTCGGTAAGGAGAGATTAGATGCTACAACCAAAACGCACTAAATTCCGCAAGCAGTTCAAGGGCCGCATTCATGGCGAAGCCAAGGGTGGTTCGGATCTGACATTCGGGACCTATGGCCTGAAAGCCACCCAGCCCGAGCGTGTGACAGCGCGTCAGATCGAGGCCGCTCGTCGTGCCATGACGCGCCATATGAAACGTCAGGGTCGTGTCTGGATTCGGATATTCCCGGACCTGCCGGTAACCTCGAAGCCAACCGAGGTCCGGATGGGTAAAGGTAAAGGCTCGGTCGATTTCTGGGCGGCCAAGGTTAAACCCGGTCGGATCATGTTCGAGATCGACGGTGTCAGCGAAGCTATCGCGCATGAGGCCCTGCGCCTTGCTGCCATGAAGCTGCCGCTGAAAACCCGCGTGGTGGTCCGCGAGGACTGGTAACGGCTTGGGTGTCACCCTACGAAAAGTCAAACCCCCGCCCAAGTGATCGGCGGGGGTTTTTTTGTTTTAGTTGAGTCCGGGTCAATCTGTCGTCGGGTGACTGGAGGGATGTACCTACAGTGTCGTGCTCGCTGCTTTCGCGTGATCCTCAGAAATTGACCTGTTTGCCACCCAGCACCTCGAAGGGTTCCAGCGTGTCGCCGTTGACCCAGGCAAAACCGTCATTGGTCATCATCACAACGTAAGGCGTCCAACCGGTCTGTTCCCACCAGCTATCGTATTCGTTCGCGTCTTCCTTGACCCGCCACTTACCGCGACTGGGTGGTCGGCCATCCTCGACATAAACTGTCACGCCATTGCTGTGGTAATACTGCTTGTATGTCGTCCCCGACCATGTGCCCGAAATGGTATTTCCGCTAAGAAGCTGCCGGATCTGTTCGGCGGTTGCCTGCACTGCTCCAGGTGTTTGCGTGTCAGCAATCGCGGGCATAGTCAGGGTGAATGCCGCCAGTGTAGCAAAGGTAGTGAAGGTTCTGCGACGCATGATAGGCCTCTGTTTCGCGGTCATGGAACGATGCTTGCACCATGATGGCGCGAAAGCGAATCACGTTTGCGCGGGCTCGATCAGGATGGCCCGGAAATCGTTCACATTGGTCAGGGTCGGCCCGGTGATCACCTGGCCCCCGATGCGATCAAAAAAACCGTGCGCGTCGTTGCACCTCAGGGCATCTGCCGCGTCAGGGCCTTTCGCCAGTGTCTCAGGGCCGATCACAGCGCCCGCGACCTCGGCCGCGCCGTCGACGCCATCAGTATCGCAGGCAATCGCGTGGATGCCCGGCGCGCCCCTGAGGGCAAGCGCAAGTGCCAGGGCAAATTCCGCATTCGGTCCGCCGATGCCGTCTCCGGTCCGGGTGACGGTCAACTCTCCCCCCGACAGCAGCAGGATAGGTGGCGCGCCGGCTGTCATTTCCTGCTGCAGGCGCAACGCCTCGCTGGCCTGTGTCGCGGCCACGTCGCGCGCTTCACCTTCCAGGGCGTCTCCCAGCATCCGCACATCGATCCCCTCAAGCCGGGCAAGCTCCGCAGCGGCCTCAAGTGATTGAGAGGGCGCCGCATAGATGACGTTTTCAACCCGAGTAAGCCTTTCATCCCCCGGCGCGATCACCTGGCATGGCCCGGTCAGGACTTTCTGAACCGAGCCGGGCAGCGCGATACCGTTCTTTTGCAGAATGGCACGGGCATCAGCGGGGGTGCTGGCGTCGCCGACGGTTGGCCCTGACCCGATCATCGTCGGATCATCCCCGGGCACGTCAGAAATCAACAGCGCCAGCATCCGGGCGGGATAAGCTGCGGCGGCCAATTGTCCGCCTTTGACCCGGCTCAGATGTTTGCGCACGGTGTTCATCTGCCCGATCGGCGCGCCTGAGGCCAGCAATGCCTGATTGATCGCCTGTTTCTCGGGTAACGAGATATCGCCCGCAGGCTGTAGCAGCAGCGCCGACGCGCCGCCCGAAATCAGCGCCAGTACCGTGTCGTTTTCGCCAAGCGATTGCAGGAGCGCCAGCATCTGCCGCGTGCCCTCAACCCCGGCGGTATCGGGTACGGGGTGCGCGGCCTCGATGATCTCGATGCCCTGGCAGGGGCGAGCATAGCCGTAGCGCGTGATCACCACCCCTTCGCAGGGGCCGTATTCAGCTTCGACCGCTTCGGCCATGCGCGCACTGGCCTTGCCAGCACCCACCACTACCAGCCGGCCTTCTGGCTTGGGCGGCAGAGCATGGCGCAGGCTGCGCATCGGATCGGCAACCTCTACTGCTCGGTCGAAGAGCCGTCGCAGGAAGGGTAGGGGATCGGACATCGAAAGTGGTTCCATGTGACTCATTTTCGGTGACATTAGCGCCAAGATGATTGCGGTAACAGTCCAATACCGTCACCTCTTGCGTTACTTGCGCGGGCTGTTCCCAAAAGGAGTTCGCTACGCGAACGCATTTCAGTTTCGATTTCAGGCCAATCGGGCCTTGGGGGACGCCCCCCAATCCCCCGAACCACGCCGCCTGTGCTCTCGCGTCGATCGTGTCATGCGACAATGCGAGGAGGGCGGCGGAGCCGGACGACGAGATATCAGGCGTGCGCATTTGCGCACTCTATTTGATAACAGCCCCTCAGCTTGACAAAACTCATGGGGCAAGCGACAGACGCGACCATGTTGATGAGTTTTCTCTCAGTGGCCCTTGGCGGCGCAATCGGGTCTTCTCTGCGCTTTGGTGCGGGTGTGTTGATGTTACGTCTGGTCGGCTCCGGCTTTCCGCTGGCAATCCTGAGCGTGAACGTCATCGGCTCCTTCTTGATGGGCCTTTTTGTGGTCTATTCCTTTCAGCGCGGGTTGGAGCACTACAATCTCTTTGTCATGACCGGCATTCTGGGAGGCTTCACCACCTTCTCGGCCTTCTCGCTCGAAGCCTTCACGCTGTTTGAACGTGGTCAGATTGCATCCGCAGCGCTTTATGTTCTTCTGTCGGTGGTTGTTTCGATTTCCGGGCTGGTACTGGGGGTCTGGATTGCACGGATGGTCTGGGCATGAGCAGGGTTCAGACACTTACCATTGTCGCCGACGACGCTGATCAACGATTGGATCGTTGGCTGCGCCGCCAGTTTCCGCATCTGGGGCAGGGGCGGATCGAAAAGATGTGCCGCAAGGGTGAACTACGTGTTGACGGAGGGCGCGTCAAACCGGCCACACGTCTTGCGGAGGGTCAGCAGGTGCGTATTCCGCCGCTGCCGGATCCGAATGCGCCCAAGCCCGAATATGATGCCCGTATTTCCGAGGCTGATGCCAAGATGATCCAGTCTTGCGTTATCTACCGGGACGATCATGTGATTGCGCTCAACAAACCACCAGGTCTGCCTGTGCAGGGTGGGTCAAAACAGGCGCGCCATGTCGATGGACTGGCGGATGCGTTGCGGTTCGGCTTTGAGGAGAAGCCCCGGCTGGTGCACAGGCTGGATAAGGACACCTCCGGCGTTCTGGTATTGGCGCGAACCCGTGTGGCAGCCAAGGGGCTGACCGCCGCCTTCCGGCACCGCGCCACGCGCAAGATCTATTGGGCGGTGGTCGCCGGGGTGCCGATCCCGCGCATGGGCACGATAAAATACGGGCTGGTCAAGGCACCCGGCCACGGCGCGAAGGGGGAAGGCGAAAAGATGCTGTGTCTGCACCCGCGTGAGGTGGATGAGACGCCCGGCGCCAAGCACGCCACCACTGATTACACCCTGCTTGAAGCAGCGGGCAGCCGTACCGCCTGGATGGCGCTGACTCCGGTCACGGGCCGGACTCACCAATTACGCGCCCATATGGCAGAGATCGGCCACCCGATCATTGGTGACGGCAAATATGGCGGGTCGGGGCAGGAAAACCTCGGCGATGGCTGGGGCGCACAACTGGGTGGTGACATCAGCCGGAAATTGCATCTGCACGCGCGGTCACTGCAGATCGAACACCCGGTCACCCGTGCGATCCTGAACCTGACGGCGCCGTTGCCGAAACATATGGCGCATACCTGGGACACGTTTCAGTGGCAGCCTGGTGAAGCGCCCGATAATCCGTTCGAGGACTGGGGATGAGCGGCACGCGGTTGGCTGTCTTCGACATGGACGGCACATTGATGGACAGTCAGGATTTCATCGTGCAGGCGATGGAAGGAGCCTTTGCCAGATACAGTCTTCCTGCGCCGGCCCGCGCCGACATTCTGTCGATCGTGGGCTTGTCGCTTTTCGAGGCGGTGGCGCGGCTCATTCCCGATCACCCTGACGACCTGATCCTCCAGGTTTCTGAGGCTTACAAGGCATGTTTCATTGCGCAGCGCGCGCAAACTGGAGGCGAGGCCAGTGCACCGCTTTATCCCGGCGCGCGTGCAGTGATCGAGGCACTGGCCGCCCGGCGGGGCGTACTGCTGGGCGTGGCAACGGGCAAGGCGCGTCGTGGCCTCGATCACGCCTTTGCCGCGCATGGTCTTGATCCGTTCTTTTCCACCCGACAGACCGCCGATCATCATCCGTCGAAACCGCATCCTTCAATGGTGCTGAGCTGCCTGAACGAAACCGGTGCAGACAAAAGCGATACGGTCATGATCGGCGACACTACCTTTGATATCGAGATGGGCAGGGCCGCGGGTGTGCACACTTTGGGGGTAACCTGGGGCTATCATCCGACAGATGATCTGCGCGCGGCGGGGGCGGACCTGCTGGTGGATGGGTTCGATGCGGTACTGTCGGCGCTGGATGAGTTGTGGGAGCGTACCTGATGAGCGACTGGCAACTCAAACGGTTCTGGCAGAATGCCGATGTCAGGCAAAACGAAAAGGGATACACCGTCGAACTGGACGGCCGCGCGATCCGGACCCCGGCCAAGGCACCGCTTGTGGTGCCGACCAACGCGCTTGCAGGTCAGATTGCGGCGGAATGGAATGTCGTCGAGGGGCAGGTCAACCCCGCTGCCATGCCGTTCACCCGGTCGGCCAACGCCGCGATTGACAAGGTGACGCAGCAGCATGCGGAGGTGGCCGATATGTTGGCTGCTTACGGTGATGCCGACCTGATCTGCTACCGGGCTGACGGCCCGTCGGGCCTGGTGGATCGTCAGGCTGAAGGGTGGGACCCACTGCTGGATTGGGCCGAATCGGTCCTGGGTGCACGCCTTGTTCCTGTTCAGGGGGTCATGCATGCGCCGCAAAACATGCAATCTCTGAGCGTTCTTTCGAAAAAAGTTCATGCACTGGACGTGTTTGCGCTAACTGCATTTCATGATCTTGTCAGCCTGTCCGGCTCGTTGATCATCGGCTTCGCCGCATTACACGATTTGCGCCCGCCAGCGGAGCTCTGGGCCGTGTCGTGTGTTGATGAACTTTGGCAACAAGACCAATGGGGCGAGGACGCAGAAGCACTGGAAATGGCCGCGAAGAAAGAAAATGACTTTTTTCACGCCCATCGCTTCTACAATCTTTCCCGTTCACTCGGCTAATGCGATTTGGGGGTGTTTCCCCGGGGTAAACTATACTGAATTGCCAAGCTTTTTCGTGTGTCAGGTCTTGACCTTTAGTTATGATTCTACACAAACTCGCGGGCACTGAGGGGGCTACGCCCCTATTACAGTATCGCCCCGGCCAACATGAGGCCGTACGAACCGCCCTCAAGGGCGGACAATCAGGAAGAGGTAAAAATGAAAAAATCCGTATTTTTTGGCGCGCTAACACTCGCCGGCCTTGGCGCTGGCGTTGCAGCTGCCGGTACGCTGGACGATGTGAAAGCACGCGGCAAGCTGAACTGTGGTGTGACCACCGGCCTGGTCGGCTTTGCCGCACCGGACGCGAATGGCGAGTGGAAAGGCTTTGACGTTGGCGTATGCCGCGCGGTCGCCGCTGCCGTTCTCGGAGATGCAACCGCCGTCGAATTCGTGCCGACCACCGGCAAAACCCGTTTCACAGCGCTTGCGTCGGGTGAGATCGACATGCTGGCCCGGAACACCACCTGGACCTTCTCGCGCGATGTGGACCTCAAGTTCACCTTCGTTGGCGTGAATTACTATGACGGCCAAGGCTTCATGGTTCCCAAGGAACTGGGCGTCAGCTCGGCCAAGGAACTCGACGGCGCCACGGTCTGCATCCAGACCGGTACAACCACCGAGCTGAACCTCGCGGACTTCTTCCGCGCGAACAACATCAGCTACGAGCCGGTTCCGATCGAAACCAACGCTGAAGGTCAGCAACAGTATCTGGCCGGTGCGTGTGACACATACACCACCGACGCTTCGGGTCTGGCCGCAACGCGCGCCACATTCGAAAATCCCGGTGACCACGTTCTGCTGCCCGAAATCGTCTCGAAAGAGCCGCTGGGTCCGCTTGTACGTCACGGCGACAACGAATGGGGTGATGTGGTTCGCTGGACCCTGAACGCCCTGATCACTGCTGAAGAACTGGGTGTGACATCGACCAATATCGCAGACATGTCAGCGGCTCCGGGTGACAACCCTGAGGTCAACCGCCTGCTGGGCACCGAAGGCAATCTGGGCGAAATGCTCGGCCTGTCGGCTGACTGGGCCAAGAACGCCATCATGGCGGGTGGCAACTATGGTGAGCTGTTTGAGCAGAACATCGGTGAAAGCACATCGATTGGTCTGGCACGTGGACTGAACGCTCAGTGGACCGATGGCGGCCTGATCTACTCGCCGCCCTTCCGCTAAAAACCAAAAGGGCAAGGGCGCGGCATGGACCGCGCCCTTTTCCTATACAACGAACAACACCTGAGTTTGCGACGAGCGGGGCATACCCCGCCGGAATAATCGCTCAGGGGCAATCAGGGATACGTCTTTATGACAACTATTACCGACCCTCCGAAGGAGTCGTTTCGGTTATCGCAACTCATTTACGATACCCGTTACCGTTCACTCACTTTTCAGGCCATTGCGGCCATGGTTCTGGCACTGTCCATCTGGTACCTGGGGAACAATCTGATCCAGAACCTGAGGGCTGCGGGCCTCAACATCTCTTTCGATTTTCTGAGAGACACCGCAAATTACGACATTAGCCAGCGCCTGATCGAATATGACAGCCAGTCGTCGCATTCGCGCGCCGCCATCGTGGGTGTTCTCAACACACTTCTCGTGGCCTTCCTGGCCTGTATCACCGCTACGATTTTTGGCGTTATCGCAGGGGTCCTGCGCCTGTCCAACAACTGGCTGGTGCGCAAGCTGATGGCGTTCTATGTTGAGATCTTCCGCAATATCCCGGTTCTGATCTGGATCATCATAATCTTCACCATCATGACGGCGGTTCTGCCGGGTCCGCGCGCCTTCCGCGGTGACGAACCGGAAGCCTCGATGGTGCTGGACGCGTTCGCGTTTACCAATCGCGGTATCTATACGCCGGGGCCTGTCTGGGGGCCGGGGTCGATGGTGGTGGTGGCGACGTTCATTGCCTCGATCTTTGGTATCGTGGCGTATCGCAAATATGCGACCAATCTGCTTTATGCTACCGGACGTCTGCTGCCCACCTTCTGGCCCTCTGTTGGTCTGTTCTTCCTCCCGACAATTCTGATGTACTTCATCATGGGCAAGCCGATCGGGTTGGACATCCCTGAGCTTACGGGCTTCAACTTTTCCGGAGGGATCAAGATCGGTGGGCCACTGATCGCGCTTTGGTTCGCGCTTTCGATCTATACCGGCGCTTTCATCGCGGAAAACGTTCGGGCCGGTATCCAGGCGGTGTCGAAAGGCCAGACCGAGGCAGCGGGAGCACTTGGACTGCGGCCAGGCCGTGTGATGAACCTTGTGGTACTGCCACAGGCGCTGAGGGTTATCATCCCGCCACTGATTTCGAACTATCTCAACATCACCAAGAACTCGTCTCTGGCGATTGCCGTGGGCTATGCCGATATCACCGCAACGCTGGGCGGCATCACGTTGAACCAGACGGGCCGTGCGATTGAATGCGTGCTACTCCTGATGTTGTTCTACCTGACGATCTCGCTTCTGATTTCAGCGTTCATGAACGTCTATAACTCGTCCATCAAGCTGAAGGAGCGTTGAGCCATGTCAGATACACATGCACAAACTGTCGCCTTCGTTCGTGAAACCACGATCCCGGAATCACCGCCACCTGCGGCTGAAACCGGTGCGATCAAATGGTTGCGTCAGAACCTGTTCGCGACACCCGCTAACAGCCTGCTGACCGTTGCCGCGCTTTATGTCATCTGGGTCGTGCTCAGCGGTTCATTGCCCTGGATCTTCGGTGGCCTCTGGACGACGACAAGTCTTGCGGAATGCCGCGAAATCCTGCAGGGGCGGACCGGGGCCTGTTTCTCGGTTCTGAGCGAGCGCTGGAACCAGCTGCTTTATGGCTTCAAATATCCAGCGGATCAGTACTGGCGGCCCAATTTGGCCTTCCTGTTGCTCTTCTTCGCCGCTGCTCCGGTCCTGTTCTTTGATCTGCCGCGCAAGATGCTGATCTTTACCGGGCTCTACCCGTTTCTTGCCTACTGGCTGATCTGGGGCGGGAGCCTGCTGGTGCCCATCGTGGCGCTCCTGGGGTTCTTGGGCGGTGCGCTTGTCTACCAGCGGTTTATCAAAACCAGCTTTGCAGCAGGCTTCTTTGGCGGTATCGCCGCGGCCTTCGTTATCTGGACCGTTGCGGGCGCCATCATTCCCGAAAACGCATCCGATAATGCGATGCTGTCATCGGTTCCCAGCCGTGATCTGGGGGGCTTCATGCTCAACATGATGCTGGGCGTGACCTGCGTGTCACTGTCGCTACCCATCGGGATCGCACTGGCTCTGGGGCGTCAGTCTGACATGCCATTGATCAAGTGGGTTTGCGTGGTCTTCATCGAGTTCATCCGCGGCGTGCCGCTGATCACGCTTCTGTTCGTGGCCTCGGTGATGCTGTCCTACTTCTTCCCACCCGAAAGCACGGTGGATCTGTTCCTGCGCGTGGTGATCATGATCACCATGTTCTCCTCGGCTTATATCGCCGAGGTGATCCGGGGCGGTCTGGCCGCGCTGCCAAAGGGACAGTACGAAGGGGCGGACTCGCTCGGTCTGGATTATCCGCAGGCCATGCAGCTCATTATCCTGCCGCAGGCGCTCAAGATTTCCATCCCGGGGATCGTGAACGTGGCGGTGGGGCTGTTCAAGGACACCACGCTGGTTTCGGTCATTTCGATGTTCGACCTGGTGGGCATGATCCGCGGGCCTATCCTTGCCTCGACCGAATGGAATGGCGTCTACTGGGAGCTTCTCGGCTTTGCCGCGCTTCTGTTCTTCGTCGTCTGCTACGGCATCTCTCAATACTCGCAATGGCTGGAACGCCGTCTTGCGACCGATCACCGATAACACTCCCTCAAGTAGCGTAAGCGATAGGGAAAAAATAGGGAGGCCAGAACATGGCTGAAACTGCACAAATGAAAGTGTCCGACGAAGTCGCAATCACCATTCAGAACATGAACAAGTGGTATGGCGCGTTCCACGTGCTGCGCGACATCAACCTGACCGTCTATCAGGGTGAAAGGATCGTGATCTGCGGGCCGTCAGGCTCGGGCAAGTCCACGCTGATCCGCTGCATCAACGCGCTGGAGGAACATCAACAGGGCAAGATCGAGGTCGACGGAACGGTGCTGTCGAATGACCTCAAGAACATCGACAAGATCCGGTCCGAGGTTGGCATGTGCTTTCAGCACTTCAACCTGTTCCCGCATCTGACGATCCTTGAAAACTGCACGCTGGCCCCGATCTGGGTGCGCAAGACGCCCAAGAAAGAGGCCGAGGAAACCGCGATGCACTTCCTCGAAAAGGTCAAGATCCCGGAACAGGCCGACAAATATCCCGGCCAGCTTTCAGGCGGTCAGCAGCAGCGCGTGGCGATCGCTCGGTCGCTCTGCATGAAGCCGCGGATAATGCTCTTTGACGAACCGACCTCGGCGCTTGATCCGGAGATGATCAAAGAGGTGCTCGACACCATGATCGAACTGGCCGAGGAAGGTATGACCATGCTCTGCGTGACCCACGAAATGGGTTTTGCCCGCCAGGTCGCCAATCGCGTGATCTTTATGGATCAGGGCCAGATCGTCGAACAGAACGAGCCGGAAGAGTTCTTCAATAATCCCAAGAGCGAGCGTACTCAGCTGTTCCTCAGCCAGATTTTGGGTCACTGATTACCATCAACATCTTTCTACGGCCCCGCGGGTGTACCCGTGGGGCCGTTTTGTGAAGAGGTCATATGTTTGCGCTCACCGAGAAGCAACCGTTTCCACGTGCGGCGATTTCCAAGAGAAAACGTGGCATTGGTCGAGTAGAGTCAATTGCGATCATTTTTTGTAACCGTTAGAATTTCGGTATGAGTAAAGATAGTTCGGTGTCGATCTATAATACCATTCCCGGCGGAAAAGAGCTGTTGGAATGGTTTGGCCAGGTCCCGAGTTTCCATGATGCAGAGATCCTTGATTTGCATCTGAAGCGCGAGGGAGCATCAACGCTTAGAATCCACGCCTGGAACATGACCAGCAAGGTTAGAAACGGATACTTCGTTTTGGAAAAACATGCGGTTGTAGAGTTTGCGATTGATGGAATAGTTAATTTAGAGCTTGATGATTTCAATCATCAAAACGCTATAGACGGGCTCACGCTGTCGCGGGTTAAGTATGATGAGAATTTGGAAGTTTATGAGGTGTCGTTGGAACCCGCATACGGGATGGCTGGATTTATTCAAGCCATTGAACTCTCGGTTTCCCATCGCCCCGGCAAGCCGAAGTAAGCTCCACTTTTCAACGCCGGCCTTGTCCGCACAGACCCCGTCATCTTAGTTGCTCTGCAATGATGGATTCCTTGATTTCGTCAAATTGGATATCGGGGTTCGTGTTTTCATGTTGGAGCACCGACGACATTGGTGCGGTTAATGAATTTTCGGGGCCGCCGTGATTAATGCTGTAATGAATACAATCCCCTTTGAAGGTCATGGTTTTGACTGAAACAAGCAATGATAGGATCAAAAAGGCAACCGAAGACCGCAACATGAAACTGATCGTGCAAATTCTTGCGCTGAATGAAGAAGAGACGCTTGGAACAGCGATTGCGGCTATTCCGCGCGACATATCTGGAATCACAACCGTCGAAGTGCTGGTTACCGACGATGGCTCGACCGACCGCACTGTCGAGGTCGCGCACAAGGGTGGTGCCGATCATATCCTGCAAATGCCCTGCAACGTCTTGGGAGCTGGGTCGTGCGACAGGCGAGCGGCTCGGCCATTCCAGACGCGCCATCAGGTTTCCGTGTCTACGCCCGCGAAGCAGCAGCCCGACTTTGCGTGATCAACACCTATGCCTACACTCTAAAGACGATCATACAGGCTGGCCGCAAACGTATACCGATGACGTCGGTGCCGGTGCGGGTCAATGTGGTGGTTCGGTCCTCGCGCGTGTTCAGGGGTATGGGTGAGTACGTCAGGCGCTCGATTGCCACGATCCTGCGGGTTTTTTTGATCTATGCTCCGCTGCGCTTCTTTTCACCTTCGCGGCTATTTTTGCGCTGCCCGCGCTCGCCGCTATCGGTCGGTTTCTGTTCTTCTATATCTCTGACGGCGGCCAGGCTGCCCTGTCGGGATGAGTGACCCGGTATGCCGCGACTGTATCTGCCGCAACTCTGTCCCAGCTGAGGTGCCGGGCGTACGCTTCTTTAGAATTCTCTGTGAGCCGGGTATATCTGGCGTGGCGACATTTTCGCCGCGCGTCGTGAAATGGCAGCAGCGCAATGACGGTGAAAGCCGTTGAGCCGCAATTTTTCCGGGTCTGGCGCATGGGTGTAACTCTGACCCGGCTGGTACCCTATCGTGCGCGCCAGGCCTGGGTGCGTTGCAATACCCCGCGAGAGACGAGAAGGTGGATGATACGTGCCGCCGCGTTGGTGTAGAAGATCATCATGCCCATGGCCGCCGCCGGGGCGATGTCGCCCGCGTCGTCCATGTTCAGCACCGCAATTGATGCCAGCGACGTTTTGGGCGAATAGAGGAACACCACCGCCGATACCGTGGTCATTGCGTTGACGAAGAGATAGATCGAGATGTCCAGTATCGCCGGCAGGCAGACCGGCACGGTGACCCGCCTGAACAGTTTCAGTGTCGGTTGTTTGAGAGACGAAGAGACGGATTCGAACTCCCGGTCCATCTGTTTCAATGCCGTGACCGCCGTCAGATGCGAAACCGTGTAGAAGTGCGTAACGGTACAGATCACAAGGATCGCCATCGTGCCGTATATGAAATTCAACGGATTCGCGGGGTTGTTGAAGAAAAAGATATAGGCCAGCCCCAATACCATGCCCGGAATGGCCATCGGCAGCATCGCGAACATTTGAAACAACGCCCGCCCGGTTTTGAATCCGTTGGATTTTTCCACCAGATAGGCGCCGAAAAACACGACACAGGTACCCGCGACGGCGGTGAACAGGCCAAGTTTGATCGAGTTGTAATAGGACCCCCAGCCGCCGCCATCCATTCGGTCGAAATCATAGTTGGTCAGGCTGAAGCTCAGGTCATACGGCCAGAACTTGATCAACGCGGCGAACTGACAGATCCCCAGAGTGCCAACGATGAAAAGCGCGACCAGCAGGCAGTAGACCAGGAAGAAGCGATCTGCGCTGCGATGAGGCTTGGGTTGATATGGCACCGAGCGCGCGGACAGCAGGGCCACCTGTTTCGATTGCACCAGCCGGTCGATGGCGAAGGCAAAGATCGCCGGGATGACCAGGACCACCGACACCACCGCGCCCATTTCGAAATTCTGCTGGCCGATCACCTGTTTGTAGATATCGACCGCCAGCACGTTGAACTGCCCGCCGATCACCTTGGGCAGGCCGAAATCTGTGATCACCAGATTGAAGACCACAAACGTGGCCGAGATCAGACCATAGCGCGCGCCCGGAATGGTGACTGTCCAGAAGGTCCGCCAGGGGGTTGATCGCAGGCTGGCGGCGGCCTCGTATAGTCGCGCATCCGAAATCGCTAGCGCCGTCGAGATGATGATGAACGCATGTGGAAAGGTGAAGAACACTGACCCGATGACGATGCCGATCGGCCCATAGATGCTGGCACCGAAAAGAAGTTCCTTGATCATTCCCTGATTGCCGAAAAGATAGACCAGCGCGATCCCCGGCAGCAGCGATGGCACAAGGATCGGGGCCATCGCCACCAGACGGAAGAATCCCTTGAACCGCATGCAGCTACGATTGAGCGCATAGGCGAACCAGAAGGCCAGCGTGACCGTGACGACGGTGCTGATCACTGCGATCAACAGCGAATTCTTGATCGAATTGAATAGCGCCGGGGTCGAGAAATAGCTGACGAAATTGCCCAGCCCCGTTGCCTTGACCGGCCGCATCTGCACCCGCCTGAACGTGTTGCTGTCCAGTTCCAGCCAGTCGGTGCCGGTTTTCAGCTCGGACCCAACCAGAAAACGTCCGGTCTCGGTTGTATTGCGGATCTGGTACATCACCGGGCTGCGGAAACTGAAGTCGGGAAAGAACTGCGTCAACCCCATGCGGCTGTCGGACCCGGCGATCAGATCGGCCTCGCCCAGCACTAGCAGTTCGGCGTTGAGCTGCGCAGGGGTCACGATATTGCCGCTGTACTTGCCCTGTTCATCGCTGATCTGCAGCTCATAGGCTCCCAGATCGAACTGAAACGTTGAAAAACTCTTCGACAGCATCGCCCACAGCGGAAAGACCAGCGTGGCGATCAGGTAAAGCGCAATGACCACCATGCCCAGCCGCATGATAATGTCGTCCCGGCTGAGCTTGCCCTTGATCGCGGGCCCGGCGGGCAGTTTGTCGGCGCTCAGATCCGTCATCACGCCTCTCCTGCCGGGGCAAAACCCATAAGCCGGCTTTGGGGTAGCTCGATGGTCAAGGATTTGCCTTCGGCCAGTTCAAGGCGACGCACGGCATTGATCGAGAAATCGGCGATCAGTTCGTCGCGCCCGAATATTTCGTGACGCAGGCGGCACCGCCAGAACGATCCCAGGAATTCCATTTCGGCGACGTCGACTTCAAAGGCGTTCTCAGGCGTCTCGATCTCGTCCGGGGCGCCCGGTGAGCGCGCACCGTCACCATGGGGGATCACATCTTCGGGCCTAATTGCCGCAACGACATGCATACCTGCGCTGAACCCGTGCTGTTGGCTTTGCAGGGTTGCGCCGCCGATCGTCACCGTGTCACCGGATCCGGCAACAGCGGGGATCTGGTTCATCTCACCGATGAAATCGGCGACGAACAGGCTGGCGGGCTCTCGATATACCTCGGTCGGAGAGCCGACCTGCTCGATCACGCCGTGGTTCATCACCACGATCCGGTCGGCCATGGTCAGCGCCTCTTCCTGATCATGGGTTACCATGACGGTGGTCACGCCCAGCTTGCGCTGCAATTCCTTGATTTCGTGGCGCAGATGCACGCGTACCTTGGCGTCCAGCGCCGAGAGCGGTTCGTCGAGTAACAAGAGGCCTGGATTGGTCGCGATGGCACGGGCCAGCGCAATCCGCTGTTGCTGGCCACCCGACAGTTGCGCGGGATATTTCTTGCCCTGTTCCGGCAGGCCGACCAAGGCCAGCAGCTCGGCTACGCGCACTGCAATCTCGGATTTGCTGCGGCCGGTATTCTCAAGACCGAAAGCGATGTTCTTTTCGATCGTCAGGTTCGGAAACAGTGCATAGGACTGGAAAACAATGCCAAAATCCCGTTCCGAGGGTGGCAGGTTTGAGACATCCTTGCCGGCCTGCATGACAGTGCCCTTGGTTTGCAGATCAAGCCCTGCGATGGCACGCAGCAAGGTCGTCTTGCCGCAGCCCGACGGCCCCAGGAAGCACACGAATTCGCGTTCGTTGATGTCGAGTGAGATATTCTTGAGCGCCAGGAAATCACCGAAGGCTTTCCACAGGCTATCAATGCTCAGATACAGGTCGGGCGTGGCGGTCACCTCGGTCACGGGGATCGTCCTTGTCGCAATGGATGGGGATAACGTAGCATATGTTCCGGCGCGATGCGCGGGCGTTGCAGGGGGCCGCGTGCAGCCCCCTGCAATGGTCAGATCGGATCAGTTTTTCGGTTCCGACTTGCCGTCATAGCGGCTCTGCCATTCCTTGAGGATCGCCGCGCGATTGTTTGCCGCGAACTCGAAATCGTTTTCGATCATGGCATCAAGCAGGCCCTCGGGAAAATGTTCAACCGGTTTAGCCACGCCGGGCATCGCGACCACGGCATAGCCCGAGTTGTACATTTCCATTGCTCCACGGGTGACCGAGAAATCCACCAGTTTCTGCGCGGCTTCCAGATCATCCGTACCGGCGACGATCGCAGTGGCTTCCATATCCCAACCGACACCTTCGGAGGGAACGACGATTTCCAATGGCGCCCCGGCGGCCTTGGACTTGGCACCGCGGAAGGCAAAGGAGATGCCAATCGGGATTTCACCGGCAGCGGCGAGCTTGCAGGGTTTGGAGCCCGAATGGGTGTAGCGCGCAATGTTGCTGTGCAGCGCATCCATATATTCCCAGCCGCCCTCTTCGCCGAACATCTGCAGCCAGCTGGATACGTCTAGGAAGCCGGTGCCCGATGAATTCGGGTTCGGCATGATCAGATGGCCCGCATATTGCGGATCGGTCAGGTCCTTCCACGATGTCGGCGGCGTCAGGCCCTCCTTTTCGGCCTCGACCGTGTTATAACAGACCGCGGCCACCCAGGCGTCCATGCCGACCCAGCTTGGCGTGTCGCCCTTGTCGACGAATTTCGGGTCCAGTTCCTCGACACCCGCAGGCGCGTAAGGCTCCAGCATGCCTTCGGATTTCAGCAACAGCAGCGATGTCGCCGCCAGACCCCAGACGACATCCGCCTGTGGATTGTCCCGCTCGGCAAGTAGTTTGGCGGTGATGATCCCGGTGGAATCGCGCACCCAGTTAATCGTAATGTCCGGATGAACCTCATTGAAGGCTTCGGCATAACGGGCAAGATCTTCGGCTTCGACAGCAGTATAGACCGTCAGTTCGGTTTCGGCGGTTGCGGTGCTCGCAAATACCGAAAGCACCGCAGATGCGATGAGTTTGCTTGTAATTTTCATGTTTCCTCCTCTGTGCGCCGCAGGCGAGGCGAACTTATTGCACTTCATCCCCGTCTCATTTGGCTGGGGATTAGAGTGACAGATTTGTGAGGAAAGAAAAATCGATATAATCTACAATTACATAAACCTACCTTATGGTGCGTTTGGTATCTTAGAGGAAGATCAGGGATGAATGGCTTGCCTTGAGCCAAACCTGCATTGCTTGTACTCGTGCAGCATCCGCCGTGGCAGCGCAAACCTCGAAAAGCCTGCGTATTCGATGCAGGTTTTCGGACGGTTATCCGCCGCTACAAACCTCGCGGCCAGCACTTCGAAATTTGGTGGGGCCTAATTGGTTGCGGGGGTAGGATTTGAACCTACGACCTTCAGGTTATGAGCCTGACGAGCTACCGGGCTGCTCCACCCCGCGCCAATTCAGGTGGCCTGTTTAGAGCGGCGAAAATGAATCTGCAATGCCAAAATGACAGTTTCCGGACAAAAATACCCGATGAAATCCTGATGGTGCCGGACGGTGATCCATCCTGCCTTTTTAGGTGCGTCTGCGTGCCTTCGGTTGGGGGATTCTTTACGCGAGATGCTGGATATCCTGCGCATTGGTACAGCGCTTGTACTGGTGATGGATGAAGGACCGAGGGGAGCCTGCCATCTCAACCTGACCGCTTTGATACTTCTATGCTGCTCTGGTTGATTTTGCGGCGCTGCGTCAGGCACGGAATCTGCCTTTACAAGCCTGCAACTCACTAACCTACGTCATCGGCCCTGTTTGCCGTTCTGAGCGCGGCCTAGCCACCGCGCACCAGATCATCCTCGTCATCGACAACCGAGATACCAAGCGCGTCCAACCCGTTTTCAAGGTGGTCGGACAGATGGGGCGTGCCAAGCAGGTAATCCGCCGTTGGTATCGTGGCCTCTTCCCGCGCCGTCGCGATGGCTTCGGCCAGATCCTCGGCGGCGAAACTGTCGCGACCGATCCACATCACCGCCACCAATTCGGCCTGCTCATCCTCGCCGAGCCGTTCGATAAACGCCCTGAGTTCCCCCTCGGCGCGACCCAGCTCGCGTGACATCAGGATCACCTGGGCGATCTTATGCGTACTTATCTCAAGCATTTACCATCTCCTGTCTGCGCAAAATCAACCTTTTGTGCCAACGAGCTGGCGCAACGTCCTTGATCTTGCTCAATAAGGGTGGGCCGTGCCGATCAGCGCAGAACTTTATCTTCCGGCCATTCCAGTTCGTGTTCCAGTGAGATCAGCTTGCTGTCACCCGCACCCAGATCGAACTCCCAGGACAGAATACCACGTTTTCCGTCAATATTCTCCTCTGTTGGTCGGGGCTGCGCGGACCAGGTGATTTCAAGGTCTTCCTGTTCCGAATAGGGCACCCGGTCCAGAAGGCGAATGGGCCAGTCTTCTTGTGTTAGGTTTTCAACCTTAATTTCAACGGCTTCCAACAGATCGTTGGATTTGGTGATGATGCCCCGATCGCCTTCGTTTCGGTCCAGAACCGTGCGGGTCAGGCGCAGCCCTTCAATCGGCCCGAAGGCCAGATCAGCTTCGGCACCGGCGGCCATCAGCTCAAGATGTCGTTGACCGATGAACCGACCGTCGAGGTAAAACATCGCCGCACCGGGCAGGATCAATTCGCCCATGTCGTTGGTGATTTCCGCCACCAGAAAGGCGTTGGAATCGCTCAGCGGCACGGCCTGCGCGGTCGTTTCTGCCGAGGTGTCGAGTGTCCCCAGTGAGATACGGATGTTATCGGCCTTTGACGCGATCGAAACCGGGCTGGGGTAAGAATAGGTCACGGCCAGCCCGTCGAACTCGGCATCCGCTTCTTCCACCATCATGGGTTCTGCGGCGGCAGCCTCGTCTGCGGCGCCGAACAAGGCACCGGATTGCGCTCTCTCAAGATTTTTCTGGCGGACCTGGGCGGGATTCTCAATCCGCCGTAGCCAGGGCCAGATCTGGCCCGGGGCGGTCTGCTCGGAGGGTCGCGCTGTCGACAGCGTCAGGGCCACGTCATGCCAGTTTTCGCCCGTATGCTGCGCTACCAGGACCCCACGATCCAGCGTCAGTTTACCTGCGTCACGATCCAGTCGCACATCGTAAACCGGCCGCCATTCCGCATCCCAGATGTTGTAGGTTACCGTCAGCTTGCCCTGAACTTGTTCGTCCGCTGAAACAGAGACGGCGAGCATTGCCCGTTCTTCTTTCTCGGGGACCAGTGAATTGAGTCGTTGACGGGCATCTTCCAACTCTTCCTCGAGGTCTTTCAAGCCGCGTTTTGCTGCATCCGCGCGCAGTTGTGCATCAAGGGCGGTCTGTTGCGCTGAAAGAGTTTCTTCGCCGATCATCGCCACCAGATCACGCAGAGCGGCGACGTCCATTTCGGCGACGCCTTCGCCTTCGCCAAGCTGGTTGAGAAATGTCACGCGGGCTTCAGCCGCCTGTTGTTCCAGCCTGATCCTCTCGACTCCGGCCAGCCCGTCGCGCAGCGCCTGTTCAAGCCGTTCAACCTCGGCCTCGGCGACCTTGAAGGCCGCGTTGTCATCGTTGCTGCGGGGCGGCACGAAATCATTGCGCACCGTCAGGCTGCCCAATATCGCCCCGTCGACCGCGACACGGACCGAGTCGAGCGGCGTGTTTTGCGGCAGGTCGGTCAGGATCAGGTCATGTTGTCCGGCTGGCGCATTAAACTGGATGACCCGGGTGACGGTGGCGCCACGAGGGTAGAGCGTCGCCGCCGATACATCGCTGTTCAGCGGAATATCTTCGGCAAGAACGAATGTCGGGAAAAAGGCCAGAACAACTGGAAACGCACGCATCGGGAACTCCTTGGGGTCAGAATGGATGCCATAAGGTGGGGCCTGACGCAGATGAAATACAAGGGTTCGCACCCCGAAACAGCGAAAAATCACCGGTAAGGCGGCAACCGGCATGGCTGACGGCCACCTCAAACGTTGGAAAACCTGCCTGCCGTGACGCTTTGCTTGAATACGCGTGTGCCAGTCAGTCCGTGGATTTGCGAGGTCCCGGGGCTTTTCATCTGGCAGCGTTCCGCGATTTCCGCTACACCCCCGCCGTCTCAGCAACAGGAAAACATCATGATCACCCGCGCCGGATTTATCGCCCTGATCGGAGAACCCAATGCGGGTAAGTCCACGCTGCTCAACCGTATGGTGGGGGCTAAGGTCTCGATCGTGACCCACAAGGTGCAGACCACCCGCGCGCGTATTCGCGGCGTCGCCATCGAGGGTGAAAGCCAGTTGGTTTTTGTAGATACGCCTGGCCTGTTCAAACCGCGCCGACGGCTGGATCGGGCTATGGTCGCCGCCGCCTGGGGCGGGGCGGCAGATGCCGATCTGATCGTGCTGCTGGTCGAGGCACATCGCGGTGTCACCGAAGGGGTCGAACGCATTCTGGAAGGGCTGCCCGAGGTGGCCGGAAGTCGCAAGGTGGCGCTGGCCATCAACAAGATCGACCGGGTGAAATCCGAGACGCTTCTGGCCCTCACACAGGAATTGAATGAGCGGTATGACTTCACCGAGACATTCATGATCTCGGCAGAGAAGGGCCATGGCGTCGATGCGCTGCGCACATGGCTTGCCGGTGAGCTGCCCGAAGGCCCCTGGCTTTATCCCGAAGATCAGATTGCGGATTTGCCCATGCGCATGATCGCGGCTGAGATGACGCGTGAGAAACTTACCCTCCGGCTGCATCAGGAACTGCCTTACCAGTTGACGGTCGAGACCGAAAACTGGGAAGAGCGCAAAGACGGCTCGGCCCGGATCGACCAGGTGATCTATGTCATGCGCGACGGTCACAAGGGCATCGTGCTGGGCAAGAAAGGCGAGACCGTCAAAGCCGTTTCAAAAGCCGCACGCGAAGAGTTGGAAAAGTTCACCGACCGCCGCATCCACTTGTTTTTGCAAGTAAAGGTACGCCCCAACTGGCTGGAAGAGGCCGAGCGCTATTCCGAAATGGGATTAGACTTTAAGGACGGCAACACGTGACACGCCTGACGGCTCAATTCTGGGTGCATGCCTACCTGACCCGCCTGCGACTAAGTGATATCCCCGCTTTCGTCGTGACGCATGGGGACGACACCGCCGGTGCCGTATTGGTAAAGCTGAACACTCTTGACGGTCAGGCTACTGCGTTCCAGCGCAGCTTTGATCTGATGAGTGGCGAGCGACAGTGGGTCGAGCTGGCCAAAGGTGTCGAGATGGAGGTGGACGATGCGATCGCCCGTCAGCGCAGCTTCGACCCTGATCTCTGGGTGATTGAAGTTGAGGACGCGAAGGGCCGGCATCTGTTGGCGGAACCCGGCCTGTCAGATTAGATTTGCCGCGGCTGTAGTTTTAACCCGTAAATTGTCGAAACGCCTCCATAGTTCTGCCTGATTTGCGGGCGAAACCTCCGGTGAACCAAGCTTGCACGGGGTTTTCATGTTTAATTTTCAAGTCGTTATATTTGCGTTGATCATGGCGGTGGTCGGCCTTGGAGTTGATTATCATCAGCAGAGCCTGAAAGCCGATCTTAAGCTCGGGGATTTGAGCATCGCTGACTATGTCGAGACCATTTCCGGACGGTTTAGTGATGTGCAACAGGCCAAGGCGGACAAGATCGAAGAACGGGGGCGGGCAAAGCGCCGGCGCGCGGGCGTCCGCCCATATCTGCCCGAAGCACCCGAGGGCTGGACGCGCCGCGAATGGAATGCTGGGGATAACAGCCGGATTTCCGAGCCCGCGCGTGAGATGGCAGATTTTGAAGAAGAACTTCTCGCATCGAACACGCTCTTGAAGAACATGGCCGCCGCCTCGGAAAAACGTGCGGCTGAGGAATTCAACAGCCAGACATGGGTCTATGAGCGTGGCGATGAAATCGTGTCGGTCCGGGCGCGTGTCTCTGAGGCCCCCAAAGGCAACACGATCAGCGCGAATGCGATGAACATGATCGCCGGCAACCTGAATGCGATGAACATCATGGAAGGGTGGGGCGTCATTCAGGGGGTGGCGTATGGCACCTATTCCTCATTTGCGTCAAATGAAGAGAAAGATTACCTGACGCTGAGCGCTGTCATCGGGTTCGGCGATGAAGTGAAACTGAACGTGCGCACAAACACAAGCGACGCTGCAACCCGCGAGATACTTGACCTGATTGATTATGACGAGATGAATGCCCTTCTGCCTCGCCCGCTTGCGCATGTTGGCAAGGGCGCCAAGGAAATTCCACTTGCGCAGCAAGCAGATTTCGCCACCCGCATGATCGAGCTCCGCGAAGATCTGATCCAGCAACGCACGGCGGCAGCGGAGAACTGGTTGCGGTCAGCGTCTTCCCCCGAAGATGCCATGACGCTGGCTTTACGCCAGACCGGATTTGGCGTCAGCGGAACGATGGGTGCGGCGGATGCAGCACTTTCGGACGCGATGGAGGATATCGAAGCCAAAGGAGTGGCGGCGCCGGATGAACTGGCAAGTCTGGATCAGTCCACCTCGGATCAACCTGTGCAAACAGTCCGCGCTGATGTCTATGACGATATCGGGATGCAACGGGACAGCACTCAGCATGCGCTCGCTTCGGTACCTTTGCCTGATCAGATGATACTCGAGCTGCAATCGATGAGTGCGTCAGACAGATCGATGGCCGAGATCGGCCTGGGTTTAAGCGTCCGCAAATTCGAAAAGAAAAACGGATTGCTCAAGGGAAGTTGCGAATTTTCGATGGTCAACTACCGGGTAGAATGCGGCAATGAACCAAAGGAAGCCAACTCGGGAACTCTGGGCAGCATTCTGAGCTCGTTCATGAAGCGCGACGACAAGGAAGAGGCCGCTCCTGCCGCCAAACCCAAACGGCTCCAGCTATCCGGCGGCACCTCTTGTATGGAGAATTCGCAGGGCGGTTTCTGCAAGAACTGACGCGAAAATTCATGCGCGGCAGAGCGCTCGCGTCGGTTTTGCGCGATCGAGCGTCGGCTGGGCTGCGCACGACGCCGCAGGGCTGATAAAACTCCGTCAAGTCATGCAACGGAGTCGCATCACATGAAAACCAATGTCAAAGCCCTTGTTGTCGGCGGCGGTGCCGTCGGGACGTCGATTGCCTATCACCTCGCCAAGGCGGGTTGGGATGATGTGATGCTGCTGGAGCGGGATGAGCTGACCAGTGGAAGTACCTGGCATGCGGCGGGTCTTCTGCCACTTTTCAACATGTCCTATGCGACAACTCATATCCACAAATACTCGGTCGATTTCTACAAGACGCTTGAGGAAGAAACCGGCCTCAATGCGGGCTTTGCCGTGGTCGGCAACCTGCGCATGGCGCAGACGCAGGAACGCATGGACGAATACATGCTCTATGCTTCGACCGCCGAGACCTGTGACGTGAGCTACGAATGGCTGAGCGCTGATCAGATCAAGGAACGTTGGCCGCTGATCCACACAGAGGACCTGAAAGGTGCGATCTATCATACAGAGGACGGCTATATTAACCCCGCCGACGTGACCCAGGCGATGGCCAAGGGTGCCCGTCAGCGCGGCGTTGCGATTGAACGCAAATGGCAGGCGGATGCGTTCCACTGGAATGGCAGCCATTGGGAGGTCACCTGCTCGAAAATGATCGAGAAGGGTGGCAACCTGGTGGCCTCGGACGAGCAGATCGTGATCACCGCCGAGCATGTCGTGACGGCATCGGGCAACCACGCACAGCGCACCGCTAAGATGCTGGGCATCAAGATGCCGGCGATCCCGGTCGAGCACACGTTCATCGTCATGGACAAGGACCCCGAGCTGGTGAAATACCGCGAAGCGGGCAACCCCGAGCATCCGGTGGTCCGCGATGCCGACTCCGAATCCTACGCGCGTGAGGAACGCGGCGGCTGGATCCTAGGCATCTACGAACACGGCGCCCCGGCGCGCTTTGAATACGGCGTGCCCGACAGTTTCCGCGCCGACTTGTTCCCGCTCGATCTGGACCGGATCGCCGAGCAGTACATGGCAATGACCGAGCGTGTGCCGTCCTGCGCCGAATCCGGCCTCAAGGACGATTTCAACGGCCCGATCTGCTACACGCCCGACGGCAATCCGCTGGTTGGTCCGGCACCGGGCCTGCGCAACATGTGGCTGGCCGAGGGGTTCAGCTTTGGCATCACCGCCGCCGGCGGCACCGGCTATTATCTGGCGCAGATGATGGTCGATGGCGAGGCCGAGATCGACATGGCGTCGCTTGACCCGAAACGTTACAGCCAGAACTGGATGACCACCGAATTCGCCGCGCGTAAGAATGAGGAATGCTACGAGCACGTCTACATCCTGCACCACCCGGACGAAGAACGCCCGGCCTGCCGCCCGCTGCGCACCGCGCCTGCCTTTGACCGCCAGAAAGCCCGTGGCGCGCAGTTCGGCTGGGTCAATGGCTGGGAGCGTCCGAACTATTACGGACCGCTCGATGCGCCGGACACCTTCGACCATGACAGCCGTTCGTTCCGTCGTGGCGGCTGGTGGCAGCACGCCGTGGAAGAGGCAAAGGCCATCCGCGAAGGCGTGGGCCTGATCGACGCCACCGCCTTCACCAAGCATTCCCTCTTCGGGCCGGGTGCGACTGAATTCCTTGACTGGTTCACCTGCAACAAGCTGCCCCGGGTGGGCCGCATCAACCTGACCTATGCGCTCACGGCTCATGGCACGACACGCACCGAATACACGATCGTCCGTTGGGCCGAGAACGAGTATTACCTCGTCTCTGCGGGTGCCTGGACAGAGTACGATCAGGATTACCTGCTCAAAGCCATCGAGGACTGGAACCCCACGAGCGAAGGCAAGTGGGTTGGTGTACAGGACGTGACCACCCAATGGGGCGTTTTTGCCATTGCCGGGCCGAAATCCCGAGATGTACTGAACGAAGTCATCAAGGACGCCGATCCGGCCACCGCGCTTTCGAACAAGCGTTTCCCCTGGCTGTCAGCGCGCAAGATTGAATTGGGCATGTGCCCGGTCAACGCGATCCGCGTGGCCTACACCGGCGAGCTGGGATACGAGCTGCACCACCCAATGGAGATGCAGAATTACCTCTTTGATCTGCTGGAGGAAGCCGGCAAGAAGCACGGTATGAAGCTGGTCGGCGCGCGCGCACAGAACTGGTTGCGCCAGGAAAAGAGCTACCGCGCCTTCGGTACCGAACTGGGCCGTGACGCGACCCCGCTCGAGGCCGATCTGTCGCGCTTCGTCGATCTGGAGAAAGACTTCCACGGCAAGGACAAGCTGGTCGAGACCGGCGTGCGCGTCAAATGCTGCACGCTCCTGATCGACGGGCCGGCGGACGCCGATCCCTGGGGCCGTGAAGTTCTCTATACACCGGATGGCACGCGGGTTGGGCGCCTGACCTCGGGCGGATACTCGGTGGTTTTCGGTAAATCCATTGGCATGGGCTACGTCACGCCTGATCTGGCGGTTGAGGGAACCAAGCTGAAGGTCAAAATTCTGGATAAGTTATGGGATGCGACCGTCACATGTGACAGCCCCTATGATCCCAGGAACGAGGTTATCCGGATCGACGGTTGACCACTGATCTACAGCGCTGATTTTCCAAGGGCCGGGCAATATTGTCCGGCCTTTTTCACGAGACCGTATGGTATCGTCAGCTCTCCGCGGGGTCGCGCGCGGTTACTCGGAAAGCGCGGTATCAGATGTGAACTGCAGCCGGGCAAGGCGAGCATATAGTCCGTCTTGTGCTACCAGACTGTCATGTGTGCCTTCTGCAACGATCCGGCCTTGATCCATCACGATAATCCGGTCTGCCTTCTTCACCGTGGCCAGCCGGTGGGCGACGATGATTGTGGTCCGGGTTCGGGCCATCGCGTCCACCGCCTGCTGCACCGCGCGTTCGCTTTCCGCATCAAGCGCTGAAGTTGCTTCGTCCAGAAGCAGCACCGGCGCGTCGCGCAGGATCGCGCGGGCGATGGCGATACGCTGTTTCTGCCCGCCCGAGAGCATCACGCCACGCTCGCCCAGATAACTGTCATAGCCATCGGGCAGGGAGGCAATAAAATCGTGCGCGGCTGCCGCCCGCGCGGCGTTTTCAACCTCTTCATCCGTCGCATCCAATCGCCCAAAGCGGATATTATCGCGCGCTGAAGTGGCAAAGATCACCGGATCCTGCGGCACCAGCGCCATTTCCAGCCTGAAATCGGCGCGCATCATCTGCGACAAAGGAATGTCGTCCAACGTGACCTGCCCGTGATCGGGGTTGTAAAACCGCTGAATAAGCTGCACGATCGTGGTTTTTCCGGCGCCGGACGGGCCGACCAGCGCGACGGTTTCGCCCGGTTTGATGGTCAAAGTCAGATCATCCAGCGCGGGTTGTTCGGGGCGCGATGGGTAGGCGAAATTGACGCGCTCAAAGCTGATCGCGCCCTTGACCGGGCGGGGCAGGGCGGTGGCCTGAACGGGATCTGTCACCGCATCGGTGGCATGCAGCAGGTCAACCAGCCTTTCGGTCGCACCAGCGGCGCGCTGCAATTCCCCCCAGATTTCCGACAGCGCCGCCACGGATCCTGCGACCATGACCGAATAGATTACGAATTGCACCAGAGTGCCCGCAGTCATCCCGCCGGCGCGGACATCACGCGCCCCGATCCAGAGCACACAGACCACACCGGAAAAAACCAGAAAGATCACGATCACGGTCATCAGGGCGCGGGTGGTGATGCGTTTGCGCGCGGCGGCATAGCTTTCCTCGGTCACATCGCCAAAGGCGTCGCGGCTGGCATCCTCATGGGTGAAGGCCTGCACTGTCTGAACGCTCAAAAGCGCTTCGGACGCGTTGCCGGAACTGGCGGCGATCCAGTCCTGATTTTCGCGGCTTAGGACGCGCAGCCTGCGCCCCAGCGTGAGGATCGGCACGATGACCAGCGGCACGATCAGCAGCACCATTGCGGTAAGTTTTGCCGACGTAAAAAGCATAAGGACGAGACCGCCCAGAAAGATCAGGAAGTTTCTGAGCGCGATCGACACCGAGGATCCGATGACGCTGAGGATCAGGGTCGTATCCGTGGTGATCCGGCTGAGCACTTCACCGGTCATGAGGCGTTCGAAAAAGGCGGGGCTCAGTCCGATCACGCGGGCGAACACCGCCTTGCGTATATCGGCCACGACACGTTCGCCCAACCTCGTGACCAGCGCATAACGCAGCCCGGTCCCAAGAGCGAGCAAACCCGCGACGCCAAGGGCTGCGGTGAAGTACAAATCGAGAATCGCGCCATCCGTGGCACCAAAATTGTCGACAACCCGACGTACCGCCAAGGGTAAGATCAGCGAAACACTGGCCGTCAGCACGAGGGCCAGCAGGGCGCCCAGCAACAACAACTTGTAAGGTGCGAGAAACGGCCAAAGCTGGGACAGAGCGCCCATGTCTTTCGATTTCTCGCGGTCGAGCATATCTGCCCCGTTTGACGCCCTGCGCACCATGTGTTGCTTCTCCAAGATGTTCGGTCGTGTTTGGCTGTCACAGATGCAGCGGTCAAGGGTCAGATCGACACGGAAGACAGTGAGATGTGATCAGGCGTTGAAATCCATGCATGTATCGCAGCGTCGGACCTCCGAGGCCGCTCTTTGTGAACGCTATCAAGTGTGATAAATCTAGGGATATTATGCCTGGAGCGGGCGGCGGGAATCGAACCCGCGTCATTAGCTTGGAAGACAAAAGTGCAAAATCTGAAAAATCTTTATTTGTCGGTAGTTTGTCGGAAACGTTCCTATTTCTTTGTAGGTGATGTGTCGGAAGTGGATTTTTGGAGCGGGCGGCGGGAATCGAACCCGCGTCATTAGCTTGGAAGGCTAAGGTCTTACCACTACACAACGCCCGCTCAACAGGATTATCACCTATTTCATTGCTTTTCGGAGGTCAAGTGTTGGAGCGAAGCTGATGGTTTCATTTTGACACTCAAGGCGTAGTCTCGGCCCAATCCGGCCATCCAGCGTGAGTCATGGTTGCTGCGGCTGCAGCCCGCTTTGCTGCCATTCGCCGCGAGCGCGAAACTGAATGCTGCTCGAAATGCCGATCGATGAGGACTTACTTGCCTTTCGGTTTTCGGTGAAAGCATACATCGGTTGTAGTAAGGATGAGGTGTATGGTGCTTAACCTCCATGCTTTTGCCGCGCAAGCACACAGCTCGCAAAGCGCGAAAAAACCTCTGACGTACAATCTCTATTTGTTTAAATCTGTGGAATCAGCATAGCCTCGTTTTCGTCGGGCGAGCCCCCTGAGCCTCAGGTGGCTTTCTGATTTTAGGAGGTTAAGATGGACGATCCATTTCAAATACAAAGAGAGTTGCGTTACGGAGCGCCGGTCTGTGATCAGGTTCTGACTGGGCGGCACTTTACAATCGGGTACTCATGGTATTTTCGACAAGCCAAATGGGTGCTGGAAATCATAAAGCCAAATGAAACGTTGTTGGACATCGAATATGCTGATGGCGATCGGCTCGATAACTTTCGTCCAGATCAACGCATCCCCAGACGGTTCCGAGCGAGCTTGGAGGCTTATAAGGGCAGCGGATTTGACCGCGGTCATTTAGCCGCCAGTGCCAATTTAAACGAGACTGACATTCAAAACAGCGAGACGTTTTTGCTCTCCAATATGTCCCCGCAGCTGCCCAATTTTAATAGAAAGATTTGGCGTGACCTGGAAATTGCCGTCCGCGAACTTAACGAGTATCACAGTGTGCTGGAAACTTATGTTCTCACGGCGCCAGTTTTTGATTTTGAAAAAAAGATCGAGGTCATCGGAGACAAAGACAACAAGTACGGGATCGATATTCCCATTCCTCATGCTTTTGTCAAAAGTGTCCTTGCGGAAAAGAGAAATGGCGAATTCATTCTTTCGACCTTTAAAATCGACAATGAAGAGCAAGACGCCGATCTGCGTACTTTTTTGGAGAAAACCTACGACGTTGAACAATATGTTGGTGGCAGGTTTTGGGACCGTGTGTCTGGCGGTGATCTGCATAAACACAAAGAGGTCAAAGGGGAGATGTGGATAAGAAAAGAAGAAATGCTCGGGCCGTGGACCCAGGCAAAGTTGTCGTCGCTGAAGGAAGAGCTTGTGGTCGATATCGCTATTATGAGAGGGCTGGATGCGTCCGTGGATGACCGGAAGTCCGATACGATCGAGAAGATTCTGGCTTCATGAAGAAGCGCACCGTGTCCCACTAAGAGCGTCGCATCCGCAGAGGCTCTTTCCTCTCAGGGACGGCGAATTTTTTTTTGACGGATGGTTGCCGTACAAGGCCTAGGAAAATAAAAAGTCAAGCCGCTGGTAAAAGCCAACGTTGATATCTAATGCCAAGTTCGACGTGTTAGGCTCGATACCGTCATCGTAGAAACTCAGTAACTTGCTAATAAACTTTTCTGGCATGTTGAGGACGACCCTGTGTGGTCGTTAGCTCCATAAATTTTTCCGAATTACCGCATATCCAAAGCTGCCATTCACGCAATTGGCCATTAATCTACATTTTGGCAAAGAATGCCATCGATATGTCAAATTGTGTAAAACGAACGAGCCTTCGACTAGTCCTCACACAGAACTCGGCAAAGTTCTCCCACTAGTCGGAGGGAAAATGATATTCAGCCTTTTGATTGCGGCCGCATCAATCCTGCTGTCACTCCATTCATTGGGTGCACCCTTTACACTTGGAAAATCGAGTAACGCCATTGCGTCAGGGTTAGCGAGAATTGCTTCAGTCCACTCGTCGGCCGAGGAGTTATCCAGCCCGGCAATACTGACTTGCGTTTCAGGATCGTGGATTCTTGATACCAGTTCGGGCCAAGTCGCCAAGGTCATGAATGTTTGCCGCCATTCTGTCATCAGAATGATCCATAAAACCAATTGCCGCCAATTCTTCGTGTCTGGTTGAATCCTAAGTGTCGTCCTGGCAATCTCTTGGAACAAGGCTATTGAATTAATTATGCGTTTGATCTGCCGAGGATTCGGCGGAAGTAGATCAGATATGGGTTCCAACCTATGTCTAGTTGCTGCTTGAACCTTTTCGTCTGCTGCAGATCGCAAGGCGGTTCTTCGGTCGATTGCAGTCACAACTTTTTCTTTGAGCTCATCGTCAATCGATTGCAGATTTGCAATTGTGTCACGAACTTCGGAGGCGTCCCTGTCGCGTTGGGATGGTTCCAATGTGGTATCCAATTTGATCATCGCATCCTCGACAATTTTCCTCTCATTTTCAGGCAGTTGTTCTATTGAGGTCTCTGAATCGTAGTCTACGCCCAATAATGATCGCACAAACTCGGAGCGTTGCTCTTTGGGGATGTCGGGCAATATGATTGAAAGCTGAATCGCCTTTTCAACAAACCGGCCGCCGAAGGTATGCTCGGAGCCCACGTCAATCCCCTGCATTACTTTATGAGCTTCCGAAAACGCTTGCTCTATCCAGTCGCGGTCGCCGAGCAGCAAGAAAACAATGCGAGGACTTTTCAGTATTGTTTGCATTCCACGTACAAGTTCGACGACAAACTGCGGTTCGCACCGGTCGATATCGTCCACAACCACGATAATTGGATGTCGAAGGCGCTTCAAAAAACCGGAGAAGTGTTTTCGAAACCGCTCCAAAGGATCACCAGCACCAAGTGAATAGTTGTTTGCTGATGCTGGGCTACCCGGAAAAAGCGATTCCGAAATCACGCTCACAAACGCCCAAATCGCTGACGCTCCCCCGAGCGTCAATGTCGCCGCACTTAATACTAGTGGTGGCCAACTGTCGAATGACCATGTGAACTTGTTTTTCGTGTCGTCAAAGCTGAGCAGCCCGTATCTAATTGCCAAAAAGGCCATCAAAAGAGTGACAATGGAGATTCCAAGGAGGTTGCGTGTCTTGGGTTGAAACAAGCGCCACCACAATTCGGCCATCCACAGTTTCAGCCACTTTGCGTGACGACCGATCCATCCGGATGACCTTCCCCCGAGCTTTGCCACGACTGAATTGTCAGGATCGGGGTTTAGTTTCGCACGCACCGCATCAAAAGTTTGTTTACGTATCGCTTGATAAAAGCACCACCACGGCGGGTTCACGTGCTGATGTTGCCAGGCATTGAAATCAACAATGAACCAAGGCCGCCGATACTTGGCCGGCCAAAAGTTTTCATTTTCCAAGTGGATGCCAGATAGGACTTTTGGAAGCGATTTATTGAATCGATACGGGTTGAGCATGCTAACGAGGTAATTTGCAAAGCTGGTTTTCCCACCTCCCCACGGAGCGTCTATATGGACAACAAAGCCAGCGTTGCCGGGGTTTTTCGCCATTTCGTCCCAGATTCGATTTAGCCTAGCTGCAAGCATGAAGGATAGATCCGCACGGCCCAACAAATCCTCGTCATTCTCGGGTGCATCGCTTACAAAAACCACTTCGCCTGCTGGCGGACGGGATGATGAAATGGATTCTGATATCAGTCCCTTGCGGTTGTGCGATTCTAAAAGTGAGTTTATTTTCTCCGCAACGTCATTTGGCAATTGGTATAGTGAAAATTGCCACATCCCGGGATTTAGTCCGGTTTGCGCAATGACTTCTTTGCGGTCTACAGGCGCTTCATCAAAAAACTCAACGACGGTTGTTTTGACACGCTCGACACCGCCCGTGTCCAGAATTCGATCTGCGGAATTGATGAAACCTGTACCTACAATTCCACCTTTGTCTCTTCCTTTAGTAATTGTGCGCCAGTAGACTACCGCATCTCCTGGCCGCATCTCGTCGATGTTTCTGTTCCCAATCTTCCAATCAATTTCAGTGTCCGCACGAGCTTCGCTCACCCATTGCGCTACTCGATCCCCATCCTTGAACTGCGCCAACCAAGCATTTCGAGGTGACTTGGAGCGATCGAAATCTGCTTCTCCAACGCCATCAACAGATCCGTCCTCTGATAGCGCTCTTGACTCGACGAGTCGGGCCAATTCTTCTACGACGTCGTCAGCAGGGCGGTTCCAGAAGTCTCGTTTCAGGGCCGCGATAGAAACGTCGGCTCTCTCCCCAAATGCGCTCGTAGGTTTGTCACCGGTGGTATTTGGAATGATCCCCCGGTACCATTTCAGCCAAACGTACCATGGCCCATTAACAACTAGTTTACTTTTATCGAACCGATCGAACGGTTCACGCATCGAAAGCGGAAAGTTGGTCAGATATCTGCTGTCCCCCCTAACGTCCAACAACCAGAGTGCTTGCTTTGAAAGATCATTTTCGTTGCCTAAATTTCCTTCAAGCCACTCTGCATCTGCTCCTATCGCATCCCATTCGCCAGCACCCCTAGCCGGGGAACCGAGGCTGGCAGAAAGCTCAAGGGCGGGTCGAAGTAGCTGATCTTTGTCCGTTGTGCCGACGTAATCTGCGACGATCAAAATAACCCGCCCGGCGACGAGTTCCTTGCCATCAACGTGCTTTTTAACTTTAGCGATGGCTTTTCTGAGATCTTCCGCAGCCTCTTTTTGGGCAAATCCAATATTTTGATTTGGATAGAATGCACTCGTCCAGATCAAAAAACTTGCGCGAAACGCTTGGAGAAGCAATTGTTTTTGCTCTTCAAGCGGTACAGAACTTTCAGCCAAATCGAACGTGGTCAATACCCTCGGCAGTCCTCTAAGGGCTATTCTAGTTGCAAGTTGATTTAGCCAGGTATCGGGCTTGTCCTTCCCCCAGTTTTCAAAAGCAGTCAGGTTGTTTATCTTGACGGATGGCGCGGCCAAAATCACCTCCAGTGCAATACATCGTTTTCAATTTTTTTAAGGTTGCCCCGAAACGCTGGTATTTAGCAACTTCGTTGACAATCGACTTGCTTGGTTGAGTGATAGCAGCATGGCCCTTAGCGGATGAGGTGGGTGGCTCCTGCTCCACCGACATCGAATGTGCCAAAGTGCAGTTATCTTCGACTGCTAGGAAAGGAGCCACCCAATGACAGTAAAGACCGTAGGCCTGGATTTGGCCAAGGATGTTTTTCAAGTTCACGGCATTTCTGAGAATGGCCGGATCATCTTCAACAAAGCCATCAAGCGGGCAAAATTGCTCCGGTTCTTTGAGACGCTTCCGCCCTGCAGGGTCGGGATGGAAGCGTGCGGTTCTTCCCATCACTGGGGACGTCAGCTGCGCAAGCTTGGCCACGATGTGAAGCTCATGCCCGCCGGTTACGTCAAACCGTATGTGAAGCGCGGCAAGAACGACGCCGTGGATGCTGAGGCGATCTGCGAAGCAGTTCGGCGTCCGACCATGCGTTTTGTCGAGATCAAGACGGAGGACCAGCAAGCCATCCTCTCGATCCATCGCACACGAGATCTGGCAGTCCGGCAACGCACCCAGATGGCCAACATGATCCGCAGCCTTTTGCGTGAGTTTGGGCATATCTTGCCCATCGGGATCGAAGCGGTAACGGCCTTTGCAAAGCGTCACCTTGATGGTGACCACCCGGACATGCCTGAGATCGCCAACGGCATGCTCGGCATTCAGTGCTACCAATTCATCGGCTTGAACACGCGCATCGACGGCTATTCCAAGATGATCGAACAACATGCCCTGCTGAATGCAGACGCACGCAGATTGATGCGCATGCCAGGGATTGGGCCGATCACGGCATCGGCAATTGTTGCCACGATCGGGGATGCACATCAATTCCGGACAGGCCGTGACCTGGCGGCCTGGCTTGGTCTGACCCCACTCAACAAGTCCAGCGGTGGCAAGGAGCGCCTTGGCAAGATCACCAAGAAAGGTGACCGGTACATACGAAAGTTGCTGGTCGTCAGCATGACATCGCGTGCCGTCATGGCGAAACGCTCGCCAGAAAAGGTCGACCTGTGGACGGCGAAGATCATCGCAGACAAACCATTCCGATTGGCAACGACCGCCATGGCAAACAAGGCAGCGAGGATCATCTGGGCAATGCTCACGAAGCAACAGGAGTACCGGCAGCCTGCGTTCTAACCGCGCCGGCTGCCCACGAGATGCAAGACGTTGAAGTGATGATGCGGAATCAAGTCAACCAAGAGCAAGGACACTCCGGGAATGTCAGCGGCCCTCTTTTAAGGTCGATTAGCCGATTGGAACCTCGCTCGCGGAATTCATCAGGGCCAGCGGAACACCACCGCACAAACAGGCCGAACAGACGACGGTACTGACGAAAATATCCGCAAATATCACCAAAAAACTCTTGCAATGCAGGAGCCACCCACAGACGACATTCACTGGGGTCACGAACGCTGCAGTGCGGCTTCCCCAGAGCAGCCATTCAGCGAATACTTTGAAATGCTGTCGGTACGATATACAATCAACGTAGTACTACCCGGTCGCCGGTTCGACATAGACCGTGTCACGCGGGTCATCCCCTTGGAGAACGGTGACAGCTTCGGGTAAAGTACGTCCATCCCAAGGATACATCGGGTCGTTAGCGGTATGCCCATAGGAGCAACCCTGCATTGGCACATAAGGCTCATTTCCACCTGACGGTGCCCATTTCGACCAAATCCGATCCACATTGGCGTGATGCAAAAAGAAGACGGGATCATTTGGCGATGTCCCAGGCCCCATCGATCCCCCGAGCCGTGTATGTTCTAAGTTAGAAAGCAGTGTTTAAGATCAGGGAGGTCGTGCTACCATGCGGAGATGAAGACCAAACCAAAGTTACTCAAATGGGCAGGAAGCAAATCACAGGTGTCAGATCGGATAAGCCCGTATCTGAGCTTCGATCAAGTTTACATTGAACCTTTTTGCGGCTCTGCCTTCTTCTTCTTCGACAATTCTCCCAGTGTAAGCTACCTGAATGACCTCAACTCTGACTTGATTAGCTTTTTCACGCACACACGTGAACTGCCGGACGAGGTTTGGTCTTACTATGATGCAATTCCTGTAGAGGAAGATGCCTTCTACGACGCAAGGGCGAAATATAATGAGCTGAGTGATTGTCCTGAAAAAGCGGGGCACTTTGTCTACCTCAACCACTTTTGCTTCAATGGTCTTTATCGAACCAATAAAGCAGGGCAATTCAATACTCCCTATGGCGGACGCCAAAAACCGAAAAAGAAGCTATCAAAGAACGATTTTCGGCAGTTTTCCCAAGCACTGAAACCTGCCCATCTTACTTCGAAAGATTTTGAAGATTTCCTAGATCAATTGAAGCCAGACAACGCGTGCATTTACATGGACCCACCCTACTTCACCAATGATGAGAGGGTGTTTGGCGAATATGGACCAAATACATTCAAGAACAAGGATTTAGAGCGCCTATTTGAAGTTTCCTTAAGACTCGCTAGCAGAAATAAGATTGTTGTTTCGTACAAGAACTGCTCAGAGTTCTCTGATATATTCCAAGAATACATAGTAGGCGATATCTCCGTTACTCGGAACGTTGGCGGCTTCGCAGGGCGGCGAAAGTCCGAGAAAGAACTAGTGGCAGTGCTGGGTGGTTGATTCATTGAAACGATTCTTAATTGTGAGTGATATTCATGCAATTTCGGAGGAGCTCTCTAAGCTCCCTCAAGAACATGGCTACCATGGAGAAGACGGAAGCAGTTTTCGAGTCGAGAACAGAACTCCCTCAAGCAACCCTGTTTTGGCAATTTCGGAATGTCTTAAAAATGACGATGAACCAATTGATGCGCTTATTTGCCTAGGTGATTTTGCTCATCAGGCCAAGAAGCTCGTTATGTTGCAGGTATGGCGTGATCTGCACGATGTTGCTGATGCTCTGGGCATACCAAAAGTTATTGGAATAACCGGGAACCATGATATCGCGACTCGCGTAGAGGACATGCAAAGCGCGGCAGGCAGGGTCGAGTTTCTAAAACAAATCCGGCCAAGTTTTCCGTCGGACGACGATGCGTTCAGTGGTGGCTACCATCAAAACGGTGTGGGCGCGCTGGAGTTGGGTGAGTGCCTCGTCGTTGCGGCTGACACATGTACGCTACATGGGTTGGGCAAGGACGGAACGACTTCCTCAAGCATTTGGTCGGTAGGCTACCTTACTCATGGAATGATTGATCGGATTCTTGAATCTATAGAAGAAAGCGCGTGTAGCCACGCATTGATTATTATGCACCATCATCCGCTGAAAGTCGATGGTGTCGTCGATACCGATTACGATGAAGTTCCAAATGGGCCCTTGCTTTTGGAGCGACTCACAAAGTCGTCAAAGACGTGTTTTGTGGTGCATGGCCACAAGCACCTCGTAAAGTTACGAAGGCCAGACGCGGATGCAAAGTATCCTGCTCTGCTGTCAGCGGCGAGTCTGGCAGCATACCCTTACCTTGGGCAGGGTAGCCATTACTCAAATCAGTTCCATTTGCTCGAATACGACACCTCAATAACGGAGAGAGCTCAAGGAACGGTGCTTTCCTGGGACTGGAGCGCCGCGCGTTGGGAGCCGAGCAAAAAACAATCGATGCCTCACGTCTCGAAGTTTGGCCCAGTACCTGATCTTGACAAAATCGAGCAGGCTCTCAAAGACCTTGGCATCGTTGCCTCGGTAAACCGCGCGAAGCTGCTCGAGGCGATACCTGAGATCGAATATCTAACTCTTGACGAAATTGAAGTGCTAAACGAGCGGTTAGACAGCACTGGGCTCGAGATCGTTATCAGGCAGTCCAAGGTAAGTGGTGCTATGGTACAAGAGGGTGAGACATGAGGATTAACTCGTCCTTTAATGCAAGGAACGCAACTCCCAGGCAGATTGCGGAGTCTTTCGTCGTCCCCGACTATTTCGAACAAGTGGCAGCCTTTCACAATTTGGTTTTGGTTGGACCGAGGGGGTTGGGCAAGACAACTATAATGAAGGCTTTGACGGCTTCCGGCCTCAAATATTTGCATCAGAGAGACGACCTCAAAGGTGTTTTGCGAGACATCGATTTTGGGTATGTACCCATCTACATTCCGGCAGAGTCCATATGGCGAGGTAATGCTCAATCGATTTCTGGAGCATTAAGCGAAGGGCACGAGCGAGATCATATACTTAATGGACTCTTTGTTGATCACTGTTTGCACCAACTGGTCTCTTCATTTGAAGACGCGCTAGTTAATGCAGACCTCGGCTCGGGAGAAGATTTTCATCCTTGGTCTGTTTTCCTCACTGAGATTGAAGAAAAGAAAGTGTGCAACGAGTGTTCCAAGTTTTGGGGGCTCCACAGGGCTCAGAACTCATTTGTTGGCCTGAAGCTCGCACTTCTTCAACGCTCGAACGAGTACCGTTCAGCAATCACGTCGCTTCCAGACAGGTCGGCTCTCGACATAGCGATGAATTATCCAAAGTATGACTTTCTGCTCATGCTTAAGGGCTTCTTTGACATAGTTGGAAGCCTGCGTAGCGGACTGAGATGGAGCGTTTGTTTTGATGAGATGGAGATCGCCCCCAAACGCGTTCTTATTCAGCTATATGAAAATTTGCGTTCGTTTGATCAAAGAGCGGTACTCAAGTTCTCTCTTTTTCCGTACATAGATTTCTACTCTTTTGAGCAACGGATGGCAGCGTCGGAACGTGGACCGACAGACGGTCAAGATTTCCACACAGTCATATTGGCAAACAAATTTGCCAACCCAGACTATTCGTTGGCGAAGCGCTTGATCACAAACGAATGTGCGCTTGCAGGAACTCACATTGGAGAGTTCGCAAGTTACCTAAACTCATCCTCAGCGATACATCGCGGGACAAGGCGCTTTACCGACAAGGGCTTTGAAAGAGACTATGTCGCGATCCACGCAATGGCTGCGCAGGCTGGTGACAAATCGTATGTCGAGTACATGAGACGCAACGGGATAAACAAATCCGGCGATCTTCAAGCCGTGACAGGAGAGAAAAAGAGAGCGCAACTAATCCGGAAACCGGCCCCGATTGCAGAGGTCCGTAGTTACTATCTAGTGAAAGGCGGAAAACGGCTAGATATTGATAGCCGTCGTACTTCGGCAAAAGGATTTGGGTATTACCATGGATATGATCAGATCTTGGCACTGACCGAGGGGAATCCTCGTGCAATCAAATATTACGTAACAGATTTGTTGCGAAGTTTGGCACGCAAGGAGAATTCGGCTGTCGCGCAGAACAGGGCAATCAGCCGGAATGTTGATCGCTTTAGAGCTCTGGTTTCGGCCCATACTTACTCGAGAGACATTGTGAGTGATCAAGTGCAGTCACCGTTGCAATTGGTCGATAAATTGGGCGACGCATTGAGCGAGGTCTTGCTGGGGCCAGAGTTCCAACCAGAACCTTCACTTTCGTATGAAGTCAAAAGACTGAATCCAGTATTGAGCGATGCCTTGGTGTTGGCGATCAATTCGGGTGCGTTGGTAGTGGATCAGTCAACGGGGGGAAAGCAATTGATCTTCGATCTTGAAGGCTGCCGCTTCCGCGTGTCCCATCGCCTTGCACCATTCTACAAGCTGCCGACGATCACTGGTCAACCGAGAATGCTTTCCGGTTTGCCCACTACGCGATTGTCGTACAGGGATCAGCCCGACCTGCTGAATTGGGAAAAAGACGATGGCTGATATTGCACTTATCGACCCTTCCGAAGCGCGGCCCGATGTATTCGTTGGTTGTGTAGGATACGAGCACCGCTCTCTTCAAGCCTTAAAGGAGATGGCTGCATCCGGATACAATGGCACGTCGTTTGTCTATGATTATCGTTCTGGTGATCTCCATTCGTATCTTGAAAACCTCGACGCTGAATGCCTGAAGGGCGCTGATCTGATCCATGACTTCAGTAAGCTCCTAAATCGCCTTGCTGATTATATTGATAACAATGAGAAAGCTTCAATTCTGCTCGACATCACCTCTCTTGATCGAGAAAAGATTGCGTTGCTCCTTCGGTGTATTTTTAAGAAGTCGAGTTGTGTCGGTTCCGTTACGATTTGTTACTTCCCCAGAGATTTCACCGAACCGTCTCATAGCTTGGACATAGTACGGTCCTTTGGACCTGTGCTTCCTGCGTTCATTGGCGAAGCCTCATTTTCTAGAGAGTCTTTGGCGCTGATAATTGGAGCCGGATATGAGTATGGCCGAGCTGTTGGGGCCATTGACCTTCTTGAACCAGATAGGATCTATTGTCTGACACCAGTCGGGACCGACCCACGGTTCGAGCGTGAGATCGAGAAAAACAACCTAGACTTTAGTTTTTTGGAAGAGGGTGAACTGCTTCAACGCTACGATCTTCTGAAGCCGGAGGCCCTCTTTTACGAGATCCGAAGAATTGTGGAGTTCGAGACGCATGAGCGAAACGTTCTAATTCTCCCTTTGGGGCCAAAGATCTTCGCTGCTGTATCACTGATTGTGGCACTAATTCTTCATCCGTCAGTCATGGTTTGGAGGCACTCGACTGCTACAAAGGTAGCGCCGGCTTCAACAGATGATGCTCGAGCCAGTGGTGTCGACATCCGGCTTGCATTTCGGTTCACGAGTTGACCTGACTGCCTTTCGTCATTGGCCAAATTGGTTCACGCTCTGTTAGATTTATGCATCCATGATACCAGCGTAGGCTCCTCGTTTTTGAAGCGGGCAACCGTACCAATGAGCATGAATTCAGTAGCATAGTGAACAATATTTCCAGTGTTAAAAGTCAGCTTTCATAGCTTGCAAATCTTCTCGTTGCATTGCGGCGAATGACCGGTTTCCTCCCGCCCGTGACGGGCCAACTTCGCCGAGGCGTATGGGCCCCCAAGTTCGATTGAATAATCTGAGCCACACTTCACCCATCGATACAGCGAAAAGGAGGATACCAATTTTGCTTCTGGTCGCTAGAGCGAAAAGTAATCTTGTGTGGTGGGATACTTGATCGAGGTCAACGCCAACCGAACCAGCAATTATACTCTTGAAGAAAATTGGAACACCTAATGAAGAGGAAATGAAGTGGCTAGTAACACCGAAAAAACAGGTAGGAAAGCAGCAACAGCGGCATCAAAAACGCTAAAAAACCCCAAGGCAAGCAAGGCTGCGAAGTCAGCCGCCGGCTCAGCCCTTGCACAATCCAACACTTTAAAGGTTACAAAACCAAAGGCGGCGAGTGCGGCTAGCAAGACCCTAAGGAGTAAGACTGCTTCAAAGGCAGCGAAGTCCGCAGCGGGTTCTGCATTGACTCAAAAGCCAAACAAGCGAAAAGGAGGAAAATAACACACTCAACTTGTCGGGTGTTTGGTGGAAAGTCGGTCGACTCGAGTTATGCGTCATAATGCGCATCAGCGCCTTGGGTGTTTTGGTTTTCGAATGCCTGGCTCAGGTAATTCAGAACATTTTCGAGCTCGCCTTGAACTCCGCTTTCCGCCCTGATCGATGACACTCACGATAGTGCTAACCATTCCTTCAGTCGCCTAAAGGTTGACGGATAGATTCCGATGCTGCTTCATTAACCTGCAACGCGCCTGAAGATCAAAGGATTGATAAATGAGCAAGGAACAACTGCCGGACTATTTGAAACAAGGCGAGGCCGCGCGACTGTTCCCCGTTTTATCAACCACTTCAAAAGAAGGGCGCACGACGTCAATTGTATTGGCATGCCTATGCAAAATTGATGAATTTGGCGCTCAACTGCTTGCGTCGGTCGGGCAAAAAGTTGGCAAACGAGCGTCGATCGAAACCTACACAGAAGTGGTCTTTCAAAAACAGACCGCTGAAATCAAAGACCGGCCTGATGGGCTGATTGCATTGAAAGTTGGAAGTCGTCAATGGCGCGCCCTGGTTGAGGCTAAAGTTGGGAATAGCGAGTTGGACCCCGACCAGATCGAGCGATACAGAGTGCTCGCAAAAGACAATGGTGTCGATTGCGTCATTTCAATATCCAACCAGTTCGCAACATCTCCAGACAGCCACCCTGTGGAAGCGGTTCGAAAAAGCAGATCAAAGATCCCTGTGTTTCACTGGTCCTGGATGCATATCCTGACGACAGCAGATTTGCTCGTTTCAGGAGAGGACGTCGCAGATATCGATCAATTGATGCTTCTCAATGAGCTTCGGCGCTTCCTGACACATGAAAGCGCTGGGGTAAAAGGCTTTGATCGCATGCCCAAGGAGTGGTCTGAACTCAACAAACTCATTTCCAGCGGTGGCGCGGTTCCAGCAAAGTCACCGATGGCGCAGGCGGTGCTAGAGGCTTGGCATCAGGAAACGCGCGATCTGTCGATGATCTTGAGCCGCATGACTGGAATGACGGTGGCGGAAAAGCTGCCTCGAAAACACATAGGCAACCCTGCGCAACGCCAAAAAGATGAACTGGGCGATCTGCGTGATAATCACAGCTTGAATTGTACGCTCACAATTCCCGATGCGGCCGCGCCAATTGAAGTAACAGCAGATGTCATGAGACGCTCTGTGGACGTTGGTATGACGCTCAGAGCACCCGACGACAAGAAGTCTACCAAGGCTCGCGTAAACTGGCTGCTCCGTCAGATCAAAGCGACGGATACAGAAGGGTTATTTGTCCGGCTTCTTTGGCCTGGCGGCAGTGAGCCAACCCAATATCCGGTTGCAGACTTGCGGGAAGATCCGGACTTAGCTTCCGAAGGCAAAGAGCATCTCGCCTCGCATGGTTTTCACATATTCCTGTCTGAAAGGCTTGGTGGAAAGTTCACACAGCAAACCAACTTCATTTCTGAGTTGGAGCGCATCGTTCCCAAGTTCTACGGCGAGACCGGGGCAAACCTTGCGGCCTGGGTCCGCAAAGCGCCGCAGATCAAATCAGAGCGTTCTAGCGGGGATGATGTGTCACCCAGCGGAATAGCTGAAGACGCTGAAGGCTTCGAAGCTTAGGGCTCGGAATTCTGAAATCAAAATCGGCAATATAGCGTGACCCAATCCGGCCACCATGAAATACTCAGAAGTAGATTTGCAGGAGCTTTGCTCTTCTTTTTCGGCTATCGGCGCAATGCCATCAGGCTCACAAGCACCGGGCTATCAATATCGGGTGGACATCCGAGAGATCTGACTTTCGCAGAACTGTCGGGGCCAATTGAGGTAACGAAAAAACTTTGGTTCGCGGCGATTTCGTTGCCTGCCCAGAGTGGGGACCTAAAGGTAGCTGGGTTCAAGCGAACTCAGGCACTCGATTTTGTGTCTTCGGCCAATGCGAATTGGCGGCACCACTTCACGCAACAAGTGGACGCTCTGGAGGAGGAATTGGGTGCGCTTGCCGAAGTTGCAAAGCGCCTTGAACAACCGAAGCGGTTTCCGTCAGCTTGTCTTCTTGAACCTTATTTGACACGCGCCATTGCGGTGTTTGATCGGCTACCAGATACCATTCCGGCCGATGTGTTGCCGCCAATTCAGCAGAAGATCGTCGATCAGGTGTCAAAGTTTCGGACCTCATCAAAGACCATGCGTCAGTCTGCCATAAAGGCTTTCCTCGATGCGGATATGGAGCAGATGCAGGAATTTTTTGACACAATCGAATCCAACCCACTGACGCCTGAGCAGCGTCTCGCGGTGGCAACCGATGAGGACGCGACGCTTGTCCTTGCTGGAGCCGGCTCTGGGAAGACAAGTGTCATCGTTGCAAAAGCGGCCTATCTGATACTGCGACAGATCAGGGAACCAGAAGAAATCCTATTGATGGCCTTCGGCAAGGACGCGGCTTCTGAGATGGCTACGCGTATTGAAGAGCGAGCCGGCGCAAAAGTTGATGCCCTGACTTTCCATGCTTTAGGCAACAGTATTATTCGCCAAGTAGAGAAAGGGGCGCCGGCACTAGCCGCACATGCGAGCGACGACAAACAATTCTCGGCACTGCTGCGAGATATCCTGTTCAAAGATATTGCAACGGAACCAGTTCTTGGTGCGCTGCTACTAAAGTGGTTCTCGGAATTCTATTGGCCGTACAAAAGTGAGTGGGACTTCAAAACCAAGGATGAGTATTTCCAATACATAGAATCTCATGAGCTGCGGACGCTTCAAGGCGACTTGGTAAAGAGCTTTGAGGAGTGGGAAATTGCCAATTGGCTGTACTTGAATGGCATCGCCTACGAGTATGAGCCTGACTACGAACACGACCTCCCCGAAAATATCAGGACAGCTTATACGCCTGATTTTCGATTGACTGAGAGCGGTGTTTACATCGAGCATTTCGGTGTGCGAAAATCCCGTGACCAAAGCGGACGCGAGATCCTTACGACAGCGCCGCATGTCGATCGCAATACCTACATCGAAGGTATGGAGTGGAAGCGGAAGGTACATGAGGATCACGGAACGATCCTCATCGAGACCTATAGCTACGATCGTGTTGAGGAGCGTTTGACTGAACGTCTCGAAGAGAAACTAGCACCTCATGCATCTTCCAATCCGATCCCCTCTGAGCAAATCTTTGAGCAATTGGAGGAGATGGGCCAAGTCGATGCATTCACACAGGTGCTGGGCACATTCCTGCGACATTTTAAAAGTTCAGCAGCAACGGTTGAACAATGTCTAAACCGGGCAGAAAAGTCACAAGATAAGGCACGAAGTGCTGCGTTCTTGAAGATCTTTGATCCTGTGATTGAAGCTTACCAAAAACGCTTGGGCGACCGCATCGACTTTGAAGATATGATCGTCCGCGCAACCGAACACGTAAGAGCGGGCCGATATTCAAGCCCTTATCGCCATCTTCTCGTGGATGAATTCCAGGACATTTCGGAGGGACGCGCCAGGTTGCTTAAGGCATTGAAGGCGCAACATGAAGACGCGCGTATTTTCGCTGTGGGAGATGATTGGCAGTCTATATACCGCTTCACGGGATCAGATATTCACTTAATGCGGGACTTCGGAGAGGAGTTTGGAGGCGTCTTCGCCGGTGAGTCGGGCGTGCACAGTTCCGTAGATCTGGGACGTACATTTCGAAGTGTTGACAAAATTGCTTTGCCCGCTCGAACTTTCGTTCTTCAAAACCCATCTCAGATCGCCAAGCAGGTGATCCCCGCTGGAACGACTGACACACCAGCAATCATGGTATTGCACTACGGTTGGGGCGGGGAAGATGAGGCACTTCAGATCGTACTGGAAAATCTAAACGCCTCTTCGAATGGGGTCCAAACGTCTGTATTGTTACTCGGGCGTTATAATTTCCTGGAACCAGACGGGTTTCCGCGACTTCGCAATAAGTACGCAAGCCTTTCTCTCAAATTTATGACCATTCATCGCTCGAAAGGCCTAGAAGCTGATCACGTCGTCATCTTGAAAGCAGCTTCTGGCCGCATGGGATTTCCTTCAGAAATTATAGATGATCCACTTTTGGATCTCGTTCTCCCAAAGCCAGAGGAATACGATCATGCTGAGGAAAGGAGATTGTTCTACGTTGCTCTCACGCGCGCTCGGACCTCTGTGACCGTTCTAGCGGATCGGCAAATGCCGTCGGTTTTTGCCCGCGAGCTGATTGCAAATCCAGACTATGGCGTTGTTGAGCTTGGCGAAGCGGGCGTCGCAGAGCATCGATGTGGCAAGTGTGGGGGCCGGATGCTTTCGCAAATCTCAAAAAACGGGCGACCCTATTTCCAGTGTGAACACCGAAAACTCTGCGGTGAGATCCTGCGGCCATGCAATGTTTGCGGGAAAGATCTCCCGATTAGCGACAAGGAAAAAACAGGCATATTGATCTGCAGCTGCGGTGCTAATTTTCCTGCGTGCCCGGAATGTTCTGACGGGTGGCTGATCGACCGAACTGGTAAGTGGGGTAAGTTTCTTGGATGCGTGAAGTATCCAGATTGCAAGGGATCCAAACGTTCTGAAAAAGTTAAGCGGTAAAGGCTCTCCCAATTTCCGGAACACATTTGTGCTAAGCCAGATTTTTTAGATTGCACAGCCGTGAATTGCGTCAGGCGAAACATGGTTTACTCGGCGGCGATAAGCATTTTGACCTGCTGACCGCGCCCGCCTGAAGTTTTGCCAATTGGTAACTCCAGCGATGTGATGACGCGGTTGGAGAGCCCGCGGAGCGGACAGCTGCAATTGGCCAAGCGTGAGATCTCGATCTTCTCCGCGATGATCCGGCCTCGAAGCCCAGAGACGGGTAAGGAATGGGTCTCTCTATTGAATCGGACGGAGGACGAGATCAATCTGAACGGATGGGTGATGCGGAGCAAGAACGGCCGCAAGGCGGTTCTGCAGGGACGCGTGGGGCCGGGGCGGATGCACATGATCGGGGGAGCTGACATAGGCACCCTGCGCCTGGGTAATCAGGGAGAAGATCTGATGCTGCGTAAGGCAGATAACGTGCTTGTTGATCATGTGACTTGGACACGAGAGGCGTTGTTAAGGGGAGGGCCCGGCATTTTCTATGAGTTCGAGCTAGGTCGCTAGTATTAGACCTGCCGTTTATATCCTTGCACCACTGTCGCTTTCCAGTCAAAGAGTGTGCCGCGAAGGTTCCCCAGAAGAAGTTCGACTTGGTGATCCGAACGGCGACGAATGTCTGCTTCAGCACGCGAGATTGAGTGTGGAACCATTTCTCAGCGAAAGTATATCTATGCACCAATCCTCGGCCACTCAAACGCTGGCCCTATATCTTCCTTTACGCCAGAAGGCTGATAATTCACGTGGCTACAAATCCCTTTGTAACTTCTAGCATCACTGGACGATGAAAACAGCTTGTAGCGATCCGGCTCAGCAAGAAAGTTTCTAGGAATATCATATTCGGGACAAACTACATCCAAAAGCGCGCTAAGTGACTTATATTGTTCACCAGAAAACGTCGCGTAGTATCGGTAACCACGATAAGGTTGCTCCAGATCATGGTAATATTGGGTTTCACCTACCTTACAGTATTTTGATCCGACATAATTCCACATCCAAGAACCACTTTTCGTAAGCCGCCCTAAACTAGATATCTCTATTGCAACTGCCCGCTTTGAATTAAATTCGTTTCCACCGACGGCTCGCGGACTTAAATGGTATGACCAATAATCTGGATTAAATAGCTGGATGATCTTACCTGAGCGGGCAATTACAAATGGCACACTCACATGGTAGTTATCTGTCGTTAATGTATCCAAATCACCGCTCAAATATCCTGCGGTATAATGCAACGCGACCATACTTTTTTGCACTCTGGATGCATAATAGTAGTTGCCCCGTCCTTGAGGGCGATAGACGAGGACATCCAAGCCCTTATACGTCGCCGCGCTTATTTCTCCTCTAGACCGCCACCACGCAATGTCATTTTCTTCCTTCGCAACAATATCTTGAACTACAGGCATCCAATAACTCCCTTGTCAACACTATATCTATGGCCCAATGGTTAAGCGACAGACCGTTGCCCGTCAAATTTCTAGAATATGAATTTGCCCATCTTTGATGCACTGCGTGCCTACGACAGCGTGTCCGCCGCCCGTGAAAGCCTTGCCCGATACCTGACATTCTACAATACGAGGAGACCACATTCATCGCTGGACGGGCAAACGCCCGATCAGGTATATCAGACCAAGCCAAAACCGATCTTGGTGGCGGCGTAGCCTAGCAGGAAATCCACTTAAGAAACGGCTCGGAACTGTTAAAACAAACCGAACCACCTCTGTTCCACAGATTTGGTGAACAGCCCAAAATTCGAAGATCGGAACTTTCGACGAGACTGCTCAAACAGCCTAATTCTCACGAAGTCAAAACGGCCCGGCAAGGTATTGCAGGGCCGTCAAACTTAGTTGCAGTCTTACAGTACTTGGGCTCCGATTACCGAGTAACTGTAATCGGTAACAGGAATTGAGCCGCTGCGAGTACACCCGAGACGGACACGACTGCCAGCAGGGATAGTTTTTACCCGGTCATAGCTTCCATAGTTGATGCCTCGGCGCCAGCGCACGCGTACCGTAGCCCGAACAGGACGATCGCGACGTCGATTGACAACGAATGCGATGGATCCAGCGTTAGCGAATCCACAACGGCCGTTGTGCGAAATGTAAGCGGCAAGCGCTAAAGCAAAAGCTTCTTCGCCCATTTGCTTGAGTTCACCTTCAGACGCCTCTAATTCTTCAGCGGCCCAAGGCTCCACATACGTATCGTCATCGCTGTCAAAAACTGCGAGTTCTTCAGCTATTTGAGCTAGTGTGCTCATCATATTTCTCCTCACGTTCGGCGAGCATGAAGCTCGCAAGATGTTGCACCTGACCAACCTCTGCTTGCTCTAGAGGATCTTTTTCGATCTCGACAAGAGCACGGCCAAGTCACACCAACAACTGGTGTGGCCTTGATATTCGACTCTGCCACTCCGATTGTATGTGGGAATCCCCACACTCATGCGGTGAACTTAGGGGGCTGAGATGAACGACCTGATAGATTAGTTAAAGTTCGTCTCATTGTTCAGTCTCCTTATGGATGCAGAACTGGAGCGAGTGAGCGAAAGAACTCGGTCTAGAAGGATACCTCGCGGATTTGGGCAATGCGGTCATTTGTCGAAGTCGAACCGTCGGGTTCCCATCAGAACCGCTGAGACCTTTGCAGCACGCCGGATGATTGGCCGGATTGCGGACCGCTTCGGCATGACGCCAGACAAGCTGGTCGGTGATACGGGCTACGGATCGGCAGAGATGCTTGGATGGCTGGTCGAAGAACGCGGCATCACCCTACACATTCCGATCTGGGGCACATCGAAACGGTCGGACGGCACTTTCTCACGTGAGGACTTTGCCTATGACCCCGCGACCGATAGCTATACCTGCTCAGGTGGCAAGGTGCTGCAGACTTATCGCCAGAACTTCTCCAAACCACGAAAAGCCAATGGCGGCAAGTGCAGCTTCATCAGATACCGCGCCGCCAAGCATGACCGCGGCGAATGTCCCTTGAAACCGCAATTCTGTCCGGGAGATCCCGCAAGGCACCTCATGCGTTCCATCCATGAATCTGCCCGAGACGTTGACCGTAACGTTGCAAATTTTTTCTGAGTATTTTCAATGCGGTCGGTTTGTTTTTTCGTTTCGTGACAACGCTTTCCAGAATCTCGCTTTAATGACCCACGACCCGCCAGAGATAATGGCGCTCGCCGTTGATCTTCACGAAAACCTCGTAATCGTGCCACCGCCATTTCGAGAATGCACGCAGGTGTTGAACTCGCTTTCTGCGGGTTTCGGAGGCAAACAGCGGACCAAACTTGTCCACCAATATCGCACGGCTTTGTGGCTGACGTCGATGCCGCGCTCATGAGGCAAGTCCTCGACGTTCCTGAGCGAAAGTGGGAAGAGAACGTAAAGCATCACCGCCAAGCGGATGATTTCAGGACTCGATTGATGAATTTGAATGGGCCGTGTTTGGCCATGCGGACAAAGTAGGGGGTGGTTGAACGTTCCTCGAGGCGAGTTCCTCTGACATGACCTCGCTTGCATTGATTTCCAGCTCATCGAACCGGTCGAGTGGTGGGTCAGAATTCGCTCGCAAGCATGATGGTAAGAACGCGGTAGGTACAGCATTCGTGGGAGGGGGAGGATGTGGCTTCCCCCTCCCGGCGCTGGCCCCGATCAGTAGGTCGTGAGCCAATACCTGGAGCCGTTCGGCTTGCCGTGGTTTTCGACGACGATCTTGAATTCGCCGGTCCATGCGGGGACGAAGTTCACGTACTCGTAGCAGTCATAGGATGTCGACTTGGTGATCAAGTGCCCGTTGTCGTCATAGATCCAGAGATCGATGTCAGAACGGCAATCCCCGTCCAACTCGATCTCGGCAAGGTACCCACCCTCGAATACCTCATAGTAGACCTCGTTGCCATTGGCGGAAACGAAACCTTCTGGGTAGGGGCCGGGGTCCCACGATCTAGCGTTTACGACCGATCCGAAACCGGTGGCCGTCAGCATCATAGCTGCAATAGTGGAATTTCGCATAAGCATCTTGGTCATCCTTTCCTTAAGTTCAGCGGGCAACGACCCGCATATTGAAAAACTTGACCAGTTTATTCTGCGTCAAAGAACTTCCTCCGTTCTCCTCATACTTGCGGTCAAGTCACACCAACCACTGGTGTGGGCTTTATGTTCCGCCTCAATGCTTCGATTGTATGTGAGAAAACCCACATTGCTGCGTCGAACTAGTGTCCCAAGTCTGATAGTTGCCATTGGCGCGATCCATTTTGAAAGGCGATCCCGATTGGGTTCGGTCGAGCGTCTAGATCTGGGACTTCTCGCATAGGCACAGCACTGTCGCTCGCTCAGGAAGCTCGAGATAAAACCCCACGAAGTCGGCGACGTTTCACTCGAACAGCGGGTCTTTGGAGATCTTGAAGCCCATCATAAGATACGACTGGAGACCGGCCTCCGCAAAGGTGAGACCCATGCTCGGCGGCGAGATGCTCACGACCTCGGCCATCGAACGCCGACTCCAATGGGTGGCGTTTGGCGGGCTCTCCCACACCATGTTGGCGACGACCTACTGCCGCGCTTCCGGCACAAAGGCGGCACCTGGGCGGGCGGGTTTTGTCGCGCTTAAGCCCAACCGCACCTCCGTCGAGATAACTCTCCAGACTGCACCAGACGGTCGGCTTCGACGCCTTCGCTCTCCTCAAGATCTCAAACGTGCCGTGGCCGTCTGACGTCGTCAGATCTATCTCTGCCCGTCACGCTAGCTTGCGCGGGGCGTTACGGTTGGCGATAACAGAAGGTCATCGGTGCTCGGATACCGGCGGATGTCATCGCGTTTCATTATCCGAGCATGACATAATGGCATGGTTATGGAATCCTATGTCAGATGGAGAAAACTAGGAGGCAAAGGTGGTTGACCTGAAAGAATCGCTGAAAAAAATCTCTTTGTTTGCCTCAATGTCGCATACAGATTTGGCGTTTATAGCGGAAAGAACTAAAACCCTCAGCATTTGCAGTCAGGAGCTACTTTTCTCTGCCGGAGAAAAAAGCTCCGACGTATACTTCATTTTCGAAGGGAAGCTCGCCGTGAAGTATTTTTCCGAATCCGGACGCGAGATTTCATATACTACTGTGTCATCAGGAAGTATACTGGGCGAGTTCTCCGCGGTAGATCTCCTGCCACGCTCCGCAACCGTAGTTTGTGAAGACGACGCAATCCTCGGCAAAATGAAATCAAATTACTTTAGCGAGATTTTAGTCAGGTTTCCTGTCGTTGCTGAAACAGTGATTAACAAGTTAGTTGAGAAAAACCGTAGATTGGTAAACCGAATCTTCGAATATGATGCCCTCACTCTTCGGCAGAGAATTTGTAGGGAAATACTCAGAATCCAAGCGCAGAGAGAACGCGAATCCGGGAAGAAAACGAGAAAATTATCAAATTTTCCAACCCACTATCATATCGCAACAATGATTGGCAGCCATCGAGAGGCGGTAAGTCGCGAGTTATCGTCTCTTGAGAAGTCTGGAGTAATTACATCCGGAAGAAGAACACTCCAAATTGAACGCCAAGACCTATTAAGTATGCTCGCAAACTCACACTAGGTGCATTTATCGGGGCGAGCTGTTGAACGGGGAGGCGTTCCCTACACTCTGAGAAGCGCAATTTCCCATCGACGAGTTAGGGCGTTGGCGCTACAATACCGCAAGGCCGCAAAGCTCACTGGTGGGCTACAAGCCGCCCGCTCCGATGGCCTGCAACTGATGGATCAAAGACCATCCGTGCAATAGCATTCGACCCGGAATAATCCTATGGGAACGGCTCACCAAACATCGACTAGGACTGTCCCCAATGACGCATACTTTCATCGCCTGCCTCGGAACCGAGACAAATTCGTTCTCATCGCTGCCGACGGGTCTTGAGACATTCCAGGAGACGATGCTCTGCCGATGCGGTACGCCGCTGGACGAAGAGGCGCTTTTCGCGACACCTCTCCGCTATTGGCGCCAGATGATCGAGGCAGCGGGCGATACGGTGAGTATCGGCCTCGCTGCCTTTGCGCAGCCGGGCGGCATAACTGCCGCTCCCGTCTACCGTGCACTTCGTGACGAGCTCTTGGCTGATCTGCGTGCCGCAGGCCCTGTCGAGCGGGTCATGCTATTTATGCATGGCGCCATGATCGCGGATGGATGCGACGACTGTGAAGGCGATGTTCTGGAACGAGTGCGCGCGATAGTGGGCCCAGGAACGGTGATCGGCGTACTACTCGATCTCCATTGCAGTGTTACCGAGCAGATGGTCGTTCACGCCGATATCATCGTCACCTACAAGGAATACCCTCATGTCGACGTCACAGAGCGCGCTAGGGAGGTCTATACGCTCTGCCACCGAGCGGCTCGCCGAGAAATCCGCCCGGTGATGGCGGTGGTCGATTGCCGAATGGTCTCAATGTGGTACACGACGACCGAGCCGATGATGGGGATAGTCCGGGCGATGCAGGCAGAAGAAGGGCGAGGCCGGACACTCTCCGTCTCCTTTGCCCATGGCTTTCCCTGGAGCGACGTGCCTGATACGTCGGCGAAATTGCTCGTAGTCGCCGATTCAGACCAAGCCTCCGCTAAAGCCGTCGCTCGGCAGATCGCCCGCCGAATTTGGGAGGTTCGCGAGGATACCTTACCGCAACCGGTCGCCATCGAGGTCGCGCTTGACGCGGTGGAGGCGGCAACCAGCGCGCCACTCGTGCTAGCGGATGTCTCTGACAATCCGGGTGGTGGAGCACCTTCAGATTCCACCTTCATCCTCCGCGCGATGATCGCGCGCGGCATGCGCGACATCGTCAGCGGCTACTATTGGGACCCCACTGCGGTACGCCTATGCGCTGAGGCCGGCGAAGGTGCGCGGCTCGCGCTCAGGGTCGGCGGCAAATGCGGGCCTACCTCCGGCGATCCGATCGATCTTGAGGTCACCGTTGTACGCGTGCTCGAAGAGGCTACTCAGGCTTTCGGCACGAGCTCACGGCGCAGGCTGGGGATGGCAGCCCTCGTTCGCTCGGCCTCCGGGATCGAGTTGGTGCTCACATCGCTTAGGGTGCAGGTTCTCCATCCTGACGGGTTTGAGCAGTTTGGCATTCGTCTTGCGGAGCGGCGCGCGGTCGTGGTCAAGTCCACTCAGCATTTCTACGCCGGATTTTGTGAAATCGCGGCAGAGGTGCTCTATGTCGATGCACCTGGGGCTACGCGCCAAGAATTCTCGTCCATCCCCTATCGTAAGTACTTGGCGCCCTATTGGCCGAAGATCACGGATCCCTTCTCCAACATACCGACAAGCCGCGAGGCATAGTCCGCGAGCTCGTCATCGCGCGCGCCCATTATGACTACCCTGTCACCCGCTCGTGCCCGCGCCAGCAGGGGCTCCATCGCAGCATCGCGGTGACCGACGACCATTGCATCCCGCCCAAGGTTAACCAAGGGATCTACGAGCTGGCTGATACTCAAATCGCGGTTTACCGTGCCACCAAAATAGATGGGCTCAGTGACGATCAAGAAGTCCGCTGGCGCTAAATGCTCGATGAACACATCGATGAAGTCGTCCATCAAATGGTGAAGCGGCCCGAAGCCATGAGGCTGGAAGAGCAGCAAGAGACGCCCTGGCCTTTGATGGAGGCAGGCGAGACTCGCCTGGATCTTGTGAGGATTGTGCGCGAAATCGTCGATTACCAAGACTCCACGGGCCTTGCCCACGATATCGAGCCGACGCCGGAGCCCGCTAAATGCTGCCAGCGCCTGCGCGCCTGCCGAGAGTGGGATGCCGCAGAACGCGGCCGTAGCGAGCGCCGCCAAAGCATTAGAGAGATTGTGAGTGCCAGGGACGGCGAGGCTGAGCGGTACCGGCCGGTCGTCCCCCGCTTGCCAAAGCAGGCAGGTGAGTCCCTCGGCATCATGCTTGATGTCTCGGGCAACGAGATCAGCCATCTCCGCCTCGATGCCAAAGCTCCGCAAGCTCGCCTTTGGCAGATCTGCCGCCAGTGCCCGCGATTCCGGATCGTCGAGATTGACCACCCTCGCCTCGGCCCGTGCGAGATAACCACCGAAGAGCTCCCGCAGCTCCTCGAGCGGCTTATGGTCCCGAGCGACATTTGTCAGGACCGCGATGGATGCAGTGTAGGCTGCGATCGAGCCGTCGCTCTCGTCAATTTCGCTGACGAAGTGTTCCTTCCCGTCGATGACGACGCTCCCGAAAGGGTCGGCGACGTCGGTAAAGTCCTTCATAAACGCGCCGTTTACGATAATCGGCTCGAGACCGCAACGATGCATTATCAAGCCGATCATCGCGGTCGTTGTCGATTTGCCGCTTGTGCCAGCGATCCCGACGCTGTGGGGCGCTGCGTTGAAGAGCTCGGCGAGCAGGTCAGCCCGTCGAAGTCGACCAGCGCCGAGCGCCTTTGCTGCCATCACGTCCGGAACCGTGTCCTCCACCGCCGCGGAGGTCACCAAGACTTGGTCGTACCGGCAGACACCGCTACCGTCTTGCGGGAAGAGCTGTACACCAAGGCGTCGTAGGAAATCCGATTTCTCGACGGTCCGCCCCTGATCGAAGGCCCGGTCCGATCCCTCGACGATATGTCCCTGCCGATGCACCAACGTGGCGAGCGGAAGCATCCCGCTGCCGCCGATGCCGCTGAAGAAATACCGCCGTCGCTCGGTCACCGCGCTCTCCTATTGCTGGTACTCACTGCTGGTACTCAACTCATGCGATGGAAGTACCAACAACATTGATTTTGACGCTCTTGATCAGCTCGGCAGTGCGCCACTCGAGCCTTCCGTCGCCACTGTTCCACGGGTCGGGACCCGTGCGCCGAGACCCGCTATAGTAGTGCTGCTCGAACATCTGAAGTGCCCTCGCTGTGATTAGCCCGAAAATGCCGTCGAATGGCTCACAATAGTAGCCAATTTCCGAGAGGTCGCGCTGCAGTTCCTCGACCGCGCCCGAGACCGACGGCAGTCGCTCGCCGCCATAGGTATGGGTTGCGTCATTATCGCCGCGGTGTAATACGCCATCGCTAACAAGTGCAAAGTAGCCGCCATAAATCTGGGGATCAGGCGTCTCCGCTTTTGCGATCAAGCCGATGCCCTTGGCTTCGAGCCGCTCCCAAGGGAAAGCGGATCCCGGATCTGTGGATTTACGGCCGTGCAGCGTTGGTGGGCGTTTATTGCGCGCGTTTAAGGCGACATCGCTATGCCCTACCACGCGCTCACGCGGGATCTCGGGATGGGCCTCGAGCAGTCGTTCCACGAGCGCAACGGTCGCATCCACTTGGGCCCCCTGATATTCGTCGCCGGTCGCATGGGTCATCTCGATCCCGATGCTACTGGCGTTCAACTCCTCGCGGCCCAGCCAATAGCTCCGACCGGCATGCCAGGCGAGCTTATCCTCGGCGATCATCTTGTAGATACCGCCGTCGGGTGCCACCAGATAATGGACTGACACAACCCCTCCATACAGGAACCAATACGCGTCCTTGCCGGGATTGGTATCGCCGGTGTGATGGATGACGATTGTGTCGATGGGGTGTGGGCGCTTCTCGAAACCCCTGCAACGCATCCATTTGGGTTTCAGCCCTATACGGATATGGCCATGCACCAAATAGTCGATCCACTCCGGCGGGTCGGCCGCCACCACCCGACCACCCGCTAGCTCAACGCTGCCTAAGAACGTGTCCCAAATCCGCTCAACGTTCGGATCGGTGGGCAAACCAGGCCCCGGCGGCCCGTCCTGCATCTGCGCGGGCGATGGCGTGACGCTCAGTCCGTGATGGCCATCTGTCAGTGCTGAGAGATCGAGCGTCGCGTTCCCGTGAGCGTTGGTAGTGGCTTGTACAGTTCCGATCACTACGGCGCAGTCCGGCACGCCTTCCAGCCGCTTCCCCGAGCCGAAGAGCGCCCGGTTCGCCACCACTACTTTGTGGCCCGCGCGACCATCCGTCTCCAAGTGGCTCGGCTGCGGGCCGGCCGCCGGGTCGGGGCCGAATTGCGGGAAAGGCTCCGGATGGGGAAACCGCATCTGCATGTTCTCGCTGCGCTCGTCGAGTTCGAACTCTTCGATCTCCCAAGGATCGCTGGTGCCCGACATTACCGCGGCCCCGAGTAGAAGGGCCGCAGTGTAATACTTGGCGGCGGCGGAGCGGGATGCCCGTCGGATCGGAACTGGAACACGAAGTAGGGCGGGATGCAGACACCTCGCTGATCGTCACGCGCGGCCCATTTGTCGTCCGGACGCTTCTGGCCATAGGCAGCAGGGTCATAGCGGCGGCCCGTTATATCCTCGAAGTACGAGACGTCCACGCCAGCTGGGCGCTCACGCGGGAAAAACACAAGCCGCTCTAGACGCTCCTGGAACGTAGACCCATCATACTCCATTGGCTTCGCACAGATATAGTCGTCACGGCAAGGGTTGGCAAAGTCGCAGGCTCGCTCGCCGCTGTAGGAGGTGAAGATCTCGAAGCAGGTATTTACAGAGTACACATAATTCTTCCAGTCGGCATCGGGCATAGTCTGGCGCTCCCCAATGGCGGCGATGCATCCGTTGAAGCCACTCGATGCGGTGAGTGCGCAGGTCGCCTCCTCTGGCAGGTTGGAGCATTCTGACAGCCGAAGGCTGCCAGCGGGAAAACCGCCCGTCAGGAAGTCGCGCCGGGCATCGTGGCATTCCATCGGCGCTGGCAGATATCCAGTCTCCCCCTCTTTGAGCTGACAAGCCGGATGCATGCGGGGGCTGAGTCCGATGTAGAACTCCTGATGGCCGCCATAATAGGAATTCCCCGGCGGCGGGTCCCTAGGGAGAAATTTCGGCAAGATGCGCGTCTCCCGCAGGATAGGGTTTTGGGGTGCCGGAATTACTTCCGGCTTTGTGCGCTTATAAAGATCGCGACTGAAGATATCTGTCGAAACAGTACCGTGCTGGAGAGGGTCTCCGATCTTTCGCTGATCCTTTGGCGGCACGCATGTACCAATCCCCGGAATGCCGTCTGAGCGGAACACCTGCTCGCAGACGAGCCCCGATTGGCAGCTCCACTTGCGCGCACTCTCGGATTGCGAGGCCTCGATGACGCATGTGCCTCCCCAGCCGCCGATCAGTTGGGTCCTGCTTAGCGCATCTTTGTACCGCGCCAGCGGGCGCGCGCTGTATCCATTCAGCAGGTCCTCGTCCGTCAGCGTCTCACCATAGGCGATCTTGCGGATCAAATCGATTCGGCGCGGGATATCGCCGAAGAAATGTGGCGACGCTGGCAGCAAGACTGAGTTGGAGGCATGCGTCCCCTCCCGATCCGCGCCGGGAAAATGAAAGCCTGCGATCGCGCGGGTCTGATGGCAGCCGGAGCAGGTGCTCTCATTCAACCGCGCGCGAAAATCGTCGGTCGACTGGATGAAGCGCAGCGTGACGCCCGCAACTTCTGCCGCCTTTATCGCTTCCGCAATCTCGTCATCGTGGATGATTGCGTGCTCTGGCGCGCCGAGCGCGTTCCAATAACTTTGGTTTTCCGACCGATGCATGCCTCCGGGTGAGACCGAGATCGCCCGTTTAGACAACAGCCCGAGTGCCGGATCGATGCTTATGATGCCGAGGTCGAGCGCGGCTACGCTCTCGGGCTCTTGGAGGAACGCCACGAGTTTTGTGCGATTCTCGCGCTTGAATTCGCAGAGCGCATCCGAGTCCGCAGCAGTACAGGTTAGCGAGTTGCGGTCGATCTGGTTCGGCAGCGATGCGATCTCAAATTCCTTGGTCGCCGCGTTCCATGTAAACACGCGAAGCAAATAGATCGCCTCGGTTCCGAAGTCGCTCGGATCCGAATCGGCCGGCTTGCGATACGCTTGTATGTTGAGCTCTAGGCGCGAGATGTTCGGGCCGTCTAGCCACGCAAAGGGTGATTGGGCCGGGTTACGAATCATCTCGAACACAGCCTCCTTTGCGGCCGATGCCGGAGCCACACTTCTGTTCAACAAGGTGAGCCAGCGTTTCGCCATCGGCTGGCAGTCCTCGGGCTTCTCGGCCGCAGGGAAGACGAGGTTGAGTGTCGCCGGTAGGCGCGATTTCTGGCTGCCCTCGCGGATGCTGTACGTAAAACGATAGATTACGCTAATCTCGCCACAGATGCTCGCCGAGCGTCCTCGAAGGAACTGACGGTCCATCCGATTAACGACGCCCACAAGCTCCACAGTCGACTTCGGGTCTGTCAGAAAGTCGAGGTTCATCTGCGGATCGGGCGCGCTACGCGTGTAGCGAAGCTCGGTGAGATCGTCCTTAATGGTGCTCGTGACAGCGGCCATCTGCGGAAGATTGAACGGGTTACCTTGCAGATTGTTTTCATGCGCTAACTTGAACGTCGGTTCCTGCCGGATCACCCTAGTCTGTTCTTCGATGAGATGAACGAAGTTCAACGATGTTTGGCAAGTTGTCTCGATCGGATAGCAATCGAGCTCCGTGATCGTCGCCGGATCTGCGATATAAGGCCCTGGAGGCGGAGCAACGAATTGATATTCCTGAGAATACGCCGTGGAGCAAATCAAAATTCCTACGGTGATTGAGAAAGCGCATCGGAGCATGAGCGCTATTTTACCAGAAAGGTATCACACCAATAAAGCACTTTTTACAAGGGGTGATACCGGTTTGCTGGCTCGCTGCCTCTCGGCTCAAAGACTTGCCGCCGCTACATGCTCCTTGTCAGGGGAGAGAATAGGCGACATAGTATCAACCAATGCAGACATGGTCTGGTTTGGCAGCGATGATCCTACAGCCGAAAGACATGGGGCTTTTTGCGTCGATTTCATCCAGCTGGCCGTCGCTTCAAGGATGTGGCTCCTAGTGTCATGGCCTCTATTCGCAAGAACAGCCTGACATTCCGGAGAATTAGCCCGCACCGGTCGATCGGTCGATGGTTGACACGCCACGGTCTCGAGACGTACGAGCCGCTCTTTCGAGCGAACGAGATCGACATCGATGTAGCGCATAGCATCACGGAAGCTGACCTCGTGGAGATGGGGCTGTCGATTGGCGCGCGCCGGAAACTGGGCTCCGCTATTGCCGAACTTCGCGGAGACCCGCTCACTGATCGCAGTCCTGAGGCGGAACCGTTTCCCTTTGAGCGCCGCCAACTCACTGTCTTCTTTTGCGACTTGGTCGGCTCGACCGAGATGTCCCAGCGGATGGACCCCGAGTCCTTTCAGAAGCTCTGTTACGAATTTCTGTCTACCACCCGAAGATATCTTGACGCATTTGGCGGGTATACGCAGCAATATCAAGGCGATGGCGTCCTTGCATGCTTTGGCTGGCCCGTGGGGTATGGAGATCAAGTGGCGCGGTCGATTCGGGCCGGCTTGGCAATCGTCAAGGCCTGCAACGCGCTTAAGAAGCCGGACGGTGAGCCTTTATCGATCCGGATCGGAATTGCTACAGGCCTGACCGTAGTCGGAGAAATGGCAGACGAGTGCGCTCGACTATCAGGCTTCATGGCGGGTCTCACCCCCAACCTTGCCGCCCGATTGCAGGAGCTCGCGGAGTCGAACCAATTCCTGATCGACGCCACGACAAAGGCGGAGATCGAGGAGCTATTCGATCTTGAGTATCTTGGCTTCCACCGCCCTAAGGGCTTGTCCGCAGAGGTTCCAGTCTGGCGGGTCATAGGCGAGACGAGCGCCACTGTCGGCGAGCAAACGGCCGGCACATGCAAGCCTGCGCCCCTCATCGGCCGGCCGGGCGAATGCGCGTCGGTTCTCTCGGCCTGGCGCGACGCTCGCGAAGGCCAGGGGCAAGCACTCGTGGTGTCAGGCGACGCCGGAATCGGTAAGACACGGCTTGTCCAGGAGTTGGGCGACCTGATCGACGGCGAAGAGCATTCAATCATCCGCATGTCCTGTTTGCGCGATCATATCCACAGCAGCCTCTTTCCCATCGCAGCGCTTTTCGGTATTGGCGAGCGGGAGAACCCGCTCGGCTCCAGTTCCTCTAGCGCGGCATCACAAAGATTGCACGGGCGCGGCCTTGATCCGGCCATTGCGGCGATCGATGCGGAGTTGTCTGCTCTGTTCGACCCGGCATTGTCGACTTCGAACCGGGGAGAGACCATACCAGAGGAGCGTCTCGCTAACGTAACGACGCTCTTTCTCGACTATGTTGCGAGTGTCTCGACCCACGCCTCGCTTCTCATCCTAATCGAAGACATCCAATGGATCGATGATACAACTCTCAAGCTCATCGACAACCTGCTAGTGCGGATCTCGGTTTTGCCTATCCTCGTCCTCATGACATCGCGACTGCCGCTCCATTCGATGTTGCGCGACGAGGATCGGATCCGCCACATCGCGATCACCGCGTTGCATCCGCGGGACTGTTCTGCTCTCGTGCGCTACTCTGATCCGCAAGGCCGGCTGACAGAGACGGAGATCGACGCCATCGTCCACCGCTCTGACGGATTCCCACTCTTCGCCAAGGAACTCGCACGGTCGACTATCGAGGCCAAAAGTGAGTGCACCCTCGATGCAGGCGCGCTGCAGGGCGCGGTCGATGTGCCGAACTCGCTACGCGCCTCGCTCGTATCGCGGATCGATCGCCTCGGCCCTGCGAAACGATTCCTACAGGCTTGCGCAGCGGTTGGACGGACCTTCACGCTTGACCTCGTGCGCGAGATCCTGGACGATGTGGGACCCGATATCGGCGAGGTGCTGAGCCGGAGTATCGATGCGGGTCTGATCAGCCGCCACGGCACGCCGGCGAACACGACCTATATATTCACACATGCGCTGCTTCAGGAGGTAATCTACGAAACTCTCCTGATCAGCCATCGGCATGAACTGCATCGGCGGATAGCGTCTACGCTCCTCTCCGGGTCGCAGGCATTTGCCGAAGCGCATCCTGAAATCGTCGCGCAGCATTTCGAGCGCGCGGAAATCTTCGACGAGGCAATCGAGTACTACTTCAGGGCCAGCATGAAATCGGTGAGACGGCATGCCCATTTTGAAGCGTCCTGTAGCTCGAAGCGAGCGCTAGACCTTCTGGCGCGCACCGGCAAAGCGTCGAGCGCGCACGCGCTCGACCTATGGGTACTATACGGGCAGTCGAGCTTCGCAATTTTCGGTTATGGCGCGAGCCAAACCCGTGATGCCTTTGAGACGTGTCGCGCGCTCATGCAGGAGACCGGGTCGACCAAGAACGCCGATGTCATAATACGAGGTCTGATTGCATGTCTTTTCAACCGGGCAGAATTCAAACGTGCACTCGATATTGCCGAGGAGTATATGGAGCGTACGCTGACGCAGGAGATCTTGACGCCGCAGGATGTCTTCAATGCCCATCGCTCGGTTGTCGGCATTTATAATGCTCTTGGACGGTTTCGAGATGCCGATCGACACGGACGAATAGCTCTGGCGACGCTCGCGGAGGTAAAGGTAGAGGGCGGCGTACGCGATCTGATGTCAAACCGGCTCCTCAACACCCGCGCACAGCTTGCCATATCAACATGGCATGGGGGGAACGCGTCAGATGCCGAACGGCTCAGCGACAAGGTTATCCAAGAAGGCAACGCATCCGCTAGCGTGCACAATCGTTTCATCGCCATGGTCTATGGCGGCTGCATTCCACAGTTGCTGCTCGGGCATCGTGAGCGGCTCCGATATTGCGCGAGCGAGGTGGTTTCGATGTCCGAGGGGCACAGGGCGCCGTCGTTCCGAGCAGTAGGCCTGGGATTTCTGGGCGGCGCGCATGTCCAGTACGGCGAGATCGACCGTGGCCGCGCGTCGCTCCAGCTCGCGTTTCGACTCGCGAAGGAGCAGGAACAGTACATCTTCACGCCCATTTACCATCTCTTCCTGGCAGAAGCGGATTTTGCCGAAGAGCGTTGGGACCAGACGATTGCTACTTGCGATCAGGGGCTATCGGTTTCCGAGCGAACGAAGGAACAGTGGTTCGATGTCCACCTCCGGATTCTGAAAGCCGAGGCGCTCAATCGAGGCGGCTGGTCTTCTACGCTGGTTCTCAAAAACCTCGAGCTTGCTGCAAACCAAGCGGCCGAGCAGCAATCGAGCGGCCTCAAGCATCTTGTCTCGAGGGTCGAGCAGCTTCTTCGATTAAGGACAAACTGCTAAGACTGAGACGGCTATCCGCCCAGTCTTCCGGGTTGCCGGAGCTCTGCTTCTGGACATCAGCAACGATCAGAGTGGCATCCACGGCAAGCCCCTGCCCGCCGACCAGCCCTTCTTCCATGCAGCGGGCAACAGTCGTCTCGAACACATGGCGCAACAGGTCACTCTCGCGGAACCGGCCATGATGGTTCTTGGAAAAGGTGGAATGATCCAGAATGTGGTAGGTATGATCAAGGCGACAAAACCATCGGTATGCCAGGTTCAAGTTTACCTCATCGCACAGATGCCGCTCCGACCGAATGCCAAAACAGTAGCCAACCAATAGCATCTGGATCATCAGTTCTGGATCACTGACAGGCGGCCAGTATGGCTATAGAACTCCGCCAGATGAACTTGGATGCTGTTCAGATCAACGAACCGATCAATCGAACGCAGCAAGTGATCTTGCGGGACATGATCCTCCAGCGAAAACTCGTAGAACAACGCTGCCTGCGCTTCCTGCTTCGGTCCCAACATCGGCCGACCCTCCAACTCGTTGTACGCAATTGAATCAGCTGCTTAGGTCTCAAGCAAGAAAGATTTTTTCAACACAATCTCCCGCGTCTTGATCCTTAGCCGCTCGATCTATGCTGCTTCTACTCCAAATGGCCGGTTTTTCTGCCGCATATTGGCGCAAAGCCCTTCGTATCTGCGGCATCTTTCGTGCTGCAAGCGCGCGCAGCGAGAATTTGAGATTGCCGCCGTGGGCTCGAACCAGGTTTTCGCTGTTCGCCCGATCAATCGCCGCTTTGGCCATTTTGACTCATGTGTATTTCTCTATTCAATTTCCGTTTTGTGCAGAAAAAGGCTCCCTCTCCGGTCCCCGGGTGATTGGGTTTTGTTTCTGACCCTCCCCCCCGGGGTCAGATTGGACCGATTTGCGCTCGCGCCGCCCAGACATAGATCTTAAAGGCATAACGGTCGTTCACTCAGCGTTTTCTGTCACCGTTTGCACTGACTGCAGGTACAATATCAAATTAGCGAGTTGCTCAGATACCATCAATGGTTGCCCGCTTGGTAATTTGAGGGCAACCATCTGATCGCTGTCCAACGAGGGGTCAAAAACGGGCATAAAACTATGAGCTTCAACTGGAATGCGCCCATCGACCTGCATGGCAACGACGTCAGTCGGAAAAGTTCCGGCATAGCGTTTGGCCAGGTTGGTAAGGTTGGGTGGTTCTATTGCCAGTATCTCAGCTAAAGGCCCAACACTCGCCACATCCTTTCCGTGGCATTCGGCGCAGAAGTATAGGAAGAGATCCCGGCCATCATCCAATTCAGAACCCTGTGCCAGGACAGCTCCGGCGACGGTCGCTAAAGTCAAAACCATTCGGATCAACATTTTCGGCCTCCTTTTTCCTCGAGTTTGGCGGGGAGATGCCGGATTGTCTTTGACCTACGTCACGAGACAGATGTCTATGGAATCTATGAGTATTTGGTCATTTAATTGAGGGTATATCCTAATCAACTGCATTGATTCACATCAACGTGCTCGGTTTTCTCTGAAGCTATCGTGTATCCCGCTCAAACAAGCGAGGGATAGAAATGTTCAGGAAAATCGTTGTTGGTCTTGATGGTTCAGATTCTTCGGAAAATGCGTTGCGTCTGGCCTGTGATCTGGCTCAGAAATATGGATCTGACATGCATCTCGTCCACACGCCGCAACCTCAATCGGTCGCCTTTGCGCTGGGAGCTGTTGCGGGCTATCACGCAGTTACCACGATGCCCTCTGCTGCCGAAGTGCAGGAAGCCGGTGAGAAAATTATCAGCGCGGGCAGGGCGGTTGCGGAAGAATTAAAACAGGCAATCGCTGAAACTCATATAAACGTTGGTGATCCCGCAGAGAATATTGTCGATTGTGCAAAGGCTTGCGGAGCCGATCTGATTGTAACAGGTCGTCGAGGTTTGGGTTCGGTTGGTTCGCTGGTGCAAGGGAGCACAACTCAACGCGTCAATCATTTGGCGGAATGTGCATGCCTTTCAGTTGTCTAGTAAATTGAAGCACTGATTGGTCGTGATACTGTCAGGTCTCGCTCAGGTGCTTGAGTATTCGGTCTCTGGCTGTGTGGGTTTCCATATCTTCTGCGAGATAGGCCGCTTCCAGCTCCTCGAGCAGATCTGACGGTACTTCCATCAACACGTCCCAACCCTCTTGAATTCCACCAAACAACTTGACCAGTTTGGCCTGGAACTCTCCCGGGTTGCGACTGGGCGGAGCCGGTGGTTTGGGCGAGGGACCTCTGAGCTTGGTGCTTTCCTTTCCCTCGCCGGCACTCTTGCCTGTTTCTTTCCTTTTTTCTTTCATTGTATCGTCGGTAGATTTCTTCCGCTGTTCTGGAAATTTCTTTCCGCCTGCCTGGAAAAAATCTTCCGACCCGATGATGTTGAGTGCGTACCTGTTGCTGCCGCCGCCAGACCTCTGGCCTAACTTTTTCAAATATTTGCTTTGCTCCAGCTTCTTGATGGAACTGCGAATTGTCCTGGCACTGGTGTTAAGCGCATCTGCCAGCGTTTCCTGACTTGGAAAGCAAAGATCGGTTTTTGAGTTGTGGTGAAAAAGCAATCGGAAAAAGACACAAGCATCTGTGTTGTTGAGGCGAGCATCCGTGGTCGCACGGCCCACTGCCTTCCACTTGTCGATCAATGAAATTTTCTTCGCGGCCTCAGTCATGGCGCCTGACCCGGACAACAGCTGAGATATGATGACTGCAGGACGTCAACCGGCCACGCCCCTGGTCGAGCCGTTTATCGTGTTTCGATCCAGCCATCTGTCCAGATCGGACTGCCTGTAGAGGACGCATCCGGCGAGCTTGATGAAGGCCGGACCGTTCTGCCGGTTGTGCGGCAGCCGCAGCTTGGCAAGTTTTGATGCTGAAACGCCTACATATCTGGCGGCTTCCGCCGGGCGCATCGTGCTCGGTGCAAAGTCATGCGTGCGGGTGTTGTGTTGTGTCATCTGGTTTCCCCGGACAGTTAATTTGAGGAAACCATGTCAAAACGCGCTCATTTTTTCAGGGCGCGATAAGTCGGTTAATCAGGCGCTATCGCCCCCCAAATGCGCTACTTCGGAAGATTCGAATTTCGCATGCGCATCCATCAGGGATTCAATTGTCCAACCGGGCTCGCCTAGTTTGCCCACCAACCGCAACAAATCATCCAGAAAATCGTAATATCTTTCGTTTGTTCCCTTTATGGGGGCTGGCGCACCGGTGTAACGTTCCCATGCTTCGCGGGCGATGCGGATGAGCAGGTGCTTTTGCTGAAACTCAGCATCGCGACGTTTGTGATGAAGGTTCTGCAGATTCCGGATGTTCTTCACTCCGTGCGCAATCAGACCCATTTCAGGAACATCTCCCAGGGCGTTTTTGTATTTCGCCGGGTATTCGCCGTGGACGGCGGCGTAGAACCCCACCAGTTCATTCAGCAGGTTGAGCCGAATTCGAGCATATGATGGCAATGTGGCGTACCCTTCGTGCGAGTCTTCTCCACTTTGCCCGTTATGGGTCAGATCCGCAGTCTCGTGTTTCGAGCTGTAGGTTCGTAAATCTGTGCCGACAGTCATCGCCTTTCGGGTTTGCAGGGACATCGACGAATAGACATCCCAGAGATGTCTGACAGCCTTGCCGAATTCGATGAGTTTCTTTTCTTCGACTGCGTGCTCGGAAACGGGCGTGAGCTCGCCTGCCGAGAGCCATTCTCTGGTGAAGAAAAGATCGTGCCCCGGCCAGATATCCGCGTCTGGGAAATGCTTCTCCAACAATGCGATCCCCTCGAGCACTTCATCATCAAACTCATCATTATATTCGTCATAGGTGGTCATGCCTCACCCCTGCATCTATTCGCCAATTCATCACATGCGGTTTTCATCGCCGGCCTGAGAGCATCGAGGGAGGGTTTCGCATATCGCTGGCCTGTGATCGACAATGGCGTGTGATTTAGAAGCCGCCCCACGATTTCCTCCAACACGCCGGCTTCCGTTGCAACGGTTGCAAAGGTACGGCGATGGTCGTGAGGACACCACTTTATCCGCTTGGGCGCGCCAAGCCGCCCATGGGGTCCTTTAGGAGAAGGGAAGACCCAACGGTCGTTCAGTCCACGAACCGGTGCCAGTATCTCGTGATGACATTGAAGGATCGGAAGATCGAAGCTGCGTCCGTTCTTGGTCATCGGCAAATGGATGTGATCTTCATGCACGTTCGCCCATTCGAGGGTCATTGCTTCGGTTTTCCGAAGCCCGGTGAACAGCAATAACTCATAGAAGACCTTGTGGATCGGGTTTTGGAGCCCGTTGATCGTCTTGCGCCAAAGCCTGAGGTCCTCGATGATTGTTCCCGGTGGCGTTTCGTCGAACCACTCGATCGCCATGGTCGGAGATTCAGGCAAATCGTATGTACGCCTCGCGTGGTTCCAGACAGTTCGAAAGTACTTCAGTACGTGGTTGGCGTTTGAAGGGGTCTTGGCCATGGACCGATGCCTGTCGACCACCATGCTTTTGGTGAATTCATCCAGAGGTAGGCGCAGCCAATCTTTCAGGTGAAGTGAGAACTGTTGGCGCATACTGGATTTATGTGTCTCAGAGCGAAGCTTCGGGCGCGCCAGATAGGCTTCCAGAGCATCCTGTAGGGCAGGGGCCCCAATTTGGATCTGTTTACCGGCCCCTCGACCCCATTCCAGAGCTAACCCGAGCGCAGTCTGCCGGGCTGCTTCTGCGGAAATCAATGGGAAGCGTCCGATCAATACCCGCCGTGTCTGACCACCCACGTCTTTCTGGAAGTACCAAGTCTTCGATTTCTTTCCGACGAAGAGAACCAGCCCCTTGATCTCGTTGTCCCAGTACTTGCTGGTGCCGTTTTCTGTCTGGGAAATCTTGCGAGCGTAGGTTTCTGTGAGCTTCGGCATTTTGTCTGTTTTTTGTCGGTATTGAACTGAAACGATATGAATTCAAGTGCAACACGAAGACACATAAACGTCAATAAAAAGAAAGACTAAGAACAGAAATGAAACGAGAGGAAAAATAGGCAGTTTGCTTGGAAGGCTAAGGTCTTACCACTACACAACGCCCGCGCAACCGAACCATGACCTATTTCATAGCTTTTCTAAGGTCAAGTATGTCAGTGCAATTACATGAAGCTAATGCACTCAGTTTTGGTGTATTCGGCCCAAACCGGCCATTCGCGACGGTCCAATTTCACGACACCAGCTTCCCGAAAGCCGGCCTTGGTGCACTGCGCAGCATTTTAGACTGGCGAACAGACAATCTGCGGACAAACCCGGCCTTATGTATCAAACGCACCAAGGTGTGAGCGATGATTAAGGTTCTGGCGCTGGCGGCCTTTGCCCTAATTGATGTATCTGGCGAAACTGTATTCCAGCATCCGTGCGGTGAAGGGTCCGAGGGGCTGATCGCGTGTTTCGAATGCAAACACGCGAGTTTCAACACCCATTTCGTTCGACCCCAACCCGAGACGATAACTGATGCACACCAGGAGCAGCGGTTCGGCTTCCGCTATGTGGCCCGCGCCGTCCAGGTAATTGTGCACCCCGACGCTCTTGTACCTAAGTTTCTTGGTGGTTTCACCCGGGAACAGGACTGGTGTTCGAGACCCGGATCGACGGGTCACAGCTTCCTCAGCGAATTCCCGAATGGCGCTTTCAATGCCTGTGTGTCGCCAGTTCTTGACGGGCTTCCATTCCAGAACAACATCATATGCAGGCGACAAACCTTTATTTTCAAAATTGTAGTTCCATGCAATTCGAAAGTTGTCTCTATCAAAATGAACATCGCACGCGACCTCGTGGATAAGCGTGACCCAAGGTCGTTTCTCCATCCTCATGATCTGGTTGGCTTCATTGGCGGCCTGAGCGGCTTCGAGGGAAGCTGCTGTAGCCTTCTCACCCTCTTTAACGGCGTCAATGGTAGCACTAAGGGTCTTTTTCAAAAGCCAAACAGCCCAAGCGCTTATAATAACGCCCGCCAGCGCGAGAAAGGCCATTGCCCATTGTGCCCAGCCATCCCCAAGAATGATTTCGGGTATTTGATACGCTTGCTCATAGCTTTGGGCGGTTGCGCTTGCATCATGTTCGCTGCTGGTTTCGCTAGCTGGGGCGGTAACCGATGGCGCTGTCACATCTGGGTCTACGGTGGTTTGTTCTGCGGTATCCTGTTTAGTGGGTTCTGGCTGACTTTCTGGTTGCTCAACATTGCCCTGAGCATTTGACGATAGGCCAAAGGTTATTCCAATTGCAAAGACGTGCATCCAAGTGCGGAAAGACATTGTAGCAAAAACCCTGCGGTAAATTTTCCCCGACTTACTTTATTGCGCAGGTTGCGTTCGTTGTCTTCGATTCCTTTTTTGGCGAGTTTCTCGACAAGTTGAGCATAGGTAACGCTGTGCCTCGCCATCTCAGATCGCAAAATACCCTTTGCCTTCTCTTCCCAGTCAGTTCTTTCCGGCACAATCATCTCCTAAGGTGCTAAAATCATCATTTATGATGCTATAGCACTTGAAGTCATTACGCAATGTCACCATATATGATGCACAAGCACGTTATACGGTGATACAAAATGGCACAGCACTTCCTTCTCTCAGCAGCATCTCGGTCGCTTTCACTGCGCTCGATTTACAAAGCTGGCGAAGATGCTGCCTATGAAACGTTCTGCCAGATGCGCTGGCCTGAGACGGATGGCGAAGCCGTTTGCCCATGCTGTGGATTTGATGAAGCGTACAAAATCACGACGCGCCGCAAGTTCAAGTGTAAGGCGTGCCGCCACCAATTCAGCGTGACCAGTGGTACAATCTTTGCCTCGCGCAAGATGGACTTTGTAGACCTGCTGGCGGCGATCTGCATCATCGTGAACGCATCCAAGGGCGTTAGTATGGTGCAGTTGTCGCGTGATCTGGACTGCCAGTACAAGACAGCCTTCGTGTTGGCCCACAAGCTGCGCGAAGCTATGGCACTGGAAGTCCACACTGGCGAAGTTCTGGAAGGCCATGTCGAGATTGATGGTGCATACTTCGGCGGTCATATCCGCCCTGAGAACGCCAAGGCAGACCGCAAGGACCGCCGCTTGAAGCGCCACCAGACTGGCAAGCGCCGCGTTGTGATCGCCATGCGTGAGCGTGAGGGCCGCACACTGCCGTTCGTGGGTCAGTCTGAGGCCGAGGGCGTTGCATTGGCTAACGAGAACGTATCGCGCCTGTCCACCATGTCAGCGGATGAGGCAAGCCATTGGGATGAGTTGCACATGGGATACCATGTTGATCGCGTGAACCACTCCGAGATCTACAGCGATCACGGCAAGCACACCAACATGGTTGAAAGCTATTTCTCGCGCCTGCGTCGGATGGTTCAAGGCCAACACCACCACGTTAGCCCGAAGTACCTTTATCAGTATGCGAACCACGCTGCATGGTTGGAAGATAACCGCCGCACCGACAACGGCACACTGGCGCGGATCGTCGTGAGCAACGCGATGGGATCGCCGGTAAGTCGGAACTGGAAAGGATATTGGCAGCGGGCGGCTTAGAATGTGACGTGGAGTCACACTTTTGACAAATAGGTCGTTAATAGAACAAACTGACGTATATGAACTACTTGTAAGTGTGCGTGTGCTATGTTCTAGCACAAGAAATTTTTATTGGAGTTTCCCCATGTCCAACTCAGAATCCTTGCGGATTATCGTATCTAAATGTGAAGACATGCTTGTCGCACAGTGCTTGGAGTATGACATCTGCACCCAAGCCCCAGACATGGAAAAATTGCAAGATCGGATGAATTGCTTGATCGATGCTGAACTTGATGGTTCGCAAGCTATTGACCCTGCGCCAGAAAGATTCCACAACCTGTGGGATCAAGCCATACAGCAGGCTGGTGGTGTTCGAGAGTATAGACTCCTCAAGGCCGCCTGAAAGCGGAGAATAAATGTCATCACCATTCGGACCGTCGCCCAAACTAAGGGAATACTGTGATTGGGCGCGGTTGAATGCTGAATGTCGGGTCGATGAGGGTTATTCGGGCAATAAGTCCATTGTGCGAATCACTGCCCCAGACGGAAAGTCTGTGAAACAGGTAGGAATTCCTGACGACGAGCCACTCTGCCATAGCGTGGTAGCATACCTTGACCGACGTTTGGGCGTCGATTCACCGTTTCCAAAAACTCCTGACGATTTTATCTAACTAAACGCCACAAACACCCATCCGGCCCAAAGTCCTGCACCACATGCCCGTCTTTTTGCTGACGCTGCAACGCATCCCGCACCCGCTTTAGTACATCGGCGTGCATATCATCGCCCCAGCCCTTCGCCTCAATGATCCGCGCCGCTATTACTTCATCATCCGCAGGGGCTTCCCGCAGCATGTTGATGATTGTCAGCTTCAACTCATTGCGCCCGAATAGCTGCTTGTACTTTCCGCGCGGCGCAATGCCTCTGGGATCATCCTCATAGCCGCACAGCACCAGCGCACGGTCTATGGCGTCCAGATCGGCCTTAAGGGCGTCAGCGGCCTTTACAGCGGCCTTGTGCTGGCCTGCTATCTCGCCGCGTTTCTTGATCAGTCCGAATATCGTGTGTTCCATGCCCTATTATGGATTCACGCGGCATGATTGTTCAGATAGAATGTTGGTGCGTTTGATACATAAGGCCGGACAAACCAGCCGTCCGAACAGATTTCGAGAATGACTGTTTTGCCGAGAACTGCCCCTCGAAAATATTCCTAGAAAGACTCACAAAAGAGCCCAGAATATGAAACATTGTTCTGACGCGTCCACATTGCCTGTATCGACAATTTCCGAACTGCAACAAGCAACAGCTAAATTTTGAAACAGATTCTGCTGCGATAATTTACCGTAATGCAGGTGACTTCACTGCAACTTGCCATGAAGCTTAGTGAGCACAACGAGTAAAAAAATGGCATCAACGTCACTTCATTCATTAATAAGAAGTTCTGCAATACCGGCGTCGTTTTTTATCACCGCAATTGCTACATGGTTGATCCTAGCGGAGATGGAGCTGTTCGAGCGGTTTTACGAGTTTAGCCGCGCCCATGAGGAATGGGATCTTGATGAATTCGCGCTACTCATTGTTAACCTCACAATCGCCCTAGTTTTATCGGTTTTTTTTCAAGGACAACGACTGAAGAGAACCGTACGTGAGCGCGAGTTTCAACGTCAGCGCGCCGAGAAAAACGCACGCCATGATCCGTTGACGGGTCTGATGAACCGACGTGCTTTCTCGTCCACACTGGAAGAGATTGCTGCTCAGAATTCAAACGCGGACGAGCAATTTATCGCTATGATTGATCTCGACAGGTTTAAACCCGTAAATGATCTACACGGCCATGCTGCGGGGGATGCAACTCTTGAAGCAGTGGCGCACAGGCTAAAAGCTGAAGTAGGTTCCGGTAGTGTCGTCGCGCGATTGGGCGGTGATGAATTTGCGGTAATTTTTGAACGCCCCATTGATGCAATTCAGGTCGAACGCATTGCACGGCGACTGCTGCTTTCTATGGAAAGAGCTATAAAGTTTGAAAATAGACAAATTTTCATTAGCTGTAGCATCGGTTTGGTTAGTTGGGACTCAAATTTGACTAGTGCCGATGCGATACGCCGGACAGATAAAGCTTTGTATAGAGCAAAGAACCAGGGAAGAGGTCAATTCGCCTGGTATGACGCGGAATTGGATCAACAATCACATGAACGTGCGGAAATCGAAGCCGATCTAAGGGAAGCAATTGTCAAATCAGAAATCGAACCGTGGTTTCAGCCGATCATCCAAATTGAATCCAAAACGCTCACAGGGTTTGAAGTTTTAGCTCGTTGGAAGCATAAGACTCGCGGACAAATTCCACCCGGTAAGTTCATAGAAATTGCAGAAGACAGCGGCCAGATAGGTGACTTGGGGCTTAGTATACTGCGACAAGCCTGCACGGCAGCGTGTGATTGGGATTCGCGCCTTTCAATTTCATTCAATGTTTCGCCTTACCAATTTCACAATCCAAAGCTCGTGGAACAAATCAACGAGATTTTGGTGGAATGTAATTTTGATGCGAGGCGTCTGACAATCGAGGTAACGGAAAGTGCCGTCATCCACGACTTTAACGTAGCACGAGCAAAACTAGATGCATTGAAGGTACTTGGCGTGGCAGTGGCACTTGATGATTTTGGGACTGGGTATTCGAGCCTTGCGAGCCTTCGGCAACTGCCATTTGACCGGATCAAGATTGACCGAAGCTTTGTCACAAATATAGCTGCCGAACCACAGAACCAAAAAATCGTTGCAGGTATCATGACGCTCGCGAATGGGCTTGAGTTGGATGTAACAGCAGAAGGTATCGAGTCTGCGGATGACCTCGGCTATCTACAATCGTTGGATTGCTCGTTGGGCCAAGGATTCCTGTTCGAGAAGGCAGTGCCGGCCGAACAGGTTTCCTGGCTGTTGGAGACCAAGTGGTGTAACCGACGGGTTGATCCAATCGAAGAAGGCTTTGAACTGACCAAGCGCTTGGATAATACAGGTTGAAGTAAGCGCTGACCTCCTCGTCAGTTCGACTGCAATTGGTATACAGCCTGTCATTCCTAAGCGGGAAAAGCACTATTGGATATTTTGAAGCGCCGTCAACACTGTTCAAGTACAGCCGTTATGGAAACTCATGATTCCGTTGCGCGGTATTTTGAACAAAATCGACCCGTATTGCACGCAGCTTCCCTCGTTTGGAAGTGGAATAGCGTAAATCCCCGATTTAAAGAAACTTGGTTCCCAGATTGGATATCGACATCGCATTTGCTCTCGTCATTCAGTCGCACGATAGGTCGGAACCAAAAGCCCGAGTAAATTAGATAAAATTAGCCGAAAAAACCAATTCAGAATCTACTGAATAGAAACAAGCATTCTTTATTCCGGCTAGCGGGATCAGGCGCTCAATTGATCATGTTTCACAATGAACTCTGCTCCCGAAGGTTTGTTGGAATATTGTGGAGATTGATAAATGCCAACGGGTTATCTAGTCACACTGGGAGATGGCAGCCTTGACTCTGGCGATGTCATCGGCGGTGGTGCAATCTCGTTTACTGCCGATGGGGCATATCCAACCGGCTTGGGCAGCGGCCAGTGGACATGGACCGGCGAAGCCGGCGGATTTCCTTATACGAATGAGCTTGAACCGGGTGACTACTGGCTAGCCGATGACGGCAATGTCTATTTCGTACCTGATTACGGGATCGTTGATTTCATCACAACATCTACCGTTACCAGCGCACCAGTTTATACGTCATCAGGCGATGGCACCATTATGGGCACCGACGGTGATGATGTCATTGATAATGGCTATACCGATGATGATGGCGAGGTTGTCGATGGCGGAGATGGGACCGGTACGCTTGGACATGAAGACGTAATCAGCGCTGGAGCTGGCGATGACAGCATCACTGCAGGCCTGGAAAACGACACCGTCTATGGCGGGGGGGAGGCCGATACGATTGACGGCGGATCGGGCGATGATGTGCTCTATGGCGACACAGACCCGAATGAATTGGCCATGTCGCCAGTGTCAATCACAACATCAAATTATACAGACACGTCCAGCGGGTTCACTGTCACTGCCCAGAATGTCGTCGGCGGTGTGCTGACCAGCGCTGATGTTTCGAATATCAGCACCTATGCCGGATCTTTTGGCGCTAGCGGCGCTGTCTCCGACACAGATAGTGGTGTTGATGCCCAGATCGCCTATGACAAGTCATCCGGTCTCAGTGAAAAACTGATCGTCGATTTCGATCATCCGATTGATGAGCTGACTTTCACGACGCTCAGCTTGCAAACCGCTGCTTTTGGTGAAGTCGGCCATTATGCGCTCTATAACGACGGCGCGCTGGTATACGAGGCCGATTTCACCGATTCAACCGGCACTGGGAATGACACTATTCTGGTGTCCGGTCATGGGGATTTTGATCAGATTGTCTTTACGGCTCTGATCCAAACTGACCTGACCGATGGCTCGGATTACGGCATCTCGGACATCACATTCGTTCCCAGCGAACCAGCGCCCGTCCCCGGAAATGACAGCATTGATGGCGGGGCTGGCGATGACCTGATCTATGGCGAAGAAGGTGATGATACGCTTGACGGGGGCTCTGGCGCCGACAGTATCGAAGGTGGCGATGATGCTGATACATTCAATCTCTCCGACGGGTTCGGTAACGATACGATTGTTGGCGGCGAAGGCGGCACCGACAAAGACACGCTCGATCTCTCCGGCGTCACCGAGCCAATCACGATCACCTATACCGGTGAAGAATCGGGGACTGTATCTGACGGGTCTGACACGATCAGTTTCTCGGAAATCGAGAACATCATCGAAGCGGGAACCACCGACTATGACGGAACAACCGACATCACCTTCGGCGGCAACGCCAATGTCGCGACCGTTGAGAAGGAGGTGGTACCGGACGGGTTGACCAACGAATACAAGCTTGAAGGCGATGCGGTCGATAGCGCTGGCGGGAATGATGGAACAGTCAATGGTGCGACCACAGTGGCGGGCAATGACGGTAACGCATTAAGCTTTGACGAAATTGACGATTACGTTGAAGTTCCCGACGTGACGATGAACGACGAGTTTACCGTTTCATTCCAGTTCAAGATCGACGACACTACCGGCAGCCTTTTCCAGTACATCTACAGCCATGGTGACATTAACAGCACCAACAGCCTCAACATATTCATCAACGAGGCCAGCCACGGCACCGATCCCAACGTCCTGCGTACAGTCATCCGCGACAATGACGATACGCTGGATAATTTTGCGTTGGATTTCGACATCAGTAGCATTGTCAGCGATGGCCAGTGGCATACCTATACGCTAACAGTCGAAAGCGGGGTTGGTTCCAAGGTCTATCTGGACGGAGTGGAGCAGAACAGCGACAGCCGCGGTGGTGACAGCTTCAACCCTTCTGGCAACCTTTTCCTTGGTGCCCGTGAGGACCTGAATGCCGACCGTTTTTTCGGTGGCGATCTTGACTCGGTCAAGATTTTTGACAAGCCGCTGACGTCAAGCGAAGTCACCACGCTTGGGAGCAGCGGAACAGTGCCCGCAATCGAGGCCGGTACCATCGTGGCGGATGTCACTAATGTCATCGACGCCGATGGCGATATCGGACACACCTTCGTACTGACAGACGACGCGGGCGGGAAATTCACCATCGACGCCAATAGCGGTGAAATATCGCTGGTGGGCGATCATGATGCGTCAACCGCTTACAGCGATACGGTCACCGTTGAGGTCACCGACCCAAGCGCGTTGACCTATAGCGAAACGATCGGTATCAGCATCGGCTCCGATACCGGGGACGATACTGTTACCGGACCCCATCACCAGAACATAATGTACGGGCTGGGCGGACACGACCAATTGACTGGCGGTAGTGGCGATGACGCCATCTATGGTGGCACGGATAACGACACACTGGATGGCAGTACCGGAGGTGACACGCTGGTTGGTGGCAGCGGTAGCGACAGTCTGACCGGCGGCACCGGGGCCGACGATTATGTTCTCGCGGATGGATCCGGCACCGACACGGTCTCGGATTTCGACCTGACCGACAGCGGTGACGGCACAACGGTCGATCAGCTCAACGTCACCGGCCTAACCGATACCGAGGGTAATCCTGTCAATGCCTGGGATGTGGTCGTGACCGACACCAACGGTGATGGCACCGGTGACGCAATCCTGACATTTCCGAATGGCGAAAGCGTCACCTTACAAGGTGTTCTGCCGTCAGAAGTCGATAGCGCGCCAGAACTAAACGCGATGGGCATCCCCTGCTTTACATCAGGGACGCAGATTGCAACTCCGTGGGGGAAGATTGCCGTTGAAGAGCTGCGCGAAGGTGATCTGGTTACAACTCTTGAATACGGGCCATTGCCAGTTCGTTGGATTGCGAGTTCGGACCTGGGAGAGGGCACGGCGCCCTTGCCGGAAAACGTAATGCCTGTACGGTTAAAACCCGGCAGTCTCGGAAACCGACGGCCCCTGATTGTATCACCACAACATTGCATCCTTATGAAGGATGAACAATCAGGCGAGCCCGTCTATGTGCGGGCAAAACATCTGGCGGAAGAGACACGTCTGGCCTCGTTTGCGCGGGGACGGAAGCAGGTGACCTACGTTCATGTCCTGCTGGACAAGCACGCAACTCTGATCTCAAACGAAATCCCGAGTGAGAGTTTCTACCCCGGCCCGATGGCACTGGAAATGTTATCGCTATATAGCCGCATGAATCTGTATGCCGCGTTTCCCGAGTTGATCAGCGGCCCTTGCGAAAAAGCATACGGAGCGCGCGCGGCACGGGTTCTGACACGCAAAGAGCTGCGCAAGACAGTAGCGCACGAAATGCTGACGCGTCTGGAGATTGAACTACTGGCGGCTTGACAACGATTGAGCAGGTGCCGGACTTTATGAAGGGCAGTTCTGGGCTGGCTCCAGCCATCTGCCGGTACGCTGACGAATGTCCAGGACAGCGAACAGCCGCCGCATCGCCGCAGGACGGCTCAGAGCCCGATGAAGACATTCGTCCAAACCGTCATTTCAAGCCGGTGACTTTGTATTCCCTCGGAATGCTTGCCGTTGCAAACCACCAAGCTGAATAGCGCGTTCTTTGTTGGTGAAGCTCGAATGCTTTTCGATCACGAAAGCATTCTTCCACGCGCCAGATCATCGGATCATCTGTTTTGGAAACTTCGAATGAGATGCAGCCAGGTTCTTTTCTGGTTAAGCGAACATGCTCTGGAAGGTAGTCTCGCACGATTTTAGCGTCTTTCTCAGAAGCGCAGATCAAACGCCCAGACAAACGCACTTCACCAACCGTCCTGTCAGATTTTTCAGTCATTCGCCTTTTCCCAGTTTCGGTTGCTTTTATTGATTATAGGAATTCCGAACAACAGCAATCCCGCGAAGCTGCCGTTCAACTCGAAAATGACCGAGCTGCTTTGCCAGATGGTTACGCCTTGACTGCATTTATCGCGTTTGACAGTTTTCCGAAAATACAAGCGCGAGAGGCTTCATGACGAATTTTGCAAGGTGCTTTGCCACAATATGTCTTTTCATGTTGGTCGCAATTACTGCGGATGCAAAAGGTAGATACAAGGGTAGCCCGAGTTCGGTAGTCTTTGTTCACGAGGTTGGCGGTCGGACGCATCTGAAGTCAGTCGAGTTTTGTCCGGTGACCGGGAAGTCGTTTCAGCAATTCTGCAAGCGAAATCAAAAGTACAAATTCCAAAATGGGATTATCAGTAGCGATGCGGATTGGGTGAAAGCCGGTAAGCTCAAATATATGATCCATTGGGGTCAGGCTAAAACACCGGGACGCTATGCATGGGTCAAATCTCAGGCAGGTGGTTTTACTGAATATTACCTCGAACAAGGTAAGCCACAGGAAACGCTTCTGGCAGATATTGGGCCGGGTACTGTTTTTATTGAATCTTTCTATATCAAGGGCAGCAAGGCTGAACGCGATGCCGCTGTCAGACGTGTGAAAGCCATTTTCACCCAGAAGTACGGAGATTTGGTGAAGCAGATGAAGTTCGTGCATCTGCGGGTGGCCCCAGTGATGTGCCTGAAACCCAAACAGGCCCCCAAGAACGGGTACAACTGCTCACTGCAATAAAAGTGATGAAAAAGGTGAGCAATTTCGGAAATAGGTTAGAAGTCTGCGCCCATTTTCTGAGCTCAGAGCGGAACAAAACGTGTTGTCCCAAGGGTCTGAGATGAATGACCGCTCTATCCGCAAAGCCGCCATCCACCAATCCACCTGGCCAAAAAAAGACCCCGGATCGCACCGGAGTCAGTCCAACAGGGAGGTGCATATGAAAGTCCGCATATGCGACGGGTTGTAAACTGTAAGTGAATGAAGAATAGCTGTTCCCTGAGTGCACTAAAAGTCAGGGAATCCTTACGCTGGAATAGAAAAAAGCATTCAACCGGGAAATTTGCCCAGTTCCCCTAGCTTCGGTCCGCTACTCAAGGCCAGGCTAATTCAATGTAGTTTTGTGTTCTTTTCCGGGGCTGGAGAAAACAGCTCCAAAATTGCCTCTTCAAATTGTTCCAGTGTTTCGGGGCAATCTAGTGTGGCTTCGCTTCGGCTTTCGTTTGCATCAGGTTCGAGTTTCAATTTTCGGGCAAAGGAACTCAAATGCGCGGAATAGGGATATTTTGTTTTAGGCATAATCAAAAACCAATGTTCTAAAAAGATGCCCTATTTTATAGTGACAGTGGCTGCTCGGCTATTCGGGTATTCCCGTATTGTGGAACCGCCTTTCGTGGGCGCCCAATATTTGGATGGCGCAAAGAATCATCCACAGCACCTCTGCCCAGCTCGGTCCCTCTTCCCGAAAAGGGGAACCGGTATTAATTCAAGCTATAGACTAAGATACCGATTCAGTTTCCGCCGCTGACGAAGTACAGGACAAAACAAGTGGAATTCTTCGCTGCTTTCTCAGAGAGTCTGAGCTTATGCGCCAACGAAACCCATGACATAGATAGCAGATGTTACGAGCACAATTGCAGAAGTGTAGTGCTCCAGTTTCACCGGCTGTTTTTTGGGGTGCATAGTCCATTCTGACCATTTCATTTGGTCATCTTTAGGATGTGAGTCTTCCCAGATATTCATAACAACCTCGTTCAGTGCCCCCACCGAACGTGGCCTAATGTGCACGGCAATGTGGCATAATTTAGGCAAACGCTGTTAATTTACTTCAAATCTGGCCAATCAATGACAGGTTCTTCCGGCCATATCTATCCAGTTCAGTGCCCCGTATGGCGTCTCTGGCAGCCTGTGTGACGCCCTCTGCACGGGATGCTGAATGCGGCCATTGTCACGTAAGCGACGGACGGCAGGCAGTCCCGACTGATCCTGTTATTGCACCTCAAGTTCAAATCATATTATTCGAATTTTGAAATTGTCGCCGCAGTATTGCCGCCTGGCTGCCTCATTCTTGCAGCGCCAACCGCTTAAGAAGTCCGTCCAGGAACAAACGGACTTTAGGAGACAGCATTCCATGAGCACTCTCTCATTTACGCTGGGTGGAGACGTCAATGTCAGTATCACGGTCACTGAACAACCAGACGGAAGTCTGAAATTCGACCTTTTAGTATTGGATGACACCGGTTCTATTGGTGATCTGAACGCAATCTTCTTTGATCTTGCAGATGACAGCATCGCGGATGGCCTGACCGTAACAGGAGACGATGTCACCGGGACGAAATTCAAGGCCGATGGTGTTACAAAGGTCGACAATTTCACCAACATCAACGGTGAAGTCGCCAACGAATACGGTAAGTTCGACAGTGGCGTTCAGTTTGG
>NZ_JAIMIB010000001.1 GCF_019966515.1 Roseovarius aestuarii | reverse complement strand
ACACAAGACCGCATCTGACAAACAGCACACTTCAACTCAAAAAAGTCTTGCTATGCAGGAGACATCCACACAAGACATTCGCTGCGGGAGCGAAAACCGGAGCTGCTCCTATTAACTGTCTGCGGGACTTTCCGACCTTCGTTGCGTTTGCGCCAAGTACTGCCTGCTACAGTTGCGAAAAGCTCACGGCCCGTGCGCAGTGGAGATTTGAAAGTGCTTTGCTATAATGGAAGCAGTTTGACTAGCGCTTGCATTCTCTGTCGAGAGGCTAAGACAATTGTCTCTAGGCATGGCAACAAAGTTGTACCTATCCAAATAGGTTTTCAGGTCCTCTGGCGTGGCAAGTTTACCTCTTTTCTGACGCTCTGATGCAGATACGCGCGCCATCAATGTCTCTTTTGAGCAATAGAGATGGATGGGTTCGATTGTGCCCCCAAACTCCTCAATTGCACGTTCATAGTCTTGCACAAGAGGGTCATCTTCAGGTTTGCTATAAGCAGCGGTTGTGATGAGCTCTAGTATATTTGCCCTTGCAGCACCGTGCAGAGTTGCCACGCGCAAATCATGCACGAGATCCCAGAACCCTGGCTTAGCGAAACCAAACACCATTCTTGCAATATCTATGGCAGCGTGATTGTCGACGAGCGGCAACCCGGTAAGTGATGAGAGTGCACGCCCTACTGTCAATTTCCCCGTAGCTGGAGCACCGTGGATTAAAAAAAGTTTCATACGTGAGCACACTAAGATCTAACCGATCGTCAAACAACACGTCAGCATCACTCAGTTTATGGGCTCGCTTCAAACTCTGCCTGCAGTTTTTTGGGGTCGAGCGGGACAGCAATGCAATTTTAAATCGTAGCTTTGCAGTTGCAGAACAATTTTCAAACGGCCCCTCGATAATGACTAGTGCCGGTTCACGGACGCGAAGACTTGTTTGATTATTTCTACATCTCTAGGATGAACGCATATAAGATTTGGTCATTTTGCGAATAGCTCGTTTACAAGGAATCGCCTCCATGAAAAGCGCATACTCAAGGTATTCAGCTTTTAAATTCACTGCTACTTTGACGGCCGCCTTATTTTTCTGGCCGGTTTATTCGGTTGCGGATTCCTCCAACCCATTCATCCTAACCTACCAAGGGCGCAGCATTGACAGTGCACCTTATTCCTTTGCCTTTCCGTACCGACTTGAACACGCAACGATTGAGCATCAAAAAATTTACTTCAGCCGCCACGTGGAAGGGGAAGGTAAGCATCTCTTCGTCACGGATTGGGACCCATTAAAACCAATATCACTCGATAGCCAGTCGGCCACGAAAGTCACCAATACAGACCTCAACTCAATTAACTTCTGGCGCAGATATCTCAACACGCGCCTTGGCGGACTGGTTGCTGAAGCGGATGAGGACAAAGCGGAGCGGATAAACCTTTGGCTTTTCGCAGATGGAGCGGACAAGCCGCGCAGGTTGACAGACGTAGATTACATCTACGAATTTACTCAATCAAAAGATCACAGTGCGATCTACTACACTGCTCGGTATGGTTCGTCAGATGCGGCCAAAGGGTGCTTAGAAGAGCTGACAATCCAAAATAATGGCAGCACACAAACCCGTCAGTTGATATGCGATGATAATCCTGCGATGCCCGCGCGCATCAACTGGTGGACCAAACTCCGGGCAGATTCCGAGCGCGTGGTGTTTCCTGCGCTGAAGGACGGAGACCGTAATAAACAGGAACTGTACACCTACGATTTGTCTGATGGCTCTGTTTCCCTGATGTTCGAAGGTCATGGAAAGAGTTGGGTGGACGTGTGGCATGGTTGGGGTGACGAAGCTCAAGCACTGTTTTCAGCTGACCGTGATCTTTATCGCTACGATTTTAAAGCGGATGAGGCGGTTTTGTTACGTCGCTTTGATCGTGCCCTTTCAGGGTTTCGACCTGCAGGCTCTGGCGAAGCTCCAAATATCATGGTCACAACCGAAACGCCCTTTGAGACAAAGCTAGAAGTTTTTGCCGTCGCACCTGACCGTTTGACACTTCTTTCGACGACTACACTCTCTGAAGATGTTTGGCTTGCTGACGGTTACGATGGTCAAGTTATGGTCGGCAAATTTTCCCCAGAAACTTACGCTGCATTCGATATGCTAACGGTAGTGCATGATGGCAGCTTCACGTCACAGAACGCAATCAAAGGTCTAGCTGAGATAAATGACCAACTCAGCCAGTGTAACGTCGAACGGGTGCAAGTCACTCATGAGGACACAAGTAGTCAATCGCCTGGTACCCAAACTCTAGATGTGTTTATTTACCGCCCAAGAGACTTGCCTCCCGTCGAAGATCAGAAATTTATTGTAACCGCTTACTATGGCGGCAAGAATGAGTTTTCGTCCTACCACCATCTGTTCTGCGCCTTAGGCTTGACCAAAGTCAGCCCCGCCGTGCGCGGAGATTGGCGATATGGCACGGAGTTTGCCAACAGTAATGATCGTGAAAAGGCTGATGCGCCAATCCGCGATACTTTGGCTGTCGCACGTTATCTTATGGAACAGTTCGATATTCCAAACAGCCGACAGATCGGCACAACAGGATACAGCCACGGCGGGTGGGCCGCTGTTCGTGCGGTCAGCTATCCAGGACCAGAACGACTTGATCTGGGTTTTGCCATCGCAGGCGGTGGATTTTACGATCTGCCCGCTATCGTTGATCCTACAAAAAACGGTGAGACCAATATCCACGGCTGGTTCGACAAGGAATTTGGCACTGCCGATCAGCAGGAGCTCTTGCGTGTTCTGTCTCCCAGCCAGAATCTGGACGAGATTACAGCACCTATATTCCTATATCACGCTGATCGCGACACACGTGTCTCTCCCAACCAATCTTACAGTTTTGCGGAACGCTTGGCTGAGGCCGGAAAAACCCACGAGTTGATGATAATTCCGGACCAAGGTCATAGCATCCGCGGCCCCGAAATCTGGGCTGAAATCCGGCAACGCCTGCTGGATTTTGTCTCTCAAACTCCGTGACGCTCGACGACATGTAGGGTTCTTCGCGGCCATTAGATCGGTTTCAGCATGTTCACTGGTCCCTTTTGGTTACTCTTGCAAGGACGGCCCACAGCCGACATTTGGCTCTGCTCAAATTTGCTTAGCCGATTTCGTGAAAGCCGCCGTTCATGCACAACACAGCATTTTGGATTTTTAAGCGGCTACGCTTACTAGCAACAGTTGCGGCCCATTTTATCAAGGACCGCCTTAATTCTGATCGGCGTCCGCGATTTTACAATTCGAAGCAGACACAACAAGCTCTGTTTACTGCAGTCAGATGTTGCTGCCTTTCTCAAGCCCTCCTCGCCCTGGATCTCCGGACCGAATGTCTGAACGGAAACTTGTTCATGGACCTTGCCGATGCCCGCGAGAAATTGCAGGCTTGAGTACGAGAGCATGAGGAGGTCAAGCCCTTTAACTCGATCAGGTATGACGTTCCGGTCGAACGCCACATTCCCGGTGGTGCAGTAGCCCTTAGGCAAAATGGGAATAGGATTCCAGACCCCGGACGTTATGAAATATTTACAGAGTATCTCGCGCAAAGGCATTCTTACACTATGGTTTATTATTTTCAGCAATTGAGGGGTTTTCTACAAAATGAAGCAAGCCATTGTGATCATGCATGGAATGGGCGAACAGATCCCGATGTCAACCTTGAACTCCTTTGTTCATTCCGTCTGGACCACGGATGACCGATTGGTCGATCAGGGCAAACCTGATCCCAACACTGGAGGCGCGCGGAGCGGAAATACGTCGTGGGCCAAACCAGATAACCGAAACAACTCGACTGAACTTCGGCGCGTTACAACAGAGAAGGACGCATCGGTCAATTACACAGATTTCTACGAATTCTATTGGGCCCATTTGATGCAGGGCCTTAACCTACCATACTACCCAGCAGCCAATGTCCGGAATCCTTTAAGAACATCCCAGATTTGCACTTGTAGCGAAAGTCTCCTTTCCGCCGATTCTGTTGAAAAAAACGCGTTGCGAGCGCAGAATGTAGCAATGGAATGAGTGCGCGAGCGCCTTTCTGATCAGGCGGTTCCCGGTTTCTGCGGTGCAGGAAAGATATTCGCCAGTTTACTATGGTTCTGGGCGGTGGCAGCGAGGTGGAATTCGTCATTTGCGCCGCATGGGCCGCGTAGCCGGAGACGTCCCAGGCCGAGGGTGTGTTTGAGATGGGCAAAGAGTATCTCGACCTTCTTCCGAAGCTTCATCGAGATGTCGTATTGTCTGGTCTTGGCAATGTCGCGGGCGACCTGGTGGGCGTCTTCATGTTCTTCGCGGGTAATCTTGCGGGCATCGGCATTCGGGCAGCATTTTGACTTCGAGGGGCAGGCCTGGCAGGTCAGCTTCAACGCCTGATAGTTGACGACACCCTTGCCCGTGGGGCCACGGTTCGGGTCTGAGTAGTTTCGGCGGAACTGCTTGAGCGTCTCGCCTTCCGGACAGATGCATTGGTTGTTCCGGGCGTCCCATACCCGCTTGCGCCCATCGCCCTATTACGAGGCATCACTTGCAGAAGGCGTCACCTCATTCGCGCCCTATAACCAGATGCTGATCCCACTGGGATACGGCGATGCCGATGCGGAATATGACCGGTTGATGAACGGTGTCAGCATGTGGGACGTAGGCGGCCAGAGGCAGGTTCAGATCAAGAGGCGCGACGCCGCTCGGCTGGCGCAGAACCTGTCGCCACGCCATCTATCCGGGCAAGTCGCCGGACAAGGCAAATATGTGCCAATGTGCGATCACGCCGGTACTCTGATCAACGATCCCGTTGTCAACAAGTTGGACGATGATCTGTTCTGGTTTTCGATCACGGACAGCGACGTGAAACTCTGGGCGCGCTGCATCGTTACCGAACGTGGGCCTGAGGTGGAAATCACCGAACCGGACGTTTCGCCGATGGCCATTCAGCGCCCAATGGCGGCAGATGTCGTAGCGTCGATCTTTGGGAACTGGGTGCGGAATCAGAAATACTTCTGGTTCGGCGATGCCGAGATCGGCGGCATTCCGGTCAAGATCGCCCGATCCGGATTCTCGAAACAAGGCGGCTTTGAGATTAACCTGATGGACGGATTCAGCGGAGTCGAGCTTTGGAACATCGTGCATGAGGCGGGCACGTCTTTCGGGGTCGGTCCAGAATGCCCCAACCCCCCGTGAACGGATCGAAAGCGGCCTTCTGTCCTGCGGTGGGGATTCCGGCGACGCGACCAACCCATTCGAAGTGCGCCTCAGCAGATATAGCGACATGGACAAGATCATGAAAACCCTTTCAGACGCCGAAGCGACCTTTCAGGAACGCGAGGAAATGAATGTTCTGACCGAGTTGAAGCCGGGTGTAATGTATTCCGAAAAGGAACTTGCCGAGGATGTTGGATTCGACCGTACACCAGTTCGCAAGGCGTTGCAGCGCCTCGAAATCGAAGGGCTGCTGGCCATAAAGCAGCGCCGAGGCATTCAGATCACAGAAGTCGATGCGGATGTGCAATTGCGTCTGCTGGAAATCCGGCGACCACTCCAGAATTTCGCCGCTGAATATGCGGCAATCCGTGGCACAGACGACGACCGACGTATCATGCAGACATTTGGTGAAGAGTCGCTCGAGGCCAGCAAGGCGCCACCGGCATCACGCTCCCAGGCTCTGTCGGCGGTAAGAACCGCCCATGACCTTGTGGTCGACGCATGCCACAACGAGTTTGCCCAAAAAAACCATGCGTGTTGTCCAGGGCTTGTCGCGCCGTTTCTGGATTTTTCACATGAAGTGCGAAGATTTCAACATCGCCGCCGAATTGCACGCGCGGCTATTGCTTGACGTGGCAAATGGCTAGGCCGTGGCCGCAGTCGCCGCCTCAAATTTGTTGGTCGACTGTCTCGAGGCTTTCGCACGAGAAACCAAAGACTGGAAATGACCGATCTTTCTTTCTGCGGGTAAGCTTTGCGAATGACCAACATTCGTACCAAATCGCGGAATCGACAGGCCGGCAGAAACGGCCGCTTCTAGCGTCATGACCCACGACAACGTCTGCTTCACGCGCTTTGTAATCATTAGCGCTCTGTGCAGCATAAGTAAGTCTGGGCTCGAAGCAGACCCTCGGAGCCTCTGCCCCCAACCGCCGTCGGTCCACCCGGGCCGGTCTGATTGATGGTGCATAACTGTCTGCGGGTCGCCAACTTAAAGCTCCGCCAGCGCTGATACTTGATACAGATCAAGGTGCTCCGCTTTGGCTTCGTCCATTCAGGTCATGTCTGGACGCGCACGCGCGACTCGCCCGAGTCGCGCGGACAGAGACGAGGAAATGAAAAAATGATGAACTATTTCAAGCTGATCGCGCTTGGTCTGATCACGCTATTTGCGTTGATTGCGGCCAATTATGCCCGCGATCTGGCCTATATGGTCAATGCACTGGTTGTGGCATTGGCAGCTGCAGGCATGTTCCTGTGGGTGCTGCGCCAGACCGACGAACCGGTCGAACAGGCTGACCTGTCGGGCGAATATATGGACGGCGTGATCCGTGCCGGGGTGATTGCCACAGCGCTCTGGGGTGTGGTGGGTTTCTTGGCGGGCACGTTCATTGCCTTCCAGCTGGCCTTTCCCGCACTCAACTTCGAGTGGGCGCAAGGACTTGCCAACTTTGGCAGGCTCAGGCCCCTGCATACCAGCGCCGTGATCTTTGCCTTTGGCGGAAACGCCCTCATCTGCACCTCGTTCTACGTCGTACAACGCACCTCGGCGGCCCGCCTCTGGGGCGGCAATCTGGCCTGGTTCGTGTTCTGGGGCTATCAGCTTGTGATCGTGCTGGCGGCTTCGGGCTATCTGTTGGGCGCCACCCAGTCGAAGGAATATGCCGAACCGGAATGGTATGTCGACCTGTGGCTGACCATTGTCTGGCTGGCCTATCTGGCCGTCTTCCTGGGCACGATCGTCAAACGCAAAGAGCCGCATATCTACGTCGCCAACTGGTTCTACCTTAGCTTCATCATCACCGTGGCGATGCTGCATGTGATCAACAACCTCAGCATTCCGGTGTCGATCTTTGGCTCGAAATCCGTGCAGGTCTTTTCCGGCGTGCAGGATGCGATGGTACAGTGGTGGTATGGCCACAACGCCGTAGGCTTCTTCCTGACGGCGGGTTTCCTTGGCATGATGTATTATTTCATCCCGAAACAGGCCGAACGTCCGGTCTATTCCTACAAGCTTTCGATCATCCACTTCTGGTCGCTGATCTTCCTTTATATCTGGGCCGGTCCGCACCACCTGCACTATACCGCGCTGCCCGACTGGGCCTCGACGCTGGGTATGGTGTTCTCGATCGTGCTGTGGATGCCCTCGTGGGGTGGCATGATCAACGGGCTGATGACGCTTCAGGGTGCCTGGGACAAACTTCGCACCGATCCGATTATCCGGATGATGGTAATTTCACTGGGTTTCTACGGCATGTCCACCTTCGAGGGTCCGATGATGTCGATCCGCGCGGTCAACTCGCTCAGCCACTATACCGACTGGACCATCGGTCACGTGCATTCCGGCGCGCTTGGCTGGAATGGCATGATCACCTTTGGCGCGCTTTACTTCCTGGTGCCGCGGCTGTGGAATCGCGAGCGGCTTTACAGCCTCAGCATGGTCAGCTGGCACTTCTGGCTCGCGACCATCGGCATCATCCTCTACGCCGCCTCGATGTGGGTAACCGGCATCATGGAAGGGCTGATGTGGCGCGAGGTCGATGCCAACGGCTTCCTGGTGAACTCTTTCGCCGATACCGTTGCCGCCAAACTTCCGATGTATGTGGTGCGTGGCCTGGGCGGGGTGCTCTACATCACCGGTGCAATCATCATGTGCTATAACCTTTACATGACCGTCAGACGGAGCCCGGCTGTTGCCGCCACCAACTCCGTTGTCCCGGCAGAATAAGGGAGGGTCAGACAATGGGAATTCTCAAAAAGCACCATCATCTTGAACGCAACGTAACCCTGCTGGCCATCTTCGCCTTTTTGGTCGTCACCATCGGCGGGCTGGTGCAGATCGCACCGCTCTTCTGGCTGGAAAACACGATCGAGGATGTCGAGGGGATGCGCCCCTATACCCCGCTGGAGCTGGTCGGGCGCGATGTCTATGTCCGCGAGGGCTGCTATGTTTGCCACAGCCAGATGATCCGCCCGATGCGGGACGAGGTCGAACGCTATGGCCACTATTCCCTCGCGGCAGAATCTAAATACGACCATCCGCACCAATGGGGGTCAAAACGCACGGGGCCCGACCTGGCCCGTGTTGGCGGGCGGTATTCCGATGAATGGCATGTTGATCACCTGCGCGACCCGCAGGCGGTGGTGCCGGAATCGGTGATGCCGAAATACGGGTTTCTCGAAAACCGGCTGATCGACGGTAAATATATCGAGGACCGGATCAGGACCGAACGTCTGGTAGGCGTACCCTACACCGACGAGATGGTGGAAAACGCTGCAGCCGACTTCCGGGCGCAATCCAATCCGGACGCCGACACTGACGGTCTGCTGGAGCGCTACGGCGAGGCCGTGCCGATCCGCAATTTCGACGGTGCGGCAGGCATTTCCGAGGCTGACGCACTGATCGCCTATCTGCAAATGCTGGGCACGCTGGTCGATTTCTCGACCTTCACCCCTGTGGCAAGCCGGTAAGGGAGGGCAAGACATGGAAACCTATTCATTCCTGCGCGAACTGGCCGACAGCTGGATGCTTCTGTTCCTGTTTCTCTTTTTCGCAGGCGTGGTGTTCTGGGTCTTCCGGCCCGGATCGACGCGAACCTACGATAACCCCGCAGGTATCCCTTTCCGGCATGAAGACAAACCCGCGTCCGATGGTGACGCGGCCTCCAGGGAGGCATGAGAGATATGGACAAGAAATCGCAAATCCACGAAGGCGACCCGAATACGACCGGCCACGAATGGGACGGCATTCAGGAGTTTGACAATCCGATGCCACGCTGGTGGCTCTGGACGCTCTACGCGACCATCATCTGGGGCATCGGTTACGTGATCGCCTATCCGGCCTGGCCGGGCATCTCTTCGGCCACTGCGGGGATGCTGGGCTGGTCCACCCGCGCTGATGTCGCCAATGACATTGCCGCTGCCGACGCGGCCAATGCCACGATCAACGCCCGCCTGGCCGGGGTCGAGCTGACCGCAATCAGCAGTGACCCGGAACTGTCGGGCTATGCCACCTCGGCAGGGGCGGCCGTGTTCAAGACCTTTTGCGCGCAATGCCACGGTTCAGGCGCAGCAGGCGCCAAGGGCTATCCCAACCTGCTTGATAATGACTGGCTCTGGGGTGGGGATATCGAGGCGATCCATACAACGATTGCTCATGGTATCCGCAACGAGGAAGATGCCGATGCGCGCTATTCCGAGATGCCTGCCTTTGGCGAGATCCTGGAAAAGGATGAGATCAGCGCTGTCACCAACTACGTGATCTCGCTCTCGGGTGAGCCGGATGACGCCTCGCAAGTCGAGGCCGGACAAACTGTTTTCGCTGATAACTGCGCCTCCTGCCACGGCGATGCGGGTCTGGGTGATCGAGATCAAGGCGCGCCCAATCTTGCGGATGCAATCTGGCTTTATGGCGGTGATCACGAAACGGTTCTGCAAACCGTTACCTATAGCCGCTTTGGCGTGATGCCCGGATGGTCGACCCGTCTGAGCGAAGCCGAAATTCGCGCAGTCTCCGCTTATGTCCACCAGCTCGGTGGCGGGGAATAAACAAGAACACCCGCGAGATTATTCCCGCGGGTCAGGCACCGGCCCTTCCGTCCTGTTCGCGCGTTTCCTGGAAGGCCGGTGCCGCCCCTGATTGGGCCACAGAGGGAGAAGGCTGTGGCCCAAAAATTCTCTGGGTGGGCTGCTAGGCAGTTATGTACGTTTTGAGCGTACATTCTGTACGGGACGTACGTTTCTATCAACCATCCCGTTTGGCCGGGGCCGGCGGTGCGTGGCGCACCCACCGGCGGCCACGCCACGGCCAATGCCGGAACCGGCCGCCGTTACCAACGGCCGGTTCAAGGTCAAAGATGCGCGGTTCAAACACGCTTTCCGCTTGTGTTATGCGGAAACAGATCAAGGTCGCGGCGGTCGTTGAACCGGTCATGTTTGCCCCAGTGGTTGCGGGCGTCGGTCCGGGTGGCGGTATTGAAAGTTTTTGCGAAAATTCCCAGCATGTCGTTTCCTTTCGTGGTGTTAATTTCTGCATTGAATATTGCATCCGGGCTGGCTTTATGCGACCCAGGAAAAATTCAAAAATGTAAGGTGAGATTACATAATGGATTGGCTGGGATTTCCACCGCTATCGGCGCTCAGGGCGTTTTCAGCTCTGGCCGAAACCGGCGCGGTCGTGACGGCGGGCGAAAAGCTAAATGTCAGCCATGCCGCGATCAGCCAGCAAATCAAGACGCTTGAGGCTCACACAGGGCTGAAGCTGGTGGATCGCAGCGGGCGCAGCCTGACGCTGACACCCGAAGGGCAGCAACTGGCCGATGCGCTGACTCAGGGCTTTGACATCATCGCGCAGAAAATCAATGTCCTTACCGGCGCAGACGCCAACCGCCCCCTGCATATCGCCACGACGCCGATGCTGGCGGCGGCCTGGCTGATGCCGCAACTGGGCGGGTTTCACACCGAACACCCCGATATCAACCTGATCCTCAGCACCAGCCCCAAGGTCGAGCCGATGGAAAGCAACGATATCGACGTGGCGCTGCGCTATGGCGCTGGCAATTGGCCGCGTCTCGACAGTGAACCGCTGTTTCTGTCGCGCATGGTGGTCGTGGCGGCGCCGTCACTGGTGGGGGATCAGACGTTCCAAACCTTTGATGAACTTGCGGATTTTCCCTGGCTGATCGACGCGGGCCTGTCCGAAGCCAATAGCTGGTTGGCGGGGATCGGCACGCTGGAAAAACTGTCGCAGGGGTCGATCCAACTGCCCGGAAACCTCTTGCTTGATGGTGCGCGGGACGGACAGGGGGTGGCCGTCACCGTTCAGGCTTTTGCCGAAAAAGACTTGCAGGCCGGACGTTTGCGCAAATTGTTCGAAAGCGATGCGGTCAAGGGGTATCATATGGTCACCCGCCCCGGCGTGCAGCGCCCGGCCCTGCGCAAGTTCCTCAAATGGTTGCGAAAACAGGTGAAAACCTGTGAAATGGATAAATAGATCAGTTTCAGACTCAGAATTTGATTCAGGTCAAAGTCTGCCCGTGCCGCACCTGCCAATAACGGCCTGACAGGACCTGACATACCGGAGTGATTCCGTGGCCGATAACCAGCCCGACGCACCCAACAGCCTTTTTGCCGCCCGTGAACCGGTCTTTCCGAAGAAGGTCTATGGCCCGTTTCGCAATCTGAAATGGGTGATCATGGCGGTGACCCTTGGCATTTACTACCTGACACCGTGGATCAGATGGGATCGTGGCCCCAACCTGCCGGATCAGGCCGTGTTGGTCGACCTGGCGGGGCGTCGTTTCTTTTTCTTCTGGATCGAGATCTGGCCGCACGAGTTTTACTTCATCGCCGGTTTGCTGGTGATGGCGGGGCTGGGGCTTTTTCTTTTTACCTCGGCGCTTGGCCGGGTCTGGTGTGGTTATGCCTGTCCACAGACCGTATGGACAGATCTGTTTATCCTGGTCGAGCGCTGGATTGAAGGCGACAGGAACGCACGTTTGCGTCTGCACCGTCAGAAGAAATGGGACTTCCGTAAGTTCAGGTTACGGGTGATCAAATGGATCACCTGGCTTTTCATAGCCATGGCGACGGGCGGTGCCTGGGTGTTTTACTTCGCCGATGCGCCTTCGTTGCTGATCGATCTGTTCACTCTGAACGCCCATCCGGTGGCGTATACAACCGTCGCCATCCTGACTGCCACGACCTTCCTGTTTGGCGGCATTGCACGGGAACAGATCTGCATCTACGCCTGTCCGTGGCCTCGCATCCAGGCGGCGATGATGGACGAGGAAACGCTGGTCGTCGGCTATCGCGAATGGCGCGGCGAACCCCGCAAAAATTCCGACGCCGTCAAATCCGGCGAACCACAGGGCGACTGCATCGACTGCATGGCCTGCGTCAACGTCTGCCCCGTGGGCATCGACATCCGCGATGGTCAGCAGATGGAGTGCATCACCTGCGCATTATGTATCGACGCCTGTGATGACATCATGGCCAAGATCGGCAAGCCGCGTGGTCTGATCGACTATATGGCCCTGACCGACGAGGAAAACGAACGCGCGGGCAAAGACCCCAAACCGATCCTCAAACATGTCCTGCGGCCACGCACGATCTTGTATACCGCGCTCTGGTCGCTTGTCGGGTTTGGCCTGCTCTTTGCGCTTTTCATCCGTTCTGACATAGAAATGACGGTGGCCCCCGTGCGCAACCCGACCTTTGTCACCATGTCCGACGGCACTATCCGCAATACCTACGAGGTGCGGTTACTGAACAAACATGGTGAAGACCGGCCCTTCCGGTTGACGGTGTCGGGCGACCCGTCAATCCGGCTTCTGGTCGAGGGGCAATCCAGGGTAACCGTCAATGCCCCCGCGGATACAACGCTGAACCAGCGGGTCTATCTTCAGGCTCGACCCGGCTCAGACCCGGCGCTGGCGGAACGCACGGCTGTACGCATTTGGGTTGAAGATATAAAAAGTGGTGACCGGGCCTACAAGGACACGGTCTTTAACGGAAAGGGCAACTGATGGTGGTACGGCAGATCACGGGGCGGCATGTGCTTATGGGGTTCGTCGCGGCTTTTGGCCTGATCATCGGCGTCAACCTGCTGCTCGCTTGGAACGCGGTCAAAACCTTTCCGGGACTCGAAGTCAAGAATTCCTACGTTGCGAGTCAGCAGTTCGATGACCGCAAGACGGCGCAGGAAGCCCTGGGCTGGACAATCCGCGCTGATCACGAGGCTGGCATCTTGCGGCTTGCCATCACCGACGCGGTTGGCGGCGCGGTTGCTGTGCACAGCCTCGAGGCGACAGTTGGTCGCGCCACCCATGTCTACGATGACCAGAACCCGGATTTTAGCTTTGACGGGTCGGCCTATGTTGCGCCGGTTGATCTGGGTGAGGGCAACTGGAATATCCGTATGCTGGCCACGGCCAAAGATGGCACCGAATTCAGGCAGCGTGTGGTGCTGCACAAGAAATGACAGCCGTTCTGCGCCCTCCCGCGTCGGCCTGTCCGGCCTGTGCTGCCGCCCCGGTGGCGGCGCCGGAGGCCCCTGTCGAGAGAGAGGCGGCGCAGATCGCCCTGTCCCTTCCCACGATCCATTGCTCGGCCTGTATTGCAAAGGTTGAGCGCATCCTGAACGGCCATCCGCAGGTAAGGTCGGCGCGGGTGAATCTAACGCTCAAACGTGCCAGCATTGACGCGGCACCCGGTGTCACAGCGCAGGAACTGGCCGAACTGGTCGGCGGGCTTGGCTATGAGGCGCATGAGCTGGATGCGGGCACGCTCAGCGCTACAGCGAGCGATAAGGCGGGGCGGGATCTGCTGATGCGGCTGGCGGTGGCTGGCTTTGCCTCGATGAACGTGATGCTGTTGTCGGTCGCCGTCTGGTCCGGGGCCGAGGCTGCAACCCGCGATCTCTTCCACTGGATTTCCGCCGCCATCGCGCTGCCAACGATTGCCTTTGCAGGGCAGCCGTTTTTCCACAACGCCTGGGCGGCGCTGTCGAAGCGCCGGTTGAACATGGATGTGCCGATCACGCTGGCCATTCTGCTGGCGCTAGTCTCGTCGCTCTGGGAGACCTCCCTGTCGGGCGAACATGCCTATTTCGACGCGGCGCTGGCACTGGTGTTCTTCCTGCTAGCGGGCCGATATCTTGATCACCGCACCCGGGCTGTTGCCCGTTCCGCGGCGCAGGAACTCAGCGCGTTGGAAGTGCCTCGCGCGATCCGGGTTGAGAACGGCATTGAACGTGAGGTCATGCAGGCCGAGTTGAATGTGGATGATCTGGTTCTTGTGCGACCGGGTGGGCGCATGCCCGTGGATGGAGAGATCGTTACCGGCACGTCCGAGATTGACCGCTCTTTGCTGACCGGAGAGACCCTGCCTGTTCTGGCGCAGCCGGGGCAGGCGGTGTCAGCGGGAGAGGTCAACCTGACAGGCCCCCTGACCATCCGGGCGTCAGCCGTGGGCAGGGATACGTCGCTGCACCAGATGGCGGATCTGGTTGCTATCGCTGAATCGGGTCGCTCGCGCTATACCTCGCTATCGGATCAGGCGGCTAGGCTCTACGCGCCGGGTGTACATATCCTCTCGGCACTCAGTTTCATTGGCTGGTATCTCTATAGCGGCGATCTGCGCACTGCGCTCAATATCGCCGCCGCCGTGCTGATCATTACCTGTCCCTGCGCCCTCGGGTTGGCCGTTCCTGCCGTGACCACGGCCGCGTCTGGAAGGCTGTTTCAGCGCGGGATGCTGATCAAGGACGCCACCGCGCTGGAGCGTTTGGCGCAGGTCGATACGGTGGTATTCGACAAGACCGGCACGTTGACGGCAGGCACGCCCCAGCTGACCAACCTTGCTGACTTACCACAACAGGCGGTGGCATTGGCCGCCAGTTTGGCCAACGGGTCGTCACACCCGCTGGCCCGGGCGATCGTGCTGGCCGCTGCTGAGGCCGGAACCGCGCCGGTTCAGGTTGACGAGGTTACCGAGGAGCCGGGGTTTGGCACCAGGGGGCTTTGGCAAGGGCGGCAAGTGCGCCTGGGGCGTGCAAGTTGGATCGGGGCGCAACCGGCGACCGAGACCGCCACGTTCCTGCAAGTCGGTGATGGCGACCCCGTTGCCTTCACCTTTACCGACAGGCTGCGCGACGGCGCGGCAGAGGCCGTCCGGGCCCTGCAGGAAAGCGGCAAGAAAGTGTTTCTGATGTCGGGTGACACGACTGCGCCCGTCGAGGCGCTTGCCAGCCGTCTGGGCATCTCTCATTGGCTCGCCGAGGCGCTGCCCGCGGACAAAGCCGCCCGTATCCAGGAGCTTTCCGAACAGGGCGCCCATGTGCTGATGGTGGGCGATGGCATGAATGATACGGCTGCATTGACTGCGGCCCATGTCTCGATTTCACCGGCGTCCGCATTGGATGCCGCTCGCGTTGCCAGCGACATCGTGCTTTTGGGTGGCGATCTTGAACCTATCGCTGCGGCATGTGAAACCGCGCAACGGGCCACGCGGCGCATCCGTGATAACTTTCGTATCGCCACAATTTACAACCTGATTGCCGTGCCGCTCGCCGTGGCTGGTCTGGCAACACCGCTGATCGCGGCCCTCGCCATGTCGACAAGCTCGATCACCGTGTCTCTGAATGCGCTGAGAGTAAGGTGATCCGCGATGAATGTATTGGCTTATCTGATACCAATTTCACTGCTGCTAGGAGGCGTCGGGCTGATCGCTTTCATCTACACGGTCAGGTCGAACCAGTATGATGACCCCGAGGGCGACAGTCGCCGCATATTGGATGACGAATACGATAAACACCCCAAAGGGTAGGGCGCTTATATTCGCTGTCAGTTGTTTAGAATGCCGTCTTAGCTAGGCCCGATCATGAAGCAGGTCACCTGTTTGGCCTGAAGCCTGCGGCAGGCAAGGTCTGCGGTTTCGCGGGTCAGCCCCATGAAATTGGCATCATATCCGTTTGAACGTGCCACGACCTTGCGCAGGCTTCCATCCAGTGTGCTCATCTCGTTCAGGGCGGTCTGCAACAGGATCGAACGCGCCTTGTACTGGCTGGGATAACGTCCGACATTGATACCCCAGAGCCGCCCGCCAGAGGTGGAAAGCCGCGTCACGACCTCGGCTGCCTGGTCTTTGCGGGGAGCTTTCGCCTCGAGAATCGACTTGGGCCGGGCGTTGGGTTTTACCATGCGGATGGTTGCCGCCTCGGCGCCTTTAGGTTTTTCGAGCGCAGCCACCTCGGTGGTCTGGGCGGCCATGACCGCCTTGTCGATATCATCCTTGGCCGCTACCAGAATAGGTGTGTTCTGGGGGCGCGGCCGCAGTGCTGGGCGCAGGCTTTTCCTGACAGCCGCTGCTGCGGCAAGACGCACGGTCTTGCCCACGCCGCCAGGGGTGTCGTTGCCGATCTTGCCATAATATGCAGGTCGGCCCGGGCGATGCACCGCCACACGGCTTGGTGCGCGCTTGAAGCCCAAATCCAACAACTCGGCGACCTTGGCATTGCGCGTCCGGGTGGAGCGTCCACCAAAGACAGTGGCGATGATACGTTCGCGCCCGCGTTCGGCGCTGGCTACCAGGTTGAAACCTGCTGCACGGGTGTAGCCGGTCTTGATGCCATCGGCGCCGCGATAGCTCGCCAGCAGCTTGCGATTGGTGTGATAGACGGTTTTCACACCTGCATTTGCAGTCATGCGCGAGAACAGGTTGTAATATTCCGGGTAATCGTAAAACAGATGCCGGCCCAGCGTGGTCATGTCCCGAGCGGTCGATAGATGACCCGATTCCGTCAGGCCGTGGGCGTTTTTGAAGGTCGTGCGGGTCATGCCAAGGGCCTTGGCAGTGCGGTTCATCCGGCGGGCAAAGCGCGCCTCCGACCCTTCGATTGCCTCGGCCAGAGCCGTTGCCGCGTCATTTGCGGACTTAACTGCCGCCGCCCGCACCAGATACCGCAGCGCAATGCGCTGACCGGCTTTCAAGCCCAGCTTACTTGGTGGTTCGCTGGCGGCGTGTTTGGAGATACGCACCTTGGTATCAAGGCTGATCTCGCCATTCTCGACGGCCTCGAAAACAATATAGAGGGTCATCATCTTGGTCAGGGATGCCGGGTGCAGCCGCGTATCCGCGTTTCGCGAATGCAGCGCTTTTCCCGATCGTGCGTCGATCACCATCGCCGCATATGGCGCTGCCGCCGCACTGAGCGGCACAACGATTAACATCCAGATTGTGGCTAACGCCACCAGGCCCCAACGGACCGGCTGCCTGCTCCGCGCCTTCATGGAACTACTCTTTTCTGCCTCATGCCGCCGGTTTTCCGGCTGGCTTTTGTTTTGTCCTCTCAGGCTATCATAGCGATCTTGGTAAATAAAGCGTTCATTCCCAAGGAATTATTGCGGAGTGTTACACTGCGTCATCCAGATATAGCGGTTTTCGATAACCTGCCTACGACACCGGCGATTGTGGCCGCAATGTGGCGAGGTTGCCGGATATCGCTTAGACCGAAAAAAGGGCGCCGCGATGGGCGCCCTGATCATGGTTTTCTATCGCTGTCAGTTCAGCGCCTTGTCGGTAATGGCATGGGTCCAGGCAGCCTCGCCGGGGTTTGCGGTGATCACCGGATCGGAGCCACCAGACAGTAGCGATTCGACTGTGCGCTCGAAATCAGCCGGGTCCAGCGCGCCGTTGGAACCTGCGGTCAGCTTGGCGATCTCGCCCATCATCCGCTTCTGATGCTCTTCGGTCTGTGCGCCCGAGGCATCGTTATCCAGCACGATCATCGCGGCTTCATCCGGGTTCTCCTCGGCCCATTTCCAGCCTTTCATCGAGGCGCGCACAAACCGCACCATCTTGTCCTCAAAGGCCGGGTCGCTCAGGTTCTCTTCCAGAACATACATGCCGTCCTCAAGCGTGGCGACGCCCTGATCTTCGTATTTGAACACCACCAGATCCTCGGATGTAAGGCCCGCATCAATGATCTGCCAGTACTCGTTATAGGTCATGGTCGAGACGCAGGCCGCCTGTCCCTGCAGGATCGGATCGACGTTGAAACCCTGCTTAAGCACGGTCACGCCGTCTTCACCCCCATCGGTCGGAATGCCCAGCTGGCTCATCCAGCTCAGGAACGGGTATTCGTTGCCAAAGAACCAGACTCCCAGCGTCTTGCCCTTGAAATCATCCGGGCTTTTGATGCCCGCATCCTTGCGGCAGGTCAGCATCATGCCCGAGCTTTTGAACGGCTGGGCGATGTTGACAAGCGCCAGACCTTTCTCGCGGCTGGCCAATGCCGATGGCATCCAGTCCAGCACCACATCGGCGCCGCCCCCGGCGATCACCTGCGCAGGCGCGATATCCGGCCCGCCGGGCTTTATCGTGACGTTCAGGTCTTCTTCTTCGTAGAACCCCTGATCCTGCGCCACGTAATAGCCCGCGAACTGTGCCTGTGTGACCCATTTGAGTTGCAGCGTGACATCATCCGCCGCCTGCGCGGCAGTCGTGCCCAAGGTGGTCCAGGCCCCTACCGCGGCAAAGCCGATTGCCTTTGTGAAACTGTTCATTTGTTTTCTCCCTTGTTGTTATCAGGTGTTCAGCGCCGCTGAGATGGGTGCCAGAATGTCATTGTCTTTTCGAGAAGTGCAACCCCGCCATAAAAGCCCGAGCCGACGATTGCCGCCACCACGATCTCGGCCCAGACCAGATCCATCGCCAATTGTCCGACCGAGGTCGAGATGCGGAACCCCATGCCGCGCACGGGTGAACCAAAGAACTCGGCCACGATGGCCCCGATCAGCGCCAATGTTGTGGCGATTTTCAGTCCGTTGAAGATGAAGGGCATTGCCGCCGGCAGCCGCAATTTCAGCAGCGTTTTCCAGTACCCCGCCGCATAGGTCCGCATCAGGTCGCGCTGCATGGCATCGGTGTCCTGCAAGCCTTGCACGGTGTTGACCAGCATCGGAAAGAACACCATCACCACGACCACCGCCGCCTTGGACTGCCAGTCGAACCCGAACCACATCACCAGGATGGGTGCCATGCCGATGATCGGCAGCGCGGCCACAAAATTGCCCACCGGCAGCAGGCCTCGTTGCAGGAAGGGAAAGCGGTCAATGGCAATCGCGATCAAGAACGCGCTGCCACAGCCCAGAATGTACCCGGACAATGCACCTTTCAGCACGGTCTGCACGAAATCCTCCCACAGGATTGCGGTCGAGGCGGCAAAGGTCTGGGCGATCTGGGTCGGTGCGGGCAACAGCACCGGCGAAATCTTCAGCCCCCAGACGATGCATTCCCAGACCACGATGATCGTCAGGCCAAAGATGACCGGCACCGCCAGCCGCGTGAACTGCGTTCGCGGCCTGTGCGAAAGCCTTGAATTGAGCTTCCACCCCACAAGCCACGCGATAAAGCCAAAGACCAGCCAGCCCATCACGCCATCCCCATGCGTTTGAGAGTGATGCGCTGCAACAGCCCGATGATCCCGACCAGCACCGCCGCCAGTGTCGCGGCCATGATCAGCGCGCTCCAGATCTGGATGGTCTGACCATAGTAGCTGCCCGCCAGAAGCCGCGCGCCCAGACCCGCCACCGCCCCGGTCGGCAGTTCGCCCACAATGGCCCCCACAAGGCTCGCGGCCATGGCGATCTTGAGCGAGGTGAAAAGGTACGGCATCGACGAAGGCAGCCGCAGCCGCCAGAAGGTCTGACTGGCACTCGCGTTCCAGGTGCGCATCTGGTCGAGCTGCATCGCACTCGGGCTGCGCAGCCCCTTGACCATGCCCACGACGACCGGGAAGAACGACAGATACATCGAGATCATCGCCTTGGGAAGCAGGCCCGAAATGCCCACTGCGTTCAGCACCACGATGATCATCGGCGCGATGGCAAGGATCGGGATGGTTTGCGAGGCGATGACCCAGGGCATCACGCTCATATCCATCGTGCGGTTATAGACGATCCCGACCGCCAGCGCGATGCCAAGCCCCGTGCCCAGCAGAAACCCCAGCATGGTCGCACTGAACGTGACCCAGCTGTGATAAATCAGCGAGCGTTTCGAGAACCCTCGGCCCTTGGCCACCATCTCGCCGGTCGTCTTCCAAAGCTCGGCGCCCACCTGATGTGGCACGGGCAGTTTCGGTTTCTTTTGGCTCCAGGTATCGGTCACCATCTCGCTGAAGCTCAGCTCGGTGCCAGCGCGGGCGGCCTTGTCCAACGCCCAGGGTTTGTTGAGCTGGATCGCCGCCCCGTACCAAAGCGCGATAATCGCCGCCACGACCGTCAGAATGGGCAGGGTACGGTTCATGTCTGCGCCCGCCCGGTGTCACACGTCATCGCCATGCCCCGCCCTGAGCCCGTCGCGCACCCGGTGGGCGATCTCGATAAACTCCGGCGTGTCCCTGATTTCCAAGGGCCGTTCGCGGGGCAGGGTGCTTTCGATCACATCCGCGATCCGCCCGGGCCGGGGGGACATGACAACGATCTTGGTGCTCAGGTAGACCGCCTCGGGGATCGAGTGGGTGACAAAGCAGATCGTCTTATGGGTCGTGTCCCAAAGCTGCAGCAATTGCTCGTTCAGATGGTCGCGCACGATTTCGTCCAACGCGCCGAAGGGTTCGTCCATCAAGAGAAGATCGGCATCAAAGGCCAGCGCCCGCGCGATCGAGGCCCGCTGCTGCATCCCGCCGGAGAGCTGCCAGGGGAATTTCTTTTCAAATCCCGCAAGCTCGACCAGTTCCAGCACTTTGCGCACGCGTGCGTCTTGATCGGATTTCTCATAACCCATGATCTCAAGCGGCAGGCGGATATTGCCGCCAATCGTCCGCCACGGATAAAGCCCCGCCGCCTGAAACACATAGCCGTAGGCCCGCGATTTCCGCGCCTCTTCCGGGCTGACACCATTCACGGTAATCGTCCCGCCGGTTTGCTGCTCAAGATCGGCCATGACCCGCAGAAAGGTTGTCTTGCCACAGCCCGACGGCCCGATGAAACTGACGAAATCGCCCTTTTGCACCTCAAGGTTCACGTCCTTGAGCGCGTGTACCGGGCCGTCATTGGTCTGAAAGGTCAGGCTGAGGTTTTCAGCGCGGATGACTGCTTGCTCGCTCACTGGCTGGCTTTCTTGTCAGATCCCCGAGGGGATGTTCAACGGATCGCGTTCGATCATCTTCGGTGCGGTCAGGGCCTTCCATTTGCTCAGCGCTTCATGGGCTGAGGGGAAGGCCGGGCGGGGGACGAAGCGGCCTCGGCCCGGTTGGGGTTGGGAGTTCTGACCCCAGGCCCAGATCACCTCGCCGCGCGAGATCGTGTAGCGGGAATTGGCCGTCACCTCGAAGCCCTCGAAGACGTTGTAATCGAGGATCGAATGGTGGTTCGCGGGCGAAATCGTCTTGCTGATCTTCGGATCCCAGACGGTGATATCCGCATCCGCGCCTTCGACGATGGCGCCCTTTTTCGGGTATATATTCAATATCTTGGCGACATTCGTGCTGGTCGCGGCGACGAATTCATTCGGTGTCAGGCGGCCGGTCTCAACCCCATGCGTCCAGAGCACCGGCATCCGTTCCTCCAGCCCGTTCGAGCCGTTGGGGATGATCCGGAAATCATCGCGGCCTGCGCGTTTCTGCTCGGTATTGAAAGCCGCATGATCGGTCGCCACCACCTGCAGGGATCCCGCCTGCAACCCGGCCCAGAGGCTGTCCTGATGGTCCTTGGACCGGAAGGGTGGCGACATGACCCGCCGCGCGGCGTGGTCCCAATCCTTGTTGAAATATTCGCTTTCATCCAGCGTCAGGAACTGCACCAGCGGCTCGCCGTAGACCCGCATGCCTTTCTGACGCGCGCGCCTTATCGCCTCATGCGCCTGCTCGCAGCTCACATGCACGATATAGAGCGGCACACCGGCGGCATCGGCGATGCAGATCGCGCGATTGGCGGCCTCACCCTCGAACTCGGGCGGGCGACTATACGCATGACCCTCGGGGCCGGTGATGCCCTGATCGAAGTATTTTTGCTGCATCTCGGCCACCAGATCGCCGTTCTCGGCATGGACCATCGGCAGCGCGCCCAGTTCGGCGCAGCGCTTGAAGCTGGCGAACATCTCGTCATCCTCGATCATCAGCGCGCCCTTATAGGCCATGAAATGCTTGAACGAGTTGACGCCCATGTCGACGGCATCCTTCATCTCGTTGAAGATGTTTTCGTTCCAGCCGGTGATCGCCATGTGATAGCCGATATCCGAGCAGATCTGCGGCGCGGATTTGCGGTGCCATTCGTTGATCGCGTTCTTGATCGACCCGTCCGCGCCCGGCAGGCAGAAATCCACCAGCATCGTGGTGCCGCCGCAGGCCGCGGCCCAGGTGCCGGTCTCAAACGTCTCCGCCGCCGTGGTGCCCATGAAGGGCATTTCCAGATGGGTATGCGGGTCGATGCCCCCGGGGATCACATAGGCGCCCTCGGCATCGATATATTCATCGCCCGAGAGGTCCTCACCGATCTGCTTGATCGTTTCGCCTTCGATCAGGACATCGGCCTTCCAGGTGCGATCCGCCGTGCAGACGGTGCCGCTCTTGATGACTTTGGTGGTCATTGGTGTCTCCTGTCGTCTGATTGATTGCGAGGTTGCATGATGGCTTTGATGTTTTGCTGTGCGAGGAACTCGAACCGAGAGGAGGTCTCGCTGTCACTCGAACTACAGAAATTCATGGTGGTTGTTGCTTTGCGCCGACCATCCAAATAGGCATCTGTAACATCCAAGGCTTCGCTTAGACGGTTCTCCAAAACCAAAGCGGATATCAAAGCTCGCCCATAATCGTCACGACCATGAGGGCATCTGTAGTCAGCAACATAATCTGCAAATGACGAGTCCTTGATGCCATCCAGTCTTTTATCTGACGTAGCCGCAACTTTCAAAAATGTTGCCACATTTGCATCGATATCTGTCTGTTCGTCTTTCCACCACTCTTCGTACAATGGAGGAACCTCACAATTGCCAAATCCCAGTGCTCTATACGAATTCGATAACCTTTTGGGATCTTGAGCGTTTGCCAATTGCAACATGATATCGTCCAGCGCGAGTGGCTTTACTCGGAATTTTGCGCAAGTCTTGGGATAGTTGTTCGAAACCTCCAGATCGACCACGATGAGCCAGTCACCTTTTTCTCGATAGACGCAATCATCGCGTTTACGCCAGCCAGCCGCTACGGCCGCAGGGCGGAGCGCTTTCACCATAGCTTTGTGATACGAACGCCTGAGCTTTTCATCCACCATTTGTTTTGGTGAGCGAGGCCAAGTGTTGTAGATTGACATTACTCCACGATCCCCGCCGTTTCGACCACCGCGTGCATCAGCACATCCGCGCCGGCGGTGGCCCAGTCCTTGGAGATTTCCTCGGCCTCGTTATGGCTGAGCCCATCGACGCAGGGGCACATGACCATGGCCGTGGGGGCGACGCGGTTGATCCAGCAGGCGTCGTGGCCCGCGCCCGAGATCAGGTTGCGGTGGCTATACCCCAGACGCTCGGCAGCGTTGCGGACTGCGGTGACGCAGTTTTCGTCAAAGGTGACCGGGTCGAACCCGCCCGCTACTTCGAACTCCACGCCAAGGCCCATTTCGTCGCAAATCTCGGTTGCGGCGGCCTTCATGCGGGCCACCATGTCATTGATCACATCCAGATTGGGCGAGCGGAAATCGACGGTGAAGACCGCCTTGCCGGGGATCACGTTGCGCGAGTTGGGATAGATGTCGATATGGCCCGCCGCGCCGACTGCATCGGGGGCATGGGAAAGCGCAATCTCTTCGACCTTTTCCAGCACCCGGGCCATGCCCAGACCCGCATTGCGGCGCATCGGCATTGGGGTTGAGCCGGTGTGGGCATCCTTGCCGGTAATCGTTACCTGCGTCCAGCTGAGGCCCTGACCGTGGGTGACGACGCCGATATCCTTGCCTTCGGCCTCGAGAATGGGCCCCTGTTCGATATGGAGTTCGAAAAACGCATGCATCTTACGCTGCCCCACCGGTTCCTCGCCGCGCCAGCCGATGCGCTTCAGTTCATCGCCGAATTTCAGCCCTTCGGCATCTTCGCGGTCATAGGCCCAGTCTTCCTCGTGGATACCGGCAAACACGCCCGAGGCCAGCATGGCCGGGGCAAACCGCGTGCCTTCCTCGTTGGTCCAGTTGGTCACGACGATGGGATGCTTGGTCTTGATGTCCAGATCGTTCAGCGTGCGGATCAGTTCCAGTCCCGCCAGCACGCCCAAGACCCCATCATATTTGCCGCCCGTCGGCTGCGTATCGAGGTGGGAACCGACATAGACCGGGAGAGCGTCTGGGTCGGTTCCCTCTCGTCGTGCGAACATGTTGCCCATGGTGTCCAGCCCCATGGACATGCCCGCCGCCTCGCACCAGCTTTGAAATAGCTCCCGGCCCTCGCCATCTTCATCGGTGACGGTCTGTCGGTTGTTGCCGCCCGCAACGCCGGGGCCGATCTTAGCCATCTCCATCAGGCTGTCCCACAGACGCTCGCCATTGATTTTCAGATTCTCACCCGGTGCGGCCATGTCTCTCTCCCTTGGCTCGGGGCATCTGTCGGCCCTCTTGCAATCACTCGCATCCTGACCGTATGGTCAGGAAGAGAGCACCACATCCTGACCAACCGGTCAAGAACTTTTTGAGAGATACGCGCGATGTCCCAAACTGCCCGACCGCTGAGCAAGAAGGAAATCCGGCAGGAGAATGAGCGTGTCATTCTTGAAGCAGCGGAAAAAGTCTTTGCCGAGGCGGGGTTTGGCGGGGCGACGATGCAGTTGATCGCCGATCTGGCAGGGTTACCGAAAGCCAATCTTCACTATTACTTCCCCACCAAAGAGGCGCTCTACCGACAGGTGGTGCAGACGATTTTCCAGGACTGGCTGAAGGCCGCCGACAGCTTTGACGACGCACCCGGACCGGTCGAGGGATTCGGCGCCTATATCGATGCCAAGCTCGAAATCAGCCGTAAATATCCGGAACGCTCCAAGGTCTGGGCCTCGGAAATTATGCACCGCGCACCGGTCATTCAGGACTACCTGGAAACCACTTTGGTGGAATGGACCGATGGTCGCATGGCGGTGATCCAGCGCTGGATCGATGAGGGTAAAATGGATGCGATCGACCCGCGCCACCTGCTCTACATGCTCTGGGCGACGACGCAGCACTACGCCGATTTCGGCCACCAGATCGAGACATTGAACGGTGGTGTGCCCCTGTCGGACGAGCAATGGGAGGCGGCCAAAGACTCGGTCAAATCCATCATACTGGCGGGGATCGGAGCAAAGCGCTGATACGCCCCGACCTGGCTGGTCTTTCCCCCGGGGTGAAAATGCCGCATGCTGTCACCATACCTCATTGACTGAGCCTGAAGATGAATGACGCCCAACCGGTCAAGAAAGTCAGCCGAATCCAACAGCGTAACCGTGAGTTGATTCTGGATGCGGCGCTTGAGGTGTTCTCAAAGCAGGGGTTTCGGGGGGCAACGCTGGATCAGATCGCGACCCAGGCGGGTTTGAGCAAGCCCAACATCCTCTATTATTTCGAAGGCAAGGAGGATATTCACGTCACCCTTCTGAACCAGTTGATGGATACTTGGCTGGATCCTTTGCGGCGGATTGATCCCGAGGGGGACCCTCTGGAAGAACTTATGCGCTACATGCATCTCAAGCTTGACATGAGCCGCGAATATCCGCGGGAAAGTCGCCTGTTTGCCAACGAAATCCTGCAGGGCGCGCCAAGAATGCTGCCACATCTCGAAACCGGGCTGAAGCAACTGGTCGATGAGAAAGCGGCTATAATCACAGGATGGATTGACGCGGGCAAGCTCGCCCCGGTCGATCCGCGACATCTGATCTTTTCGATCTGGGCCACGACACAGCACTATGCTGATTTTGATGCCCAGGTGCAGATCCTGATGCCCGGGGGCGGTGCGAATTCGGATGGCGCTCGCGGTTATCTGGATACGCTTTTTCGCAAAGTGTTGACGCCGTGACATCCTGGCTGTGCACGCGGGCAACATAACCAATCGTTAATTAAGATTAGGAAAAACCGTTCCGCTATGCTCCTGCGGCTGGTATTTTGGTGGTGTTGGGGGGAGGTGTTTTAAGACACATACCAACGGAGCAGATATGCTGAACACATTGGAAACAGGTACTTTACAAGTTCATTCGGTCGCTGAACGGCGCCAGCAACTGCCACGAGATGCTCTTACCCAGTTTTCCACAGCCAAGGTGCGCGATGGTGCTCCGGATGCCTCTTACCGCCCCCCTTTGGCTGCGCAGAGCCAGGCCGGAAAATTGAAATCAACAATGTTGAAACAGATGTTGGCATCGGACCGGTCCGTAACCGAACGTGCGGCTGACCCCGCACCAGCTCCCGCCCCGGCCCCGGAATCACAGGCACAAAGCATCGTAGCGGCTCAGGTCGGTGATTTCCTGGCCAAATGGTTCGAAAGCGGCGGCCTTTCACGACGAAGCAGCTTTGAGTTGCCGACCGCAGGTGTCAGCGATGCGGCGGAAGAAGTATTCGAGTATCCGACGCTTGATGCGGCCTGGAAGATTATACCGACCGCAAGCTTTGACGCGGACACCCAGCGGGGATCTGTCGAGCTGCTGGTCTGACGCGCCTCTTATTCGGCGGCACATGTCCCCGGATTATTGGGATGTGTTGTCCAGTTGGCATATTCTTTCTCGACCACCTTACCGGTGCGCGGATCGGTGGTGCCGGGGGCCATCTGCTCCATGGTGATGCAACCTTCAACCGGGCAGACATTGACACAGAGATTGCAGGCCACGCATTCGTCGTCGATCACCTCAAAAACGCGATCCTCGGACATTGAAATTGCCTGATGCGATGTGTCCTCGCAGGCGGCAAAGCAGCGGCCACAATTGATGCAGAGATCCTGATTGATCTTGGCCTTGGCAACGTAATTCAGGTTCAGGTGCTGCCAGTCGCTGCAATTAGGCACGGCACGGCGCACGATATCGGCGGTATCGGTGATGCCTTTCTCGTCCATCCACTGGCTGAGCCCCGAAATCATTTCCTGCACGATCTTGAAGCCATAGGTCATGGCGGCGGTGCAGACCTGCACATTGCCAGCGCCAAGGGCCATGAATTCAGCAGCATCGCGCCAGGTGGTGACGCCACCAATGCCGCTGATCGGCAGGTCGGCCATCTCCGGGGAGCGGGCGATTTCCGCGACCATGTTCAACGCAATCGGCTTGACCGCCGGGCCGCAATAGCCGCCATGCGCGCCTTTGCCGTCGATGGTGGGCTCGGGTGCAAAGAGGTCAAGATCGACGCTGGTGATTGAATTGATCGTGTTGATCAGGCTGACCGCATCGGCGCCGCCTTCCATCGCGGCGCGGGCAGGGTTACGAATGTCGGTGATGTTGGGGGTCAGCTTGACGATCACCGGCAGATCCGAGTGCTTCTTGCACCAATGCGCGACCTGGCCGACATATTCCGGTACTTGGCCCACGGCGCTACCCATGCCGCGTTCACTCATCCCGTGGGGGCAACCGAAATTCAGCTCGACCCCGTCGCAGCCGGTATCCTCGACCCGGCGTAGGATCTCTTTCCAGGCGTCCTCATTCACCGGCACCATAAGCGAGGCGATCAGGGCGCGATCAGGGTAGTCCTTCTTGACCCGTTTCATCTCTTCAAGGTTCACCTCGAGCGGCCGGTCGGTGATCAGCTCGATATTATTGAGCCCCAAGAGACGCCGGTCCGCGCCCCAGATCGCGCCGTATCGCGGGCCGTTCACGTTGACGACCGGTGGTCCTGCTTCGCCCAGAGTTTTCCAGACGACGCCACCCCAACCGGCCTCGAAAGCGCGGCGGACATTGTATTCCTTATCCGTGGGCGGTGCCGAGGCCAGCCAGAACGGATTGGGGGATGTGATCCCGATGAAGTTGGACGTCAGATCAGCCATTGGCTTTCCTTCCCTATTGTCGCAGGCCCTATGCGGGCAGGCGAAAGATCATTTCCGTCGGGGCAATGTCGCCTGCCGACAGGTGGGTGATATAGTTTTCGATTTTGGTCTTGCCGGTCTCGTGCATGAGCAGGTGAATGCCCACGGGTGGCGGGCCTCCGGCCTGGGCGATCCGGGCAAAGACACGATCAAAGAAGTCCTTGGCAAAATCGGACCGGTCGCGTTCGGCCACCTGTTCGAACCCTGCCGCCGTGGCGGCGGTGCGATAATCCCCGGGTGGGCTGACGAAGGAAAATGCCGCCTCTTCCGCCCATGGAAAGGGATAGGTCAGTGGCGCGTCCGAGCCGCGCATGACATCGAAAAGCGCAAAGGTACCACCCGGAGCCAGCACTCGCGCGGCTTCGCTGCAAAGCGTGGTTTTGTCCTCGATATTCATGCCGACGTGGAACATCAGCGCCAGATCGGCACTGTCGTCAGGCTCGGGGATGTCGAGGGCGCTGCCGACCTGAAAATTGGTCTGATCCGCCATTCCGACCAGATCGGAAAGCGCAGTTGCCGTGGTAACGAAATCCGGCGTCAGGTCGAATCCCCGCACATGCGCTCCGGTCCGCGCCGCCACATGGCGGGCCGCGCCACCGATGCCGCAGCCGATATCCAGAACGCGGGTATCGGCGGTGATCGTCAGTTGATCCAGCAGTGCATCGGTGGCCTCCGACCCGCCGGTGTGAAACTCGTCCACGGGTTTGAGATCTTCGATACCGGGCGCGTCCGGATCAACGCCCGCCTCTTTCAACGCGGCGCGGATGTTGTCGAGCAGGGTTGCTCCCGCGTAGTGGCGCGCAACAAGGGTTTCGGTATCGGTCATGGCATAAATCCTCTGTAGGTAATGAAATATGCCCTCAGTTTATCACGAAATCAGGGTCGCGTGGATATCCTCGGCGGCATCGCGACCTTCGGCGACAGCCGTCACGGTCAGGTCATCGCCGCCGGTCGCGCAATCGCCACCCGCCCAGACACCCTCGATACTGGTACGTCCGGCGCCGGTGATCGCGATTTTGCGACCGTCCAGCGCGGGCAGATCATCGCCGTCAAGTGTTTGGCCAATTGCCTTGAAAACCTGATCGGCGGGCAGGCGCACGGTCTCGCCGGTCGGGTTCAGATCATTGTCGGTATATTCAAACTCGATCTCACGAACGGCCCCATTGCCGTGGACTGCCTTGGGTGAGGCGTTGGTAATAATGCGCACGCCCTTGGAGGCTGCTAGGTCTTGCTCGAACCCGCTGGCATTCATCCGGCCGCGGCCCCGACGGTAGACGAGGCTGACGTTGAGCGCGCCCAAAAGCTTGGCCTGAACCGCGGCATCCACGGCGGTCATGCCACCGCCGATGACCACGACATCGCGACCGATGGGCAGGCTTGACAGGTCATTGGATTGTCTCAAATCAGAAATGAAATCAACGGCATCCAGCATGCCGTCCTTGTCCTCGCCCGGCAATCCCAACGCGTTGACGCCGCCAAGGCCGATGCCGAGGAAAACGGCGTCATGGTCAGATTTCAGCTGATCGAGGGTCATGTCCCGGCCCAGCCGTTTGCCGGTTTCCAAGATGATGCCACCGATTTGCATCAGCCAGGTCACCTCGCGTTCGGCAAAGCTGTCGACGGTTTTGTAGGTGGCGATGCCGAATTCGTTCAGACCGCCGGGTTTATCGCGGCCGTCATAGAGCGTGACGTCATGGCCTTTCATCGCCAAACGATGAGCACAGGCCAGTCCCGCAGGGCCGGCGCCGACAACGGCAATCGTCTTGCCGGTCGGTTCGGCGCGCATGAAGGGATGTGTGCCCTTTTCCATAACCGTATCTGTGGCATAGCGCTGAAGCTGGCCGATCAGAACCGGTTTGCCTTCGGCGGCTTCGCGCACGCAGGCCTGTTCGCAGAGTGTCTCGGTCGGGCAGACGCGAGCGCACATGCCGCCAAGGATATTCTGGCCCAGAATGGTTTTCGCTGCCGCCTCGGGCGTGCCGGTGGCGATCTGGCGAATAAAGAGCGGGATATCGATATCCGTAGGGCAGGCGGTGATGCAGGGAGCATCATGACAGAAATAACAGCGATCGGCCGCCACTAGTGCCTCATGATGATCCAGCGGCGGATGCAGGTCTGAGAAGTTATCGGCATAGGCGGTCTGGTCGAGCCGTCCGGCGGCGATGCCGGGGGTCAGCGCATTGTTGGTCATGGCTTCCTCATCGGTGGCAAACTAGCTGCTTTTAGTGTGACACAATTAAAAATTTTATCAATTGGTAAAATTTTTAATTTATCGGGCTTGAGCTGTTACGCGGCACAATCACGGCTGGTCAGGTAGTAACGGGCTGTTTGGTAACAGAAAAAACTGCATCTCGATCTTGCCAATAGTGCACCGGAACGGATCACTAACTCATCCGGGATGACCGGATACGAAGCCGCATATGTAGGTGAGAAGGGTACGGTCAGCGCGCGTTTTCGTGTTCGAATCGCTGATTGGCGATGACCTCGTTCCGGTCCGCCTTTTGCTGGTCACTCAGCGATTTCTCGACATAATCCAGATGTGTTGTGACCGCGTTTCGTGCGGCCCGTGCATCGCGTGCTTGCAGCGCATCATTGATGGCGCGGTGCTGGTCCAGCAGCATGTCCCGAGTGGTGCGCTGCTTGAACATCACCTGCCGGTTATAGAAAACACCTTCGCTGAGCAGCTGGAACATCGACCGCATCATATGCAGCATTACGACATTATGGCTGGCCTCGATGATCGCCATGTGGAAATCGGCATCCAGCTGCGCTTCATCCCTTGGGTTGGACTTGGCATGGGCGGCATTCATCTTGTCAAAGACCGCTTGGATGACCTTGAGATCGGTATCCGATGCGAAACGGGCGGCACGTTCAGCCGCCATGCCTTCGAGGTCGCGGCGGAAGGTGATGTAGTCAAACACCGCCTCGTCATGTTCGGCAAAGAGTTGGACCAGCGCGGGCGAAAACGCGTTGCCCAGAACATCCGCCACAAAGATACCGGCGCCTGCGCGCGCGGCCAGCAAACCCTTTTCCTGCAATTCGGACACCGCTTCGCGCAACGAGGGGCGCGAAACGCCCAGGCGCTCGGCCAGCTCACGTTCCGCAGGCAGGCGCTCCCCGGGCCGCAGGATACCGCGCAAGATCAGTTTTTCGATCTGGCGAGTGACAGCGGTCGAGAGCTTCTCGGGCGTGACTTTCTGGAAGGGCATTGGCGTTCCTTGCATGATTGGTCAGATTATATGACCGCCCTTACGCAGGAACAAGCGCGGGTTTAGGGAGGATTGATGGATCGGTTAAGGGTCAATTTGAACCCAAAGCAGACGAAAAGCCAAATCACGGCCAAATTGAAGGAGCAAGCTGAAAACCTTTCTCCATATCGCCATCGTTTCACCAACTTTCCCGCTGAAGTTGCCGGTAGGATTTTGACACGGAGATTATGGATGAAACGTTATGTGGCCATTGCCATGATTTGCTTGCTCTCAGCTTGCAGCGGCGCCCCTCAGTACAACAACGCCTCCGGGGCCTTCAGCGGTGGGGCAGGGTATAGCCTTGATCCGCAGATATCAGTGGCGCCGCAACGGGCACCAGATGCCTCGAATTTCGCTCCATTGGCCACACATACTGCCCCGCCGACCTCGCTTCCGTTTCATTCAGAAAAGTCACGCCAATATTCAAGGCGCGGTAAAGCGCTGAACCAACGATCCGCAGCGCTTGCAGCCTTCCGGTCACGCGAGTCGTTCTGGCGACAGGGTGAATCAGAGGCCGTAAATCTTGGGAAGTACAAGTTGCTGATGCGTCAGGTGCGCGTGGACACTCACGACTTTGTCGTGGTGCAACATGCGTCGCACACCTTTGGCGCGCGTAAGTTTAACCTGAGTGCCAAAACTAAAGAGGCAGCGGATGCCAGGACATCGTGCAGTGTAACCGGTGATGGGTATTTTGTACGCGACAACTATGTGACGGGTATGGTCTTTCCACTGAGCTGTTGATGAATGTGACGGGCAATTTGAGAGCGCATATGCGCATCGCACGCTCTGTCCTGTCTTCCTTGGTGAAAGTCACGGATACAAACTGGCTGTTGGCAACTGCTAGCATCGTGTACTCGGCCTCCTTTTCGATCTTGGCCTTTTCTTCGGATTGGGCATTGAAAAGCCAAATCGGATGTCCGCTTTATCCGCTAAGCATCTTCATCCAACCCGCCACTTATCTCCCTGATACGGCAGGAATGCCTCAATGGCGGCGGTGGCGATGACCAGCGTTTCGCCGGTTTCCGGGTTGGTCACGTTCTGGCCACCCTTGACTGCCAATACGGCAGCGCGGCCCCGTGGTAGCATGTCGGCGAGCGCACCGGTGTCGAGCTGATTGGGCTCCTGCACGCCAATGGTGACCTGAACGCGCATCTCGGTGTGTTCAAGGCGAGTGGTCTGAAAGATCGGTAGGGTGGAATGGCGAAAGGCGTCCTCAATCGCGCGCCGCGCCGCTTTTTGGTAATCCATCCCGTGCAGGTCGTTGCCTATGCCCATTTCGATGATGAAACGTTGATCGCTCATGATGTGCGCACCATGTCGAAACTTACGGAAATCGCTGCATTTGCGATCACCGTGGGATTTCCCACGGGACGCGGGATATCGAGGCCACCGTGGGTGGTGGTGACGCTGATCTGGCCATAGGGAAAAACGCTGGTCAGTTGGCCTATGTCGACCTGATCGGGCTGTTGCACGGCGATCTCGACATCGATCAGCATCGCTTCCTTTTCGAAGCCAAACAGTTCGGCCATGTTGATGGAGTTATGCCAGAGCGCGTCTTTGAGCGCCCTTTTGCGGCTTCGGTATAGTCCTGACGGCGCAGGCTGCTGCCCATGCCGAACTCGGTGAGAACGCGATGTTTTGGCATCAGAAGACCTTTCGGGCTGAGCATGTGCGGGTAATCATGATGACTCCTGTTTTTGCTGTCGCGACTTTGGTGGTGCGGGGCGTCGAGGTGCAAGGGTGAAATTGGTCTCGGATAAGGTTTTGTTAACTCTGATAATGCCACGCTACGGGGCATGAGATGTATGGTCGCGATGGCATTGTTGGCGGTGATCGGGTGCGATGCGCCCGGGCCAGCATTTCGCCATGCAGACGTGACCAGGATCAGAATTGATCAGAGTGTTTTCGCCGTGCGGGTTCTGGACCTCCGGGCGCAGGCGATCCGGTTGAATGCCGAACCAGCGCCGAGGCTGGCGGCGGTAGCACCACGCGGGGTGATGGCCATTGAAAAGGCCAGCGGCTGCCGGGTGCGGCGGCTTGAGGGCGATGCAGCGGTGATGCAGGCATGGCTGGATTGCGGCGGGCAACTGAAGCCATTGCCGCGGGATGTCGAGTTCGAATGCCAGATTGACGTGGTCTATGACAGCATTGCCGACCTGAGTTGCGCGCCGATTTAGGCTGTCGCGTCCAGATGCCAGGGCAAGCGTTCGTCTTCATGGTAAATTTCTGAAGGCTTCACGGCTGCGGGGGTTTCAAGCAGTGCGGCGTGAAAATGCATCTCGTCGGGATACCGGTCCGAGGCATAAGCCACCGAACTGCCGCAGGTCGGGCAGAAATACCGGTAGTTGCCTGCGGATGACGTGAATTGCGTGGGGCGCGCGCCGGTCCAGCGCCAATGGCCGTTGGGATGGCCGATGAAGGTCACGACTGGCGCACCCGCCCCGCGTCGGCAACTGTCGCAATGGCAATGGCCGACCCAATTGTGTGGCCCGGTCAGCTCGAAACAGATAGATTTGCACAGGCAGTGGCCGCGTATGGGCATAGGAAAACCCTCGATGATGAACTTATCGTGCTTGGGTTTTGGTTTCGTGTCCAGCCTTGTGGCGCCCCCTCGGCGGAACGCCCACCCGCCCACCCCGTTCCGCCGAGGGGGCGGACCTTTGAGGTCAGGTCAGGTTCTTCTCCATGAAGATGCTGAATTGGTTGGGTTGGTAGTCGCCGAAAGCATCGCAACGATTAAATCCATGACGTTCATAAAGGCGAACAGCCTCGGCCAGTTCCTCGCCGGTTTCGAGCTTGATCTGGGACAGGTCGAGGCTGCGGGCCTGATCTTCGAGTTGGCGCAGCAGGGCCGCAGCCACGCCCTTGCCCCGCGCTTCGGGAGCGGTGAACATGGCTTTGACCTCGCCATACCCGTCGCGCACTGCAAGCGCGCCGGTTCCAAGCGTCTGCCCGCCGTCGCGTGCGGCGAAGAAGTGAATGTCCGGGGCGCAGAGGGCGTCGATATCGAGCGCAAAATTATCCTCGGGCGGGTAGAGGTCCAGCATCAGTGCATGGCTGGATTGAATGAGGGCGCTTGGGCCGGGGCTGCGGGGGTGGGCGGGTTCAACGATCAGCATGGTGGTTGCTCTGGGGTTTTCGGCATCATTCAATCGTTACCGTGGTTGTCGCTTCTATGGGTGCGCCACCTATGGCCAGCGCCGTATGGTCATTGGCGTTGAGCGTCACGCGGATGGTGTGGGTGCCCTTTGGCAGCGCCGCCAGTTGCATCCAGGCACCATAGGCACGGGCGATCTTGATGTTGTTGACATAGATATGGGCATGCCCTTGGCCGGGAACGTGCGGGCCGTTGACCGCCCCTGGGGCGAAAGTAAAATTAGTGACCCCGATATGCAGATTGCGGCTTTGGCGCCCGTCCGGGTGCAAGGTAAGGATCAGCGTCGGCACCAGGCCGCTGACATCGGTCAGCCGGGTATGCTCGGTGTTGTTGCCGTGATCATGCGCCGAATGGTCATGTGCTGATGCATCGGATGAGGGCGGTGCTTGATACGTGGCGGTAGCAAGCAGGAAACCAACGCCCATACCCAAAAGAAGGCCGATGGAGAGCAGGAGAAGAGGTTTTGACATATCCACTCGTTTCGGTGTCAGGGTTTGATGGTTGACGGGCGCGCCCGATCACAGTTGCTGCGCAGAATAGCAATCTGATCGGCATCATCTAGCGCAATATCTTGTGGATAACTGAGCGCGTTTAGCCATATTATGGGGTTTGCCGTTGACAGATGGCTTTGGCACCCCGCACATTTGGCTCTGATTGGAATCATTTGAACAGGGCGTGCCGTTGCAATTTTCCAAACTCCGACTGACCGGCTTCAAAAGCTTCGTGGATCCGACGGACCTGTTAATTCATGACGGGTTGACCGGGGTTGTCGGGCCGAATGGTTGTGGCAAATCCAACCTGCTGGAAGCGCTGCGTTGGGTGATGGGAGAGAACCGGCCCACGGCGATGCGCGGCGGCGGCATGGAGGATGTGATCTTTGCCGGGGCCTCGACACGGCCGGCGCGTAACTTTGCCGAGGTCAGCGTGCATATCGACAATGCCGACCGGTTGGCGCCCGCCGGGTTCAACGATGCCGATCATATTGAGATCGTCCGTCGGATCACCCGCGATGTTGGAAGCGCCTATAAGGTCAATGGCAAGGATGTGCGGGCGCGTGACGTTCAGATGCTGTTTGCCGATGCCTCGACTGGCGCACATAGCCCGGCGCTGGTGCGGCAGGGGCAGATCAGCGAGCTCATCAATGCCAAACCCAAGGCACGGCGTCGCATTCTGGAAGAGGCGGCGGGGATTTCGGGCCTCTATCAGCGCCGCCACGAGGCGGAGCTGAAACTGAAAGGCGCCGAGACCAACCTGACCCGCGTTGATGACGTCATCGAACAGCTGGCGAGCCAGTTGGCACAACTGGCCCGGCAGGCAAAGCAGGCCGCAAGGTATCGTGCGATCGGCGAAGAGTTGCGGCAGGCCGAGGGCCTGTTGCTGTATCGACGTTGGAAAGAAGCTGATGAGGCGTGCGCCCGCGCTGAGGCGGAATTGCGCGAGCGGACCACCGCCGCGGCGCAATCCGAAAGTGCAGCGCGTGCAGCGGCTACGCTGCGCCTGACATCGGACGAGGCCCTGCCGCCGCTGCGGGAAGAAGAGGCAATAGCGGCAGCGGTTCTGCAACGGCTTCAGGTGCAGCGCGATACGCTCAATGAGCAGGAGGCAGGTGCGCGCGACCGGATCGCCACGCTTGAGAAACGGATCGAGCAGCTAGCCCATGATATTGAGCGCGAGAGTGGCCTCAACCGCGATGCGGGCGAGACCATCGAGCGGCTGGAATGGGAAGCAAAAGAGCTTGCCAAGGCGGGCGACGGTCATGACGCACGGCTTGAGGCGGCGGCAGCTGAAGCGCGCGATGCGGCCAGTATCCTGCAGGAACGGGAAAGTGACCTGAGCCAGCTCACCGAAGATGTGGCGCGTTTGGCCGCACGGCACCAATCTGCGCAACGGTTGCTGAGTGACAGCCAGAAGACATTGGAGCGGTCCGAGGCCGAGGCGGCACGGGCCCGAGAGGCAGTGACTTCGTCTGAAGAGGCATTGGCGACGTCGCGGGCGGATCATGACGCCGCGCATGTGGCCGAGAAAGAAGCGGTTGCTGCTGCGCAGGCCGCCGAGGTCGCGCTGATTGCTGCCGATGATGCCCGGGCTGATACACAGGCCCGCGAGGTCGAGGCACGGGGCGAGCGCTCGGAAGCTGAGGGCGAAGTCAATGCGCTGAGGGCCGAGGTTACGGCACTGGCCAAACTGGTCGAGCGCGATACGGCTGAGGACGGTCAGATCATGGACCGGCTCAAGGTCGAACAGGGCTATGAAAAGGCGCTTGGCGCGGCGCTGGCGGATGATCTGCGCGCACCGGAAGTCAGTGGCGATGGCCCGTCGGGCTGGGTCACGCTGGCGGGGTACGCGCAGGCGCAACCGCTGCCTGACGGCGTTAATGCGCTGTCGAATTATGTCTCTGTCCCCGAGGTGTTGGTACGCCGGATGGGCCAGATCGGGCTGGTGGACGCCGAGGACGGCCCGCGCTTGCAGGCCGCGCTGAAACCCGGCCAACGGCTGGTCAGTGCGCAGGGCGATCTATGGCGGTGGGACGGGTTCCGCGCCTGGGCCGAGGATGCGCCAAGCGCCGCGGCATTGCGGTTGCAGCAGCTCAACCGGCTCGAAGTGCTGAAGCAGGAGTTGGAACACGCTTCCGCCCGGGCAGATGGCGCGCGTCTGGCGCATGAAGTACTGGGTGCCAAGCTGGCTGAGGTTACAAAGGCTGACCACGATGCGCGGCAGGCACGGCGTGCGGCGGACGTGGCAGTTAACGAGGCCAACCGGGCGCTGTCCAAGGCCGAGGCGGACCGCAATCTGGCACAGTCGCGGCTGGAGTCGCTTGGGCTGGCCGTGACCCGCCACGAAGAAGAAGCGATGGGTGCGCGCAAGCAACTGATCGAGGCCGAGAAGGGGCTTGCCGATCTGGGTGATCTTGATTCAGCGCGGGCGGGTGTCGAGGACGTCAAGATGACGGTCGAGGCCTCGCGCATGACAATGATGGCGCGGCGATCGGCTCATGACGAGTTGCGCCGCGAGGGGGAAGCCCGGACCAGACGGTCGCAGGAAGTCACCAAGGAGTTGAGCGGCTGGCGGCACCGGTTGGAGACCGCCGAAAAGCGCAGCGCTGAGCTGGCAGAGCGCAAGGCGACATCAGAGCAGGAGTTGGCGCAGGCGAAGGCAGCACCCGAAGAGATTGCAGCCAAACGCGCTGAGTTGAGCACAGAGATCGATAAGGCCGATGCGCGCCGGGCCGGGGCCGCTGATGCTTTGTCATCTGCAGAAGGGGCTGCTCGTCAGGCGGTCGAGGCAGAGCGTGATGCCGAACGTGCCGCCAGTGAGGCACGAGAGGCGCGGGCGCGGTCCGAGGCGCGATCCGAGGCGGCGCGTGAGACCCGCGATCAGGCCGCGAGCCGGGTCACCGAGGATCTGGAAACCACGCCCGAGCGCCTGCTGGAAACGCTGGAGGCTGATCCTGGGAACATGCCCGCGGCGGACGCGATCGAGGCAGATGTGAACCGGCTGAAACGACAGCGCGATGCCTTGGGCGCGGTCAATCTGCGGGCCGAGGAAGATGCCCGCGAGGTCGAGGAAGAACATGACACGCTGGTGGCCGAAAAGACCGATCTGGAAGAGGCGATCAAGACCCTGCGCAGCGGCATTGCCAGCCTCAACCGCGAGGGGCGCGAACGGCTGCTGACGGCGTTTGAGCAGGTGAACAGTAACTTCTCGCTGCTGTTCAAACATCTTTTTGGCGGTGGCGAGGCTAATCTGGTGATGGTCGAAAGCGACGATCCACTGGATGCAGGGCTTGAGATCATGTGCCAGCCACCGGGCAAGAAACTGGCAACGCTCAGCTTGCTTTCAGGTGGGGAACAGACCCTGACCGCGCTGGCGTTGATCTTCGCGGTATTCCTTGCCAATCCGGCGCCGATCTGTGTGCTTGACGAGGTCGACGCGCCGCTTGACGATGCCAATGTAGGCCGGTTCTGCGATCTGCTGGATGAGATGTGCCGCCGGACGGAAACGCGGTTCCTGATCATCACCCACCACGCGGTCACGATGAGTCGGATGGATCGTCTGTTTGGCGTGACCATGGCCGAGCAGGGTGTAAGCCAGCTGGTCAGTGTTGATCTTAAGAAAGCCGAACAGATGGTGGCCTGAGGAGCCCGTCAACTGCTCTGGAATTTTCCGTTCAGAAGAGGTGGAAAGTGACGCCGTTGTAGGGATGGCATGGTTTGTCGATCCGTCCGGCCCTTTGAGCGCGCCTTGTCACCTGGAGGAGGTGTCGCCAACGCGGCGGTACTCGTTAGGGGCCGGACGGCGACGTGGTTTGGCATCCAGCCCGGTATCTCCCAATAGGGGCGGATGACCACGTGTCTGTCCTTGGATTTCGCAGTCTGATCCTTTGCCGTATCCCTGCCAAGGTGGCCAATGACGATCGCGATCACGATCAGCACACCGCCGGGGATCAGGCCGGGGCCGGGATCCTCACCCAGCAGCGCCATTGCAATAAGGATTGCCGCCATCGGCGAAAACGAGGTGGCAAGCGATACCTCCCCCGCGCGGGCATGTTTGAGGCCGAAGTTCCAGGCGATCTGGCCCAGCACGATTACAACAATTGCATAAAGCCAGACCCACTGCCATAGCACCGGTGCGAACAGGTCCTGAAACTGATCCGCACCAAAGATCGCGGTGACAAGGATGAAATAAAGGCTGGCACCAATGACCGTGCGGAAAACTGCAAAGACGCCGATGGGCACATCGCGCAGCCCAGCGCGGGTCACGATGGTGGAAGCGATAAAAGAAAGTGTGGCGGCGACGGTCGCAAGTTCCCCCTTACCAAAGCTGACCATACCGCTATCCGCGCCGATGATCACAATCGCGCCGACTAGGGCTACAAGACCCGCTAGCATGGCCCAGGGGTTCAGCCGTTCACGCAGGAAAAACCAGGTGGCCAGCAGAAACAGCGGCGGCTCGATCCGGCCAACAAGCACGATATTGGTGACGGTGGTATGTTCAAGCGCATAGAAAAATAGCCCCGGTGTCAGTACCGAGGAAAGTACGGCAGAAACCGTCAGCAGCGACCAGTGGCGGCGGGTGAGGCGGCGCAGGTTGTCGCGTTTCAGATCCCGGCGATACAGCAGCGCCAGCGGCAGCAACGAGATCACCGAACCCAGTATGTAGAGGTTGGTATAGGTTATGGCATTGCGTCCGCCCGCGACCGGGTTCATCTGACCGATATCCACTAGGGCGGTGACGATGGAGTTCGATGAGGCATAAAGGATCACGGCGATCCAGGCCGCAAGTGCGCCAAGCGCAGCAACGGACGGCGCACGGAACCCGAATAGAGCGCCAAAGGTCGCCTGAAACTGATATGTGCCGGTCCGTACCATCTTTTCTGTTTTCCCTTGGGCCAAGGCCCGCTAAATGCACGACCTTGTTTGGTGTGCTGTCAGGGAGAGATACGAATTGCGGGAGCGAAAAATTTCAGTGTGGCAGTAATATGTTGCTCACGAAGCTGTTATGTCTTAAAATATTGTTTAAATACAATATTTTAGCTTAAATTATAGCTGTTCACGCCATCGCGACAACTGTTTCAATCAGCAGTCTGAACGGCGAAATGAGCCTCTCAGAGCTTCGACAAAAGTGCCTTGGTCGGCCAGGCATCGGCGGGCAGGCCAAGTTCCTTTTGAACATCCTGGACGGCCGCGCGGGTGCCAGCACCAAGAATGCCGTCGATGTCGCCAACATCATAGCCGCGCGCGGCCAGTTTCTTTTGCAAGCGCTTCATCTGTTTGGAGTCGAGGCCCGTGTCGGGGCGGCCCGCGTCGAAAACCGGCGCGCCCTCGAGCCGGTTGGCGAAATAGGCGGCGGTGAGCACATAGGTAAAGCTCTGGTTCCACTCGAAATAGACATTGAAATTCGGATAGGCGAGGAAGGCAGGGCCTTTCCGACCTTGGGGCAGAATGATACTGGCGGGCAGATCGGCGATCTGACCGTGACGGGGTGTGACACCCATTGCCGCCCATTCGGAAGCCGGTTTTGTGGTGCGTAGCCCGGTTTGCGACCAGTCGAGAGACTCTGGCACGCTGACCTCTTGCAGCCAGGGCTCTCCGGCGCGCCAACCCAGGTGCGACAGCATCTTTCCGCCGGACATCAACGCGTCGCGCGGGGATTTTTTCAGGTCGACCTTGCCGTCGCCATCGCCGTCGACACCATTGTCGAGGATATCGCGAGGCAGCATCTGGACCATGCCGATCTCACCCGCCCACGCACCGGTGGTGCGCGCAGGATCAAAGTCACCTCGCTCAAAAAGCTCAAGGGCAGCAAAGACCTGTGGGCGGAAAAGCTCGGGGCGGCGGCAATCATGCGATAGCGTGACGAGGGCATTCAGCGTGTTGAAATCGCCCTGAAACGTGCCGTAGTCGGTTTCAAACGCCCAGAAGGCCAGCAATACACCGCGACTGACGCCGTAGTCGCGCTCGATCCGGTCGAACGTGTCGCTGTAGGTCTTGGCTTTGCCACGTCCGGTGGTCATCCGGCCCTTGCTGATCAGGCGGCGCGCGAAATCTGTAAAGCTAAGCTGGAAGACGCCTTGCCGCCGGTCGGCGCTGATCACCTTGGGGTCTTGCCGGGTGACGGCGAAGAAACGATCAACGTCGGCGGGATTGTGGCCGCGGCTGACTGCTTCTGACCTCATCTCGGTCACGAAGCTGTTGAAATTGCCACCGCAACTGGCGTGAGCGGCAAGAGGGGCTATACCGATGGCCATTACAAGACTGAGCGCGCGCATGAATTCTCCGGGTCAATTGATCCGGTCAAGGTAGGGATGCTACCCGCCCGTGACAACCGCAACAGCAACGCTTGCCAGCAGCGCTGTGGCCCATGTGCGCCACAGGGCGGTGCAGGCCGAATCTATTTGCGGTGCGCCGATCTGCCTTTGACCGGCGTCAAAGACATAAGGGAAATCGTGCATTTCGCCTTCGTAAGAGCGTGGCCCCGCGAGCGCGACGTTCAGAGCCCGCGCCATCGCGGCCTCGGGCCAGCCGGCATTGGGCGAGCGATGTTGGCGGGCATCTGCAGCAATGTCGACCAGCGCGCGCATTTGCCCGTGAGACAGGGCAATCAGCAACGCGGTCAGGCGGGCAGGGATCAGATTGAGCAGATCGTCCAACCGAGCAGCGGCCCAGCCGAACGCCTCGTAGCGGTCATTGCGGTAGCCGATCATGCTGTCCGCGGTATTGGTGATCTTATAAAGCAGCAATCCCGGCAGCCCCCCGATCAAATACCAGAAAGCGGGCGCAATCACCCCGTCCGATAGGTTCTCGGCAGCCGATTCGATGGCTCCTCTGGCGATGGCGGGGGCTTGCATCGCGGTGGTATCACGGCCAACGATACGGGCCACGGCGCGGCGGGCATCGCCCAGCGACAGGCGCAGCGCGTCCGCCACGGCGCGGACATGATCGATCAGTGATCGCTGAGCCAGCAGGATCGCAACTATAATGATTTCGATAAATGGGCCGAACCAGCTTAGTACCCAACCTAGCAGAAGTGCGCAGACGCCCAGCAGTAGCATAGCGGTTACTCCCCTCGCTCGGCGCAGGGTGCCGCTGTTGAGGTACTCATCGGTCCAGCCGACGGCACGCCCCATCAGCACCGCCGGATGTGGCAGGCGCGACCAGAGCCAACGTGGCTCGCCCAGCAAAGCGTCGAGGATCATCGCTATGACCAGGATTAGCGCGGTGCTCATAGCACGGCCTCAACCCGCGCCCAGTCGCCGGGCGCTGGCAACCCGAGGCGGATCAGATCATCGGCATAGGGAAAGATACGGGTCCAGATATGTTGGCGTGCGAGGCGATCTTGCCAGGCAGCGGCGTTCGTGACGCGGTAGAGCCGAAACAGCAATGTGCCGCCCGCGACTTTGGCCCCGGCATCGGTCATCAGGGCGTCGAGGCGTGCGGCGTCGCCTTCAAGACGCTTTCGTGTGGCCATCGCCCAGTCGTGATCACGCAACGCGGCTGTGGCGATATCCTGCGCCGGACCAGAAACAGGCCAGGGGCCGGTCAACTGGGAAAGCTGCGCAATGAGATCCTCCGGACCAATGGCAAAACCCAGGCGCAGCCCGGCGAGGCCCCAGAACTTGCCAAAGCTTTTCAGCACGATCCGCCCCGGCTGGTCGGCCAGATGGATCAGTGATCGGTCAGCAGCAACATCGGCAAAGCTTTCGTCGATGATTGTCAGCGGGGCCGTCACTTCTGCGGCGTCATACCAGTGGCCAGTGGGGTTGTTCGGGTGCACGATGACTTTTGCAGACACGTTATCCGAGCCCATTTGCCAGCCTTGTGCCGCAAAGGCGGCGGCGTGTTCGTTATAGGTGGGGGCGGGGATGTCGACCACGCCTGCGGGTGCGAGCGCCGGAATGCGGGCGATGATCGCCGAGGCACCGGGTGTGGCCAGGATGGCCGCACTGTCCGGCACCCGCCAAAAAGATCGCGCTGCCGCTTCGAGGGCCTGTGATGCGGCCTCGTCAGGCAGCGCTGTCCAGGCCTCCGGCCGGATAGGAGGCAGCGGATAGGGCACCGGGTTGATGCCTGTCGACAGGTCGATCCAATCGGCCCGCGTACCGCCATAGGCGATGGCAGCGGCATCCACACCACCACCGTGATCACGTGGCTTTGTCACCTTATTCAGATCCCTCGCTGACGGTGGCAGACCGTGTTAACCGACAGGTCATTTCCGGCCGGTTCAGGCGTCTTGAGCCTGTTGCGCCACCCAGGAGAAATGTCCAGCCCAGGCGAGCGCGCCGCGCTATGTAATTTCTGGGAGTCATGCCGCAAAAGTCCAATTTTTACTCTTTCAAGCGGAAAACCGCGCAAGAAACAAGCGCTGGCGCTCACGGGTGAACACAAACTGTAACTGTTAACGCTTTGTTAACCGTTGGGGCGAGAGAGTCATATACATTAGCATAGTTCCACATAACCCAAATTATCTTTTCATGCCTTGGTTGATCGGAGCGGAAATGAGAGTTTTGATTGTCGAAAGCCAACCGGATTTAGGCGCTCTGTGGCGCAAACACATGGAGCGTCAGGGTATGGTTGTGCGCCTGGAGCATAGTCAGGCGGGCGCCGCCAACGCGCTTCAGACCCAAAGTTTTGATATTATTGTTCTTGATCTTGTACTTGATCAGGGCAGTGCCTTTGCGATTGCAGATCTGGCCAGCTATCGCTACCCCGACACGCAAGTGATCTTCGTGACCAACACGTCGTTTTTCTCAGACGGGTCCATCTTTAACCTTAGCGCCAACGCATGTGCCTATCTGCAGACTGATACGCCGCCAGAGGATCTGACGGCGATGGTTGAACATTACGGGCGCGCCTGCTGACCTTCGTTGTTTTGCTTTATCCACGCCCGTGCGGAATGTCGAAATCAATTTCTGGGTTGATCGGTATGATCCGATGCGGATTAACGGTGTCATGGCTGTAGTGGTAATGCCGCACGATGTGGTCAAAGTTAACCGTCCCGGCCACGCCCGGCCATTGGTATAGCTCGCGCAGATACTGCCACAGGTTCGGAAAATCGACGATCCGCGCGCGGTTGCATTTGAAATGCAGGTGATAGACCAGATCGAAACGGATCAGCGTCGTGAATAGCCGCCAGTCGGCCTCGGTTATTTGTTCACCCATCAGATAGCGGTTCCCGGCAAGGCGCTGTTCAAGCCAAACAAGGCTGTCGAAAAGAGGCACTACAGCGGCGTCATACGCGTCCTGCGACGTGGCAAAGCCCGCCTTGTAGACGCCATTGTTGACGGTGTCGTAAATGCGCTGATTGATCGGCTCGATCTTCTCGCGCAACACCTCGGGCCAATAATCATCGGTATTGCCGGTTATACCGTCAAAGGCGCAGTTGAACATACGAATGATCTCGGCGCTTTCGTTCGAGACGATGGTTTCGCGTTCCCGGTCCCATAGGATGGGCACCGTCACGCGCCCCGAGATGTCGGGGTCGACCTTCAGATAAAGATCGCGGACGAACGGAAGGCCATGAAGCCTGTCGCCAGTGGCCCACGGGTAGCTGTCATCGAAGGTCCAGCCATCAGCGATCATATCGGGATGCACGACCGAAACGCCGATATGATCGCTGAGGCCTTTGAGAACCCGGAAGATCAATGTTCGGTGTGCCCAGGGGCAAGCGTATGAGACATAAAGGTGGTAGCGCCCGGATTGCGCCGCGAAGCCGCCCTCACCTGATGGGCCGGGGGCGCCGTCCGGGGTGATCCAGTTGCGAAATTTTGCGTTGGAACGGACGAACTTGCCGCCCGAGGATTTCGTGTCGTACCAGCGATCTTCCCAGACGCCGTTTACCAGTTGCCCCATGTCTCATACTCCTTTGCGCAGGAATGTAACGCCACATGCGAAATCGGAAATGCCGATCCCCGCGCATGGCTGGTGCGCTTGCGCACAATGCAGTCCGGCGGAGATATCGTTTTGCAACCTATGCCAAGGCACATTAGACGAGACAGTGAGACGCAAAGAGATGTTTTAGAGGCGGGATGCCGACTACCTGGTTGCATATCGTGGGCATTGGCGAGGATGGGTTGGCGGGGTTGCAGCTGGCGACCCGGGCCGTGGTGGAAGCGGCTGATGTGGTTATCGGCGGGGATCGGCATGAGCTTCTTTCTGAGACGCTGCGGGCTGAGCGGCTGGACTGGCCGGAACAGTTCGACGACCTGATCGCGCTACTGAACGATCTCAGGCCGCGCCGGGTGGTGATGCTGGCCACCGGTGATCCGTTGTGGTTTTCCATTGGTGCGCGGATCGGTCGGGCGATCGACCCGGCGCAGATCACTTATCACCCGCAGATCAGTGCGTTTCAGATGGCGGCGGCTCGCATGGGCTGGTCGATGGCCGATCTTGAGACGTTGACCGCGCATGGTCGTCCGGTCGAGCAGATGATTGCCTTTATTCAACCACATGTGCGTTTGCTGATCCTGACAACCGGCCCCGAGACACCGGGGCAGATCGCGCGCTTTCTGACCGAACGCGGTTTTGGCGCCTCGCCGATGACTGTGCTGGCGGCGATGGGCGGACCCGAAGAGGAGCGGTTTGACGGAGTGGCTGAAACCTGGTCACACACGGTGCCCGCGTTCAATACGTTGGCGGTCGAATGCGTCGCCGCGCCCGATGCGGCGTTGTTGCCGCGTGTACCCGGGCTGGCGGATGAGCTGTTTCAACGTGATGAAACACTGACCAGGCAGGAAGTACGCGCTGTGACACTGGCCAAACTGATGCCGATGCGCGGCGCGCCTTTATGGGATATCGGCACTGGGTGCGGGTCGGTCGCGGTCGAATGGATGCGGGCCGCGCGCTATGCACGGGCCATAGGGGTCGAGCCACGTGCCGGCCGTCGGACCATGGCGGCGGCAAACGCGCTGGCGCTGGGTACGCCGCGGCTGGAACTGGTGGCGGGTCACGCACCCGAAGCACTGGAAGGGCTGGCAGCTCCCGATGCGGTGTTCATAGGCGGAGGGTTGTCCGAGGATGTGTTCCGCGCAACCTGGATGGCCTTACGTCCGCTGGGGCGGGTGGTTTGCAATGCGGTAACGGTGGAAGATGCGGTTTTATTGTCGGATTTACACAAACATCACGGCGGTCAGTTGGTGAAACTCACAGGCGCGCGCGCCGATGGTGCGGGCAACTGGCAAGAGCTGGATGAGATCACGCAATGGAGTTTGGTCCGACGTTGAATGTCGGGCGCAGGGAGAGACACGGATGAGAGATTTTTTAACGGAATTCGTGAACCGGAAAGCGGATCAGGGCGTGCGCTCGGTGCCGAAGAACTTCAAGAAACTTACCCGTGAAGCCAAGGCATATGTGGCGGATATAAAAGCGAAAAACCCGGTGCCGGATGTCACGGGTTTTGAGTTGGACCTTGAAACCGGAGATCTGGAGTTGAAATGCGAGGGTGAAGCGGGCCTGAACGTGATTGCGCAGGTGGCGGGCACCTATGCGGAAGACGGGTCTTTCATGTGGGGCTGGGGGCATCCGTCGGTGCCGCCGCCTATGCAGCAAGCCGCATGGGCGGCACAGCGCTATGGCGACCGGCAAGAGATCGAGGAACTTCTGTCACGCGGCGGAAAAGCGACAGCAAAACAGGTCGAGGAGTTTACCGCGATCACAGCTTATCTTGCCCATGCAGACGGGGTTTTTATCGGGGATCACGGTGGCGGTGGATCGGTTTGCGCGGTTTGGTTTTACCCGGAAAATACAAAACCTTACGAATAACCCCTCACTCCTGGCAGAACTGTTTCTCGGATCGACACAATCTGTTGAATATAGCGGAACAATTCACGTTTTAGCCATGAAAATACCGCCAATTGGTCCTAAATATGGGTATTCGCCATATTTAACGTGACCGTCACATATGCGTGCGACATTCTTTGGCTGTAATGGTTAAGGGAATCACCCCATGTCGACGTTTTTGTCACCGGAAGTTCAGGCTGGCCTGGATGCTGCGCGCAAGCAGGCGCTGAAGAAAAGCAACCGCCTGAGTGTGCGGGCGGGTGACCGGAGCTTCAAGATATTACGTAGTTGGAATAACGGCTTCTCGCTCGATGCTGATGAAGCACCACATCTGCGCGGGCTGGTGGATATGTTCGACGGCACCACGCATTTGTCGCGCTGCCTGATCGTGGCAAGCGGTGAGGAGGGCGACGAGATCGAGTTTGAGTACAAGCGCACGACCGAAGCCGCCGACCGTCAGCCGCTTGATTTCTATCGCCGCCCGGACGCGCCCATCGCGCTGTTGGAGTAGGGGCAGAACGTACGTTCCGTACATCCTATACGCGGGAAACGTACGCAATCAGATCTGATGTCGCTGGATAGCCACAGCAACATGTACAGCGCTGGTGTTGCTTCGACTCGGGCCGCCATTTTCACATTCGGTTCCACTCTCGTCGGATTGAGTTTCTCTATCCGGCTTGCGTGATGCGGGCGCCACGCCAGATATCGGCGCAAGATGTCGAGAGTTTTCGCCATTCAGGATGTTCGGACTGTGTTCCAAAACATCGCTGAGACCGATCACAAGCTTGGCACGACCGCTGAGTGGATGAGGTGCGGGACGAAGCGGAGAAAAGCTATGGGCGCCCCAAGACCTGCTTCGACATCCCATCCTTTTGACCTTTGTCGCGTTTTTAAATTCTATCCGCATGAAACGGGTCGTTTCTCTCCGGTCGAATAAGGTACCAGGGTATGACAAATTAGAAAACTGGACCTGCCGAGCATGACCAAAGCGCCCACGCTGACCCTGGATCGGACGTCCACTCTCATGCTGTTGCTGCTAGCAGCGGTTTGGGGAGGGTCGTTTTTCTTCGGCGAAATTGCTCTGCGTGAGGTGCCGCCGCTCACCATTACCCTTCATCGGGTCATCTGGGCTGTGCCGGTTTTGGCGTTGATTGTGCTTTTTAAAGGCATTGCGGTGCCTCGCTCCCTCCGGGTCTGGGGAGCTTATCTGGTGATGGGTGCGCTGAATAATGCCATTCCCTTTTCGTTGATATTCTGGGGGCAGACGCAGATCGAAAGCGGGCTGGCTTCCATTCTGAATGGAACGACCGCCATGTTCGCTGCCGTTGTCGCAGGTCTTTTGCTTCCGGATGAACCTTTGACGGCAAAGAAAATCATTGGTGCTGCCTTGGGAATTGCAGGTGTGGCGTTCATCATGGGGCCAAGCGCATTGACAGAGTTCAATCCCAGCAATCTGGCTCAACTCGCCATTCTTGGGGCGACGCTATCTTACGCCTTTGCTGGTGTCTGGGGCAAGGCAGCGCTAGCTGGTCAATCACCGCTCATGAACGCGCTCGGCATGTTGATCGGGAGTACAGTTTTGATGATCCCAATCGTGCTCGTGTTCGATGGCCCGCCAAGTTTTGCTCTCTCCGCAAGTGTATGGGGCGCTCTTATCGGAATGGCAGTTTTGTCGACGGCGCTGGCGTATTTCCTCTACTTTGCCATTCTGATACGTGCCGGGGCCGCCAATCTTTTGTTGGTCACCTTGCTTATTCCACCTTTCGCAATTGCCCTTGGCGTGATGTTCCTTGGCGAGCAAATGGGACTGGAAGCGTGGATTGGTTTCGCCATTATCGCGTTGGGTTTCGCGGTGACGGACGGACGCTTGTTTTCGCTCTTGTCGCGAAGGGCTTCGACCTGAGGTCGACATTGTTCAATCGTGGGTACATGACCGGCTTGGGCCCGAAAATGTGAGCTCGACATAGGTCGCAGGACTGGAAGCTCCCGTGCGTAAGCCGGAACTCAAACGCGTCGGCGCCGGAGCCTCATAGTAGGTCTGAATGTCTTTACACTGCGTCTTCAATCCCCGCCACGAGGTAAAATAACGTCAGGATTTCGCTGCAACCCCTTCTGCTTGCGAATGCATTGGCCGCTGCCCTAGGGTGGCCCGGGCGCAACAGGGAAGGAATGTGCGATGAAGATGAACCCGCTGGGTCGCACGGGAATGATGGTAAGTGAGCTTTGTCTGGGTTCGATGACCTGGGGGACGCAGAACACAGAGGCGGAGGGGCATGCCCAAATCGACCGGGCGCTGGAGCGCGGGATCAATTTTATCGACACCGCCGAGATGTATCCGGTGAACCCGATCAGCGCCGAGACCGCCGGGCGGACTGAAGAGATTATCGGGACGTGGAATGCCGCATCCGGCAGGCGCGATCAGGTGATCCTGGCCACCAAACATTCGGGCGCGGGGATGCGGTATATCCGCGACGGCGCCCCGATCACGGCACAGTCGATCCCCGGCGCGATCAAGGGGTCGTTGCAGCGGCTACAGACCGACTATATCGACCTCTACCAGTTTCACTGGCCTAATCGCGGCAGTTACATGTTCCGGCAAAACTGGTTTTATGACCCGTCTGCGCAAAATCGAAACGAGACGATAGCGCATATGGAAGAGACGCTGGATGCCCTGCAAAGGCAGGTCGAGAAGGGGACAATCCGCGCCTTTGGTCTGTCGAATGAAAGCGCGTGGGGGACGGCGCAATGGTTACGGGTCGCCGAGGACAGGGGGCTGCCCCGGGTGGCGTCCGTTCAGAATGAGTATTCCCTGATGTGCCGGTTTTATGACACCGATCTGGCGGAGCTGAGCGTCAACGAGGATGTCGGCCTGCTGGCGTTTTCGCCGCTGGCGGCGGGGATGCTGACTGGCAAGTATCAGGGCGGCGCGGTGCCCGAGGGATCGCGCATGTCCTATGTCGCCAATCTGGGCGGGCGCAGGACTGACCGGGCGTTCCCGGCGGTCGATGCCTATCTCGAGGTCGCGCGGAAGCACGGGCTAGACCCGGTGCATATGGCGCTGGCCTGGTGCCTGACGCGGCCGTTCATGTGCTCGGCCATTTTTGGGTCGACCAGCATGGAACAGCTTGATCTGGCGCTGGGGGCGGTGGATGTGACGCTGAGCGACGAGGTGTTGCGTGATATCGACATGGCGCATCGCGCCCATGCGATGCCCTACTAAAGAGGTTTGCCCGCGCTCCCTAGTCCGGGGGCGCGGTGTCGATCCCATCCACGCGGATTTGCGCGGCCTGCGTCCGCAGGCGCGCCCAGGCCGCATCGGCCAGCGCATTACCGCCCGAAAGCGTGCGCAGCAGCCGGATGTTGAGCCGTCTGCCGGGCAGGCGGTCTGAGAGGTCGGTCAGTTCGCCCCGCGCCAGCGCCTCATGCGCGACCGAACGCGGCAGCCAACCGATGCCCAGCCCCTGCCGGATGAATTGCAGCACTGCGGGCGTCAGCCCGGTTTCGGCGACATTGCGGGTGATCGCCTCACGCGGGAGCGCGGGCAGCAGGTGCAGGCGCAGGATTTCGCCCAAGTAGATATCGGCCGGGTAGATGATCAGCGGCAGTTCCATCCGGTCCAGCGCCTGCCGCAGCTGGGCGTTGCCCTGCAGGTTCGCGACGGGGATCAGGTGATCCGCGCCAAAGGCGATCTGTTCAAAGAGCCGCCGGTCAAAGGCGGTGGCCTCGTCATCGGTCTGGTAGACCAGGCCAAAGTCGATTTCCCGCCTGAGCAGCATCAACTGGCATTCGCTGCGGGTGCCCGAACGGATGCGCAGCTCGATATCGCGCTCTTCGGTCAGGCTGCGGGTCAGCAGCGGCGAGACCATGGTGGTCAGCGCGTGCTGGCAGCCCAGCGTCAGGCGCTTGCGGTTGAGCCCGTCACGGTCCGACAGCCCGGCGCGCAATTCGCGGAAACGGCGGGCAGCCTCGCGCAGCTCTGCTTCCATCGCGCGGACATGCGGCAGCAGGGTCACCGGTTTGCGGTCGCGGTCGAAAAGGGCGCAGCCAAGCGCATCCTCGATCCCTCGGATGCGGCGGGTAAAGGCCGAGGGTGTCAGAAACCGCCGTTCTGCCGCGGCGCTGAACGATCCAGTGTCGAGCACCGCCAGAATATCTTCGATCCATTCGAGCCTCATCTAAGTAGTATAAGTTGCAGGATATGCAAAAAGAAGTCCGGATTTCGAATTTGTTTGGGGGAATGAGATGTGTTTAATGTCGATAAACGTCAAATATGGAGAAACCCCATGAACCTTGCCAAATTCCCTCGGGTCCGTCTGGCCCATCTGGCCACCCCGCTTGAACTGATGCCGCGCCTGAGTGAGCATCTGGGCGGGCCGGAAATCTGGATCAAGCGCGACGATTGCACCGGGCTCAGTACCGGCGGTAACAAGACCCGCAAGCTGGAATTCCTGATGGCCGAGGCGCAGGCGCAGGGCGCGGACATGGTGATGACGCAGGGCGCGACGCAATCGAACCACGCGCGTCAGACCGCCGCCGCCGCCGCTAAGCTGGGCATGGATTGCCATATCCTGCTGGAAGATCGCACCGGCTATAATTTTGACAACTACAAATACAGCGGCAATGTCCTGCTGGATCACCTGCACGGAGCGACGATGGAACATCGCGGCCCCGATCTGGACATGAATGCCGAGATGGAAGCGGTCGCCGACAAGTTCCGCGCCGAGGGCCGCAATGTTTATACCATCCCCGGGGGTGGCTCGAACGCGACCGGCGCACTGGGCTATGTCAACTGCGCCTTCGAGATGCTGAACCAGTTCGTGACCATGGGTCTGAACGTCGATCACATCGTGCATGCCACCGGGTCGGCCGGAACGCAGGCGGGCCTGATCACCGGCCTCAAGGCGATGAATGCAAATATTCCGCTTTTGGGCATCGGGGTGCGGGCGCCCAAGCCGAAACAGGAAGAGAATGTCTTTAGCCTTGCAGTGAAAACCGCCGAAAAGCTGGGCTGCCCCGGGGTGGTGGCGCGCGAGGACGTGGTGGCTAATACCGATTATGTCGGACCCGGTTACGGTATGCCTGGCGAGGACACACTGGAAGCAATAGATATCTTTGCGAAAACCGAGGCGATCCTGCTGGATCCGGTCTATTCAGCCAAGGGCGGCGCCGGTCTGATCGACCTGATCCGCAAGGGCCATTTCAAAAAGGGCGAACGGATCGTGTTCCTGCACACCGGCGGTGCGATCGGCCTGACCGGGTATACGCATTGCTTTGACGTCCCGAAATGAAACCAGTCGGCATCCTGGGCGGGATGGGGCCCGAGGCCACCATCCTGCTGATGCAGAAGGTACTGAAGGCGATTCCGGCGCGTGACGATTCCGATCACGTGCCGCTGATCGTGCATCAGAACCCGCAGGTGCCGTCGCGCATCGCGGCGCTGATCGAAGGTGGCGGCGCGGATCCGGGCCCGGTGCTGCGCGGCATGGCGCGCGATCTTGGGGCGGCGGGGGCGCAGGCGTTGGCGATGCCGTGTAACACCGCGCACCACTATGCGCCCGCGATCGAGGCGGCCAGCGATCTGCCCTTTCTGAACATGATCACCATGACAGCGCAGAGCCTTGCCGCGTCCGGGGCGGGCCGCGTGGGCATGCTGGCGTCCCCCGCGACCCGCCGCGTGGGCGTGTTCGATACATGCTTTGCGGATCACGGGTTGTCACCGGTCTGGACCGGGGATGAAGACGCCATGCTGGCGATGATCCGGGCGGTTAAAGCGGGCGCAGAAGCAACGGAAACCGGCCCCGCAATGGCCGCGCAGGCGCAGCTTTTACTGGACAGCGGCGCCGATCACCTGCTGATCGCCTGTACGGAGCTGTCATTGCTGACAGGGTATCTGCCCGAAGCCACCTCGTGGCTGGACAGCCTTGATTGCCTGACCGACGCCATCGTCGGATTTGCCGAAGGTCGGATTACTTAGCGGCAGATGCGTTCGGCGCGTTCGGCATAGGCGCTGTAGGTTTTCCAGAAATGTTCATCGCTGGCACGTTTGGATTGCCGGATATCCTGCGCTTGTTGAGGGTTGGTGTAAAACAGCACTGCCCGTTGTTGCTCGCTGCCGGTAAGCGTCTGATTGGCGACGGCCTGAATGCAGCCACATAGCTTGCCGGATCGTGCGCCACGGTCAGATCGTAGACAGGCGTTGCTGAGCGGACCCGAAGCGAAGGGCAGGGGAGCCGTGCTGATCGTGCGTCGGGGCTGGGTGGAACTGCTGCCACAGCCGGAAAGCAATGCACCTGCCAAACCCAGAATCAGAATGTTCTTCATTGCTCCTGCCCCTTCGCTCTTTTGCGCGATACTGCTCGAGGGGATCAATGCCGAAACCGCCCGCGGTTTTCAATTCAAAACCGCCGGATGATCACCGGTTAACCACTCATTCCTTTCACACGGGGCTTAGCATTGACCGAGCGTATCAGACAGCTTCTTGCAGGATCAGTTCGTCCACGGTGCGATCCGCTACATGCGCCGGGCTGCTGCGTTCGGCGCGTGCTTTGGACAGGATCCGTTGCATCGTCTGGCGCAACGTGTCGAGTTTTTCGGCGACCCAGGGGGTGCGGTTCTCGATTTTCAGGATTTCGGCTGCGACATTGATGATGCCGCCGCCATTGGCGACATAATCGGGCAGGTAGAGAATATCGCGTTCGTCCAATATGTCTGCATCCGATGTTTGTGCCAGTTGGTTGTTGGCAGCGCCGCAGACAAGGCTGGCGCGCAGCTCAGGAATGGTTCGGGAGTTGAGAGTGCCACCAATCGCGCAGGGCGCAAAGATGTCGGCCTCGACCCGGTGAATCTCATCCGGCGCTGCCGGTTGCGCGCCGAATTCCTTGACCGTACCGGCAACGCGCGCGGCGTCCATGTCCGCCACGATCAGTCGGGCGCCGACGTCGTGAAGCATTCTGCACAGGTGCCAGCCAACATGGCCCAAACCCTGAATGGCGACGGTCTTGCCCTTCAGATCGGCGCTGCCAAAGCGGTGGGTGGCACCCACTTGCATCGCGTTGAATACACCCTCAGCAGTGACCGGCGATGGATCGCCGCTGGCATGGCTGCCGCTGTCCAACCCGGCAACATAGCGGGTTTCGCGTGCCAGTTCCGCCATGTCTTCGGGGCTCATGCCCATATCCTCGGCGGTCCAGTAGCGCCCGTCGAGCGCGTCGACGGCGCGCCCCATGGCGCGAAGCAGTTCCGGCGTTTTCTTGACCTTGGGGTCACCCATGATCACGGCTTTGCCGCCGCCGAGGGGCAACCCTGCCGCAGCATTCTTGTAGGTCATGCCGCGTGAGAGCTTCAGCACATCCTCAAGAGCGGCCTGAGCGCTGTCGTATTCCCGCATTCTGAGACCACCCGCCGCGGGCCCGAGCCGCGTGGAATGCAGCGCGATGAACCCTTGCAGCCCGGTCTCCGGGTCTGAGATCTGATAAACGGCTTCGTGGGTGGTAGATGCGATTTTCGTGAGCATGGAACGGGTCCTCCTACATGTAGGAATAAAGGATGCGATACGTGAAAAAACAGCGTATTGAGATAAAAATTGCGTTACGACAGCATGGAATCACTAAATCAGCCAAGGTTTTTAGAGAAAATGGACCATCTCGACAGGCAGATAATCGCGGCCCTGCAATGCGATGGCCGCCAGAAATTGGGCGAGCTTTCAGAGGCTGTGGGCCTGTCTCCGACGCCCTGCGCCCGGCGGATTGCCCGGCTTGAGGCGGATGGGGTCATTACCGGGTACTCGGCCCGCGTGGATCAGGAAAAGCTGGGCCTGCCGCTGAATGTCTTTATCTTTGTCGAACTCGATACCCAGTCGCGCGATGCCATCAAGGCATTCGAAGCCGCGCTGCTGCGGTTTGACGAGGTGATGGAGTGCTATCTTATGACCGGTACACGCGATGTGCTGATCCGCGTCGTGGCGGCGGACCTGTCGGCCTTTGACCGGTTTCTGGAGGATGGGTTGATGCAAATTGGCGGCATCCGTTCGATGCGATCTAGCTTTGCGTTGCGGACAATGATCAGAAGAAACTCTTTGCCTGCGAGCTAGGGTGGTGACGAAAAAGTCGGCCAAGTTATTGATCAGGCCAAGACGAGGATCAGCAAAGTCGCGATCAAAAAATCAGGAACGACGCGCCGGGCGTCCTATCGGCAATTTTTCGCATCCCACGGTATGGCCATTCCTAATGAAATGCATTGGCGTCTAACGTCGTGGGCCCAACTGGGCCTTATCGTCGCTGGCGCCGATGTTTGGCGTAATGTTGCCATCGCGCCATGGGGCTGAAACCAATATTTGGCGCGGTCACGTAATCGCCCCGGGGCGCAAATCATCGACTTTTTTCCTGATAGGGCGTTATGGCTGGGCCAGTTTGGCGATGAGTTCCCGGGTGACCTGATCTGCAAGGACGACGATCAACCGGTCGACAGCATCCTCGCGCGCGCTGATAAGCAACCCATCTGAAACCGAGTAACCGGCAAATGAATCCACACTCCCCGAGGCCACGAGCTTTTTGGTTTCGTTTTCAATCAGCCGATAGGTCACGACCCCAACAAAACGCCGTCGATCAGAATCGCTTTCGACACCTTCACCCCGGATTTTGACCTCATATTTCAGCAGCTTGCTCGGGTTTGTCGAGCGGCCGATACGATCTTCCATCTCGCGCACGAAAAGATAGCTTTGTTTGCTTTTCGGTTCCGCAATCTCGATTTCTGAAAGTGCCTGTTGCGTTCCCGTGCCCGGTGCATAGACCGGCGTGAAACCGCATGACGCCGCGCTCAGCAGCGATATCAACGCCCAGGTGATCAGAAAATACCTGTTTCGGTGCATTGTTGTTTTCCTGTTCCAGGGCGGCGGGCATTCAGTTCTGATCATTCTTACTAGAATTTGTCCACCGGACGAAAGCCAGAACATTGTGGGTGCCATTACGCAATCCGCAGTTTCACGGTTGCAACGTCATGGCGATATATCCATATGGTGCGCAAAAGTCAGGAAGGCGTTTTTCATGCCGATAGCGGTTGATCTTTATTTGCAGCCCTAGTAGCGGGTGCGCACGGTAGCCCACACCTAAAGATTGTCATGTCCAAATCTCAATATCGCGCGAGCATTTTGCTGCTTGCCTATAACCAAGAAGATTATATCCGCGAAGCGGTGAATTGCGCGTTGTCGCAAGACGCGGAAGGGCTTGAGATCATTCTGTCGGATGATTGCTCGCAGGATGCGACTTTCAAAATCATGTGCGAGATGGCGGACGCTTATGACGGGCCGCACGATATCGTACTGAACCAAAACCGGAAAAACCTTGGTGTCAATCGTCACATCAACCATCTGGTTGATATGGCAAGCGCAGAAGTGTGCGTGCCGTTTCCGGCCGATGATACATCGATGCCTAACCGGGTGTCGCGCTTGCTCGAAGTGATGGAGCGCGATGACGCTCTGTTGGTGCACACGGATGCCAGCACTGTCGACGGAGATGGAAATCCGTCAGAGGCATGGCACCATCACGCGCTTTTCTATCACACCACCGATGTAACCAAAGCAGCGTTGTCGGATTCGCTGTTTCTGGGCGCCACCTCGGCCTATCGCCGGGAACTCTGGCGTAAGTACGGTCCGCTTCCAAGTTATAGTAAGGCGTTTGAGGATCTGATCACCGGGTTCCGCGCGGCGCTTGAGGGGCGTATCAGCTATATCGACGAAAAACTGGTTTGCTACCGGCAGGATGTCGGAATTTCGAACGCTGGAGGCGTCAGCACACGCTACAGGCTGGATACGATGGCCGAGTCGCGAGAGCGCCGCAAGAAGATGTTCGTGCCCCGCATGACCTTGTTCGAGCAGCGGTTGAAAGATGCCCGAACCTTTGGCCTGCCTGAAGATCATGACATCATCCAGTCGCTTGAGGCCGCAGTCGAGAAAGTACGCCTGCGGGGCCATTTCTATATAATGCCCTGGTGGCGATATGTGCTAAAATACGGTGGTCCGGCCATTAAGACCACGCTTTCCGAACTTAATTACATCGTCAAACGCAAATGATGCCAGCTACCGCCTTGCCGGGGATCGGTCTGGGTTCAGTTGTCATTCTGAGGCAAATATGTAATTGGCGGGACGATATGGAAACTGCTGGCAAAGCACTCTTCTGCGCCTCTGACGGATGAGCTGACACTCATGACGAAAAAACAGAAAAAGAACTACGGTGCGCTCCTGTCCGTAAAGGACCAGGACAATCTGCAGTGGCTGTGGCACAAATATTGCCGCTCTCGCTGGAAGATGATTCTGCTGATCCTTGGCATGATCATCATTCAGGGCGTGGTGTATCAGCAATTTCTTGCGATGACTGAAAACGGCCTGCGCGTGATTTTCGAATCCGGCACGCTGCGGGAACTGTTTGGCGTCTGTCTCTACGTGTTCTTCCTGTTTTCGGTGCGCGGGCTTATGTCCTATCTGATACCGATCACGTCGATGCGCATGAGCAATGGTGTCGTGTTCGAAGTGCGCCGTGACATGATCGACCACATGATGAACCTGGATCTGGCCTATTTCGAGCGCACCAAATCGGGGAAAATCCTGCAACAGGTTGTTGGGCAGCCGCAAACACTGGGCATCTTCGTGGGCGGTGCGGTCGCCGGGGCCATCCGGGATTCGGTGACAGTCGTTATCGTGTCGGGATACCTGATTTATAAAAACCCGTATCTGTTCGCCACAGCGTTGATCGTTCTGCCGCTGATCATCTGGGTCATGAACTATGTCGCCGAACGGGTCAGGGAAGTTCAGGAAAAGATCCAGGAAGCATCGATTGAATACATGAGTGGCATCGAGGAGATGACCAACGGTATGCGAACGGTGAAGATCGCCAACCAGGAAGAGGTCGAACGTCGGCGCATGCTGAAAGGCACGGCGCTGATGCGCGATCTGGTCCTGAAGTCACAGACGACACAGGCGCTTGTCATGCCGTCGATCGACCTCTCGACGGCTTTTGTCTATGCCCTGGTGATCGGCGGAGGCGGCTATATGGTGCTGAGCCCCGATTTTGATGCGGACGGGGCCGAAATCATCACCTTCCTGCTTGGCATGGTCATGGTGTTCGACCCGGCGCGGCTGGTTGCCCAGTTCGTGAGCGGGATTCAGAACAATCTGGTCATTCTCAACCGGGTTCGCGGCTTTTACGACGAAAAACCCACGATCAACGATGTGGCGGACCCGATTGAGGAGTTTGACACCGGCGCGGACATCGTGCTGCGCGATGTCGATTTCAGCTACAGCGACGATCAGCCCTTGTTCAAAGGTCTGAACATGACCTTCGAAGGCGGTAAGGTTTCGGCGATTGTCGGATCCACCGGGTCGGGTAAAACCACGATCTTGTCGCTCTTGTCGCGGCTCTATGATGCGCAGGGCGGCGAAATCACGATTGATGGTATCCCCATCGACAAGCTGAAGCTGGAAAGACTGCGCAACTCGTTCTCGGTCGTGGCCCAGGATATCGTGATTTTCAACAATTCGCTCTGGGAAAACATCCGCTACGTGAATCGTGACGCCAGCGACGAGGTGGTCTGGAAGGCAGCCGAAGACGCCGAGATTGCCGATTTCATCCGCAGCCGGGGGAACGCGCCCGTTGGTCCAAAGGGGGCACAGCTTTCGGGCGGGCAGAAGCAGCGTATCGCCATCGCGCGGGCGTTCCTGCGGGACGCGCCGATCCTGTTGCTGGACGAGGCCACATCGGCGCTGGATCAGGCCACCGAGGCACGGATCAAGACCGCGCTTGATCGCCTGACCAAGGGCAAGACAACCATCGTGGTCGCGCACCGGCTGTCTTCGGTCTCGGATGCCGATAATATTTTCGTGCTGGAGAAGGGCAAGCTGATCGAGCGGGGCAAACATGCCAAGCTGCTGGCCGATAACGGGCTTTATGCCCAGCTCTACAAGGCGCAGAAACAGGGCTACGACGAAAAGAAATAGCTGGCCGTTATCGCCGCCGGATGATCCTGAGCCCTTCTGCGGCGGCAGCGGACAATGCCGCGCCTGGCGTGCTTAGGTTGCCGGCCACCATTCGCCCGATCCCGCCATAGCAGGCACGCCGCAATTCCGCCTTACGCTTTGCGCGAAGCAATTTCTTCATCACCGCATGATTGGCTGACATGCCATGCGTTGCCGCATCCGCCAGCCGCTGACTGAATGTTGCGATCATCATATCGAGGATCTTCCTGCGGCGGGTGCCGGCATCTTCCCGATGACGCTCACGGTTCAGCTGGTGGGATATGCCGACCCCCTCGCGGTACTTCAGCAACGGCTTGTCGATGAACGCCACGCGGTTCTCCAACGCTGCACGAAAACCCAGAATGTGATCTTCATAGACATTGGGATGACGTATCGGCCCGTATTTGCTGAACAGTTCGCGGTGCCATGCGCCGGAAGCGCCCAAGTATAGCGCCATCGATGTCGCTGTCTGCAAGGCGTCGGTGGTGCGATAGAAATCCGCCTTCCGGTAATGCGAACGGGTTTCATTGCCATTTTCGTCTATGGCGATCGCGTCGGAATGGACGAGCAGGGGTGCGCGCGCCTCGAACAGTTTTGCGATTTCGGCTACGCGCGACGGTAGAGAAATATCATCGCCATAGGCCGGGATGATGACATCCCCTGTCGCCGTCTCGACGATCTGGTTGATATGGGCGATTAGCCCCATATTCTTGGGGTTGCGGCGCATATGAAGACTGTGCGGCCCGCGATAGCCCTCGACGGCACGCTGTGCCGCATGAAAGGTGCCATCGGTCGAGCAGTCATCCGAGACCAGGATTTCGACAGGGAAACATTCCTGCGTCAGAACCGAGCGTATGGCATCGCCGATATAGTCTTCCTGATTATAGCTCAGGATAACGACGCTGTAGCGAAGTTGCGGGCGTTCGTCGGGCAGCTGGGACGGCGCTGTCGGTGTCATGCGTTGCCGGTCGATTGTGGCGATCTGTTCATGTGAACCTCTTGCGCCAATCCGGGATCATGTCCCAGATATTCGGCCAGCCGTCGCCATTTATCCGGATCTTCCAGCCTGCCGGTGAACAACCGGTTTGGGTCGCGGGCCTGAAAGAACTGGCGGGTCTCACGATTCCGGGTGCGATAAATATCAATATAGTGATCCTTGTGACCGGCCAGTTCCAAACCGTTCTGATCAACCGTTTCTGGGTCATCCGCTGCCGCGCACAGATCCAGATATTCGCTCTCGCGGCGGTAAATCTTGGCGTGAACGGCGGTAACACCCAGAGAGCGTCCCCCGGAATGGGACAGCATCGATTGAAACCAGGCATCGGCGTCACGCTCGAACAGAATAAACTTTGATCGCGGGAACCGGTGATACAGAAACCGGTAAAATTCAGGCGCGAACCAGGGCCCGTCTTCGAAGCCCTGATGCGCGATGAAATCTTTGCTTTCGGTAATCGCGTCGAATTGGCCGTCTACCCATTTGCGGCCCCATTGGTTGCGGTGCGATACGGACCAGTCGGCAACGGAATAGCCCAACTCCTTCAGAAAACCGCCAACACTTGTCGTCCCGGTACGCTGAAACGAAATGCAAAAAATCTTTTCGTCCTGACGTGGGTCCGGTTGGTCGGTTTTATTGTCTGAACTGAAAAGTTGGCGAAGTTTCATGCGATCTGTCTTGCGGTTGTCTGGCGAAAATCGGCCCTAATGCGATGGGTGTCGCTGATTGTGTCTGTCAAAGTGTCCCGTGTGTCCGGGGTATCGTGCCGTTGGTATCGTGCCCGATCACGATTTTCCATTGAAAACCGTCGCCCGCGCGATTGTCGGCGCTGCCGGTCATTCTGGCTTGTCGATCAGAGGCCGTATTTGTCATCAAGCTCCTGTTTGAGTGCGGACCAGGCTTTCAGCCGCGCGCGCTCGTCCTGAGGCAGATCCTGATAGGCCGGTTTGGTCCAGGGCTCGCGTGCTTTCAACGCCGCCTCGAGATCGTCAAAATTATCCTCCGATCCGAAAGGCGGGGCATCCGCCGGGCGGGATTTGGCATAACCGAACTGTGCCATCAGCGGGCCGCACAGGGTCTCGATATAGGCGATTTCATTGTCATCCAGCCGACCCTGAAACTTGTTGAAATTGTCGCGCATGATATCGCGGGACAGGTTTTGCCATAGCGCCGTACGTCCTGCGTCTTGCGCCACGCCTTCGCTGTTGCTGACATGTTCGAGCATGACCGGGGAGAATTCGATATCCAGTTCCTTGCAGACACGGCGCAATGTATCTTCGGACTGGCTGATCAACGACTCATAGGTCAGGTGCACGATCCGGCGCCCTTCTTTGTCGGCCTGCAGAGCCCCTTCGACGTCCGAGAGCCAGCGCCGGGCCGACCGCAAAACGCCGCCTCTCAGTGTCGGGGCGTTGACCCATGACACCGCCATGTCGCGGGGGTCGCGCACCATCAGCACATAGGTCGGGTTCCGGGATACCTGCTCGATAAAGGGCAGGAAGGAATGCGTGGAATTTTCCTTGAGAAAAAGACGCGGGCGATTGCGCAATCGGCCTTCGGCGTTCAGCAGGGTCGCGATTTTTTCTGCCGAGGTCCTGGCCTGTGCAAGCAATGCCGCGCGTTCTGCCTGCGGCTGGTTGTCGAGCATCCAGATGCCAAGTTTCCGATCGAACATGCGCAGGATTTCGGCGCTGAGATCGCGGTTCTGATCAAGCGTCGAAAACACCCGAAAAAGATGTGCCGGGCTGGGGGCGAAAAAATCCGGGTGGGCGTCAAAAATACGCGCAATCAGATTGCTTCCTGATCGCTCAGAGCACATCAGGAATACCGGGTTGACGAGCAACTTGTGGTGCAATTCAAAAACCCCTAGCTTGCGCGCGATATCGGCTGAGTAACATACCCGGCCCACTCTAGTAGATGAGTTTTGCGCTGCAACAAAGCACCGACATAAAGTCCCCCGGGCAAGGAAAGAGAGTGGCAATAATGCAGCCCTATTTTCTGCCCTATATCGGCTATTGGCAGATGATGCAGGCGGTGGATGAATTCGTGGTCTATGACGACGTGCAGTTCACCAGGGGCTGGATTAATCGCAACCGGCTGCTTTGGAATGGAAATGCCGAAACCTTCACACTACCGCTGCGCAAGGGCAGTACGAGGGTTGGAATCAATGAAAGATATCTGACCGATCATTGGGACGAGGCGTGCCGTGACCTGCAGAAGAAGGTGGCGCATGCCTACGCCAACGCACCCTATTTTCAGAATGTGTCGGCGCTGCTGGGTAGGATATTGCAACCCGACAGCCGCAATCTTGCCGATTTTCTTTATGCATCGCTGATCGAGGTTAAGGCCTATCTTGGCATTGATGTGCTGCTTCTAAGATCGTCCGATCTGCAGGCCGGGCAGGGTCTTAGAGCGGCCGAGCGTATTCAGGCGATCTGCAAGACGCGTGATACGAAAATCTATGTCAATGCACCGGGCGGACGTGATCTCTATGACAAAAGCGATTTCAGCTCTCATGGTATTGAGCTTAAATTCATTCAATCCAGCGATGTCGCCTATCGTCAGTTTGACGCCGAATTCGTGCCTAACCTGTCCATTCTTGATGTGATGATGTTCAACGACCCTGCTGAGATACGCGCGATGCTGGGATGTTACACGCTGGAATGACCGGTGCCCCGCTTGCGCTGGTGCGGGCGGGCTGATAGCCACGCATGCGGGGTTCGCCCCCTGTGATCTTTCAAGAAACCGAGGGCCAGCGCGTGATAAGATTTGTCGAAAACAAGACCCCTGCGATGGACCGTGTCTCGACCCTGCTCGAGGCCTGCGCCAGAGAGAACCTCTGGGCAAATCGGGGGCCGCTCTATCACCGGATGGCAGACGCTTTCGCCGAACACTTGCAAGTGCCGGAGGGCGCGAGAGTGACACCTTGCGCCAATGGCGGCGTGGCACTGGAGGCGATGGCGCGTCTGCACGAGCAGGCTGCCGGACAGAAGCTGCGTTGGGTGTCGTCAAGCTTTACGTTTCAGAACATGGGGCGCGGCTACTTTGCGGATGTGACATTTGTCGATTGCGATGCCCGCGGGATGCTCGATCTAGCGGCGCTCAGGGCGCTTGACCCGGACAGTTTTGATGGTGTCATCGTGGTCAATACACTGGGCATGGTGCAGGATTTTTCTGACTATATCGATTTTGCCAAAGAAACCGGTAAGGCTTTGCTGTTTGACAATGCGGCAGGTGTTCGCGCCGGCATTCCCGATTGGCCGTGGCAGAGTTTCAGCCTGCACCAGACCAAGCCCTATGGGCTGGGCGAAGGGGGGCTGGCGATCACCCCGGCAGACCAGGCCGAGGAATTTTATACGCTTCTCAATTACGAGGCGCCGCCCGAAGCCGCACATTTGTGGATGAACAACGGCAAGATATCGGATATCGCCTGCGCGTTTCACATCAGCCGGCTGGAAGCGGTAGAAGAATGGACGCCGCGCTATCACGAACAGGCCGCACGTATCGAAGAAATTGCCCGGGAAATGGGCCTGCGTCCACTGCTGCCCCCTGATGGGCCGACACCGAAGACCAGCTGTGCATTCCTGTCGGTCGAGCCGATCCCGCTGGAGCGTTTGCGCCTGACCAAGCACATCAATTTTGCCAAGTATTACAAACCCCTGGCGGATCTGCCGATGACGCAGGACGTGTATGCGCATATCGTAAATATCCCCACTCATCCCGACATGGGCCAGGCGACGAAAAGTCAGATCACGGAAGACCTTACCCGTCTCATGACGGGTGCGGATGCCTGACGTGGCAGCGCGAAAATCGATAGGTTAGCGAGCTGTTCTTGATATGAAAATCAAGGATGGCGCGTTAGCGTCTTTGGTAATCCTTGAAAGCCATTGCCACGTCTTCCGGTATGGCAGGCACGGACAGATTGGTGGGGGGCAGGGTGTTCGCCCCCTCCAGCGTCAGGCCATTCTTCGCATAAAGCGCGCGCAGTTTTTCGAACGAGCCATTGGGGTCGCCGCAAAGCTCGGCATAGTCCAGTGTCAGCCACCGTGTTTTTGGCAGGGCGTTCAGTTGCTTGTGCAGGTCACTGCGGATTGTCTCGATCTGCCCCATGACCTGTTCCGGGGCGGGAAAGGCTTTTAGTGCTTCGTGGTTCGGCGTTCTGAAAGAATACCATGTATTCTCATCGCCATGCATCCGTTCGCGCGCGCGCAGAAGCGACCATGCCGCATGCGCCGGGTCACGATCGAGATTTAGAAAAACCGCCTCTGGCATGTTCGCGGCGAAGCTGTCGAGTTGATGGTTGATGATCATGCCCTTGGTGGCAACGGGCCGGGCCCGAACGCTTGAAAGCTCGCGCAGTTTTTTGCTGAATTCTTCAAATTGAGCCACGGTGGCCCGGGTCAGATCAATCCCGATATCCTTGTCGTCGGGGAAAATGGCCCGCCAGAAATACCAGAACTCATTCGGGGCCAGCAGGCCGCGCGTTTTGCCTAGTTCGGAATTCTGTTCCGGGCCATGGTAACTGACATCGGAAAACTCTCCACGAAAGTCAAAATCGGGATCGGTGAGCATCTGCTGGGTCATCGCGCCAATAAAGGGTGACCGCCAGAAACGGGCGATGAAGTTCGATGGATAAGAGAATGCGCCGCTCGCTGCGAGCCATTGCATGCAATAGGTGGTGCCGCTGCGCGGTGTGCCCAGGATGAACAGCGGTGCTAGGGACGGCGTATCGCCACCGGGCATCGTGGTTCCGGCGATTGATGTGTTCAGGTTTTTCAAAAGGGCTTCGAGCCGGGCGTTCCTTTGAAAGGCCGATGTCCTGTCCGATTGGGTCAAGGTAATCTCCTGATCTGCGAAACGCTGTTTTCGTGGCAATCGCCGGTACGATGTCTGCTGCCCGGGCGCGACATCAGATACCGATCAATCTTCTGATCTTAAAGAGTGGTTTCTGAAAGACGCCCAATATCTCATCGACCCCGTTTCGAAGCCTGCGCGCCTTGTTGCCCGCAATTTGCTGTTCCGCTGTTAACGGGACACCGGTGCTTTCAGACTTCCAGTAGGCATCAAAGGGTTTGGGGGCATATTTTGCCACGTAGGCCTGCACGATTTGGGTCTTTGCCACGCGTTCCTCAAGCGATTTGCCAAACCACATGTTTTTGTCGTGAATGCGGTATTTGGTTGCTTCGATATGGATCAGCCCGATCCAGCCTTTGCGGGCAATCAAAGCGAATTTCGCGTAGTCGCCAAAACCGATCTCGTCAAAGTCCGACGGCAGTTTGGGCAAGGCCGAACGCCTGTGCATCACCGCCGAAGACAGTAGATAGTTGCCGGGCGCCAGATTTTCGAAACAGGTCCGCTCGCCGCGCTTTCCAGGCGGGGGAAAGTGTTCGATGGTTTCGCCGGTATTGCTGTTGAAGAAGATCGAATGGGTCTGGCTGATCATGCACCGCGGGTTCTTATCCATGAAGTCAACCTGGATCTGAAGCTTATCCGGTCGAATCCAGAGATCGTCACCATCCAGATAGGCGATATATTGCGCCTTGTAATGCGGCCAGACCAGTGACGCGATCCTGCAGCCCTGCTGAAACTGGTTCTCTTCCTGAAAAATACATTCGAAACGGCCAGGGTGGCGCTTGGCATAGTCCTGAATGATTTCACGGGTGCCATCGGTCGACGCGTCGTCGTGGATCAGGATCTGGTAATCATGCGTCGTTTCCTGCGCAAGGATACTGTCGAGCGTTTCCGCGATGAAGGGGGCATGATTGTAAGTCGGCACAACCACCTGTACTTTTGGCATTCTGGTTCTCGTATCTGGTCTGGTTGCGCCGCTGGCAGGTGTTTGCGTCACTCTCTACCCTCAAACAATAGTATTGGGAACAATGTCAGTCGCGCCGGGGGCGCGCGTCTGCCGCAACGCCTTTGCAGGATGGTTTTTGCCAACATGTTCATTCGTTAACGGCGATCGGCAGTTCAACGGAAAAAGTGGCCCCGGGGGTCGTGGTCCGTTCAAGGCTGATCTGACCCTTGTGGGCGGCGATGATGCGGTGGCAATAGGCCAGCCCGACCCCGGTGCCAACATCCTTGGTGGTGAAAAGGGGGTCGAAAATGCGGGTTTTGATGTCATCGCTAATACCCGGGCCGTTGTCGGTGACCCTGAGCGTGAGCGTATTGGCATTCCAGTGGCATCCCACCACGATCTGGTCCCCGACACCCGCCTGCTGCATGGCCTGTATGGCATTGGTCAGCAGGTTGATAATGACTTGTGTCAGCTGCACCTCATCGGCGATGACGGCGGGGGCATCCGGATGTGGCGTGGCGTCAAGCCTGATATTGACGGTTTCAGCCTCGTTTGCCACTGCTTCGATTGCGTTCTCGATCAGATTGGCCAGGTCCTGCGGTCTGAGGTCGAGCGGCTGTTGACGCGCGAGGGACAGGAAAGAGCGAATGATACGAACACAGCGATGCGCGGCCTGACTGAGCTTGCCGACACGTTGTTTCAGGCCCTCGTCTTCAATCTCTTCATGCAGGATTTCGGCATTACCCACGATGATCGACAGGGGGTTGTTCAACTCGTGGGCAACGCCCGCCAGCAGCTCCCCCAGGGCCGAGAGCTTTTCGGATTGAAACAACTGCTCTTTCTGACGGTCCATTTCAGCCTGAACCGCCAGTTCGTCGGTCAGGTCTTCAACAGTTGCGACAATGACATCCTCGCCGCGATAGTCGATCAGCCTGGCCGAAATCTGTGCCGGAAATTCGGTCTTGTCCGGGCGCAGGCAGGTGACGCGCATGTCGTCGATGGCGGCGTCGGGCAGCAGCAGCGTGACGAAATCGGCGCGCTCGCTGACATGGGCGAAATGCGAAAAGCTGCTTTTGTCGGTGCCCAGCAATTCCGTGGCGGCGGGCGAGCGATAGAGGATTTGCCCGTCAGCGATGCGCGACATGATAAGGCTGCTGGGACATGCCTCGAGCACTTTGCGCAACAGGATTTCAGCATCACGCGCCGCTTCGGTATCATCAACCGGACCGATGGCTTCGGATTGGGTCAGCGCAAAGCCGCCATCGCTTGTTGGCCCTAATCTTAGAGTGAGGGTTGTCGCCGAAGTCGCCGGCATCTGTACGTTGTTTGAAGGGCTTACGGTATCGCTCAGCCCGGTCTCGATGGTGTTCAGGCGTTTACTTACCGGCAGCGGCATGGCGCCCCGATTGACCGCCTCGTGTAGGAAAAGCGACCAGGACAGACCGGGTTTCAGGATATCCGATAGGCCCGGATAGGCGTTGCGAAAGCTTGTATTCACCAGGCGCAACCGAGCATCCGCGTCAAAGATGGCAATCCCGTCTTGCAGCAATTCGGCGATATCGCGCATCGCTTTGTCGGCAGGAAGTTGGATATCCGGTGCCGCTTGCATAGTCACATCAGCCTTTCCGGTCCTGATCGGCTATTTCCTCGATCAGCGCAAAACCGTTTTCGAACGGTTTGGTGTCACCCGTCACCGCCGAGGCAAGGAATTTGTCGCTGACCTGACGAGCAAAATCCTGATTTGTCGCAAGGGTCATCGGCTGCGCCGCGGACCGGGATTTGAGTGCCGCGGAAACGGTTGGGCCAAACACATCGTAAATGTAGTTTTGGGCGCCAACAACCGAGCCGATGACCGATCCGGCGGCGACGCCGATCCGCGCGTTCCACTGGATTGGATGCGTTGCGTTGCGACGTTCCAGATATCGCAGGAACCGGACAGCGGAACTGGCAACGGCCTTCGCATGGCCTTCGTTCGGGTCCGGCACGCCTGACACGGCGACATAACTGTCGCCATTGGTGCGGATGCGCTGGCAGCCGAATTGCGCCCCGATCCGGTCGAATGCGCTATAGATATCATTAAGCTCACTGACCACGACGCCGGGTTCATTCTCGGACAGCAGGGCATCGAAATCCGTAAAATCCAGCGCCAGCACCGAGACCGGACCAAAGAGGCGCGGCGAGACCACGCCGAAAGTCTTGTACTCTTCATAGGCGGCACGCGGCATCATGTTCAGAAGCAGTTTTTCCACCTGCTCCTTCTCGCGTTTAATCTCATGCGTATTGCGTTCAACCATCATCGAATAGGAATCTATCATTGATTCCAGTTCCTTGATGCGAGTGATGTTCTGACAGACCAGCACGGCGATGTTTTCGCTCGCGTCATCAGCGCGGTTGAATTCCAGCGCCACGGTCATTTTGCGGCGACGCAGCTTGAAAGAGGTTTCGGTGGTCAGTTTTCCGCCACTTTCTATCGCGGTCTTGAGCTCATCGAGATCGAGCGACGGGAAAAAATCGGGCACGGTCGAAGCGCCCTCGTTTTCACCGAACCATTCGTTGAACGTATCGTTCCGGTAGCGCACCGCGTAGGTGTCGAGCGCAATCAGGGCGACGCCCACGCCGATTGCACGTAGTAATTGTTCATTGATGGCTTCAATTGACATTGGGTTTCTCGACCAAAAGCGAGCGCCGGTCCTCGAACGCGCTGAGCACTGTCTTGATATCGTCTTCAGCCACGTCAAAATCGGCCAGCGTTTCCGACACGATCGCTTTCAGCTTGTCGAAATGCAGATGGTCGATGTCCATGTGGCTGTGGGCGCGTTCAATGTGATCGTCGGTAAACGAGGCTGGCCCGCCCATCAGCGACGAGACGAATTTCGTCTGGTGGTCGATCAGTCTGGGCATGTCGACATCATCGAAGAATGGCCCGACATCATCATCTTCAAGCAACCTGTCATAGAGCGACAGGACGATTTTGCTGACGGTTGAAAAACCGCCATATTTGTCAAAAAGTGCCTTTTCCATAAATCCCCCAATTCACGCTAATGGCGCGACGCCTTGCTTTTGGCATCAAGCCAGCGCAACCGGATTTTCGCAAGATTGCCTTAAACGGTCAATGTTTTCAATTTTGTAAGTCCTAGAAGTATTTGGTTTGTGACGTCAGGCCGTGCAATCGCGCCCCGGCTGATAAGCCAGGCGCCCACATCTCAGATCATCGCGACGTCAAATTCGATACGTTGGAAATATCCTTGTTTTGTCTCGGGCACGGGTTTTGAACGCCCATTGCGGGCAGAGGTGAGCGCCATCTGGGATGCAGCGAAGCGGTTGCTTATCTTGAAGCGGGCCATGTTATTTTCCTTTCTGTGGTCAAAGTCGTTTGGCTCCAAAGCCTGACAGATGATGTGTCCCCGAACACGGGGCAGGGAGGTAAGCGAGGAGATATCTACCGCGCCCGGGTTGTGAGACAGGATAAGATTTCTGTGTTTCAGCCCTTGGTCGCGCCTAGCGGTATTGCGTTTCATATGTTTCAGCAAAACCGTGCCCGAACGCGTGGCGCCGGATATCCGGCATAGAAGGAAAAACCCCGCCGAATTTCTCCGGCGAGGTTTCAGCAAGCGACACCGTGAGTGGCCGCTGGCCTTCCGCCTGACTAGCGGCGGATATCGTGCCAGAGCGCTTCGATTTTTTGCGCAAGCGTCTGGATATGCTCCGGACCGGTATCAACGCTGATGATCGAAACCCGCAGAACGCAACGCTCTTGCCAAGTGGCGGTTCGAAAGAAATGCTGCCCGTCGGCGTTCAGCGCCGCTTCCATCGCCTGGGTCATTCGGTTGGCATCGGCATCACCCCGGCCCCGGTCAAAGGACAGGATCAGCTGGTTCAGCATCACATCATTATGAATCCGGATACCGGGCAGCCTGCGTAGCTTATGGGCAAGAAGGCTGGCGCAGTCGCAATGGTTGCGTATCATGTCCGCGATCCCTTCACGGCCCAGCGCCTTGAGCGTTGCCCAGACCGTGAAACCACGTGCACGCCGCGACAGTTCGGTGTTGAAGTGAGTCGCATTGCGACCGTCATCAGGGTCGTCGGGCAGATAGCCGGCGGTGATGTTCATGGCGCGGCGATGGGCCTGGCTGTCCCGGACGATGGCAAAACCCGCGTCGAAGGGGATTTGCAGCCATTTGTGTCCATCCGTTGACCAGCTGTCTGCGCGATCAATCCCGTTGGTCAGGCTGCGGGTCGAAACGCTGGCGCGCGCCCAGAGGCCAAAGGCAGCATCGACATGCAGCCAGGCGCCATGCCGTTCGGCCAGATCGGCGAGGGCGTGGAAATCGTCAAAGGCACCCGAATTGATGTGACCGGCGGTGGCGACGATGATCCGGGGGCCGCTGACCCTTGCCACATGCCGGGCGATGTCATCGGTGATCATCCGCCCCTGATCATCGCAGGCGACCGCGACGATGTTGTTGGTTCCGAAACCCAGATACCGCAGCGCCGCAAGGTTCGACGCGTGAGTGTCTTCGGCGACGAACACTGTCACCGGTGGCGCATATTGCAGGCCGGTTTCGGCAAAGTCGTAACCGGCCCGGCGCAGCAGTTCGTCGCGAGCGGCGGCAAGGCCGATGAAGCCTGCCATTGTTGCACCTGTGGTGATACCAACGGATGCCTCGCGCGGCAGATCGAGAATGTCGAGCAGCCAGTCGCAGGCGGTCTCTTCGGCGGTAGCGGCGGCTGGCGAACCTTGGTAGAGCGCGGCGTTTTGCCCCCAGACCGATGTCAGCCAATCTGCGGCGACACCAACCGGATGCGAACTGCCCATGACCCAGGCGTGGAACCCGGGCTGAGTGTTGCCGACCAGCCCGGGCTCTGCGGCCTTGATGAGATCGGCAATAACCTGTTCGCCGGGTTGGCCCTTGGCGGGCAGATCGCCGCCAAAGGAGTTTCGCAACTGGGCCAGTGTTGCCGTCGGATGCAGGTTGGTCTTGCTCTCGCGATACCCGGTTGCATAGGCCGAGGCTGCAGCAAGCGGACCTGCGAGGGTGGGGAAGGAATGTACCTGTTTCATTTTGACGGCTCCTGTTGCGTCGGAAGTTTAGGCGTCGACGCTCTGTGTTGGCGCGTTGGCCTGACGGCCGGTGGTGATCGGGGTCTGCGGAGTGCCGTTGCTGACGGCGTTACCGGCTCCGTTAGGGGTGGGTAGGTCGAAACGCGCGCCCGGCGTGGAATGCGACAGCGCCATCTCATCTGCGGTCATGTCAGTCGGCACGTCCTCGAACAGCGGGGTTGAGAGATAGCGCTCTCCGGTGTCTGGCAGCATGGCGAGGATTTTCGATCCCTTGCGTGCCGACCTGGCGATCTGAAGCGCGGCGGCGAAGGTGGCGCCGCCGGTGATGCCACAAAAAATGCCTTCCTTGCAGGCCAACGCCTTGGCCATCGCCAGGGCATCTGCCCCGGCAACCGGTTGCATCTGGTCGATATAGCCGGCTTCAAGTGATTGGTTCGCCAGATCCGAGATGAAATCGGGCGACCAGCCCTGCATCGGGTGCGGGCGGAATTCGGGGTGGCTGGCGGCGGCGCTGCCATCTGCATTGAAGGGCTGCACCATGCCGCTGCCCATGAGCCGGGCATTGTCCGGTTCGGCGGCGATAATTTTGGTTTTTGGGCTGTCTTTCTTCAGCACGCGGGATACGCCGGTGAGGGTGCCGCCGGTGCCAAAGCCGGTTACCCAGTAATCCAACCCATCCTTGCCAAAGTCGCGCAGGATTTCCTGCGCCGTAGTGCGGCTATGTACTTCGGTATTGGCGGGGTTTTCAAACTGCCGGGACATGAACCAACCATGTTTTTTAGCCAGCTCGCGTGCCTTGGCCACCATGCCGCTGCCCTTTTGCGCGGCCGGAGTCAGGACAACCTTGGCCCCCAGGAACCGCATCAGCTTGCGGCGCTCAACGCTGAAACTTTCAGCCATGGTCACGACCAGCGGATAGCCTTTTTGTGCGCAGACCATTGCCAGACCAATACCGGTGTTGCCGCTGGTGGCTTCGATAACGGTCTGGCCGGGTTTGAGCGACCCGTCGCGTTCGGCTGCTTCGATGACGCCGAGTGCGAGACGATCCTTGACCGAGCCCATCGGATTGAACGCCTCAAGCTTGACATAAAGATCGACGTCGTTAGGGCCGATATTGTTGATTTTCACAATCGGCGTGTTGCCGATCGTGTCGAGAATGGATGCCTTGATATGGGACATGTGGTCAGACCTTTCGTTGTGGTGCCGGGGCCGTGCCCGGATGACAGGTTGCGGGAAAATCGCGGTGACACCGCGGTCGGGCGGGATAAGGCGCGTTGGCTGCACCGGGGGGTGGAAATGTATGTTTCATCCTGGTTTTCCTTCGCGTCGGATTGTTGCGATTGGAAAACTTCTGAAGGGTCAAGGTTGCAGTCTGTTGTCACCCAAGGCGCTTTTTCGTTTCAGTATTGAAACTTCCGAAGTAAAAAATCGAAAAATTGAAAAATACAATAAATACAATATAGTAAGGCGGAGCGTTGGATCAGAAACCGGCCGCTGCTGTTACAATTGAAACAAAAGACTGCCTTCCCGAAAAAGGGCTGAAACATTGCACGGATAAAAAAAGCCTATGACAATCGGAACTGAACCAGCGACTTTCGAACGCAATCCCGAAGCGGCAGATCTTGTGTGGGATGCGATTGAGGCTCTATCCGAAGGCATCGCTGTCTATGATTCCCAACATCGGCTCGTCACCTGCAACCAACGCTATGTCGACATGTTTCCAATGATCGGCGACCTGATCGAGCGCGGTGCGGTCTGGGAAGATCTGGTCAGGGCTGGCGCCGAGAGGGGCCAGTATGCGGATGCTATTGGACGGGTCGAGGAATATATGGCCGAAAGACTTGCATCGGGGCGGGCGTTCACAAAGACAGAGGGCCGTCAAAAACGTATTGTCGCACTGACCGACGGCTCGTTCTACGAAACGCGATTCAGCCCGACAAGCCGAGGCGGCTTTGTGGTCACGAATATTGACGTGACCGAGCGCCTTCAGGCCGAAGCGGTTGTTCGGGAACAGGAAAACATCCTGCGGACGGTGCTGGAAACCAGCCCGATGGTGATTGTTATGGCGCGGCTTGAAGATGGTCGCATTCTCTACCGGTCGCCCGGCGCGGTCTCGCTTTTTGGTAATACGAGCAGCGCGTTAGAGCATTATGTGAAGCCTATTGACCGTGAAAACTATATCAGCGAGTTGCGAAAGAAGGGCCGGGTTGACGATTATCACATCACCCTGCGGAACGCGGCCGGAGAGCTTTGTGCCACCACATCATGGGGTCGTTTGGTCGAATTCGAGGGTGATACCTACGTGGTGACCGCCATCATGGACCTGAGCGATCAGCAAGAGCGCGAGGCGATGATCCGCCGCGTTCTCGAAGCGTGTCCCACGCCAATTCAGATGACCAAGGCGGACACGGGCGAGGTGTTGTTCAGCAGCCCCGAAACGATATCGCTTTTTGGCCGGGTCGACAGCTCCAAACAGTTCTATGCCGATCCCGATACCCGCGCAGGTTATCTTAAAAAGCTGCGTCGCAAAGGATCGGTCACGGAATTCAAGGCTCAGTATCTGAATGCCAAGGGCGAACGGTTCTGGGGGGCGGTCTCGGCGCGGCTGATCGACTATGATGGGGAAGAGGTGATCGTGTCGCACACTCGCGATCTGAGCGAGCAAATGCAGATCGAAGAAGAACTCGCGCAGCAGCAGGACCAGCTTTATCAGAATGAAAAGCTGTCGGCGATGGGAGAATTGCTGGCCGGGGTTGCCCATGAACTGAACAACCCGCTTTCCGTTGTGGTAGGACATTCACTGATGTTGCGTGAAGATTGCAAAGACGCCGAAACCTTGCGCCAGGTGGAAAAGATCAGCCATGCCGCTGAACGCTGTGCCAAGATCGTCAAGACCTTTCTGACCATGGCGCGTCAGCAACCGGCCCGGATGCAGCGTGTCGATATCAATGAGATTATCCAGACGGCGGTGGACGTGGCGCGCTATGGTGACAAGGGTGATGGCGCGTCGATGGAATGCCGGTTGGCCGAGGGCCTGCCCAAGCTCTGTGCCGATCCGGATCAGATCACGCAGGTGTTCATCAACCTCATTCTGAACGCTGAACAGGCGATGCGCGATGGCGAAACAGGCTCTGAAATCACCGTTACCAGCCGCGCGACAAAAGACAAGAAGGGGGTCGAGATCATCGTCAAGGATGACGGGCCTGGCATCCCCGACAGCATCCGCGGTCGGGTATTTGAACCGTTTTTCACAACCAAGGATGTCGGCGAGGGGACCGGTATAGGGCTGGCCTTGTGCCATCGGATCATCCAGTCGCATAACGGCAGCATTTCCCTGTCATCTGCGCCCAAAGGCGGCTCGGTCTTCAGGATTTTCCTGCCCGTCGATGTCGCCGCGCCCCCGAAGCCGGAAACCAGGCAAATACACCAGCCGACTGATCGCAAAATCCGCATTCTCATTCTGGATGACGAAACCGAGGTCGCGGAACTTAATGCAGAAATTCTGACACGCAGCGGATTTGAGGTGGATGTGTTCAGCCAGGCGAGCAAAGCGGTGCAAAGCATGCAGCAGCATGAGTACGGGCTGATCCTGAGCGATCTGAACATGCCCGAAACAGACGGGCGCGGATTTTTTGAGATTATCAAGCGGGACTTCCCGCACCTGATTGACAAAACCGGATTCGTAACCGGAGATACGATGGGGCGTGCCTCGCAAACCTTTCTGGCCGAGTCAAAGCGGCCTTGTGTTGAAAAACCCGTATCACCCAAGGAGTTGCGTGGTTTCGTCGCCGATATCATCGCTTCAGCAGAGCAGGAGCCGGAATGAACTCTACCTCAACCATATTAGTGTGCGATGACGAGCGCGATGTGCGCGAGATGTTGCAGGAATACCTGTCTAAGCGCGGCTTCAATATCGTTGCTGCCGCGAACAGCGATGAACTGCGCGCGCGTCTGGACGAAACAGATATCGACCTGATCCTTCTGGATATCAACATGCCGGGCGAAGATGGGTTAACGACGTTGCGGTCGCTTCGGACGAGCAACCAGGTCCCGGTGGTGATGCTGACGGCGGCGGGCGAGGTGATTGACAAGATCGTAGGCCTTGAAATGGGGGCGGATGATTATCTGGCGAAACCCGTCGACCTGCGCGAGCTTGAAGCGCGCGTAAAAGCGGTGCTGCGACGCAAGGCCGAACCGGTTGATAAGCCCACCTCCGGTGAGGCGCCGGCGACCGCTCCTTTCGGTGAATTTACACTGGACCTGACCGCGGCGCAGCTAAAGACCTCCGGCGGGGACGAAGTGCCGCTGACTGCGATGGAGTTTAACCTGCTAAGCCTTTTTGCCCGTAACAAGGGCCGTGTTCTCAATCGCGATCAGATCCTCGAGCAGGCACATGACCGGTCGTGGGATCCGTTTGACCGCAGCATCGACATTCGTATCTCGCGTCTGCGCCGCAAGATCGAACCGAACCCGCAGAAGCCTCAGATCATCAAGACTGTCCGTGGGATCGGTTATATTTACGATCCGGATTGAACGCGCCACTGAAATCACCCACCGACGGGCGCCAGGCAATAAGCAGGCCGCGGGGCAAGTGCCCGGGCGAAACCACCTACCGCGATGACAGGCTGCCAACGCCGGATACGCGGCAGGATCGGCGTCTTCATCTGGCCAATGCAGATCGCCATCAGGATCAGCGCGCCGCCCGGCAACAGGCCCGCGCCGGGGTTTTCACCCAAGAGCAGCATGGCAAAGATGATGCCCGCCACCGGAGAGAAGGATGATGCCAGCGCCATGTCACCAGAGCGCGCGTATTTCAGGGCAAAGAACCAGGCCAGCTGACCGATTACAAATACGATCCCCGCATAGACCCATATCCATTTCAGCAAAACCGGTGAGAAGATGTCCTGAAACTGCTGAGGCCCTTGCAGTGTGACGATCAGGACGAAATAGATCACCGAGCCTGCCGCCGTGCGGTAGATCGAGAAGATGCCCATAGGGATAGCTTTCAACGCGCGGCGGGCCACGATGGCCGAGGCGATATAGGACAGGGTGGCCGCCGCGGCGACGACCTCACCCATGCCAAAATTGCACTCACCGCCTGCTTCGCGCAGTGAAATCATCAGCATCGCGCCCAGCAAGGCAACAAGGCCAGCCCCGAAGGCACGCGGATTGACCCGTTCTTTCAGGAACAAACCTGCAGCCAGCAAAAACAGCGGCGGTTCGATCCGGCTGACCAGCACGACGTTGGTGACGCTTGAATGCTCCAGTGCGAAAAAGAACAACCCCGGGGTCAGCGCTGACGACAGAAAGGCCGACACGGTCAGCAACCCCCAGTCGCGGCGCGAGAGGCGGCGCAGATTTGCACGGGTCCAGTCGCTCCGAAACAAGATTGCCATCGGGATGAGCGAAATCAATGACCCCAGAAACAGCAGGTTGGTGAAGGTGATCGCATTGCGCCCACCGGCCACGGGGTTCGCGGCGCCAATATCGACAAGCAAGCTGGCGATGGAATTGGACGAGGCGTAAATCAGCACACCGACCCAGGCAAAACCCATGCCAATCTGGGCGGGGGTGAGCCTTCTGAAGTAATTCTGAGTATTGGTCCGCATGACGGCGCTCCGGTTCATTGGAATGCGCAGTACTTAGAAAACGGATGTTTCGGGTGGATTTCCCGGTTTGTGTCACCGGGTTTCGTTTGTTTCGGGATCGTTTCGATGGGCGCGAAACCGGTATGAAATGAAACTTTGGGCGTTAGGGCCTGGCTGATTATTCTTTTGTTCTTTTGGCTTGCGTGTCAGATACGGTTTCTCTTGTGCAAAATAATCGCGACCAGTGTGCGCTATTGGATGTGTCAACCTTGGTTGGATATGACTAAGGTTGTCTTATGACACGAATGCCAATCGCGCCGGGACGGAATGCCCCCGGCCGACCGCATTATTTTGAGGGATCGTTTCATGAAAATAGCCACCACTGCCGGTATTGTCCTGATGCTGCTAAGCTGCATCGGCCCTCTGAGCGCGCAACAGGGACCGCCGCCCGTGACGGTTGCTAAGCCGGTGGTGAAGGAAATTATCGAGAACGACGAATTCGTTGGCCGGTTCGAGGCCAAATCCGAGATTGAGCTACGCGCGCGGGTGTCCGGCTATCTGAGCGAGGTCCATTTTACCGATGGCCGCGTTGTCGAGAAGGGCGATCTGCTTTTCACGATTGAGCAGCGGACTTTCGAAACGGCGCTGAGGCAGGCGACAGCGCAGATTAACGTGGCGCAGTCGACATTTGATTTTGCGCAGGAGCAGCTTGAGCGGGCCGAAGCGCTGATCACCAACGGCAACATCTCGCAAAGCTCGGTGGATCAACGACGCGAGGCGTTTCTGGCCGCACAAGGTGCGCTGGAGCAAGCCCGCGCGGCCAGTGAACTGGCCCAGATCGACCTTGAGTTCACGGAGATCCGCGCGCCGATCTCGGGCCGGATCGACCGCAGGCTGGTTAATCCGGGCAATCTGGTGACGGCAAATGAAACCGTGCTGACCTCGATTGTCTCAAGCGATCCGGTGTATTTCTATTTCGACATTGATGAGCGCTATTTCCTGTCCTATGCGCGCGATGCCCGCGCCCGGGGCGTGCCGTTGCAGGAGGGCGGTGGCGGGCTGGAAGTGACGGTCATGCTGTCGGATGAAAGCATCCCGCCGCAGGTCGGTGTGCTGGACTTTTCGGAAAACCGGATCGACCGTGAAACCGGTACGATGCGGGTCCGCGCGGTCTTGGAAAACCCCGATGACATTCTGACGCCGGGCCTTTTCGGGCGTATTAACGTGCCTGGATCACTGCCCTATGAGGGGGTGCTTGTCCCTGACCAGGCGATCGTCGCCGATCAGAACCGCAGGCTGGTGATGACCGTGGATGGTGAGGGGAATGTCGTGCCGCGTGAGGTGGATATCGGCCCGAAAGTCGATGGGTACCGGGTCGTCCGCTCGGGTCTGGACGGGTCTGAAACCATCGTTGTCGAAGGTATGGTGCGCGCCCGGCCCGGCGGTGTTGTAACGCCCGAGATGACTGAACTTCCGCTGGTTGCGGAGAACTAGGATGGGGCGCTTTTTTGTCAATCGCCCGATTTTCGCGGCGATCGTGTCAATTGTCATGACGATTATCGGGCTGGTCTCGTATTTCCAGCTCCCGATTGAGCAATACCCGCAGATCGCGCCGCCCTCTATCGTCGTCAACGCGGCCTATCCGGGTGCCGATGCCGAAACCATTGCCGCCACGGTGGCAACGCCGCTTGAGCAGGAGATTAATGGCGTAGAGGGGATGCTCTACCTGTCCTCTTATTCCACCGCCGATGGCTCGATGAGCCTGACCGTTACCTTCAAACTGGGCACGGATCTGGATGTTGCGCAGGTCCTGGTACAGAACCGTGTTTCTGCCGCCGAACCCCGTCTGCCGCAGGAGGTGCGTAACCTTGGTGTAACTACCACCAAATCCTCGCCCGACCTGATGATGGTCGTGCATATGCTGTCACCGGATGAAACCTTCGATCAGCTTTATGTTTCGAACTATGCCCGCGCCCGAGTGCGGGACCGGCTGGTCCGGCTCGACGGTGTGGGAAACCTCTTGCTCTTTGGCGAGCGCGAGTTTTCCGCCCGCGTCTGGCTCGATCCGGACAGGCTCTCGTCGCTGGGTCTGACGGCAGGTGATGTCGTGAATGCGTTGCGCGAACAGAATGTGCAGGTTTCGGGAGGCTCTCTCGGTGCTCCGCCCAATCGTGTTGGCAGTGCCTTCCAGATTTCGGTGACAACTGCCGGAAGGCTGGAGACACCGGAAGAATTTGGTCAGGTGATCGTGAACTCGACCGAGGATGGCCGGATCGTGCGTGTCCGCGACGTGGCGCGCGTCGAAATTGGCGCCCGGTCCTACGGTACGAACTCGTACCTCAACAACAAGCCCGCCGTGGCAATGGGCATCTTTCAGCGACCGGGGTCGAACGCCCTGGCAACGGCAGATGAGATCATCGCCGAGATGGACAGGTTGAGCGCGGATTTCCCGCCGGGCCTCGAATACCAGGTGGTCTACAATCCGACCAATTTCATCTCGGCGTCGATCAATGCGGTCTACACCACGATCCTCGAAGCGGTGGTGCTGGTCGTCATCGTCATCCTTGTCTTCCTGCAAAGCTGGCGGATGGCGATTATCCCGCTGGTCGCCATTCCAATTTCGCTGATCGGGACCTTTGCCATCATGCTGGCGCTTGGCTTCACGCTGAACCTGCTGACGCTGTTCGGGTTGATCCTTGCGATCGGTATTGTCGTTGATGATGCCATCGTTGTGGTCGAAAATGTCGAGCGTATCATCAAAGAGGGCAAATCCCCGCGCGAGGCCGCACTGGTGACGATGGACGAGGTCTCCAGCGCCATCGTCGGCATGACGCTGGTGTTGATCGTGGTATTCATCCCCTCGGCTTTCGTGCCGGGCATCACCGGGCAGTTCTACACCCAATTCGCGGTGACGATATCGGTAGCCACGATCATCTCTGCGCTTATATCTCTCAGCCTGTCGCCCGCTCTGGCAGCGGTTCTGCTGAAGCCCGAGGGGGAAACGGCGAAGAGCCCCTTGGCGCGGTTCGCCGATGCGCTGAGCCACGGATTCAACCGGGGCTTTGACCTGATGGCCTCGACCTATGCCCGCATCATAGCCTTTCTGGTGCGGTCATGGGCAACGCTTGGTTTGTCCTTGCTTGTTTATTTTGGCCTGCTGGGGGCTACCGCCTGGACCATCCAGACCGTACCGACGGGCTTCATCCCCGACAGCGATCAGGGCTATGCCATCGTGGTTGTGCAGCTTCCCGACGGGGCCTCGCTTGAACGCACAGACGAGGTGACGAAACGCGCGACGAATATCGCCCTTGAAACGCCGGGTGTCGAAAATGCCGTGGCCTTTGCAGGGTTTTCTGGCGCGACCTTCACCAATGCCTCCAATCAGGGGGTGATTTTCACCACCTTCGAAAGCTTTGAGGACCGCAAGGAAAGCGGCCTGAGCGCTGGCGCCATCGTCGGCAACCTCTTTGGGCGGATGCAGGGGATACGCGAGGCGTTCATCATCGCCATCGCACCGCCATCCGTACGCGGCGTCGGCACCGGTGGCGGGTTCAAGCTGCAACTGCAGGAGAAGGAAAGCGCCGACATGAACCGCGTTCTCGGCGCGGCCTATGCGATCATGGGCGCGGCGCAGCAATCCGACAAGGTGACCGGTGTTTTCACCACCTTCTCGGCCAGCAGCCCGCAGGTTTTCCTGGATATCGACCGGGTGCGCGCACAGATCCTGAACGTGCCTATCGGTGCGATCTTCGAAACCTTGGCGATCAATCTTGGCTCGGCTTACGTGAACGATTTCAATGCTTTCGGGCGGCTTTTTCAGGTGCGCGCGCAGGCGGATGAACGCTTCCGGCTGGAGAATGCGGATATCGCCAACCTGAAGGTGCGCTCCGCCACCGGCGCACTAATTCCGCTTGGTACGCTGGTGGCGATCCGCGATACGGCGGGCCCGGTGCTGGTGCAGCGCTACAACCAGCTTGTCTCGGTCCCGGTGCAGGGCTCTGCCGCGCCGGGGGTGTCGACCGGCGACGCGCTGATCGCCATGGAGCAGCTTGCCGAAGCGGTGCTGCCGCCGGGCATCGGATACGAGTGGACTGAACTGGCCTTGCAGGAGCGCTCGCAAGGCAATACCGCCGCCTATATCTTTGCCCTTTCGGTGCTGCTCGCCTTCCTGTTTCTGGCCGCGCTTTATGAAAGCCTGACCCTGCCATTCGCGATCATCCTGATTGTGCCGTTGTCTATTCTCGCAGCCCTTGGCGGGGTCACCTTCCGGGGCATGGACAACAATATCCTGACCCAGGTGGGGCTGATCGTGTTGGTCGGGCTGGCGGCGAAAAACGCCATCCTGATCGTCGAGTTCGCCAAACAGGCGCGCGAGGCGGGCATGGGCATCGTCGAGGCCGCGATCGAGGCCAGTCGGTTGCGCTTGCGCCCCATCCTGATGACCGCCTTTGCCTTCATCCTCGGCGTCGTGCCGCTGATGATCGCCACAGGGCCGGGGGCCGAGATGCGGCAGGCGCTGGGCACGGCGGTCTTCTTCGGCATGCTGGGCGTTACGATCATGGGGCTGTTTTTCACACCGGTTTTCTACGTGGCGATCATGCGGCTTTTCTCACGCAAGAAGTAGTGGATCGCGCCCGGCGCCGCGAATCAGCGTTAACGCGTTGAAATCGCTGAGAAGGGGCTGCCTGTATCACGTCGGTATTGCGTCGGTGCGGATGGCTGTATTGGGCGGGTTTAACAGGTCGACCGTTGCGTTTTGCGGAGATGCAGCGCTCGTTGACAGGTTTCGCCCGTTCATCAGCTCCGGTCCGGAATCAAGGGCGAAGCCCGCCGGGCCAGCGCCGACCCGCCCCCATGGGGCGGCGCTTTGGTGAGGTATGTGCGCCAAACTGAGCGAGGAGGTATTTGGCAGGGATAAAGTGCTCCGAACAGATGTTGGAAGCGCCACCCCGCGGGTCGGCGCTGTCCCAAGCAGTACAGTTTAGAAAAGTAGATGTAGTGGGGACAACCGGCTCATGTTTGACTAGAACGCGGATTGGCACTGCTGCTTCACTTGCTATGATCACCATAGAAAAATCAAATTGCCGGATACATATCAAAAGCCATGAAATTTACATTCTTCGTTGATGAAAGTGGCCAATCAGGTATCAAAAAAATTCGCAGCAAGACAGAAGGTGGTGCTTCACGCTATATGACCTTAGGGGGCGTTCTTGTTCCCAATCAACTACGCAACGGCATTCGAAACCGCTTATCCAAACTAGCTTCAGAATTTGGTAAGCCTGATCTCCACTGTTCAAAAATCAATCACAATCAAATTTGTCGATTCACTCAGGAGTTGGCGAAAGAGAAAATTCTGTTGTTCGGTGTCATATCGCTCAAAGAAACGCTCGGGTCTTATGGCGAAGACATTGAGGGAGACGACAAGCGGTATTACAGCAAATGTGCGCAGTATATCCTTGAGCGACTTGGATTGTTTTTAAAGTTGAATGGAATCGCAGAGGATGATGTCTCCATTTGTTTCGAAGAAGGAAACTTCGATTACTCGGCTCTGCGTGGTCTCGTAAGTAAATGTCGGCAAAATCCGATCTGGGCTGCAACGAAGAACTTGAAGCACATCAACCCTAACTCAATTTATTGTTCTCCAAAAGAAAACGAAAAACTGCTTCAGACGAGCGACTTGGTCGCACATGCATTGTTTAGATGCGTCGACGATGGACCTTCTACTTATGGAATTAAGGAAACTCGTTATATCAATGAGTTAAGGCGGAGATTTTTCCGTGAAAAAGAAACGCAAAAAATCATTGGATACGGGATATACCCGGTTCACAAGCTGAATCAAATCAAAGCAGACCCGCCAGTCAGAGAGTTTTTGAATGGTTTATTGGCGGAAGGTTAGGTTCATAAATCTACCTCTTCCGCCGCTTCACGTTTCCGCCCCGTTGGCCCGGTCTCCCGGCTGTAGACCGGCCTTTTCTACCTTTGGCGGCTTCACCGGCAGCTTCGACGGCGGATTGGCGGGCGAGGGGGTCGTCGGCGATGGCTAGGTCTACGGCTTCGAGGCGTTTGATCTCGTCGCGCAGGCGGGCGGCCTCTTCGAATTCGAGGTTTTCGGCGGCCTTGCGCATGTCCACCCGCAGCCCGTCCAGATGGGCCTGCAGGTTGGCGCCGTGGAGCGGTTTGTCGACCTTTGCCGTGACGCGGTTCATGTCCACGTCGCCTTTGTAGAGCCCGGCGAGGATATCCTCGACATTCTTCTTCACCGTCGCAGGCGTGATGCCGTGTTCCTCGTTATAGGCGATCTGCTTGGCGCGGCGGCGGTCAGTTTCGCCCAAGGCGCGCTCCATCGAGCCCGTGATGCGGTCGGCATACATGATCACGCGCCCGTCGGCGTTGCGCGCGGCGCGGCCGATGGTCTGGATCAGCGAGGTTTCGGAGCGCAGGAAGCCCTCTTTGTCGGCGTCGAGAATGGCCACCAGCCCGCATTCAGGAATATCCAGCCCCTCGCGCAGCAGGTTAATGCCTATGAGCACGTCAAAGGCCCCGAGGCGCAGATCGCGGAGAATTTCAATGCGTTCAAGCGTGTCGATGTCGGAATGCATGTAGCGCACGCGGATGCCCTGTTCATGCATGTATTCGGTCAGATCCTCGGCCATGCGTTTGGTCAGGGTCGTGACGAGGGTGCGATAGCCGTCGGCGGCGACCTTGCGCACCTCATCGAGCAGGTCATCGACCTGCATCTCGACAGGGCGGATTTCGACCATCGGATCGAGAAGCCCGGTGGGCCGGATCACCTGTTCCACGAAGACGCCACCGGTCTGTTCGATCTCCCACTTGGCGGGGGTGGCCGAGACAAAGACCGATTGCGGGCGCATGGCGTCCCATTCCTCGAACTTCAGTGGGCGGTTATCCATGCAGGAGGGCAGGCGGAAGCCGTGCTCGGCCAGGGTGAACTTGCGACGGTAGTCGCCCTTGTACATGCCGCCGATCTGCGGGACCGAGACGTGGGATTCGTCGGCAAAGACGATGGCGTGATCGGGGATGAATTCGAACAGTGTCGGCGGCGGCTCCCCGGGGGCGCGGCCGGTGAGGTAGCGCGAGTAGTTTTCGATGCCGTTGCAGACGCCGGTGGCTTCGAGCATTTCCAGATCGAAATTGGTGCGCTGTTCCAGCCGTTGCGCTTCGAGTAATTTTCCTTCGGAAACAAGCTGATCCAGCCGGATCCTCAACTCTTTCTTGATGCCAATGATGGCCTGCTGCATGGTTGGCTTCGGCGTCACGTAATGCGAGTTGGCGTAGACGCGGATATGGTCGAAACTGTCGGTTTTCTCGCCGGTCAGGGGATCGAATTCGGTAATGGATTCAAGTTCTTCTCCGAAGAAACTCAGTTTCCAGGCGCGGTCTTCGAGGTGGGCGGGAAAAATCTCGAGGCTGTCGCCGCGCACCCGGAACGACCCGCGCTGAAACGCCTGATCGTTGCGCCGGTATTGCTGGGCCACCAGATCGGCAATCACCTTGCGCTGGTCATAGTCGCTGCCCGTTTTCAGATCCTGCGTCATAGCGCCGTAGGTTTCGACCGAGCCGATGCCGTAGATGCAACTGACCGAGGCGACGATGATCACGTCGTCGCGCTCCAAGAGCGCGCGGGTGGCCGAGTGGCGCATCCGGTCGATCTGTTCGTTGATCTGGGATTCTTTTTCTATGTAGGTGTCTGAGCGCGCTACATAGGCCTCGGGCTGGTAGTAGTCGTAATAGCTGACGAAATATTCGACCGAGTTCTGGGGAAAAAACCCCTTGAATTCCCCGTAAAGTTGCGCCGCGAGGGTCTTGTTGGGGGCGAGGATGATGGCCGGACGTTGGGTTTCCTCGATCACCTTGGCCATGGTGTAGGTCTTGCCGGTGCCCGTGGCGCCCAGCAGCACCTGATCCTGTTCGCCGTCATTGACGCCCTGTGACAGTTCCGCGATGGCGGTGGGCTGATCGCCGGCAGGCTGAAACTCGGTCTCCATCACGAACCGCTTGCCGCCTTCCAGTTTCAAACGTTCGCGCACATCCGGCGCGGGCGCATGCATCATCGGCATGTCGGTCTTGTCGGAATGGGCGTAGGGCATGGCAGGTCCTCCGGGTCCGCTCCACATTTGATGTTTCGGCTAGCCACTTCAAGTCCGGTTACGGCTATTCCCGGGCATGCTGACGAAATCTGGCAGGATGTTTTCACAAGCGCCACGCCACCCGAGGAGGAGGCCGGAGGCGGGCGACGAGAAAATCTGCGCGCGTGAAACGCGCACAATTTGGTAGCAGCTACCGGTTGCCGATCTGGTGCGCCATGTCGAGCATGCGCTGAGAAAACCCCCACTCATTATCGTACCAGCCGAAGACGCGCAGCAATCCGCCTGTCGAAACCGAGGTCTCGCGGCCCGAAAGCACGATGGATTCGGGGCGCGCGCGCAGATCTGACGAGACCAGCGGCTGATCGGTCCAGCCGAAAACGGTTGAGCTGATTGCGGCCTCTTGCAAAAGCCGGTTCACCTGTCCTTCGCTCACCTTGTCTCGGGTCTGTATTGTCAGGTCGATGGCCGACACGCTTGCGGTTGGTACGCGAATGGCGCGCGCCTCAATCCGGCCCTTGAGATGCGGCAGCACGAGGCCGGTCTGATGCTGGGCCGAGGTTGTTGTCGGCACCATGCTGAGTGCCGCGGCACGCGATCGTTCGGGCGCATCACGGGGTTTGTCGATGGTCGGCTGGCTGCCTGTATAGCAATGCACCGTCGTCATCTGACCGCTGATGATGCCATAGGCGTCATCCAAAAGTTTCGCCAGTGGTGCCAGCGCGTTGGTGGTGCAGGACGCGTTGGAAATGATGCGCTGGTCGCCGAGTTCATGTTCATTGGCCCCCATTACAAGGGTGATATCTGCCTCAGCCGATGGCCCCGAGACCAGCACGGCACGCGCGCCAGCGACAAGGCCACGCTCAGCCACGGCGCGGGTGCCGCCCATACCGGTGCATTCCAGCACCAGGTCGACCCCCGACAGATCAAGGGTCGAGAGATCGGTGGCGTTCAGAAACGGGATGCGGCGCCCGTTCACGGTCAGGGATTGCTCTCCGGTCGTAACCTCACCCGGAAAGGGGCCAAAAACGCTGTCATACTTAAAAAGATACGCGCAGGTCCCCAGAGGTTCGATTTCGTTGATGAGTTGCAGATCAAAATCCTGTCCGTCCTGCAGCAGGATACGCAGGATGGTGCGGCCGATCCGGCCGAAACCATTGATGGCGATCTTGATCTTGGGCATGGGACACCTCGGGGCCTGATTGGCCCAATCGCTAGCGCAACGGGCGGGCGGGGGCCAGAGGGGCCATACAATGTTAGGTGAAGTCGATACAATGGTGCTGAGGCACGCCTGTGTGCTGGTGCACAGAACCCGGCCTCGCCAAGCCTGTACAATCGGCGTAAGGGACGGGGCATGACCAAGACTGTCCCCTTGGGCGAGGCTAAAAGCCTGCCATTCTGGCGCCGACCAATCACGCTGCTCTTTCTGATGGCGGCGGCGATGCCGGTTGCGTTTTCGACCTGGTCTGCACTTCTGAACAATTTCGTCATCGAGGCGGCGAATTTCGATGGCTCGGATATTGGCTGGCTGCATACGGTGCGCGAGATCCCCGGCTTTTTCGCCATCGGCGTGATCGCGATCATCATCTTCATGCGCGAGCAGGTGCTGGGGTTGGTTTCGCTGATCCTGCTGGGCGTCGCGACGGCGATGACGGCGTGGTTTCCGTCGCTGGGCGGCATCCTGACTATCACCATGCTCAGCTCGATCGGGTTTCACTATTACGAGACGGTCAACCAGTCGCTGCAGCTTCAATGGCTCGACAAGCGGACCGCGCCCAAGATGCTGGGCTGGCTGGTCGCCGCGGGGTCGGGCGCGACGCTGGTGGCCTATGTGCTGATCGTGATGACCTGGGAGGCGCTTGGGCTGACCTATAACACGGTCTATCTGATCGCTGGCGGCTTCACCGCGCTGGTGGCGCTTTTTGCTCTTTTTGCCTATCCGCAATTCGAGGCGCCCAATCCGCAGATCAAGAAGATGATCCTGCGGCGCCGCTACTGGCTCTACTATGCGCTGCAGTTCATGGCCGGCGCCCGGCGGCAGATCTTTATTGTCTTCGCGGGCTTCATGATGGTCGAGAAATTCGGCTTCGACGTGCATGAGATCACGGCGCTCTTCATGATCAACCTTGTGGCCAACATGTTATTCGCGCCGCTGGTGGGGCGCGCTGTTTTCGGCTTTGGCGAACGCAACGTGCTGATCTTTGAATATGTCGGGTTGGTGATCGTGTTCCTGGCCTATGGCGGCATCTATTTCTTTGGCTGGGGCGTGTTGCTGGCCGCCGTGCTCTACGTGATAGATCACCTGCTGTTTTCGATGGCGATGGCGCTCAAAACCTATTTCCAGAAAATCGCCGACCCGGGCGATATCGCGCCCACAGCCGCTGTGGCTTTTACCATCAACCATATCGCTGCCGTCTTCCTGCCGGCGGGGCTGGGCTATCTCTGGCTGGTGTCACCCGCGGCAGTGTTTCTGATGGCGGCAGGCATGTCACTGGTCTCTTTGCTGATGGCCTTTCTGATCCCGCGCCATCCCGAGAAGGGCAACGAAACCGTGTTTTCACGCTTCGCGCCTGCACCGGCGGAGTAAGGAAGAGTTCAGAGCGACCGTGTTGGCGCTGGCTTTCGGCGCAATGCCGGGCTAGAGCATCGGCTTGACCCGAGCCGGAGCCCGCACATGCCCACATTCACCGCACTGACGACCCTGTCGGGGAAAGGGCCCGCCGAGGCCTTGGCCGAGGCATTGGAGACGTTGAATCCTGAGCCCACGGGCGTGGGTGTGTTTGAAATGGAAGATGGTTCGGGCCTGTGGGAAGTGGGGGGATATTTCAATGAGGCCCCGGATGAGGCCGGGCTGGCGCTGCTATCAACACTGCACGGCGCGCGGCCCTTCGCAGTCTCGGAATTGCCCGAGACCGACTGGGTGTCGAAGGTAAAACGCGAGCTCGTTCCGGTCGCGGCGGGGCGGTTCTTCGTCTATGGCGGCCATGATGCCGACAAGGTGCCAGAGGGCTGTGAGCCACTGCTGATCGAAGCGTCGATGGCGTTCGGCACCGGGCATCACGGCACCACACTGGGCTGCCTGCGCGCGCTGGACCGGTTGGTTGATGATGGTTATAACGCGCAGTCGGTTCTGGATCTGGGGTGCGGTACGGCGGTGCTTGCGATGGCTGCCGCGCGGGTCTGGAACGGGACCGTGATTGCAAGCGACATTGATGAGGTCGCGGTCGATGTCGCATCGGCTAATGTGACCGCGAACGGACTGGAAGGCCGGGTCATGTGTCTTGAGGCGGCGGGGCTGGACCACCCTAAGCTGGCCGAATCACGGCCATTTGACCTGGTCTTTGCCAACATCCTCAAAGGACCGCTGATCGCGCTGGCGGGTGACATAACCGCCAGTTTACGCCCTGGCGGACACGTGATTCTGTCGGGCATTTTAAATGAGCAGGCAGACGAGGTGATCGAGATTTATGCGCGATCAGGAAACAGTCTGGTGGATCGGCAGGAGATTGGGGATTGGACGACGACAATGCTTTGCAGATTTGACGCAAATTTGCTTTGAAAACAATAGATTCAATGTTGCGGCCTTGTTTTCGCCTCATTTCAAACGTAGTTTTTTCTTGATCGTGGTGGGGGCCATGTTTGCGGGAAACTGCTATGAATAGAACAATGACCAATTCTTACGACGGGTTTGAAGACCGTCTGGAAAAAATTGATACCAAGCACGCAAAAATGGCGCGTGGGTACAAAGGCACGATTGATCGCGATGGTCTGATTGTCTTTCGTCCGGTACGTCGCCGGGCGGGTGTTCCCGTCAAAGCAATTGTCGTGCTGCTCATCGGATTTTTTGTCTTCAAGGGCATGGTGATGGCGCATACCGGGGCTTCGATCTATGAAGAACGGGTTGCTGCCTTGAAAAACGGCACGCTGATCGAGCAGGTCGGCGCGTTTGCCATGCAGCCTGACCCTGTCACCGTGGGTGTGGCCACGCAGCTGGGGCATATCTTCAACTAACCGGCAAGAATTTGCTGCGCGTGGTTCCCCTGTCCCGAAGGGTGCGCGCGGCGCTACTGGAGCTTTCTCTCTCGGTGTCCTCCAAGTAAAACGAGTTGTTCGGTAAAATAGAAGCCCCGCGCATGGTTCGGCGCGGGGCTTTTCTTTTGCCTGGAGCGCCCGCGCCGAACCAAGGCGCGAGGAATAAATCTTTCAGCTATCAGCCAAAGCGGGTTTTCAAACGCGTTTGACCGCTACTATGCCTCGCGCCGCAAGGCCTGTGCCATACAATGGATGCCGCCCCCGGTCTTGGAGATCTCGGCGGTTTCGACCGCTGCTACTTCGAAGCCACGGGCGCGGAGCTGGTCGATGAGGACCGTGGACGACGACGGCGCGATCACTTTGTCATTGCCTAGCGACATCATGTTGCAGCCCAGTGCCATCGTGTCCTGGAACGGCACATCGATGATCTCGTGACCTTTTGCGCGCAGCCAGTCGACGATCGCGGGCTCGGTGCAGGCGAGGCAGACGGCAGTCAGCTTGTCGGCCACGGGCACCACCATCAGGTCGATATGCACGTAATATTCGTCGATATAGGCAATGCGCACCTCCCAGCCCTCGGCCTCGAACCAGCTTGCGACCTGCTTGGCACCGGCCTCGTTGGTGCGGGCCTCGCCGCAGCCGATCAGCACGCAGCCTTCCTCGATCACGTTGAAATCGCCGCCTTCGAAGGTGCCGGCGGTGACCATGTCATAGATCGGGATGCCGAGCTTCTCATAGGCACGGATCGCCGCGTAGTTTTCACCCCGGCGCCACCATTGCGACATTGCGGTGATGAAGGCGCCATAGGGGGTCATGCAGGAACTGTCACGGGAATAGACCTGCATGGTCAGTTCCGGCTCGGCCTCCAGCATATGCACATTGACGTTGAAGTGCCGGTAGGCATCGACCAGTTCGGCGTGCTGGGCCTGGGCGGTCTGGATGTTGCAGGGGGCTTCGCGCAGATGCTTGCGCGACAGGCTCGACGTGGCGCGGTGAAAGAGATGCGCTGGCGAGCCGAGCAGCACGTCGGTCAGCGGGTCGGTCTCGTTTTTGAAGCCCCAGTTGGTGAGCGGCGCGGTGCCGCCCTTCGGGTTGCGGCGCTGCAGGGTGAAGGCGTCGGTTGTTTTATCAAGAGCCATGGAAGGGTCCTTTCTGAGGTTCAGGCGCCGGGCATGCTGGCGGGGATCCACCAGTCATGGCCGCGCGGGGTTGTGACGTATTCCGGCCAGCGGAAGTGAACCGGCGGGTCGTAATCGCAGAGCGGTGGGATCATTGCCGCGCCCGTGCGGGTCTTGAATTCCTCCATCGCCGCGTCGCGGGCGGCCTTGTCTTCCAGCAGGCGCAGGGCCGAGGCGGCCAGCACTTTGGAGGCCGTGCGGATCATCGGGTCGATGGTGGCGGGGATGCCTCCCAAAGCGTTCATCACCCACGCCGGGTAAGGCCCGCCCCTGAGGGCCGGGCGGGCGATGTAGAACCGGGCGATGGGGGCGTGCCAGCACATGTCGGTATAGTCGTCCGAGGTGGAGCTGATCTGGCTGGGCGGCAGATCGCGGCGCAGGATCGCCTCGGCCTCTTGTGGCGGGACCAGCCGGGTAAGCTCGTCGATGAAAGGCTGTGCCATCGGTTCGGTGCCCGCATTGCGCTGGATCTCGCGTGCGATGTTGTTTGCCGTTTCGTCCCAGTGCGGCGCGCCGACCTGTTGCAGCGCGTCCCAGACCACGTTCGCCATCGCGTGATTGGCAAGCCCCGGGCGGGATTTGCAGACCCAGTGACGCTCCACCCGGCAGCCTGTCATCGCGGCGGCGGCTTCTGCATTGCGATCCAGAACGGTGGTGATCCGGTCGGCCATTTCAATGGTGGGCACGCGCATCATGTACTGGATTTCGGCCAGCCCGGCGGGCAGGTTGTCGGCGGTGGCCTGCCCGGCGGTCAGGATCGCCTCGGAGACCGACCAGCCGCCCTGATGCGGCAGCATGGCTTCGCGCAGCGCCTTGGACGATTGGTACATCATCGTCAGCGCGTCATTGGCGCCGGGTGCGCGCACGTCGGAATGGCTTTGCGGTATGGGCGCGTTATCCGTCGCACCCCAGGTCTCGGGCGCATCACAGATGAAGCGGTAGATCATCGCGTAGGCCGCGCCGCAATGGGTGTCCCACCGCACGGTATTGCACATCGGCAGCATGTAGAACGGGTGGAAGGACAGCATCGCCGCCAGCCCGTCATAATAGCCTTTGGCCGCATGGATGGGTTTGGAGCCGCGCACCTTTTCCGCTGGTTCCCCGGTATAGCGCAGCCCGCCTCTGATGCCGTGCTTCTCCATCGCTGCCTTGGTAGCAAGCAGACCACCCAGCGTGCTGATGCCGAGCCCCGAATGCGGGTCGGTATGGCCGCCGGCCTGAAACCCAAGGCCCTTGCGTGGTTCGCGCCGGGTGCTGGGCGCTTGGCAGTTTCCGGGCACCGCATCGTATTCAGCATACATGCCGATGACTGGCCCGTCGCCATTGGACCATTCGGCGCAGAAGGCGGTGGGCATGCCGCCGGAGCCCTCCTCGACGGTGAAACCTTCGGCCCGCAGACGGGCCACGTACCATTCGGCCGAGCGGTACTCGCGCCAGGCGGGCTCTGCGAAATCGAAGATGGTTGAACACCATTCCGAAAGCTCTGGCATCCGGGCGTCAATCACGTTCAGGGCATCGGTTTGAGCATTCGACAGCGACATTGCAATCTCCTTGAGTCGCATTTAGCCCGTGAACTGTGCTTTCGAAAAGTGAAAGGTTCTCTCTCATTGGGTAATTTCCTTCACCTTTTGGGTTAAATCTGGCAAGATTTGGTGAGCAATATTTTCAGAGGAAAAGCGAAACAGCATGTCACGTATTCCGACGACCCAGGCCCTGCGCGCGCTTGAGAGCTTTTCGCGCCACGGTGTGGTCTGGAAGGCTGCAGAAGAGCTGAACCTGACGCGCAGTGCGGTCAGCCACCAATTGCGGCTGCTTGAGCGTGATTTAGGTTTCACGCTGTTCAATCGGGTCGGTACCGGGATCGAATTGACCAGCCGGGGCCGAGCCTATGCCAATGATGTAAGTGCGGCGCTGTCGATGATCAGCCGTTCGGCCTCGCGCCACGCTGGGGGCGGATTGAGCGGCCAGCTTATCGTCAGTTGTACGCCCGGGTTTGCAGCGAATTGGCTGAATACTAAGGTTTCGAGGTTCCGCGCGATATGCCCCGAGGTTTCACTGAGAATCGTATCGCCCAAAGCGCTGGACGATCTCTCGGACCCCGAGGCCGATGTCTTTGTGGCGTTTGGCGATCCGGCGCGTCATACCGGGCCGGTCGAAGTGCTGCGCGAGGTCGCGTTTACCCCGTTGGTCAGTCCGGTTCTGTTGAACCGGTTGGGAGGACTTTCGGCTCCGGGGGATGTTCTGCGCGCCGATCTGCTGCATCTGTCGGACCGCGGTGATTGGACGGCGTGGTTGCGCATGGCGGATGTGGCAGGCCGCGAGGATATGAAGGGCATCATATTCGCGGATATGACGCAGGTTTATTCGGCGGCGATCAATGCCCAGGGCATTGCGATGGGCGACGAGTTTATCTGTCACGACGCGATGGCGGCGGGGCACTTGGTCCGCCCGTTCGATCTGGCGGTTAATCCCGCGAAATCATATTATCTGTGGGTGCCGCCGACAAAGCAGGATATCGCCAGCGTGATTGCCTTTCGCAACTGGATCCTCGCCGAACTTCCAAGTCCGAAAGCCGCCCGCGCATAAGAGTTGTTGGCAAACCTTGTTTGTCAAATCCTGAGCAGCCGCTGGCTTGCACATGGGGTCAAACAGGCCTGAAAGAAAAAACCCTGCGCAGGGAGGGGCGCAGGGCTCTTTATTGCTAAATCGGCCAGGGAGAGTGACCGGAAAGCAAATCTCAGTGGTAGATGCCAATGCGGCTGATGTCGGCGCGGCTCAACCCGATATCGTCAAGCTCGCGCTCGCTGAGTTGCGACAGGGCCTTACGGGTGGCGCGGGCGTCAAACCATGCGGTGAACGCAGCGGTGAATTTTGCAACGGCGTCGCCAATGATGCCGGTTGCGGCATGGGTGCGGGTGGTGTCGATGACGGCCATGATTTTCTTCCTTCTTTCCGGTATGTTGACCCGGTTTGTAACAGTTCGATGTCTGTGGCTGAGCTAGTCCTGAAATGCCGCACTTACAAGCGGCGAAAACTGCATATTCCCTATGCAATCAATGCATAACTGGCGTGTTCCGTATGGCTTTCGCCGCCATTTTGATGTGATGCTGAATGGGGGAGATGCGAGATAACGTTGCGCATTCCGCTTGGTGTTTGTTCTCGTTTCGTGCTAGTGCTTGGCAAAACACAAAAGAGCAGGGCTGTTTTCATGCGTGTATTGGGTATTGACCCCGGGTTGCGAAACCTCGGATGGGGAGTGATTGACGTGGATGGCAGCCGTCTGAGCCATGTGGCGAATGGCGTCTGCAAATCAAGGGGAGAGGATATGTCGGCGCGCCTGTTATCCCTTCATCAACAGCTTACAGCAGTGTGCGAGGCCCACATGCCGGATACGGCTGCGGTGGAACAAACCTTCGTCAACAAGGATGGCGCGGGCACGCTGAAACTGGGCCAGGCGCGGGGCATTGCGATGCTGGTGCCGGCGCAGTTCGGGTTGAACGTCGGGGAATATGCGCCCAACCGGGTCAAGAAGACCGTTGTGGGTGTGGGGCACGCCGACAAGGCGCAGATCGGTCATATGGTGAAGGTGCAGCTGCCGGGGTGCGATCCGGCCAGCCCCGATGCGGCGGACGCTTTGGCAATTGCCATATGTCATGCGCATTATGCGCGGTCGATCCAGGTAACAGCTGAGAAGGTGCGTGCATGATCGGGCGGATCGCAGGCCGGGTGGATTACCGCGCCGAGGATCACGTGCTGATCGATGTGCGCGGTGTGGGGTATCTGGTCTATTGTAATGATCGCACGCTGCAATCGCTGCCAGGGGTCGGCGAACATACTGCGCTTTATACCGACCTTCTGGTGCGCGAGGATAATCTGCAGCTTTTCGGTTTCACCTCATTGGTCGAAAAGGAGTGGCACCGGCTCCTGATGTCGGTGCAGGGGGTTGGTGCCAAGGCGTCAATGGCGATTCTGGGCGCGCTGGGGCCTGACGGCGTGGGCCGTACGATTGCGCTGGGCGACTGGAATTCGGTCAAGGCGGCTAAGGGGATCGGCCCCAAGACCGCGCAGCGCGTGGTAAATGAGTTGAAAGACAAGGCGCCGCAAGTGATGGCGATGGGCGCGAGCCCGGTGCCGGTTATTGATCGCGGCAGCGATGAGGTGATCGAGGCAACTGTGCCCGCCGCACCTGTAGCCGGGTCCGGCGCGCAGGCCGAGGCGCTGTCAGCCCTGAGTAATCTGGGTTATGCGCCGGGCGAAGCCGCCGGTGCCGTGGCGCAGGCGGCAGGTGATGCGCCCGAGGCGGAGACCTCTGCGCTGATCCGGGCGGCGCTGAAATTGCTGGCACCGAAAGGGTGATAGATGGCCGAGCCTGATCCCACCTTGCGGCCTGAACATCTTCCTGAAGATCAGGACCGGTCGCTGCGGCCGCAACAGCTGAGCGAATTCATCGGTCAGGCCGAAGCGCGGGCCAATTTGCGCGTCTTCATCCAGTCCGCCCGCCAGCGCGGCGAGGCGATGGATCATACGCTGTTTCATGGCCCGCCCGGTCTGGGTAAGACGACGCTGGCGCAGATCCTGTCGAGAGAGCTGGGCGTCGGGTTCCGGATGACCTCGGGCCCGGTGTTGGCCAAGGCGGGGGATCTGGCGGCGATCCTGACCAATCTGGAGCGCAATGATGTGCTGTTCATCGATGAAATTCACCGGCTGAACCCGGCGGTTGAGGAGGTGCTCTACCCCGCGCTGGAGGATTTCGAGCTGGATTTGGTGATCGGCGAGGGCCCGGCTGCGCGCACGGTGCGGATCGAATTGCAGCCCTTCACGCTGGTCGGGGCGACCACGCGGTTAGGGCTGTTGACGACGCCGCTGCGCGACCGGTTCGGCATCCCGGTGCGGTTGCAGTTCTATACCGATGACGAGCTTTTCGAGATCGTGAGCCGCAATGCCGATCTGCTGGGCGCGCCCGCCGATGCAGAGGGTGCGCGAGAAATTGCCCGTCGCGCGCGGGGCACGCCGAGGATTGCCGGCCGACTGCTCCGGCGCGTGGTGGATTTTGCCCTGGTTGAAAGTGATGGCCGGGTGACGCACGCCATTGCCGATCACGCGCTGACCCGATTGGGCGTGGATCATATGGGTTGCGATGGCGCTGACCGGCGGTATCTGACGCTGATCGCCGACGCCTACCAGGGCGGGCCGGTGGGGATCGAGACCATCAGTGCCGCGTTGTCGGAATCGCGCGATGCGCTTGAAGAGGTGATCGAGCCGTTCCTGTTGCAGCAGGGGCTGATCCAACGCACCCCGCGCGGACGCATGCTGGCGCAACGCGGCTGGCGGCATCTGGGCTTGGCCGCGCCAGACGGAAAGGCGCAATCTGACCTCTTTGGGAAGTGACTTTCCTGTCTGGATTTCGAGTATTTTGGGGAAAGGAGAAGCAAGGGTGCGTTGACCTCGGGCCCGGTTTTGGTATGTCGTCCGGGATTTGAGATAAAGGACTTTCGGGAATGCAACCGGACGAGATAGAGGCGTATTTCACCCGCAGCGACGATACGTATCTTTTTGCTCGGTGGGGACGGCCGATTGCGCCTATTGTCTTTGGCGTCGATGATGCGACGCTGAGCGTGGTCAAGGGGGCAGTCGAGGCCGTGGTACGCCTTGCCGGTCACGAAATGGCCGAGGCCGACCCGGAACTGGGTGCGAACCTGATGTTCTTTTTCTTTCGCGATTGGGACGAGCTGCCTCAGGTGCCCGATCTTGACCGGTTGATCCCGGATCTTGGCCCTCTGGTGGCGCGGTTGAAGGCGGCGGATGCTAACCAGTATCGCAGTTTCCGCTTCGACGACGCAGGCGCAATTCAGGCAAGCTTTGTTTTCCTGCGCATGGACCAAAGCCTGAGCGATATCCCCGCTGAAACACTGGCGCTGAACCAGATGGTCCAGACGATCCTGCTATGGTCGGATCAGGCGTTTCTTGATCATTCCCCGCTGGCGAACTTGCCCGAGAGCGGCGGCGTGATCCTCAAGCCTGAAATTGGGGACCTGATCCGGGTCAGTTATGATCCGATCCTGCCGGTGGTGGCGCAGGATGCCAGTCATGCGCTGCGGATATACGCGCGGATGCAAGCCGCCCCACAGACCTAGCTTACGATGCGTGCGTTTGTCGGCCCCCCCTTCCGGACAAGGTAATTTCCGCGCTCGAGCGCGTGCAGGCGGAGCTGTCGATCGGGCGGGCAGTGGCGCCGGAAAACCTGCACCTGACTCTGGCCTTTCTGGACGAACAACCCGAGATGGTTCTGGCGGCGCTACACGACGAACTTGCCCTGATCACCGGGCCGCAGCCACGTATACGGATCGCGGGACTGGATGCACTCGGCGGCGCAAAGGCACGGTTGGTCTTTGCTGCTGTTTCGCCAGATCCGGCGCTAGTTTCTCTGCGAAAGCGCGTACGTATCGCGGCGCGCGCCGTGGGCGTGAACCTGCCACGCGAGCGCTTTCGCCCGCATGTGACCCTGGCCCGGTTCCGGCAACGCCAGGTACCCGGTGAGTCCGAAAAGCTTGCAGCGTTTCTTGCACGAGAGGGCGCCTTTTCACTGCCGGAATTTATGGTCGCGGACTTCGCGCTCTACCGCTCGACGCTGACACCGGAGGGGCCTATCTATGACACTTTGGCGTCCTACTCTCTGGCTATTGGGCCGGACTTGTAACCAGACGAGACTGCCCATAGGGTCCGCGACATGAGCTATATTTTCCCGATCCGCGTCTACTACGAAGATACCGACATGGGCGGGATCGTGTATTACGCCAACTACCTGAAGTTCATCGAGCGCGCCCGAAGTGATTGGGTGCGTGAGATCGGGATTGATCAGAATGCGATGCGCGATCAGGGCGTCGTCTTTGCTGTCCGGCGGGTTGAAGCCGACTATCTGGCACCTGCCCGGTTTGACGATGAATTGCAGGTTGAGACCACTACGCAGGCGGTGACCGGCGCGCGACTGGTGATGGAGCAGAAGGTCAGCCGGGGCGATGATCTGCTTTTTTCGGCGATCGTGACGATTGTTTGCCTGAATGAGAATGGGCAACCGGCGCGTCTTCCGGCAAATATCCGCCTGATGCTGCATTAAACCCTGAAAAAAACCGCTCCTGATGCGATGTGATTGGCTTTCCCCTTTTAAATCGTCTAGTTTGCACAGCAATAAGTCTGGGACATAACCGGGCCAAAATAAAAGAGCAGGCAGATGGAAGCAGAAACCCTGGCAATGGCACAGGAGATTGATTTCTCCATGTGGGCGCTATTCGCACGCGCAACCTTTATCGTAAAAATCGTCATGCTGATGCTGATCGTGGCCTCCTTCTGGGCCTGGTCGATCATCATTCAGAAATGGATTACCTATCGAAAGGCGCGCCGCGAGGCAGAAATTTTTGACCGCCGTTTCTGGTCCGGAGAGCCGCTGGACCAGCTTTTCGATGAAATCGGCCCCGAGCCTGGTGGGCAGTCGGAGCGCATCTTTGCCGCCGGCATGATGGAATGGCGACGGTCGCACCGTAATGATGGCGAGATGATCGCCGGAGCCACCGCGCGGATCGACCGCAGCATGGACGTGGCCGTGACGAAAGAGGCCGAAGGGCTGCAGCATGGGTTGCAGGTGCTGGCCACGGTCGGCTCGACCGCGCCGTTTGTCGGGCTTTTCGGCACGGTCTGGGGGATCATGAACGCCTTTATCGAGATTGCCGAACAGCAAAGCACCAATCTGGCGGTTGTCGCGCCGGGCATCGCCGAGGCGCTTCTGGCCACGGGGCTGGGGCTGCTGGCAGCGATCCCGGCGGTGATCTTCTACAATAAGCTAAGTGCCGACAGCGACAGGATCGTCGCCGGTTACGAGGCGTTTGCAGATGAATTCGCCACCATCCTCAGCCGCCAGTTGGACGGCTGACCGATGGGGGGTGGTGTCATGCAAAAGGCCGGTGACGGGGGCCGCAGACGGCGGGGCCGGGGGCGGTCGCGCCCGATGTCCGAGATCAATGTCACGCCTTTCGTGGATGTGATGCTGGTGCTGCTGATCATCTTCATGGTGGCGGCGCCGCTGATGACGGTGGGCGTGCCGGTGGAATTGCCAAAAACCGCTGCTGCGGCCTTGCCGGGAGAGCAGGAAGAGCCACTGACAGTCACCGTAACTGCCGAGGGCGTCGTGATGATCCAGACGACTGAGGTAGACCGCAATGAGCTGGTGGCGAAATTGCAGGCGATTGCTGCCGAGCGGGACAGCGCGCGCATATACCTGCGCGCAGACGGGTCGGTGTCTTACGCCGACGTGGTGCAGGTGATGGGCGCGCTCAATCGAGGCGGTTTCAATGATATCGGGCTGGTGACGGATACCGGCGGCCCGACGCTGGACGGCCGGGACGGCTGACGCAGAGAGATGAATACCGGGCAGATCATATCCGGGGCGGGGCATCTGGCCCTGATCAGCTGGGCCTTGCTGGGCGGCGTGTTCAAATCCGAGCCGCTGCCTTTTGAGGTGACCGAAGTGACGGCGATTTCCGGCGAGGAATACGCGGCCCTGGTCGCACCGCAGGAGGCACCGGATACGGCAGTGGATATCACGACGCCGGAAGCGCCTGCTGAGGACAGTGCACCTGAGTTGGGCACTGCCGCCGATAGCTCGCCCGAGATTGCCCAGCCCGAAGAGGCTGAAACAGCACCACCGGACGAGAGCCCGGATGTAAGTGAGTTGGCTCCACCTCCCGAAGCTGAGGTCAGCGATGAGGCACCGGAACTGACGCCGCCCGCTGAAGATGTTGCTGTGTTGGTGCCCGAGGTGGCCGAGCAACCCAAGCCGCGGGCGGCAGAACGGGTCGCACCGGAACCGGTCGCCCAACCCGAACCTGAGACGCAGGTGGACGAGGTTGCCCAGCCCGAGACCGTGCCTGATGAAGCCGCAGAAACCCCGCGTGAAGAAACCGAAGCCACCGCGCCTGAGGAGGCCGCGACCGAGATCGTGACGGAAGCCGAAGAGCCTGCGCAGGCTCCGGTAACCTCGTTACGGCCAAAAAATCGCCCGTCGCGGCCAGAACCGACCGAACCGGTGGAGCCGGTACAAACGGCCCAACCCGACACCGAGGTGACTGAACCGCGGACCGACAGCAGTTCGGTCAATGACGCACTTGCCGAAGCTTTGGGAGGTGGTGAAACCGGGACAGCCGCGCCAAGCGGGCCACCGCTGACCCGTGGTGAGAAGGATGCGCTGCGCGTTGCCGTCAAGCAATGCTGGAACGTTGGCAGCCTGAGCACCGACGCGTTGCAGGTGACCGTGGTGGTGGGCGTCAAAATGACCCAGGATGGAAAACCCCAATCCGTAACACAGCTAAGCGCCACCGGCGGATCGGGCGCAGCGGTCAGCAAGGCATATGAGGCCGCGCGCCGGGCGGTTTTGCGCTGCGGGGCCAAAGGCTTCGATCTTCCCCGCGACAAGTATGACCATTGGCGCGATATTGAGATGACATTCAATCCCGAAAAAATGAGGATCAAATGATGAAACAGTTTCTTACGCTCCTAATGGCCCTGACGCTGTTTATCGCCCCTGCCGCCGCGCAGAGCCCCGGTCCGCTTCGAATCGAGATTGACGAGGGTGTGATCGAGCCCTTGCCCTACGCGGTGCCGGATTTTGTGGCAGACTCGGGCGCGGGAGCGGAGTTTGGGCGTAACATAGCGCGGGTGATCGCGGCGGATCTGAGCGGAACCGGACTTTTTCGGGAATTGCCAAAGGAGGCGTTCATCAGCCAGATCACCAGCTTTTCAAGCCCGGTACAGTTCGCCGACTGGAAGGCGATCAACGCTCAGGCACTTATTGCCGGTGCTGTCAGCGTTGATAGTCAGGGCAAGTTGGTGGTGCGGTTCCGGGTTTATGACGTGTTCGCAGGTCAGGAATTGGGGCAGGGGCAGCAACTGGTCGGAACCCAGGATGGGTGGCGGCGTATCGCCCACAAGATTGCAGATCAGGTTTATTCCCGCATCACCGGTGAGGGCGGCTATTTCGACAGCCGGGTTGTCTATGTCGCGGAAAGTGGCCCCAAGGATAAACGCGCCAAGCGGTTGGCGATCATGGATTATGACGGGGCCAATGTGAAATATCTGACCGACAGCGCGGCCATCGTGCTGGCGCCGCGATTTTCCCCGACCGGCGATCGCATTCTCTACACAAGCTATGAAACCGGCGAGCCGCGCATCTATGTGTTGAATATCGCTAACGTGAATCGGCGTGTGTTGGAAACGCAGGCAGGCACGATGAGCTTTGCGCCACGCTTTGGCCCTGATGGGCAAACGGTCGTCTATTCGCAGACCCAGGGCGGCAATACCGACCTTTTTGCTATGAACATCGCGTCCGGTTCAGCGACACGGCTGACGACAACTCCATCAATCGAAACGGCACCTAGTTTCAGTCCTGATGGCAGCCAGATCGTGTTTGAATCTGACCGCTCGGGCACGCCACAGCTTTACATCATGTCGTCGGGTGGCGGCGAGGCGCGGCGGATCAGTTTCGGTCAGGGGCGCTATGGCACACCGGTCTGGTCGCCGCGCGGTGACCTGGTGGCCTTTACCAAGCAATCGAAGGGGCGTTTCCATATCGGGGTGATGCGAACCGATGGCAGCGAAGAGCGGCTGTTGACGGCGTCATTTCTGGACGAGGGGCCGACCTGGGCACCCAATGGCAGGGTGATCATGTTTACCCGCGAAACCCAGGGCGCAGCAGGCAAGGCCGGGCTTTATTCGGTGGATATCAGCGGTCGGAACCTGAAACCGGTCACGACCGAGTCGGGCGCCAGCGATCCGGCTTGGTCTCCGTTGCAAAATTAGGTGGGACGCGCGTTTTCATGGCGTGCGGGCTATGATAGAAGGCACTAGGGCAATGAAACAAACGAGTGGGGCACAACATGACATATCTGAGCAAGACACTATTGCTATGCGCCGGTCTGGCGCTGGCGGCATGTACCAATGCCGACCGGTTCGGTGGTGCGAATGGCGGTGCCGGTGGCGCGGGCAGCGGCGCCTTTGAGCCGGGCAGCGCACAGGATCCAAAATCACCGCTTTATTTCCAACAGACTGTGGGCGACCGGGTACTGTTCCAGGTTGACCAGTCGACGCTCACACCGCAGGCACAGGTTACGTTGGACGGGCAGGCGCAATGGCTGACGTCGAACCCTGAATTTAACGCGACGATCGAAGGTCATGCGGACGAGCAGGGTACACGGGAATATAACGTGGCGCTTGGAGCGCGGCGTTCAAATTCGGTACAGGAATATCTTGTGAGCCGTGGTGTAGCGCCGAACCGCCTGAAAGTGGTGAGCTTCGGTAAGGAACGCCCGATCGAGATTTGCAGTGAAGAGGCCTGCTACGCGAAGAACCGTCGGGCGGTGACCGTGGTTTCAGTCGTGCCGGTCAGTTAAGCGCGGAGGAAGAAGATGCGCCGATTTATTACTGTTCTGGCTTTGTTGGCCGTTGTCAGCCCCCTTGGGGCACAGGCGCAGAATGACGAAACCCTGGCGGACATCCGCCAGGAGTTGTCGATCCTTTATGTCGAAGTGCAGCGGCTCAAGCGCGAGCTCAGCACCACCGGCGCCTCTGGCGATGTTGCGGTGGGTGGCTCGGCCCTTGATCGACTGGGTGCGATCGAAAGTGAACTGCAACGCCTTATCTCCAAGACCGAAGAGCTGGAGTTTCGCATCGACCGGGTGGTGACCGATGGCACGAACCGCGTTGGCGATCTTGAATTTCGCCTGTGTGAGCTTGAAAGCGGCTGCGATGTCAGCACGCTTGAGACCGGCGATACACTGGGCGGCGTGGCACCCGCGACCAATGGCGGCACCGATGCCGTGATTTTACCAGCAGACGATGATGCTACTCTGCCCGAAGACGGACCTGAACTGGCGGTAAGTGAGAAAGCTGATTTCGAGGCGGCAGAGGCAGCTTTGACAGCGGGTGACTATGCAGTTGCCGCAACCAAGCTCGCGGCGTTTCAGCAGGCCTATCCCGGTGGTCCTCTGACTGAAAGAGCAGGGTTGATGCGGGGCGAGGCGCTGGAAAAATCCGGTGATCTGAAGCAGGCGGGGCGCGCCTATCTTGATCTCTTCAGTACGAATGAGGCCGGACCGCTTGCGCCGGAAGCGTTGTACCGGCTTGGCGCTATTCTGGGACAACTGGGGCAGACTGACCAGGCCTGTGTGACGCTGAGCGAGGTCGGAGTGAGATTCCCGCAGGATGCGGTGGCGCCGCAGGCGCAGACCCAGATGGGACAATTGGGCTGTCAGTGACCGCAAGGGGCAACACGTCGCTGATCGACCGTATCGCCAGCGCATTTTTGCCTGATCGCCCCGTTCGGCTTGGTGTCGCGGTATCGGGAGGCAGTGATTCGCTGGCGCTGATGTATCTGCTACGTGACTGGGCCGACCAGGACGGCCCGGTGCTGCACGCGGTTACGGTAGACCACGGATTGCGGCCGGAATCTGCGGATGAGGCCGCACAGGTTGCCGAACACGCGGCACGTCTGGGTATCAGCCACGATTGCCTGATCTGGGGTGGCTGGGATGGCCGTGGTAATCTGCCGGATCAGGCACGGCGCGCGCGGTATCGATTGCTTGAAAGCTGGGCCGTCAATCGTGGGATCAGCCACGTCGCTTTGGGTCATACTGCCGATGACCAGGCAGAAACCTTTCTGATGCGACTGGCACGAGAGGCGGGGGTAGATGGCTTATCGGCCATGGCACCATCCCGGCGTCAGGGGCAGGTCGTGTTCTGTCGTCCAGCGCTTGAGGTTAGTCGGGAAGAGCTTCGGAGTGAATTGCGCAATCGCGGTGTGCGCTGGATCGACGACCCGACCAATGAAGACGACGCCTATGAACGGGTTCGCGCCCGTCAGGTTCTTGCGGCGCTGGCACCATTGGGCATTAACGCCGCTTCGCTGACCGCGGTGGCGCGGCATATGTCCGATGTGCGAAAGACGCTCGGTTGGTATGTTTTTCAGGCCGCCCGCGACCTGGTGACCTTTCAGGCGGGCGACATTCTGATCACACGTCAAGAATTTGATGCGCTGCCGCACGAGGTTGCGCGCCGGCTGATTCAATCGGTCCTGAAATGGATCAGCAATGCCGAGTATTCAGCGCGCGGACGAGCGATCGAATTGCTTATGGCGGCAATCCGCGACGGGACAGGCATGACCTTGCAGGGGTGTCAGGTGATCATAGAGCCTGATCGATTGAGGGTCATTCGGGAATACCAGGCGGTTACAGAATCGCGTGTCGATATCGGGGAGGTCTGGGACGCGCGATGGCGGTTGACAGGCGATATCAGCACAGATGATTTGAAGATCGGGGCGCTTGGTCCAGAAGGGTTACGACAATGCCCCGATTGGCGTTTGGCGGGTCTGCCGGAAGCCTCGCAACTGTCGGGCCCAGCGGTCTGGCGAGGTGGCGAGTTGGTCGCGGCACCGTTGGCAAATCACGGTAATAGCTGGGTCGCGCAGCTGATCCGCCACGAAGAAGGCTATTTTGCCTCATTATTATGCTCGTAAGATGCTATAGAATGACGTTGAAGATCGAGTAATGATCTCTATTTAAGACAGGTGGGTCTTGTGCTAGACGCGGGTCCGATCGATTTCATGGGAGAGTTTCCTTGGGTAACGCGAGAAATGTCGCCTTTTGGCTTGTTTTGTTCCTGCTGATCCTGGCGCTGTTCAATCTGTTCAGTGGCTCGGGCAACACGCTGCAAAGCAAGACGCTGAAGTATTCCGAATTCATCAGCGCGTTGGAGGATGGCAAGATCAGCCAGGTCACGCTGGATGGTGAAAATGTCCGGTTCCGCGATGCGGACGGTAAGGAATATATCACGGTCAAACCGCAGGACGCCGAGGTGACCCAGCTTTTGATCGAAAAAGGTATCCCGGTTGCCGCCGAAAGTCAGGAGCAATCGGGTTTCCAGACCTTCTTGCTGTCGCTGCTACCCTTTGCGTTGCTGATCGGGGTGTGGATATATTTCATGAACCGCATGCAGGGCGGCGGTAAGGGCGGTGCAATGGGCTTTGGCAAGTCCAAGGCCAAGATGCTGACCGAAAAGCAGGGCCGTGTCACCTTTGACGACGTGGCCGGTATCGACGAAGCCAAGGAAGAGCTGCAGGAAATCGTCGAATTCCTGCGTCATCCGCAAAAGTTTTCGCGCCTTGGCGGACAAATCCCCAAGGGCGCGTTGCTGGTGGGCCCACCGGGCACCGGTAAGACATTGCTGGCACGGGCCATTGCCGGTGAGGCGGGGGTGCCGTTCTTCACCATCTCGGGCTCGGATTTCGTGGAAATGTTCGTGGGTGTCGGCGCAAGCCGTGTCCGTGACATGTTCGAACAAGCCAAGAAAAACGCACCCTGCATCGTCTTCATCGACGAGATTGACGCCGTGGGTCGCCACCGGGGTGCGGGTTACGGCGGCGGTAATGACGAGCGCGAGCAGACACTGAACCAGCTGCTGGTGGAAATGGATGGTTTTGAGGCCAATGAGGGCGTGATCATAATCGCCGCCACCAACCGGAAGGACGTGCTGGATCCGGCGCTGCTGCGCCCGGGCCGGTTTGACCGTCAGGTGACGGTACCTAATCCAGACATCAAGGGTCGCGAAAAGATCCTCGCCGTGCATGCGCGCAAGACACCGCTGGGCCCGGATGTGGATCTGCGGATCATCGCCCGTGGGACGCCTGGCTTCTCGGGCGCTGATCTGGCGAACCTGGTGAACGAGGCGGCGTTAACCGCTGCCCGTGTCGGACGCCGGTTTGTGACGATGGATGACTTTGAAAACGCCAAGGACAAGGTCATGATGGGCGCCGAGCGCCGATCAATGGTGCTGACCGACGACCAGAAGGAAAAAACCGCGTATCACGAAGCCGGTCACGCGGTTGTTGGACTTACGCTGCCGAAATGCGATCCGGTCTACAAGGCCACGATCATCCCGCGCGGTGGCGCGCTTGGCATGGTGGTCAGCCTGCCCGAGATTGACCGGCTGAACTGGCATAAATCAGAATGCGAGGAAAAGCTTGCGATGACCATGGCGGGCAAAGCCGCGGAGATCATCAAATACGGGCCTGACGATGTGTCGAACGGGCCGGCGGGTGATATTCAGCAGGCCAGCGGCTTGGCGCGGGCGATGGTGCTGCGCTGGGGCATGTCCGACAAGGTTGGAAATGTCGATTACGAACAGGCCCACGAAGGATATATGGGTAATGCGGCTGGCGGGTTCTCGATCTCGGCGGCGACCAAGGAACTGATCGAAGATGAGGTCAAGCGCCTGATCGACGACGCCTATGCCAAAGCCTTCGAGATTCTGACCGACAAAAAGGAAGAATGGGAGCGTCTGGCCAAGGGTTTGCTGGAATATGAAACGCTGACCGGCGAACAGATTGTGCGCGTAATCAAGGGCGAACCGCCGGAAGCCGATGATGACGGCGACACGCCCGATGATGGAACAGCGCCGTCGGTTACGGCAATACCCAAGACGAAACCCAAATCGCGCCGTGGCGATGGCGGGTTGGAGCCAGAGCCATCAACGTGAGTGATACTGCGCGATCTTCTGACTGGAATCCCGGAGCCTACGCCCGGTTCCACGACCTGCGCCTGCGGCCCGGGCTGGATCTGCTTAATGCGGTTGGGCGGATGGGTGCCGGTGACGTGGTTGATCTGGGTTGCGGCAATGGCGCACTGGGTGAAGCATTGGCGGCGCGCGCCGCAGGGCGTTCGGTTATTGGCGTGGATGCCTCGCCGGCGATGCTGACCAAGGCGCGGCAGTCCAAGGGTTACACGACATTACAGCAGGCAGATATCCGCGATTGGCATCCGCGCAGCACGCCGGGAATGATTTTTTCCAATGCGGCGCTGCATTGGGTTGGCAATCACGAACAGCTGCTGCCGCGTCTGGCACGGATATTGGGCAAGGGTGGTACGCTGGCGGTGCAGATGCCGCATCAGAACAAGTCGCCCTCGCATCGGGTCTGGCTCAGCCTTGCTGAGGAGCTTTATCCCGACCGAGTTGAGAAAATGGGCACCCCCGGTGTGATGGCGCCGGTGAAATACGAAGAGCTTCTGGCCCCGATGGGACAATTCCGGCTTTGGGAAACCGAGTATTTTCAGCGCCTTGGTGCCGAAGAGGGAAGCCACCCCGTGCGCCGGTTCACCGAGAGCACTTATGCTCGTCCCATCCTTGAGGCGCTTAATGCCGAGGAAAAGGCCGACATGATTTCGCGCTACGAAGAGGTCATGCATGCGGCCTATCCGGTGCGTAAGGACGGCTCTGTCCTGTTCCCGTTCCGGCGGATGTTCTTCACCCTGACGGTGTGACCTTGCGGCGGTTCTTACTGAACCGAGGTCGCTAGCGATCACGCAGTTCAGTTCTGCGCCAGGGGCGTTGCTCTGAACCTCGGAGTATTTCTGTAAAGGTGAATTGAGGACGCTGCCCACTACATTTGCCACTTGCATTCACAATTTGTCATTTGACGCCTGTCGCCGGGGGCGGGAAGCTACGCGGGACATCTAACCCGGAGAGCATACGATGCCTGCACTTTTGCCCACGGAATTCACCGCAAGGATAACCTGGTTGGGGCGGGTGGAGCGGGGTGGCGAGGGTATTCGTTCGGTGCCGCTGGAAATGGTCGAGGCGACCTTTGCCGGGGTAGAAGGCGAAGTTCACGGCGGGTTGACCCGTGCGGCCTGTGTACGGGTGCGCGACCAACATCCTGAAGGCACGGAAATCCGTAACGTGCGGCAATTTTCGATCGTTTCAGCCGAGGAAATGGCGGTGATCGCATCGGAAATCGGCGTCGATGTGCTGGCGCCCACATGGCTTGGTGCGTCACTGGTGATAGCGGGCATTCCGGATTTCAGTCATGTGCCGCCTTCATCAAGGTTGCAAAGTGCCGCGGGCACGACCCTGGTGATCGATATGCAGAACCGGCCCTGCATCTATCCTGCCAAGGAAATTGACAAGGACAAGCCGGGGTATGGCAAGGCCTTCAAACCGGCGGCAACCGGGCGCAGGGGTGTGACCGCCTGGGTCGAGCGTGAGGGGCCTTTGCACCTGGGCGATAAGTTGCGCCTGCATGTGCCTGACCAGCGGGCTTGGGCGCATATTCACGATAGCCTGGATCGCGCCGAGTAGATCAGCCTCGGATTCTGAATTCCCCTGTTTTTTCAGGGCAGCACTGTTTCCGATGGGAAACTTTGGCTTGGGTTGCCGACGCAACAGGTGTGGGATATGTCGGATTTGCGTTCTGTATACCGTGGAAGACTCGGTACACCCGGTTCGACACTTCAGCCCGGCTGCCCAAACGAGGACAAGAAATGAGCTATAAATCCGACATCGAGATTGCGCGTGAAGCGCAGAAAAAGCCGATCCAGGAGATCGGTGACAAGCTGGGGATTCCCACGGAACATCTGCTGCCCTACGGCCATGACAAGGCGAAGGTGAGCCAAGACTACATCAACTCGGTTCAGGGCAACAAAAGCGGCAAGCTGATCCTCGTGACTGCGATCAATCCGACCCCGGCAGGTGAAGGCAAGACCACCACGACCGTGGGGCTGGGTGACGGTCTGAACCGGATCGGCAAGAAAGCGATGATCTGTATCCGTGAAGCGTCGCTTGGGCCGAATTTCGGGATGAAGGGTGGCGCCGCTGGCGGTGGTTATGCGCAGGTTGTGCCGATGGAGGATATGAACCTCCACTTCACCGGCGATTTTCACGCGATCACCTCGGCGCATTCGCTGCTGAGCGCGATGATCGACAACCACATCTACTGGGGCAACGAGCTGGAAATCGACGTGCGACGGGTGCAGTGGCGCCGGGTTGTCGACATGAACGATCGCGCTCTGCGACAGATCAATGTCTCGCTTGGTGGCGTGGCCAACGGCTTCCCGCGGGAGGGCGGATTTGACATCACCGTGGCCTCCGAGGTCATGGCGATCCTGTGTCTGGCTAAGGATTTGCAGGATCTTGAGAAACGTCTGGGCGACATGATCGTGGCCTATCGGCGCGACCGCAGCCCGGTTTTCTGCCGTGATATCAAGGCGGAAGGCGCGATGACAGTTCTGCTTAAGGATGCGATGCAGCCAAACCTGGTGCAGACGCTAGAAAACAACCCGGCCTTTGTGCATGGCGGTCCGTTCGCCAACATCGCTCATGGTTGTAACTCGGTCACCGCGACCACGACCGCGCTGAAGATCGCCGACTATGTGGTGACGGAAGCCGGTTTCGGGGCCGATCTGGGTGCCGAGAAATTCATGAACATCAAGTGCCGCAAGGCGGGACTGGCCCCCGATTGTGTGGTGCTGGTTGCCACGGTCCGCGCGATGAAGATGAACGGTGGCGTGGCCAAGGCTGATCTGGGCGCAGAAAATGTCGAAGCGGTCAAGAACGGGTGTGCCAATCTGGGCCGCCATATCGAAAACCTGAAAGGTTTCGGTGTGCCGGTTGTGGTCGCGGTCAACCACTTTGTGACCGACACTGACGCAGAGGTGGCGGCGGTCAGCGAGTTTGCCAAAGCACAAGGCTCGGAGGCGATTTTGTCTCGCCACTGGGAACTGGGTGGTGAAGGAGCCGAGGCTCTGGCCCGTCGCGTGGCCGAGGTGGCCGAAAGTGGCACATCGCAGTTCTCGCCGATTTACCCCGACGAGATGAGCTTGTTTGAGAAGATCGAGACGGTCGCCAAGCGTATCTATCGCGCCGACGAGGTGCTTGCGGACAAGAAAATCCGTGACCAGCTAAAGCTGTGGGAAGAGCAGGGCTATGGCAATCTGCCGGTCTGCATGGCCAAGACACAGTATAGTTTTTCCACCGATCCCAATTTGCGCGGTGCGCCGACGGGTCATTCGGTACCAGTGCGCGAAGTACGTTTGAGTGCTGGCGCGGGATTTGTCGTCGTGGTCTGCGGTGAGATCATGACCATGCCCGGCCTGCCACGCACGCCAGCGGCGGAAAACATTCATCTGAACGAAGGTGGCCAGATCGAAGGCCTGTTCTGATTGGGATGGCGGGGCGACGCTCGGGCCCCTCGGGCCCATCTCCCCGCCCACCATCCCACAAAGATGTGACAGTATAAGGACGATGGAATGACGGCGCAGATTATTGATGGCAAGGCTTTTGCCGCGTCCGTACGCGAAAAGGTAACGGGTCATGTGAACCGGTTGAAAGAGGAAAACGGCATAACGCCAGGTCTGGCAGTGGTTCTGGTGGGTGAAGACCCGGCCAGCCAGGTCTATGTGCGCTCGAAAGGCAAACAGACCGTTGAGGTCGGCATGAACTCTTTCGAGCACAAACTGGATGTCGATACACCCGAGACTGAGCTGCTGACGCTGATCGACAAGCTGAACAATGATCGCGATGTGCATGGCATACTGGTTCAACTGCCGCTGCCGGATCATATGAATGCCGACAAGGTGATCAATGCGATCGCTCCGGAAAAGGACGTTGACGGATTTCACATCTCGAATGTTGGCCTGCTGGGTACCGGGCAGAAAAGCATGGTGCCCTGCACACCGCTGGGCAGCCTGATGATGCTTCGTGATCACCTTGGCAGCCTGTCTGGTAAGGATGCCGTAGTTATCGGACGCTCCAATATCGTGGGCAAGCCGATGGCGCAACTTTTGCTGGGCGAAAGCTGCACGGTGACGATTGCCCATAGCCGCACCAAGGATTTGCCGGATGTTGTCCGTCGCGCCGACATCGTGATTGCCGCCGTGGGTCGTCCTGAAATGGTACCGGGTGACTGGATCAAACCGGGGGCAACGGTTATCGACGTTGGCATTAACCGGATCGAGAGGAATGGGAAAAATATCCTCGTCGGTGATGTCGATTTCGCCAGCGCCAAGGATGTTGCAGGTGCCATCACTCCCGTCCCAGGAGGGGTTGGTCCGATGACGATTGCATGCCTGCTTGCCAATACAGTGACAGCCTGCTGCCGCGCTAATGGATTGTCCGAGCCTGAAGGGTTGACGGCCTGACGATCCGAAAAACATATCCGACACGATTTGCGGCCCCGGGGTTGTCCGGGGCCTTCTACGCTACAGCGATCGGGATCATTGTACCGGTCAACAGGGCGATATGAGTTTCGCGGCCATCGTCGATTGCAAATACATCTGATTGCACGATGACGAGACGGCGGCCCGGTTTGATGACCCGGCCCCGTGCAATCAGATACGCACCCTTGGCAGGTGCCAGCAGGTTGATTTTCATTTCTGTCGTCAACACCTCGTTCCCTTCGGGCATCATCGAGAGGGCGGCATACCCTGCGGCGCTGTCGCCGATCGCGAATGTCAGCGCGGCATGCGCAAAGCCGTGTTGTTGACGGCTGCCAGGTAAGATTGGCGCGTGAATTTCGACATTCCCTTGATCAACCCTTTCTAACGTTGCCCCCAGCGTTTGCATCATTGACTGCCCGGCGAAACTTTCGCGAATGCGTTGCTGACTCAGAGGGGACATTTCGGCTTTCTTTCCCATTGCTTACGTTGGTTCATGAGGGAACTGTAATGTCAGTGACAACTGGTGGGAATGGCTGGTGCAGGGGAAAATCCCATGATAATACACGTCAAGATAGTAAGTGCGATGGCGAAATGCCCTTGAGGGTTAAAATCAGACACAGTTTGGCGGTAATTTTCCAGACGCTTTTTTCACCGCTGACGGTGTTTATCTGGCTGGCCTCGATTATCGTCGCGACGATCGCCAGTCCCTTCGGTACATCCGTGATCGCCGAGTGGCCGATGCGCGCCGTGTATTGGCTGGTGATTGTCAGCGTCTCAGTCGTGATTGGATATGCTATCCGGGCGGTCTCGATTGTGCTGGTGGGAATACGCCGACCGGTCCTGCTGGATGTGGTCATGATTGTGTTGATACTGCTTGTGATTACTCCGGTGATTTGGGGATTCACACGTATTGCCCGGTTTATTCCGGAAACGGACCTTATGCCGCTTTCGGTAGTTGCCGGTTACGTGATTTTATGCGCGTCGGTCATCGTCGTCGGTCGCAGGGTGATGCCGGGGTTTGAGGGCCCGCCCGTTGATATTGTTCGCGAAACGGCGACTGAACCTATAGTACAGCCCTCAAGGGCGCATCCCCCCCGCATTCTGCGCCGCCTGGAACCCGGGATGCACGGTCAAATCTTGCGTTTGACCGCGAATGACCATTTCGTGGAAATTGCAACAGTGAATGGTATTACATCACTACGGATGCGGTTGACGGATGCAATCGCTGAAATGGAACCGGTCATCGGATATTGCGTACATCGCTCGCATTGGGTGGCGCATGATGCCATTGTCAGAGTCGAGCGCCAAAATACGCAAAAACTCTACGTGGTGCTGGCGAACGGGGAGCAGATCCCGGTCAGTCGAAAATACCGTGTGAATCTAGAAAGAGCCGGATTGATTTAACGCGGCATTGGCACCGGGCGCGGGGTCGGGCCAGTCATGACAGCGAGGGCGTCCGGCCGCATCAGCGATTGCAGCGCCGCGTGGCTGCTGCGCAGCCCGCCGGTATAGGTGCCGAAGGCAGGCAGGATGACACGGCAAGCGTCGATCAGAAAAGCGCGGCGCGTGATGCTGCGGCCTTTGGTGGCGAGCGTCACCTTAGGGTGGTAATGTCCGGAGATTTCGTTTTTTTGATGTGGGTCCGCGATATGGCGGAAAGCCAGGTTGTCAATCTTGAACTCGGCCAGGTGCGTGCCGCCCAGATTAATCGGACCGGGATCATGATTGCCCTCGATCCAGATCCACCGCCGACCAGCCTGCAATTGCGTAATCCATATCTTTGTCTGCTCAGGCATTGCGTCGACAGCGGCTGCATCATCGAAACTGTCGCCAAGGCAGATAACGGTTTTTGCTCCTGATCTGTGCAGGTCGGCTTCAATCCGTGACAGGGTATCCTGTGTCTCGTAGGGGGGCAGCGTTGCATCGCCCAGCCGGGCACGGCGTTCCGACTTTCCAAGGTGCAAATCCGAGACGCAGATAAGCTCTTGTGCACGCCAATAAAGCGCTCCCGAGCCAAGCGCCGTCAGCGTTGTGTCGGCAAAGGTGAAATCGTGTCCGTTCATGTCCGGGTATCTTGCCCAGCTAGCGCGCCGGGGCAAGGGTCAGCTTGTCAGTCCAGCGGCTTGCATAAGACGTTCGGTTTCTTCGGCCAGCAGGCGTTCTTGCGCGGTGCCGTCCACCGGTGTCCTTCCTGCTTCCAGGAAAAGAGGCGCCGCAAGCGGTGTGACGCGAGGCAATCGTCGCAGCTCAATGCGGTTTTCAACACGGGCGACCATCTCTTCGATCCGGCCAAAATCAATCAGACCGCGCATCGCCTCTTCTCTTGTGACCTGTAGCAACAGGTGGTCGGGGTCGTATTTGACCAATGTGTCATAGAGGATATCCGACGAAAACGTTGCTTGCCTGCCGGATTTTCGCGCTTGTGGAGAGTTGCGGTTGATCAGCCCCGCAATCGTGGCAGAGGCGCGAAAGGTACGTTTCATCAACGTGTTACCCGTTAACCAACTGTCTAGCCCCTCGCGAAGTGCGGCGGGTGTAAAAAGTGGGGCTGCGTCGTTTAGCGGCTCCAGCCCCCAGATCAGCGTGGCGTAGTCGGTCGAGACGAAGCCCAATGGATCGAGGCCCAGCTCCTCCATGCGTTTGGTCAGAATCAAGCCCAAAGTCTGCTGCGCATTGCGGCCCGCGAAGCCATAGATCACCACATGTTCCTGCTTGTTGTGAGGGAAGCTTTCGATGAGCAGTTGGCCCGCTTGCGGAAGCTGCGAGATGTCACGCTGCAGCCTCAGCCAGTCGCGGGTGTGATCCGGTAAATCTGGCCAGTCATCCTGAGCCAATAGGCGAAGAATGCGGTGGCTGAGCTGTGTGGAGGTGGCAAATTTGGTGCCGGAGAACACCGCGACTTTGGGCTTGCGCCCCCGCTCGCGACTGACTTCGACCGTCATCTCGCGTAAGCCTTCATAGCGCACGATCTGGCCACCAATCAGGAAGGTATCGCCGGGCGTCAGCGAGGCGGCGAACCCTTCTTCCACCTCACCCAGCGGCTTGCCCCCACGGGTGCGCCGGAGCCTGACCTTGAGTTTGTCGCTATCCTGTATGGTGCCAATATTCATCCTTATGAGTTGTGCAGCACGCGGGTCGCGCAATTGCCATTGGCCATCCGGGCGTTGCAGAAGGCGTTGCCACTGGTCGTAGGCGCGCAGCGCATAACCGCCGGTCGCGCAAAACGTAAGGCAATCGTCGTACTCTGCCCGGGTGAGAGCAGTGTAGGGCCCAGCGGTTGTGACTTCACGGTAAAGCTGATCAGCGTCGAAGGGACCGGCGCAGGCGCGGATCAGGATGTGTTGGCAGAGCACGTCTCGTGGGCCGGGCCCCCGCGAGTCGCCATCCAGATCATGATCTTTTGCAGCCTGCAAAGCAGCGTGGCATTCGACCACTTCGAACCGGTTTGCTGGTATCAAAATGGCCTTGGAGGGGGCATTATAGCGGTGGTTGGCCCGGCCGATGCGCTGCACAAGCCGTTTAACGTTTTTCGGGGCGCCCACCTGAATGACCAGATCGACATCGCCCCAGTCGATGCCCAGGTCAAGACTTCCTGTGCAGATGATGGCGCGCAGTTCACCACGCTGCATTGCGGCTTCTACGCGCTCGCGCTGCTGCCGGTCAAGGCTGCCGTGATGAATGCCGATCGGTAGGCCTTCAGAGTTCGCAAGCCACAGATTATGAAAGAAAATTTCCGCCTGAGCTCGGGTGTTGTGGAAGATAAGAGTGGTGGTGTGCTGTCGGATCTGCGCCATAACGGCGGGGATGGCGTAGGCGCCACCACCTCCGGCCCAGGGTGGTGGCTCTACTGCGTCGAGCATTGTGATGTCCGGAGCGGGCCCGGGATCGGCAACAAGGATTTCGCAGGGATCGGGATGGCAGGCGAGGGTGCGGGCCATGGCTGACGGGTCTTCCACCGTGGCCGACAGGCCCACGCGGCGCATGTCAGGGCACAGGACCTGAAGCCTGCTCAGCGCCAGTATCAACTGATCGCCGCGTTTCGAGTCGGCCAAGGCATGGATTTCATCGACCACGACCCGCTTGAGGCCCGCGAACATGCGTGGTGCGTCCTCATACGAGGTCAACAGTGCGAGGCTTTCGGGGGTTGTCAGAAGGATATGTGGGGGATCGGCTCGCTGCCGTTTCTTACGGCTGGCGGGTGTGTCGCCGGTGCGATCGTCGATGCGAATTGGCAAGCCCATTTCGTCAACCGGGGTTCGAAGATTGCGCTTGATATCCGCCGCAAGAGCCTTGAGCGGCGAGATGTAGAGCGTATGGATCCCATCGTGATCGCGCGACGTTGTGGCAAGATCGACAAGTGTCGGCAGGAAACCAGCTAATGTCTTGCCACCGCCGGTTGGTGCGATGAGCAACAGCGCCGGATCATCCGACCGGGCCAGCATGTCGCGCTGGTGGGGATGAACCGTCCAGCCGCGAGTAGCAAACCAGTCTGAAAAGGGCGGTGGCAAGAATGACATGCCGGCAGGTTAGTTTGCCGGCATGTCGAATAAAAGTCGGCTTATAGCGCTGTCGGAGAAATCTGAATCACATGCCTGCTCCGCGGCTTTGTTTCATGCACAAATTATTTTTAGAACCGTTTTCCACTTTTCGGTTCGCGCTCTAATGGGCGATTTTCTCCTGCTTGACGAACATGTTGGCCCAGGCCCGATCAATCAAGTCCGGCGTCATCTGATAGGGAATTCCCTCAAACTCGCAGATCGAGATCATCTGATCGATCAGGAAGATCGGTTGGTAGTTCGCATAGACGTTTTCAATCGTCGGGTATTTCTGTTTCAGCAGATGCACCAGGGCGGTTTCGTCTAGCGGCATCTGGCGCTTTTTCGCGACCATGGCGAAGATTTTGAGGAAATCTTCCTGTGTCGGTCCGTCGATCTTGATCTTGAAAAAGATCCGGCGCAGAGCGGCGTTATCGAAAATGTCATTCGGGTGGAAGTTGGTCGAGAAAATCACCAACGTATCGAACGGTACTTCGAATTTCTCACCGGATTGCAACGCCAGGATATCTTTTGATTCCTCCAGTGGAACGATCCAGCGGTTGACCAGCGACTGCGGCGGCTCGGCCTGACGACCAAGGTCGTCCACGATGAAGATGCCGCCGGTGGATTTGAGCTGTAGCGGTGCCTGATAAGTCCGCGCGGTCGGGTTATAGACCAGGTCGAGCATATCAAGGCTTAGTTCACCGCCGGTAATGACCGTGGGTCGTTCGCATTTGACATAGCGTGCATCAAATGTCCGGCGGCGGCGCAGCGAATTGGGATCATCGACCTCTTCCTCGGCTTTGGAATGTACGATCGGATCATAGACGGTGATCACCTGGCCGGAATATTCGATCGCACGGGGAACAAAGATCTTGTCGCCCATCGCATCGCGGATACCGTTCGAGATACTGGATTTACCGTTGCCCGGGGGGCCGTACATCAGGATCGAACGACCAGCGCCTACGGCGGGGCCCAGATGGTCAAGTAAGCTGTCGGGCAGGATCAGGTGACCCATGGCGCCGGTCAGCTGATCGCGGGTGATCTGGATATTGCGGATCGATTGGCGTTTGACTTGTTCGCGATAAACCGCCAGCGGTACCGGCATGGCGCCGAAATATTCCGATTGGGCGAGGGCATCCAGTGCGCGGGCTTTGCCGGCATCGGTCAGTTGATAACCCATTTCACCGCCGCTATTGGCGTTGAGCGTGCCCGTCGCCTCAAGCAGTTTTTGCGTGCGGGCCTGATCGACCAGTTCCTGGGTGACAGCGCGGGGCAGGCAAATAGCCTGAGAAAGTTCGGACACGAGGTCGATGTTCTTGCGGAACATGGTTTTGATCAGGATGTCGCGCATCATAACGATCGGCAGCCGCATTTCGTCAAGGCTGACTGGCGGCGGCGGTGGTTGAACACCTGGGGTCACTTGCATATTCATTTGTTTCGGCCCGCTTTTTATTACACGACAACAGAACAGGGCCCGGCTGCGCGCACGGGCACAACGCTAGTTATGCCGTCGAAAGGTGCAGAAATTGTGGAGATGATGGGGCAGGCTCGAGCCAAATTTTTCTAGAAATTTAGCTTCGGCAAGAAAAAATTGTTTAAACGCCGTATATTACACCCAGAAACAGGTAGATTGCCAATGTACTGCCAAGTGAAAAACCCATTGGAAACTTGCGCCCCCGCGACCAGCTTTCCCAATTTGGTGCGAGATTGCGCAGAGCTGTGTGTTTGGCAATTCGGTGGGCGGTAAAGCATGCAAGCAGATTGGCTGCGAAAATCAGACAAAGCATGACCGGGTCGCCAGGATCGATGAAAGGTGCTGCGGCGGCGATGAATTTCGCGTCGCCAGCGCCCATCAGGCCGGCTGCGTTCATGACGATGCCGATAAGCAAGGCTACGACCATCGTTGCCAATCGCCACGGGTATTCGGGAAACGGTAGGGCGATCAGGCCGACAACCAGGAAGATACAGGCCAACGCAACAACCGCCTTGTTGCGAATGCGCATCAGGCTAAGGTCGGTCCAGGCGACCCAGATGCAGATCGGCAGCACGAAGGGCAGAAACCACAACGCTTCGGCAGAGGTAATATTCAACAGCATCGGGTGAGCCTGCCAGATTAGTTCGCCACGTTCTCTTCCAGTGCCCGCAGGCTACGGACGGCAGCTTCAAAATGCTGCGGATGGGTGTCGATTGCATCCCTCAGCAAACCTTTGCCAATTGCCGTATCCCCTTGTTTTATGGCTGATAGCCCAAGTGTATAGAGAAGCTGGGCGCGCTCTATCTGTGTGGTGTCGATCACTGGCAGGGCATAGTTACCTTGTGCGCCACGGGCGAGGATGAGGTTGTTTTTGGCGGTAAATAACGATTTGTCCTGCCGGATGGCATCCGAGAACAGGCGCTCGGCACCGGGGAAATCTCCGCGTGTCAGCTTGGAATATCCCCAGTTATTCATTACAGCAGCGGGGCGAGTGGTCAAACCCACCGCGATTTCATAAAAGCTGTCAGCTTTTTCCCATTCCTGATTGCTGTCAGCAATCATGGCCTCAAGGCGGTAGCGCTTGAACGTTTCGAATGTGGGCGGGATAGAATCCAGAATTTTATCCGCTTCAGCCCAGTCGTTATTTCGGATCAACGCATCGGCGAGATTGACGCGATCAGCATTCGTCGCGTCCTCGTGAGCGGTCACCTTACGCCAGGCTGACACGCTTTCCGTCGTGCGCTTGGCGCGTACCAGCGATGCTGCCAGACCTCGTTGCAGATCAATGCGATCCGAATCCTGAGCCGTTGCGCGCTGGAAATAGGCGACCGCTTCGTTCGGGTCAGCAGCGCTTAGCATAACGTCATTCAGATTGCTTTCGTCAATTACATTGACGTCCTGAAATGCCCGGTCAACATCTTCAGTTGATTTCTTGTCACAAGCTGACAGCGCAAATGCACCTGTCACGCAAAGCGTTAGGAGAATGGGATGGCGCATTTTTGCGTCCTTTTACTGCCTCGGCCTCAATCATGGTATCTTGTGGATCAGATATTCGTCGCTGCTCCGCCGTACCACTTTGTAGTCTTGTTCTTGAGCCTCACCATAATCAGAATTTTCCGTTTTTGCGAGTGCTAAGCGTAAATTATCACGAATTGAGTCACTTTCGCCATCATCGAGCGCGTACGCGCGGCGAAAAAACTGCTCAGCTTCGGCATTTTTGCCCTGTTCGATCAGCACAACGCCGAGATTGTTCCAGATTTCAGGGGATTTTTCGTCCTGTTCGAGGGCCTGGCGCAATAACTCTTCGGCCTGCCCCAGACGTCCCAGGCCCAGATTTGCGGTGCCCAATCCGGCGAGAACATCCGGAGTCATGCCGTGAACCAACGCTGCACGCGAGAACGCGTCGAGCGCAAGATCGTATTCCCCGGCTGCCATCAACCGATTGCCGACGATCAGGCCATCGACGGCCTCACCCCTTTTACTCACGCCCGGCGCAAAGGGATTGTCGTCAGAAGGGCCTTTGCTGCACGCAGCCAAGGCCAGGCACATTGCCAGAAACGCCCCCGTTTTCCTCATCTTGCCTCTTTGTCACGGCCCGCCCATAGCGAAGAGTTTCATGATCCCCAGGATCGACGGGCCAACCAGAATGATCAGCAATGGTGGAACTGTAAGCATCATCGTCGCCAATGTCATCTTGGTCGGCAGTTTGTTGGCTTTTTCTTCTGCGCGCATGACCCGTTTGTCACGCATTTCACCAGCATAGACCCGTAACGCATCCGCGATCGACGTACCGAAGGTCTGGGACTGCACGAGAACCGTCACAAAGCTTGATATATCCGGCACGCCACAACGCTCGGCCATTTCGTTGAGAACGGAAGGCTTGTCGCGGCCTGCTTTGACTTGCTGCGCGACAATCTCGTACTCTTCTGCAAGCGCGGGATAGGACGCACGGATTTCGCCCGCCACACGGATGATCGATTGATCCATCGACTGACCCGCTTCTATACAGACCAGCATCATATCCAGCGAGTCGGGAAACCCGTCGGTGATCTCTTCCTGTCGCTGCTGCTGGCGTTTGGTTACCCAGTATTTGGGCAGCATATAGCCAACGCCGCCGGGCCCGAGGATATAGAGAACGACCTGCTGTGTGGATGTCTCGCCATCAGACTGGAACAGCAGAAAATAGATCACACCGAGGACCAGAAACCCGATCCCCAGAGCCATTTGTGCAAAGTGGAAGAACCGAACCGCATCGCGATGGCGATAGCCCGCCTGCAATAGCGTCAGCTTGATCTGGGAATAGGCCTTCTCGTCCTGCGGTTCGAGGAAGTTGGCGTATTTGTCCAGTTTTTCGTTGCGTGACCCGGTTCTCAGACGCTTCTTCTGATCCGGTTGTTCGACGACGCCTGACCGCGACGCTTTTTTCAGTTTGTCGAGAGGATCCTGACGCCCCTTTAGGAGTATCGGAACGGTGATCAGAATCATCAGTAGACCAAGCGTGCCGACCGCGATCAGAGGGCCAAAAGGCCCCAGAAAATCAAACATCTGAGAGGTAACTTTCATCGGAATTTCCTTTTCAGACCTTGATGTTCACAAGGGCGCGCATGACGAGCAGGTTTACGACCAGAAAGGTGCCGACGACCAGGCAGGCGGGGATGAACCAGGGATGTTCCATCGCCTCATCATAGTAGTCGGGTTTGATCAGCTGGATGCCGATGAGCGCCAGGATCGGGAAACCCGACAGGAACTTGCCCGACCATTTCGCCTCGGCGGTGATGGCCTTGACCCGGCGGAACAGACGGAATCTGGCGCGGATCACCTTGGACAGGCCAGCCAGGATTTCGGCAAGGTTACCCCCGGATTGCTGCTGGATGGCGACTGCGACCGCTAGGAAGCGCATATCCTGCATGTCCAGTCTTTCCGCCATGTCTTTGAGAGCCTCGCCGATATCGCGGCCATAGGCGGCTTCGTCGGAAATAATGCCGAACTCCGTGCCCAGTGGATCTGGAACTTCGCTTGAAACGACCTGCAGTGCTGTGGAAAACGGATGCCCGACTTTGAGTGAACGAACCATCAGTTCGATGGCGTCTGGCAACTGCTCTTCCAGCAGGGCCATGCGTTTGCCTGCCTTCATGTTGATCCAGGTGAATACACCGCCGATCCCCATGGCCACCGACACCAGTGCGCGGACCGGTACAGAGGTTGCAGTGCCGACCGAAAGACCGAGAAAGGCGAGTATGCTTACGCCGATCATCAAGAGCACCAATTGCTTCGGAGTGAATGCAATCGCCGCCTTCTGGGCTTTGTTGGACAGGATCGAATAAAGCGGAATCTTGCGTGCCTTGAGATGCTGCTGCATTTCCTTGCGCAAGGTTTCCATCACCTCTTCGCGGTTGCCGCTCTTATCGAGCATATCCAACCGGCGATTGACGCGGTTGTTCAGGCTAATAGAGCGGCCAAAAACGGTAAGATACAGCCCTTCTACAAGGACCAGAACCCCAACGAAAATAAGACCGTAGATAATCGGTTCTGCACTGATTGTCATATCGCTTACTCCGCTGCGATGGGTTCAAAAATGCTGGGAGGCAGGTCGTAGCCCCACAGACGGAAACGCTCGGTAAAGTTTGACCGCACGCCGGTGCCGGTGAAATGACCGACAATCTTATTATCCGAGGTCAGCCCGACACGCTGGAAACGGAAGATTTCCTGCATGGAAATCACTTCGCCCTCCATGCCCGTGATTTCGGTGATCGAGGTCATCCGGCGCGAGCCATCCTGCAAGCGGCTGGCCTGCACGATCAGGTTCACGGCCGAGGAAATCTGCGACCGGACCGCCTTGAGCGGCATTTCGATCCCGGCCATCGCAACCATGTTTTCCAAACGGCTGATGCCGTCGCGTGGGTTGTTGGCGTGGATCGTCGTCATCGAGCCGTCATGGCCTGTGTTCATGGCCTGCAGCATGTCGATCACTTCTTCACCTCGCGTCTCACCCACGATGATACGATCGGGGCGCATCCGCAGGGCGTTTTTCAGACAATCGCGCGGCGAAACCTCGCCCTTGCCTTCCACGTTGGGGGGGCGGCTTTCCATCCGGCCCACGTGAACCTGTTGGAGCTGAAGTTCCGCGGTATCCTCAATGGTCAGGATGCGCTCGGAATTGTCGATAAAACTGGACAGTGCGTTCAGCGTCGTAGTTTTACCGGAACCCGTACCGCCCGAAACGATGACATTCAGACGCGTGGCCACGGCGGCCTGCAAATAGGCGGCCATTTCCTCGGAAAAGGCGCCGAACCGCACCAGATCATCAATCCCGAGCTTATCCTTTTTAAACTTCCGGATCGAGACCAGGCTGCCATCCACCGCGATCGGCGGTACCATGGCGTTGAAACGCGACCCGTCTTGCAAACGGGCGTCCACATAGGGGTTGGATTCATCGACGCGCCGGCCCACGGCGGATACAATCTTGTCGATGATCCGGAGCAGGTGTTTTTCATCCTTGAAAGTGATGTCGCTGAGTTCCAGCTTGCCGGCGCGCTCTACGAAAATCTGCTGCGGGCCGTTAACCAGGATGTCGTTTACCGTATCATCCTTGAGAAGCGTTTCGAGCGGGCCGAGCCCGCGTACCTCATCATAGAGTTCCTGGGTCAGGATCGCGCGATCTTCCCGGTTCAGGACAATACTTTGTTCTTCCAGAACCTCGCTGGCGATAGAACTTATTTCGGCGCGAAGATCTGCTTCGCTGGCCGAATCGAGCGCGGAAAGGTTGAGATTGTCGAGCAATGACCGGTGCAGGTCGAGCTTGATTTCCGACAGCCGCTCCTTGCGTTTGCGTTCTTTGTCCACCGGCGCAACGGCAGCAGGTGACGCTTGAACCGGTCGGCGCAAAGATTGCGCCGAGGCCTCACCAACGGGTTTGGTTTCCGTCGCTTGCGGTTGGTCTGCGTCGGGTTTGCCAGTCGCTTTCGCGTCACCAACAGCAGTGGGCTTTTTGTATCTTGAAAACATCCAGTATTACCTTTTTACGCAGCCTCTGCTTCACTTTTCCCCAATTCGTGAAGAGATACGGCAAGTTTTGCAATTTCCTTACGCAGAGGATTTTTTGCTGAGGATGATGCTAGTGGCAGGCCATGATCCGCGCTCTGGCTGATCGGGCGGCCGCCATCCGGCAGGTGAATTTCAATGCCGATTTCCAGGCTTTCGGCCATGCGCTTGACCCGTGATTTGCCATTCAGATCGGTAAATTTCGGGGCGCGGTTCATACAGAAACGCAGCTTTTCAAGGGGCAGTTCCTCGGCCTTCAAAGCTCTCTTAAGCCGCAACACATTTTGAGCCGAGCGCATATCCAATTCCAGGGTGGCGAAATAGATCTGGGACGCGGTCAACACGGTTTCGGACCACTGAACCAGCGTGGACGGCATATCAACAACCACATAGTCGAACTTGCTGCGGGCCAGCTCGATCACCCGGCCAACATCTTCCGGTGTGATCATATCAAGCGGCAGCATGTCTGGCGGCGCTGTCAATACCCACATCTTTTCCTCAAAGGAAACAAGCGCTTGTTTTAGGATATCGTCATCCATCGAGTCGGTGTCGGACCACATCTCGTAGACGACTTCACGACGGGGCAGATCTAGATAGGTCGCGACAGAGCCGAACTGAAGATCCAGGTCAATCAAGCAGACGCGGGGCGCATCCTTATCGCTGGCATTGGCCAACTCCCACGCGAGGTTGACCGCCAATGTGGTTGAGCCGGTTCCGCCTGCCATGCCGTGGGTTGCAAATAAGACGCCTTCGCTGTCGGGGGTGGCCGTGTTGAACGGGGCTTGTTCAGGATGTGCCACGGGGTCGGGCTTGCGAAGACGTTCAATTGCGGCCTGCAATTCGTTTTCCGGAAGCGGGTAGGGGACAAACTCATCTGCTCCCTGCCGTAGCAACTGGTGCAGTGCGGCGGGGCTGACATCTTCGGCGATAAGAATAACTTTAATACGGTGTGATTTCGCCAGCGAAATCAATTCCCCCAACATCGACAGGTCTTCCTCGTCGGTCTCATCCACGGCAATTGCCACGAATTCGAGAGAGGCGGCTTCAGGTTGGTTGAAAAAGGCCAGCGCCTCGGAAAAGCCAAGATCGCCCCATGCTTCGCCAAGGATGGCTTCCATGTCTTCGATTAGCAAATCGAAATTCTGAACATCCCGGCTTATCGTGCATGCAACTATCGGGCTGGGATCTGGATGTTGTATCGCGCTGCTCGTCATCGTACCAAAAATCCTATTCCTGTAAGCATTGCGCGGCTTTTGAACGGCACTTAGTTCACCTGTTTGCGGCCGTGTTTCACTGCACAACGCCCCCTTACTTCATGGGGAACGCAAAGGCGTTGTAGCGAGAATGGCTTAAAATCTAGGCAACATTTGGGCCAAAAGATCGTAATTGTGCGTTTTTGAGATACAAAAAAAACCCGCCAGGCGGCGGGTTTTTCAGGTGGCCCGGCGCTTGCCGGGCAGGGAGATTTCGTACCGTCTGTGGTTAGCCTCCGTCTCCGACGATGGTTTCCCCGTCGCTTACGGTTGCCAGACTTGTCGGCGGTATCGCGCTTGCTACGTACTCGCGATAAACCACCTGCGCATACTTGCCTTCCATGACAACTGGGTGGGTGCCAACAAATCCGGATACGTCGGTCACGGTCCGGCGGTTGCGCCGTTCGCGACCCTGCGTGACGATCAGAGGTTGGGTTTCTCCGAAGGATACGACCGCTTCAAGCCGTGACCTGCTGATCCCCTGCGTTGCCAGGTAGCTGACGACTGCCTGCGCGCGGCGCAGACCAAGGCGTTTGTTGTAGCTATTCGAGCCCACTGCATCGGTATGCCCGTATACCCTGAAACGCACCTCGGGGAATTGCCGGATCCATTGTGCCTGCTCGCGCAATGTCGATTGCGCGGCTGCATCCAGCTGTGCCGAGTTGAATGCGAAGTTCACCGTGCTCAGCACCTCGTTCGAAAACCGGTTCGAGAGGTTTTCGACATAACTCCGCTGTCCCGTCATAACGAGGTGGTTGTTCATGACGGCGTTGCCGAAATTGCCACCGTCGACCACCGATCCTGCTTCCGAGAGGTAGGACCGGTAAACCTGGCCCTGTTGGGAACAGGCGGTGAGTGCGACAAGTCCTGCAGTTGCGAGAAGATATTTCATTTGCCCCTGCCTTTCTATCATTCCATGACGTAGCCGTACGAACCGGAGAAGTCTTGCTTTGCGACTTCACCGGCCGAACCGCGGTTTCTGACATCCTTCGCGACCCGACCATTTAGGAAGAGATCCTTCTCGGTCGGTAGTTTAACCCGATCAGTGGGGAGCGCGTATGCGTCACCATTGGTGGGTGAAACCAGATGTGCCGTGATAATGATGACCAACTCGGTTTGCGAGCGCTGATAATCCGCGCTGCGGAAGAGCGCACCGAGAACCGGAATATCGCCTAGCCATGGTACTTGAGCGTTGTTGTCGATGAAATCATCCTGCAAGAGACCGGCTACAGCGAAACTCTGGCCATCGCGCAATGATACAGTTGTCGATGTATCGCGGCGGCGGAAGGCCGGTAGCTGTATCGGGCCGACAGTAACGCTATTGGTGGTGTCGATCGAGGACACAGCCGCGGCCATTTCCAAGTTAATGATGTTTTCATCAACCACTCTTGGGATGAAGTTCAGCTCAACTCCGAAAGGCTTGAATTCGACTTCGATACCGTCATCACCTGAATCCACCGGGATCGGGAATTCACCGCCAGCGAGAAACTTCGCCTCCTGGCCCGAAAGTGCGGTCAGGTTCGGCTCCGCCAGCGTTCTGACAATGCCTTTGTTTTCAAGCGCTTCAAGCAAAACTGACAACTGAGTAGAACCTAAGCTGAGGTCCACTCCCAAGGCGCCCTGCGTGCCGGGGGGAAGAACATTTCCTCCCAGTGCCGGTGCGCCGTTGCCTTGCACAAGAAACGTGCCAGTTTCGGTCCCAAGGGACAGATCGTTCCCGAGAGAAAAGATGCCAATCGAAGAACTGAGCGACTTTGATACGGAACGCTGCATTTCGGCGAAACGCACCTTCAGCATAACCTGCTGCTGGCCAGAGACGACCATCAGGTTTGATACTCGTTCCGGCGCGTAGCGCTCGGCGAGTTCAAGAGCCCGCGTCATGCGCGCCATGCTGGAAACGCTGCCGGACAGGACAATTCCGTCGTTGGCCGAGCGCACTTCGATCTTCTCGTTCGGGATGATCTGGCGCAGCCGTTCCTTGAATTCTGAAACGTCCGGCGTGACATGCACATCGACATTGGTGATCAGGCGACCGGTTGCATCCAGCAGAGTCAGCGTGGTGCGCCCCGGTGTCTTGCCAAGCACGTAGATCGTCCGATCCGACAAGGTCGAAAAGTCGGCGATTGCCGGGTTGGCGATGCTGAGCTCCGCGAACGGTGTGTCGCTTTCGACAACAACGGCGCGGTTCATCGCGACGTTCAGATCGCGACTTGTGCCTTTTCGTACTACGGTGATATTTTCTGCACTTACGGCAGAGGCGAATGGTCCAAACGCCACCGCCAGCCCAAGGAGGGCAGCTTTGAATAAGCCTAGATTTTTCATGTGACCTGCCTTTCCGATCACGCCTCAATTTAGGGTCTTAACGCCCCGGATTGCGGGTACTCTGCGGCAATCGGCTATTTTTTTCAAGATTCAATGGGTTCGGGCGCAATATTATTGTGGCTTGCCTGCAATAGTCGCCAAAATGCAACGGAGCGCCGATCGCCCGACGCCCCGTTCAAATTCGAATTGTCACGATGCTAATCAGTTCGTGCAGGGGATCTCTGTCGCAATAGTCTCGCCACCACGACGTGTTCGGATCGTACAGACTTCCTCTTCTACAGGTGCCTGGGCGACCGGTATTTGTGTCAGGCCGAGAAGGCTGCGTTGGTCAACTTCAATCGCTTCGGCAACGGTATCGTCTTCAGCGCCGACCAATGATAGCGCCAGTCGACCGGTTGTCTGTGCCTGCGCCAGAGCCGCCACCTGCTGTGGTCGCACAGCGACTGTAACAGTGCGGGCGATAATGGCGCCGGTTGTGTCACCGTTGGCCACCTGATCCACCGCGATAAGTTTGACGCCGGTTTCGATCAGCTTGGTTACGTCACCTGTTGAGTTTCCTTCGGTTACTGTCCCTTTGCCCGTAATCCGGCCTGTCCAGTAGACGTCGACCCGGTCACCAGGGCGTAGAAAGCCCGAAACACCGCTGGAAACATCAACTTTGATTGCAAAGGCGCGCATTCCGCGCTCAAGCTGTGAAGTCAGACCTGCTTCTTCGCCCGGCCCGGTGACCTTGACGGCAAGAATCGCTTCGTTCGGTTCCATCGCACGAGTTACCGTACGTGGCTCGTCATCGCCTTCTGGAAATAGTGCTTCGTATGTTTCAAAGACACCTTCGGGAAGGGAGGATTTTGGAAAGCTTACAAGACGCACACTGTCTTTCCTCAGTGTTTCGCCATATTTCAGTGGCCTTTCGGCGACATAAATGTCGACCGTTTCAATTGCGGGCGCCCGTTGAGCGCGCTCATTGGCAAGCTGTTGCTGATAGCCCTGAATATAGTTTTTGGCCATGTAGACGGCAAAACCGGCCAGCCCGAGACCTACAATCAGTACAAGCCCAAATACCAATCTCATGGCTCTGTCCTTTCAAGGTTACTGTTTTAATACGGTACAGGTCTTGTACCGCTACAACGTTACATATTGCTTTCGAATGTGGCGAAAAATTGGTGTGGCGGTGATAGTTTCTAGACAGAAAACGATGAATTTCCGTATCGAAACAGCAATGAGGCGGCCTGGTACAAGCCGCCCTCATTGTACGCGAGTTATTGATTCAGTGTGCCGCGGCTACGGCTGAGGCACGTTCATCGCACTCATCTTACCTGAGATAGAGTTGGCTGCGGCAACTGTGGCGTTTTGAGTAGAGGTCACGGCCGATACCGCAAGCCCAATAATCGCCGCGCTCAGGACAACCCAATCGACAGCGACAGCGCCATCTTCATTCTCGCAGAATTTTTTGAATTTTAGAAAGTTGAACATTTCGAATTCTTCCGCCATTCGCATTATATGTTACACAACAGCGTTGAAAATTCGTACTGATCATTCAATGCTGCAACCCCGATACCCGATCTCGTTGCATTTACTTGTTTAGGGCGGTGACCGCCAGCCGGAGGCCGGCGATCAACCAAGTTTCAGAAAGAGCCGTTCTTACGGAGCACCGTTAACGGTCTGAGCTTTCACACCAGTTTCGATTTTGGTCGCCAGGCTGCTGATGCCGTCGCTGACAGTAGCAACACCGGCAACACCAAGGCCAACAACTGCTGCGGTCAGAACGACCCAGTCAACTGTTACGGCGCCGTCTTCGTCTTTGTTGAAGTTCTTGAAGAATTTAATCATTGTTAGGTCCCTCCAGAGGATCTGTTACTAAGGTTCGCAACCGCTTGTGCTATAGTGTCGGACCGTACTCTCTTAATTGGCCCGCTGCCGTTGCGGTATGGGAAGATATAGCCAGCCAAATCAGGCAGGAATTGGGCGGCAATAGTTCCTTTTTTGCACCGCTAAAGATTTATCGCGGAGATACGTTTAACTAATTGAATATAAACAAATAAAAAAACGAAAAAACACTTGATAGGGGTATTTTGGTGGACGATTCGAGCGTCTGATCGTGGTTTCCGGTTTCTTAAGAAAAGACAATGCTGGCGGAAAATCGGGACTTTTGCGATACTCGCTCCAAAGATTAAGAAAAAGAACGGCAGGCAATCATGAGTATTTCCAGATGGGCGGTAATTTTGGCGGTATCCTTGGTTTCAGCGCCATCTCAGGCGGCGGATCCGCCGCCATTTCCCGAATTCACTTTCAAGATGGGGACACCACCGAAGGCCGGCGTACGCAAACGCATAACAGTGCAGATCGAACCGGAAGTGATAAAAGAGCCAACCGCTACGCCGGATAAGACACCGGAGGTTCCCAGCGTGTCATCGCATTACAGCTGGTTCTGGGAAAAAGTATCGCCCGGTATCGACGAGAATGCGTCTGACAGGTTGCGGCTCGCGCTTGAGAGCTTGTCGACGGGGCCTGACGGCGCACGGGTTGTCAGCCCGCGATTGCAGGCGTTGCAGGCGATCACACGCAGCGAAGGGGCGAATATCCTGTCAGCGACGATAGGAACGAATGTCTCGCCCGCTTTGGTTCTTGCGATTATCTCGGTTGAATCCAGCGGGCGAACCGAGGCAGTGAGCAGTAAGGGCGCGCAGGGGCTGATGCAGCTGATGCCTGATACGGCGAAACGGTTTGGTGTTACGGACAGCCTGTCAGCGGCGGCAAATATCAAAGGTGGTGTAAGCTACCTTCACTGGCTGCTGAACGAATTCGACGGCGATGCTGTCATGGCCATTGCAGGATATAATGCCGGGGAAAACGCGGTGAAGAAGCATGAGGGCGTACCACCCTATGCAGAAACCCGCGATTACGTACCCAAAGTGCTTGCGGCGTTCGAGGTGGCAAAGGGGTTGTGCAAAACCCGCCCTGAGCTTGTCAGCGACGGCTGTGCTTTAAATCTGGCGTCGAACTGAAAAGGGGCACCACCGGCGCCCCTCTCTGCACTATATATAATGTGGATAGATTTGCGCGCGATCAGACGATCTTGGCCTCGGTCGCCGCGATCATGTCTTCTCGGGTGACGCCCGGGGCCAGTTCCTGAATATGCAGGCCCTTGTGGGTGACGTCTAGGACCCCCAGGTTGGTAATGACTCGATCAACCACCGCTTTGCCGGTCAGAGGCAGCGTGCATTCCTTCAGCAACTTACTATCGCCATGCTTGTTGGTGTGGTCCATGATCACGATCACGCGGCCAACGCCCGCCACAAGATCCATCGCGCCGCCCATGCCCTTCACCAGCTTGCCCGGAATCATCCAGTTGGCCAGATCACCCTGTTCGCTGACCTCCATCGCGCCCAGGATTGCCGCGGCAATCTTACCGCCCCGGATCATGCCGAAGCTCTGCGCGCTGTCGAAATATGAAGTGCGGCGCAATTCAGTGATGGTCTGCTTGCCTGCGTTGATCAGGTCCGGATCTTCCTCGCCGTCGAACGGGAAGGGACCCATGCCCAGCATGCCATTCTCTGATTGCAGGGTAATATCCTTGTCTCCAACATAGTTCGCCACCAGCGTCGGGATGCCGATGCCAAGGTTGACATACATGCCGTCTTCCAGCTCCTGAGCGGCCCGTTCGGCCATCTGATTACGATCCCAGGGCATTATGCGTCCTCCCGTGTGCGTGTGGTGCGTTGCTCGATGCGTTTCTCATGATTGCCCTGGATCAGGCGGTGCACGTAGATGCCAGGCAGATGAATGTGATCACCGTCCAGTTCACCGGGTTCTACGATCTCTTCGACCTCCATGATGCAGATTTTACCGCACATCGCCGCGGGGGGATTAAAGTTGCGCGCGGTTTTGCGGAAGACCGCATTGCCGGTGGTATCGGCCTTCCACGCCTTCACAATCGACAGATCCGCGAAAATCCCGCGCTCAAGAATATAGGTCTGACCGTCGAAATCCTTATGTTCCTTGCCCTCGGCAATCACGGTGCCCACGCCGGTCTTGGTATAGAAACCCGGGATGCCGCATCCACCTGCGCGCATCCGCTCGGCCAAGGTGCCCTGCGGGTTAAACTCAAGCTCAAGCTCACCCGACAGATACTGACGCATGAATTCGGCGTTCTCGCCCACATAGGACGACATCATCTTCTTGATCTGTTTGGTATCGAGCAGTTTCCCCAGACCAAATCCGTCAACGCCGCAATTGTTCGATGCCACCGTGAGATCTTTGACCCCGCTTTCCACGATCGCATCGATCAGCAATTCGGGGATACCGCAAAGCCCGAAGCCCCCGGCGGCAATGGTCATGCCCTCGTGTAGCACGCCGTTCAGCGCCTCGGACGCGCTTTCGTACACTTTCTTCATGGTAGAAACCTCTTCCAGCCCTTTTCCACGGATATGAGGTTCGGGACGGGGGAGAGTCAACTCAAAGGCGACGGAAAGCGAGCCCTTTGGGTATTACCGCGTAACGATAGCTTACTTGCTGGCTGCTGCCTTCTTCTTGGTGGTTTTCTTGGCGGGCGCTTTCTTGCGGCCCTTGCCCTTCTTCGCAGCCCTTTCCGCAATCAACCCTACGGCCATTTCCATTGTGACGTCTACAGGCTCTACGCCTTTAGGAAGGGTGGCGTTCACCTTCTCCCACTTCACATAAGGCCCATATCGGCCATCCATCACATTGACGGGCCCGCCATCATCGGGATGCTCACCGAGCTCCTTCAGCGGTTTTGCGGACGTTCGGCCTCCGCCCCGGCTTGCGGCCTTCTTGGCCAGTTCCTCGACAGCGCGGTTCATGCCGATGGTAAAGACCTCGTCAACCTCCTTGAGATTGGCGTAAAGGCGGCCATGCTTGACGAAGGGGCCATATCGGCCGATGCCCGCCTCGATCATCTCGCCATCTTCGGGGTGGGGACCCACCTCGCGCGGCAGGCTTAGTAGCGTCAGCGCCTTTTCCAGGTCCATATCGTCCGGCGACCAGCCCTTGGGCAAGCTGGCGCGCGGGGGTTTCTTATTCTCTTCCGTGGCCTCGCCACGCTGGACATACGGCCCAAATCGGCCCGAGCGCAGGCTGATCTCATCACCGGCATCCTCGCCCAGCACCCGGTCGCCGCCCTCTGCCGTATCGCCACCGATGGGGCGGGTATAGCGGCATTCGGGGTAATTGCCACAACCGACGAAACCGCCGGTCTTGGAGGTCTTGAGGTGCAGTTTCCCGTTGCCGCAGAGCGGACAGACGCGCGGGTCGCTGCCATCTTCGCGCGGGGGATAAAGCGTGGGGGCCAGTGCTTCATCCAGCACATCCAGCACTTCGGTGATGCGCAATTCGGAGGTTTCGGCAATCGCCGCTGAGAAATCCCGCCAAAACTTCGCCAGCGTCTCCTTATAGTCGCCATCGCCCGCGCTGATGACGTCGAGTTCCTCTTCCAGATTTGCGGTGAATTCATAGCCCACATATTTACGGAAGAAATTCAGCAGGAAGATCGTAACGATCCGACCCTTATCCTCGGGGATCAGGCGGTTCTTGTCCTTTCGGACATACTCGCGGTCCTGGATCGTGGTGACGATGCTGGCATAGGTGGAGGGGCGGCCGATTCCGAGTTCTTCCATGCGCTTCACCAAAGTTGCCTCGGTATAGCGCGGCGGGGGCTGGGTGAAATGCTGCTCGGGCGCGACGCTGCGTTTGTCGGCGGCTTCTCCCTGCATGATCTGGGGTAGACGTTTGTCGTCATCATCGACGACCGCATCGTCACGGCCTTCCTCATAGACTTTCATGAAGCCTTCAAAGAGAACCACTTGGCCAGTGGCGCGCAGCCCGACCTGACCATCGGCACTGCCGATGTCGACCGTAGTGCGCTCCAGCCGGGCCGAGGCCATCTGGCAGGCCAGCGTGCGTTTCCAGATCAGATCATAGAGCTTGCGCTGATCGGCATCGGTGGTTTTGATCCCGTTGGCATCGCGCGTCATGTCGGTCGGGCGGATACATTCATGAGCTTCCTGCGCGTTCTTGGCCTTGTTCTTGTACATGCGCGGCGATTTGGAAACGTACTCCTCGCCATAACGGCCCTTGATCGCGTCGCGCGCCGCCATCACCGCCTCGGGCGCCATGTCTATCCCGTCGGTCCGCATATAGGTAATGTATCCCGCCTCGTAGAGACGCTGCGCCGCCGACATCGTTTGCCGCGCACCCATGCCGAACTTGCGGCTGGCTTCCTGTTGCAGGGTCGAAGTCATGAACGGGGCAGACGGGTTGCGCGCTGCTGGTTTCGCCTCGACCGAGGTCACCGTCAGATCGCGACTTTCAATTGCCTGAACCGCCAGTTCGGCCTGGGTGGCGTTAGCGATGTCGAACTTGTCAAGCTTCTTGCCCGCAAGGATCGTCAGCCGTGCCTCGTATTCCTGACCGCGCGGCGTGCCGAGGATGGCCTTGACCGACCAGTATTCCTGCGGGTTGAACGCCTCGATCTCCATCTCGCGTTCGACAATGAGACGCAGGCAGACCGATTGAACGCGCCCAGCCGATTTGGCGCCGGGCAGCTTGCGCCACAGAACCGGGCTGAGGTTAAACCCTACCAGATAATCCAGCGCGCGGCGGGCCAGATAGGCCTCGACCAGCGGGCCGTCGACCTGGCGCGGATTTTCCATCGCTTCGGTCACGGCGGATTTGGTGATGGCGTTGAACACCACACGGCTGACCGGCGTGTCCTTATTGATAGCCTTGCGTTTGCGCAGCGCCTCTTCCAGGTGCCAGCTGATTGCCTCGCCCTCACGGTCCGGGTCGGTGGCGAGGATCAGGGCGTTGTCATCCTTCAGCGCGTCGGCGATGGCCTTGACGTGTTTGCGGCTGTCATAGCCGACCTCCCATTTCATGTCGAAATCGTTTTCGGTATCGACTGAACCATCCTTGGGGGGCAGGTCGCGCACATGGCCGTAGGACGCCAGAACCGTGTAATCCGAACCCAGATACTTGTTGATTGTCTTGGCCTTGGCCGGGGATTCGACAACGACAACGGGCATGGAAAATCCTTTCGACTCGGGACAAGGCTTATGGCGGCGGAACATGTGGGCTGGCAAGAGTAATTGTCAATGCACCCCGTGCAGTCGGGTTGAAATTCATGACCATGCATGTGTTTTGGCACATACCCGCGGCAATATTGTTCTGGAAAACGGGATGTTCGGATAAGCTCATTTGGAACGACAGGACGTTTCGCGCCATTCGGGAAATCAATCGGCCAGTGCCAGCAACCCTCCGGCCTGGCGTTTGATGCGGCCCTCCAGTTCCAGATCGACCAATATCGGCGACACGCGGCGTGCGGGTGCGGCCAGATCGCGGATCAGTTGATCTTCCGAGACGGGCGAGGGCCCAAGCCGATTGAGAATCTCGTTGTGCAGATCACCGGTCTCGCGCAGGCTACGATCGCTGGCTGGTGGTTTGGGTGTCAGTGCCAACGGCAAGTTCGGTTGTTGATCAAGGTTGATAGCAGGAAGTGCTTCGATGACGTCATCAGCGTTACGCACCAGCCGCGCACCGTCACGGATCAGCATGTTGCAGCCTGCCGCGCGTGCATCGAACGGGTGACCGGGTACCGAAAGAACCTCGCGCCCCTGATCAAGGGCATTACGGGCGGTGATCAGGCTACCGGATTTTGCCGCCGCTTCCACGACGATAGTAGCGCGGGTCATGCCACTAATGATGCGATTGCGGCGTGGGAAATGGCGTGCTTGTGGTGTCAGGCCCATTGGCTGTTCCGATAGGCGCAGGCCGTTTTGTGCTATCTCTTGTGCGAGCAGCGTGTTTTCTGCCGGATACATCACGTCAACGCCGCCGCCCAAAACGGCAATCGTGCCCGTGCCGAGCGCGGCCTGATGACCAGCTGTGTCGATGCCGCGGGCCATGCCCGAGACGATGACGTATCCCCGTTCCCCTAAATCGGTCGCCAGGGCGCGGGCCATGCGCACGCCCAGTGACGATGCGTTGCGCGCGCCCACGAGCGCGATCATCGGGCGGGACAGGATGGATGTATCGCCAATGGCCCAGAGGAGTGGCGGTGCATCGCAAACTTGCAGAAGGTCACTAGGGTAGTCCGGATCACCTGCGCATAGGAGGTGAGCACCGGCGGCTTTGGCGCTCCTGATTTCAGCCAGTACGACACCCTCGGGGCAGATCTCGTAACCCTCGACACCGGCAGCGCGGGCGATTTCAGGAAGCGCTTCCAGCGCGGCATTGGCCGCGCCATGTTCATTCATCAAGCGAAAAAAGGTGGAGGGCCCGACCCGGCGGGAACGCAATAGGCGGAGCCACGATATCCGATCATCTTCCGTGGTGGGTGGGAGTGGGGGGTGAGTGGAAGGATGTTGTAAATCCTCAGTCATCGTAACTCCGCCTGCTTGCAAATCCAGTATTAGTTGTAGTGTGGTTAATAGGGAGTAAACTGTAGCCAAGCTTGGCATGGAAAACGAAAAATATAGTGTAAGTTATTGATTTTTAAATTAAATCAATTCGTACAACTAGGAGTCTGATATTTAACTTTGATATGGTTTGCGGGGTGGCGTGGAGTTCCCGGCCCGATCTCTTAACAATGCGATTCGTACGACCCGGCAAGCGAATGCCGAAATTACGGAGCGGCAATTCGGCCGGTAGTCAGGTAGCGTTTGCCGGAATGCGATACGCCGCACGGACCGCGTGTCATTTCAACTATCCCCAAGACGCCGATTCTTTGAATGCTGCGGCGGTACGGGGAACGTCTATAAAGTCTGGTTATCTCTCACCAAAAGCATTTGTTAGGGACCTGTTGATCGGTTTGATGAGATAGGCCAGTACGGTGCGTTCATCCGTGACGATTTCTGCGGATGCGCCCATCCCGACTTGCAAGGGGCGTTCCCATATACCGGCTCCGATCGACATCTGCTCCAGTGCGACCGTCGCGCGGAAGTGACCGAGGCCGGTTTGTTCGTCGATGACCGAATTTGGTGAGATCGCTGTAATGTTACCGTCGAGTTGACCGAAACGGCGCGCATCGAACGTATCGAATTTCAACGCAACTGAATCGCCGAGCCGGATATGACCAATGTCTACAGGATCAATTTTCAGCTGGGCGACCAACCGGTTTACCGATGGCATCACTTCGAACAGGGTTGTCCCGGCAGCGATAACCTCACCGGCGTTGGGAAAGCCTACTGCATGAATAACACCTGCTTCGGGCGCTCGGATCTGAAGCGTTTGCAAGCGCTTTTCCAAGGCTTGTGCCTGCACGACAAGCGCTTCCAAGCGGTCTTCAAGATCAAACTTTTCCTTACTGGTTTGTTCCAGCAGCGATATCAGATTTTGTTCCAGGGTGGCACTGACGCCGCCAAGTTCCTTTTTGGCCTGTGCCAGCTGAATTTCGATGTCAATGAGGTCTGCCCGCAACTGGTCTAATCCATCGCGCTGAAGCTCCAGATCGCGACGGCGTGTCAGATTGCTTTCGAACAGTTTTTCCGCGCGTTCCACCCTTTCCACACGTGTTGCAACCCTGTTTTTCGTCAGGCCACGCGCACTTTTCAGCGTTTCAACCGTCGCTTGAAGATGCTGCCGAAGAGATAGCTGAACGGTTTGCTGAGCGGCAAACAGCTCAAGCTGCGATTTTGCATAAGACCAATCTACGCTGTCTGACGTGGTAAGCTCGACATCGGTGATATCTGACCAGTTTTGACCTGTTTCGAGAATCATATGCAGGTTCTGAAGGCGTACCTTCATCGCGCGTTGTTCGCGCCTCACCTCGTTCAGCGCCTGTTCCAATTCGGGCGAAGACAGGATCGTCAGGACCTGGTTTTTCCCGACATGATGTCCTTCTTCGACCAACACCTGGGTGACGACACCCTGTTCGGGGGCCTGGACTTGCCGGAAATGCCCCAGTGGAATGAGCGTTCCGTGGGCACGAACTAGCTCAGGAACATTTGTAACCGCCGCCAGTGAGATCGCGCCCGTCAGCAGAGCGGTGACCGACAAGATGACAATTCCCGCAATCGACGTGCCACGACGCGCGCCCCGTATCTCGGCGCTGCCAAAGACACCGCGGGGTTTTGAACGCAATGACTTGGATACCATTTCAATTACCTCCGGATTTTCGTTGCAATGCGGCAAGCTTTTTCCGCCCTGCCAGACCGGTGTCGTTGGCAATGACGCGACCCTGGTCGAGGTAGACGAACCGGTCACCCAATTCGATCAGACGCTGGTCGCTTGTTGCCACGAGGATTGTTTTGGATCCTTTCAGGTGCGATAGCTTTTCAGCCAGCGCGATTTTGCGGGATTGATCCAGACCCGTTGTCGGTTCGTTCAGCAGCAGCACGGGGCCTTCGCGTCCAATACTTCGCGCAAGCGCCAATGCGCTTAGCGTTGACGATGGCAGGGTGGCACGGAAAGTCTCCGACAGACGCGTATGGATGCTATTCGGGAACTTTTCGACCTCTTCCAGGATATCCATTGTGCGCAATATCCCGACCACCTCCTGTTCGCTGATATCCGGCGAGGCCAGGCGGAAGTTCTGATAGAGGGTACCATAGAATAACTGCGACTGAGATTGTTCGTAAGTGATTGCGCGCCTGAGATCGTCGACCGCGATTTGTCGAACATCGACACCATCAAGCTGAATCGAACCAATGCTGGGCTGGCGAAATCCACAGATCAGATCGAGCAAAGATGTCTTGCCGCCATTGCTGTCACCGCAAAGCAGCACGAATTCGCCCGCCTGAATATCCAGTGAAACCTGCGACAGGACCGGTGCAGAGGCCACATCGTAACGGTGGGTAACGCCGCTGAAGCTAATTTGCCCTTCGAAGGCTTTCTGATGGCTCTGGCCGATACCGCGGACAACTTCCTCCGACAAAGCAAGCACGCGATCGCTCTGCCGCTTGCTGGACAGAAACGAAAGAATTTGTGGCGCGTTCGAATATAGTGCCTGAAGCGGCGTCAGGACTTTCCAGACAAGTGCCATGACTGCGATCAAGGCGCCGAAAGTGATGTCGCCTTCGATGGCGCTCATTGCGCTGATGACAACGGCACCAACGCCTGCAACTGCCATCAGACCCTGCCCGATAAATTGCGACACCAAGCTGCGACCGCCTGCCTTGCGTGCAGCTTGCGCCGCCTGCTTTACAAGGGCGGCGTTCTTTTCTTTCCAGTGCTGAACCAGGCCCAGGGTTTGAATGGCATGTTGTTTTTCGGTCGCTTCAAAGATGTGGCTCTGGAGCTGCGTTTTGGCCTCTGCGGCCTGCGCGTTCAGCTTCTTCAGTTTCGGCAGATTCTGCGTGATGGCCAGGGCGAACACCAAAATCAGGCAGATCACCAGCCACGCCACTGGCGGGCACAGGACGAATAGCACTGCCAGGAAGATCAGAATAAAGGGCAGATCAAGCAATGTCGTCAGAACCTGCCCGCTGAATATGTCTCTGAGACTTTCGAACTGCCGGAATCTCGCCAGCTGTTGCTCGACATCTGATTTCTGAATCTGATCTATTGGCAGGGCGAGCAGTTTTCGAAAAAGGGCCAGACCCATCTGATGTTCAGCGTGCCGTCCCATGTAGGCGACGGCGCTGGAGCGCGCGAAGCGAAAGCCACAATCTGCTGCCAGCACCAGCAGGACAGCTACGACGAGCGACAATACCAGATCGACCGACCCCGACGGAATGACACGGTCATAGACCACCATGATCAATAAAGGCGTGGCCAGCCCTGCAAGGTTGGACATGAACGAGGCAGAAATCAGCCACGGGGAAATTCCGCTGAATTCGCTACAGATATGGGAAAAGCCGAGCGTGATTTCGGTTTCGATCCCACTGTCGAAGCGTTCCAGCCGGATCAGTCGCCCACGGCCTTCCGAGGCGGCTTGCCAGATGGGTTTGTCCTCAGCGACGCTACATGTCAGCAGCTGCGCATCCTTGGCGTCGAGTATCGCGGAAATCGTGCCGTCTTCGCGGACAAACAGAGCCGGGCAATCCCCCTCGCGTACCAGATCAAGAGAGCAATCCTGCTGTGTCAGAGGAACACCGAGGTTCTCCAACGTCTTTATCATGTCGCTGGCATTCAGCTGTTGTGACATGTGCGGCACTGCTTCGAAGAGCCGGTTATGGTTGCTGTGCCAACCGGCCGCCGACATGACCCTGTCAAGAGTGTTGATTGCGGATGGTAGTGTGTTGTCCATCAGCCGATCCGTTTCGTGTTGGTGCCACCGTCAGTGGAGCGATTGGTCGCGTCCGCGGCGGTGCGTTCGTCGGCGAGATCCTTCGCCCATGCGCGTGCAGTGGTGGACGTGGTGGATTCCAGCTGGATTTTCGTGTTTGCGAGCTGGCTTGCAACGCCAGCGCCATCAGAGATGATAATCGTGGCGCTGCCTTTCATTTCCGATAAGACAGTTTCAAACCTTACCTTAGTGGTGTTGTCGATGGTGGCGGTTACATCGTTGAGCAGCAGGATGCTTGGGCGTAGCGCCAAAGCCCGAACCAGGTTAACGCTCTGAAGAAAATTCAGGTTGCTCATTAACGCCCGGCTTTCGTGAACCGGGGTGTTGTATCCCAATGGCAGGCGATTGAGGATCTTGTCGAGGCCCATCAATTCCGACAATTGCAGTGCATTTTTGATAACTTCGCCATCGCCAAAGGCCGAAATATTTTCAAGCACAGTGCCCGAAAACACCACCGCGTTCTTTTCGCAATACACAATTCCACCCGCGCCGCGTGCGTTCGAGACCTCACCGGGCTGAAACCCGTCGATCAATACGGTGCCAACTGATGGCTGGCGCTCCGCCAAGAGCACTTTGAAGAAAGTGGTGCCCGCAAGTTCATTGTCCGCTTGCAACACGGCACAGTCGCCCGGTTTTACCTGGCCCGAGACGTTCCGGAACAGATATTCGTCGCGGTCGGAACGCTTGAGGGTTAGATTTTCGAGCTGGATATGACCTTTCAGAGGTTCAACGAGGCTTGGCGCTGCGGGTCGCTGCGGGATTTCGCAGGCATCGCGAATTTTTGCCTTGGCCATGGCGATACTTTCTGATTGCGCCCAAAGATTCAGCGCCTTCAACATTGGTTGGACGGTACGGCCATTCAGCAGCATGCAGGCGGCCAGTTCGGCAATTCCCAGATGCTCCGTGATCACCAGATAGCAGCCCAGCAAACCCATGCCGGCGACGGCCAGCTGCGAAAAGAGCGCCCCAAAGGTCTGCGACAGCCCTGAGAACTGAATAACACTATGGCTGATGTCAGCGGTTTGCTTTTGCAGCATTTCGTAGCGCCGAAGCATCTGCGGTTCCATCGCGTTGGCTTTCAGCGTCCTGATCTGCGACAAGGATTCGACCAGAAACGAATATCGTCGGCCATCAAGTTTTTTGCGTTTGCTGAAAACTGTGGACTGGGCCTTGGTCAGAGCGGTCTTGAACAGCAAGAGCAATGCCATGCTGGCCAGAGGCACGATCACGAGCCAGCCGCCGATCAGGCCGATCATCGCGACAAATATTAGGGTGAAGGGCAAGTCTATCAACAGAAGCCGCGCCTGACCGCCATAATGCGCGCGCAACTGCGCAATGGCGCTGAGGCGCTCCATATGCGCAGCCGGCGTCGTCTGGCGAAACACTTCCGGATCTGCCCCTAGCGTCGCATCCACAAATTTCTGATAGAGATTTATCTCGAATTGTTCAGCTTGCTCGCTTTGCAGGATTGATCGGCACCACTTGAGGATAAACTCCAGCAGCACAACCACACATAGGCCCATAAACAGGAATGACAGTGTTTCAACTGCCTCGAATGGGATCACGCGATCAAATACCTGAAGCACGACCAGCGGTAGGGCCAGAGCCAGCAAATTAAGACTTAGCGTGGCCGCAAGCGTGGTCAGCCCGATCCGCGGTGGACGAACAGCTAGAGACACGGAGGAGGCCGATGGCTCCACAGGTGAAAACTCCCTCACTTGGTCGTTCACTTATGTCGCGACAGCGTTACGCAATTCCTTAAATTTCCAGAATAGAACCGTCATTTTTAATCTATTTGGCCGGTAATCTACCGACGGAGTTAATTTTTTCTTTTTCGAAACTGCACAAGGTCGCCCTGACATTGACGTCAGGAGACGACATGGAAGATGAAAACTACGGCGATGGTGCGCCTGAAGAATTTCAACCCGATAGCGATGATCTTAAGAAGAAGGCCGTGGCGCAATCTTCCCAGGCCGCAGAACAATTGCCCGACGGCCAAAATCGTGGTGTCCTGCATTACGGCCAGCCCCACGAGGGCGACCCAACCGGCGCCGTGCTACCACAATCGGACCCGCGGGATCTGGATCAAACCGCGTTACCAGATAACAAAACAGAAAGTGATTTCTCAGCTGAGCAAGAGGTGGGTTCAACGTATGATTTCGGCCTGGAGAGGCGTGAGGTTGACCAGGATGCGACAAGGGTAGAGGCCGAAACCAGTTCCAAAGACATTGCATCAGACACCGGTTCAAGTACCACGCAAGACGCAGGGCAGGTTACGGCGGAAACTGAAAGCGCCGCTGCCGATGCCACCACGCCGTTGAATGTCTCGCAAGATACGGTGGAGATGATCGAGAACGACGAGGTCGATGCCGAACGACCCGTCGATGAGGTGCCTGACAGCGAAGAGCAGACTACCGAGAACAGGGCTCCGACCGAATTGACGATGTCGAACCTTGCAGTGGCGGAGAACGTCGAGGGTGTTGTTGTAGGCACGCTCTCTGTGAGCGATCCGGATGCGGGCGACAGTCATACGTTCTCTCTGTCCGATGACCGGTTCGAAGTGGTCGACGGTCAGGTCAAGCTGAAAGCGGGTATGAGCCTTGATCACGAGGATGCGGCAGGTGTCTCGCTTGACGTAATGGTCACCGACAGTGGCGGTGCGACTTTCACCGAGAGCTTTGATATTGCCGTCGAGGATGTCAACGAAGAACCGACCGAGTTGACAATGTCGAACCTGGCGGTCGCCGAGAATGTCGAGGGCGCTGTTGTGGGCACGCTTTCCGTGAGCGATCAGGACATAGGGGACCTTCATACCTTTTCGCTCTCTGATGATCGGTTCGAAGTGGTTGATGGTCGGGTCAAGCTGAAGCCAGACGCGAGCCTTGATCATCAGGATGCGGCAAGTGTGTCACTTGACGTGACGGTCACTGACAGTGGCGGCGCGACGTTCACAGAGAGCTTTGATATCGCGGTTGCAGATATGCCCGATATTGCGCTTGATACGGGGTTCCATGCCAAATATTTCGATATGGATCAGCACCTTGACGAAATTGATGATATCGACTGGAATAGTGAAGCCACTCATGAAGAACTCGTGGGCGATATCAACTACACCAACAGCTCAAACTCTTTTTGGGACGGCGGTTCCAGGGATACCTTCGGCGTTCAGATTACCGGTAATATTGAGGTTGAAGAGGGGGGTGTATTTAACTTCCATATTGGCGGCGATGACGGGGTTGTTCTTTATGTCGACGGCAAAGAAGTGGTCGATAATGACGGCCTGCACGGGTATCGCACCCGTTCGGGTGAGGTCGAGTTGGAACCGGGCGCACATGTTATTGAGGTTCGTTACTTTGAAAACTACGGGCATGCGGGCCTGAAGGTCGAATGGGAGGGGCCAGGAATTGACGGGCGTGAGCTTTTGGCGCCTCCTGATGTCGGCGAGCTTCAGACTGTCAGTGGTATGCCGGTTACGCTTGATCTCGACATCGATATGTCGCAATCGGGCGCCGGCGATATCAGTCATGTGATCGAAGGGCTGCCGTCCGGTACGGTGGTTCAGGCGGGTGACATGATTATCGAAGTGGGCGAGGCAGGTACTGCCGAGATCACGGGATGGGATACATCAATGCTGACCATCACGCCACCGGTTGATTTTGTAGGTAAAGTGGACGCCCAGCTAACGACGAACCTCACGTTGGAAACTGGCGATACGGCCGTTTCAGCCACGGGGCTGGCCTTCGGCGTAGACGAGGCCGACCTTTCCGTCCCACCGCTTGAGTTGGAGGCTGGGTTTCGTGCCAGCTATTTCGATGTCGATCATACGCTCCGCACGCTTGACGATGTCAATTGGGAGGCTGACCCAACCAAAGAAGAAGTGGTCGGGGAAATCGACTATGAAAACGGGCGAGAGTCGTTCTGGGAGGGTGGTTCCAGCGATACGTTTGGTGTGCGTATCACCGGTGAGATAACAGTCGATGAAGCCGGTAGTTTCGATTTCTTTATAGGTGGTGACGACGGTGTTGTCCTTTATGTCGATGGGATTGAGGTGATCGATAACGATGGCCTGCACGGCTATCGTACACGATCGGGCGAGATCGACTTGGAACCCGGCACTCACGAAATCGAGGTTCGCTATTTCGAAAACTACGGACATGCCGGGCTGAAGCTGGAATGGGAAGGGCCCGGAACAGACGGGCGTGAGCTTGTCCGTGCGGATACCGATCTGTCAGTAGCCGAAAACGGCACCTTGGAAATTCGCTTAAGCAATGCCGATGTGAGCGAAGACGGATCCGTCACGATCTCCGGATTGCCGCCGGAAACAATACTGATCAGTGGTGATCAGTCGGCCGTTTCCGACGGGTCCGACATAGATCTGAGCGGTTGGGATCTCGATATCATTGAACTGTCACCCCCGGTTGATTTCGAAGGCGTGATATCCGCGGAGATTTCGATGACGGATCGGGCTTTCAATGGCGCGACGATAGAGAGTAGCGAGACATTTGAGATCGAAGTGGGTGACGTTGAAAACGCATCAGAACCCGACGACGCCCACGACCATATGCTGCTGGCGGACTCCGAGAATCCCGACGCAGATGGTCAGAGCTGGGTTGACGATTCCGATACGGCTCAGGGCGATGATGATGCGTCCGAGGATGATGTGATGGATGAGCCTGTTGCTGAATCACATGGCAATGAACAGTCTTCTGAAATGGTGGAAACCTACGAACGTTCGGATTGGTAACGGTGCTCGTAGCAAAATCGGACACGTTTCGATGCGCATCGGGTTTCCAGTATTCACCTGCACGTAGCACCGCCTCGGCTCTTAGAACCCTGTGGCGGGATTTGAGGTCAACACTCATGCCCGTTTTTGCAGCTTGCGGGTGAAAGCGCTTTACAATCTGCCGGAGGTTGCCCGATACATTGAGCGCTTTGTAGACAAGCGTAGCGGTGCCGCCGCTGAGTAGCGGGCGCAGCCACCGAATATAAGGCGCTCATCAAGATCTGGGAAAGGGGACATGATGGCAAATCCGCTTTTTGATCGTCTCTTTGGCGTCCATGCGGGGAAAACCACGCCATTTCTCTATTTACCGAGCGGCGATGTCATTACGCATCAGGATTTTCTGGTGCTGGCTGCTGGTATGGCCAACGTAATGATCAATATCGGACTTAAACCGGGTGACCGCGTCGCGGCACAGGTCCAGAAGTCGCCCGAGGCGCTTGCGCTGTATGCTGCCTGCGTGCAGGCCGGGCTGATTTTCCTTCCGCTGAACACGGCTTATACGGCGGAGGAACTTGGCTATTTCGTCGAAAACAGCGGTGCGACGCTGATCGTTTGTGACGCGGCGCGCGAGAGGAGCGTATCGGCGCTGGGCCGGAAGCTGTCGGCACGGGTGGAAACGCTGAATGCGGACGGGAGCGGTACGCTAGCTGACAAGGCGCGGGACATGCCGGACAGTTTTGAAACCGTGGCGCGTGAAGGTGAGGATCTGGCAGCATTCCTGTATACATCGGGTACAACCGGGCGTTCGAAAGGCGCAATGCTGACTCAGAACAACCTTTTGTCCAATGCCCTTGTGCTGGCGGAGGAATGGCGTTTTACCGCGCGCGACGTGCTGCTGCATGCGCTGCCGATTTTCCATACCCATGGTCTGTTCGTGGCAACCAATATCATTCTGACGACCGGCGGAAGCATGATATTTCTGCCCAAATTTGAAGCTGGTGCCGTCATTGATCACTTGCCGAGGGCGACGTCGATGATGGGCGTGCCGACCTTTTATACGCGATTGCTGGGCGACGCGCGCTTCACCGGTGATGTCGCTGCGCATATGCGGCTTTTCGTCTCCGGCTCGGCCCCGCTTCTGGCCGAGACCCATCAGCAGTTCAAACACAGGACCGGGCACCGCATTCTCGAGCGTTATGGCATGACCGAAACCAACATGAACACGTCGAACCCCTATGATGGTGAGCGCCGCGCCGGAACCGTCGGCTTTCCGCTGCCCGGGGTTGAGTTGAAGATCACGAACCCCGAAACCGGTGAAACACTGCCTGATGGCGAGATCGGTCAGATCGAAGTGCGCGGCCGGAACGTGTTCAAGGGCTACTGGCAGATGCCCGAGAAAACTGCCGCCGAACTGCGCCATAACGGGTTCTTCATTACCGGCGATCTAGGCATGACCGACGAGGACGGATATGTACACATCGTTGGCCGCAACAAGGATCTGATCATTTCGGGTGGTTACAACATCTACCCCAAGGAAATCGAGCTGGTGCTTGACGAACAACCGGGTGTGTTGGAAAGCGCCGTTATAGGTGCGCCGCATCCCGACTTTGGCGAAACCCCGGTTGGCGTTATTGTGGGGGAGCAGGGGCAGGCGCCCGATCTTACAATAGTGATGGAGGCGCTGAAAGCCTCGCTGGCGCGTTATAAACACCCGGCTAAACTGGTTCTTCTTGACCAGCTTCCGCGCAACACGATGGGAAAGGTTCAGAAAAACATCCTGCGTGAGCGCTATAAGGACATGTTTTTCCCCTGACTGTTTCCCGCGCCAGACGCCGCTTGGCAGTATGGATATGGATAACGGGCCGAAAATCTGTTGTGATGCCGAACAACACGCCTGACACAGCACGATCGATGTTGAGCGCAATGCGCAGGAAGAGGGAGACCACGGAATGAAGGTGAAGGGTGATCACTATCGCTCGATCTGGTGGGATGACGCAGCGGGCGAGGTCCGGATCATTGATCAGCGCTGGCTGCCACACGAGTTTCGGATCGTAACACTTGACACTCTGGAAGAGTTTGCCGTGGCGATCCGTGACATGTGGGTCAGAGGCGCGCCCCTTATTGGCGCGACGGCCGCTTTCGGGATTGCCGGGCAGATGTCCCGTGATAGCTCGGACGCGTCGTTTGAGGTCGCCTATGATACTCTTAACGCCACGCGACCCACGGCGATCAATCTGAAATGGGCGCTTGATCGGTGTCGTGGTGCGCTGATGCCGCTGCCTGCTTCTGAACGCGCCTCTCACGCCCGTCAGCTTGCCCGGGCCATTGCCGACGAAGATGTCGACATCAATGCCGCAATCGGCCGTCATGGCCTTGACCTGATCAGGGAAATCGCCGCTCGGAAACCTAAAGGTGAGCCGGTGCGCCTGCTGACCCACTGCAACGCCGGCTGGTTGGCAACGGTGGATTGGGGCACTGCAACAAGCCCGATGTATCATGCCCATGAGGCGGGCATTCCCGTTCATGTCTGGGTCGATGAAACACGCCCGCGCAACCAGGGGGCGCTGACCTCGTGGGAGTTGGGCGAACATGGTATTTCGCATCGCTATATTGTCGATAATGCGGGCGGGCATCTTATGCAGCACGGGCTTGTCGACGCGGTGATCACGGGCACGGATCGAACGACCGCGCAGGGCGATGTCTGCAACAAGATCGGCACCTATCTGAAAGCGCTTGCGGCCCATGACAATGGCATTCCCTTCTATGTCGCATTGCCGTCGCCGACGATTGACTGGACGGTGCGGGACGGCGTTGCCGAGATCCCGATTGAAGAGCGTGACCAGCGTGAGGTTACCCATGTCATGGGGGTTGCCGAAGAGAATACCGTGTCAGACGTGCGCGTGACACCGGAGGGCACCGAAGGCGGGAACCCGGCATTTGACGTAACGCCAAATCGTCTGGTGACGGGTTTGATAACTGAACGTGGCGTTTGCGAGGCATCGGCAGAGGGGCTGGCGACGCTATTTCCAGAACGCGCCGACACATGAGTTTACTCAAGGCAGAACTGAGGCTGATTGAAGTGGTCGAGAGAGAACAATGATCGAAAACTGGTACCGGGCAGAGGACGCGCAACGCTGGCGCAGCGAGGCAGGTAACGACCCTGCCGATCAAGAGCTTGGCGAGCGCGTTTATACCTCGCGCCTGATCGGGCAGAACCCTGATCTTCTGATGCATGGCGGCGGGAATACATCGGTCAAAGTTGAGCGCCCAGACCTCTTTGGTGATCCGCAACGGGTGTTGCATGTGAAGGGATCAGGCTGGGATCTGGACGTGATCGAAGCGCCCGGTTTGCCAGCGGTGTGGCTTGACCCTCTTATGAAACTGCGTGCGCTTGAGCGGCTTTCCGATGAAGACATGGTCAATGTGCAACGCAGCAACCTGCTTGATTCCAGCTCGCCCAATCCATCGGTCGAAACCCTTCTGCACGCGTTTTTGCCGCATAAATATGTGGATCACACCCACGCCACGCCGTTTCTGATCCTGGCAAATCTGCCGAATGCCGCCGATATCTGCCGTGAGATCTTCGGCGACCGTCTTGGCATCGTACCTTATATCATGCCCGGCTTTGGATTGGCCAGGAAAGCGGCCGAGGTTTTTGACGAAAATCCGAAGGTCGAAGGGCTTCTGCTTTTGCAACACGGACATTTCACTTTTGGCGGGACCGCCAAGGAAAGCTACGACCGGATCGTCACCCATACCAACGAGGTTGCGGCCTATTTCGGTTTGAAAGAAGTGACGCCAATCGGCGTTCGGGAACCTGCCGAGAATCTTGATGTTCTGCCCATGCTGCGGGGTGTCATTGCCGAGGTCAACGCGGCGCGTGACGCGCCGATGCCGGTTTTCGACCTTCGGAACGGATCGGCGGTGATGGATTTCTTTCATCGGACGGATATCGAAGCTTTGGCAATGCGCGGTATGGCATCGCCTGATCATGTGTTGCGCACGAAAGGCTTCCCGCTTGTGCTTCGAAGCGAGGATCTGACCGGTGATCGCGCACGGCTGAAGGCGAGGGTTGAAGAATTTGCCGACACCTATCGCGCTTATTTCGACCGGCAGGCCCCCCAGGCGGCTGAGCCCAAGACATTGCTGACACCGGACCCGAAACACGCCTGGATCGAAGGTGTCGGGATCGTGGGTATGGGGCCGAATGCCAAGGCCGCAGCTGCGGCGGCGGATCTTGCCGAGCAGAACCTGCGCGTCCGGGCGGTTGGCGAGGATGCAGGCGGCTTTCATCCGCTCGGCGAGAAAGACCGATTTGACTGTGAATACTGGTCGCTGGAGCAGGCGAAACTGGGCAAGGGCACTCCGCCACCCTTCCAGGGCAAGATCGTGATTGTGACCGGCGGCGCCGGTGCCATTGGATTAGCAACCGCCAGGGCTTTTGCCGATGGCGGTGCCAGTATCCTGTTGGTCGACCGGGACGACGCCGCATTAACACAGGCGCGCGCGACCCTTGGCCGCTGGCACGCGACCCATGTCTGCGACATAACGCAGGAAGGCGCCGCCGATGCCGCGATGAAGGCCGCTATCCATCGCTTTGGCGGTGTAGACATCCTTGTGTCCAATGCTGGCTCGGCGACCGGCGGCGCGCTGCTTAATCTTGATGATCGCGATTTTCGTGCAGCATTTGAATTGAATTTCTTTGCCCATAAGGCCTTCGCGCTCAGCGCAGCGCGGGCGATGCGCACACAGCAGCGGGGCGGGCAGATCCTGTTCAACATCAGCAAGCAGGCGATTAATCCCGGCAAGGATATGGGCGCTTACGGCACGCCCAAAGCTGCCACGATGTTTCTTCTGCGACAGCTCACGCTTGAACTCGCCGGGATGGGCATCCGGGTCAATGGAGTGAATGCCGATCGTATCCGCTCAGGCCTGTTGACCGATGATTTCATTCAGGAACGCGCCGCTGCGCGCCATGTGACCGAAGAAGAATACATGGGTGGAAATCTGTTGGGCCGCGAAGTCGAGGCAACGCACGTCGCTGACGCTTTCGTGGCATTGGCGAAATTGGCCCGGACCACAGGCCATGTTGTGACCGTTGATGGAGGCAATACCGAGGCAGAGCTGCGCTGAAGGACACGAGCGCGTAGGATGTTAACGCTGGCCGTTGTTTCTAGTCTTCCGAGAAGGTCGAAATTTGGGAGGGTTGCGTCTGATCAAGAAGGACTAAGGCGGCCTGACCAGCGATTACGAAATGTCAGATCGACTTAACAACTTGCGAAGCACCTCCAAGTGAGAAGTACCATTCATCTGGCTGACGTTGAAGCGCATGAACGAGTTCATGGACTGCGTTGGGCTGAAAACATTGCCTGGCGCAAAGACAACACCTTGCCGAAGAGCGGCGCGCGCAAGTCTGGCGACATCTTGTTGCCCGGGAAACTCGCACCACAAGTAGAACCCGCCACGCGGTTTGACCCAGGGCACAATGCCCATCGTGCTGAGTTCACCAATTGTGCGATTGCGCGCACCGTCTAGCCGGGTTTTGAGCGCCTCCATATGTTTGCGATAGCTGCCATCAGTCAGGGCGGCATACAGCAATGTTGTCACCATCGGGCTCGGGCCGCCAAAGTTGGTCGCCACCTGCAGATCAGTCAGGGCCGCTATCCAGTCCGGGCGCGCCACGATATAGCCACAGCGCAGCGACGCCGACAGCGTTTTGGAAAAACTGCCAATCGTCAGCACGCGATCCAGCCCATCCAGCGCGGCAAGGCGCGGGGACAGGTCCGGCTCGAACTCCGAGAATATTGCATCCTCCACGATCAGCATGTCATACGATTCAGCCAGCGAGAGGACACGGTGCGCGGTGGCTGCCGTGATCGTCGCGCCGGTCGGATTGTGTAGTGCCGAGTTGGTCAGATAAAGTCGCGGGCGTTGTTCCTTCAGGACGTTTTCAAACGTGGGCAGATCGGGGCCGTTTCGCGTATGACGAACGCTGGCGACGGTGATCCGGTGCGCCCTCAGAAGCGCCTGAAAGTTGAAATAACATGGGTCATCGACCAGGACCGTGTCGCCGGGTTTCAGCAGCAGCCTGCAAATCAGGTCCAGCGCCTGCGATCCGGAATTGGTCAGCAATACGTGATCCGGATCCACTCCGACCCCCTGATCGTGCAGCTTCCGAGCGATGTGGCGACGCAGGTCAGCATGCCCCTGAGCATTTCCATAATCCGTCAGTACGCTGCTGTCTCCGCGCGTGACACGACGCATGGCACGGCGCAGCGACTCGACTGGCATCCAGTCCGCCGGCATCCAGCCGCATCCGGGCTTGGCAACCTCAGCGCCAGAATCGATTGATTGCCGTGCCACCCAGAGTGGGTCGACCTCGCGTTCAAGCTCAGGGCCGGTTTGCGACACGGCAAAAGGCTGCACGCGGTCGGCCACAAAAAACCCTGATCCGCGCAGCGCAAAGATGGCGCCGTCTGCGGCCAGCACATCATAGGCTTCAACCACGGTTGACGGCGACACGCCTAGCCTGGCGGCGAGGCCCCGAACCGATGGGAGCCTGTCTCCGGCCCCAAGCGTACGGGACTGGATCAGGCGGGTGATGTGATCCATCACAAAGCTGCGGCGGGTTGCTGTGGCCACGTTAGATCTCGGTGTATGGGGTGTTATGGCAATACAGTTTTATAATATTGTATTGTTTTGTATCTGCCTTTGTCACCCCGTGCCGGCTACAAAACCGAAAAAGGGAAGTCTGGCGATGAAATCTTCGTTTTCGGGATGGGGCAGCGGGTTGCTCGGTGTTTTGATTTTCAGCGGGTCACTGCCTGCCACGCGGGTGGCAGTTGCCGGGTTTGATCCGTTCTTCCTGACCTCGGCCCGTGCCGTGTTGGCGGCAATCCTGGCTCTTCTTCTGCTGATGTTGTTCCAAGTGAACCGGCCGTCGCGAGCAGATCTGACATCTGTTGTGATAGTGGCCCTGGGCGTTGTCATCGGCTTTCCGCTCTTGACGGCACTGGCCCTGCAACACATCACGGCAGCGCATTCAATAGTCTTTATCGGCCTGTTGCCGCTGATGACGGCGGTTTTTGGCGGTCTGCGCGGAGGTGAGCGCCCGGCGCCATTATTCTGGGTATTCTCAATCCTCGGCAGTGCGGCGGTTGTCGGATTTGCATTGATGCAGAATTCGGACGCGTCGCTGATGGGAGATATGTTCATGGTGGCCGCCATTATTGCCTGCGGGTTGGGGTATGCCGAGGGCGCCGTGCTTTCACGCCGCCTGGGTGGATGGCAGGTCATTTCCTGGGCACTGGTTTTGTCGCTACCCTGGATGATCGGTTGTGCAATCCTGATGCGTCCGGACACGTTTGCGGGGCTCAGCGCTCCGGTCTGGATCAGCCTGGGCTATGTCTCGATCTTTTCCATGCTGGTCGGATTTGTCTTCTGGTATCGCGGCCTTGCACTAGGCGGCACTGCGGGTGTTGGGCAGCTTCAACTTCTGCAACCGTTTTTCGGCCTGATCCTTGCAGGCGTTTTGCTTGCGGAGCCAATTGCGCCGTCGATGATCGGCGTGACAGTCTTTGTCGTGTTCTGCGTGGCCGGGGCCAAGCGCTTTGCTTGATGAGTACTCACGTCACGGCTTTGGTCCGTTGCGAGCACGCTGATAGCCGTTGAATCCCAGAAGCAGCAGCAGGCCTATGACCAGCGTGGCCAGCGCAATAGGCGCGATCAGTGCCGCAGGGTCGCACAGGGTGAGCGCCGCCAGAATGGCTGCTACCGTGCCTGTCCCGATCCAGACAGTACCCATCCGGAAGGCAATCGTATCGGCCAACCCGCTGTAGAAAGAGCGCCAGACGATCAGTGCAGTCAGTATCGCGAGCAGCGCGGCTGCCGTGCCCAGATAGGCGCGGTTGGGGCAAATCCAGTTGCAGGCTTTGGTGATATCTTCGGTAAAGGGCGCAAGCACCGCAGGAATACCGGGCAGCATCAGAAGATTGTCCATGATGGCCTGCATCTGCGGCATGTCCGGGCTGCTCGGGTCCGGGGCGGGCCAAAATCCAATACCGGCGAAATTGTCCTGAAAATAGACGATGTCATCGTAGAACTGACTGAACTCTTCGGTCGTTGCGGTACTGGCGTCTACCGCACGTGAATCTTGCAGCACGTAACGGTGCCCTCCCGGCGGGACGACCGGCAGGATGCGGCGCAGAACCTCGGTGCGTTCGACCCCTTTGTAATCACCGCGTTCCATCCGGGCGCGCATCAGCTTTTTGGTGTTGGTGGTTGGGCGTTCCAGAAAGACGAGGATTTTGTCGACGGGTGGCGGGCTGTCGGAGTTGCCTGAGCTCGCTTCCGTAGCAGCGGTCCCGCCAGCGGCGTTGGGTGTTGGTAGCTGACCGACGTCGACGAGAATGGAGCGCAAGTCGCTCATCAATCCGCTGTCAGCCGCGACGCCGGCCAGCTCAAGATCGAGGCCGAGATTGACAGATTGCCCGCGTTCTTTGAGCTTCGCGGCGACGCGGGCGACCATCGCGCGAAGCCTTAGGATCGATTCCCCTGCGCCGTCGACGCCGGTATAACCGCGAAAGATCAGCGTGACTCCATCAGGACGAGGCGCGTCGAATATGGTCGGATACGCGGCGATGAAGCCTCTGAACCCCTTGTCTTTCACACGTCTGAACGGCGCGGACAGATCGACGATCTTGTCGGCAACGTTTTCGATTTCGGAGCTGCTCCATTGGTCCCAGCCGGTAAGCGTTATGGCAAGGTCGGCCTTGGCGCGATGCAGATGGGCAGCATTGACGAAATTCCGACGCGATTCGATCCAGCGGGCCTGGTTGGCTAGCCGGATGATCCTGTCATCGGCGGCGGCCTCGGGATTGCCATAGGCGAATTCGAGGCCGTAAAAAGCGATGCGGCTGACCAGCCCGAAGTCAATCTGATGAAGCGGTTCCGGCGCGGCGGCCTTTTTGTCGGTGCCTTCCTCATCACTGTCGGGCGGCTCATCGGTATTCGAGGCCGGATCATCGCCGGGCAGTGCCAGTTTGGGCAAGAGCCAGAAGGGGTAGAAGGCATAGATTTCGGCATTTTCGCGCCGCGCCGCTGTGCAACGGCAATCCGGCAAGGCAAGATCACTCGCGCTGCGCGGCGCGGTTGGGTCCGCCACGGTGTGGAACCCGGCAAGCCGGGCCTGCGCTGCGACGGCATCCGGTGGTGCTGGCGAAACTGCTGCCACGGCAGAGGCCAGTAGCTTTTCATTCGGGTATTCGACACCCACGAGGGCCTTTAGCGCATCGGCGTTTTCAGGCGTCAGATCCATGCTTTGGGCGGCGCTGACCGCTGGGGCAGACAGAATGGCACCGTTCAGATCTGGGGTCAGTTGCCAGCTGCGATCCACGACTTTCTGAATTTGTGACATGGCGCCCGATACGATCGTGTCCACCTTGTCCGCTGCAATAGGCGCAAGGATGCGGCGCACATCGCCCTTCAGCACCTCGGTGTTGGGGGCGGGGGCGTAATTGGCATCAAGCAGGGCTTTCTGAAAGTCCGCGTCCTTTACAGTGGCGGTTACGGCGCTGTCCGTGGCTTCGGTCACGCCAATCGGCGTTGCCACCGGAAGCTCGGGGAATTCCGGGACATCCTGCGGCCTGGTATCGAGGGCCGAGGCCAGCTCTTCGGACGCGGCGGCTAGGGTCTCGGCAGCCAGGGCAATCTCGGCGTTGATCGCTGTCTGCGCGTCTTTGAGAATTGCAATGCGCACACCAGAGAGAAGCGCGCCGCGCGTCTGCGCCGAAAGACCGATCAGCGGCGTGACGGCATCGGCGCTTTCGGTGAACCCGTCAACCAGCGCGAGGTTGGCGGTGGCTTCCGGATCCAGCGCATAGCGCAGACCAAGGTCTTCGGAGCTGAAAACCGCAAGGCCGATCTGATCCAGCGTGCATTGCGACACCTGCCCGTCGAGCGCTGTGGTAATTGCGACCATCAGCGCATCGGCGCTGTCAAAGGTTTTGTCGGCGAGGCCGGACAGGACACCGGCCACATCCACCGGCTGCACCAGATTGTCGAGATCGCTTTGGGTGAAGGCCGAATATTCCAGCACATTGGTGCTTTTCGGTTCCGCGCAGGAGGTGGGTAACTTTTTGAAAAGACCGGAATAATCGCGTGGTGCGGCGGGGCGATCTGCGGCGCGGTATTCTGCAATCAGGGCGATAACTGCTGCGTCGGAACCGGTCAGCCGTGGTACGCGAGTGTTCTGCTCCTCGACCAACCAGGCCGAGAAATCCGGTGCCAGAAGTTGGACCAACGCGCCCGGCAGTGCAACTTCGATGGCGGCATAGGATTCGAGCGTGTGTTGGAAGCTCGTGTTATCAGCCGTGTCGGATTTTGTTGCCAGCGCTGTGCAGAGAGCTTCCGGCTTCGACCAGCCGTCAGGACCCGCCGCAATCAGTGCGTCCAGCCCGGCCAGCGCGGGTTCGGACAGATCGTCGGTGCTGAAACCCTGGCAGCCGGCGCCTTGGGCAAGGGTGTTCTCCAGCGTTTCCAGGGTAAGTTGTGGTGGTCCGGCAAGGCGGAGCGTAACCGCATTCACACCGTTCTGCGGAGATGCGGTCATCCGCGCCTTGAGGGCGGTGGAGGTAGCTTTGCCAACCCAGTCTGGATCGCCTGTCGCGATGGTGCCGTAGTCGATGGCCAGATTGAGCGTACCATCGACCGGGCTGGTCCCAGTGGGCAGCGGCACCTGCCCGCAAAGCCGCACCAGCGCTTGCCTTGTATAGGCCCCGATCCGTCCATCCTGAAGCAGGCCGCTTTTGTCCTGCAGCTTGGTGCGCGCCCCCAATTGGATCAACGCGATATCTTTCGGTGATCCGGTCACGCCCGGATCGGTCAACAGGGCATTGCAGTGTTCGGCAGATCGCGCGGCCAAGGCGGTGAAAGCGCAGCATATCCAGACGACGAGGGCGATCATCAGTTGGGCAAAGACCGGGGCGGGGCGGGTCATGCGGTACGTCCTTCTTTTCGCAATTCGACGGCGATGGCCTGTTGCAGATCATGCGCGCCGACAACTTTGACGCCACGGCGCAAGGCGCTGATCGTAGCGTGATGAACAACATTGGTGATCGCGCCACCGGACAGTTCGTGTTCTTCCGCGAACGCGTCGATGTCGACACCTTCAGACAGCGGCACGCGCTCAATGATGTTTTGCCAGAGCTTGCGTCTCAGGTTGGCATCGGGCCGGGTAAAGCCCATCGACATCTGGAACCGCCGGAAAAACGCATCGTCGATATTGTTTCGCAGGTTCGTGGCTAGGATAACCAGCCCCGGGCAATCCTCGATCCGCTGCAACAGGTATGACACCTCCTGATTGGCGTAACGATCGTTCGAACTGGTCGTCGCTGTGCGGGTGCCGAATAGCGCGTCGGCCTCATCGAAGAACAGAATCCAGTCGTTTTCTTCTGCCATATCAAAAACATGGCTGAGGTTCTTTTCGGTTTCACCGATATATTTCGATACCACCATCGACAAATCAATACGGTAGACATCAAGCCCGGTGCGTTTGCCCAGCATGGCCGCTGTCAGGGTCTTGCCGGTGCCGGGGGGGCCATGAAACAGCGCCTTGAATCCGGGCCCGACGCGACGACCCAGCCCCCAGCTATCGCGGATCAGGTTGCGATGTTCATACCAGGCGATGATATGTTCGATGCCGTGTTTCAATCCGGAAGGCAAAACCAGATCCTGCCAGTCAAGTGCCGTTTCCAACCGTTTGGCAGGGAATTGCGGTGAAAAATCCGGCCGGGGCGGGCACCCGGCACAAAGCGTTAATACGCGGTGCGGCGGCAGGATTAGGGGGCCGGCCATCACGGCGTCATGACCGGTTTGCGCCGGGTCACCTGCTCTTCCGATGGTAAGCCCCGCTTGCTGTCGCAGCGGATGATCTGGGGCAAATATTGCCATGGCTTCGATCCGTGCTGCCGTGTCCGCACCGCCCAGAAGGAAAAGCGCCGTCACGGCACTGGGTACAAATCCGGCACCATCGGCCCGGGCTGCGCCGAATTCCGAAAAAACCCGGTCAATGGCCGAGTTCTTGACGAAGAACGGATCGAGTGCCGCAGGCCCGATCTGCGGGGCAAGGGCCAGCGCCAACACCAGCCGGGCCGATGCATCCAGCGGCGCATCAGAGACCAGCCGTGTCAGCGCCGCGCTTTCGGGCAAATCTTGTGGCGGCGGCGCTATGAAGTACGTGTCGGTGCCGTCGAAGAAATGGGTCAGCCGGGCGGTGATCACCTCGGACAGCCAAGACAGCTCGACCTGCAATGCCTTTGCGTGGACGCTGTCATCCGGATGCGGCAGGGCCACGGCGGGATCAGTCATCTTGCTGCCTCCATATCACGTTCAGAGGGACGGCCATCCAGGGCAGAGCGACAGGCGACAGCGCCCAACGCAGCCCGTCAAGCAACATGTCATAGGGGCCTTCATCGACCAGAAGCCGCGGCGCCTCTCCATCGGTCTGTAACAGGCCGGTGCGGCGGATGAAGGCCTCTCGCAGACCTGCCGGGGAGGTTTGACCAAGACGCGGCCACTGCGCAAGGACGCTGCGCATCAGGCTGTCAATGAGGCTGAGATCACTGTCCGGCAATCTCTCGGGTGCGAGTTCTGCCGTGTCGGGCATCGCCAGCAGTAGGCGCTCAAGCGGATCAGGCATCATCTGATGCGGTGTGTCGTCGGCCAGCGCTGCCAGTGCCGCTGCGGCGCGTGACAATTGTTCGGGCCGGATGTGTTTTTGCGGCGTCAACAAACCCATTCGGTCGAACAGCATCGGCAGATAAGGGTGGAAGATGACCAAACCAGCGCGTGCAGTGGTCTTGAAACTGGTGTGGGGATCGGGTTCTGCCGACGCGGTTGACGTATCCCGCTTGCCATTCAGAAGGTTTTCCAGAACGGAACAGGTTTCGCGGCGCAAGACCGGATCGCTTCCGGGCTGAGCGTATCCAAGACGGGCGCGCAGCACCCGCAACAGGTTGTGCCGGGACGTATCATCAGGTTCGGCCACGCTGAGGAAGGCGGCGACCGCATGCTCTTGTGCCGAACGGTCCTGAGGCGCCGAAAGGACCGCCACCAGAGCGGCCTGCCAGTACCGCGACCGGTCACGCCTGTTGTATTCAGCGTTATCTGACAATGTCGACCAGATCAGATCCAGCATCTCACGGAGCCGTGGCGCCTCAGGGGTTGCCGCGTCGAACAATGCGCCAAGTCGCATTTCGGTGCCTTGTGTGTCGGCGGCTCGAAGCGGCGCAGCGCGAGCGCTTTCGGGTTGATCCTCAGGGCTGAGACCAGATGGGTGCACAGTGCCTTCGGGCGCTTGTTGGCCTAGGCTCGCGTCGGGCGGATACGTGTCTGACGTTTGTTCGGCCCTAGCGGTCGAGGGCGCCTCAGTATTTTCACCCGGCCCGTTGGTTGGGGAGGGCGTCACGGACGCAGTATCCTGATCCGTAATTTGATGATCGGTGGCCTCCGGATTGCGCGCGCCAGCGTTGGTCTGAGACGCGGTGCCGGATGTTTCCTTCGGTGCTTGTCTGTGGCGCAAGGCCTCCTTTGACCGCAGTGTCTCCGCGGCCTCTCCGGCGCCATCCGCCGAGGCATCACCAGCTTTATCGGAGCGATCAACGGTTTTATGCGATTTAACTTCCGGCTCTTCTGAACCGGGTTCTGTCTCGCTTGGCCGTGATGCAGTGTCTTGCGTCCGTGTCGTTTCGCGCGGGTGCGGTGCCTTCGGTAACAGGTGCGAGCCTGTTGTCGGATCGGTGTCTTTAACCGGTTCGTCTTTGGCAGCATCGGGTTTGCCAGAAGGTGCCATATCGCCCGGAGTGCTTTGCGGCTCGTCGGTTTTGGATGCGGCATCCTTGGGCTGCATGGTTGGCGGAAGATCGGTGGTCTGCCTCTCGGGTGTCGGACCGGGCGCGCCGACCGAGCGCGCCGCCATCGGCGTGGCTTTGCTTTCGCCCGAACCGGCATGCTTCCATTCTATTGATTGATCATCGCTGATTTCATTCCCTCGCACCCACTGGCGGTCGCGTTTGCGGTTGTTGTCGCCTCGCTGCGTGGTTGGCTCAATCCAGTCTGGAGAAACGGCGCGGTCATCCGCAGATGTCTCGGTGTGATCTGCCGCCGGATCTGGTACCAACGTGTCGCTTGGGCCGCTGTCAGTCTCGGCCGCCTCATTCAGCGGTGGTTCTGGTGCGCCGACCTGGGACTTGGCGCGATTCCCGGTGAAAACCGGTTGAACCGGCAGGGGAGGCCGAGCTTTTCTGCGATCGTCTTCAATTTCGTCAGGGTAAACAGTGTGGGGCTCGTCCTGAGCGCGTTGCGATGTGGCGCTGGCTTTCCGGTGTTGTGGTGCCGCGTCCGCCGGGGATACGACATCGAGGCTGGAGGGGGCGGGATCGTCGACCATTGGACTTGTCGGCGACAAACTATGTTGCGCTGACGGCGGTAGGTTTGTCTGATCTTCGGACGGTGCGCCCGCGTCGGTTTCGTTGGGCCTGCGTGATACTTGCGAAGACCGTTCATGGACGAATGCGGTGATTTCGGGTGCTGGAGTATCCAGCGCCTGCAGCAGCGCTACAATGGCTGCCATGGCCGTATCGTCGTGGGTGCGTACGGCGCGGCGCGCAAGTTCAAGATCGACCGGCCTGCTTTCCAGAAGAGCCAGAGCCACGACACGAAGCGCCTCGGCAGGATCGACGGACGTAGTGTCTAGTTGATCAATGGCACCGGATAGTTCTGTCGCATTTTCCGGCAAGAGTTCGGCAATCAATTCGCGTAGCTCAGCGCTGGTCAGCTGCGTCAGATCGGATTTGCTCAAAGGGCTTGTTTTTGGCCTGTCGTGAGTGTCTTTCGGTACCGATTTATTTGGCACCGTTTGTGTTGAGGGGGCTACGCCCGTCAGAGGGTGTAGCGCGCGTTCTGCAATATTTCTAAGCCGTTCCGGATCGGGTCGCGACTGTCCAATATCCGGAAAAACCCCATGCAGGGCTGCGGTCAATTCGGTGATCTGCGGCGTTTCCGACGCAAACGAGGCTGTCTCTTCAAGGGCGCGTTCAATCCGATTGATCAGGTCAGTTTTCAGGGTAGGGGCGTCGCTGATTGATGACGCCTCCAAACTGGCATGCTGCGCCCATTCCGGGTTGGTCACAGCATCCAGCGCCGTCGATAGGTGCGCAAGATCGTGCTGCGAAAGAGCCGCAAGCTCTTCGCGCAATCGTGCCGGGGCATACCGGTATCGCCAGCGGAGATCTGTCATCAGAATGCCAAGCACCCTGGTATCCGGCGCATCGCTCGTCAGGCGGCGCAGCATTTCGGGGATCCCGCCCGCCGCCTGGATGGCGCTCTTGTCGTCTGACAGAGGCTTGGCATGCAGCGAGGATGCCGGCTGTTCGGGCAGCAATGGCAAGAACCGCCGCGCCGCGTGCTGGTCATGGTCCGCAGACCTTGTCTGATTTTGTCCGGGGTTTTGGCGTAAAGCATGACCACGCGAGGTTGGGCGCTTGGTTGATTCCCGATCCGGCATGCTTGACTCAGTGACGTCATATACCCCCATCGCATCATCTACGGGCTTTCGACGTATGCTCTTGAATTCGGGTTCGGGTGTATCGGCACCCATCACGTCATGATCTGAATCCGACGCTTCCGGCCCTGCGCTCTGGGGCGGACTCTCGGCCCGGTCCGCTGCGGTCTCCTTGATCGTAGCCGGTAGATGGGTGGCGTCGCCTGATCCCCATGCGCGCTTGTTTGGCATGGTGGGATCGTCTGATGCTGGCTTAGGGTAGAGATATGGGGTCAGTTCGGCCAGCAGGCGCTGCCGGAGCGTGGTGCGTACCTGTTGCCAGTCTGGCGGGTCCGGGATATCGCCAAGGTTGATATCGAGATGCGCCAGACGGATATCGGCCTTGTCGCGTGTGGCTTCGCCCAGGGTGTTGTCGATGACCTCAAGAAGCTCGGCGCGTACCGCCATCAGGAGCTTTTCCGGTGCACCCAGTTGACGCGAAGCATCACTGACATCGAACCGAAATTCCAACTCGCCGATACGGTTCACTTCAGGGTCGTGGTCGCGTGTGTGGGGTTGCGGTTGCGATGTCATGATGCGGTCTCGTCGTGGATGGCGGTCATCGCCGCCCTGAGCGCCCCGCCAGCGCCTTCCTCGCCCGCGCGCCATGCCTGCACCAGTGGTGCGAGTACCTGGCCCGCTTCCTGCGATAGCCAAAGCGGGCGGATATTTACGTGGGCCGGGGAAACCCGCAGGATCATATCCTCGACATAGCTACGGAAGGCACGTCGTGTGGTGCGGGCCGTCCAGCCGGTCAGAAGCGCGGTTGCTGAGGCATGGCGGAAATCGGTCATGCCGCTGCGCAGTTCGACATCTTCGATAAGTGAGATTGTCTCGCAGTCGCGGTTGAGCGTTTGCCAACTGTTGCAGAGGCGGTTGCCGAGCACCACCATTTCCTCCCGGTCCCGACCGCTGCCGCAGGCGTAAAACTTATCTGCGTCCTCGTAGGGTTCAAGCAGCAATTGCCAATCGCTGTTCCGGTCGCGCGCCAGCAGGTAAGCGTCGGGATCGGCGGCGCGGCGATACAAATCAGGGGTTGTCCCCGTCTCGCTGAGCCAGGGTGAGAGCTTGCGCAGCTTATGTGCAGGAAGCGGTTCAGCGTCGGCGTCACGTTCAAGCAGCATATCTGTGGGACGGTAAGGCAGCAGGAGCGAACGGCGTTCGACCGTAGGGTCGGGTAAGGTTGCGGCAAGGTCCAACGCAATCCCGGCATCCGCCAACGTCTCAGCATCACCAGCGTTGAGGTCGGTGAGATGCGCCAGTCGTGCCAGAACCCCGAATTCCGGATGGGCCGTTCCCTGATAGAAGTTCATCCGGGGAAGCTGTTTTAGATAGCTTTCGCGCCACGCGACCTGCCAGCGGGCCCGCGCCGCGGGGTTTCGGTAGTGGTTGACACCCGATTGCGATGTCGCGGGCATTTCCTCGCCCTGTAACGCAATCAGATAATCGAGCATCTCGATCCGACGCCGGATATCGGCCGGGTTGGACCAGTCTATAGTGCGCAGCGCAGCGTAGTGGTTGGGTAGATGGGAGAGCGGCGTAGCAATCGCGCCCAGATGTGCGTTGATGGTTTGGCGGTAGGGTTTCGCCGTATCAAGGCCGCGATAGCGATAGATGGCAGGAAGGGTTGCATCGGCATCAATGGTCGTGGGTGCGTGGCGAGGGCGGCCCGGTGCGAGCACGTCAAAATCATGCAGATCAAGCTGGTTACCCTGCCGTGCGATGTGCGCCGCCACGACGCGGCCATATTCCTCGGCGATCGCGTCCGGATCAAGCGGGACGGGATGGCCATTGAGAGACAGCTCAAGCGAGGTATCTTGATCGCTGGTGGGCAATCTGACCTCATAGACCACGCCGTGGCGTGTGTTGCCGGGAACGCTCAGGCCGGTTTCGACAGACGTAAGCGCAAGGTCCTGCAAGCTTTCGACACCGTCTATCCGTTGCAGCGCGGCCAGCGCCAGGTCTATCTGGGTGGGATTGCCCGGTTCGGCGAGAACACGTGCCCAGATTGCCGCAGGGTCATTGAATACATCGTCGCGCGTCGCACCCGTGCGCCCGCCAATTCCGTCATCTTCGAACCCGTGTAGCGCTAGGTTGATGCGATGGTAAATCTCAGCGGCAATCGCATCGGGCTTGGCAAAGACATTGATCTCGATCCGGCCTGACAGGGCCAGCATATGGCGTTTTATTACGGTGATCTGGTTGGCATCGGTGCCGACCATGCGGATCTGCGCGAACGTGTCTCGCACGGTGGCAATCGCCGCTTCATCCGTAACGCCGGGACCGGGGATTACTGAGATGTCGAGCAGGCCACGCGCGGCGGCCCGGTGGACGAAAACCCGCTCAACTGCCTTTGACGCTGACAATCCGGCGGCAAGATCATGCGCGGTAACCGGGCGGCCGGGCAAAACCTGCCGGGGACCGGACAGAGCCAAGGCGTCGGGATCGAAACCGCCATCGGGCTGCGTGAGCAGATCCCGCACCGCATGATCGCTGCGATAGGCGATCTCGCTTAAGGCAAAGCAGGTCTGTTCCAGCAGCGTGACGCCCGGGTCGTGGATATTATAGTCTGTCCAGATATCGCCCGAAGCGCGTTGCGCAGCAGGGATGGCTTCGTCACGCAGCGCGTCGAAGCTGAGAGGCGGTGGCAGGTCCGAGGTCACAAAAGGCCCCCTTCGCGCCCCGGGCCGCCGCGCGAGCCGGACATCGCAGGGTCGAACCACAGCCGCGTCATGTAATAGCGGATCGTCTTGCCCTCGCCGAAATTGGCGTTGGTGCGCATCTGAAGCTTGAAGTGGTGTCGTTCACTGGCGGCAACCCAACGCAGGCGGATCCGGTCGGCATAGCTGCCATACATCGCTGTCTGGCTGCGGATGCGTCGCCGGCCAAAGAGCCAGTTCAGGATCGGGTTGCGCGGGTGATAGGCGTTCATCGCTATGGCATGAACCATCGAATAGCGGCCGTAATTCACTTCGCCGCCGGCACCGGCCATGACCTCGAACGCTTGACAGCCGGTCATCGACCGGGTCACGTCATGCCAGCTGCCATCGGCGGGAACCTGTTCCAAGCCTTCGGTCGGCTGGCCGATCCGGCCCTGCATGCGGGCCACGCCGCCGACGTCAAGCCGCCATTCCGGCGCATCGCTATGCACGCCCAAGCGACCATCCCGTGACAGCGCCAGTCCCGACGGTGCGGGGGCCGGTTTTTTCCCACCGTCCTCGGGGTCGGTGTCGGGAGCGTCGCTGTCGAGATCGTTCCCGGCAAGTCCAAGTCCCTGCCGGAAATGCAGGCTGCCAGCGGCTTCACCATGTTCCAGCACCCAGGACGGGTAAGGCGTGGACAGGCCCTGATAAAGGCTCATCACCGCCCGCGATTCGCCGACCGAAGACAGCCGGAGCCCGTCTGCGGGGGTTTTCGAAAAACCGTCTTCAATTTGGTTGACGGTGCTGTCGATCAGATCACCGTAACGTTCGGCAGAGGGCAGTGCACCATCCCTGAAAAACGATTTGAGCGTGGTTCTGTCCTGTTTCGTCACAGCTTCGCCTCCTGTCCCACGACCAGCATGTCACCGATCTTCAGCCGTCCGATGCCGCTTTGCGAGGGGGGGATGTTCCGTTTGTAGTCAGTCGCCGTGATGGCATGGTTCTGGGCGGAAAGGGCAAGCGCCCAGGGGCGCGAGGGTTGTATTACCGTCCCATGTGGCCCGCGGCCATCGCTTTGGGCGGTGTCCGCAAGCCGATAGGCACCCTCATCGTCAGAGGTGAAGTGCAGCACTGAGAAATCGGTGACGTCTTCGATATAACTCAGCGCGCTGATCCGGGCGCGCAGCAGCGACACATTCAGCGACCAGCCGAAACGTGAAATATCCTCGGGTGCGGTCCAAACCGAGAGCTGATGCGCCAGATAGGCCCTGAGCCGAAAGGCCAGCGCGCCGTCGTCACTATATTCGGCGAACCGGACCTTGGCCCTGACATGCAGCCGGTCGAAGCCGGGGTTGACGACCTCGAAGCGCGCAAAAGGCGGTGCGTGACGTTTGATGTAGCCGCTGATCCGTTCCAGCTTACCCACATCGAACAAAAGCTCCTGCGATACGTCGCTGGCGGTGTCGTCGAATAATGGCGGGCGGCGGACCGCAACCACCGTGGCCGCGCCGGGGCAGGGCGCGGCGGTGTCGTGGGTGAGATGCGGCAGGCATTTGACCCGCCAGACCTCGGGGAATTCCTCAAGCACGAGCCGCTCGATATCCCATGGCGTGACTGCGCGTTTGCGATGGCGCAGACGTTCGGACACGCGGGCACGAAAGGCGGGATTGTCCTCGGGCGGGCGCGGAGGGGTACGGCGCGCAACCTCGACCGGTTTGCCGGTGCCCGGCACGCCGGGATCGAAACTCCAGACACGTGTGCCACCACGGTTTGGACCGCCGGCATCGACAGCTTCAACCCAAATCCCATTGGTTTTGACACGAGACAGCACTGGATGGGTGTCAAAGCCCCGGCGCGTCGCTGAAACGGCAAGCCACAGGCCGCCACCGGGCATAATTGCCGTGTTGCTGCCTGCGTCGTCGGGCAGATCCACATTGATTGTGCCCGAACGCAGTAAACCATCGGTCGTATCCGATGAGATCTCGGTCTGGGGTAACGCCGTCCAGCCATCGGCGGTCAGGTAATGCCAGACCAAAGGTACCTGCTGTCGGGCGATCCGCGAATGGCCGCTATCGGCAATATCAAACAGCAGGCTGAGGCGCTTGTTGGCATCCGGCCCGGTGATCTTGATGAAAAGCGACGCATAGCCCAGCCGGGGCGGAAACAGGGTTGCCCGGCGCCCGGTCCGCTCGGGAAACAGCCTCGCGCGCGCGAAGGGTGTGATCTGGTAAAGCCGATCCCGGGGGCGGGCGCTGTCGGGGGCGGACAGCTCGATCGTCGCCCGGGCTTCGTAGCCAAGTCGCAAACTGGCGATCCTTGGCAGGTATGGTGGCTTCGGCAAGGGGCGTTTCAGCATCGGGATAAGGCTGGGGCGCATCGCCTGCGCCAGCGCCCGTGGGTAGAGGTTTCGCCCAAAGCCGTTCGCCGTGCCCGCCAGGGTCAGTCGCAGGGCCCCGCCGCGTACGTTACCGCGCGACTTTGGGAGCGTCATCGCTGCGATGCTGTCATCCGGGATTGCCGGGCTGTCGAAATTCCCGGTGCGCCGCCAATCAGACAGGAGTGTCCGGGTGGCAGCATCGCGGTCGGCCAGCGGTGTCGCAGCGTCGCGCAGGCGTTTCCATTTGCCGCCGGAAAGATAGTCCATCTGCAATTCCGGTGATGGAATCTCGGTTCCCTCGGGATACTGCGCGTAGTGCTCGTCAAACCCTTCCGACGTTCCCGGCAAATCGGCCCATGTCACCGCAAGCGAGACGCTGCTGACAGGTTTCAGCGCCATTTCCGGCGCGGCGATGGTCAGGGTCGATCCATCAGTGGGCCGACTGGTGAAGGGCAGAAAGCTCTGGTCCGGGGCGACCGGGCCATCGTCGGAAAATGCGGCAAAGGTCTTGAGGTCGGTGGCCTTTACCCGCATCGCGATATTTTCAAGTTCGTAGCGTTCGAAAAAGCTTGCGGGGCATATCCGGGCGCCGGACGCATAGCGCAGTGACATGACCGGGGCGGTCTCGGGCGTTTCCGCCGGCGGCATGATCGGCGCCACATCGGGTTCCAGTGTCATGCGCAGCGTAAAGCCTGCAGGTGCGTCGGGTCCGTTCGGCAGTACCTGCAGAACATCAGGGCGGACGGGTCCGTCAGCGGTGCTGAGCGTGACCTTGAAAGCGTCTGACAGGAATTTCTGGAACACATCGTCAGGGCTGAAAATAAACGTTCCGTCGCCATTCAGGGCGAACGCCTCACCCAGGATGGAATTTCCCTCGGCGGAGCGGTGCCAGAACATCTCGGATGTATTCGGAGTAACCAGCCGTTGACCCGACAGCGCCGCTTGGCTGGCGTCGATCCGTTGTTTCAGGACAGCCCAGTACTCGCCTGTGGGCCACGGGGTGCCTTCGACCAGCCCGAGGGTGAATATCCGGCCCAGAAGCTGGCGCAACGGTTCGACGCCGAGCGTCTTGCGCACCATTGCCTCGTAGATCAGCGACAGGGAGGGGGAACAACCGCGCGCCCGGGCGAGTTGTTCTACCTCCTCGACAATCCGGTCGATCCCTTCTTCGAGGCTGGCAAATCCGCAGGCAAGGACCAGTTCGGGGTCGCTTTGCAATTCAAGCCGGATATGCGGATCGGGCTCGGGCCCCGGAGGTGTCGCGTTTGGTATTGATGTCGCCCGCAGTGGCGTAGCGCGGCGCATGTTAAGCCGCAGCTCGATCTGACGGCGGCCTTCGCGCAGCCGAAACATGTCCGAGGCGATATCGAGCCCCATATCCACCGGCGTGTCGTTCGGGGCGACGAACACGCCCCGGCCCAGCGGCAGATCTTCCGAACGGTCGATCCCGGCGCGAATGCCGGTGATTGCGCCCAAGGTGGTGTAGAGCGATACCTGAGGGTCGGTTTCGTATGTGATGCCGGCTGTGTCCGTCACGCGGGCGCTTGTCAGGGGAAGGCGGCTTTCGGTGCAGAACCGTTCAGTCTGCCCATCTTCACCGCGCGCGGTTAATGAGGTCCCTTTGGGCAGATACCGCCTTGCCGTGGAGGGGGGGAGATGCAGCAGCACATGTTCGGTAGCAGCCTCTGCCGGTTTCTGGCCCAGTATATCACGATAGTAAAACCCGGTATGACGTCGCGTGAAGAGGTTGAGCCGCGCATCCACGACGCCCGCCGCGGCCAATTCGGCTAACAGGAGACCGACAGCGGGTTCGATCGTGCCTGCCTTTAACCGTTCTTCGAACACCAGGCGGGCTGTTGGTTGCAGCGATCCGATGGCATGGATCAGCTGCCGGTGTGCGGCGCTGAGCCAGGACCTGACGTATTTGGCCTGTGCAACCGCATCGCGCGGGCCTGCAACGGCGTCGGCCGAAAGCGAGTTTCTGAACAAGGTGGTCATGGACGACACCGTGGCCTCGGCCATGTCAGCAACGCGTTTATGCAGGTTCATCCCGCGATCAAGGGCGTCAAGCGTTTCAGCGAACGGGCCGGGCAGCTGGGTCCGGACCCGGTTAAGCCAGTCATCGAGGCGGCGGGCAAGATCGGCGATATGTCTGACAAGCGCTTCCGGCCCCGCTTCGGCCACCAGATCGTAGCCCATGATCGCGTCATCAAGCCGAAAGGCAGCGATCTGTGCCGCGACGACTGCAGGTTCGCGGCGCAGTGTGTCGCGCCATGGTTGCGGTGCGTGTGCCAATAGCTCGGCTAGATTTTCAGCCAGAGACGCAGGCCGGATCAGAGGGGCATCTGATATCAGCGGCGCCGGCAGGCGACGATCCGCGGCGGCTTCTAGCGTCACGCGTATTTCGGACCAGTCGTAAATCAAATATCCCTCTTCAAATCAGTACCTTGCCCAAAGCCACAAGGCGTTCGATCATATCTCCCGATTGGCCAAGGAAGACTCGTTAACTGGTTCACTGAAATGTCCTTACGTCCCAGGGGATAGTTACCCAACGTCATCTTCAGGGCAAGAGAAGAAACAAGTTTAGGGAGAGTCTTTTGATAAAAATACTCCCATGACGCTTGCCGCGTTGCCTTGAATGGCAAAGACACCGCCGACCGACCCCGGGGGGCCGGGACGCTCGCTTGCCGCGAACTGACTGCTTTCGAATGCCATAGTTGCAGCCGGGTCGGTGCCGGGGTCGATCAAGGCCACGCGCCCGCCGTCGGCAGAGGTGAAACTGGTCCCGCCCTGACCGCTGCTGACGATGCGCGGCGCGCAGATACCCAGACGCGACCACGAGAGTTTGGCGAAAGGCAGATCAGGGCCGCTGTCGACAGTGAAATCCGAGGCCGAGAAGGCCGCGCGCCCGGTGCCATAGCCGATCAGCAGTCTGAACGTGCCGGTGGCCTCGGTCGTGGAGGTGACCCCGTCTGCGTCGGTGCTGGTGAAGCTGATTTTGACCGGCCCGGACATCGCGGCCTGGCCCGATTGCGGGATTTCCTGGGCAGTCGGGCTAAGTCCGACCACCAGTGGCCCCTTATAATCTACCTTCACCGCCCGGTAGCTGAGCTGATAGGCCTGCGGCAGCACATCCTTTTCGCCCAGCCCTGCAATCGGCTCGGCGGTTGCCTTTTTCGAGCCTTTGAGGACTGCTTCGCCATCCTGCTCCTGAGGGGACAGGCGCTTGATCTTGCTTTCCTCCAACACCAGCTTACGCGGCAGCGGTGCCTTTGAGGGTTTGCCGGTGACATATTGCAAGGCACCGCCCGGCGTGCCGACAGGGCTTTGCAGGAAGGAACCGGCCATGCGGCGCTGCTCGTAAAGGTCAATGTCGCAAGGTATGTCTTCTCCCAAACCCAGCCGTTCAACCATCGGGATCGCCTGCACCTTTTTCACCACTCCGCATCCTGCGAGCATAATCAAAACCCCGCAGACCGTGCTTGCTTTTACAACTGAGTTTCGCGCCAAAAGGACAGCTCCCGCTAAGCCGGTTTCAGTCGGCAGTTTCCCACCAAATGCACGGTGCCGGACAGCGCGGCATGCGTCAACCCTGGCGGTATTTTCGTTTATATGTATCGTGTGGGGGTTGCTAGGAAAACGGCTTGTGCGTAGGCTCGCAGCAAACCGGAAGCGCAATTTTGGCGCCGCAGGCAGAATGGCGGAGAGATATCTTGTCACGTCAGGCCACGAAAGCACGGCATCGCGCGAACAAACCGCACGTCACCCCGGCGGCGATGGCGGCGGTGCATCAAGGCATCCGTATTCAGGCGACGGCAGAACTTCAGCGCAAGGCCAACGCCAGCCTGCCTGTCGCCCATCTTAATGGCCTTCAGAGCCAGGTGGTCCAGCGCGAAGCGGTGATGGATTATGTCACCTGGAAGGACTCCAGTTCCAAAACCGGCAGGAAACGGTCCAACGACCTTCTGGCGATCGACGAAGCGCTGGTTCTGTATCAGGAGTCTCTGGAAGAGAAGGTGAGCGTTCAGCGACACCGGCTTGAAGATTTGCAAGCGGCGATCGATGGCTGGGAGCTGTCCAAGAAGGGAAGCGACAGCACGGTCAAGAGCATACGGGCTGGGAAAGTGGCGCGGCTCAAGCGGCAGGTCGCGGACAAGATGGCCAAGCTCAAGAAAATCCCGGACGCCAAGCCGCAATACGGAAGCCGCAGCGACTTTACTCATGATGTCTATTCGCGGGTGCGCGCGCGGGTGCAGAACATTCTGTCGATTGAACGGCCGCGTGCCAGCCGGGATACGCGCAAGCAGATGGTGGCGCATCTTGCCGAGATGCGCGAGCAGGCACGCGATATCGATCCCAACCACAAACCGGTCGATGCGCTGTGGGATGCCTGCAGTGTGCTGATCGCCGTGGCCGAAGTGCATCTTGGCGTTCGTGTGCACACCCGGAACCATAAGAGTGCCCGCGCGGCGCTGTCTGTCTATAGATCAAGGTTTGATGGCAGTTTGCTGGCGGCGCGTAAGCAGATTTCGAAAAGCCCGAAAGCGGCAAGCCGTATCACCACTTACCTCGAAACCGCTGTGCGTGATCTGAACGTCTTCAGCGCCATTGGTCGCACGGTTGAAACCGATATGCCTGATATGGGGCCGGGCGACGCGTTTGACGAATTCACCGGGGTCGCGGATGAGGCGATGAACGCGCTTGGCATGCAGGGCACTGGCGGCAAGGGCAATGAGGGGCTTGAGGAATACTGGAAGACCAATATCGATGGCTGCGATCCGCTGGCGGAAGCCAAGAAAACCGTCGCAAAGATAACTGGCGGGCTGCATCAGAAAACGGGTGACAATGCCACCGAGCAGGAAAAGGCGCAGGCATCCTCGGCCAATGACCAGATGAGTGGCGCCGCCGATTATGGCGCGGGTCTGGTGATGGCCACCCAGCTCGGCGCTGAGATCGCCCGCTATGTTAATATCGTCAAATACTGCAAGGGCAAACCCGAACTCAAAGCGCGCCGGAATTGGGCGATCGCAAAGATCGTCCTGCTGACCACCGCGGGGACCACCGCGACTTTGTCCAAGGCTCTGGGTGGTGAACTGACCTTTGCGCGCGGTCACGGCTATACAGCAAATTCCAATTTCTTTGACAATACGCAAGAAAACAAAGACCAGGGCATCGACATGAGCACCGATGTCAAGCTTGTGGGGGACAGTGCTAATATTCTGCTTTCGGCGGTGGCGGCGGTAAAATCAATCGTATCGACGGTGCGCAAGATCAAAAAACGTACGGCCACGACCGAAAACTACAAGAAGGGCAATAAGAAAGTGGCCGAAGATACGCTCGACTCGGCAGGCGATATCGCGGGCACGGTGTCGGCGGCGGCGAATACCTATTCGGCGCTGACAAAGGTCTACTTTCAGATTGCCGGGGGCGGGCAGATCGCGAGTGAATCGGCTTCGGCCATCGCCAAGGGCACGACCGGGCCGATCTCGATCGTGCCGCTGCTTGGGGTGGTCAAGGGTGTGCTGGATCTGGTGCGCAAGGGGATAGATGTAGGCAAGGCCGTGAAGTCCCGCAAGAAGGTGACCAAGGCGCGCGATAAGTTTGCCAAGGAAGGCAGCGAGGGCCTTTTGGCCGCGCTCAGGGTGACGAAGGAAACCTACAACAAGCGCATGAAGCGAGCGATCATCGACATCATTCATTCGGCGGGATCGATCACTGGTGGCATACTGGCCACGACCGGGTTTGGGACAGCAATCAGCGGGTTGATTGGCATCGCCTCGGGTGTGGCCAAGCTGTTTCAGATCGGTGCGCGGACCGCCAAGCAGAAATTACGCAACAAGAAGGGCGGCAAGCTGACCAATCTTGAAAAACAGGCCGAGGCGGAACTGGATCCGCATCAGGAGTTTGTCAGCCAGCATCTGAAAAATGTCCGCAAGCGGCTAAAAGGAAAATCTGCACGCGGTTTCAACGCGGACAAGACCACCGTCAATAAGGAAGCGCGCTATCGCAACGCGGCGCTGGAAATTTTGCGCGCTCCACCGGATCAGCAGAAGGTCTTTATCAAGACCATGCGGCTGCGGCGCGGGATGACGGAAATTGAGAACAAGTTCAAAAAGGATGGCAATCAACAGAAAAGGGTGGCACGGCAGATTAACCTGATCGTATCCGCCTTCAAAGAGCGTTAGGGATGGCTGAGCCAGAAGATTTCATCGCCGCTCTAAAACGTGCGGGCAGGGCCGCTGAATGGGTGGTCGAAGACCCGGGTGACCCAGGCCACATCGCGGTGCCACTGAGTGATGATTGCGGCATGCTCAGAATCAATCAGTTGGAAAGTTCCGATGAAGTTATGGCGATCTGGCAGCTGGTTTTTATATTTCCCGCCGTTGCGACTTCTGAACATGTATTCGATCTGGCCAGGGCGGCGCTGAACACGGTCAACAATGCGCTATTTCTGGGCAAGGTGATTGCCGCTGAAGACGAAGAGATGCTCTATTTCTCTTACAACCACGTTACCCACGGCGCTGCCGGCCTCGACGCAACGGCCCCTTTCGTGGTCGACCTGATCTGCGACCTGCTCGAGGTTCTGAGCCCGCCGCTCTGCACCCTGCTGGAAGCCGACACCACACCTTACGAAAGCGAAGTCGATGGCATTCTGACGCAGCTGAGCGATGCGGAAGCGGCGCTGGAAGAGTTGCTGGCCGGTTTCGGTGCCCGGTAAGGCTCAGCTCCCGATTGTCCTTGCCAGGAATCAGCAACCTATGGTTACTTTGAATGCAATTGAGCAATCATAGGTTTAGACATGGCGCAAATATTTCAGAGCGACCGGGCGCGCGCATCTGCGCATAACCCAACACGGGCCGGGAATGAACGCGAGGGGCCGCAGAACAGCCAGCTATCCGACTTGCAGCAAAAAGCCGATGCCGGCCAGTCGTCCCGCGAGCTGGGGGCGATCCAGCGTCAGGCCGAAACCGTGCAACGCCAACCTGAAGAGGAAGAAGCGCTGCAGGGTAAGGCCGAGGGGACCACGCTGCAACGCCAGGAGGAGGAAGAAGCGCTGCAGGGCAAAGCCGAAGGCTCTGCGTTGCAACGTCAGGAAGAAGAGAACTTGCAGATGAAACCTGCGGCCGGTGGATCGGCGTTGCCGAGCCAGTTGAAATCGGGGATTGAAGCGCTGTCAGGCCAGTCGATGGACCATGTGCGGGTGCACCGGAATTCCGAGAATCCGGCGGCGATCGGGGCCCATGCCTATGCGCAAGGATCGGATATTCATCTGGCGCCGGGTCAGGAACAGCACCTGCCGCACGAGGCCTGGCACACAGTTCAGCAGGCTGAAGGACGCGTGCCCGCGACCACTGATGTGGGTGGTGTCGCCGTCAACGACAGTCCCTCGCTTGAGCAGGAAGCAGACGCGATGGGCAGTAAAGCCGCCGAAAAATGACGCTCAGGCTTTGTATCGGCCTGCTTCTGGCTCTTGTTTTGACGCCACCACTGCGGGCCGAGGCCTGCAGCGGTGCAGATAGTCCTGCAGGCATTCTCGATATCGGGTTAAGCGATGCGCCGCCTTTCGTGATCTTGAAGGAAGGCGCGCCACCCGGTGGCTTGTCGGTCGAATTATGGCAGCGTGTCGAAATGGGGTTGATCGAAGATGGGCTGATTTCGGGCAGCCGACTGGTGCGTTGCGATGCCATAAAAGATATCAATATCGCGCTGAGAGAAGGATCTCTCGATATGGCGCTCTCGCCGCTGACGGTGACCACGGAGCGGCTTAACATCCACGACATGTCGCGCCAGTATTTCCTTTCGGGGCTGACAGTGGCGCGGCTTAACAGCGGTCAGATCGCCTTTGATCACGCATTGGATGTTCTCGCCTCGACCCTTTTCCAGCCTGGGACGATGCAGGCAATCATCCTGTTTCTCCTTTTCAATCTGGCGCTTGCGGCGCTGATCCGCTTGCTTTTGCAGGATGCGCGTGGACGCCCGGAGGGAGATGGGGATGGGGAGGGCCGAACCGGCGTGGTCACGGCCTATGTCGATCCGTTTCTCGAAGCGATCGAACGCACACTTGGCCTTAAGGGGATCAGTAACGCCAGTTCCAAACTTGCCGGCCGTCTGCTCGAAATTTTCATGGCCATCATCGGCGCCGCGTTATCTGCGGCGCTGCTGGGGGTTCTGACCTCGGCCTTTGTTTCGGCCATCGGTCAGACCGAACGGTTGGAGGCAGATGATCTGCTGGATCTGCATGTGGGGGTCGTCGCGGATTCGTCAGCGCAGGATTTCCTGACCCATGCCAGCGGCGAGGATGATGCCAAGACCACCAACTGCCAGCCACTGATCTTGGCGGGTGATACCCCTGCGGGTGGCACTGAAACCGACGGTTCCGAACCCGGTTGCAGCACCACCGAAACCATCACCCAACTGGTCGATCCGCTGGTCGACGGCAAGGTCGATGTGGTGCTGGGGGACTGGGCCGAGCTGACCTATCTGTCGCGGATCGGGTCTTCGGCGGGCAAAATCCGGATTGAAGATCTGGTGTTTCGCAACGAGCCGCTGGGTTGGGGATACGGCAAAAACATGACCGATCTGTCTGAGCATATTGATCGGGCACTGATCGAGAAAATCCGCTCACCCGACTGGCGCCGTCTGGTGCAGCAGCATATGGGCAGCGGCAGTATCTCACCGGACTGAAACCACCGGCGCCAAAGCTTCGACGCACGCAAATTTCGACAATCAGCAACTCAGCGCTTGCCTTGGCGCGCTTTTTTATGGTTGAGTTGACCTAAGGACAACACTACTTCCGGTTTATTTCGCCTTTCCAATCCTGCTCGGGCAGGTTGCGGTTATCGCGCCGGAAGAAAGACTTGGGAGATGAAATGGTCGTATTCGTGCCCGGATACAGTGATCGCCGCGCGCAAAGGGTTGCTGCCGTATGATCGACCAGGTGCTGACCCTTGTCGTGAACCGTCTGAACGGACATCTGGCCGGACAGTTCCGGACATCCGAGGAAATCGTCAACCTGTCGCCGCTGACCGATGTCGAGGGCAAGCCCGCCGATAATATCCGCAACAAGCTGGCCTTTTTCATCACCAACATCGCCCAGGATCAGATGCCGCGCGGGGTTCGCGGTGGGCGCGGTTCTTCCCTGGGGCAGGTCAACTCGGTATCTCCGGTGCATCTGGATATCTATGTGATGCTCGCGGCGGCGCATGATCCCGACAAATATGTCGAAGGGCTGAAACAGCTCTCAATGGCGCTACGATTCTTTCAGGCGCAGCCGGTGATGACACCACAGAATACACCCGAGCTGCCGACAGGGCTTGAACAGCTCTCTTTCGAGATCAGTAATCTCAAGGTCGAAGAGATGGGCCAGATGTGGGGAAATCTGGGTGGGCGTTATGTGCCATCAGTGATGTTCAAGATGCGTTTCGTTACCATAGACGCCGGTGTTGTGACCGGCATTGCGCCGGTTATCCGCAGTCCGCAACGTAGTGCCGAGCCTGCGGAAGGAGGACGGTGATGGAATATCGCGCGGCGCTGGAAATCGATATTCGCCATGACTACTGGGGCGACGCCCCCGCGCCGTTTCGCGTGAGCGCGGCAGATCCGAGCCTCTTGCAGCGTGCCGGTCTGGTCCTGCGCAGCGGCGGTCCCGGTGCAGTACTGGTCGCGCCGGTCGAGATCGAAGAGGTACCTGAACGTGTGACGCTGGATATCATCGCCGACGATACTCAACTGATCGGCCTGACGCGGGGATGGCGCTCCGATACCGTGCCGGTATTCGCGCCAGAGCTTGCAACGACCCCGGGCGATGACGTGGCGCAGATTTCGATCTCGCCAACCGATAGCGCCCAATCCGACCTGCCGCGTCGCCCGGGCGACCGGCGGCTTTGCCAGCTTGATCTTCCGTTCGACCCGGCGCGTTTCCCGATCACCTGCACCGTCGCCTGCGAAACGGTTCAGGCACTCTGGGCCTATCACATTGTCGGCAAGGGCAGCGCCGATCCGATCCGCGTTGTCGATGACACCGACAAGATTGCTTTCGACGATCTGGGCGAGGAGATCTTGCCAAACGGGCGCACCGCGCGCGTCCTGCGGTCAAGCACGCCCGTACCGATCCGGCAGCGTAACGCGATCCGACTCGCGCTGAAGGAAGACCAGCCGCCACCTTATGATCCCGAAACCCTGATCCCGGTCCTGCCGGTCGGCGGTTCAAACCTCAGACCTATTCCCGGCGCAACGCCCGCCGACATCCTGCAATCCGACATATACGTCAGCCTATAATCCCAGAGGAGATTTCGAAATGGCCATGAAGACACCCGGAGTTTACATCGTTGAGAAGAACGCCTTTCCCAACTCGGTTGTTCAGGTGGCCACCGCGGTTCCGGCCTTTATCGGTTATACCGAGAAGGCGATGAACGGTAATGTGTCGTTGCATATGTCGCCGTTCCGGATCACCTCATTTTCGGAATTTGTGAGTTACTTCGGCGGACCAGCCAACCCGATCTACGAGCTTGTGGAGTACGAAGAGGCCGGCGGCCCCTCGCCGCTTTCCGCTGACGGTACGGCGATGAAGGACGCGCTGCCGCGCGCGGTCTTCCCGGTCAAGGACAAGAAGTTCGAACTGAAGCAGAAAAAGGGTAATCCGGCCTTCTGTCTCTTTGCCAACATGCGGCTGTTTTTTCAGAACGGCGGCGGCGCCTGCTATGTCACCTCGATCGGCACCTATAAGGTAAAGAACGATCAGGGCGAAACAGTCGACAACGTGATCGATTCTGACCTGATGCTGAAGGCGCTGATCGAGCTGAAGAAAGAGCCTGAGCCGACCATGGTGGTGATCCCCGAAACCACGCGGCTGGCCCGGCAAAACGCGGTCAAAGTGCAGCAGGCGATGCTCAAGCATTGCGGCAACGACATGAAGAACCGCTTCGCGATCCTCGATATCTTCGGCGGCCATCTGAGCCAGAAGGACCCGCTGGGTAACCCGGTTTCGACCTTCCGCAACGATGTCGGCATCAACAACCTTGATTTTGGCGCGGCCTATTACCCGTGGCTCGACACCTCGATATTCCAGGCGCGTGATTTCACCTTTGAGAACATCGACGGCGCCAGCCACCCCACGATGATGTCGCTGCTCAGAATGTCGGTGCGCGACAAGGAGCTGGCGAAAGAGATCAACCGCATCAGCGCGCCCAGTGTATCCGGGGATTTCACCATATCGGTGCCCAAAGGCGGTACGGTACCGGTCACCTCGCATGACCTGAACGCAGAAGATGACGAAAGCGACATGACCGGGCTGACCTACAGCATCACCAAGGGTGATGCGATGGGTGGCAGTTTTCTGAACGGTACCGCTGCGGCGACCGAGTTTACACAGGACGATCTGGAGCAGGGTAAAATCAGCTTCAAACATGACGGCAAGGCCGCCGAGGGTAAGGCAGAACTGGTGGTCACGGATGAATTGGGCATGTCCACCGATACGCTTAATCTTGCGGTCGAGGTTGTTGGCGGTGTGCTGGCCCCGGCGGACATCAAGAAAGAAAGCGCGGTGACTGTGGACGTACCCGCGGATCATCCCGATGGCGACCCCAAGACCGTGGTGCTTGAGGATGCCACCAGCGACGATGGCAAGACCCGTGCGGTCGAAGGCATCGGGCTGTGGAAGGTAGGCAATGCCGGCAAGGTGACTTTCAAGCCCGAGCCGGACTTTGCCGGGCCAGAGGCCAAGACCAGTTATTCGATCTTCAAGGATGACGTGTTGGTTGCGAAATCCGAAATCCGGGTTCTGGTTGATGGTGCCAGCGCAGTTGTCAGCCAGGGTCCCTCGGCCGAGACCATAGATAAGACCCTGCGGGCGCAGGTGCCGCTTTACAACACGATGATGGATGCGATCACCAAGCGCGAAAACAGCCTGCCGCCCTCGGCGGGCATGGCCGGGCTCTATACGATGGTCGATAATTCGCGCGGGGTCTGGAAGGCTCCGGCCAATATCAGCATGAACTCGGTCGTGGCCCCCAAGGTCAACATCAACAATGAGGAACAGGAAAACCTCAACGTGTCGACCACTGGCAAATCGATCAACGCGATCCGGCCCTTCGTGGGCGAGGGTACGCTGGTCTGGGGTGCGCGCACGCTCGACGGCAACAGCCTTGACTGGCGCTACATCAACGTGCGCCGGACGATGATCATGATCGAGGAATCGCTGCGCCTGGCCTCCAAGGCTTACGTCTTTGAGCCCAACACCGCACAGACCTGGGTGACCATGCGATCCATGATTGAGAATTTCCTGACCTCAATCTGGAAACAGGGCGGACTGGCAGGCGCTGTGCCCGCTGATGCGTTCAGCGTCCATGTGGGTCTTGGCGATACCATGACCCCGGTGGATATTCTCGAAGGCATATTGCGGATCACCGTTCTGGTCGCCATCGTGCGCCCGGCGGAATTCATCGAGATCACTTTCCAGCAACAAATGCAAAAATCCTGATAAGAGAAGGAAGATAAACCATGGCAGATGACGGCTCCGCCCAGACACAGACAGTCTGGCCGCTTCCCAAGTTCTACTTTCAGGTCAAGTGGGACGACAGCGAACTCGCGTTTCAGGAGGTCTCGGGCCTCGATATCGAATCCGAGGCGATCGAATACCGCTCGGGCAACTCTCCGGTCTTTTCCAAGGTCAAGATGCCCGGCATGATCAAGAACTCGAATATCACGATGAAGAAGGGTGTTTTCGTCAAGGACAATGCGATCTTCGACTGGTTCTCGGAAATCAAGATGAACACCATCAAGCGTAAGGCGCTGACCATCTCGCTGCTGGACGAGCAGGGCAACCCGACCATGGTCTGGAAGGTGCAGAACGCCTTCCCGGTCAAGGTCACCGGGACTGATCTGAAATCGGAAGGCAACGAGGTTGCGGTGGAGGGTATCGAGATTGCCCATGAAGGGTTCAGCATCGAGAATAGCTGACCTTCATGGATTTGGTAACACCACCCGTCGCATTCCACTTCAATGTGACCTTCACCGGACTTGATCCGCCTGTGCTTGATATGGCGTTTCAGGAGGTCAGCGGGCTTGATAGTAAGATCGAGACGACACCGCTGCGTGAGGGGGGTGAGAACCGTTTCGTGCATAACCTGCCGGACAAGGTGACGCATTCGAACCTTGTGCTAAAACGGGCGATGACAACGATGGCCAGTGGGCTGGTACTCTGGTGCAAGTCCACGCTCGAAGGTGGATTTGACGAGGCGATCAAGCCCAAGGGGGTGGTGATCATGTTGATGAACGAGCTGATGGTGCCGGTGGCCAGCTGGTCGGTCGAAAATGCCTATCCGGTTAAGTGGAGTGTTGGCAATTTCGATGCGATGAAGAACGAGTTGGCCATCGAGACGATTGAGTTGTCCTATCTTTCGATCCAAAGGAAGACCTGACATGAGTATCGAAATCGGAAGCCTGGTGGTGCGCGGGTCGTTTGGACGAGGGCAGGGGGATTCGGACGATGCCGTCAACGAAGACCGGTTACGCGATGTGCTTGAAGCACTGCGCCGCGACCTGCGCGAAGAGGTGGCGCGCGCTGCCGAGCGTATCGAACGACGATTACGCGAGAGTTGAAAAGTAAGTCCCGGGGGGGAATTTGACAAAACTCAAGATCACGCGATGCGAAATCAGCGGCGGCGACATCGTCCCGATGTCCGGCGATGACAACATCTTCAATGCCACGATCAACCCGTCCGCCTTCAGCCGCAAATACAAGACCCGCTTTTCCGGCGTCGATGGCGACACCGCGATCGGCAAGTCCAAGCCGGTGCCAAAATACGACCGCTCCGACCCCGAGGAATTGTCGCTGACCATTACGCTTGATGGCACCGGCGTGGTACCCGACGCCGCCGATACCACCGTGACTGATCAGCTCGAACAGCTGCGTAACGTGGCCTATAGCTATGACGGCGACAATCATGAACCGAACCCGGTGGAAATCGAATGGGGCGATGGCCTCTCGGATTTTCAGGGCCGGATGACCGGGCTTGATGTCGATTACTCGCTGTTCCAAACCGATGGCACGCCCCTCAGGGCAACGGTCAAGATGACCTTTATCGAGGCACTGACCGAAGAGATGGAGGCCAAGGAAAGCAATGACAAATCCCCCGATCTGACCCATATCCTTCAGGTGCGCGAGGGCGATACCTTGCCGCTGATGTGCCAACGGGTCTACAAGGATGTCTCAAAGTATCTTGAGATTGCCCGGTTCAACGATCTGGACGGGTTCCGCGATCTCCAGCCGGGAACCTTGCTGCGGTTCCCGCCGATGAGGTGAAGACCCGATGGCCGACAGCCCGACCGCCAATACCGACGGCCCGCTGGGCGTCAGCATCAAGCTGAACGGAACTGCTTTGGCCGATGAGGTGGGCATCGTATCGGTAAATGTGGAGAGCGAGCTTAACCGTATCCCGTCCGCGGTGGTGGTCCTGGATGACGGCTCGATCCCCGAAAACGAATTCCCGCTGATGGACAGCGATGACAACAAACCCGGCACCGAGATCGAAATCGCTGCCTTCTATGGCTCCAACTCGGAACAGACACTGTTCAAGGGCATCATCACTGCCACCCGTCTGCGCATCCGGGCCGCGACCGGCAGCCAGCTGGAACTGACCTGCCGCGACAAGGCAATCGCGCTTGCGGATATCCGTCGCACTGCAGCTTCAACGCAGGTTAAGGATTCGGATGTGATGAGCCAGATCATCAGCGATGCCGGTTTGACTGCAGATATCGGTGCCACCAATGGCCCACAGACAGATATCGTCCAGTATGATTGCACCGATTGGGATTTCCTTCGGATGCTGGCGGATCGCAACGGAATGACGCTCGCTGTGGATGACGGCACGATCGCCGCCGCCGCGCCTGATCCGTCGGGTAGCGCCAAACTCACCCTTACCCTGGGCGTTGATGTGCTCGATTTCGACGCGCGGGTGGACACGGTGGCGCTGGAAAAGACCGCTTCGGTTACTGGCTGGAGCACCGCGGATCAGGCGGTGACCTCCCAGACCTCAGATGCCGCTGCCAGCGGTAGCTGGGGTAACTCGACGCTCAGCGACCTGACCGGCGTGACCGACGACCGGACCCGTAGCCTCACCACGCCATATGCCGAGGGTCAATTGTCGCTTTCCGATGTGGCCTCGGCCCGTGCTGACCGCGTCAGCCTGGCGTCGATGCAGGGGCGGTGTAGTTATGTCGGTTCGGCCACAGCGGGCCCGGGCGATACGATCGAACTCACCGGCGTGGGCGAGCGTGTCGGGGGTACGGCCTTTGTTTCCGGCGTTACCCATGTGCTGAAGGACGGTCACTGGACCACCACCGCGCAACTGGGTCTGCCGCAGGGCTGGCGCGGCGACAGTTTCGGCGCCGCAGCCCCAGCCGGATCGGCCTTGACGGCACCGGTGCACGGGCTTCATGTGGCCAAGGTGTTGGCGATTGTCGATGACGCGGGTGTCAACCCGATGTCTGACGCGACGATGATACAGGTCAGCCTGCCCCTGATGGGAGAGACCCCGGCGGAAATCTGGGCGCGCTATGCGCAGCCCTACGCCTCGAACGGTGCCGGCATCCAGTTTTTGCCCGAGGTCGATGATGAGGTGATCGTTGGCTTCCTCTCTGCCGATCCCAGCGCGCCGGTCATCCTGGGTTCGCTCCACAGCGGCAGTCTGGTACGGACAAATGACGCCACTCAAGAAAACGAACTCAAGACCCTGACTACGATTTCAGGACTTGCGATCACCTTTGACGACGACAAGAAAATCCTCACTGCCGAGACCCCCGGCGGGCATTCGATCGTCATGGATGACGATCAGAAAACCGTCACGGTCACCGACCTGACCGGGAATTCTATCACGATGAGCGATAGCGGCGTTGCAATCGACAGCACCGGCACGCTCGACCTCACCGCCAGCAGCGATATCTCGATTTCCTCAAGTGGCGGCGATGTTACAATTGACGGAAACAATGTCACGGCCAATGGCAATATGGGCGCCACGGTCAAGGGCGGTTCCACCGCCGAGCTGAGTTCGGGCGGCCAGACCACCGTCAAGGGCTCGATGGTAATGATCAACTGAGAAAGGAGAACGGCCATGCCCCCGGCAGCAAGACTGACAGATACCCAAACCTGCCCGATGGTGACCGGCATCGTGCCGCATGTGGGCGGGCCGATTATCGGGCCGGGTGAACCCACGGTTCTGATCAACAGCTTGCCCGCCGCCGTGATGGGCGATAATTGCACCTGCGTCGGCCCACCGTCGACCATCGTCAAGGGCTCGGCCACAGTGATGATCGGCGGCACTCCGGCGGCGCGTCTAGGCGACAGCACTGCCCATGGCGGGACCATTGTGATGGGCAGTCCGACCGTGATGATCGGGGGCTGATGTGATGGCGATGCAGGATGATCCGGGATTTCTGGGCCGAGGCTGGCGCTTCCCGGTCGAGTTCGACGGTAATACCGGCTCGGCGCGGTTGGTGCAGGCTGTCGATGACATTAACGAAAGCCTGCGCATTCTGTTCGAGACCCGCCCCGGCGAACGGGTCATGCATCCAAATTATGGATGCCGGATTCACGATCTGGTTTTTGAGCCGATGAACACCACCACCGCGCGGGCTATCGAAAACGCCATATCGCGCGCCATTCTCTATTTTGAGCCGCGCATCATCCTGCGCAAGGTAAAGGTCCGGTTCGAAGATTGGGCGCAAGGCCGGATGAAAGTGCATCTGGAATATGAGATTGAACAGACCAACTCTCGGCACAATATCGTGTTTCCCTTCTATGCCGACGAAGGCACGCTGGTAACGTCCGTTCCGGTGGCTGAATAATCCCACAAGCGCGCTGCCCGACGTCGTGATCAGGCCACTAGCAAGGGGAAGCGCGCGCTATTACCCAGCCTCAATTTTATGCGCCGTTCGAGTTTTGGTCGGGAAGCAAAGTCGCTTGGCGTCATGTTTCCAGGCGATGAATGCCTGTCGGTCGCTCGTGAACCGCTGGGTGCACAAGACAGCAGGTAGAATGCGGATGAGAAAGGTGATGTTGATCCCGAAAGTCAGCACATCTGCGATTACGGTAAAGCTGCTCAAAATGCGCATGGAAGGATCAGGGGCGATATCGTCGCATCCTGATGTCGTGTAGGTTACGGTCGAGAAATATACGCTATCGGCGAAGTTTGAAAAAGCATCCGAAGCATAGAATCCGACAGCCCAGAAGCTTCTAGTCAACGTGTCGCGATGATCAAGCTGCCAACAGCTGCGCTCAGCAAGGACGGGTTCCGTAAAACGTCTTACCGATTGTGTTGCACCAAACAGTTTCGCTATTTTGAGGTTACAAATGGCGAACACGACGACATGAGACAGCGCACTCAAAAAGCAGGAAGAGGCTGCCGATGGCGATTTATACGATAATGCCTGTCAATACTTGATCGCTTCAGGTTACATTTGCCTACTATGCGGCAAGCTTGTTGGCCAAGACTATTGAAGGGATCGATCAAGTGAAACGGTTACTGAATTCTGCTCTACTGTTGTCAATTCTGGCGTTCCCGTCACTTGCGCAGGATACGCCAAGACCGGCAAAGGTCTTCACGGTTCAGGAGCAGAAGACCGAAATCATCCGCCGCTATCCCGGTATTGTCCTTCCATCGCAAGAGGTTGAGATTTCCTTCCGGGTCAGCGGTAATTTGATCGAGCTGCCGATACGCGGATCGATGCGCGTCAAGGCGGGTGATGTTATCGGACAGCTTGATACCCGCGATTTTGAAACCCAGATGGCCCAGCTGCAAAGCCAGCTGGATCAGGCGAAAGCAGAGTTTTCAGCGCTTCAGACGGGCGCACGCCCACAGGAGATTTCGTCTCTGGAAGCAGCGGTCGACGCCGCCCGAGCGCAGGTTGAACAAGCCCGCGATCAGGTGGAGCGGTCGCGCAATCTTGAGGAACGCGGTACCGTGACCCGCGTGACCCGTGAACAGGATGAAGCAACCCTGCGCGTGGCTGAAGCACAGCTGAGAGCCGAGCTTGAAAATCTTGCCATCGGACGCGAGGGTGGGAGACCTGAAGAAATTCAGGCGGCAGAGGCGGTTATTCGCGGGATTGAGGCGCAGATCAAGGTGTCGGAGAACAATATTTCCGACGCGACATTGCGCGCGCCTTTCGACGGCGTCATTGCCCGGCGCGATGTAGAGAATTTCACCAACATCCAGGCCGGTCAGAGCGTTGCGTTGTTGCAGGCGCTTTCGGTCATTCATGTTTCCTTTGACGTGCCGGCCCCTGACGTCACCGCTTTGACGGCGAATGGCGCCGATAAGATCAAAAACGTTGTCATGCTGGACGCCTTGCCGGGCCAGGCCCTTGCGGCCGAAACCGTGGAGTTTTCTGTGCAGGCAGACAGCGCCACGCAAACTTACCGAGGGCGCGTCGCTGTTGACGTTCCGGAAGAGGCGTTTGTTCTGCCGGGTATGGTTGGTACTGTTGTGTCCTCGGCACCGGGGCCGCAACCAACCTTGGCGGTACCCCTTTCCGCGGTTGCGGCGAGTGCCGACAGCACGCCGAAAGTATGGGTGGTCGATGACAAGGGCGTTGTTTCGGAACGGCCAATTGTGCTTGGTGAGGTATCAGGCGGTTTGGTGGGCGTCACCGAAGGGATCAAAGCAGGTGAGACCGTTGTCGCTGCGGGTGTTCACGCTTTGACGCCCGGCATGACTATCCGCCCCGTCGACAAGATTGGGGGCTAAATTATGGATTTGGCCCGTTTCGCCATTGAGAAGCGGCTGATTTCAGCCGTTGCGTCGATCCTGATCCTGGTTGCTGGTTATTTTGCCTACACCGCCTTGCCGCGGTTCGAAGACCCCGAATTCATCATTCGTCAGGCGCAGATTATCACCCCTTACCCGGGCGCCAGTGCCGAAGAGGTCGCCGAAGAAGTCACCGAGGTTGTCGAAAATGCCCTGCAGGAATTGCAAGGCGTGGATGAGGTGCGATCGGTTTCGTCGCCGGGTTTGAGTAATGTATCTGTCGAGTTCACCATTGCATCCACCAAGGATTACGACGCGCTTTACCAGCGGTTCGCTCAACTGCGGGCAAAGGTTGATGACGCACAAAGCGACCTGCCGCCCAACGCGCTTTCTTCTATCGTCTATGATGATTTCGGAGATGTCTTTGCGCTTTATTTTGCCGTGATCGGCGACGGGTATTCGCTGACCGAATTGCACGAATATGCTAAGGATTTGCAGCGTGATCTGGTGACTGTCGACGGTGTCTCAAAAATCGTTCTCTCAGGGGTGCAGGAAGAGGTCATCTATGTCGAGTATGCCCCTGCCAGGTTGATTGAACTTGGTCTGGCGCCGACGCAGATCGCTGATATCCTCAAGGGTCAGAACCTGGTGTCACCGGCCGGATCAATCGTTGCAGGCCACACGCGGCTGGCGTTACGCCCGCTATCGGCTGTCGATTCGCTTGACGCGATTGGTGCGCAGTTGATCACCAACCCGCAAACCGGGGCGTCCTTTCGCCTGTCCGACATCGCCAGCATTTCCCGTGGCCTCGAAGATCCGGCGACAACCTCGCTTTACCGCGATGGGCAACCCGCCATCGGTATCGGCATTTCAAACACCATCGGTGGTAATGTGGTGAATATGGGCGAGGCGGTGAAGGAACGCATGAACCAGCTGATCTCGGAACGACCCATCGGAATGGATGTGGTGGCGATCTCGGACCAGTCTTCAAGCGTCAAGACCTCCGTGGCTGATTTTGTCATGAATGTCGTTCTGGCGCTGATCATCGTGGTTGGCGTTCTGTTGGTCTTCATGGGGCTGCGATCGGGTATCCTAATGGGTGGTATCCTGTTGGTCACCGTCGCGGGCACGTTGATGGGCATGTATCTATATGGTCTGGACATGCAGCGTATCTCGCTGGGTGCGCTGATCATCGCCCTGGGCATGTTGGTAGATAACGCCATTGTTGTCGTCGAAGGCACGCTTGTGCGGGTGCAGGCGGGAGAAGAACCGAGAGCGGCCAGTATGGCCGTTGTTAACCAGACAAAATGGCCGCTGCTTGGCGGTACCATTGTTGGATTTCTGGCGTTCTCACCCGTTGGGTTTTCTCCTGACAACACCGGAGAGTATGCGGGCAGTCTATTCTGGACGATCGCCATTGCGCTTCTGTTCTCTTGGCTCGTCGCGATCTGGTTGACGCCTTATTTCTGCACCTTGATGCTGAAGTCCGGCAAGGCCGAAGCCAAGGGCGAAAACGCGGTTCTGCGCGGCTATCGGAGCATTCTGGGCAAAGCAATCCGAATCCGTTTCATCACTATTGTCATAGTACTGGCTCTCTTCGGGTCGGCCCTTGCGATGTTCAGCCAGGTCCCGGCGGGCTTTTTTCCATCCTCCACCCGAAATCAGTTTGTGGTCGACTATTTCCTGCCACTGGGCACGGATATTGAACAAACACGCAAAGACCTGCTCAGGATCGAAGAATTCGCCCGCACCCTGGATGGTGTCACTGGTACAAACCTAAGCGTCGGTGGGGGCCATACGCGGTTCATGCTGACCTATGAAAGCGAGGATGCTAGCCCGTCATATGGTCAGGTGCTGGTCGATGTGGAGGATTATAGCCAGATCGCTGATCTGCGCGCTGTGTTGCAGGACTGGGTTAATGTGGAATATCCCAATTCGGCCGCGAAGGTGTGGACATTCGTGCTCGGGCCCGGTGGCGGCTCCAAGATCGAAGCCCGCTTTGTCGGGCCCGATGTCAGCGTCTTGCGCGACTTGTCAGAGCAAGCCAAACGGATCATGGCGGAAGCAGGTGCCATCGCAATAAAGGATGACTGGCGCGAGCAGATGCAGGTCATTCGCCCCGTGATAAACGAAACCAACGCCCGGCGTCTGGGCCTGACACAGGGCGAAATCGCAAATGCGCTTTATACCCATCTGAGCGGAGCCAATATTGGTACATTCCGCGAAGGTGACGAACTGCGACCCATTGTCATGCGTCCTGTTGAGACTGCCCGAAACGAGGTTGGCGCGCTGCGGGACGTGCAGATATTCAGCCAGGTGACCGGGCGGTATATCCCGATATCTCAGGTGGTGGATAGCTTCGATCTGGTGTTCGAAGCCGGGAACCTGCGGCGCATTGATCGCAAACTGGCCATCACGGCACAGTCCGACAACGCACCTGGCGTATTGTCCGGTGATCTGTTCGACGCCGTTCGAAGCCCCATTGAAGCAATTGATCTGCCCCCCGGCTACACGCTTGAATGGAAGGGGGAATTCGGAAACTCCACTGAAGCCAACGCCGGTTTGGCTGCAACCATGCCTCTTGGTTTCGGCGCCATGATCCTCGTGGTGATTTTCCTGTTCAACGCGTTGCGGCAACCCTTGATCATCTGGTTGACCGTGCCGCTTGCCCTGATCGGGGTGATCTGGGGCCTTGCTCTGACCAACACGCCGCTCGAGTTCATGGCAATCCTCGGTGTCCTGTCGCTGACCGGTATGCTCATCAAGAACGCCATTGTTTTGCTGGACGAAACCGACAGCCAGATCGGCGCGGGAAAAGCCCGTATGGACGCGGTTGTGGATGCCGCCGTCAGTCGTGTGCGGCCTGTATCTCTTGGTGTGCTGACGACGGTGCTGGGTGTGATGCCATTGCTGTGGGACCCGTTTTTTAAGTCTCTCGCGGTGGTGATTATTGCCGGTCTCAGCTTTGCGACCATCCTGACGCTCATCGTCGTGCCGGTGCTTTACACGATGTTCTTCCGTGTCACATCAGACGAGTCGGCTGTCGCACAGTGACGCTCTTTCAGTTCAATCCAGAATCTCCGATAGTTTCGCCCTAATCCGCGCCTGCAGGTCAGCGCTGCCGTTTTCAAGCCAGGCTTCGGCATCGGATCGCTCGAAAAGAGCAGGGTACCAGTTCTCGCTTAGGTATCTGTCCTGCGTGTGTTGATCGGTCAGAAAGGAGTTCTCTGGCGCGGCGCGTTTGACCACATCGAAGGCGATAGCGTCGGCGTCCACGGTGCAGCCAACCGACATCTGGTTGGTCCAGCCGACCAATTCATCGCAGAGTGTGAGCATTTCTAGCGAGCCGGTCCTGCCGCCAGACAGAAATCCGAGGTTATCCACGAATGGTGTGCCCGCCAGCGCGGCGATCGCCATATTTGCCCCGGCCTCTGCCGCAGCCTGCGCATCGAAGGCGTGGGAATCCGAACAGCCCGCACCGATCCATGACGGAATGCCGATGGCGCTGAAGTAATCTGCAGCTCCAAGCCCTTCAGCATGTATTCGGGTGAGCCATAGGCGAGATCGGCCTGTCGCATGTCCATGGGCAGAACCGCGGAGCCGCTCAGGATCGGTGCGCCCGGCTCGGTCAGTTGATGGATGACAACACCGGCAATCGCTTCAGCCGAGGATTGCGCGATAGCCCCGGCGACGCTGATCGGGCTGAACATGCCCGGAAACGTTGCCGGGTAGCAGACGATTGGCAGGCGATGGTGGGCGGCGTTGATGACGCGTTCGCAAAATTCCGCCGGCAGTCGCAGCGGCGATATCGGCCCCATCAGCTCAAGCGCAATGGGTTTATCCCCCAGATTTTGATAACCGCCAGCGAGATTCGACAGATGCGCCAGAATGCGGGCCTGGATATGCTCGTCATGCGCCAGAATTGCCGCTGGCTTGGTGCAATGCTCGAACAGGGTTTTGACGGTTGCAGCCCCCTCATCCTCGGCCGGAACATTACCGGGATAGCCCAGCGAGCAGGACATGCTGATATTGGCCAGCGCCTCGTAAACTTTTGCGGTTTCGCGAATGTCCTGCAGCGTACATGGCCGCAGCGTGCCGGTGACACGATCCAGAATGCGTACGCAGTTGTGACCCGGGCAGTAGGAGGTGATCCGGCTGGACATGTCGACCTTCAGGTTGCCGTTCAGATCGTAGAGCCTGATGGTGCGGGGCACGGTTTCCAGAGCGCGATCAATCAGATCGGGGGCATCCGTAGATATCCGCCCTGATCATGATCTGCGGCTCCCGGGTCAGCTTGCGTGTATAGACTGCAACGGCGCGTTGCCGGTCCGACAGGAGGTCAGATTGCAGGTTATCGCGTTCCAATACCTCAAGCTCAGCCTTGGCCCTGGTCCGGTCCGAGGCGGTCGCGCAATAATTTGCGCCATGATGTGCCCGCGCATAAGTGCAGTTTTTCAGAATGGTCACATGGGTTGCGACGAACTCGGCGCTGTTTAGGTCGAGGGGAGCATCCGGTGCATGCAAGATGGCCTGATAGAATTTATGGACCGGCGGGATGGCCGATGGCCATGAGGACAGGGCCTGATAAAGACGATGGAGTGTGCCGTCTTCACGGCAGACCTCGTGACGTATCTCATCGGTCAGGAAGTCCGTGACCAGCCTGCCATCTTCGATCCAACTGACGGAATTGGGCATAGTGTGATCTCACAATCCGATATCTTGATGGGTGGTCATGTCCTGCGGACGCAGTCCATAATCCCTCAGAGGGTCGCGCGCCTCGGCGGTTTGAAAGAATGCGACTTGACCGGAATTCAGAAAGACCTCTCCGTCATATCGCACGGTCGGGTCGATGATGTGCCAGTTGATCTCGCCCAGGGGATAGTCACCGCAGGTGTGGAAACGCAGATGACGGGGCGAGCCGAAGATCATTCAGTTCCACCGCGCCGGATCATTGTTGGCGGTGGCGAAATAGCCGGTGCTGGGGTTCAGACCGTGATGCCATGAATGGTTCAGTGTTTCGTCCAAGCCGAACTTGTCGGCCACCATGCGGCCGTGGGTGCGAAAGGCGGCGACATCTGCCGCGTCGCCTTCCAAGTTGACTAAATGACCGTTTTCAACCTGCACGATGACCGGAGTGTTCAGGAAATGGACCTCGGGCGAATAGGCATGGGTATTGGTGCCCGTTACCCAACGTTGCAGCACGATCTTGCCGTTCATCGTGTCTGCGGGAATGCGCTTATGCGCGGGCATGGGAAATAGCCGCACCGCAAAACCACCGCTGGTCTCCGATACAGGTTTGGGTTCGGGCATCTTGCCTTCTATCACTCCCCGCCGGACAGGTAATGTGCCAGCGTTTTTTGCCGTCCAGTGCGGTGCTGAACAAGGCGACTATGCGGGTCATCAGGTCAAATCGGCCACTTACGAAATTTGACACGTTCATCGGAGAACTCTTCGCGTGGTCAGCGACTTGTCGAAGAGTGACGCGTTTTGTCCGGGCCATGTGAATTGCGCCTCAAATTAGCGGTACCGAATTTCCAAGACCATAACACCGAGTTGGCGATTGTGAGCTGGGCGAAATCAACGATGCCTCGGCGCACGCCCAGCCTCACACGCCAAGGGCGCTTTGCACTAATCTTGCTGGCTTTCCGCTGGATGCCAATCACGCCACCAAATTCATCGAAATCATTGGCAGCGGGGTTCCAACGCCACCTGAATCAAAGCAGAACTGTCATCTGTTTGTTGCTTAGCTTGCCTATTTTCGTAAATGAGATTATCAGTATGGAAACGTTTCCATAGGGGGGAATGTGCGACAACCCGTTACCATCAAGGATGTCGCCCAAGCTGCCGGCTGCGGTGTTGCTTCTGTCAGTCGGGTGTTGAACGGCACGGGCCCATCCAGTGCAGAGCTGCGAAAAAGGGTGCGCGACGCCGTTGATGAACTGGGCTTTGAGTTCAGCGAAATCGGGCGGTCGCTGCAAAGCAGTACGACCCGCACAATTGGTTGTGTTGTTCCGTCGCTGGCTAATCCGGTGTTTGCTGATGCCGTTCAGGGTGCGCAGGAAACATTTCAGGCCGCAGGTTATCAAACGCTGCTTGTCTGCACGAACTACGACACAGAAAGCGAGGTGCAGGTCATACGAACGCTGTTGGCCAAACAGGTCGATGGGTTTGTGTTGACCGTCAGCGATGCCGCATCAAGCGATGGTTTGAAATCAGTTCAGGTTCGTGAAATTCCGCACTGTCTTTTGTTCAACGCGGCGCCCGAAAACGAAAGAAGCTGGTCGGTGGATGATCGCGCGGCCGCCTTGACGGTAGCCCAGGCGTTCAAAGACGAGGGTCATAAGCAAGTTGGCTTTCTGGCGCTTAAGTTCAAATCATCGGACCGGGCGCGTCTGCGCTATCAAGGCTTTGTCGAAGGTTGTGCCCAATACGGCATTAAGGAACCAGCATTGCTGGAAATTGATGACGACAGCGAAAACCTGACGACGCTCCTGCAAGCCTTTCTGGAGCGCAACCCGACACTGACCGGGATATTCGTATCCAACGATTTTCTGGCGCTTGCCACGATTCGCAGCGCCCGCGTGCTTGGGCTGAATGTGCCAGCTGACCTGTCCATCGTAGGCTTTGATGGGATCGAAGTAGGCACGATGGTCGAGCCAAGCCTTGCGACGATCGTTACGGACCCGAAAATGCTGGGCAGCGGTGCCGCTGAAACGGTGTTGTCAATCATAAACGGTAACCGACCACCCAAACAGCCTGAGCCCGATTTATCATTCAGTTTCCGCGCCGGAGGCAGCCTTGCGCCGCCAGCAGCAGAAAGAACTGACGGCGAAAAAGGTGCAACTTTTTCGCCGTCAAATAATCCACCCAAGAAGAACGCTAAAATCCAACTGGAGAGATCAAAATGAGATATAAACTCGCAGCTGCCTTTCTGACAATGACTATCGCATCACCGGCTCTTGCCGAAGATGCGGTGTGCTACAACTGCCCGCCGCAATGGGCGGACTGGGCGTCGATGCTTGAAGCAATCGACAAGGAAATCGACATTCAGATGCCCCACGACAACAAGAACTCGGGCCAGACATTGAGTCAGCTTCTGGCCGAGAAGGACAACCCCGTCGCAGACGTCGCCTATTACGGTGTAACCACCGGCATCAAGGCTGGAAACGAGGGTGTCGCGACCGCCTACAAGCCCGCGGGGTTTGATGAGGTTCCGGAGGGGTTGAAGGACCCCGATGGCAAATGGTTCGCCATTCACTATGGCACCCTGGGATTTTTCGTGAATGTCGATGCCTTGGGGGGCGCGGCGGTGCCGCAATGCTTCGCTGATCTGACCAAGCCGGACTATCGCGGCATGGTCGGCTATCTTGATCCGTCCTCGGCCTTTGTTGGTTATGCCGGTGCCGTGGCAGTCAATATGGCGTTTGGCGGCGATCTGGATAATTTCGACCCGGCGATCAAATTCTTCAACGATCTGGCCGAAAATTCACCCATCGTGCCGAAGCAGACCTCGTATGCGCGGGTCGTTTCGGGTGAAATTCCGATCCTCTTCGACTATGATTTCAACGCTTATCGCGGCAAATATGAAGAAGACGGGAATTTCGAATTTGTGCTGCCCTGCGAAGGGTCCGTTCGCGTGCCCTACGTGATGAGCCTAGTGAACAACGGCCCGAACCCCGAGCTTGGCAAACGCGTACTGGATTTCATCCTGTCCGACAAAGGTCAGGCAATCTGGACGAACGCCTATCTGCAGCCATCGCGCCCGGTGGAGCTGCCTGCCGAGGTGGCCGCGAAATTCCTGCCGGCAAGCGATTACGAACGTGCCGTCGCGGTTGACTATGCAAAGATGGAAAAAGCGCAGGCCGGGTTTGGCGAGCGATATCTGTCAGAAGTCAAATAACCCTATTCAAAAGGAGGGGCCGGGCAACGGTCCGGTCCCGCAAAACCAATGAATAATCGGAATTTTGTTCTCGCGTGCCTGACGCCGCTCCTGATCTTTTCACTGGCGTTCCTGGCCTTGCCGCTTGTGCGATTGTTTCTCGCCTCGGGTGAAGGCGATGCGGGCTGGGCGATCTACCTGGATATCCTGCGCAAGCCCAGATACCTCAACACGCTGGTTCTGACGGTGCTTGTCTCGCTGGCGACGACCTTTGCAGCGCTTGCCATTTCGACCACAGCGGGCATGTTCCTGTCGCGCAACCGGTTTCGTGGCAGGGGGTTGCTCTTGTCGATCATGACTTTGCCACTGGCCTTTCCGGGCGTGGTAATCGGGTTCCTGATCATACTGCTTGGCGGACGTCAGGGGCTGATCAATCAGATCACACCGGGGCATGTGGTCTTTGCCTATTCGGTCATTGGTCTTTTTCTTGGCTATCTCTATTTCTCGATCCCGCGGGTGTTGCTGACGGTGATGGCAGCCGCGGAAAAACTTGACCCCGCGCTTGAAGAGGCCGCGCGCACGCTGGGGGCGTCACCTTACCGGGTCGTGGTGGATGTGATCATGCCAGGGTTGATGCCGTCGCTGATCGCAGCCGGCGCCATTGCGTTCGCCACGGCTATGGGCGCCTTTGGCACCGCCTTCACGCTGGCCACCAATATCGACGTCCTGCCGATGGTGATCTACACCGAGTTCACGCTGTCTGCCAATATTGCTATGGCCTCGGCCCTGTCTATTGTGCTCGGCATCGTCACCTGGATATTGCTGCTGATCGCGCGCAGCCTATCGGGCACAACCGTTGCGGCGGGGGGCTGAGATGTTCAACTCCAAGGCCAAGATGCTGCAACTGACGGTCACTTTAACGGCCTGTGCCTTCCTGCTGATCCCGACGATACTATCGGTCATGGCGGGCGTCACGGCCAACTATTTTCAGGGCATCTCCTCCGGCCTGACCTTCAAATGGGTCTACAAGGTGTGGGAGCTTTATGCCGACAGCATCTTTCTGTCGCTCTGGATCGCCATCGCCTGTTTGTTCGTGACACTGATCATTGGCCTGCCAGCCGCGTACGGCCTCGCAAGGCACCCAGGTTGGCTGTCGCGACTGCTTGAGGAATTCATTTCACTCCCCCTTGCGGTACCAGGCCTGGCGCTGGCACTTGCGCTCTTGCAACTCTACGGTTCCATGAAGGGTTTCCGCGTGTCGTGGACATTCATTCTGGTGGGTCACGTGCTTTACACGCTGCCCTTCATGGTCCGGTCCATCCTGGCGGTTCTGGCCGCGATGGACCTCAAGACGCTTGAAGAAGGGGCCGCATCGCTTGGCGCTTCTCCGTGGCAGCGGTTTCGGGACATCGTGGTGCCTAATGCCATGCCCGGTATTCTGGCAGGTGCACTCACCGTCGTCACCTTGTCGATTGGCGAATTCAACCTGACCTGGATGCTGCACACACCCTATCTCAAGACGCTGCCCGTCGGTCTGGCGGACAGCTACGCTTCCATGCGGCTTGAAATCGCATCGGCCTATACGCTTGTATTCTTCGTCCTCATCGTGCCGCTATTGATGGCCATGCAATGGGCGTCGGCCCGTGCCCAAAGGATCGCCCAATGACCCTGCGACTGACCAACACCGCCAAGACCTATCCCGACGGCACAAGGGCGCTTTTGCCGACGGGACTGACGGTCGACACCGGCGAGGTCGTATCCCTGCTGGGTCCGTCCGGCTGTGGCAAGACGACCTTGCTGCGGATCATTGCCGGGCTGGAAACGCCGGACGCGGGCGGGGAAATCTGGTTCGACGAGGATAATGTCACCGCCCTGCCGGTCGAGCGCCGCAACGTGGGCATGGTGTTCCAGTCTTATGCGCTTTTTCCCAACATGTCTGTACGCGCGAATATCGGCTATGGCCTGAAGATGCAGAGATTGCCAAAGCCCGAGATCGATGCCCGGGTGCACGAAGTTCTGGACATGTGCCAGCTTGGGGATTTCTCGCATCGCGATATCGCCGCGTTGTCGGGTGGTCAGCGGCAGCGTGTGGCCCTAGCGCGCGCCATCGCCCCGCGTCCGCGCGTTTTGTTGCTGGATGAACCGCTTTCGGCACTGGATGCGGCCCTGCGCGAGACGTTGCGCGACGAGTTGGCGATACTGCTGCGCAAATTTGAGATCACCGCAATCTTCGTAACCCACGATCAGGACGAGGCCATGGCAATTGCCGATCGTGTCGCTGTGATGTCTCAGGGCCGTGTTGCCCAAAGCGGCACGCCGGAGGAGTTGTATCGCAATCCGCAATCCGCCTTTGTCGCTGGTTTTGTTGGCAACGCGATGCAACTGAAAGGTCAAATCGACGGCTCTGCACTGATGCTGCCCGGTGGCGTATTACCGCTGCAACAAGATGGCACCGGACAGGACGTCTTTGTGCGCGCCGAGGATGTGCTGGTCGATCCGACGGGCCCGCTGAGCGGCCAGGTCGAAAGCGTCACTTTCCTTGGCACGCATTACCGCGTCAGCATTAGAGGCATCATGACTGACGTACTAACGTCGATCTTTCCGGGCCAGAATGCGCCCAAGCCAGGTGATACCGTGCAGATTTCGATCAAGCCTGAGGCATTGATGCTGCTGCAGCAAACCGGATCTGCAGAATGACCAAAATCATTCAGATATCCGACCCACATATCGTGCCACACGGCCAGCTTGCCTATGGCCGCGTAGACACCGCAACCCCGCTGTCTGATTGCGTCGAAACGATCAACCGAATGTTGCCACAGATAGGTCCTGTCGACATGGTCATTGTAACCGGTGACCTGACGGATTTTGGCACGGCCGAGGAATACCAGAGGTTTCGAGATATCATGGAGCCGCTGCAAATACCCTTCCGCGCGGTGCCCGGAAACCATGATGATCTTGACGCGATGCGGTCCAGTTTTTCTGATCAGGACTGGATGCCAAAAACTGGCCCGATCAACTGGACGCAGGACTTTTCAGACCTCGTTCTGATTGGACTCGATTCAAGCGTTTCCGGCAAGCCTCATGGGCATCTCAGCGCTGCAACATTGGGCTATCTGCAACAAGCCTTGGACTCAGCGTGTGAAAAACCGGTCATTGTGGGCGTTCACCATCCGCCGTTCCTGACTGGCAAGGAAAAAATGGATATTCAGAACCTGAGGGACAGCGCGGCGCTCAGCGAAATTCTGTCGGCTTATCGCGGCGAGGCGAAACTGATCTGCGGCCATGTGCACCGAAATATCGTCACGCTATTTGGCAACGTAATCTGCCAGATCGCCCCGGGCACGTCGCATGCTGTCACTATGGACCAGCGCATCGCTGCACCTAACTGCCTGACAAGGGAGCCGGGTGGATTTTTGTTACACGAGATACGAGGCGGGTTGGTGTCGCATCATATCCCCGTCGGACAGTTCGATGGTCCCTGGCTTTTCTACCCTGACAATTCTCATGGCGGATGAAGCACGTTACGGCGCTGCTTCCTCTGGCAGGTCGCGCAGCGTTGGGCGATCTAGGCTTTGATCCGGTATCTGATTCAACGTCCAGCCGAAACGCTACAGGCTTTGTTTGAACGCCATTCATTCGAGCTTGGGGGCAACATTGCGGTCAACGACGCGGATCTTGTTGCTTTGTCGCCTAGCTATGTGCGCAAAGAAGAGGTTTTTTGTTTTGTAGATGACGCGCCACCAGACGTGCTTGCCGATGTCCGGGTGGTATGTATCGGGCCGGTTCCGGCCTGTATCTGATATCAGCGATTTCCGGAAAAATTGCCAAAATCTCGTTTTTTGCTTCCGCACTGATTGATTTGAGCGCTTCAGGGCCGGTAAACAGGCTTTCGGTTGGCGCACCTTCGGCAAAAATAACTTCGTGACGATCAAAAAGAAGGTGGAAATATTCAATGGCTTCAATGCTTTCATCCAAGTAGATTCCCGGCAGTCCAGCCAACTTTATTGCCGGCAGCAAAACCTCGGAAATGCCAAACATGCGCGCGGCAATCTTCGAATTCACCAGCATACGGTGCTGTCTTGAGATGAGCAGATCTCTGGCCGGAAGTTTATTGCCTAACGACCCTGCCTTGATCCGCACTGGCCGCAGGTTGGGATTGGCCATAAGTTCGTCATGGGGCAAAAAGCGCCGGCCAATCCAACGTATCCTTTGAAGTCTGTTTTCTGACGTTGGGACGGCGTCGCCAATCTTGAGGTTTTGGATTGGAACAAGCCCGTTCTTGGCCCTAATCAAAGTGCCCCCCGCAAAGCATGGAAATCCTGTTCCGCTTTCGAAGGTTGAGTAGGTTATTGTATTTCCGGAAGGTAGCGTGAAGGTGCCGTTAGACAGGCTGTAACTCCCACCGGACGTCACCGTAAATGTGCCGAACGACGAGTCGCTTACAATCGTTCCGACCGGGAGATTGAGCGTATCGGTTCCACTGCCGCCCCGGACGTCGCCCGAAACGGTCGAGCCTATGAAATCCAGTGTATCGTTGCCGTTGCCTAACCGGATATTGCCAACGTTTGAGCCCTGAACGCTGACGGTATCATCATCTCGCCCGCTGTTGAGCGTGCCGGAAATTGTACTTCCCGAAACCGAAATATCGTCAGATCCGCGATTGCCGCGAACGCCATTGGCGATTGTGCTATCTGTGACCGAAATCGTGTCATTGCCGCCGCGAGTACGAATATCATCAATCGGCGTACCCTGCGGGCTGCCATTCAGCGTGCCATCGTCGTTACTAACGTCGATATTATCATCGTTATTTGTTCCGATGATGTCGGGCATGATCTAACTCTCGACATGATCCAAACGCGTCGCATGAGAAGATTTTGGTTCTCTGATGCAGGTCAGTTCTGTTGGTTCAGCCGTCCCTCACGTAGCTCCTAAGTCACTATAGCCTTGGCATGCAATGGCGCAATATCATTCAGCTTTTGCTTCAGATCCACAGCCATGCCGCCGTCGCCTCTGTTTTGGTTCGATCTTTGATGCACAACTTAACGTGGAAAGCTGGCCGAAATATGACGGTCTGATCTTGCTTCATGTTTGTCAGCTGTGTCGCATTGGTCGGTTGGCTTTGTGTTTGACGAAGCGCATCACCTCAGGGCGTCGCATGATGGGGGTAGCGTGGCCAATGGGTTCGATGCGGAAAGGGATGATCCAGGAATTCGGCCAATAGCTACTTTCGGACGTGTCGATTAATATGAAGGGTAAGATCTCTACGCCGCGCCGCAATCGTCCGCAGGGGGGATCAGTACGATCTTTCCGGTATATCGCTTTTCTAGGAAATCCCTCTGCGCGTCCGCGATCTGGGCAAGGGGGTAGGTATCGGCCAGCAGCGGCCTGATCTCGCCCTTTTCGATATACGAGATCAGGTTGGGAAAGACCGGCTCGTCCCACCCGGTGCAGCCAATCAGCGTGATATCTTTGAGATACATGTCGCGCATGTCTAGATCGACGATTGGTCCGGCGATCGCGCCGGACGAGACGTAAGAGCCCCCGCGCCGAAGCAGTTTCAACATGATGCCGAAGCCCGGCCCCGCAACGTTGTCGATGACAACATCGACGCTCTCCTTGCCTAAGACGTCCAGCAAATCGTCCTCGCGGGTCAGCACCCGGTCTGCGCCGATTTGCGCTACGGTTTCGCGCTTAGAGGCGCTGGTTATGGCGATAACCTCGGCACCGCGCCGCTTGACGAGTTGGACAAGTGCTGATCCTACACCACCCGATGCACCTGGCACCAGAACACTCATGCCGGCACACACGCCTGCGCGGTGAACCATATTCTCGGCTGTTCCATATGCGCAGGGGATCGTTGCCAGCTCGGCGTCGCTCCAGTCACATTCCACCTTGAAGACTTCGCTTTCGGGCACTTTGACATACTGGGCGAATGCACCGTCGAAATCAGATCCCATCCAGATATTATCCATCCGGTCGAAACCGTGCTTGCGCATGCATGATCGCACGAGAACGCGCTGGCCGATCCGGCCTTCATCGCCGGCGGTGCCTGCCGAGACCACCTCGCCGCAGCAATCGGTGCCCTGAATGAAAGGAAAGGGTGTCGCTTCATTCCAGCCGCCATCGGGCCGGTCTTCGTGATTGCTGGTATCTCCGGTGCCGTCTGTCACGGATGAGGAATACCAGCCAAGCCGCGTATTGATCTCTGTGTTATTTACGCCCGCGGCCAGCACGCGCAAGAGCACCTCGCCCGGGCCGGGTACGGGAATGGGCACAAGCTTGTATTCAAGCTTGTCGTAGCCGCCTGTGCCGGTCGTCACGACCGCCATCATGTTTTTGAGCTTGTCGACCTGCGCGTCCTGCATTACCCCTCCCTTCGAAGCCTCTTCGTACTCCGCAAAAATACCCGCATTTGATGTGTTTGTCTTTCTCAAGGAAAGCACGCCAACAACAGTTGAGGATACGACCAGCCAGACGCCGTCAATGTGGTGCCCCGCATGCCCATATCTGTTGTCTTATTATTCCTTCGGAGGGTTCACTTACAACGAAGATGGCGGCCATGACCCTATTGGAGCGACGTAATCCATTTTCGAAAACTGACTACTTCGGTGCGTATCATTTGCCCGTCTCTGACAACAAGAAAATAGGATTCACGGATCGGTAGCTGGTACTCAAAAGGTGATATCAGCAGACCGGTATCCAGATATTGCTTCGTAAAGCTGTCCTGCAATATCGCCGCACCTTTTCCCGCCGAAATGATCTGTAGGGCTATGAGTGAGGAATCTGCTTTCATCCAGCTTTTGACAGGCGGGAGGTCGAGGTCGAAATGGTCGGACAGGCGGGCCCATTCAATCTCCGAACCTATGATCTTAACAACCTCGGCGCGCGCGATGTCTTGCACGCTCGGCGCGCCGCCCAGGGACCTCAGGTAGTCGGGGTGGCAGATCACAGCGGCGGTTTCCCGGCTGATCTGCCAGATATTCTGCTCGGGCCAGTCGCCAGCGCCATAGCGAATGTCTGCATCGATGGTTTCATCATCCATGCGGTCGGACCACACGGCGGTGGAGAGTTGCACCTCGATCTCTGGGTGCAGTTCCTTGAATTTGTGCAGCTGCGGGGCCAGAACCAATGCGGCGTAGGAAATCGAAGACCGTACCCGCACGACGCTTTTCTTCTTTGAGCCAAACAAACCGCTGGTCGCATTATGCATTTCAAGAAATGATTTGCGGATCGGCTGGGCATAGGCCTGTCCGACATCGGTCAGGCTCACGCCTCGGGGCAGCCGCACGAACAGATGGACGCCCAGGTGTTTCTCAAGCAGCCGGATTTGCTGACTGACCGCTGCCGGGGTCAGGTTCAGTTCTTCGGCGGCGGAGGAGAAACTGCTGTGGCGTGCGGCGGCTTCGAATGTCCTAAGCCAGGTCGCATGCGGGAGTTGGGTCATGATGCTGCAATCTGATTGTAGTCAAATAGGGAATCTTCACCGATTCCATTGCAGGTTAGCTCATTTTGCTTTGCATGGGTACGTGCAGTGACCCGACCTTCAAAAATTATTTAGCCATTGGGGAAATACCCATTGTTTGTGTTGTAAGATGAAAACGGCGATCAGTTGATGATGAAACACTAACCGCCGGGATAATCCGAGATGACCGCTTCGGAATTCGATTTCATCATCATAGGCGCGGGTTCGGCCGGATGTGTTTTGGCTGACAGGTTGACCGCTAACGGAAACAATAAGGTCTTGCTGATTGAGGCTGGCGGATCGGATGCAAAATTCTGGATCAAGGTCCCGCTTGGTTATGGCATGACCTATGCCGACCCCAAGCTCAATTGGGGATATAATACTCAACCCGATCCCGGGCTGAAATCCCGGTCGATCTATTGGCCGCGCGGCAAGGTTATCGGCGGGTCCAGCTCGATCAATGCGATGACCTATGTGCGTGGCCTGCCGCAGGATTTCCAAGATTGGGAAACATCCGGCGCCACGGGCTGGGGCTGGGATAATGTCAGACGGACTTATGAGAGGTTGGAAACCAGTTCCGAGCTGTCACCGGATGGTGTTCCGCAGAAATACGGGTCGGGGTCACTATGGGTGAGCGACCTCAGCGATCAGATGAACCCGTTCTCGCGACGGTTCCTGCAAGCTGCCAATGATCTTGGCTGGCCGATCACCGAAAACATGAACGGTGCGCGACCCGAAGGCTTGTCGCCCTATCGCAGCAATGTGCGCAATGGTCGGCGCTGGTCCGCCGCGGATGCCTTCCTGCGGCCGGCGCGCCGGCGACGCAATCTGAAAGTCGTCACCGGGGCGCTGGTCGAAAAGCTGGTGATCAAAGAGGGCAGGGCGACGAGCGTCAGATACAAGCTGGGCAATCAGACGATGATTGCCCACGCCATCCGCGAGGTGATCGTCAGCGCCGGGGCAATCAATTCTCCACAGCTGCTGCAACTGTCGGGGATCGGGCCGGCGGAACATCTGAGAGCGCATGGTATTGAGGTCCACCAGGACCTGGGTGAGGTTGGAAAAGGGTTGCAGGATCATCTGGCGATTTCCTACCATTTCCGGGCGACAGAGCCGACGCTGAACAACATCCTCGGAAATCGCAGAGGCCAGCTGCTTGCCGGACTTAAGTATATGCTGACACGGCGTGGTCCGCTTGCCGTTCCGGTCAATCAGGTCGGGGGCTTCCTGCGCACGGATCGCACAAAGAACACGCCTGACGTCCAGCTTTTTTGCAATCCGGCCACCTATTCTACTCGCGAGACGGGCAAAGTCGTGATCGACCGGGTGCCTGGCTTTCTTTTGTCTGCGCAGCCCTGTCGACCCACAAGCAGGGGCAGCGTTCGCATTCAGTCTGCCAAGGTTGCGGATGCGCCCGTGATTGAGCCCAATTCGCTTGCGACAGAATCCGATCGTGACATGGTCCTGCGCGCCGGCAGGCTTCTGCGTGAACTGGCACTATCCCCCACGCTTGCAGGAGTTACTAAAGAACGCAAATCACCGGATCTGATCCGGATGGATGACGATGAGATGCGTGATGATTTTCGGGCAAGGGCGTCGACTGTGTTTCACCCGACCTGTACCTGCCGTATGGGGCGTAGTGCTGCAGATTCTGTTCTGGATGCGCGCCTCAGGGTACACGGCGTGCGGGGATTGCGGGTTGTCGACGCCTCGGCCTTTCCCAACATCACCTCGGGCAATACAAATGCGCCAACCATGATGCTGGCGTTGCGGGCCGCTGATCTGATCCTCGAGGATGCTCGGACCTGAGCCCCAATCCCCCAAAGCGGAGCGCTGCCATGCGTCTTGAACAAATCGAAACCTTTGTCTTTGGTAATCCGCCACCAAGACATGGTGGGCGGTACTTCATTTTCGTGCGGTTGACGACATGCTGCGGCATTACTGGTGTCGGAGAGATCTATAACGCCACCTTCGGACCTGATCTTTGCGCTGCGATGGCCGTTGAGGTTTTTGATCGCCATTTCGCGGGCAGCGACCCCCACCATATCGAGCGGCTATGGCGGCGCACCTACGGGGCCGGTTTCACCCAGCGTCCCGACGTCACGGTAATGGGTGTTCTCAGTGGATTGGAAATGGCCTGTTGGGACATCATCGGCAAGGCCGCCAACAAACCCGTTTACGAACTGCTTGGCGGCAAGGTTCACGACAGGCTGCGAAGCTATACCTATCTCTATCCGCCTGAAGGTGACGTGTATCCCGACCCGGATACGCCTAATGTCTACAACGATCCCGACCTGGCCGCTCAGGCCGCTATTGCCGCAGTTGATCAGGGGTTTACGGCAATCAAGTTTGATCCGGCGGGACCGTTTACGATTTACGACGGTCATCAGCCCGGACTGGAGGATCTGGAGCGAAGTGAGCAGTTCTGCAAACATATCCGCGAAGCCGTGGGCACGCGGGCCGATCTGCTCTTCGGGACACATGGGCAGTTCACCGTGTCCGGGGCCAAACGTATGGCCCGCAGGTTGGAAAAATACGAACCGCTTTGGTTTGAAGAACCCACCACGCCCGAAAACCCGGCAAACATGGCCGAGATCGCCAGGTTTACTTCTGTGCCGATAGCGACTGGTGAACGGCTTTGTACCAAGCACGAATTTGCCCGGCTGCTCGAGGTCGGTGCGGCCTCGATCCTGCAAATGAATCTGGGGCGCGTTGGCGGTTTGCTGGAAGCCAAGAAGATCGCGGCAATGGCCGAAACACAGCAGGCACAGATTGCCCCGCATCTTTATTGCGGTCCGGTCGTGGCCGCTGCCAATATACAGATCGCCACCTGCAGTCCGAACTTTCTGATTCTTGAAAGCATCGGAACATTCGATGGCCCCTATATGTCGCCAATCAGCACCCCGATCGAGTGGCAGGCCGGGTATGTCATCCCGCCGACAGCGCCCGGTCTTGGGATTGAACTGAATGACGAGGTGATTGCAGCCAGCCCTTATACGGGCAGCGAGCTGCATCTGGATATGGCACATACGCCAGTTTAATCATATCTGAGGCAAAGGAAACGATATGAAAACGCTCAATAAATTCTATATCGATGGTGCTTGGGTTGATCCCATCTCAGACGCCGTTATGCCGGTGATGAACCCGGCAACAAACGCTCAGATCGGGACGGTATCCTTGGGCAATGCCGCAGATGTCGACAAAGCTGTCGCCGCCGCAAAGCGCGCCTTCGAGACCTTTTCAAAGACGTCAAAGACCGAACGGCTGGCACTGCTACAACGCCTTCTCGACGTCAGCGTGAAGAGAAAGGAAGATCTGGCGCTGGCCATTACCGCCGAAATGGGCGCGCCGATTTCGATGTCTCGGGATGCGCAGGCCGATTGTGCCATTGGCCACCTTGAAGGCTATATTGCAGCGCTTAGCGCCCAGGAAGAGCGTGAAACCCTGCCGAATGGGGATGTTTTGACCCGTGAACCCATCGGCGTCTGCGGGTTGATCACGCCCTGGAACTGGCCGATCAATCAGATCGTGCAAAAAGTCGTGCCCGTGCTTGCCAGCGGATCGACCTGTATTTTGAAACCATCTGAACACACGCCGCTGTCGGCCATTGTCTATGCCGAGATCATTGACGAGGCGGGCTATCCGGCTGGGGTCTTCAACCTGGTGCATGGCGACGGGCCCGGCGTCGGGGCGGCCATGTCGCGGCATCCTGATATTGCGATGATGTCGTTTACCGGATCGACCCGTGCGGGCGCATTGGTCACCAAAGATGCCGCCGACACGGTGAAACGCGTCACGCTTGAACTGGGTGGCAAATCCCCCAATCTGGTCTTTGCCGACAGCGATCTGCCACGCAGCGTGGCCGACGGGATCAGCAAATGCTTCTACAACACTGGCCAATCCTGCGACGCGCCAACGCGGATGCTGGTTGAACGGAGCTGTTATGATCAGGTTCTGGAACTTGCAGCGATGATCGGGCAGGCGCACGCCGTGGGTGATCCCACGCAGGAGGGCGACCACCTTGGCCCGCTTTTTGACAAGATGCAGTATGATCGCGTCCAGGCGATGATCCGGATGGGTATCGACGAAGGCGCCCGTCTTTTGGTCGGTGGGCTTGGTAAGCCCGAAGGTTTTGAGGATGGATGGTACGTCAAACCCACCATCTTCGTTGATGTGAGCAACAATATGAGGATCGCACGCGAAGAGATCTTTGGTCCGGTTCTGGTCATCATTCCGTTTGATACCGAGGAAGACGCAATCGCGATGGCGAATGACACCGATTACGGGCTGGCCGCCTATCTGCAAACCGGCGATGCGGCGCGCGCAGAGCGTGTGTTCGGGCAACTCCGGGCTGGCGGTATTCACATCAACGGGCGTAGCGCAGGATATGGATCGCCCTTTGGTGGGTACAAACACTCGGGCAATGGCCGCGAGGGTGGGGTGTTTGGCCTTGAAGATTATCAGGAACTGAAAGTTCGCGCGCCTATCGTGGTATGACGATCAACGAGGTACCGGATTTAACCGCGCCGCACTTTTACGGTTGGCTTGGCGTTTTGTGCGGCAGCCAAAGGTTAAATCCGGGGCGTGGCGCTAGAAATTTGTTGGTCGTAACGCTTAGGTTTACTCGGCCGTTATAGCACGCAGGCTGAGCGAATGCGCTAGAAATTCCCGGGCTCTTTCCTGTATGTGCACTAGATCCGGTTCGTGCTGGGATTGCGCTGCCTGAACCCATACGCCATCCATAAAGGCCTGGACAGCACCGACCATGGCGTTGACGGATTGCTCCGGAAACAGCTGCTTCAGCTCCGCCGCCAAATTGCTTCTGACCCGCGCCTTGTTCAGTTTCTGAAGGCGCGATAACCCCTGGTGATAAGGCGCATAGGCCCAAAACTGGGTCCAGACCCGGCAGGTCTCGATTGACATGAATGTCTCGTCAAAATTGGCCAGAACGACGGCTTCAAGGCGCTCTGTCGGCTGACTCAACCCCGATAGGCGCGATACTGCGGCGTCGTGCAATCTGGAAAGCAGGTGGCGCATCGTCGCTTCAAGCAGCGCTTCCTTGCCGCCAAAGTAGTAGTGGATGCTGCCTGTCGATGTCTCTGCATCCTGCGCAATCTGATTGACCGTCAAATCAGCAAATCCATGGCGATAGATGGCTGTGATCGAGGCCTGAATCAGCTCCTGCTTTCGGATCAGCTTAATGTTCTTACGACCCATCGGCCCCTCTTTTTTCAGAGATCGCTACATGCTTTATATTTCAGAGTTGTACAATAGTGCAATTTTTTGCATAAACGTGCAATTAATGTGAAGGCTGAGAGCAGAATCTGTCTGCAAGCCGGGTGGAGGCAGTTTGTTGATGCAAGCGGATTATATTATCATCGGGTCCGGCTCGGCCGGTTCGGCAATGGCCTATCGTCTGTCCGAGGATGGCCAACATTCGGTGCTGGTTCTGGAATATGGCGGCACGGATATCGGCCCGTTTGTTCAGATGCCCGGAGCGCTGAGCTATCCGATGAATATGAGCATTTACGACTGGGGTTTTGAAACCGAGCCCGAACCGCATCTGAACAACCGGCGCCTTGCCTGTCCCCGGGGCAAAGTCATGGGCGGATCAAGCTCGATCAACGGAATGGTCTACGTGCGCGGTCATGCCAAGGATTTCGATCATTGGGAAGAAAGCGGAGCTGCAGGATGGGGGTATAAAAATGTACTGCCCTACTACATGCGCATGGAAAACTGGCATGACGGCGGGCATGGCGGCGATCCAAGCTGGCGCGGAAATTCGGGCCCCTTGCATGTCTCACGTGGCCCGCGCGCCAACCCGCTCTATCAGGCCTTTGTCGATGCCGGACAACAGGCGGGGTATGAACTGACCGGCGATTACAACGGCGAAAAGCAGGAAGGCTTTGGCCCGATGGAGCAAACCGTCTGGAAGGGACGGCGCTGGTCGGCGGCAAATGCCTATTTGCGACCTGCCTTGCAACGTCCGAACTGCGATATGATCCGTTGCTTTGTCCGTAAGGTGATTATCGAGGAAGGCCGTGCCACTGGCGTGGAAGTTGAACGTGGTGGACGCACCGAAACCATTCACGCCAACCGCGAGGTCATTCTCGCCGCCTCGTCTATCAATTCACCAAAAATCCTCATGCTCTCGGGTATCGGCCCTGCGTCAGAACTGACCGAACATGGTATTGAGGTCATCGCGGACCGCACGGGTGTGGGTAAAAACCTGCAAGATCATCTTGAACTCTATATCCAGCAGGCCTGCACCCAACCGATTACCTTGTTCAAATACTGGAACCTCTTTGGTAAGGGGTTGGTCGGGGCGCAGTGGCTTTTTACCAAGACCGGTCTGGGGGCGTCCAATCAGTTCGAGAGCGCTGCATTTCTAAGATCGAAGCCCGGCATGGATTACCCGGATATTCAGTACCACTTTTTGCCAATGGCCGTACGATATGACGGCAAGGCGGCCGCGGAAGGGCACGGGTTTCAGGCGCATGTCGGTCCAATGCGATCTAAATCAAGGGGTGAGATCACCCTTCGGTCTGGCAATCCGAATGATGCACCAAAGATCACGTTCAACTACATGTCCCACCCCGATGATTGGGAAGAGTTCCGACATTGCATTCGCCTGACCCGCGACATTTTCAGTCAGGCGGCGTTTGATCCGTACCGGGGAGAGGAAATCCAGCCCGGAGAAGCAGTTCAAACCGATGACGAGCTGGATGATTTTATCCGTGAACATGCCGAAAGCGCGTATCATCCTTGCGGGACTTGCAAGATGGGCGACAAGGGTGATCCGATGGCCGTGGTCGACCCTCAGTGCAGGGTGATCGGGGTCGACGGGCTGCGCGTTGCCGATAGCTCAATCTTTCCGCGGATCACGAACGGAAATTTGAACGCCCCGTCGATCATGTCGGGGGAAAAGGCGTCCGATCATATTCTGGGAAAAGAGATGTTACCTGCGTCGAATCGCCAACCGTGGCTTCATCCCCAATGGGAAAATACCGTGTTTGCCAACGAAGGTAGCTGAGTCTGGGGAATGACATCGCTCTCGTTATTGACCGCTCTCAAAGGTGCCGTCTTTGATGCCGGCTGCGTGTGGCCAACGACATATCTTTGCGCAAACCCCTGATATGGTGATCGGCCTAAGCCGCACGCGAGGTGTGTGGCTTGATTTGTCCACCCAGGTTCAATTCCTGACAGCAACCGGTCATTTTATGGCTTGTTGTTCCGATTGAGTTCATTAATTATACAAACGTATAATTATGGAATCGAGAGACACAGGTGCCGGAAGCTGCCCCAAAATTCAGGCGAGAGTCCGCAGAACAGCGCAAAGAGGCGTTGATTATGGCAACCTTGTCCCTGATCGCCGAACAGGGTGTGCAGGGGGCGACGGTGCGTGCCATTGCCCAGCGGGCCGAGGTTACGCAGGGGCTGATCCGGCATTATTTTTCGTCAAAAGAAGACCTGATAACCGCCGCCTACGAATATCACATGTGCAAGATGACCGAGTTGACCGACGCGTCTAGTGCCGGGGCGCATGCCTCGTGCAGATCGCGGCTGATGGCCTTTGTCGTGGCAGGCCTAGAGCCACCGGTTGTTGATCCGCGATCAGTCTCGCTATGGGCAGGTTTCGTGAACAAGATCCGTGAAGACCGGCGGATGCAGGAGATTCACGAACAGACCTACGGCGATTTCCGCGACCGGCTGGAGATACTCATCGCGGATGCATTGAACGAGGCGAACCGGCCCGCAACACCGCAGCTTTTGCTTAGCCTGGCCATCGCCTGCAACGCGGTGATGGACGGGTTGTGGATGGAAGGTGGCGCCTTGCCCGGCGCGTTTGAACCGGGCGAGCTGCCCCGGATCGGGCTGACCTCGGTCGGGGCGATCATCGGGTTGGAGCTGACGGAGCCAGAAGAGGGGCAGCAATGAAACAGACAGCAATCACAAAACGCCTTGCGGGCTTAGGTGGTGCAAAGTGGGAAGTCTATTCCAAGGCCAAGGAATTGGTGGCTGAAGGTCGAGATATCATCGAAATGACCATTGGCGAGCCGGATGTACCAACGCCGGTCGAGCTGGTAGATGCCACCGTTCATGCGTTGCGTCAGGGGCGCACGGCCTATTCCAATGGCCCCGGTGAAGCCGGGTTGCGCAACGCATTGGCCGACCGTTATTCGCGCCGCGTCGGGCGGGTCATCTCCGATGATCAGATACTGTGCTTTCCTGGCACGCAAACGGCGCTTTACACGGTGTTGATGGGCGTGGCCGAGGCAGGGAATGAGGTGCTGGTCGGCGATCCCATGTATGCTACCTATGAGGGCGTGATCCGGGCGAGCGGTGCGGACATGGTGCCCGTACCGCTACGATCCGAGAACGGGTTTCGCATCGCGGCGCAGGATATCGCTGACCGGATCAACGACAGAACATCTGCAATTCTTCTGACCACGCCGCATAATCCCACCGGGTCGATCCTGACCGATGCTGACATAGATGCCATTGGTCAGTTGGCGCTGGAGCATGATCTGTGGATCATCTCGGACGAAGTGTATGACGAGCTGATCTTTGACGGATCAGCTTTTGCATCGCCGCTGTCACGGCCGGAACTTGCCGACCGGGTGATCGTGGTCTCGTCGATTTCGAAATCCCACGCTGCGCCGGGATTTCGCAGCGGCTGGTGCGTTGGTCCCAGGGACTTTACCAGGGCGCTGCTGCCCCTGTCGGAGACAATGCTGTTCGGCAATCAACCCTTCATTGCGGATATGACCGAAAAGGCCATTCGCGAAGGGTCGAGCGTGGTTGCGGGGATGGCGCATCGCTATGCCGAGCGGGCTGAGCGGCTGCAGAACCGTCTGAGCCAGGAAACCAGATTGCGCGTCCACCGGCCACAGGCTGGCATGTTTGCAATGATCGAGGTGTCGGAGACGGGCATGAACGGCAACGACTATGCACTGCACCTGCTGGAGCACGGCAATGTCGCGGTCATGCCCGGGACGTCCTTTGGCGAGACTATGGAAAACTGGGTGCGGGTCGCGCTGACGGTTGACGACGCAACATTCACCACCGCCTGCGACCGGATCATCAATCACGCAAATCGACTGCAATTGGAGACAGCATGACAAGTATCGGAGAAGCGCTTGTTGCCCAACTGGTCGAACGCGGGGTTGATACCGTGTTCGGTATTCCCGGCGTACATACGATCGAGCTTTACCGGGGGCTGGCGGCCTCGGGTATCCAACATGTCACCCCCCGGCACGAGCAGGGCGCCGGATTCATGGCCGATGGCTATGCACGGGTGTCGGGCAAGCCAGGTGTGGCTTTTGTCATTACCGGGCCCGGTTTGGCGAATACGTTGACGGCAATGGGCCAGGCGCGCGCTGATAGCATTCCGATGCTTGTGGTATCGGGTGTGAACACGTTGCCCAGCCTTGGTAAGGGTTTGGGACATCTGCATGAGCTTCCTGATCAGCGTGCGATGGCGCAAACGGTGGCTTTGCTGTCCGAAAGGGTCGAACGCGCTGAGGATCTCACACCAGCGCTCGACCGGGCTTTCCGGCCGTTTCAATCCGGTCGGCCGGGTCCAACACATATCGAAATCCCGTTGGATGTTGCGGGGACCAAATATTCAGCCGAACCTGCCCGCGCCGCTCAGACCGGTGGTGACGCAACAGACCCAAACCTGATTTCACGGGCGGTTGAGTTGCTGGCCGGTGCCAAGAGCCCGGTCATCCTGGCCGGTGGTGGCGCGCGTCGGGCAGGAGCGCAGATATGCGCTCTGGCCGAAAAACTCGATGCACCGGTGGTCCAGACGGTGAATGCGCGTGGCCTGATGTTTGATCATCCGCTCGGCGTACCTGCCAGCCCCAGCCTGCAGGCGGTGCGGGCGCTGATCGAGGCTGCGGATGTCGTTCTGGCGCTGGGCAGCGAGTTGGGCCAGACCGATTATGACATGTATGCCACTGGTACGATGGCGGTGATGCAATCCCTGATCCGTGTTGACCTTTGTGCCGATCAACTGGCGCGCCACCCTGCAGCCCTTTCGATTGTAGCCGACGCATCAGACATAGCTGCGGCCATCAACGACGGCCTCGGAGAACACGCTTCCGATGCGAACGGTGCGGCGCGTGCGGCAAACGCGCGTCGGGATGCATTCGAGGAAATAGGCCCCGAAATGCGTGCTCTTTGCGAAGTGTTGGAGGCCATGCGTGAGGCGGTTCCGCAAGCGATCATGGTGGGCGACTCCCTCTATCCGATCTATGCTGGCAACCTCTACTACGATCACGATCGTCCTGGCGGATGGTTCAACGCGGCCACCGGCTTTGGTGCGCTGGGGTTTGGCATCCCTGCTGCAATCGGCGCCGCTTTGGCCGATCCGTCCGCGCCTGTCATCGCAATCGCGGGGGATGGTGGTGCACAGTTCAGCCTACCGGAACTGATGTGTGCCGTGGACGAAAAACTGCCGATCACTTTCGTGATCTGGAACAATTTCGGCTATCAGGAAATCGCCACCTCGATGCAGGCAGTTGAAGTTACGGTGTTAGGGTGCGACCCAACACCGCCGGACTTCGAATATGTGGCGCGGTCTTGCGGTATGCCCTTTTGGTGCATTGGGCCTGACCCCGAAGAAGTGGCGGAAACGCTGAAGGCGTCGCAGAGCCATGCGGCGCCCCGGCTGATCGAAATTCGCGCACCAAACCAATCGCATTCCTCCTGATGAACCGAGGTCGAATAAGCGCCCGATTTCGCCAGTGTCGACCGGGGCAGGTCAGGTGCCTTCAAACTCTCGTTGGTGAACGGATGCATCTCAGAACCGGCGCCTTCAGAGATAGCTGACATGCAAACGAATATGAGACCTGTAATCTCCATATTCCCGTTCATCGTAGGCTAAAATGCCCTGTTCAACCTCACTAAAGTGAGTTAGTAGCGGCAAATTAAATCCTGATCGTAAACCAATGTCTGGAAGAAATGAGATGGCCGTTAGCTTTAGGCGCCTGCTATTGATCGTCAATGGCATTCTTATTTTCACCGCTTTTGTTATTACACTGATTTTTGCCGTCGCATTTACGTATCCGGCGGGGCTTAAGGTTTTTGGAAAGTTCTACACGTCGACCTATATGAACATAGGTAGCTCGCGCGCGAACCGCGCGATTGATGCATTGCAGGACGGCAATACGCGAAAGGCTTTCGCGTTGCTTAGTAGCTGGGAAGACTATCGGGAAGGTGACCGGTATTTCGCCCTCAAGAGAAATGTCGCCCTTGCCCTTGCGCGAAACCTCGAAGCGAGCGGAGCCTATCAGGAAAGCGCCGATGTCATCGCACCTTTCGTAGAAGAAGATGACCGAGATCTAGTCTCGTTCATCGTCTGGGCCAACGCGGCGATGGAACTGGAAGACCTGAAGGAAGATGCGGCCGCCCGGATCACGGATTACTGGGCCCGCTTTCCCGCCAGCCAAAACCTCACCGAACTTTATTTTCGCAAGGTCTACGCGTGGGATGATCCCGCACACGCCCGCAGACTTGTTGACAGCCACGGATATCTGAACACGGCTGTCGGACGAGGCTGGGAGTTGTTCTGGGCAACCGATAAGGGGTTCTCGCCCAATAGCCGCAAGCAGCTTGAATTTGATCTGACCGGGTCGAAGATGACGACGACCATTGAGCTGCCGAAGGGAGTGTTGAAACTGCGCCTTGACGCGCCGCCCGGTCAGAAGCTGCAGATAAGCGACCTCAAAATCCACCTGCAGAATGACCCTTCAAAAGCGGTAGCGGAAAACAGCTTCGCATTTAATATGATAAGTTCCGAGGGTGGTGTTCTGAAAACAAGCGGTGGCAACGATCCCTTTATCGTCATTGATACAAGCGAGTTGGCCTCAGAGTCGCCCGATCCCATGACCCTGGTTATTTCGATGGACGTGGAAAACGTGTTTTCCGCCTGGCTGCGAAAGAGGGTGGAAGCACTATGAAACATTTGACCTTCCGCGACTGGGCCAAGAAAATTGTACTGTGGAGCTGGCTGGTTACGCTGCCCATCGTCGTCATCGGCGGCTACACCCTTCATCAGACATGGAAACGGTTTGATACATTTGATGTGCGCTATACGACACATCGCATGAGCATTCAGCTGCGCCCCTATCTGGAATATCAGATCGCCTCTGTTAAACGAAAGATCGGGTCAGTGTTTACGTCCGAGGCCGAGACCGAACTGCCCATCATTCAGCTATCAATCGAACGGCGTGCTTTCGCGACGCTTGAGAAGCACATGCCGCAATCGGGATTTGAGTATGTCAAAGGCACGCTGATGTACGAGGATGGGCCACGTACGGTAAAGGTCCGCTATCGCGGCGACACTGATTACCACTGGGCATTCTTGAAAAAGTCGTTCCGGGTAAAAACCAAGAAGGATGATTTGTTTCAGGGCATGCGGGCTTTCAACCTGATGGCGCCGAAGTTTCCCGAGCAGATGAATAACTATCTGGGCTATAAGCTTGCAGAGCAGATGGGACTTCTTGGTCCAACATCGTCGCTTGTGCGGGTTTTCGTAAACGGCCAGGATCGCGGTGTTCATGTTCTTGTCGAGCAATTGGAAGAGCTGACGCTGCGGCGGAATGCAAAAATGCCCGGCGACATCTATCGCGGGGAGCTTTTCGCCAAGGATCGATACCGCGGCATTGACGAATTGGAGCCGAACCTTTTCAAACATGTCGGCTATTGGGACAAGATTTCAATCAACAATCACTATCCCGACGCGTCGATGAAGCCCATGGAAGCGCTTATCCGACTGGTTCAGTCGCCTGACCGGGCGCAGGCGCAGGCCGAGCTTTCAGAGCTTCTGGATATGGAAGCCTGGGGTGTATACAGCGCCTACGAATCCCTGGTGCTGACATTTCACGTCGACGATGTTCATAACTGGCGCCTCTACTATGATCCGTGGACGCAGAAACTGGTGCCGGTGGTATGGGACCCGGTCGGGTGGCATGGTGTTTTGCGGCGGGCGGCCGCGAAAGAGCCTGCATTCATGCCTGTTATCCACACCGACTTTCGCAAGATGCTGTTCAAGAACGGTGATTTCCTGAGGGCTCGTGAGGCCGCGTTGTCGGAATACTTCGACTCGGGCAAGGCCGACCGGTTCCTTGCGATGAAGGATCGCGATTCTGCCACTGTCAAATCGGAGATCGAGACAGACCTGTATCTGCGACCTCAGGATCCCGAATTCGTCCGGATGAATATTGACCGGTTCAGCGCGTATATTGACGCGGTGTTTGCCGATGGGATGCGACAGAATGAAAAGACGGGGGATCATATCACATATGCCGACACTCCAGAGGGTATACGGTTGTCTGTGGGCGGTGCGCATAGTGTTAAGGGCGTGATGCTGAAATTTGCCGGTGACATATCCTGGACCAGGGAGTTGTCTGTCGCGTATCAAACCAGGAACCGAGACGGTAAAACACGCGCGCATCGCGTTGATATGGGCTCCGCGGTTCAGATGTCAGGATCGGAACTTACCCTGAACGCGGTCATGGTTCCCAATTCCAGCTTTGTCACAAACCCTTACATGGACCGAAAAGCAGCGCAGAAGCTGGAATACTCTCCTGGGGTTTATGACATTGCTTTTGACGTGGAACAGATGCCGGCATCGGTCTGGGTGGACCTCGGGGCAGGGTGGAAACGCATTGACCGGGTGGCGCAGCTGGCGCCGCGCACCTTCGACGATATTTTCGAACCGATAGAGAGCCCGCGTTCGACCGAAACGCTCGTGTGGCGCGGTATCAAGAAAATCTCGGGTGTCCACACCATCGAGCGGCCACTGATTATCGAGCCGGGCACCGTTGTCGATCTGGCAGCGGGCGCGTCGATCATTTTCAAAAACCAGGTTACTGCACTGGGGACAAAAGAACGCCCCATCAACTTTCGGCGCGCTGCCAGTTCCAATGAGCCGTGGGGCGCGATTGGACTGCTTGGCGAAGGCGCAAACGGCTCGATCTTTTCGCATTGCAGTTTTACCGGCGGCAGTGGGTACAAGGGCGACCTGTTCGAATATTCCGGCATGTTCTCTGCTCATGATGTGAAAGATCTGGTAGTGGAAGATTGCGAATTCGCGGACGGCACCGTGGTTGATGATATGGTCCACCTCGTTTACGCGACGGCGGAGTTCAACAGAACTGTCTTTAGGAATTCGTTTTCCGACGCCTTCGACATTGATATCTCCGAGGCGAAAATTTCGGAAAGCAGCTTTGAGAAAAGTGGTAACGATGCGGTTGATCTGATGTCCTCGGTCGCGACGATCGACCGTACGCAGTTCGTTGACAGTGGCGACAAGGGCGTGTCGGTGGGCGAGGGGAGCTTCCTGTTGGGCGTGAACAACACGTTGAAGAACAACGAAATAGGTGTTCAGTCGAAGGACGGATCGAACGCCATTTTGTACAACCAGAGTTTCGTCGGCAATCGGCAGGCCCTGCATGCGTATAAGAAGAACTGGCGCTATGGCGCGGGTGGCGAGATATTGTTGTTCAAATCCAGGCTTGCCGAAAACGACAAGAACATAACCGCCGAGCGCAAATCGAATATCGTGGTGTTCGACAGCTATGCCGACACGCCGGTGGATGCCACAAAACGGGTCAGTGCTTTTGCGGTCGATGACGATAGCGACAGCGATGCCAAACATGCCGGCAGCCAGCTGCCCGACGGCATGAGGCTGAACCAGCGCAACAATTCCATCATGCAGAGATTTGATCCCGCCGTTCTGCAGATGCGTGATCTGGACCGACGGGGAGCGATGTAGCGTGCTGAAGCAAATTGACCGCAACCTGACGACACCGCTCCATTTCGCCAGGTTTGAATTCAAATATGTCCTGCCGCTGCGCCGTCGCAATGATGTCGAAGCGCATTTGCGGTATTTTCTCGAACTGGATCCGTTTGTGCGGGATCGTCCGGATCACAAATACAGCGTCCGAAGCCTGTATTACGATACGGCGGTCTATAGCGCGTTTCACGACAAAATCGACGGACTTCATACCCGCAAGAAGTTCCGGGTTCGGACCTATAATGACGATGCCACGGGCGACGCCCCATATTTTCTTGAGGTAAAGGGGCGGCACAACAACCTGGTGTTTAAACACCGAACGGCGATCCCCGCAGGAGACTGGATCGCCAGCAGCGGCGACCGGCTGTCCTCTAACATCATCAACACGGCTGACAGAAGCAACGTACTGGATCAGTTCAGCTACGAGTATTTTCAGCGCCGCATCAGGCCGATTGCCTTGATCGACTACAAAAGGCGGCCCTATGTAAGCCGATACGATTCAAGCTTTCGACTGACCTTTGACGAACAGCTCACCTGCTTCAAGGCCAACAAGATCTTCCCCGAAGACGTGGCGCAGGAGCGCCATATCAAACCTGGTTACACGGTGATGGAAGTCAAATTCCATCACCATCTGCCGTCCTGGTTTCACCGGGTCATTCAGGCACATCAACTCAGACGCGTTTCGATATCCAAAATTTGCTCCGGAATGGAAGTATTGGGTATGGCGCATGACGAAGAATAAATCTGGAGCTAAATATGGAACAAGTACTCTCGCCCGTCACGACCGAACTGCTGACCTATTCGGTGACGGAAATGTCGGTCAACGTCATTCTGGCCATCTGTATCGGCTTCTGGCTCGCCTTCATCTATCAGCACACCCATAAGGGCCTGTCCTATTCGCAATCCTTCACCCAAACCCTGGTGTTCGTGACCCTGATCGTTGCGATCGTGATGATGGTGATCGGAGGCAGCCTGGCGCGGGCCTTTGCGCTTGTAGGTGCCATGTCGATCATTCGTTTCCGGACGGTGTTGAAAGACACCAAGGACCTATCCTACGTCTTCGCCGCGCTTTGCCTCGGCATGGCGGCAGGAACCAGCAACTACTTCCTTGCCGGTATCGGTACGTTTTTCCTGAGCGTGCTGATCTTCGTGCTCAAAGCCACGAATTTCGGATCGGTCTACAAAAGCGAGTTCATCCTGCGGTTCCGCTTCAATCAGAACGGCGACAGCAGCGCATTCCTGTCAGCGATCAAGGATTTCTGCCGTCGCTCGAACCTGCTGCATATCGAACCTTCGGGTGACGGCAACAGCCTGATGCAGACCTACGACATCGCGTTGCGCGATGACGTCGCGCATTCCAGCCTGATCGAGCGTCTGAGCGGGTTGCCCGATGTGTCCGAAGTCGTGCTGATCGCGTCCAAAAACGACGTTGACTACTAAGCAACAGCTCATCTGAAGCAACCTCTGACCGGGCGCCCTGAGATAGTATCAGCGGCGCCCGGATCGCCTTTTGGTGAGGCGTCAGAAGGTCGTGAGGCTACGAAAACTAGGGCAGTCTTGCTCAAGCTCCGCGCGTGTCCCAAACCCAGCAACACGCCCGTTTTCCAGAACTACGATCTGGTCGCAGATATCAAGGGTGCTCAGCCGATGGGCGATGATCAGGACGGTCTTTTCCTCAGGCAACGCGCGTAGCGCCGACATAACTTCTTCTTCGGTGCGACTGTCGAGCGCGTTCGTCGCCTCGTCGAAAACGATCAGGTCCGCGTCACGGTAGAGGGCGCGTGCAATCGCCAGACGTTGGCGTTGACCGCCGGACAGGCGCACGCCGCGCTCGCCGATGTGGGTGGCGTACCCCTCGGCCAGCGTATCGGTCACGAAGTTGTCGATCTGCGCGCGCCGGGCACTTTCGCGTACGCGGTGCATGTTGATTTCCTGCGGCGGCAGGCCGAGCGCGATGTTCTCTGACACGCTGGCATCGGCAAGAAAGATGTCCTGCGGCACTGACCCCACGCTGCGCAGCCACGCTCGCCGGGATTGATCGTCTACGGCATGGCCGTCGACCAGCAGCCGACCCGTACTCGTCGCGAGCAACCCCAGTGCGATATCGCCAAGCGTTGTCTTGCCCGCCCCGGACCGGCCAACGATCCCGAGTTTTGTACCGGCAGGAATGCGCAGGTTGATGTCCGACAAACCGGGGCTATCGGCACCGGGGTAGGCGTAGGAGACGTGCTCGAATGTCAACTCGCGTGCGAGTCTGATCCGCTCGCCATCGTCTGCATGCGTGATCGGGGCAAGGTCGGCAAGGTCAGCATGCAACCGCTCCATCGCGGGGATGCCGTATTGCAGCCGCATCAGGCTGTCGAGGATACGCTGCACCTCGGGCATCAACCGATGCGCCGCAACCGCAAGCACGCCAAGCGCGGGCCCGATATTGCCAAGCGCCTGGCCAGCCAGAAAATCGCTTTCGCGGACATATAGCAGTATAAAGAGAACACCCCCGACAAGTGCCGCAGCGCGCAATGCAAAGCCCGGTACGCTGGCGAGAAGTTGCGACGCGATGGCGGCTTCCCGCATCTCGTGCGATGCATGTTCAAAGCGCGCCAGATAGGTTTCTTCCCGGCCTAGAATCTTGATGCCCTTGACGCCTTGCAGGCTTTCACTGGCATTGCGGAACCGGCGGCGGTTGGCCTCGGCTCTTTGCTGTCCAAGCCGCCGGGCGCGGCGGCGCATGACCAGATAGGTCGCGCCATAAGTCACGAACACGCCGCCGCCCAGCAGAACGACTATCGTCGCGTTCATCAGCGCAAGGACCGCGATCACGGCGATGGTGGTCGGCAGAGCTGCGGCAAGCTGGATCATCGGCCGGTAGAAATTGCCCACTGCCGCTTCGGTTTCCGAAAGGATGTTGGTTGAAAGCGCGCTGGTGTGCTGATCAAGGAAGAATTCGTATGGTTGGTGGAGGTAGCAGGCCAGTAACCGATGACCAAGATGGTGATTTAACCCGGCGGTGAAGCTGGTCGCGGTTCGGGTCTGTAGAAGCTGCGCCAAAAAGACGCCAAGCGCGAGTAACGCGCAGCTTGCCCCGACCAGGATCAGAAGCGAATAGGACGCAGGTTCATCCAATTGACGGTCAAGCGCAGCGAGAAAACGGTTGTTGTCTACCGCGTTAGGGTCAGACAAAAGTTCGGTGAACGGGATCACCGACCAGACCATCAGGCTCGACACGATCGCCGATAGAAGGCTCGCTGCCACACTCTGCAAGGCCCGGCGCCGGTCTTGTGCAGTCAACAGCGTCATGCCACGGCGCAGTGTGGTCATGGCGCCGTTGCGCTGCGGCTGTTTTTTGGTCACATTCGATCCCTCGTTCACCCCGTAGAGATATCGGCGCTGCACCGATATTCAATTCCCTTGTCGCTTTATGCCAGAAGTTTATCGCCCGAAGCCGCCGTAAGATTTCTGTCCATGATCTGGACGCGGGCTTAGAAGTAGGATCATTATGGCGGAACAGCAGACCCGCCTGGGCAGGGCTGCACCCCATCTGCTTAAAGGTTGCCATGACACCCGACATTATCGTTCATAACGGCGCCCTGATGACTTTTGACGAGGATCAGCCAGAAGCGAGAGCACTTGCCATCGCCGACGGCATCATCATCGCCGTGGGTGATGACGAGAGCGTGTTTGCGATGGCAGGCTCAGATACGCAGATGATCGACGCGCAGAATGCAACCGTGCTGCCGGGTTTCATCGACAGCCATGTGCATTTGTTCGGCGGCTCGGTCGAGCTTGATTGCCTGAGCCTTTATGGTGTCGAAGGCCTTGCGGCGATGATTGACCTGATCCGCCCCTATGCGGCGAAGAACCCGGATGACGAGTTGGTGTTCTGCGTGATGGCTGATTACGGCATTCTGGGCACGGGCAAGACACTCACGCGCCACGATCTTGATCAGATTTTACCGGAGCGCCCACTGGCAATGTTTGCTCCCGACCATCACACGATCTGGGCCAATACCGCCGCTCTCAAAGCTGCCGGGTTGCTGCAAGGTGGCGAGGTCGACGCTGGGTCGGAAATCGTGATGGGAGAGGATGGGTTGGCATCCGGTGAGTTGCTGGAGCCGGGTGCCTACGGCCCTGTTATGGCGCTCACCCGTTACGCGGGGCGCGAATTGCTGGGCCTCACCACCGGCAAGGACCCGATGCCGCCGGCCACGCCCGAACAGCGCCGGATGGACAAGGACGTGATCGCCCGCGGTCTGCAGCACTGCGCCGAACAAGGCATCACCGGGCTGCATCTGATGGATGGCAACACCTATCAGCTGGAATTGCTCTCGGAGCTTGAGCAGGAAGGCCGCTTGCTATGCCGCTGCAATGTGCCATTCCACATGAAGGGTACCGACGCGCTTGAGCGGATGACCAACGAGGCCCCGGCCATGCGCGAACGGTTCCAGGGCGAAATGGTCCGGTGCAGCCATGTGAAAATGTTCATCGACGGCGTGATCGACAGTGGTACAGCCCTGATGCTGGAACCCTACCCGGGTGCGTTGGGGGCCGGTGGCAACACGGGTGATGAGGTGTTCACCCAAGAGCATCTGGTGGCTTGCTGTATCGAGGCCGATCGTCTGGGCTTTCAGATCGCGGTACATGCGATCGGGGACGCGGGGGTGCGCAGGACAATCGATGCCTATGAAGCGGCAATTGATGCAAATGGCCGACGCGATAGCCGCCACCGAATCGAGCATCTGGAGGTCATGCATCCCGATGATATTCCCCGCCTCGCTAAGCTGGGCATTGTGGCGTCGATCCAGCCCGGCCATGCGCCATTCGGGCATATCTTTGGTCCCAGTCAAATGGACGAGTCGCTGCATCCCCATCAGATCCCAAGTGCCTTTGCTTGGCAGACGATACGCGAGACCGGCGCGCGCGTGGTTTTTGCAACCGACTGGCCGGTCATTCCGGTTGACGTGATGCTTAATGTGAAATCGGCGATTGCGCCGCTTGATCTGGGGGCGCCCTGGGTCGATCAAACACAGAGCCTGACAAATACCCTTGCCAGCTACACGCTTGACAACGCTTGGGTCGAATTTCGTGAAGACAGTAAGGGCAAGCTCAAGGTGGGTATGATGGCGGATGTTGCGGTCATGAGCCGCGATCTGACAGCACTTTCACCGGACAAGATAACCGAGGCACACGCGGTTGCGACGATCTGCAACGGTACTGTGACGCACAGGCGAAACTAGTGGATGATCTGCGCCAACTCGATTTGCGCCGCCGGGATTACCTTCCGCGGATGCGCGGGTCGAGCGCATCGCGCAGCCCGTCGCCCATATAATTGACGCTGAGCACGGTGAGCGAAATCGCAAGGCCGGGCCAGATCACCCGCTCGGGGTAGTCCTGCAAATACACCGTGGCATCGTTTAGAAGCCGCCCCCAGGTGGGGAAATCGGGCGGGAAGCCAAGGCCGAGGAAGCTGAGCGCGCTTTCGGTGATGATCGCGTTGGCGATGCCCAGCGTGGCCGACACCATGATCGGGGACATCACGTTGGGCAGAATGTGTCGGGTGATCAGGTTCAGGTTCGAGGTGCCGATGGAGCGGGCGGCGAGGACAAATTCGCGCTCTTTCAGGGCCAGCACGTCGCCGCGCACGATCCGTGCGGTGGGCATCCAGCTGGTCACGCCGATGGCGACGACGATCAGGATGAAGATGCCGGTTTCGGGCCCGAACGTGGCGCTGAGTGCCTCGCGGAAGAGCATGACCATGACCAGCAGGAGCGGCAAGAGCGGCAGCGACAGGAACAGATCGGTCAGGCGCATCAGCGGCCCGTCGAGCCATCGGAAGAACCCAGCGATCACACCGACGAGGCTGCCCAGTACCAGCGCCAGAAGCATCGCCGTCAGCCCCACGGTGATCGAACTGCGTCCACCTGCCATCATCCGCGCCAGCGTGTCGCGGCCCAGCTGGTCGGTGCCGAAGGGATGCGCCCAGTTTGGTCCCTGATTGCGCGTCCGGATGTCGATGAAGGTGGGGTCGATGGTCCAGATCAGCGGGCCTGCAAAGACCGTGGCGATGATCAGCAGAAAGATCACCATGCCGATCAGCGCGCCGCGATGGGCGCGGAACTGGTGCCAGACATCGCGCCACTGGCTGCGGGGGGCGGCGGAGGGCAGGGGCTCAGTCATAGCGGATCCTCGGGTCCAGCAGGCCATAGAGCAGATCGGCGATGATGTTGAACAGCACGATCAGAACGGCAAGCATGAAGGTCACGGTCTGCACCATCGGCAAATCGTTGGCCTGAATCGCTGTGATCAGCAGCTGGCCCAGCCCGTTCACCTTGAAAATCTGCTCGGTAATGATCGCGCCGCCGAAGATCTGCGGCACGCCTAGGGCAATCACCGTCACCACCGGGATCATCGAGTTGCGCAGCACATGCACCAGCACCACCACGCTTTCGCTCAACCCCTTGGCGCGGGCTGTGCGCACGTAATCCTGCCCCAGATTGTCCAGCATCGAGGCGCGCATGAAGCGGCTGATCTGCGCGGTGGTCTGCAGCGCCAGCACCATCACCGGCATAACCATCTGTTTGAGCTGTATGACGAAGCTGTCCCAATCCACGACCTGATGGGTGGTGTCGTAGATCGACGGCAGCCAGCCCAGCTGGACCGAGAAGATCACGATCACCAGTACGCCGGAAAAGAACGGCGGGACGGAATAGCCCACCATGGTGATGAAGGTACCGACCTGATCGAAGACCGAATATTGCCGGTAGGCGGAATAAATGCCGATGGGCAGGGCGATCAGAATGCCCACCACATAGGACATCGCCACCACCCAGAGCGTTTGCGGCATGCGCTGGATCACGATATCCATCACCGGCGAACGGGTCTGCCAACTGATCACCCGCTGTTTACCGTCCGACAGCGCGGTGCCGAATGTGTTGTCCATCCAGACCGAGGGTTCGACGACGAAGAACTGGTAGAGCCACTTGCCAAAGCGGATATGGGTAGGCTCGCCCAGGCCAAGCGCCTCGCGCATCTGTTGCTTGACGTCCGGCGGCACGGTCAGCGGCACCTGCGCCATCGGGTCCCCGGGCGCGAGTTCCAGAAGCAGGAAAATCATCAGGGCAATAAAAAGCAGCGTCGGAACGGACAGAACCAGTCGTCGGACGGTATATGTCAGCATTCAGGCGACCACTTCTTGAAAACGCGTATATCCATGTATCTATTCTTGCAGTGGAAAAAGCAACGTGGACGTTGGCGCTGGATTGGCGGCTTCCGGGCGAAGTGGAGTTTGGATATGCTCGACTGCTTGCGCAGTAGACGGGTCGTGTTGGCGGCCTTGATTGGCGAAGTCGAGATATAAAAAACGGACAAAGCCCAACGACAAACCTGACGTCCGCGTTGCTTTTTTTGGGGCCGCGACCGTTTGCGGCAGCTCTTTCCTCTTTGCTGAAATAGCGCTACGCGAGGTGCCGCTCTTTACCATTGCGATGCATCGGGTTTCTAGGCCGTACCCGCGCTGTTGTTGGTCGTCGGGTCATCCACTTTAGAGAATTCAGACCTCGTAATGGACTCGCCGCTTGGTTGAAGATCCACACGAAAAACGGCCCCCGCGTTTGCAGGGGCCGTTTGAGATCGGTCTGAGGATCGGCCTATTCGGCGGCTTCCTCGGCAAAGACCCTCGCTAATCGCTCGGGGCTCTTCGCGGCGGCCTCGTCAGCCTCCATCTCTTTCTTCTCGATACCGGCCTGCATGAAGTGGAAGGCCAGCCAGAAGAGGACGCAGACGATGAAGAGAATGAACTCCATCCCAACCATCGGGTAGATGGGACCGATCTGCGACAGGTCGGCTCCGGCCCAGGTTTCTACTTGTGTCGTTGACATATGTGGTCCTCCTTAACTTATCAGACCAAGGCGCTTGGCCTCGGCGATGTCAGCTTCAGAAATGGCAATTGCGTCAGCTTCTTCTGCCATCTCTTCACTCATGTCGAGACCAACCAGTTCGACCGCTGGCGGCACGCGCAGCATGCCCATGCCCGAAAGGATTTTCGAGACGATGAAGGCAGGCAGGAAGCCCAGAACACCGAACATGATGATCGCGCCCGCAAGCTGACCCCACGGGGTGATATGCGCTGCCGGATCATGATAGGCCGCTGTCGCCGGATGACCCCAAAGCATGAAGCCACAGATGATCAGGCCGATGAAACCGGCATAACCATGTACGGCAATCGCGCCAACAGGATCGTCGATCTTGAACTTGCGCTCGACCCAGAAGTGCAGCTTGTAGGCACAATATGCGCCAACCGCACCGATGAGCATGGCCTGATACGGATGGTAGAGGTCATTGCCTGCAGACGCGGTGATGACCCCGGCAAGACCAGCCGAATAGGTCCAGAATGCCTCGCCCCTGGACACGATGTAACCCATGATCAGACCGCCTGACAGAGACATCAGGAAGTTGAACACGATGGCCGAAAGCGTCGTCGGTGTGAGGTAGATGGTGGTCGCTGTGAAGTTCACTACGCCTTCGGCGCCGCCCAGAGTACCGTGATCGATGATCGGCACGTTGCAGGCGACATAAAAGCCCCAGAAGCCGCAATAGATCAGGAAGAGGCCGATGGTCACCAGCCACTTGTTATGCGGGTTGATGTTGCGCGGGGTGCCGTCGGGGGCGAACTTGCCGATCCGTGGCCCCAGCACACAAACCACACCAAGCGCAAAGCCACCGGCAATGGCATGGATCACACCCGATGCATAGGCATCGTGATAGCCCAACTGCGTGACCATCCAGCCATCGGGGTGCCAGCCCCAAGCAGCGTCAATGATCCAGGTGAACGAACCGATGACAACGGCCAGAATCCAGAAGGCCGAGGGGCGGATACGCTCAATAGTGGCGCCCGAGACGATCGAGGCCGCTGTCCATGAGAACAGCAGGAAGGCTGCCCAGAACACACCGTTGATGCGGGCCCAGAAGCTGTTACCCAGCTCGACCCCATAGCCCATCACCGGATCCTGGCTGGCGATGCCGGGTCCGCCCAGATGGGTACCCATCAGTTCGCCCCATGGAACCGCGTTGTCGGATTGGGTGAGGCCACCGGTGATGCCCGGTCCATTGGGGAAGGCGAAGTAGATCCACCATCCGAAGAAGAAGAAGGTCACGGTCACCAGCGGGATGAGCATGGTGTTTTTCATCAGCGTGTGAACGTGGTTTTTGTGGCGGGTTGCCCCAACCTCATACATGCAGAAGCCTACATGGATCAGGAACATGAGCGGTACAGTCACCCAGTAATAGAACTCGGTGAAAATCACCGTCAAAGCACCGATATCGGTATCCATTCAGTTGTCCTCCCGTTTGGACAGTTGCTTTTTTGCGGGGCTCTTTTTGCGCGTGGCCCCTTCGTTTTGGTTTAGTATTGGTCCATCAGTGGTTCGGATGGTACACCAATGTTACCACTAACTCGACTCTTTTCATTGCAAAAGAGCCGTGTCGCAAACAGGTTAGCATGCGTCGTGTTTCCTGTCAGGTAAAATTTATTCCTGAAAACCCGCACTATATGTGGTATCTATGCTTTAGGGTAGGTATATACCTGCCGTGATTCCACGGTCTGCCCCCGCACCCTTCACAGATCACCCTGGCCTGATTCTAGCTGGCGATGGCCAGGGCCGCGCGTTGGTATGCGGTTCGGGTTTGGGTCAGATCCTCATCACTTAGGGCGAGGCAGGGATAGGTCTTGCCGGCCGATTTAAAAAGCCCTTCCTGCCGCAATATCGTGTTGAAACGCGCGGTGCGCGCCATGTCCGAGTGCAGCACGTCGCGGTAGTTTGTCACGCCGTTGTCGGTAAACACGATTTCGAAAAGCGTGCGGTCGCCGACGATCCGATGCGGGATGGCATGGGCATCGAGCGCCTCGGTCGCCATGGCCATGATCTGCTGACCCAACCCGCGAAGCCGGTCATATTGGCCGTCCCGGCGCAGGATTTCCATCGTCTTTAGGCCCGCAACGGCCGCCACCGGATTGCCCGACAGGGTGCCCAGCTGCATCAGCCAATTATCGGCACCCACCGCTGCCTTGTCGAAATGCGCCATGATGTCGGTGCGCCCGGCGATGGCTGCCAGCGGGAACCCCCCGCCGATGATCTTGCCCAGGGTACAGATGTCGGGGGCGACACCGTAAAGCTCCTGCGCGCCGCCATAGGAAAATCGGAAACCGGTGACGACTTCATCGTAGATCAGCACGATGCCGTATTTGTCGGCCTCGTCGCGCAGAAGCTGCAGGAAACCGGGGGCGGGCGGGATGATGCGCTGCAGCGGCTCGACGATGATGCCCGCTACCTGATCGCCCCATTCAGCGAGCAATGAGCGGATGTAGTCAGGATCGTTGAATGGCGCGATCAGCATTTCGGCGGCCACTGATTGCGGGATACCGGCGCTGTCGGGCACCGCTTGCGGAAAATTGGCCAGCCGCGTGGGCGCGAGGCTCATCTGCGCCTCCGCGGACATGCCGTGGTAGCCGCCTTCGAATTTCACGATCTTGTCGCGGCCGGTAAAGGCGCGCGCCAGCCGGATAGCGTACATATCAGCCTCGCCGCCCGAGGAGACGTAGCGAATCTGCTCGGCGCAGGGTACGGCGCGGCAAATCTCCTCGGCCAGCTCAATCGCGGGTGCGTTGTTGGCGAAGAACGTCATGCCGCGGGGCAGTTGTTCGAACACAGCCTCCTGCACCTCGGGGTGGCCGTGGCCTAATAGCATCGGGCCCGAGCCGATCAGGTAGTCGATATATTCGTTGCCATCCTCGTCCCAGACGCGGGCGCCTTTACCCTCGCGGATGAAAATGCCGGGGTCGAAGTTGCCGAGGCCACCTGCGGGGAGAACCTCCTGCGCGCGGGCGATCCATTCGTCCTGGGTACGGGTCTTGAGCATGGCTGTTACCTCCTAGTCGAGAACCAGATCAGGTTGTCTGAGGATATCCGGATCAGGGGTGATGCCGAGGCCGGGGCCGTCGGGTGGGGCAATGCGGCCAATTTGCCGGGTGGGGCAATCGGGCGCAAGGTGAGGTGTAACGTAATGGTTGAGATCACAGGTATTCATCAAACCACGCGCCGGGGTCGCGGCGGCCAGATGCAGGATTGCGGCGGTGACGATATCGCTGCCCCAGGTGCACTCGACGCACATCTGCGTGCCGAGCGTCAGGCAGAGATCGCGGGCGCGTCTGGTTGCGGAAAGCCCGCCGAATTTCGACAGTTTCAGGGCGACTGCATCCATGCAGCCTTTGGCGTGGCCCTCAAGCAGCGTGGGGATGTCAAAAGCGTTTTCATCAAGTTTCACCGGCAGGCCCGTCGCGGCGCGCACGGCAGCGCATTCGTCGATCGTGGCGCAGGGCTGTTCAAGCATCACATCCAGGTGCGCCACGGCACGGCCCACGCGGGTTGCGGTCAATCTGTCCGCGCCGCAGTTCCAGTCGCCATAGACCAGCGGGCCGGGCCCTAGGGCTTCGCGCACTTTTGTCAGGCGAGCGACATCGGCCTGCCAGTCATCATCTGCACCCAGCTTGACCTGAAACTGGCGCATGCCCTGTACCTGAGCGTCTTTGGCCATGCGTGCCATCTCGTCCGGGGTGACGCAGGTGATCGAATGATAAAGCGGCATGTCCGCCACTGCGCGCCCGCCGAGCAAGGTGTAGAGTGGGAGATTGGCTGCTTTACCGGTCAGATCCCATAGCGCGATGTCGAGAGCGGATTTGGCATAAACGTGACCTTGCAGATGATGATCCAGCCGCTCCATCAGCGTTTCGGGGCCCACGGGATCGGCGCCCAGCAACACCGGCGCCATCTCGGTGATCGCCGGGATGACCCCTTGGGCGTAGGCGGGCAGGTAATGCGGGATCGAACAAACCTCGCCCCAGCCTTGCAGGCCGGTATTGGTGTCGAGCCGGACGATGACCGAGATGGTCTCGTCGCAGGTTTTGCCGTCGGCCATGTAATAGGTCTCATGCGCGGTCAGTAGCACCTGCCAGAGGGATATGCGGGTCAGTTTCATGGCGCTACTCGTAGATTGCGACGGGTTTGCCCAGAAGATCAGGGTCTGGTGCAACGCCTAGCCCCGGTGTTTCATCCACATGGAGGTGACCGTTGACGTTGCGGCTGCCGCGATCGAGAGCGATGTCGACGGACAGCATGTCTTGGCAGGACCAGGTGCCAAGGCGAAACTCTGCAGGGATGCTCTGGGCGATATGGGCGGCTTCGGTATCGGCGAGGACAGTGCCGCCAGTGGCCATGACATAGCACTGAATGCCGTGCGCCAGTGCCAGGTCGCGAATGCGCCGTGCCTTGGAGGGGCCACCGACACGGTTGACCTTTATGTTGACGACCTCGGCGATGTTTTCGCGGGCGATGCGGGCCATGTCCTGCAACGTGTCGAGCCGTTCGTCCACGCTGATCGGGCAGGTGGTCCGTGCCCGGATTGCGGCGATATCATCCAGCGTTTCGCCGGGCTGTTCCACGGTCACGCCCAGATCGGCCACGGCGTTCATCACGATCATCGCCTCGCGGCGGGTCCAGGCGCGGTTGACGTCGTAAAGGATGCGTTCGTCCGGCAGTCGGTGAGCTTCAAGATGGCGGATGCGTTCAATGTCCAACTCGGTATTCGCGCCGACCTTGACGGAATGCACGCAGTAGCCCCTGGCCCGGTAGGATTCGATATTGTCGAGCATGGCCTCGGGCGTGTCAGTCGAGATTGACGAGGCGATGGGCGTGGGATCGTCGAAACGCCCGCCCAGCATGTCGGCCATCGGCAATCCGGCGGCCTGCCCCGCGATATCCCAGCAGGCCATGTCGATGGGTGCCTTGGCGTAGAGATGCCCGGGCAGTTCCAGATCCATCGCGCGTTCCACATGGCCGGTCTGGCGGGGATCAAGCCCGAGGATGGCGGGCGCCATCGTTTTGATCGCGGCGCGGATGCCGGGGCCATGAGCGGGCAGGTAGGTATGGCCCCATGGGCAGCCCTCGCCCCAGCCGCTGATCCCGTCATCGGTGTCGATACGGACGAACGTGCTGTCGAGTACATCAAACCGTAAGCGGCCACCCGAAAGCCAGTAGGGTTCCGTCAGTGGCAGATCGAGTTGCCAGACAGTGAGCCGCGTGATCTTCATTTCAATTCGACCTCGACAAAGGACATCGGCGCGTCGCCTGCGTTGATCACATTATGCTCGACACCCTCGTTGCGGCGATAGGCGGTGCCCGCCGGGATGATAACGTCACTGGTTTCGCCCCCCGGCAGTTCGAGGCGCATGTTGCATTCGGTGAGTGTGGTGATCACATAGTCGAAACCGTGGGTGTGCCAGCCGGTTTCCTGGCCGGGTTCAAAATCAAAACGGGTGACACGGGTGCGGGCGTCGTCGATCAACTGGGTGGCGGTGCAGGCGTTGGTCATGGGGTCTCTCCGTAGCTGGTGATCGCAGGGCCGAGGCTATCCCAATCGGGCGTTACGCCAAGCCCCGGCATGTCACTGGCATAGAGTTTTCCCGAACTGGTCTTAGGGCCGCCAATGCCGGTATTGCGGGTGTTGTAATTCATCAGATCGGTAGAATTAATTAGGTATTCCTCTGGCGTGGAGGCGGCGAAATGAGCGACGGCAGCAGAGGTGATCTGTCCGCCCCAGGTATCCTCGGACACGACCGGAATGCGGTTTTCGACCAGAAAGTCGCGCACGCGACGGGCTTTTGAAAGGCCGCCGAGATTGGATATCTTGAGGCAGCAGATCTCGGCGCCGCGATCCTGTACGATGCGTTGAGCAGCGTGAAGGCCGGTCACGCATTCATCAAGTTTCATTGGCTGGGTAGCGACGCGGCGGACTTGGCAACATTCCTCATAGGTCTTGCAAGGTTGTTCGAGGACATAATCGAGATCAGCGGTGGCGCGGGCCACACGAATGGCATCGTCGACACGCCAGCCCTGATTGGCGTCGGCCATGGCTTTTTCTCCCGGTTGCAGTAGCGGGACGGTAGTGCGGATACGCTCGATATCTGAGGCCCAGTCGCCGCCCACCTTGATCTGGAACTGGCGGTAGCCGCTGGCGCGGTGGCGATCCATCTCGGTCACGGTTTCCGGAATCGACCGTTGCGGGGCAACCCGGTACATCGGCGCGCCATCGGTTAGTTTGCCACCCAGCAACATCCAGACTGGCTGGCCGGTGGCCTGGCCCAGAATATCCCAGCAGGCCGCATCAAACGGTGCCTTGGCATAGCCGTGGCCCTGCACGAGGGCGTCCATCAATCGTTCGATACGGGCCACTTGCCGCGGGTCTTCTCCAATGAGATGCGGGGCGACAAGGCGAGCCAGGGCCTCGACCCCTTCAGAATGGGCCACCATGTAGTTTTCACCGCAAGGGGTGAATTCACCACAGCCCTGCAGACCGACATCCGTGTCGATCACCACAACCGCGGCCTTCGCAACAGAAATCGCGTTGCCAGCGCCCCAGACATAAGCGCCATCGACGTACGGCAGGTCGGTTTTGAAAACGCGGATGCGGGTGATTTTCATGGATCACCCCAGTAGCTTGCGATCGGCTCCCCCAAGCAGGTCAGGTCCGGCGTGATGCCCAGACCAGGGAAGCTGGGGGCTTCAGCGCCTCCGTTGACGATCGGCGCATCGAGTGTCGCGATGCTGATATCCACCATGGCGCGCGGATCGAGAGCGCAGCGCAGCAGTCTGCGCGGCGTGGACTGTGCGATGTGCAGGATCGTGGCGCAGGAGATTTCGCTGCCGACAGTATCCTGGATCGACATCACCATGCCAGCAGCAGCCGCGATGTTGCGCTGGCGGATCATCGGGGTGATGCCGCCCTGTTTTGAGACCTTTAGACCCACGCCATCGCATGTGTCGTGGTCGATTGCTTGGATCAGGTCGGCCTCGGACTGGATCAACTCGTCGATCAGAAGCGGTAAGGAACAGCGCGCGCGGAGAGACTGGGTTTCGCGCCACGTCGCACAAGGCGCTTCGAGCACGAAATCCAGGCCATCGGGCAAAAGCGCCAGCATTCTGAGGGCATGTTCCGGGGAAAGGCCATTATTGGCATCCGCCAGGTACCACTCGCCAGGCTGGCGATCTGCCAGGCAGGCGCGGATTCGTTCGGCGTCGAGGGCCGGACCGCCTTGGGCTTCGGACGCGCCGATCTTGATCGAATGTCCCATGAAACCTTGATTGCGGTGGGCGACGACCTTGGCGCGCATTGCCTCGGGCGTGTCACCGCCGATCGAAGAGATCACCGGCACGGACCCGGAGACGCGCCCGCCCAGCATGTCGCAGAGCGGCAGACCCGCCGCCTGTGCGGCGATGTCCCAGCAAGCCACGTCGAGCGCGGTACGGGCATCCCGGTGGCCGCTCAGTGTGGATTGCATCCGCTCCCAGATCCGGTCGTACTGGCGCGGATCCATGCCGATCAGCGCGGGTGCCAGCAGCTCAATCGCCGCGCGGGTGCCGGTCGCATGAGCCGCGACATAGGTTGCGCCAAAAGGCGTGCTTTCGCCCCAGCCGATGCGCCCGCAATCGGTGGTGATGCGCGCGATTGTGCAGTCAAAACTGGTATATTCGCGTTCGCCCGACAGGCGGTAGACGCCGCCTTTAACCGGAAGATCGACCTGGAAAACCTCTATCTGCGCGATCTTCATGACAGTTCTTTGTCTGAAGTCAGAACCGGGGGGACGTCGAATTGATTTCGCCATATCACATAGGCCAGTACCGCACCGCCTTCTGTTTCCATGGCGTGGGGCTGATTGCTTTGATGCTGCGAAACCTGGCCCGCGCTCAGAACCTCGGGCGTTTCGTCTTGGCGGAAAAACCGGGCGCTGCCGGCGATCACCATATACATTTCTTCCGCAGGGTGATGGTGCCAGGTGTAGTGCAGGTTGGGTGGCATATAGACCATCCAGGCGCGCATGGTTTCGCTGATGAATGGTGCCTCGGGTCCGATCACGCAATAGCAGCCAAACCGGTCCATGAAGTCCTGCCCGATGTTCGTGCCCTTGTAGGTTTCACGCCAATGGGCATAGGGCGCGGCCTCCCGCAGGGCGCTGAAAAACGTCGAATAAGGCGTATCGCCAAAGCAGGGTTCATTGGTGAAAAGCTCGGCAGCGGGGATGTCGAAGGGCGCAACCGGCTGCGCAGTAATGTCTTCCGGGAACGGGCAGAATTCCGAGAGCTGCGCGTGGTCTTGATGGGTCTCACGCGCCGCGTCCAGAAGCGTATCCCAGACGGCGCGCGTCACGGCAGGACCACGATGTTGCCGGTATGGCGTTTTTCGATGAACGCGGCCTGTGCCTCTCGCAGGTCTTTCAAAGGATAGGTCGCGGCCAGCATCGGCTTGATCTCGCCGCGTTCGATATAGCTCACCACGTCGCGGAACACATGCTGGGGCAGGATGGTCGAGCCGCTGAAGGTCAGATCGCGCAGATAGAAGGTGCGCAGATCCAGCTCGACCATGGGGCCGGCGATGGCGCCGGAGCAGACATAGCGCCCGCCGCGTTCAAGGATGTCGATCAGCGTCGGCCAATAGTCGCCCCCGACGATATCGGCGACAACAGTGATCTTCTCATCTCCCAGAGCGGTGCGCAGGTTCGCAGGCGCGCGGGGCAATATCCTGTCCGGACCGGAGAGTGACACATCCGCATGTTTCGACTCTGACGCCAGCGCAATGACTCTCGCGCCCCGGCGTTTGGCCAGTTGAATAAGCGCGCCGCCCACACCCCCGGACGCGCCGGTGATCAGAACCGTGTCGTCCGCGCCAACGTTGGTGCGCACCAGCATACCCTCGGCGGTAGTGTAACTGCACTGAAACGTGGCCAGTTCGGCATCGCTGAGGTCGCTTTCTACCACAGCCACGTCGCGCCGATCGGCACTGACATATTGCGCATAACCGCCATCACGCTCGGAGCCGAAATAACCGGTCTTGTCCATGTTGTCCGGATCGGACCAGTCGCGCTGCCAGCCATCGATCATCACCCGCTTGTCCAAAAGGCTCTGGTCGGCATTGGCCCCGACCGCCACAACACGCCCGACCGGGTCCGCCCCCTGAATGCGCGGGAAGGTCAAAGGTCTGCCGCCCCAGGTCGGATCATGGTCATCGGCCGCTGCGAACGCCCCGCCGGTGGTCGCATCTTCGACAGCTTTGGAATACCAGCCCGAGCGGGTGTTGACGTCAGTGTTGTTCAACCCGCAGGCGCCGACCCGGATCAGCACGTCATCCGCGCCAACCTCGGGCATCGGCCAGTCTTCGTGCCATTCATAAGCATCCAGATCGCCATGGCCGGTCAGCACCATCGCCTGCATTGTCTTGGGAAGTTCTGTCATCCGTCCGTCCTTGGTCTGTGGCTTTCGGGGTCATAGGCGGGGGCGGTCAGGATGCGCCCTTTGCGCGGCTCACCCGCGATCACCACGTCGATTTCCGTGCCTGCCACGTTGGCGTGGGGTCTGACATAAGCAAAGGCCAGGATCTTGCCGATTGTATGCCCATAGGCGACAGAAGCTGTCGATCCGACGACCTTGCCAGCCAGCAATACCGCTTCTCCGCCGTGGCCGTCGTTGATACCGTCGGGCTCAATCTCAAGATAGGAACAGACCCACGGCATCATACCGTCCTCGGCCTGCGCGGCGCTTTTGCGGGTTGCCTCGACCCCCAGATACTCCTTGTCGAGCCGGGCGAAACGCATCACATCAGCTTCGGGCAGCGTGACCTCATTGGTCAATTCGCCCGCACCCTTGAACATCTTTTCCATCCTCAGGGTATTCATTGCGAATGATCCGGTGTCGGTCAAACCATGCGCCACGCCCGCTTGGCAAAGTGCCGTGTAGACCGGCGCCAGATGCGCCATCGGCATGTGCATTTCCCAGCCCAGTTCACCGGCGTAAGACATACGCATCGCCTGCACCGATTGTCCCGCCAAGGCGATGTCCTGCGAGGTCAACCACGGGAAGGCGGCGTTGGACAGGTCCGTTTCGGTCAGTTGGCGCAGGATGTCACGTGCGTTCGGGCCCTGTAGCGCCAGCGCGCCGTACTCAGACGACTGGTTGTGCAGGGTTACGTCTGAGCCTTCAGGAATATGCCGGGTGAGCCAGTCCATGACCCGCTGCTCAAAGAAGGCGGCGCAGGTGAGGTAGAACCAATTCTCCGCCAGTCGGACGATTGTAACCTCAGCCTCAATACGTCCTCTGTGATTGAGCAGGTGGGTCAGGATGATGCGGCCGTCCTTGGACGGCAGGCGATTGGCAACCATCCCATCTAGGAAGGTTGCCGCATCCGCGCCTGCAATCTCGATCTTGGCGAAGGAGGAGATGTCCATGACCCCCGCCGTCTCGCGGATGGCGCGGCATTCCCCGGCCACGATGTCATGCACCGACGTGCGGCGAAAGGAATAATGGTCGCGCTGTTCTACGTCGTCGCGGGCAAACCAGCGGGGTCGCTCCCAGCCATAGACCTCTTCATGCACCGCACCCTTGTCCTTGAGCGTTTCATAGATGCCTGACGTCTTGATCGGGCGCCCTGCGAGGCGGTTGAAATGCGGAAAGGGAATTTCGTGCCGCAGGCAATAGTCTTCTTTTGCCTTAATTACTTGCCAGTCTTTCTTCGCGTATCTTCCAAAGCGGCGCGGGTCATAGTCGCGCATCGAAATATCGGCCGTGCCATGCACCATCCAGCGCGCCAGTTCGCGGGTCAGGCCGGGGCCCCAGCCGATGCCGATCTGGGTACCGCAGCAGCACCAGTAATTGCGCACACCCGGTGCCGGGCCGATCAGCGGGTTGCCATCCGGCGGGTGGCTGATCGCGCCATGCACTTCGCGGGTAATGCCAAGCTCGGCAAAGATCGGCATCCGGCTCATCGCGTTTTCCAGCCAGGGCATGATGCGGTCGTAATCAGCAGCAAAAAGCTCGTTCTCGGCCTCCCAGGGGCAGTGATCCTCCCAGACGGTGTTGGGGTTTTCTTTCTCGTAGATGCCGATGAGTCCGCGCTGCTGCTCCATCCGGATGTAACCAGACACCAGCCTGTCATCACGTATCACTGGAAGTTCACGCTCCAAATTTTTGAATTCAGGAACATTTTCGGTAACAAAATAATGATGCGTCATTGAGGTCATCGGCAATTGCAGACCGGACCATTCGCCCATCTGCCGGGCATAGGTGCCGCCTGCATTGACCACGTGTTCGCAGGTGATCGTGCCCTCATCGGTCTCGACATGCCACTCGCCGGTCGGGGCCTGCGTTATGTTCGTCGCCCGGCAACGGCGGATGACCCGTACGCCCAGTTTCCGCGCCCCGGCAGCCATCGCCATGGTCACGCCTGAGGGGTCCACATGGCCGTCATCGGGCGTGTGAAGCGCGCCCAGCACACCGTCGAGATTGTAGAACGGATGCAGTTCGGCAATCCGGTCTTTGCCCACCAGCTCGATGTTGAACCCCAGCGAGCGTCCGACGGAAAGTGTATGCCGCAGCCAGTCCATCTCGTCCGTCGTATAGGCCAGCCGGAATGATCCGCAGCCATGCCAGGTCACCGCCTGTCCGGTCTCGGCCTTCAGCCCTCCGGCATAAAGCCCGATATTGTAATCGACGCATTTGCCCAGGCCGAAGGAACTGGTCGAATGGGTGATCTGCCCCGCCGCATGCCAGGTCGACCCGCTGGTCAGCTCTGCCTTTTCCAACAGCACCACCTCCGGTCCCCAGCCCTCATGCGCAAGGTGATAAGCCAGCCCCACCCCCATGACGCCACCGCCGACGATGACTACGCGGGCGCTGCTGGGGAATGGTGTGTCGGACATGTCGAATTTCCTGTGATCCGAGTCGAATTTTTCCTCGACAGGCTAATCGCACATATGTACCATCGTCAATCATGAATGATACAAATGTACAATCAACCGTGCTGGAGCGCCTGACCGAAGAGTGGTCGGCGCTGACGCCCGAGGCACAGAAGGCCGCGCGCTACGTGTTGGAGAACCCGCGCGATGTGGGCGTGTCGACCGTGCGCGAAATTGCCGAGGCGGCCCGCGTCAAGCCCAACACCTTCGTGCGCATGGCCCGGCAGGTGGGGTTCGAAGGTTACGATGATTTCCGCGAACCCTTCCGCGAGGCGATCAGGCGCGGGCAGGTCAGTTACCCGGACCGGGTGCGATGGCTACAGGAAGTGCGCCGCTCGGGTGATCTGGGCGGGCTCTACGCTGATCAGGTCGCCGCCGCGATCAGCAATATCGAGGAAACCTTCGCCGGGATCAGTGCCGAGGCATTGAAATCGGCGGCGGACGCCATCTGGAACTGCCGGCAGGTCTTTGTGATGGGGGTGGGCGTCAACAACGCCAATGCCCGCAACTTCACCTATCTCGCCTCGACCGGCATGACCCGGTTCCACACCATCCCGCGCGCCGGGTCGGTGGCGACGGACGATCTGGCCTGGGCCGACAATCGCGATGTGCTGATCGCCATCACCTGCAACCCCTATAGATCCGAGGTGATCGACGCGGTGCGCATCGCGCGCGAACAGGGGGTCAAGGTGGTCGCCATCTCCGACAGCCCCGTCAGCCCGATCATCCTCGGCGCGCAGCACGGCTTTGTCGTCGCCGCCGACACACCGCAGTTCTTTCCATCCTCGGTCTCGACCATTGCCCTGCTCGAAACACTGCTCAGTTTCGTCATTGCCGTCTCCAGCGAGGAAATCGTCGAACGGGTCGAGACATTTCACAAGCGCCGCCACCAGTTGGGCATCTATCAGGAGGAGCCTCGATGAGCGCACCCATCCGTTCGCTCGATGCGCGCTACTATACCGACCCGGCAGTGTTCGAGGCCGAGCGCGCCGGTCTGCTGGCCTGCACATGGCAATTCGCCGGCCATGCCAGCCTGCTTGAAAAGCCGGGCGACTATTTCACCGTCGATCTGGGCGGCGAAAGCCTGTTTTGCGTGCGTGGCCGCGACGGTGAGGTCCGCACCTTCTACAATGTCTGCCAGCACCGCGCCCATCAGCTTGTGCAGGGCAGCGGGAGCACCCGCGTCGTGGTCTGCCCCTATCACGCCTGGACCTATGAGCTGACCGGAGAATTACGCGCGGGGCCGAACATCAACGCGGTCGAAGGTTTTGATAAATCAGGCATTTGCCTCACATCAGTGCGTACGGAAATCTTCCTCGGCTTTATCTTCGTCAATCTTGATCCTGATGCGGACCCGATGGACACATGGTTCCCGAATGCCCGTGCCGAACTGGAAGATTTTGTGCCCAACTGGGCCGATCTCAGGCCGCTGGAATGGGTCGAAATACCGGAACACTGTAACTGGAAGGTCTCGGTCGAGAACTATTCGGAATGCTATCATTGCAGTCTCAACCACCCGACCTTCTCCACCGGGGTGATCAAGCCTGAAACCTACGATATCCAGCCGCAGGGCTATTGCCTGCGTCACACCACCGATTGCAATGCTCTGGACCAGATGACTTACGACATCAACTCCGGGTTCGCCCATAATGAGGAATATTCAAGCTGGTTCCTCTGGCCGATGTTCAGCTTCCAAGTCTATCCTGGCAATCTGCTCAACACCTATCACTGGCGTGCGGTTGACGCCGATCACGTGGTAGTCTGGCGTGGCTGGTATTCGGTGGGTGGTGAAGAGAATGAGACCGTCCGCCAGATGGCGGTACAGGATCGTGCCACCACGGTCGAGGAGGATATCCACCTGGTCGAATCCGTCCAACGCGGTTTGAAATCAAGAGGTTACAAACCCGGCCCGCTGGTGCTCGACCCAAAATGCGGAGTGAATTCCGAACACTCGGTGATGCATCTGCAACGTTGGATGCGGGAGGCGGTGGATGGCAGATGAGGCCGCACAGGTCGAGGTTTTTTATTCGCTGCAAAGCGATTACTGCTACTTCCTGCTCGACCGGCTGATCGGACTGCGGGAGAGGCGGGTTCGTGTTGTCATCCGCCCGGTTCTGGGCGGCGTGATCAGACTGCCGGAACGCTACAAAAATCGCGACAGGCTGGAGCATCGCTACTTTGAAACCGATACCGCGCGCACGGCCGCCTATCTGGATTTACCCTACGCGTACCCCGATCCGTCGCCCATTTCTTTTAAGCCCGAATCGCTCTGGCTGGCAGAAGAAAATCAGCCGCTGAATGAATATCTCTATCGCCTCTATGTCGGATCCGAACGCGCGGGCAAAGCACTGGAATTTCTCGATAAAGTGGGCCGTATGTTGTGGGACGGATCGGTCGCCAACTGGGATAAGGGTGATCATCTGGCCACGGCAATGTCGGCTGCCGGGCTGGACCTGGAGGTGGTATCGGACGCCACCTCCTGGAAGGATGCAGAGGCCGATCTGGGGGCCAATGCGCAGGCCATGCTGGCATCAGGTCATTGGGGCGTGCCGCTGATGATCTACGACCATGAGCCCTTTTATGGCCAGGACAGGTACGACCAGCTGGTCTGGCGGATGCGAAGCAAAGGAGATTTGCCATGTTGATGCCAGAGGAATGGCGGCCAGAGCACAAGCTCTTTCCGCATCAGGTGGGTTTCACCTGCCCACCATTTGATTATTGCGCCGGGCCAACGGATTTTCTGCGTATGGCGCCGGAAACCGTGGGCGTGCATGGCTGGATGCTGCATGTGCCGGACTATGCGCACGGTCTCGATCAGCGAAAGCAGAATTTCGGCATGATGGAGGATTTCGTGCATTGCATGGCCCGCAATGGCGTCGACGCGGCGGGGCAGGTGGGCTCGAATTGGGTGCATGCCAGCGGTCTGGGCGTCGAAGGCATCCGCCAGCATTGCGAAAACCTGTCCGAAAAATACGGAGTACGCTTCCATATGGCAGGCTACGCAATGGTCGAGGCGCTGCGGGCGATGAACGTCGAAAAAGTCGCGCTCAACGCTGCCTATCACTGGCCGGAATGGTGGCAAGGCACGGTCGACTTTCTGAAAGAGGCCGGGTTTGACGTGCTGTGGGCGGGAAATTTCCACGATCAGGGCTGGTTTGACAGTCAGGAAGAGGTCAATGATCACCGCTGGGTGTTCGAGGGCGATCTGGCGCTGAAGAGCTTTGAATATGTGGCCGAGCGGGCACCCGAGGCAGATGCCTATCTAATCAATGGCATGTGCAATTTCCGATCTGGCTCGGACGGCGTGCCGCAACGCCCTCTACAACTGACCCGGATGCTCGAAGACAAGCTGGACAAGCCCGTGATCGGCCATGACACCGCGCTTTATTGGCGCATCTTCAAGTCGCTTGGTCTCGCGCCAACCTCATCGCAGGGCCGATTGCTGGACAGTCTTTGACTAACCCGCCGCTTCATCTTTCCTAATATACTCCCGCCGGAGGCAAACATGCATAAGATCATCGCTCTTTGGGCAGTTCCCCGCTCTACCTCGACCGCGTTTGAATGGATGATGCGCCAGCGCGGCGATCTGGATTGCCTGCACGAACCCTTCGGCGAGGCGTGGTATCAGGGTGAGGAGCCGCTTTGGCACCGGTTCAATCCCGGTGATGTTACGACGCCTGGGCTGACACTGGAAAGCGTCTGGCAGGGTATCCAGGATCGCGCCGCGAAAGGCCCAGTCTTTCTCAAAGATTTTCCGCATTACATCAATCATATGTGGGATGATGACTTTCTTTCGCATTTCACCCACGCCTTCCTGATCCGTGACCCGGCCAAGACCATCACATCGATGCACCACAAGTGGCCAGATTTCCACGAGGGCGAAGTGGGCTTTCCTGAACAGCGCGCGCTCTTTGACCTGCTTTGGGCGCTGAACGGCGCAGCCCCGCCGGTGATCGACAGTGATGATCTGCTGGAAAACCCCCATGATCTGACCCGCGCTTTCTGCGGCGCCGTGGACATCCCGTTTATTGCAGACGCGCTTAGCTGGGAGCCGGGCGGGGATCCGTCGGCGCATAGCTGGTGGGATGGCGGATCGTTCCACGCCAATCTGGCGAATTCGACCGGCCTTAAACCGCAGAAGCGAAAATATGTGTCTCTCGAAGAAACGCCGGCCCGGGTCCAACAGGTTTACCGACGCATGAAGCCCCATTATGACCGGCTTCATAAGTGGCGACTTAAAGCCTGAGATCGTTGGATAGAGCGAGGCCGGTATCGATTTTCGAAATCCAGCCTGAAACCGAGGAAAAATGAAGGACTATTTTCAGAACTACATCAACGGCGAATGGGTAGATGGCGATGCAGGGCGCGTTGACGTGATCAACCCCGGCACCGGCGAGAAACTGGCCGAACACGCGCTGGCGGATGAGGCGGATGTGGATCGTGCGGTGCAGGCGGCCAAACGCGTACATCTTTCGGGCGTTCTGACTGCGATGCGGCCCATCGAGCGTGGACGGATGGTGCAGGCGATGGGACGCCATCTGATTGACCGAATTGACGAAATAGCACCTCTCTTATGCCTTGAACAGGGCAAGCCCTTGTGGGAAGCCGAACGGGAAGTACGCGGCGCAGCGCTTTATTTTGAATATTATGGCAATCAGGCCTCGACGGTTGAGGGTCGCTCGATTCCGCTGGGCGATGGTTTCTTCGATTTCACCCATAACGAGCCCTATGGCGTGTCAGCCCAGATCATCCCGTGGAACTACCCGCTTGAAATGACCGCGCGATCGCTCTCCGCCGGGCTAACCACGGGAAATGCCTGTGTAATCAAAACACCCGAGCTGACACCTTGCTCCAATTGGGTTTTTGCCGATGCCGCACAGGCTGTGGGTTGGCCTCCGGGGGCGGTTAATATCCTCTGTGGCTGGGGCCATCAGGCGGGTGCTGCGCTGAGCGAACATCGAGACGTCAATCAGATTGTCTTTACCGGTTCTGTCAAAACCGGCATTGCCATTGCCACTGCGGCGGCCGCCAACGTGGTGCATTGTGTGTTGGAGCTTGGCGGCAAATCCGCAGCAGTCGTGCATGACGATGCCGATCTGGATGCGTTTGAGAGTGACATTCGCTGGGGAATTTACCTCAATGCCGGGCAGGTGTGCTCGGCGATGAGCCGGGTGATTGCACATGAATCGTGCCATGACGAAGTGGTTGAACGAGCTGTTAACATTGCGAAATCTCTGTCGGTCGGGCCGGGAATAGACCGTGCTGAACCCGGTGCGAATATGGGTGCGATGGTGTCCGAAGCGCAACGCGACCGCGCGGCCGGCATGGTTGTCGAGGCTGAGGCCCAAGGCGCCAGGGTAGTCACGGGCGGGCGCAAGATGAACATCCCCGGTGCGTTTCTGGAACCCACGGTTCTGACCGATGTGACACCTGAAATGACCATTGCGCAGGAGGAGGTGTTCGGCCCGGTTCTGTCGGTGATGACATTCCGTGACGAGGCTGATGCGATCCGGATCGCCAACGGTACGCAATACGGTCTGGTGGGCGGCGTCTTTACCCGCGACCTCGATCGTGCCACCCGCGCCGCACGACAGATGCGCGCCGGACAGGTCTTTGTGAACCAGTGGTTTGCGGGTGGCGTAGAGACACCCTTTGGCGGTTACGGCAAGTCGGGCTATGGCCGCGAGAAAGGGCGCGAGGCGTTGTGGAATTACGTGCAAACAAAAAATGTCGCTATTTCGTTGCGCTAAACGCTTTCTTGCGTGAACGGTCCGATCTGGTGTTCAATCCCCGGATCACGCGCTGAAAATATGGGGAGGGGTGACGATGACAGAGGAATTTTCCGAAGAAACGCACACGAAAACAAAGAAAATCTCGAATAAGAAATACAATGCCGCCATGGCCGATATGCAGGTTGAACTGGTCAAGCTGCAGGAATGGGTCAAGCAGGAGGGGCTGCGGGTCGCGGTGATCTTCGAGGGGCGCGATGCTGCTGGAAAGGGCGGGACGATCAAGCGCCTGACCCAATCTCTGAGCCCGCGGGTGGCAAGGATAGTTGCCTTGCCAGCCCCGACTGAGCGTGAGAAGACCCAATGGTATTTCCAGCGCTACCTCACGCATTTGCCAGCTGCCGGAGAAATCGTGATTTTTGACCGGTCCTGGTATAATCGGGCAGGGGTAGAACGGGTGATGGGGTTCTGCACTGACGATGAATATGAAGAGTTCTTCACCTCGGTTGTGGAGCTGGAACGAATGTTGGTGCGATCGGGTATTGTCCTGATCAAATACTGGTTCTCCGTCAGTGACTCCGAGCAGGAAAAGCGGTTCCAATCGCGACTGACCGACCCGCTGAAACGGTGGAAATTGTCTCCGATGGATTTGGAATCGCGCAAGAAATGGGTCGATTATTCCAAGGCCAAGGACGAAATGATGGCCCGATCGGACATCCCCGAGGCGCGCTGGCATGTGGTGAACGCGGATGTGAAAAAACACGCGCGGCTAAACTGCATAGCGCATTTTCTCACGCAGATACCCTATAAGGATACGACGCCCCAGCATATCGAATTCGATGAGCGCCCAGAGCATCCCGAGTATGAACGCCCACCGTTTTCAACACAGAACATCGTGCCCGAGCCGTTTACACCGTCGGCAAAATAGTTTTTTGTTTCATAGCATTAGATGTGATTACAGCAACACCTTGCGGGTGAGGCTGCCGCGAATATCAACAAGGAAAGGCACAAGAATGAGTACATTTGACGAAGATCTGTTTTTGAAAGGTCTTGAGCAGCGCAAAGCCACTTTAGGCGCTGAATATGTCGAAAAGAACCTGGCTGCGGCGGATGAATTCACGCGCCCCTTTCAGGAAGCGATGACCGCCTGGTGCTGGGGGTTCGGTTGGGGGGATGATGTGATCGAACCAAAGACGCGCAGTATGATGAACCTCACCATGCTTGGCGCATTGGGCAAGATGCATGAATGGGAAATCCACTGTCGCGGAGCCATCACCAATGGCGTCAGCGTCGAGGAAATCCGCGCCATCGTGCATGTTGTCGCAATCTATTGTGGCGTGCCGCAGGGTATCGAATGCTTTCGCTCGGCTCGCAAGGTATTGGACGAGCAGGGGTTACTCTGATTTCTTCTTTGCCATTGAAATTTTGCGCGCGCAGTCGATGCGCCGCTCGAACTCCAGCGCCTCGGATGGCTACTTCGTCCGCCAATCCGCGATAGGAGCCGCGCGTTTGCTGTGCTAGTCTGAGATATGGCCACTCCCTGCATCATCTGTGTCGCGATTACCGGGTCGGTCCCGACCAAGGCTGATAACCCGGCGGTACCGGTCACGGTCGAAGAGCAGATTGAAAGCACCCATGCGGCTTTTGAAGCGGGCGCGTCTATTGCGCATTGTCATGTCCGTGACGATGATGGCTTGCCCTGTTCTGACCCTGATCGGTTCTCGCGTCTGGGCGAAGGCATTCGAAAGCATTGCCCCGGGATGATCATCCAGTATTCCACTGGTGGACGCTCGGGGGCCGGGGCAGAGCGGGGCGGCATGCTGTCGCTCAGGCCGGATATGGCTTCGCTTTCGGTCGGATCGAACAATTTTCCGACCCGGGTTTATGAAAATCCGCCTGATCTTGTTCAATGGCTGGCGACAGAGATGCACAGGTTTCATGTTACCCCCGAGATCGAAGCGTTCGATCTGAGCCATATTCTGCATGCCATTCGGCTGCACCGGGAAGGTGTCCTTTATGGCAGGCTTTATGTGCAGTTCGTGATGGGGGTGAAGAACGCTATGCCTGCCGATCGCGACGTGTTTGATTTCTATGTTCGGATCATGAAGGAACGCGCCGCTGAAGCGCAATGGTGTGCGGCCGGGGTCGGTCCGAACCAGATCGTGGTCAATGAGTGGTCGATTGCAGCCGGCGGCCATACCCGAACCGGGCTTGAAGATAATATCCGGCTAGACCGCAACACACTGGCGCCGTCCAATGCAGCATTAGTCGCGCGCTGCGCTGCATTATGCGAAAAATACGAGCGACCGGTAGCAACGGTGGACCAGGCACGGGCAATCCTGGGGCTGTCGGCGACCGATTAGATGGAATCGGCAACGCCCATAGCGATTCTCTGGCGCAAGCCTGGTGTGTGGCGAAACCGCAACGTTAAAACCTTTGCTGAGCGCAAAATCAAAACGTGACCACGGTGCCACGGTGAGTCAGGTCACCGGTCGAAAATCCTTACAAAAAGCCAATAAAATAAGGCGAATTGGGGTGGGCGCCGCAAACCGCCCCGGAATAGGCGTTCTGGGGTGTGTGATTTAAACGCCACAACGCCGGTAACAACGGTTTGGCAGCGGGGGCATTCGTTGACAGTCGGGGGGTATTTGCAGCATTCCATCATCCAAGTCGTGTCCACGTTGGGGGCGGCGAAACTTTAATCACTTGCTTATGAGGAGGGACACCCTTGAAAAAGCAACTTCTTAGCACCAGCGCGATCGCACTCGGCGTTGCCGCTGCTGCTCCGGCTTCGGCCCAGAGCTGGGATCTGGACTGGGGCGGGTTTATCAACTCGCACGTCGCGATCGTCGACCACAGCGCCGGCGCCGCAACAGCGGGCTCGGACTTTGACGGTCTGAAGCAATTCTCCACCGGTGAGATCATCTTCTCGCCCAGCATCACTCTGGACAATGGCCTGACCTTCGGTGCCAACGTACAGTTTGAAGCGCAAAACAACGTTGGTGGCGCGGCTAACAACGTCGACGAATCCTACATCGAAATCAAGAGCGACACATTCGGTCGCGTTGTGCTTGGTGCGGAAAACTCGGCTGGTTACCTGTTGTCAACCGGTGCGTCGGCTGTTTCTTCGCTGTTCATCAACTCACCTTCGATCTCGGCCTTCCTGCCGCTTTCGGGTGTTGTACCTTTCAACTTCCGTCAGGCCGGCATCTCGTCGTTCACTGAAGTTGCAGGTAACAACGACGTGAACCGCATCAGCTACTTCACACCGAACTTCAACGGTCTGGTTGTTGGTTTCTCGTATGCGCCGAACAACAACGGCAACGCGTCGCAGGGCTTTGCTCCTGGTCAGATCGCCAACAACACCACAGCTACTCTTGAAGATATCTGGGACATCGGTGTTAACTACTCCGGCAACCTGGGTGCAGCAAGTGTTACTGCAAGCGCTCGTTACGGTGAAGGCAGCGGTGTAGCTGCTGGCGCACCTGACGCAGACGTATGGGCCGTTGGCCTTAACGTCGGCATCGGCGACTTCGGTTTTGGTGCTAGCTATGCCGAAAACGACAACGGCAACGGCGCGTTTGGTGTTGACCAAGACGGTTGGAGCCTCGGTGTAACCTACGACGCACCTGGCCCCTGGTCCTTCGGTTTCGAAACCTATCAGGGTAACTACGACAACTCCGGTACCCTCGGTGCGGACGAAGAGTACGAAGCATATGCAATCGCCGCCAGCCGTGACCTCGGCCCAGGTGTTGATTGGGATATCTACCTTGTCTACGCAGAAGCGTCCGACAACGGTAACGCCGCAAACGACGACGACGGTACAGTCTTCGGTACTGCGATCAACCTGAGCTTCTAAGCTTAAGGTAAAATCTGATAGCAAGGGGGAGTTTACTCTTCCTTGCTATTTTTTTTGTTGGTACTACGCGGGTGTGTCACCGCGGGGAAATCGACCATGAAGAACAGTATCGTCTGGCTGGCCTCTTATCCAAAGTCGGGCAATACTTGGACGCGGGCTTTCCTATCCAACTATTTGATAAATCCCGAACAACCCATCCCGATTAACCAGATGAATCGTTTTGGCATGGGGGATTCGATCGCGAAAACCTATCATATGGTCGCCGGGCGAGAGATCAATATGGGAGATCTAGGTCTTGTATTGTCTCTCAGAGAAAAGGTCTTGCGCGGCATTGTCGCCAACAATGCAGATATAAATTTCGCCAAGACTCACAACATCAAGAGCATTGCTCAGGGTGTAGAACTGATACCCGACCGGTTTACGCGTTCTGCCATCTATATTTTGCGCAATCCTCTGGACATGGTGCTGTCCTATGCGCGCCATTATGGCATGTCTGCGGAGCAGGCCACAAAGATGATTGGCAGCAAGGACAATGCCAGTGCGCCCAGCAAGACAAATGCGGCAGATTATTTAGGTACATGGTCCGCTCATGTGGAAAGCTGGACCGCAGCGGCGAATTATCCAGTGCTTGTTCTGCGATATGAGGACCTTCTTGAGGATCCGGAAACGCATTTCGCCAAGGCGGTTGAGCATGTTGGCCTTCCCGTGGATGAGAAACGCCTGAAAAAGGCGATCAAGTTCTCAAGCTTCAAGGAATTATCGAAGCAGGAGAAGAAGGGCGGATTTGTTGAGAAGTCTGAGCAGGCCAAGACATTCTTTACCAAAGGAACCAGCGGGTATTGGAAGGACGAGTTAGACAAAGATCTGGTTCGCCGGATACGCCGGGACCATCGTATCGTCATGAAACGTTATGGTTACTATGATGACTAACCTTCAGCGGATAATCTGGCTTGCATCCTTTCCCAAGTCCGGCAACACATGGGTTCGCGTACTTCTGGCCAATTACTTCATGCCCAGGACCAAGGCGCCGGATATCAACAGCCTTAGCAAATTTACGACTGGCGATATTCGCAAAGACTTCTTCGATCGGGCCTTGGGGCACCCCTATAGTGCTTCGTCGATCGAAGAATGGCTTGAGGTTCGCCAAAAAGCACTGCGGCTGATTGCAGCGTCGAAGCCCAATCATCATTTTGTCAAAACGCACTGCCAGACCACGCGGATACACGACATGGATGTGATCCCACCCGAAGTGACGGCAGCGGCGGTCTATGTCATGCGTAACCCGTTTGACCTGGCGCCTTCCTTTGCCCGGCATCAATCGGCGGATATCGATACGACGATCGAGCGGATGTGCTCGACAAGGAATATTATGGCCACGGATACGGGCATGTACGAACCACTTGGCCGCTGGGATGATCATGTGAATACCTGGACACAGGCGCCGGGATTGCCGCTATATGTCATTCGTTATGAGGACATGCTGGCAAATCCGGGCAAGACCGTGTCGGCCATGCTTGAGAAGTTCATGAAGGTCAAAGTTGACCGTCCCAAGCTGGCCTATGCAGTGAAACAGGCAAGCTTTAAGTCATTGCAAAAACAGGAAAAAGAGATTGGTTTTTCTGAAAAGCCAGCGACCATGAAGAGCTTCTTTACCAAAGGAAAAGCGGGGGCGTGGCGCGACGACCTTACCCCGGCACAGGTCGGACGACTTCGCAGCGAATTTGAAGACACGCTAAAAAAATGGTACCCAGAAATGCTTGAGGAAACAGGCAGTTTTGCGTCAACCGCTTGAGCGCAGGGTGCCTGTGTGGATGACAGAATGTGATGCGTCGTTGCCTTGATATAGCTCGAAGTTGTCGCAAATTGATATGAGCAACACCCACAACTGAAAGGTCGTGCCATGAAATTGATCTGGATGATATTGGCGTCGGCATCGACTGTCGCTTCGTGCACTTCATATCTCGATCCGATCCGGACATCACAGCTGGGCGATGACCCTGTGGTCGACGGGGGGACGTATACCTCGGGTGGCGGGCTGACAATTGCCGCTGACATACGCGAAAACGATGGTCATACGCTTTTATGCGGGGCATGGGCGGAAAGTGCTGAACAGTCGATTCTGACAAAAGGTAAATCGCGCGATGTCGTTGCGAGCGGGGCCGCTTACCTTGGTCGCGAACGAATTGCGCAAAACCTTCTGTTTATGGCCAGGGTTGCACCGACGGCGGATTACGGCGGCAGTGTCGCCAATTGCCGGCTTGTGGAGCGTGAATGGCGTCTGACGGATCACGCCAAGGCTATCACAATTCGTATTCCTCGACAGGTCGTCTATCGCGATGTCGACGGGCCAAGCGGTGGTGCATTTGTCTATTTCCATCAGACCGGTCCGGGTGCCGGCGAGGGCTGAAGGGAGCGATGGCTAGAAAACCAGAAACGGTTTTTGCCTTAGGACATCGCGAACAAACGATAAGCTAGAGCTCTGCTCGTGATGGAGAAATCAGAGACTATGCTTTAAGCTCAACGCTCGAGCGATATGGCATATATTGCCCAAAATCGCGTTCCTTGTTGTAAAGCGATGGCAATATTTTCTTGCGCGAAAAATAAATCAAATATCTGACTTTAATGGAATTTCTAAGCATCGCACTGTGCTGCGCAGTTGATTTTCTGGCCCGAACGTGAGCTGCGGACTGTTGGTACACCAATTCTTCACCCGGCCAGTGAGACCTTTCGCACGTACAATTCTAACAGTGTAAGAATGGGCGGCATCTTGGGAAATTCGGATTTTCGTTACCGGTCGGGTCGGAGCGACGCGATATGCGTCGCGACAAGAACTCCTGCCGCATCCGCCGCTAAGTCGCGCGCTTCGGCAATCTTATGGCGCGGTGGTAAGCAATTCTTTGGTGTCCGCAGGCCGTGTCGGACATCGTTCGGCTGACTAGCCAACGCCTTTGGCCCTTAACCCTGGGCGATTTCCACGCATCCCAGCATCTTGAAAGGAAAAGCACATGACAGATAATTTCGCAGGGTTTGCGGCCAGTCTTATATCGCCGGGAGAACTGCATTATCCGGTCGTTCCGTCAGATACCAGTGATCTGAATCCTCGGCCGCGCGCATTGAAGTGCATTGCGGCGGGTAATGTCGCTGTTCGTGATATTGCGGGTACCGATATCACCTACCCGGTGGAGGTTGGCGAGGTGCTGGAATTCCGTGCTATTCGTGTGTTGGCAACTGGGACGACTGCGGTCGTGGTGGCCTGGGAATGATCGGGATCTTTGTTGGGCCCAGACGCCGAACGCTGAAATTAGCTCCGTCTGGGCAGGCTGACAGTATACCACCCGTGCTTTCGAACCTCTCGATCGACCAAAGCCTGCAAAGGTTTTCGTTCATGAACAACGAGGTAGGCGCCTGTCATTGGATGCTGGGTAGCGCTGTTGGCTTCGTGAACGCGGCGGCGTTGATTGCGGCGAAATCAGCAGCGGTGGCGTCGGGAAGCGTGGCGGCTACTTTGGGGGCAAACACGCACAATATTGACAGCAATGGCGTGGCGCCTGGTGCCTGGCGCTTGCACGTTGGTGTGATCGACGCGGCGGGCAATGCATCGAACGTCCTAAGCGGTGATTTCATCATCGCCGCCGGAGTGTTGGCAATGAACGCTAGCCCGCTTGTCTGGAATGGGGACGATCTAATCTTTAACACGGCGTGAGGAGTTAGAGCATGACAACAGAATTCAATACTGGAACTGACGCCTCGCTGAATGAGGCGGTGAAAAGCCGTTACGAGGCGAACGGTGATACCAACGCATTCACGGATGCAGAAAAAAGCAAGCTAGCTGGTCTGCCTTTCGGTGCTGAGCCCAATGCAGTCGATAGTGTGAATGGTCAGCTTGGCGCCGTTTCGCTTAATGCTGACGATATCGATGACGACACGACCGCCCATAAATTTGCGACGGCGGCGCAACTCAGCAAGGTCGACAGCGTCGAAACCGGTGCGACCGCAGATCAATCGGGTTCTGAGATTGTGTCTGCCATCAACACCGAACTGGGAGGAGCGGCCTGGCAATCTGGTGGCGGTGGGGGCGGCGGATCGACCGATGTTGTTTTAAACGTTGCGCAGGATCGCATATTGGGTCGTATTTCGACTGGAAGTGGGGACAGCGAAGAGCTGACAGCGGCAAATGTCCGGTCCCTTCTGAACGTCGAAGATGGCGCGACCGCCGATCAGACCGGTGCAGAGATCAAGGCACTTTATGAGAGCGAAAATGACACAAACGCGCTGACCGATGCTGAGAAATCAAAACTCGCGGGGGTTGCGAATGGTGCCACGGCGAACACTGGCGCCTTGGCGGATGCCGATACCGTAGATACCGCGCAGATTGAAGACGGTGCGGTCACGCTATCTAAGATGGGGCAGATCGCAGCTGACAGGTTTTTGGGGCGCGGCAGTGCCGGGACAGGTGATGTCGAGGTTCTGAGCACCGCGAGCGCTCGTGCGATCCTGAACGTTCTTGCATCGACCACGCTTGCGTCGGCTGCTGTGGGGGAGGGCGCGTCGCTTGTCGGGATATCAGATGCTGGGGGCTTCACTGCGCAGGCAGATGTAGAAGGCGCGCTGCAGGAAATCTTTGGCATGCTCGGCGCTCACGGCGATATCGTCACGCAAGATACTGCAACATTCGTCCTGAAAAGCGAGCGCGACGTTATCGTCTTTGATGCCGGTGGATCAAACGTTGCGGCGCGGCCAACCCAGGCTAGCAACAAGACGGTAATATGGTTTAATCACGGGTCTCAACCACCTGATAATATGGATGTATTTGATATTGCGATGGGTCAGGGGTTTGGCGTCGCAAATATCAATTTGCAGGCTGGTGCTGCCTATACGCTCGCGTTGGGTGATCAAGGCTATAATGTAGATATGACTCATGCGTCGGCCAACACGGTCACGATCCCGACAAACGCGTCAGTAGGGTTTGCCATTGGCACGGTGATCTCGGTGACGCAGCTTGGAGCGGGCGTCACGACCGTGTCGGGCGATGCTGGTGTATCCGTGAACGGTGTTAGCGTTGGAAGTGTCAGCATCAACGCTCAGTATGCAGGCGTTGTCCTGCGCAAGGTCGCCACGGATGATTGGATTGCACAAGGGGCGATCACCTGATGCACAATGCAGCTTTCGACCTGATCGCACGCGGAATAACTCAGTCGGCGCCAATCACTACAACCTACTCCGAAAGTGGCGCGGCGACCGGTGGCAGCGGCTGGCTTACATTCCCGGCCCCACTTCCCAGCAGCCCTGAACATTTGTGGTTTTTTTCGTACCGGTCTTCGCAGGATGCCAGAAAATTGCTGCTTGGCTTCAAGGACACAACCAACCGGCATGGGCTATCGCTGGACTGGAGCAAATCGGGGGACGGCGCCCAGAGACCAAGGCTGAAAATTATAGTCAATTCTGGAACGTTTGAATATTCGATGCCGCTACAGGCCTTGGGCGACAGGCTTCATTTGTTGGTGTCGCAACAAATTGTCGGCGGTAACGCCCGGACCATAGCCTATCTCTGGAACGAAAGTTCGAGTTCCTGGGCGGAGGTGATCAATGCGACGGCTGGCGGCGGCTCAGCAACAACTTTCGCGTATGGCACGCAGAGCGGTACTTCGCTCTTCGCGGCGCTCGGCGGCCAGCGGCGGGCTACGCTGACATCCTATCGGGCGGCGTTTTGGACTGCGGCAGAACTAAGTAGTGGGCTGCCGGATATTACGCAGCCTACTGTGCAAGACAGTTTTACCAGCGGCTTGCATTTGGCGGATCCTGCGACAAGTCATGCGACGTTCGGAACACCGCTTTATGATATTCACGGTCCGGTGTCGGTTTATAACGCGGGCACGAACCTCGGCTCAGGCGGTGATTTCACGGTCAATGGTAGCTTTACCTAACGTCCGGATGTTATCGCAGATGACCTGTCTTCTGCAGAAATCCATTTAGCACGCGCGCATATTCCGCTGGTTGATCGACACAGGGAAGGTGGCCGGCGCTGCGGATCAGTTGGAAATCTGAACCAGGGATCAGTTGAGCCGTCTCGCGCACCAGATCCGGCGGGGTCGATCCGTCATCTGATCCGGCAATACCAAGTGCGGGCAGGCGCAGCCCGCTTGTGGGCGTGTAGAAATCAGTGCCTGAGATTGCATGCATGCACCCGATGAACCCCTCGGGTTTCTGTGCGGTCATCATGTTACGCCAAAATACCAATTCCTCGGAAGCCCGGAAGGCACGGGTAAACCACCGATCCATCGTGGCATCGGCCAGAGCTTCAATACCGCCAGCGCGTGCGGCTTCGATACGGTCTGCCCACATTGCCGGCTGGCCGATCTTTGCGGCTGTGTTTGACAGCACCAGCGCACGCACCTGATCTAATCGCTTCACCGCCAGCCCCTGTGCGACCAGGCCCCCGATCGAGAGGCCGACAAAAACACTGTCGCGAATGTTAAGATGATCCAGCAACATTTCGGCATCGCGGACCAACTGGTCCATCGAGTAGGGGGCGGGCGGGCAATCCGAGCCGCCGTGTCCGCGCATATCGTAGCGGACGATCCGGAGCCCTTTGGGCAAGAGTGGCACGACCTTGTCCCAGAGCCTCAGATCGGTCCCGAGCGAGTTGGCGAAGACCAACGGCGCGCCTTCAGGGTCGCCATCCTCACGGACCTCGAGTGCAATATCGCCCAGATCGACCCGCGCCATTAGCGCAATCTCATATGCGCCACGATCTGTCCGTGATCCGATGCCAGTTTGTTATAGGGAGCTTCCGGGTGGGAGCCATCGGTCAGGTGGTCGTTCAGCGCGCTGAAATAGGTCATTTCGCCGATGCGGGCCTCGTTGTCCGGGTGAAAATGGCGTGACAGGAAAATCTGGTCGATGGATTCGAACGCGCCGCCAAAGGCCGAAGTATAGACCATGTCGCGCAGGGATTTCCGGACAAAGAGCTTTTCCGCGGAATGAAGGCGGACCTGTTCGATATCGGCGGTGATTTGTTGGCTTTGTTCGCTGGAATAGCGGTCATTGGCGGCCTTGGCGTCATGGCGCAGCATCCAGGCATAGTTCTTGAACGGCACTTCGCCCGAGATGATTTCCGAGCTGACCGCGTGTTCGCCATCGTTGAAATCGCCCATCACGGCCACCGCGTTTCCGGCCTTGAGCTCTTTCACGATTTCACCGCGCAGTACCCAGGCTTCGGCCATCCGGCGAATAGCTGAGCGCAAGCTGCCAAGCGCACGGCCCACGGGGTCATACTTGGTCAGATCCTCTTCTGGCGCATAGTCCGCGCCTTCGGATTTAAAGTGCTCGCCCAGTTTGGATTTGAGGTGGCAGTTGAAGATGGTGATGACCTCTTCGCCGATGGGGATACGCACCTTGAGGATCGGGCGCGAAAGACGGCGCAGGCGGTAAAATCCGGCCTCTTGCGGGCCTTCCAGGCCGCGCAACGGCTGAAACGGAATTTCAAGCGGCTCGGGCAGATCCTGAATTATCTCGGGCGCGCCTTTGAACCCGAAGCGGGACAGTACTGCCACGCCAGGACGGCGCTGACCGGCGATGCCCTGATCGGCCACGTTCGGGGCGAAGGCCAGCGCGGCATCGGTATAGGGGTCGACCTCAAGCTTGCGAAAGATCACCTTGCGGCGATAGCTTTTTGAACGGTCCGGCACGGTGGCTGCGTTAAGCGCGTCGGCGCGGGCGTCGGTTTCGTCGATGACGCTTCGCAGGGCCTCCTCTTCGAAGATCTCCTGAAACCCGATGATATCGGCATTCATTGTCAGTAGCTGGTTCGCCATCCAATCCTGTTTCCAGGCGTATTCCTCGGGCGTGTATTTCTGGAATTCGTAATATTCCTTGTCCGGCCCGATCAGATTCTTGACGTTGAAACTGGCGATGGTGAAATCAGTCATACCTTTTTCCCATATTTCTCAAGGGCGGCCTGAAACATCGCGGTATCGACATTCCCGCCTGAGATGGTGGCGATGACGGCGGTCCCTTCGATCTGATCCTTGTGAAACAGCGCTGCGGCGAGGGCGACGGCCCCTCCGGGTTCGGCGACCACCTTTAGTCGTGCCCAGGCAATAGCGACGGCGCGCAGACACTCGTCCTCGCTGACTACAAGACCCGGGCCGCAGAGCCGCTGCAGGATTGGAAAGGTGATCTGGCCCGGCGCCGGGGTCAAGATTGCATCGCAGATATTGCCGGATTGCTGGTTGTTAGTCTCAATATGGCCCGACCTCAGCGAGCGGGCAACATCATCGAACCCCTTGGGTTCAACTGGGCGCGGGCGCAGAGTTGGTGCATCCGCCTCCAGCGCAAGCGCAATGCCCGAGGTCAGTCCACCGCCGCCGCAACAGATCAGAACATCAGCATTCTCGATCCCTATTGCGTTGGCGTCCTCGGCAATCTCAAGCCCCGTGGTGCCCTGGCCGGCGATCACCTGCGGCTCGTCATAGGGGCGGATCAGTGTCAATCCGCGCTCAGCAGTCAGCTTGTCGCCCAAGGCCTCGCGGCTTTCGCCGCCTGCACGGTCATAAAGCACCACCTCGGCCCCCAAAGCACGGGTATTATCGATCTTCACCTGCGGCGCGTCGGCGGGCATAATGATGACGGCAGGCACACCAAATTCGCGCGCGGCCAACGCGACGCCCTGTGCGTGATTTCCGCTGGAAAAGGCAATTACGCCGCGGGCACGGGTGTCGGCATCAAGCGCCGAGACCGCAGAGCGCCCACCGCGATATTTGAAGCTGCCGGTATGCTGCAGGCATTCCGGCTTTATGTAGACCTGTCGCCCGGCGATCTCGTCGATGAAGGGTGAATTCAGCAGCGGCGTGCGGCGGGCGTGGCCTTTCAGCCGTTCGGCAGCGGCACGGATCATGGTGATATCGCTCATCTGCAACGCTCCAGCAATGCGGTGATGGCGGCAAGCGCCCGAGGTTCATCAAGAAAGGGCACATGGCCGCGGTCGGGGATGGTGGCGGTGATCATGCCGGGGTGGCGATCTTCCATTTTTGCCAGTGTTTCGGCGCTCAGCAGGTCGGAATTCTCCCCCCGGATGGTGGCGAGGTTGTGGTTTTCGAGACCATCAAACAGCGTCCACAGGTCCGGCACCTCGCCTGCGCCCGCCTGACCGATCAGCGCATCCCGCAGCTTGGCGTCATAGCGCAGGGCCAACCCACCGCCGTCTTTTTCAGACCACATGAATTCGGCCTGTTGCCGCCAGCGGCCCAGAGGCACATCGGGAAAATCATCCTCATGCCCCAGTTTCAATGCTTCGGCGGCGGCTTTGAGATCGGGCAGTTCCGGGGTGCGACCGACATAGGCCATGATCCGTTCCAGCCCCGAAGGTGCGACCTCGGGTCCGATATCATTCAGCACCACACCCGTCATCCGATCAGCGTGTTCCTGGCTCAGCGCCATGGCAATAAGCCCGCCACGTGAGGTGCCGATCACCACCGCCTCAGGCAAATCGAGGTGATCGAGTAATTCGATGGCATCAAGACCTTCGCGCAGGATATTGTAGTTCATGAAATCCGGGTCATAGTCGGATTTACTACGCCCGCGATAGTCCGGTCGGATGACACGGTGTTCGGGCAAGTGCGGCAGCAGGTATTCGAAATCTGTGCTGTTGCGGGTCAGTCCGGCCAGGCAGAGAATCGGCACGCCCTCGCCATCGTCTTCATAATGTAGCTTCAACCCGTCGGAGGAGGTAAACTCAGGCATCGCCACCCGCCAGTCCGGGGATGCCCGTCAGATCGCCGAGGATATGCGCGGGGCGTGCGGGCAGGCGGTCCACCGGGTCGCCGGCGCGATTGACCCAGGCGGTGGTGAACCCGTAACCAGCCGCGGCGGCGGCATCCCAGCCATTGGATGAGACAAACAGCACCTCGTCATTCGCACACCCAAAGCGCTGTCCCACCAGATCATAAACCACCCCGGCGGGTTTGAAGATGCCGACGCTTTCAACTGACAGTACATCATCAAGCACCTCACCGATGCCAGCCGACTGCACAGCGCCATCCAGCATCGGCGGAGAGCCGTTGGACAGGATCGCGGTATTCATGCCCTTGTGTTTCAGCGCCTGCAACATCTTGGGTACTTCCGGATAGGCCTCAAGCTCCCAGTAAAGCTGCAGCAAGCGTTCGCGCAGTTCCGGGTCGCCGTCATGGCCGCTGGCATCAAGCGCCCAGTCCAGCCCATCCTGCGTCACCTGCCAGAAATCGGTGTGATCGCCGGTGACGGCGCGTAGCCACGTGTATTGCAACTGCTTCAGGCGCCAATGGTCGGCAATCCGGGACCAGTCGGCGGCAAAAGCGTCCCGCCCGGGTTCAGCGGCGGCGTTTCGCGCGGCTGCGCCGACATCGAAGAGCGTGCCGTAGGCGTCGAAAATGCAGGTGGTGATGGGCATGGCATTCTCCGCTGGGTTGGTGGCCGCAGACTGGCATGGATGTGCGGGAGGGGGAAGATCAATCTGGTCTGTTGATTGCGCGATCGCCGCCGCCGGATTTGCATTCAGCGCCTGCAGGCGGTAGCCTTGCGTATTCGTGTTCAAGCACCCGCGCGACGAGCTGCGGCCTTGCAAACCCATCCCACTAACAGATTGGATATTTCATGACTCAGGTCAAAGCCGGGGATACCGTGCGCATTCACTATACCGGCACCTTGGAGGACGGCTCCGAATTCGATAGCAGCTCGGGCCGCGAACCGTTGGAGTTCACCGTGGGTTCGGGCCAGATCATACCGGGGCTCGACCAGGCGATTCCGGGCATGGTCGTGGGCGACAAGAAAACTGTCGAGGTGGCCGCAGATCAGGCCTATGGCCAACCGCATGAGAACGCCCGTCAGGATGTGCCCCGCGCCGACATTCCCGACAACATACCTCTCGAAATCGGCATCCAGTTGCAGATGCAGGCGCCGGACGGGCAGGCGATTCCGGTACGTGTCGTGGCCGTGACCGAAGACAGCGTGACATTGGATGCCAATCATCCGCTGGCCGGGAAGGCGCTGACCTTTGCGATCGAACTGATGTCGATCGCCTGACCCTTGGAGGCAGAGCCTGCTAAGCTGCTGATGTATCAGATCGTCGTGGTTCAGATGCGGTGATGACCCGCAGTCAGCCCGATCTACGGGCTGCTGCCAATTGCTGCGGGGATGCCAGCGGATGGCGCACGCCAAACCGGCTTTCTGGGCCTGATTGCTGGCTCGTTTATTGGCCGGTGGTTTCGACGCAGGTGCCCTTGCCGAAACCGGATTTGCTACCCGAGGCGGAATAATCGTAGGTGCCTTTTTCGGGGTGTACGTTGTAGTTCAACGTATATCCGTCGCCAATATAGAGAAACGTAAGCGTATCAAGCCCGGGATAGACGTCAACATCCTTGTCGATCTCTGCGATGGTGATATGGCCTTTGTCCTGGTCTTCGTATTTGATCAGATGTGCTTCCATTTCGGGATGGGCAGCATCCGGTGCCTCGCAATCAAAGCTGCGAGCTTCTGCGATAACACTGCCTGGCGCCACAAGCGCCATACACAACAATACATATTTCATGGGATCTCCAATTGGTTACGATGTGTCTCAGACAGGTCCCTTAGATCGGGTTTTAGGCATGAAAATGATCCGAATATGAGGCGCGTGCGACGACACGTTTCTGCATTCCGAATAATTATAATTTTATATAACTTTTAGTTAACATAGGTGCCGGCGAACATAGAGCGGGCCTCGGAACGTCTTAGTCAAGATCTAGCAATACGGCACCGGCACGGCCCGCGCTCATCACCGCTTCGTGGGCGTCGGCACAGTCAACCAGTGGATAGGTCGTATGGATGGCGGGTGTCAGGGCGCCATCTTTCAGGGCGGCATGCAGGCGCGTGATAGCAGCATCGCGTTTGGGTTCTGGCAGGATATAGATCAGCGTGATGTCGATCTTGAGCGCCTTGAAAAGGTACGGCCCAAACGGCAGTTCGGGCGTCATATCGATAAAGGAACCGTAGGCAGCGATCGTGCCGTTGGGGGCCATAACTTCGGCCAGAAGCGCCGCGTTAACGCCGAACTCGACCTCGACCGCCCGGTTGATTCCCGCGCCACTGGTGGCATCGGTAATCTGCGCCGCCAGATCTGGATCGGCGTAGTTGAACACATGATCGGCACCTGCGTCACGTACCCTCTGCGCCGCCTGGTCCGAGCAGGTGGCGATGACCGTCGCGCCGCCTGATTTGGCCAGTTGCACCGCATTATGGCCGACGGCACCGGCACCGCCGCTGATCAGCATGGTCTGCCCGGCCACATCGCCGCCGCCAAAGACCGTGTGCGCGGCTGTCAGTCCGGGGATGCCAAGGGTTGCGCCGATATCGAATGAAATTCCGTCTGGCAGGGGGATCGCCTGTGCCGCGGGCAGGGCGATGTATTCGGCCGCGGTGCCAAAGGCGCGCTGCCACTGACCGTTCCAGATCCAGACGCGCTGACCGATACGGGTGGCATCAACACCATCTCCAACGGTCTCGATTACGCCTGCACCATCCGAATGCGGAATGATCTGATCGAAGGCAGGTTTGGTGACGCCCGGTCGTGCCCCGGCGCGGGCCTTGGCGTCAGATGGGTTGACGCCCGATTTGCGCAGCCGCACCAGAACCTCGCCGGTGGCGGGAGAGGGGGTGGGCAGATTGGTCAGCGACAGAACATCGCTCGCGGGACCGAATGAGGAATAGGTGATAGCGCGCATGAATGGCCTCGCATGGCATAAGGTTCAGCGGCCAGAATGACGAAATTCAGGTGCGGCGCAAGCGGATGATCACATCGACCTTGGCAATCTCGGTGCCATCAGGTGCCAGGGGCAGGCTGGCGATGTTCAACTGGTCGGCGGGCGCATCCGACAACTGGTTGTCATCTTCCCAGAAGAAATGCGGGTGATCATGGGTATTGGTATCGAAATAGCTGCGCGAGCCGTCGACCGTCACCTCCTGCACCAGCCCGGCGTCGGAAAAGGCGCGCAGCGTGTTATAGACCGTTGCGAGCGAGACGCTTTCGCCCATTTTCTGGACATCGGCAAAAAGGCTCTCTGCGGTGACATGGCGATGCTGACCGTCGCCCACCAGCAACGTCGCCAGCGCCACGCGTTGGCGGGTAGGGCGCAATCCTGCACCCGTGAGCCAATTCGAGCCTCGTGTTATCTCTGCTTTGGTCGCCACATCTGCCTTCCCGTTGACTGCCCTTAATATATGTCCGCCGGGCCCAGGATTTCAAACAAATTCATGCGCTTTCACAAGTCATCGTGCCGCACGCGGGCTTGCATGGGGCTTTTGCCGGGTGCTACAGGGGAAGTAACGGAATATTGCAGAATTGAAAGGGGTCGCCTCACATGGCCGATTACCCAACCAGCTTCGACCGGGATGACCTGCTAAGATGCGCCAGGGGCGAGCTTTTTGGTCCCGGCAACGCCCAATTGCCTGAACCACCCATGCTGATGATGGATCGGATCACAGAATGCAGTGGCGATGGCGGCGAACATGGCAAGGGCCATGTGGTGGCGGAATTCGATATCAAGCCGGATCTGTGGTTTTTTGGCTGCCATTTTCCTGGCAATCCGATCATGCCTGGCTGCCTCGGCCTCGATGGCTTGTGGCAACTGACCGGTTTCAACCTCGGCTGGCGCGGCTGGCAGGGGCGTGGCTATGCGCTGGGCGTGGGCGAGGTCAAACTTACCGGCATGGTCCGGCCAGACCGCACGATGCTGACCTATTACGTCAACTTCACCAAAGCCGTGCAAACCCGCCGTTTGACGATGGGCGTGGCCGATGGCCGGGTTGAGGCCGACGGCGAGGTCATCTATCAAGTCAAGGACATGAAGGTTGCGCTGTCCGAAAGCTGACCCCCTGAACAAAGGAGATCGCTAATGCGTCGTGTCGTGGTCACCGGACTGGGTATCGTCTCGAGCATCGGGAATAATGCCAGTGAGGTTCTCAGCTCTTTGAAAGAAGGGCGTTCCGGCATCACCGCCAATGCGGCGATGGCCGAACATGGTTTCCGCTCTCAGGTAGCGGGTGCGCTTGATATAGATGTAACGGAGCATGTGGACAAACGCACGTTGCGATTCATGGGGCCGGGCGCAGCCTATGCCCATATCGCGATGGGGCAGGCGGTTGCCGATGCGGGGCTCGACGAGGCGGACATCGTTAATCCGCGCACCGGTCTGGTCGCAGGCTCGGGCGGACCGTCAACCAGCGCCATGCTGGCGGCGCATCAGGTGGTTCTGAATACCGGTGCCACCAAGCGGATCGGCCCCTTTGCTGTGCCGAAAACCATGTGTTCGACGATTTCGGCCAATCTCAGCACCGCCTACAAGATCAAGGGCATTAACTATTCCATCACCTCGGCCTGTTCGACGTCGCTGCATTGCATCGGCAACGCGGCGGAGCAGATCATGATGGGTAAGCAGGATGTGATGTTCGCGGGCGGTGGTGAGGAACTGGACTGGACGCTTTCCTGCCTCTTCGACGCGATGGGTGCGATGAGCAGCAAATATAATGATACGCCCGAAAAGGCGAGCCGTGCCTTTGACGCCGATCGTGACGGGTTCGTGATTTCTGGGGGCGGGGGTATCGTCGTGCTGGAGGAACTCGACCGCGCCGTTGCCCGTGGCGCCAAAATTTACGCCGAGGTGACAGGCTATGGCGCCACCTCGGACGGCGCTGATATGGTGGCCCCGTCTGGCGAGGGCGGCGAACGTGCCATGCGGCTGGCGCTGGACGGCCTGCCGGAAGATCGCAGCGTAAGCTATATCAACGCCCACGGCACCTCGACCCCGGTGGGCGATGTGGGCGAGGTCGAGGCGGTGCGCCGTGTCTTCGGACAGGGCAACACGCCGCCGATCTCTTCAACCAAGTCCATGACCGGTCACAGTCAGGGTGCTACCGGAGCACAGGAGGCGATCTATTGCCTGTTGGCGTTGCATCACGATTTCATCATCCCCTCGATCAATGTAGAGACGCTCGATCCGGCGCTCGATCCGGCCGAAATCGCCACCACACGTGTGGACGATGCCGGACTTGATACGGTGATGACCAACTCTTTTGGCTTTGGCGGCACGAATGGATCGATGCTGCTGAGCAAATATAACGGATAAGCACATATGAATGATGCGATGAAGGGCAAACGCGGGCTGATCATGGGGGTGGCCAATGACCGCTCGATCGCCTGGGGCGTGGCCAGGGCGATGCACGAGGCCGGGGCGGAACTGGCGTTTTCCTATCAGGGAGAGGCGTTTGGCAAACGGGTCGAGCCGCTGGCGGCATCGCTGGGCTCGGATCTGTTGCTGGATGTGGATGTCTGCGATGACGCCTCGCTGGACGCCTGTTTCGAAACGCTGGCCGGGCGCTGGCCGACGATTGATTTTGTGGTTCACGCCATTGCTTATTCTGACAAATCAGAGCTGACCGGGCGGTTCCTGAACACCAGCCGGGCCAATTTCAAGAACTCGATGGATATCTCAGCTTATTCCTTCATCGAAGTTGCCCGTCGCGCCCATCCGATGATGACCGAAAACGGCGGCACGCTTTTGACGATGACCTATCAGGGCTCGAACCGGGTGGTGCCGAATTACAATGTCATGGGCGTGGCCAAGGCCGCGCTTGAGGCGACAACCCGTTATCTGGCCAATGATCTTGGCCCCGATGGCATCCGGGTGAACGCGATTTCCCCGGGTCCGATGAAAACGCTTGCAGGTGCGGTGATCGGTGGCGCGCGCAAAACCTACAAGCATACCGATGCAAATGCTCCGTTGCGCAGTAACGCCACGCTTGAGGCGATTGGCGGTACAGCGGTGTATCTGGCCTCGGATGCTGGCGTCTGCACGACGGGCGAGATTATCCGTGTCGATGGCGGCTACCACGTACTGGGCATGCCGCAGCCCGAATTCCTCTAGGCGATCATTTTCTGCAACGATGCGAATGCGTGGATGGGATCGGATATTTCCTTCAGCGTTGAATCTTCACGGCTGTTACTGGCTCCAGCCTTCATCGGAAAGGTCTAACTGTCGGCCAGACAATCTGTTGTCGAATCCGGTTTGCCACGGGAACAAGCCATTCGAATCCGGCCAGACGAGTTGAAGGCAAGGCACTTGCGCGCCCTTGTAGAACCAAATGCTGGATACCAGATATTCTGGAGCAGCAGATTGCCGGACAGGCAACAGAACCACCTCCTCATTTGCAAGGATGCCCTTGGTTGGCAGCCCGGTCCGCAAGTCGCGGCCGCCTTGTATTTCTCGAAAGATTTGCCCCAACACGTCATGCGCCAATGTTCCCGGGAAGTCGAAGATGATGATTTCGGGCGCTTGGAGCGTTAGCCAGAAGCCCGTGGAATAGGTAAAGGAGGGCGATGCCTCCTCCTTGGTCTGAACATGGGTCGAGCGCCATCCGAATTCACGCACCTGCGCCACCAACTCGCGCTCATAGTCGTTCTGATCGTCCGCAGGGTCGCTGAGTGCTGTCTGTTCCGGTTTCATATCAATAGTTTACGTGATCTTTCAGGAGGTCACAATCGTAGCGGTCGATGAAGGCCCATCTGGAGAAACTGATCGCATTTATCAGCATTTAGCCAAATCGTTGCCCCAAAAAAGCCACGAGCGCCGGACATTTTGCGGAAATGCAATATGCTTACGCGAAACGAGAAGCGCGACGCGAGCGCTATAAACTACGGGCCAGAACGGCGCGTTTTTATGCGCGTCTTGTCATGCTTGCCCTGCTTGTGACAATTGCTGCCGCTGCCTGGCAGGACGAAACCTATGGCCCGCAAATGAGGCAATACGCCCTCATCGCCATGGAAAAATTCGAAGAAGCAACAGATGAAGGCAGCGCTGGTCGCAAACTGGTGCAAACCGCCATCAGCAAGCTCGAACTCTAAAATTACAATCTCAGGTCAGTTTTCCTTCTTCGGATGAGAAGGGTAGTTTGTCGCTCGGGCAAATCCCTATGCGATCGCCCCGCTGGCTTTTGCTATATCCGGTTTAAAATAGGCAAGACGGGTGAGTGTTAGTTGCACTTTGAGCCCTAACTAGATTGCATTTTAGAAGCTATTATCTGCGTTTAACAGATTATTCGGCATTTTCACCTTATGTTCCTTACTGAGCAGTATGTTACGGAGACGAATATGAGTTTGCACACATCGATCCCCGCCGCCGTAGGGGGCAAGGAATTCATGACCGGCTATCTAGATGCGCTGGCCTTGGTTGAACGCCTGCATCGTCTGTTGCTTGACGTGGTCAAGGATGAGTTTGAGCGTGTCGGCATTCTGGAAATCAATGCGGTTCAGGCCCTGTTGTTGTTTAATATCGGCGACAACGAAGTGACCGCGGGTGAGTTGAAAACGCGCGGTTACTATCAGGGCAGCAATGTCAGCTACAATCTGAAAAAGCTGGTTGAAATGGGCTTTATGCACCATCAACGCTGCGAAATTGACCGTCGGTCGGTTCGCGTGCGCCTGACCGAAAAAGGCCGCAACATCCGCGATGTTGTTGGTGGTTTGTTCGAGCGCCACGCTGATGGATTGAAAGGTAAGGGAGTACTCGGTGATGACGGCATCGATCAGATCACCTCGTCCCTGCGCCGGGTGGAGCGGTATTGGACTGATCAGATCCGTTACATCTACTAAGGCTTTTAAAATCCTGCGGGTGTGATTCTCGCGGGGGCCTGAGATATGGTTGCGCCCGCAAGCTCCCGTAACAGCTTGCGGGTCATCGCATTTTCGAAATCCTCGAAATCATCTGCGGCCTCGACAAACGCGCCGGGGCCGCGAATGACGTTTGTCTGATAGTAGTCGATCAGAGTCTTCACATTGCGAAGGTTCTTGGTGGTGTTGGCGCGCGACGAGGGCACGATCACCAACCCGTTTATGGTGGTGCTGCCCACGACTGCGTTGGGAACGAGCCCAGGGGCCAGACCCGCATTGGCCGGTCCGTCTCCCGACAGGTCCAGGGTATGTTGCCAGCAGTTCTGACGTTGCTCCAGCAGCCCCGCGCCGAAAACCATTGCTGCGCCAATGGCAGTCGACGGATCCGTATAGCTTCCATAGGTGCCGCGCAGCCGCGATGAGATGGCCTTGAGTTTTCCTGCATCGGACACGCGTGTCCAATCCACGAGCAGGCGGTGCTGGTTCAATCCACTCCACTCGAAAATCGCCAACTCAACCGGAGCCTGAGGCATGCCCAGAAACGCTTCCTGCACGGCAGGGCTCACCAACGCCGCTGCCAGCCCGTCGAGTTGCAGGCGGTATTCTTCTTCATCGACGGAGCCGGAGACATCAAGACCCAAGGCCAGCGCTTGTCGGCACATGCCGTCTTGCGCGGTCACGGCGTTTCCACAGCAGACGTAAGCCAGCAGCGCAACGGCGCGTAGCATCATCCTTTCGGCCTTGTATCCAGCAGGGCAGGCAATGGCGCACCGATGGCCAGATCGCTGATCTCACGGTAGAGTTTGCGGGTCATCGCGGCCTCGAAATCGTGAAATCCGTTAGCCACCTCGACAAACGCGGCGGGCCCGTGCTTGACCTGATTGTGGTAAAACTCCACCACGCCGCTGGGACCACCGGTAATCACCAGACCATTGACCGTCACGTCCTTCATCGGAAAGTGGCGGTAGGCGGTGCGCGGCCCGTAACCGTGATTGTTCATCCCGTCGCCCGAGACGTCGATCACCCGCCGTGTGCATTTCGGGGCCTTCTCCAGCAGCAATGCCCCGTAGGCGACGCCGTGCCCGAGCGCGGTCGGAAACTCGTCATGGCTGCGTGTCATCCCTGCCAATGTCACCACCGCCCGGTCAATTTCCGCTGCACTGCGCAGGGGCAGCCAGTCGAGGTGCAGTTTCTGTTGTGTCCGCCCGCTCCATTCATAGACGGCCAGTACCACCTCGCCCGGTGCGCCGCGCAGGATCGCATGTCTGACATCTTCGGAATCCAGCGCCGCCGCCAACCCGCGTCGCTGCAGATCGTATTCGTACTGGTTGACGGACGAGGACACATCCAGCGCCAGTGCCAGTGCCAGACGGCATTGCGCCTGCGCCGCGCTCGCGCCCCCTAGCGCCAACAGAAGACTGAGCGCAATTCTCACCAATGCCCCGTATTCTCCATGCTGGCCCAGGGTTCCTGCGGCGCCAGCGCCTCACCATCCTGCAACAGTTCGACCGAGATGTTGTCAGGGCTGCGCACAAAGGCCATGCGCCCGTCGCGCGGCGGGCGGTTGATCACCACGCCATTATCCATCAGATGCTGGCACATCTCGTAAATATTCCCGACGCTATAGGCCAGATGCCCGAAATGTCGGCTGTCGCTGGGCAGCCCTTCATCGCCATCCCAGTTCCAGGTCAGTTCCAACGGGCAGTCATCCTGCCCCTCGGGCGCCATGAATATCAGCGAAAAACGCCCGGCTTCACTATCCATCCGCCTCGTTTCCCTAAGCCCCAGAAGTCCGTAGAAGGCCATCGAAGCCTCCAGATCCTTGACCCGGACCATCGTGTGCAGATACCTGACTTTCATGCGCCGCTCCCTTGTTGCCGTTGGGTCAAAGATAGCCTGCGCCACGCCCATGTCGACCCCCAAGGTTGTTGCCACCTACAGAATTAACCAAAACACTGTTGCTCTGCGCGAATCCCTTGATATTGTCTGTACCCTCAGTACTTCCCACCAGATATAGTGGAAACCGAGTCGCGCGTCAGATGAAAGGACCCCTTGCCATGCCCCTCAGCCCTGAACAGCAGGCCGAAATCGACGATCAGCGCAGCGCCAGCCACCAGACGCTCCGCGCCACAGCGCCGGGGATGGAACAGCATCTTTATACCGCCTATCCGGTGCTTGATCACGGCTTTGTCCGCGTCATCGACTACATGGGCGACGACAACGCCATCACGCAGGCCGCGCGGGTCAGCTATGGCAAGGGCACCAAATCGGTGCAGAATGACGAGGGGCTCATTCGCTACCTGATGCGCCACTGGCATTCGACGCCCTTCGAGATGTGCGAGGTCAAGCTGCATGTCAAACTGCCCGTTTTCGTCGCCCGCCAGTGGATTCGTCACCGCACCGCCAATGTGAACGAATATTCGGCACGCTATTCCATTCTGGACCGCGAGTTCTACATCCCCGCGCCGGATGCGCTGAACGCCCAATCAGTGATCAACAATCAGGGTCGGGGCGAGGCGCTTTCGGGGGAAGAGGCCGACCGTGTGCTGAAATACCTGACCGATGACGCGATGCGCTGCTATGACCACTATGAAGAGATGATCAGCGATGACGGCCAGCAGGGTCTGGCCCGAGAGCTTGCCCGCATGAACCTGCCCGCCAATGTCTATACGCAATGGTACTGGAAGGTCGATCTGCACAACCTGCTGCATTTCCTGCGCCTGCGCGCCGACGCCCACGCCCAATACGAAATCCGCGTCTATGCCGACGCCATCTGCAAGATCACCGCCGACTGGGTGCCGTTTGCCTACAAGGCGTTCGAGGATTACCGCATGGGCGGCGCCACCCTCTCCTCCACCGCGCTGGACTGCGTGCGGCGGATGCTGAAAGGTGAGGCCGTCACGCAGGAAAACTCCGGCATGTCCAAAGGCGAATGGCGGGAGTTCGAGGGAGTGCTTGGGTGATGGCCACCTCCCGGTATGTAGTGAAGGAGGCATATATTGGTTGCCCGGTTTGCGGAGGTGAAGATCAAGAACATTGCCAAAAAATGATGGTTTCTGGGGATGTTGAAGGGTTTGATTGCTTCGTCTGTGGAAAGTTTCGAGTTTCCGGAACAGCAGCAGCCGACTGCACAGCTAGCCACATCTTTAAGCTGGAACCAATCGCACGCGCTTTATTGAGCCATAGGCTTCGAACAGCGAATGACGTCACAGCTTAAGAGCCTTCAGAGGCTCCGCTAATTACTACCGACACGATCCGAAAACTTATCGATTCTACCGATCAACTCCCTCTAATAACTGAACAATTGAGAAATCTAGTCAGAGAGATAGGGCATGAAAGTATCGGATCGAAGGAGAGAACTTTTCCAAACGGTCAACACCGTGCTCGTGTTGGTTGCCTTTCGATGGACCATTTGCTGCGCCTATTCGACGCTGGAGTGGACAGTGGAAAAATTAAAAAGATCCGAGATACAAGCAGACCGAACTCTCGGAAGCAGACTGTTCGTGGAGGTGAATATGATCTGACAATTTCCGGTTGGGAGGAGTACGAAGCCGCATTGTCAGGTCTGAGGCCGGGCCGTCATGGGTTTATCGCGATGAAGTACCATGATGCTGATCTAGAAGAATTTGTCCGAGACGTAGTTAAGCCAGCAACTAAAAATGGTATTGGTTTTGAATTGATAGACTTGAGGGACGTTGCCCGCGCCGGTGTAATCGACAACATAATGCGGCAACAAATTCGAGATTCCGCATTTGTCATCGCCGACCTAACGCATGATAATCTGGGGGCTTATTGGGAAGCAGGATATGCAGAAGGTTTGGGAAAGCCCGTAATCTACATTTGTGAAAAGGAAAAGTTTGAAGATAGCAAGACTCATTTTGATACCAATCATTGCACCACAGTGATCTGGCAGAAAAACGAGGCCGAAAAGTTCGAAGTGGAGTTGGTCGCGACTCTGAGGCGCTCACTAAATCTATTTTAGGAAAGTATTGGGGCACGAAAAACTCTCCTGATAATGGCCCGATGCCCTGACTAGAGGTTAGTCAATGCACATCTTTCATTGGGGCTACCGGCCGACCCGCCCCGTCACGCCGGAGGCGTGCCTACAACAAACGGCGCACCTTTGGTGCGACGGCTGGCGATTGGAGAGGCCAGCGCGACGTATCCAGGTTCTTCTGACTTGGCTGGGATAAAGTGACAGCCACAAAGGGCGGGTCGCCACCCCGCAGTCTGGCGGTAGCGTGGCTTGTGACCCTACTGATAAGATGTGGTTCACCCGCCTGACATCAGCAACGATCCTCCTGCAGAGGTCGGCGAAGTTCGTCTGTGCAAATTCACGACCAAAGAGCGCCATAAATCCGCCGCCATCGCCTCTCACATTTCTGTCACGCGCCCCGGTTTGGGGCCGGGCGCGGCCTTCAGGGTGTGCTGGCACGGCATATCCCGGCGGGTTTGCTGCCATCCGTGCCGGAGATGTCTGATGCGTTCTGTCCTGATTTTCTGTCTCGCCCTGTTTTTCGCGCCCGCCGCGCAGGCCGTGAGCAAGGTTGAAAATGTCAGTGATCCGGCCAGTGCTGCGGTGAATGCGATCCGGGCGCGGCACGGGCTTCCGGCGTTGCGGTCCGAGGCGCGGCTGAGCAATGCGGCGGCGGCGCATGCGGCGGATATGATCCGCAAGCGGTTCTTCTCTCATACCGGTTCGGACGGGTCGAGCATCGGCGAACGGGCGCGCGGTCAGGATTACCGGTTTTGCATGATCAGCGAAAATATCGCCAAGGGGCACCCCCGGCTGGAACAGGTTCTTGCCGCCTGGATGCGATCGCCGGGTCATCGGCGCAATATCCTGCATGCTGACGCCAGGGATTTCGCCCTGGTGCGTGGCAGCGGCAATGTCTGGGTCATGATGCTGGGCGGGGCGGGCTGCTAGACAGGCGTTGATTTCGGGTCGCAACTTGGCTTTTGCCTCGGTAAGCTGCGTTTAAATCCCCGTAGGGTGCGCAGCGATGATCCTCAATTTCGGTTCTATCAATCTTGATCTGGTCTACCGGGTGCCGCATCTTCCGGCACCGGGCGAGACGTTGGCGAGCAGCTCTTTCATGCGTTATCTGGGCGGTAAGGGGATCAACCAGTCGATCGCGGTGGCACGGGCCGGCGGGACGGTGCACCATATCGGCTGTCTGGGCCCCGATGGTGGCTGGTTGCGCGAGCAGATCGCCGGGTTCGGCCTGTCGCTGGACGGTATCGCAACGGTGGATGTGCCAACCGGTCATGCGGTGATTTTTGTCGATGAGGCGGCCGAGAACCAGATCGTGCTTTTTGGCGGCTCGAACCACGCCTTCACGCAAGATCAGATCGACAGGGCATTGGCGCAGGCCAGTGCCGAGGACTGGGTTTTGCTGCAGAATGAAACCAATTTGGTGCCTTATGTCGCGCAGACCGCAAAGGCGCGCGGGCTGAAGGTTGCCTATTCAGCGGCACCCTTTGACGCAGTGGCAGTGCGCGAGGTGCTGGATCATATCGACCTGCTGGCACTGAATGAAGGTGAGGCGGCGGCGCTGGCCAGCGATCTGGGACGGGGAGCTAGCGATCTGGGGCTTGATCACGTCTTGATCACCAAGGGCGCCGACGGGGCCGAACTGCATTCGGCGGATCAGGTGTTCCACCAGGGCAGTTTTGCGGTTGAATCGATCGATACTACGGGGGCGGGGGATACGTTTCTCGGGGCCTTCATGGCGCGCTTCGTGGATGGTGATGTGGCCCACGCGCTGGAATTTGCCGCCGCGGCCTCGGCGCTACAGGTCACTAGGCAAGGGGCGGCAGCGGCCATACCGGACAAGGCCGAGGTTGAGGCATTTCTGCGGGTGCGATGACCGACGCATGCCCCTGCGTAACATCAGGGCTTGAGGGTGGCCAACGCATTTTGGGCTTGAACAGCAGGGCCTGAGGGGTATCGTCCTACGGGTGCGCGGGGCGGGCGATAGGCGCCCGGAGAGAGGATGTCCACGATGTCAGAATTCGAAGTTCTTGCGGTCAGTCCGAAAGATCCGGACGCGGCAGAACGCTTTGCCAAATCCCTGCGGGAAACCGGCTTTGCGGTGATCAAGGATCACGATATCGATATGTCGGAAATTCAGGCGATGTATGACTCGTGGTCGGGATATTTTGCTGGCGATGGCAAGCTGAGCGATGCGACACAGGCGGGCGATCCGGCGGGCTATTTCGGGTATAAATCGGAAAACGCCAAGGGCCGGGCGCAAAAGGACCTCAAGGAATTCTACCATGTCTATCAGGAACGGCATGTGCCGCCTGAATGTGACGCGGTAACCCGTAAGTTTCACGCTAGCCTGATTGGCCTGGGCGAGACGTTGCTTGGTTGGCTGGATCAGGTCTCGCCGCCGGAGGTGACCGGGAAACTGTCGATGCCGTTCACGAAAATGGTCGAAGGTTCGCAGGATCACCTGTTGCGCGTGCTGCACTATCCGCCGCTTCCCGATGACGTGGAGCCCGGCGAAGTACGGGCGGCGGCGCATGGCGATATCAACCTGATCACGCTTCTGGTTACCGGATCGGAACCCGGACTTCAGGCGCAGGACGTGAATGGCGCCTGGCATGATATCCCCTGTGGCACCGGCTATATCAACGTGAATGCAGGCGACATGCTGGAGCAGGCCAGTCGGAAATATTACCCGTCGACTGTGCACCGGGTGATCAACCCGCCGAAACAGAAGAACCAGTCGCGTTATTCGCTGCCGCTGTTTATGCATCCGCGACCGGAGGTTCAACTGGCGCATCAGACGGCAGGAGAATTCTTACAGCAACGCTTGAAGGAGATCGGCCAAGCTGGCTGAACTAAAAGATAAAAGCCTCTTGAAGGGCTGGTTATTCAACAAGGAGTGTAGAGATGAAAATATCCCTGACTGCCATTCTGACCGCTGTCACCGTGTCAGCCGCAACCATCGCCTGGGCAGATGAATTCAAGCCTGCGGTGATTTACGACATGGGCGGCAAATTCGACGAATCCTTCAACGAGGGGGTCTATAACGGCATCAAGCGCTTTACCGAGGAAACCGGTGTCGAGGTGATGGAGTTCGAGGTCACCAACGAAGCCCAGCGTCAGCAGGCGATGGAGCGGATGGTGCAACGTGGCGCCACGGTCGTGCTGGGCGTGGGGTTCGCACAAGCCGACGCCATCAACGCGGTGTCCGAGGCCAACCCGGATGTCAATTTCTCGATCATCGACGTGAACTGGCTGGATCAGCCGAACCTGCGGCAATATGCGTTCAAGGAGCAGGAAGGCTCGTATCTGGTCGGGATTGCCGCTGCGATGGCGTCGGAAACCGGCACGGTCGGTTTTGTTGGCGGGATGGACATTCCCCTGATCCGGGCTTTCGCCTGTGGCTACCAGCAGGGCGTGAAATCGGCCAACGCTGACGTCGCCGTGCTTGAGAACATGACCGGGACGACCCCGGCAGCCTGGAACGACCCGGCCAAAGGGGCCGAACTTACCCAAAGCCAGATCGATCGCGGTGCGGATGTGATCTATCAGGCGGCCGGTGGTACGGGTGTGGGGGTCATTCAGGCGGCGGCTGACGCTGGCAAACTGGCAATCGGTGTCGATTCAAACCAGAACCACATGGCACCCGGTAATGTATTGACCTCAATGCTCAAACGGGTGGATGTAGCCGCTTACGAGACAATGAAAGACGCGATGTCGGGCGAATTTGAAACCGGCGTGCGTAACCTGGGCATTGCCGAAGACGGCGTGAGCTGGGCGCTTGACGAACATAATGCCGATTTGATCTCGGATGAGATGAAAGCCGCGATTGAAGCGGCGGCGGATCAGATCAGGTCGGGCGAGATCGTGGTGCATGATTACCGGTCGGACAGTTCCTGCCCGACGGATTGATCCGGCCCGTGACTGCAACAGAAAAGACAGGGGGCGGTGCATCCGCCTCCTATGCGCTGGAGTTGAAGGGCGTCAACAAATCCTTCGGGCTGATCCGTGCCAATCGCAATATCAATCTGGCCGTACGACCCGGCACTATTCACGGGATCATCGGTGAAAACGGGGCGGGCAAGTCCACGTTGATGAATATCGTCTACGGCATGCATACGCGCGATGACGGTGAGATTTTGATCGATGGCGAGCGCGTGGACATGCGATCCTCGGCGGATGCGATCAGTCATGGGGTCGGCATGGTGCATCAGCATTTCATGCTGGTGCCGACCTTTACGGTCCTCGAAAACGTCATGCTGGGCACCGAGGGGGGCGCCTTGTTGCGTGAAGGGCGCGAGGCAGCGCGGGCGCGGATCGTTGAGCTGTCTGAGCGATATAATCTTGCGATCAGCCCCGATGCGCTGGTCAGTGACCTGAATGTCGGCCAGCGCCAAAGGGTCGAGATCATCAAGGCTCTCAAGGGCGGTGCCAAGATTCTGATCCTTGATGAACCGACGGGCGTGCTGACGCCACAGGAGGCTGAACAGCTATTCGAAGTCCTGAAAGTGCTGCGCGACAGAGGTGTGGCGGTGCTGCTGATCACCCACAAGCTTGCCGAGATCATGGAGATCACCGACGCGGTCGATATCATGCGGCAGGGGGAAATCGTTGGCCACCGCAAGACGGCACAGACCTCTCCGGCGGAACTGGCCGAACTGATGGTCGGTCGCGAGGTCTTGCTTGAAGTCGAGCGCACCGAGGTCTCACCGCCCGGTGATGTCCGCTTCTCGGCCTCGCATCTGGGATATACCAGCAGTCAGGGCGTGGTGGAACTGGACGATATCAGTTTCGAGGTGCGCTCCGGCGAAATCCTGGGTGTGGCAGGCGTTTCAGGCAATGGGCAGACGCAGCTGATGGAGGTGCTGGCAGGGATGCGGCACCTGACTGCCGGTGCAATCAATATTCTGGGCACCGAGGTGACGCCCGCAAGCGAAACCAATCCGCGGATCATTCGCGACGTTGGTGTGCGTCATATCCCCGAAGACCGGCATACACACGGGCTGATCCTGCATTTCGAGGCGCGCGAGAACATGATCCTGGGGCTGCAGGATAGTGATCTAACCGGTACGGGATTGCTGATGGATCAGGACGCGATTGAGGCGAATTGCCGTGCGAAGATGAAGGATTATGACGTGCGACCTTCGGAGCCGCGTCATTTCGCGAAAAACTTCTCCGGCGGCAACCAGCAGAAGATCGTCATCGCACGGGAATTTTCGGCCCATCCGGTGGTTCTGTTGGTTGGCCAGCCGACTCGCGGCGTCGATGTCGGGGCCATCGAGTTTATTCACAAACAGCTTTTGGCGCTCAGAGATGCAGGATGCGCTATCCTGCTGGTCAGCGTGGAGCTTGACGAGATCATGTCACTGTCGGACCGGATCATGGTGCTTTGCGGCGGCAAGAATGTCGGTATCGTTTCGCGCGACGAGGCAGACAGGCAGACGCTGGGCCTGATGATGGCGGGCCAGAAGCGCACAGGGGAAGCTGCATGAGCACGCCGATACCGCCTTTACCGCGTTGGGCCGATCTGTTTCTGCTACCGGTCATCAACCTGATGGCGGCGCTGTTCATTTGCGGATTGATCGTGCTGGCCATCGGCGAAAACCCGATCGAGGCGCTCGGCGTTATGCTGAAAGGGGCCTTCGTGTATTCCGGCGGGCTGGGCTATACGCTTTATTACACGACGAACTTCGTCTTCACCGGCCTTGCCGTGGCGACCGCGTTCCACGCGATGCTCTTTAATATCGGCGGCGAGGGTCAGGCATATCTGGGCGGTTTAGGTGCTGCGCTCGTGGCTTTTGCAATGGGCTGGGCTCCTTCTATCATCGCGTTGCCGCTGGCCATTGCCGGGGCCGCGCTGTTGGGGGCCTGTTGGGGCGTGATCCCCGGTTATCTGCAGGCCAGGCGCGGCAGCCACATCGTCATTACCACGATCATGTTCAACTTTATCGCGGCATCCATCATGGTCTGGCTGCTGACCGGGCCGATGCTGGAACCCGGCCAGCAATCACCGCAATCCGCACCTCTTCCTGCCTCGAGCCACCTGCCAGCGATGCACGAGATATTCGCGGCAATCGGCATCAAGATCTCTAGCACTCCGTTCAACGCCTCTTTCCTGCTGGCGCTTTTGGCGCTGGTCCTCTTCTGGGTGCTGATCTGGCGGACCCGCCTTGGCTATGCAATCCGCGCCGTAGGTCAGAACCCGGAGGCTGCGCATTACGCGGGTATCAACGTACCCCGCACGATTATCATCACCATGGCGATCTCGGGCGGGTTTGCCGGGCTGCTGGCCACCAACGAAATTCTTGGTGTCAGCGACAGGATTATCCTGAACTACACGGCGGGTTACGGTTTTACCGGTATCGCGGTGGCGCTGATGGGGCGTAACCATCCCATCGGCATATTCCTTGCCTCGCTGCTGTTTGGCGCACTCTATCAGGGCGGGGCCGAGCTTGATTTCGAGTTCCAGTCGATCACCCGCGAAATGGTCCTGCTGATCCAGGGCATGATCATCCTGTTTTCCGGGGCATTGGCCTATATGTTCAACCCGCCGCTGGCGCGGCTTATCGCGCGGCTGACTGTGTCGCGAAGGGCCGCTGCCCATGGCTGATTTCATCTACCAGCTTCTTCTGACCTTTGATGCGACGCTCAGAATCGCGACGCCGCTTATCTTCTGCGCAATGGCCGGGATATTTGCGGAACGGTCCGGCGTCATCGACATCTCACTTGAGGGCAAGCTGCTTTCAGGGGCGTTCGTCGCGGCGGCGGTTGCCGCACTCACCGGGTCGGCCTGGCTGGGGCTGGGCTGTGCGATCCTGGCGAGTGTGGCCATGTCGCTGATCCACGGGTTCGCCTGCATCACCCATAAGGGCAACCAGGTGATTTCCGGGGTCGCGATCAATATCCTTGCCTCGGGCTTGACCGTCGTGATCGGCATCACACTCTTTCGTCGCGGCGGGCAGACGCCAACGCTCCCGCGCGAGGCGCGGTTCAAGCCGGTGGAGTGGGTCGGTGTCGACACGCTGGATGCCGTGCCGATCCTGGGCGTCATCTATCGGCAGCTGATTTCGGGCCACAACGTGCTTGTTTATCTGACGTTGCTGGCGGTGCCTCTGACGGCCTTCATCATCTATCGTACCCGTTTCGGCCTGCGGCTGCGGGCGGTGGGCGAGGTGCCCGAGGCGGTGGATAGCGCGGGGGTTTCCGTGACCTGGCTGCGCTACCGCGCGCTGATGATTGGTGGTGTGTTATGCGGTATCGGGGGTGCCTATCTGTCGGTCGCGCAAGGCGGCAACTTCGTGCGCGATATGTCTGCCGGTAAGGGCTATATCGCGCTTGCCGCAGTGATCTTTGGCAATTGGAAACCCTTGGCCGCGTTCCTTGCCTGTCTGATGTTCGGTTTCCTTGAGGCCGCGACATCGCGTTTGCAGGGGGTTGACCTGCCGCTGATCGGTGAGGTGCCGACCCAGTTGATGCTGGCATTGCCTTATGTTCTGACGGTGCTGCTGCTGGCGGGTTTCATCGGCCGGCCCAGCCCGCCTGCCGCTATTGGGCAACCCTATCATAAATAGCACAGTCGCGACCCGCTCAAACAGCGGCGGGGTTGTCGCCGTCCTCCGTGCCAGAGATTTCGTCCAGAATCCAATCCCGGAAGGCGCCCGCCTTTTCGCTGAGGTGCTTCGGGAATAGCAGGTAGTAGTGTCCGCTTAACCTGAAGTCGGGGAATGGCTCGGTCAGACGACCATCGGCAAACTCTTGTTCCAGAAAATACGGAACCGACAGGTCAATGCCCTTGCCCGCAATGGCGGCACCAAGCCGGATTGAACCGTCGTCGAGGAAAGCCGTGCGTTCCGGTTGGAAATCCGATGCGCCTATCTGCATCAGCCAGTCGCGCCAATAGTCCTGATGGGTTTCCCTGAGCAGGGTGAAACCGTTCAAACTATCGGGAAGGTTTGCCATATCGGTGTCGATGTGCAGCGACGGGCTGCAGACGGGCGACAAGGCCGCCGCGAACAGTTGAACACAAGCTGCGTCAGCGGGCGGGTCGGCATACCATTCGATCGATATATCCGCCCGTTCGTCCGAGTTTTCGAATTCCTGCGTAAGATACCGCATCCGCAGGGCGATATCAGGGTGCATTTCCCAGAAGCGATCAAGCCGGGGCGACAGCATTTTCGACGCAAATAGCGGGCGTGCTGCGATTGTCAGCGTTTGTGTGTTGCGCTGGTCCTGTAGCAGATGAACCGCATCCCTGATGCGCATGAAGCCGTCGGATAACCCGGGAAGCAGGGTCGCGCCCCATTCAGTCAGCATCGCCTTGCCGTCGGCGAATTCGATCAGGCTGCGGTCAAAACCATCTTCGAGCTTCCTGATCTGATGGCTTACCGCAGAGGGTGTCACGCAAAGCTCATCCGCTGCCTTGGTGACGCTGCCCAGCCTTGCAGTCGTTTCAAAGGATCGAAGTGCATTGATCGACGGGAGCGGAGAATATGTTTTTCTTTTGCGCATCTTGAGTTTTTCTTGTCTGGCATTCAGATTAATTCATTTGCCGATCATTCCTGACTTAAACAATATTACGTAAAAATGGGATAGCGTGTAAATGAGTCGCATGAGCTCTTAGAGAAAAACTCAAAATTGGGCCCTGCGCCGATCCCGGTACTGGCGCGGCCCGGAACAGCAATGTGTCGAAAGGCTAGCCATGCAAAAAGATCTTCCCCAAACCGCCAAGGTGATTATCGTAGGCGGTGGTATCGTCGGCTGTTCGGTTGCCTATCATCTGGCGCGCTCAGGTTGGAGCGATATCTTGCTACTGGAACGCGACAGGTTGACTTGCGGGTCGACCTGGCACGCTGCGGGGTTGGTCAGCGAAATGCAGGCTGTGCCTGCGATGACCGAGCTGGCTAAATATGGGTTGAACCTGATGGAGCGGCTTGAGGCCGAAACCGGTCAGGCCACGGGCTTCAAGCGCAATGGCTCTATCGCGACAGCTCTGACTGAGGCGCGCATGGAAGAGCTGATGCGCAAACGAGATTCAGCACTGGGGCAGGGGATCGAGGTTCAGGCGCTTTCCCCGGAAGATCTGAACAAGCTCTGGCCGATGCTGAATATCGACGGCATGGTGGGCGCCATTCATTTTCCCAATGACGGGCAGACCAATCCGATCGATACCACGATGGCGCTGGCAAAGACGGCGCGGCAGCATGGTGCCGTGATCCGCGAAGGGGTGACCGTGCGGCAGGTCACGATGGCAGACGGGCGGGCTACCGGGGTTGACACCGATCAGGGTCACATCACGGCTGAGTTCGTTGTCAACTGCACCGGCATCTGGGCGCATAGTTTCGCCGACAGTCACGGGATCAAATTGCCGATACAGGCCAACCAGCATTTCTATGTGGTGACCGACCCGATCGAGGGGCTGTCGCCCGATCTGCCGGTGCTGCGCGTCTATGACGAGGGTGCCTATTACAAGGAAGACGCGGGCAAACTGCTGATCGGCTTTTCCGAGCCGAACGCGAAGGTCTGGAACCCCAAAGGTGGTATCCCGGCGGATTTCTCGTTCGACGAGCTACCCTTTCCCGACGGGCATCTCGATGACCTGCTCGAATATCTGCTGGAACGTGTGCCTGCCATTCAGAATGTTGGCATCCGTACCTTCTTCAACGGCCCTGAAAGTTATACACCCGACGGCAAATATGTGCTGGGCAACCCGGCGGGATGTACCAATTATTTTGTCGCCGGTGGGTTCAACTCGACGGGCATTCAAAGCGGCCCGGGTGCCGGCAAAGCGCTGGCTGACTGGATCATGCAGGGCGCGGCGCCGATGGATCTGGCCGATGTGGATATCAATCGGTTCGATACGTTCCAGTCCAACCATGCCTATCTGGTCGAGCGGGTTCCGGAAACCCTCACGCTCTTTTACCAGATGCATTGGCCGTACAAGCAGCGCCAGCTTGGGCGCGATCTGCGGCGCTCGCCCTTCCATTACCAGCTCAAAGAGCGCGGTGCCGTATTCGGCGAAGGTGCCGGATGGGAACGCCCGATGTGGTTTGCGCCTGACGGAGTTGAGCCGCGATACGAATACGCCTTTGGTCGCGCAGCTTTTGTCGAGCATTGGGAGCGAGAGCATAAGGCGCTGCGCGAAGATCTGGGCCTGATTGACCTCTCCCCGTTCGCCAAATTTCAGATCGAAGGCCCGGACGCGCTAAGCAGCCTGCAATACATTTCGACCAACGATCTGGATGTGCCGCCCGGCGGTGTGGTCTACACACAATGGCTGAATGAACGCGCGGGGATCGAGGCCGACCTGACCATTGCCCGTCTGACCAAGGATCGTTTTCTGATCATGACCAGCGCCGGGACCGCCCATAAGGATTGGCAATGGCTCAACACGCATATTCCCGATACGGCCCGCTTGACGTTGACGGATATTACGGCGGGGCAGGCGGTGCTGGGGCTGATGGGCCCGCGCGCGCGGGATTTCCTTCAGGCGTTCACCAGAACCGACCTGTCCAACGATCCCTTCCCCTTCGGCACGTTTCAGGAGATCGAGATCGGGCGCGTTACTGCGCGCGCGCAACGCATCACCTATCAGGGTGAACTGGGTTGGGAGATATTTGTGTCCAGTGAGTTCGCAGGCGCGCTGTTTGACGACCTTATGTCGGGCAAAAAGGCCCCGCCGCCCGCGCTGGTCGGGTTCCACGCCGCAGAATCGTTGCGGGTCGAAAAAGCATTCCGGCATTGGGGTCACGACATGGCGGCTTTCGACACGCCTATAGAGGCCGGGCTGATGTTCGCCGCAGCACTCGACAAACCTGGAGGATTCATCGGTCGTGATGCCTTGATCGCGCATCGTGAAACCGGGGGCAATCGCCGGATCATGCAATTCCTGCTCGAAGATCCCGAGGCATTCATCTATCACCACGAACCGATCTATCGCGATGGCGAGGTTGTCGGCTGCGTCACCACCGGCAGCTATGGGCACTCCCTTGGCGGCGCGGTGGCGCTGGGCATGGTCCGGGTTCCCGAGGGCGGCACCGCCCGCGACCTGTTAAGCGGATCGTATGAAATTGCCGTAGCGGGCAGGCGTCTCCCGGCCACGGCCAGCCTGCGTCCGATGTATGACCCGAAAAACGACCGTGTGAAAGCCTGAGCACGATCGGGATGGGTACACACCTTGGGTAGTGCAACCCGCGCCGTGTTCGGTATATGTGCACCAAGAGCTGGCATCCAAGAAATGCCGCGCTCAAGGAGAGTACCGAATGCCCACGAACGCAGCCCGAAAGTCGGCTCGGCTGTCTGTTGCGCCGATGATGGACTGGACCGACCGGCACTGCCGGTATTTGCACCGGTTGCTGTCAAAGGAAACCCTGCTTTACACCGAAATGGTGACCGCGCCTGCTCTGGTGCGGGGGCAGGCGCTGCATCTGCTTGCGTTTTCACCTGCTGAACATCCGATTGCGTTGCAACTCGGTGGGTCCGACCCCGAGGAGCTGGCAAAGGCGGCAAAGCTGGGCGCGGCAGAGGGATATGACGAGATCAATCTGAATGTCGGTTGCCCGTCTGATCGGGTGCAATCAGGCACGTTCGGCGCGGTTTTGATGAAAGAGCCGGGCCTTGTCGCTGAATGCTGTGCCGCCATGATCGAGGCTGTAGATATCGAGGTCACGGTCAAATGCCGTATCGGTGTGGATGATCAGGACCCGCAAACCGTGCTACCCGAATTTCTGTCCCGCATCAGCGCCGCTGGCGTCAGCCGGTTCGCCATCCATGCGCGCAAGGCCTGGCTTCAGGGGCTCAGCCCCAAGGAAAACCGCGAGGTGCCGCCGCTGGATTATGGTCTGGCCGTGGCGATGAAGGGGCTGTTTCCCGCGCTGCATCTCAGCATCAATGGCGGTATCAGTTCGCTGGACCAGGCCGAGGCGTTTCTGGACGCGGGCATGGATGGCGTGATGTTTGGCCGCGCCGCCTATCACAATCCTGCCGATGTTCTTTGTGTTGCTGACCGTCGTATTTTCGGGTCGGATGCGCCTGACGCAGCGCCCGAGGCCGCCGTGCAGGCCATGCTGCCCTATATCGAGGCACATCTGACTACTGGTGGCCGCCTGCACCAGATCACGCGGCACATGCTGGGCCTTTTTGCAGGCCGTCCAGGCGCGCGCGCCTGGCGGCGTACCCTGTCCGAAAGTGCCACCCGCAGCGACGCCGGGCCCGAGCTTGTTCTAGAGGCGCTTGCCTGCGTTCAGTGATCTGAGCGCGCAGAACGCACAGAGCTGTGTTCAGATCGAATTTAATTGTCGGCGCGCTTCAAATCCGCTCTATGTGACGATCAGACCGTTGAGGGATGCTGCCACTATGTCCGACCCGTCGCTCCTCTTTGCCATGTTGGGGTTATTACTGATTATCGGTGCCTTTGCGGGCGCACTGGCAGGGCTGTTGGGCGTCGGCGGCGGTATCGTTTTGGTGCCTGCGTTCTTCTATGCGTTTCAGACGCTTGGCTATGATGGTTCGCAACTGATGCAGATCTGTCTCGCGACGTCGCTGGCGACGATCATCGTCACATCAATCCGGTCAGTTATCGGCCATCACAAGAAGGGCGCAGTCGACTGGCACATCCTGAAGACCTGGGCGCCCGGCATTGCGATCGGGGCTGTGGTCGGTGTGACTGCGGCCTCGAACCTCAGCTCGGTCTTCCTGCAGGGGGTCTTTGGGGGGCTTGGCATTGCCATTGGCCTCTACATGGGGTTGGGCCGGTCTGACTGGCGGCTGGGGCAGGCGATGCCTGCAGGTCTGATGCGCGCAACGATGTCGCCCGTTCTGGGGTTTCTGTCGGTGCTCATGGGCATCGGCGGTGGCAGTTTCGGTGTTCCCTTGATGAGCCTTTACAATACGGCAATCCACCGCGCCGTCGCCACCGCTGCGGGCTTTGGTGTGATCATTGCGGTGCCCTCGGTTCTGGGCTTTCTGTTTTTGACTATCGCGGCAGAGCATCGCCCGCCACTGACCATCGGCGCTGTCAACCTGCCGGCGTTTTTCACGGTGATCGCCATGACATTGATCACCACGCCAATGGGCGTGAAACTGGCGCATGCGATGGATCCGAAACCGCTGAAACGCGTTTTTGCGGTCTTTCTCACGCTTGTCGCGCTGAACATGCTGCGAAAGGCACTGGGATGGTAGAGGCGCTGATCGAAAACGGCTGGGTCAGGTTTCCGATCGATACTTCGGTGCTGGACTGGGTTCGCGCCGTAACACCACTTGCCATCCAGCGCATCAATGACCCGGAAGAACAGCGACAGTGGCTACAATGCGAAGGCACGTGGTTTGTGGGCGTTGATACGCTGCCCAACGATGCCGATGGGGCGATCCCCGGGGCAGACCCGCTGGGCGGCGCGGCCTACGAGGCAACCCTTGCACTCTACGGTACCCTGCCGTTGCACCGGGCGCAGATCTCGGTGATCTATCCCGGCTATCCGCGTCCACGCGATGGCGAAAGCGACAGCGCGTTTCGCTACCGGCTCAAGCGCGATGCGGCCCATGTTGATGGTTTGCTGGCCGTTGGTGATGATCGCCGTCGGATGCTGAAAGAGCGCCACGCTTATATTCTGGGCCTGCCCCTGACCACATGCAGCGCCGATGCCAGCCCGCTGGTGGTGTGGGAGGGCAGCCACCGGATCATGCGAGCGGCCTTTGAAGGCGCATTGGGGCACCTGCCCGAAGCCGACTGGGCCGAGGTGGACCTGACTGATATCTACCAGACAGCCCGGCGCGAGGTTTTCGATACCTGCACGCGTGTCGCTGTGCCGGCACGACCGGGTGAGGCCTATCTGGTGCATCGCCACGCCCTGCACGGCGTGGCCCCCTGGGGTGAAGGTGCAGAAGCCCCGCCCGAAGGTCGGATCATCGTCTATTTCCGCCCGGAACTGCCGTCCCGATCAGCCGGTTGGCTGACGCTGCCCTGAGATATCCCCTCTAACGCGCAATAAGCGGTTCGTCTCCTGCATGCGGTGATTTCAGCCCTCCCGATTGTCGGTAGGGTGTAAAATTGCTAAAATTCTTTTTATTTGATGGAGATTATTATGACTGATTTTTGCAGAATCCACTTGTTTTACAGATTTCGCCTTGTGTCTTTGGCCTTGGTAGCTTTGCTGGCAACAAGCATCGGCAGCACCGCTGCGACCTTCAATATTTCGCTCGGCGGGCAGAATACGACGTTCATGGCCCCAATGGGCGGAGGTGTAATTTCAAACCTGAGCGTGACCCTCGGTGGCGTAACTTTCGACACGCCGAATGCAGGCATGCCGCCTCTTTACAGCCCTTTGCTGAATGACATCAGCGCTGCTGGCAGCCTGTTCGGGTATTTTTCAAACTCAACGGCTGCACCCGGATGTCCGGTGGGCAACTGCGTTTTGGAATTCGAAACCGCCTTTGACAACGTGACGCCGCCTGTTTTTGCGACCTATAACAACGTTGTTTTGGGCCCGGTGCTGACATCAGGATTCTACGTCATAACACCAGCCGCCGTGCCGCTTCCCGCCGGGTTACTAATGATCCTGACGGCTCTCTGTGGGCTTGCAGGGCTGCGCTTGCGGCGGCAGAAAGCACCAGCAACGGCCTGAAACGCGCTAACTACTTGCGCTGCAGCCGTGCGGCGCGTCCGCCTCGGCGTTTGCTGAGTTGCGACGCGCGGCCCGGCAGGTCTTCCATGATCTGGGCGCGCTCGTCGGTGCTCATTTTCGACCAGCGGCCAATCTCGTCGATGGAGCGATAGCAGCCGGTGCAGATGCGCGCCTCGGGGTGCACCACGCAAATGCGCACGCAAGGGCTTTCGATCTCATCGCGCGTCCAGACGGGGATGTCGTCGCTCATAGTGCTGCTCTCAGATGGCTTAACCGGTCCAATACTCCCTGCAGGATATAGGACGCGGCGATGTTATCTATGACCTCGGCGCGACGTTTTCGTGTCGCATCCGCCTCTAACAGGGCTTTTTCGGCGGCCACAGTCGACAAGCGTTCGTCCCAGAAGCCTATGGGGAGGTCCGTCAGACGCTCCAGATTGCGGGCGAAGGCACGGGTGGATTGGCAGCGCGGCCCCTCAGAGCCATCCATGTTGCGCGGCAGACCCAGAATGATCCCGCCCACATGACGCTCTGTCGCGATCTCCAGAAGCCGTGCGGCATCAAGCCCAAACTTGCGCCGTCTTATGGTCTCAAACGGGCTGGCGACTGACAACAGCCCATCGGAAATGGCGACGCCGATGGTCTTTTCCCCCAGGTCCAGACCGATCAGCGCCCGACGCACGGGCAGAGTGGCGGCGAATGCTTCGATATCGTCGGTGATCATTCGGCCACCCCGGCCTGAACGGCGCTGTCACGGATCCGGTCAAGCGATCCGGGGGCATCCCAGAACGCCTTTTGTGCATCGTCCCAGACGGCGCGGGCGAGGTCGGTTTCGCCCAACACGCCATAGGCTGTGATCAATCGCGCCCATTCCTCTGGCGCGCCGCCCTCGTTTTCGATACGCGCGGCCAAGCCGCTGACCATGCCGCGGATCATGTCCTGACGTTCCTCAGGGCTCATATCGGCTGCGGCGTCCATATCGTCGGCTGCCGGTCCCCGTGGGGCCAGCGTTTGGGCCTGGGGCAGTTGATAGGTTACACCCGCGCGTTGGGCTAGGTCTTCGATCCGGGCACGGATCGGGCCGACCCAGGGGGCATCCGGGGGGCTGTTGCGCAATAGCCGATCCCACATCCGGAACGCGGCATCGGGTCGGTCCACCTGCATCAGATAAAGACCGAGATAATAGCGTGAGGTTGGGTTTTCAGGGTCAACCTGCAGCGCAACGCGCAAGGCCGCCTCTGCCTCGGTTGAGACATAACCGCCAGCCGCCGCGATCATCAGATCGGCCAAAAGGGCGTGATCATCGGCGTTGGCCTTGGGGCCTTTGACGCGAATGACCTCTTTTTGCGCGGCATAGGCCGCGGCGACATTGCCCAGGGCAGCCTCGTTGCGCACCAACAGGCGCAGCCCGCGCAGGTCATCGGGCCGGTCCCTGACCGTTTCGCGCAGCTTCTCCATCAACGCCAGATAATCCGCTGCGACCTCGGGTGCGGGCGGGCGCGCGGGGGCCTGCGCCTCGGCCTCGGTCTGGCTGAGCCGCTCGGCCCGGGCCTGATCCGAGGCCGCAAGGCGGGTCTCAAGCGGCAGATCGCCATATCCCGGTGCGCCTAACTGGCCATAAAGCGCAAGTGATCCGCCCAACACTATCGCGAGCAGACCAAGGACGACGCTGATGTTGCCACGGTTGCCCTTGCCTGCCCGGGATGTCTCAGCGCGCAGTTCGGCGTCTGCCGCAAGCAGGCGGCGGGATACTTCAGTGCGGGCGCGCTCGGCCTCGGTTTCCGGGATGATCCCACGGGCGAGATCGCGATCCACTTCCTTTAACTGGTCGCGATAGACGTGCAGATCATAGGCCGCCGCGGGCACAGCACCCGCCCGTCCCCGCAGAAGGGCAAGCGCCAGAATGCCGCTCACACCTAATGCCAGTGCTCCGATGATGATCCAGAAACCCATGGCGTCTCCTCTTCCCGCCTTCATGTAACGACGGGGGCATCCGGAAAAAAGGTCAAACCCACCTCATGCGGGTGTGTCGACCAGCGTCCTGATGCCGCAATGTCGCGATTCTGATGGTTTTTGCCGCCGTCAGTGTGCTTTTGCGTCGAGAATAGGCGCATTAAGTCGGCAACTGCTGCGATCTGCGAATCCACCCTAAAACCCGAGAGTGCGCATGAAACGTTATTCCGCCTTTGCCGTCGCCCGTGAAGCCGCCCGTTTCCATATGGGATGGGAACGCGCCTGGGCCTCGCCCGAGCCGAAACCGAAATACGATGTGATCATCATCGGGGCGGGCGGGCATGGTCTGGCCACCGCCTACTATCTAGGCAAGAATTTCGGCATCACCAATGTGGCGGTTCTGGAAAAAGGCTGGCTGGGCGGTGGCAATACCGGTCGCAACACCACGATCATCCGCTCGAACTACCTGCAGGACCCATCCGCCGCGATTTATGAAAAGGCGCGCTCGCTCTACGAGACGATGAGCCAGGATCTGAACTATAACGTGATGTTCAGCCCGCGCGGCGTGATCATGCTGGCCCAGACCGAGCATGAGGTGCGCGGCTATAAACGCACCGCACATGCCAACGCGCTGCAGGGCGTCACCACCGAGTTCATCACCCCGGCGCGGGTGAAGGAAATCGTGCCGATCATCAATCTGGACGGTCCGCGCTATCCGGTGCTGGGCGGTCTCTGGCAGGCGCGTGGCGGTACGGCGCGTCACGATGCGGTGGCCTGGGGCTATGCGCGCGCTTGTTCCGATATGGGTATGCACATCATCCAGAAATGCGAAGTCACCGGCGTGCGCTCTGAAGGCGGCAAGGTGGTCGGCGTGACCACCAGCAAGGGCGATATCGACTGTAACAAGCTGGGCATGGTTGTCGCCGGTAACGCGGGCCATGTCGCGGATATGGCGGGTTTCCGTCTGCCGGTCGAATCCGTGGCGCTGCAGGCGCTGGTGTCAGAGCCAATCAAGCCCTGCATGGATTGCGTGGTCATGGCCAACACGGTGCATGGCTACATGTCGCAATCCGACAAGGGTGAGATGGTCATCGGCGGCGGCACTGACGGGTTCAACAACTACACCCAACGCGGCAGTTTCCATCATATCGAGGAGACCGTGCGCGCGCTGGTGGAAACCTTCCCGATGGTCGCACGCCTCAAGATGCTGCGGCAATGGGGCGGTATCGTCGATGTGACCGGCGACCGCTCTCCAATCATCGGCACCACGCCGGTCGAGGGTATCTTCATCAACTGTGGCTGGGGCACCGGCGGCTTCAAGGCGATCCCGGGCTCGGGCTGGGGCTTTGCCGAGCTGATGGCCAAGGGCTACTCGCCGCTGACCGACGCCTTCGGCCTCAACCGTTTCTACGAAGGCCGGTTCATCGACGAAAGCGTCGCCGCCGGGGTGGCGCATTGATGCACACATTGCACACCATAACGATCCCGGATGACCGGGCGGAAACTGGCCGAGGCTATACCGTGCAATTCGCGGGGTTTGGCCGGTTTGGACCGGGGATTTCCGCTTATTCTTCTCAACCACAGGCTGCGTCCCCATCCTTGTTATTGCAAGGAAAGGAGACCATCCCATGTCAAACTACGACCAGTGGCGCGACACGCATAATTTCTCGCGCGGCACAATGGATACCGGCAGTACCGGGTCGGGGCTTCTCTGGCTTTTCGCGGCAATCGCGGTGCTGGGCGTGCTCGTCCTCGTTGGCTCGCTTGGCGGCGGGCCAACCACGGTTGAACACCCTGGTGGCGCGGGCGCTGATCCGGTCATCGTCCCGGCTGAACCGGATGCGGGCGCTGGCGCCACAAGCTCGACCGGTGCGGAAGCAACCGGCACAGTACCCATCGAATAACACCAAATCTCACGCGAACGCCTTGGGCGGGTGCTATTTAGCGCCCGCCTTTGGCGTGTTGAGCGCCCCTGTTTCGGCGGAACGACCTTTCACTGCAAAATCGTGGAGCACAAAATGCTGATCCTGACCTGCCCCTGTTGCGGCGTCACTGGCGAGGAAACCGAGTTTCACGCCGGCGGCGAGGCGCATATCAAACGTTTCGGTCCCGGCTCGGATGACGAGCAGTTCCACAGCTACATGTTCGCCAAGGAAAACGCCAAGGGCGTGCATTTCGAACGCTGGCGGCACAATAATGGCTGCGGCAAGTGGTTTCATGCCGCGCGTTGCACCACCACGCTCGAGGTGTTCGGCACGTACAGCGCCCAGACCTATGAGCCACCAAAAGAGATCAAGGACAAAATCTCGGCCAGACGGCCGGGCTGGAGCTGGAGAGAGTTCGCATGAGCACACGTCTGGCCGCGGGCGGCCGCCTTCTCAACAAGGACCGCGCGTATAATTTCACCTTCAACGGCAAACGGTTGACGGGCTATCAGGGCGATACGCTCGCCTCGGCCCTTCTGGCCAATGACCAGATGCTGATCGGTCGGTCGTTCAAATATCACCGTCCGCGCGGCGTGGTAGCCTCCGGCGCGGAAGAGCCTAACGGCATCGTCGGCATGGGCGAGGGCGCGAAGTTCGAACCGAACCAGCGCGTCACCACGACCGAGCTGTTTGATGGGCTGACCTGTGCCAGCCAAAACCACTGGCCCAGCCTTGAGTTCGATGTGGGCGCGATCAACACCAAGCTGTCGCGATTCCTGCCTGCGGGCTTCTATTACAAGACCTTCATCAGCCCGCGGCCGTTCTGGAAACATGTGTATGAGCCGATCATCCGCAAATCCGCCGGTCTGGGCAAAGCCCCGAAAGAGCGTGATCAGGATAAATACGAGCATTTCTATGCCTTTAGTGATGTTGTCGTGATTGGCGGCGGTGTTGCCGGTCTTCAGGCGGCATATGCGGCCGGTAAAACCGGTGCCAAGGTTCTGCTGATGGAACAGACCGCCCATTGGGGAGGTCGTGCACCTGTCGACAGCGCTGCCGTTAATGAAGGTAAAGAAAACATTAACGGAAAGCCTGTGGATAAGTTCGTGGACGAAATCGTCGCCGAACTCGAGAAAATGGATAATGTCACCATGCGGACCCGTATGATGGGTGCAGGTGTCTATGACCACGGCTATGTGCTGGGCTATGAGCGCGTGAACGATCACCAGCCGGATGCGGCGGGTCCGCGTCATCGTTTGTGGCGTGTGCGTGCGGGTCACATTATCACGGCAACCGGGGCGATTGAACGTCCGCTCAGTTTTGCCGGCAACGATATACCAGGCGTCTTGCTGGCCTCGGCAGTGCGCGATTATGCAATCAACTATGGCGTGTCGGTTGGGGATCGCACTGTTGTCGTGACCAATAACGACGATGCTTACCGTACGGCAATTACCCTTAAAACGCTGGGTCTCAGCGTGCCGGTGGTCATTGATGCACGGGTTTTGCCCGAAGACAGCGCGCTGATGGCCGAGGCCAAGGCGCAGGGCATCCGGGTGATGATGGGCCATGCGATCGCCTCGGTCAAAGGCGGTAAGCGCGTTACCGGGGTCGAGATCTGCTCTCAGGCAGGGGAAGGCGCGGTGCTTGAGACCATCGACTGCGATGCGGTTGCCATGTCGGGCGGCTGGTCTCCGGTGGTGCACCTGTGGTCCCATTGTGGTGGCAAGCTGGTCTGGAACACTGATTTCGCGATGTTCCAGCCGGATGTGGATAAACCACCTCTGGGTGCGGACGGAAACGGTTTTGTCACTCCTGCGGGTGCGGCCAACGGCGCGCTTGATCTGGGCGGTATCCTGGCAGATGCAGATGCCGCTGGTAAAGCGGCGGCCACGGCCACCGGACATAAGGTGGGCAAAGGCAAGGCACCGACGGCCGAGAGTGTCGAAGAGGCCCCAATGGCACCGGTCTGGCTGATGCCGCAGGGTGCGGGCATCAAGAAGCGGATGAAAGCCTGGCTGGATTACCAGAACGACGTCAAGGTCAGCGATGTGCAGCTGGCCGCGCGCGAAGGGTTTGAAAGCGTCGAGCATGCCAAGCGCTACACGACACTGGGCATGGCGACCGATCAGGGCAAGCTGAGCAACATCAACGGTCTGGCAATCCTGTCGGATGCGTTGAACCAGCCGATTCCGCAGACCGGCACCACCACCTTCCGTCCGCCCTATACGCCGATTTCGCTGGCGGCGATCGCCGGTGAGGCGCGGGATGAACGGTTCCAGCCGATCCGCAAAACGCCGATCTATGGCTGGCACGAAGAAAACGGTGCGTTCTTTGAACCCGTCGGCCAGTGGCGTCGCCCCTATTGCTATCAAAAGCCGGGTGAAAGCGTGCATGACGCGGTCAAGCGCGAGATCAATCAGACCCGCGAAAGGCTTGGTCTGCTTGATGCTTCGACCTTGGGCAAGATCATCGTCAAGGGCCCTGATGCGGGCAAATTCCTCGATATGCTCTACACCAATATGATGTCGACGCTGAAACCGGGTAAGTGCCGCTATGGGCTGATGTGCAACGAAAACGGCTTTCTGTCGGATGACGGCGTTGTTGCGCGCATCGATGAAGATACGTTCCTCTGTCACACCACCACCGGCGGGGCAGAAACGATTCACGGTCACATGGAAGAATGGCTGCAGACTGAATGGTGGGACTGGAAGGTCTACACCGCCAACGTGACCGAGCAATATGCTCAGATCGCCGTGGTTGGCCCGCAGGCGCGCAAGACGCTGGAAAAGCTGACCGATGCCGATCTTAGCAGTGAGGCACTGCCGTTCATGGCATGGGCCGACATCACCCTGGGCGATGGCATTCCGGCGCGGGCTTACCGGATCTCATTCTCGGGTGAGCTCAGCTACGAGATTGCCGTTCCCGCCAGCCGGGGCCGCGAGCTTTGGGATCTGCTGCTGGCTGTCGGCGCCGAGGATGGCATCACGCCATACGGCACCGAAGGTCTGCACGTGATGCGGGCTGAAAAGGGCTTCATCATGATCGGGGACGAGACCGATGGCACGGTCATTCCGCAGGATCTGAACATGCAATGGGCAATTTCCAAGAAGAAAGAAGATTATCTTGGTAAACGCGCGCAGGAACGCAGCCACATGGCCGATCCGAAGCGCTGGAAGCTGGTGGGTCTGCAAACCGTCGACGGCTCGGTCTTGCCCGATGGCGCTTATTGCGTGGCCGAGGGCACGAATGAGAACGGTCAGCGCAATGTTCAGGGCCGCGTCACCTCGACCTATTATTCACCCACGCTCGATAAGGGCATCGCTATGGGGCTTGTGTTGCATGGCCCGGACCGGATGGGCGAAGTGATCGATTTTCCCAAGGTGGACGGCACCATCGTGAAAGCGAAGATCGTCGATCCCATCTTCTACGACAAGGACGGGGAGAAGCAGAATGTCTAAGCCAGTCAGCGCGCTTGAAGGTGCCAGTTATCAGGGCTTTGCCAAGGTCGAGGAGGTTGGTCTGCGCGGCATGATCACCATCCGCGGCGATCTGAAATCGGCAGGCATGAAAAAAGCCGCCGCTGCCGCGACCGGTCTGGACGTGCCCGGCCAGCGGGAGGTCAAGCTTGACGGCGATACCGCGCTGGCGTGGATGTCGTCTGACGAATTGCTCGCGATGGTGCCTTACGCCGAGGTGGACGATAGAATCGCCGCCATTGATAAGGCGTTGAAGGGAAAGCACTATCTGGCCGTCAACGTATCCGATGCCCGCGCGATATTCCGTCTCTCAGGTGGCAATGCGCGCGAAGTGATCGCCAAGCTGTCACCGGTCGATATGTCCAGCGACGCTTTCGGTTTGGGACAGATCAGACGCACGCGTATGGCGCAGGTGCCAGCCGCGTTCTGGGTCGATGAAACCGGCGCGATCATGGTCGTTTGCTTCCGCTCGGTGGCGCAATATGTCTTTGATCTGCTGAAAGGTGCTGCAGAAAATGGCAATCAGGTCGGGTATCTGAACTGACGGGGTTCTGACCCGGTTACGACGAAGTGGGCCGCGCGGGCAGGGATGCCTTGATGTGGTCCACCATGAAGTCGATGAGCAACCGGGTCTTGGGATCCTGCCTGCGACGGTGGGCATAAAGACAGGCCATCTGGATCGGTACGGGCGGTTCGTTTTCCAGCACCGGCACGAGCTTTTTCGCGTCCAGATGGTCAGCAACTTCGAAAAGCGGTTTCAGGATGATGCCGTGCCCATCCAGCGCCCATTGGGTCAGAACGTCGCCATGATCCGATTCGAACGGCCCCGAGACGGCGACGCGCCGAACGCCCTCGGATGATTGCAATGACCATTGAAATTCCGGCGCACCGGCATAGCGCAGGTTCAGGCAGTCATGGGCATCACTTTTCAACTCATCGCTGGATTTGGGACTGCCTTTGCGCTCAATGTAAGAGGGTGCGGCGCAAAGCACGCGGTCGCAATCTGCAATCTTGCGTATACGCAGCGAGGAATCCTCGGGCACGCCCAGGAAGAATGCCGCATCCAACCCTTCGCTTGCCAGATCAAGCTTGCGGTCCGACAGGCGCAGGCGGATGTTGATCAGGGGATAAAGCTGTTTGAATTCCGGTACGGCGGGGGCGATCAGTCTCTGACCCATGCCGAGCGGCGCGGCCACATGCAATGAGCCGCGGGGTGTTTGAGTGACCGAACTTATCTCGGCCTCGGCCTCATCCACCGCTTCCAGTATCTTGCACGCCCCACGATAGAACATCACCCCTTGCTCAGTTGGGTTCAGCATCCGCGTGGTGCGCTGAAAGAGGCGCACATTCAGGTGCTCTTCCAGCGCCGCAATTCGCGCCGAGGCCACTGCCGCCGAAATCCGCTGATCCCGCGCCGCGGCGGACATGTTGCCCAGTTCGTACACCCGTACGAAGGTCTTTACATTATCGAAATAAGCCATGATCCGCAGATTATTAGTTTTGAGTTGAAGGAGCTAGGCTTTTTTCCCGAATTCAGGATAATCGGCAAAGATGCGATACCGGAAGATGACTCGTTTAGCGGAGAGCTGAGATGCACGATTTGGCTATCATGTGGGACTGGATCGGCTTTGCGGTGCGGTGGCTGCATGTCATCACCGCGATCGCCTGGATCGGATCGTCCTTTTATTTCGTCGCCCTTGATCTGGGGTTGCGCAAGGTGCCGCATTTGCCTGCGGGCGCGCATGGTGAGGAATGGCAGGTGCATGGTGGGGGCTTCTATCACATCCAGAAATACCTGGTGGCGCCGGAAAACATGCCCGATCACCTGATCTGGTTCAAATGGGAGAGCTATGCCACTTGGCTGTCCGGTGCGGCGCTGCTGATGATCGTTTACTGGGTCGGTGGCGAGCTTTATCTGATCGATGCCAACAAGGCCGATCTGGCGCTGTGGCAGGGGGTTCTGATTTCTGCCGCGTCGCTGTCAGTGGGGTGGCTGATCTACGATTTCCTGTGCAAATCGGGCCTTGGTGAGAAACCGACCTTGCTGATGCTGCTCTTGTTTGCGCTGCTGGTGGCGATGGGCTGGGGCTATAACCAGATCTTCACCGGGCGCGCGACGCTGCTGCATCTGGGCGCGTTCACCGCCACGATCATGACCGCGAACGTGTTTTTCGTTATCATGCCCAATCAGCGGATCGTGGTGAAGGATTTGCAGGAAGGGCGCACACCGGACCCCAAGTATGGCAAGATCGCCAAGCTGCGCTCGACCCATAACAATTACCTGACGCTGCCGGTGGTGTTCCTGATGCTGTCCAATCACTACCCGCTGGCCTTTGCGACCGAATATAACTGGATCATCGCCGCGCTGGTCTTTCTGATGGGGGTCACGATCCGGCATTTCTTCAACACCATGCATGCCGGCGGGGGCAAGACTTGGTGGACATGGTTGGTGACAGTGCTCTTATTCATCGCGATCATGTGGCTGAGTACCGCGCCGCTGATGCACGACAGCTACGACGCGTCCGAGGCGCGGCCCCTGTCGGCGGCGGAACAGACTTTCGCCAGCGCCGAGGGATTTGATGAGGTGGCCGCCATCATTCCCGGTCGCTGCGCGATGTGTCATGCGCGCGAACCGTTTTATGATGGCATCCACCGGGCGCCAAAAAACGTATTGCTTGAAACTGGCGCGGATATCGCGCGCGCTGCCGACCTGATCTATCTGCATTCCGGCGTCAGTGACGCGATGCCGCCCGCGAATGTGTCTTTCATGGAAGATGACGAACGCCGTGCGGTGATCCGCTGGTATCTGAATGCGACGCGAGGTTAACGGGTATTTGTTGTCGGCAGGGCGATTTTGCAATCGCAACGGCTTGAGCTTACCTGAGAATCATAGGCACACTGCCCGGTGACTTTGCAGCCGGAGTGTCAGGTTCATGTACGTACAGAATTGTCGTCTTCATGCCCATCCGAAGGGACACTGACCATGTCCGAACATTGGCAAAAGATACTGAAGGACATCTGGGGTATTACTGCCGGGATCAGCCCGCTGGACGGCGAATATGATCTGAACTTCATGGTCGAGGGTACGCCCGGCTATGTGCTGAAGGTGATGCGAACAGGCTGTGTAGCGGAATTTGTCGATATGCAATGCCGCGCCATCGCGCATCTTGCGTCCGCCCGGGCCAATATCCCGGTGCCCGGCGTGGTTCAAACCATCGATGGAAGACTTTTCGCGCAAGCACCTGATGAGGCAGGGCAGGTGCGGATTGTCTGGCTGCTGGAAAAAGCTGCCGGCATTCCTTACGCACGGTTTCGGCCACATACCCCCGATCTCGCGCGGCAGCTTGGTCAGCACCTGGGCGCGATGGACAAGGCTCTGGCGAGGTTTGCCCATCCCGGATTGACCCGCGACTTCAAATGGAACCTCACCCAGGGCGGGTGGATCGCGGCTGAACTCGATGTGGTCGTAGATACCGCGCGGCGCGGTTTGCTGACCGATATCGTCAAAGAGTTTACGGCGTTGAAACCGGCATTGAAGGCCTTGCCCCAGACGGCGATCCACAACGATGTGAATGATTACAATATCCTTGTCACGGGTAGGGTCTCCGACGTGCCGCGGATCACCGGCATCATTGATTTCGGCGATATGTGTGCCGGGCCGCGCATTTACGATCTGGCTATTGCCGGGGCCTATTTGGCGCTGGATCATGATGATCCTGAAACCATGCTGGCGGCGCTGGTGGCGGGCTATCATGCGGCCTATCCGCTGGACCCGGCCGAGGTTGATATGATCTGGCCGCTTCTGCGGATGCGGCTGGCGGTCTCTCTGGTGATTTCAACACAGATGGCGGCGCAGAAACCCGATGATCCATACGTTGTGGTCTCGCAGGCGCCGGCTTGGCGGTTTCTGGAAACGCATCAGATCAACCCGGGCACGATTGGCCCCCGCCTGCGCGCCGCTTGCGGATTGTCGGTGACCGATGCCGCGCCGCGGATCATGGCGTGGCTCGATGCCGAACGGGGTAAATTCGCGCCGCTTATTGGCGAGGCGCTGGATGATGCGCCTATGGGTTCGCTTTCGGTCGAGGCAAGTACTACGCCGCAAAATCCGTTTCACATCACCGCCAAAGAGGCCGCTACCGCGGGCGCGGAGTACCATCGCACCGCGCCGGTCTGGCTGGGTTACTATTGCGAGCCGCGTCTGATCTACACCGAAAGCTTCTTTCGGCTTGGCCCATGGAAAGCGAGTGACCGGCGCACAGTGCATATCGCCGTCGACGTTTTCGCCGAGGCGGAAACCCAGCTCTATGCCCCGCTTGCGGGCACGGTCGAATTTGCGGGCTACCGCGATGCCAATCTGGACTATGGCGGGCTGGTCATTCTGCGCCACGAGACGCCACAGGGTGATGGGTTTTACACGATTTACGGCCATCTTGCCAAAGCCTCGGCTGAGGCTTTGCAAGTGGGGCAGGGGGTCGCGAAAGGCGAGGCATTCGCCCGCCTGGGCGTGCCTGCCGAGAACGGGCATTGGAGCCCGCATGTGCATTTCCAGCTGGCGCTGTCACTCGACGGCTATGGCGATAATCTGCCCGGTGTGGCCGCGCCCGATCTGTTGGGTCTCTGGACCGGGCTTTGCCCTAACCCGGCGGCGCTGCTCAATCTGCCCGACGCCAAGACCCGCTATCAGCCAGTCAATCGCGAGGACGTGCTGAAAGAGCGCCGTGAACATTTCGGCGCCAATCTCAGATTGACCTATGATCAACCGGTTATGCTGATGCGCGGTTGGAAGCATCACCTTTTTGATGAATGGGGGCGGCCCTATCTGGACGCCTATAATAACGTCCCCCATGTCGGCCACGCGCATCCACGCATTCAGGCGGTGGCGGCGGATCAGCTGAAGCGGATAAACTCAAACACCCGCTACCTGCATCCCGCCCAGACCGAATTTGCCGAGAAGATCCTGTCGAAGCTGCCGGACCCGCTCTCGGTCTGTTTTTTCGTCAATTCCGGGACCGAGGCGAATGAGCTGGCCCTGCGGCTGGCCCGCGCGCATACCGGCGGCAAGGACATGATCACCCCCGATCACGGCTATCACGGCAATACCACTGGGGTGATCGACATTTCGGCCTACAAGTTCAACGCCAAGGGGGGCGTGGGGCAGCCCGATTGGGTGCAACTCATTGAAGTTGCGGATGATTACCGGGGAAGTTTTGGCCGTGACGATCAGGACCGCGCCGAGAAATTCGCCGCACTCACGGATACCGCACTCGACAATATCACCAAATGTGGCGGCAAGCTTGCCGGGTTCATTGCCGAAACCTATCCCAGCGTCGGCGGCCAGATCATCCCGCCCAAGGGTTATCTTGCGGGCGTCTATCGCCGCATCCGTGCGGCAGGGGGTGTGTGCATCGCGGATGAGGTGCAGACCGGGTTGGGCCGGTTGGGAGAATACTATTTCGGCTTTGAAGAGCAGGGGGTCGTGCCCGATATCGTGGTGATGGGTAAACCCATCGGCAACGGCCATCCGCTGGGCGTGCTGGTTACGACGCACGAGATTGCCGATAGCTTCGCGCAGGGGCCGGAGTATTTCTCGACCTTCGGCGGCTCGACGCTGTCGTGCCGGATCGGCAAGGAGGTGCTGGATATTGTCGATGACGAGGGACTGATGGAGAACGCGCGTATCATGGGCGGCAAACTGCTCGCCGGGTTGCGCGATTGTGAGCGTGAGTTCGATGTCGTCGGCGACGTGCGCGGCATGGGCCTCTTTATCGGGGTGGAACTGATCAGCGATGACAATACCCGAGCGCCGGGCACTGAAATTGCGGCCTACGTCAAGAACCGCATGCGTGATGTGCGTATTCTGCTAGGGAGCGAAGGGCCCCACGACAACGTGCTGAAGATCCGGCCACCGCTCACCATCGACGAGGAAGGGTGTGAGATGATCCTGCACAGCCTGAAACAGGTTTTGCAAGAAGTGACGATCCGTCAGGGGATGGGCTGAGCCGGTCATTGATACAAGTTGTCGCGGCCATGTCGCGGAGGCTTTTCAATCCGGCTAAGGGTCTGTAGTCAAACGGCTATGACCGGTCTGGCATTTTGAGTGCCGGATTGTCACCCAACGCTATACCATCGGTGGCCAGCGGCATTTTTGCAGTCCTTCGCACCTATGATGGTTATCAAAACCGGAGAGACTTATGAAATCGATTCCGACGCTGACCCTAGCCCTTGCTCTTGCACTGCCGACCTGGATTTCAGCCCATGATTTCAAGGTCGCAAATCTTGAAATTCAGCATCCCATCGCCTTTGAAACACCCGTCACGGCCAAGACCGGCGCGGGCTATTTCATTGTCAGCAACACCGGTGATACCGATGACACCTTGCATGAGGTGCGCGCTGATTTTCCCATGGTCATGCTGCACAAATCCGAGGAAAAGGACGGTATCGCCTCAATGATGCATGTTGATCAGATCGCCATTCCCGCCGGTGAAACAGTTGAGCTGGCCCCAGGTGGCTTTCACGTGATGTTCATGGGGCTTGACGGCGACCCTTTCGAGGCCGGGGAAAAAATCAAGGCGATACTCGTTTTCGAACATGCCGGTGAGGTCGAGGTGGAATTCAGCGTCGAGCCCAGACCCGGCGCGACGGAGTAACCTCTCCAAGCGTCAGATAATCTTGACCGTCACGTCTGATGGCTGGCCCAGTTTGGGGGAATTTCGAACGCAGTCGTCGATAAGCTGTGGCGCGAAGGTATCAACAAATCAGCTGTCTGATTCGATTTGTCGCAACGCTTATCGGAACCAGAAAGCCAGCTTTGTAAAACAATGAAACCATCATGTTTTACATCTTCGTAACGTTTGTTTCCAAACGCCGCCTCAGTCCGTGGAAAAGATCATAAAATAGTGCCTTTTTATGCGTTTAGCTTTTTTTGCACGCTATGAAATGTTAATCATTTGTCCCTCTTGCAGCAAGCGTCAAACTGCATACCGAAAGCAGACATAGACGTGAACTCAAATCGGAAAACCGGCTCGACGCCACATCCTAGTGTCTACTCGGATCGCACCCGGCCAGGGGGAGAAAATGAAGAGACCTTGTCAGCGCAGATCTGGTTCGACAGCTTTCGCATGGTTCGGTCGACGATCAGTTGGGTCTGCCGGAGGTTGGGGCATTGGGGAGGTTTTCCCAAATCAGGCCGATGTCATTTCGCAAGCGTGCATGTACGCCGCCCAAAATCTGGTCCCGCACATCATCGGAAAGCCTGGCCAACTCTTCTTGGGCTCGCACAAACGCGGCAGGGCTGGGGTTTTGGGTTGCATCATGAGCTGCGAGCGTCAGAGCACTTTCAGGCTCGGTTATTTTCGAACTGACTTGCGCCAGTGCGGCAAAGAAAATCTGCGTACTGTCCTCTTTCAACATCTGGCGATCCTTCTGACAGCGCAATATCGACCGGCCCTCATTTTCATAGAGGATTGTTGAATGCCCGGTCAATCCACCGATGCCCCCCATTTGTTTGAGAGCCGGATGCAAGTAATCAACGAGCTTTCGCAAGAAAACGCCGAGCTCTTGCGCCTTCTCCAGCGGCGCAGCGGACACGACATCCTGATGATGAAAGATCCGGATTCACAAGAAACAACAGAGATTCAACACGCTACCGACGCGGCATTGGCGGACTGCCAGACACGGATCGACGATCTTGAATCCAAGCTGTCCCGGATCGACGAGCAGATCGAAGCAGCGGCGAAGAAGGAGAAATAGAATGGTCGAGAACAGCGCAGCAGGGCTTTCTTTATTCGATTTGCTTGCCCGCCACTGGAAAGTCGATGGAGAGGCTGCGGAGGCCGTTTTCAATCACGATGATACAGTCGTGATCTTCCGGACGGATACGGGGCAGTTGGCCCTGGCCTCGCTCAAGGATACCGAAAGCCCCAAAATTCGGACGCGTATGGATATCGAAACCGGGAGAACCACGATCCGCCCCCGGGAAAATCCCGTGACCCAGGTTGTGATGTCGCAAGCCAATGCACGCGCTGATCTTCCGGTGGCGCGCTTCGGGTCTCAGGGCTTTGCGATTGTCGGTTTGGATGGTGTGATGAAGCAAATTACCGCCGGAGGAAACGTTGTGGACCGGCTCAAGCCAGAGAGCATTGGCGTGACGTCCATTTGCAGCAACACTGCCGGTGAAACCCTGGCTCTGGCCCGGCAAAACCAGATCACGCTTTATGACACGAGCGATATGCGGGTTGTGGCAAATCTGGTCCTGGATCACCCCGTGACCTGTCAGGCGTTTTCATCAGATAACCGCATTCTCGCGGCATGGGGCGGTAAGAAACTAAGCTTGATTAATCTTCAAGACCCGAGCGCTGGCCCACGCATCACTGAATGCGACGGGGACATCACCGAAATAAGCTGGCAGAAATCAGGACGCCACCTGTCATGTGCGTCGGCCGACAACAGTTTTTACATCGTCAATTGCTCCACCGGGGCGGCCCAACGGGTCGAAGGATTTCCGACATCGGTCCGAAACACTTCCTTTAGCGAGCCAGGCAAGGCCCTCGTTACGTCCGGGGCGTTCCGGCTGGTCGGATGGGACTGCATTGACCTGCCGGAAAACGACCTGCCCGGCACCCCGCTGACGACAGGCAAGCCAGGCTTTGTCGCGATCAACGTTGTCGCCGCACATCCCGAACGCCCCCTGGTGGCGAGCGGTTATGCCAATGGTTTGCTAACCATCGCCAGCATCGGGAGCGAACAGGAAATGATGTTGCATCAGGAAAACGCGACCGAGGTAAGCTGTCTGCGTTGGTCGAAAACCGGCGAGCATCTCGCAATCGGGTATGCGTCCGGAAAAATCGCGATCGTCACTTTCCCAGCACAAATGTTCAAATGACCAGAGCCAAATCAACCGAAAAGAAGGAGAGTCGTGATGGCCGAAAAACTATCAGCCGAAGAAGTGAGCAAAGACAAGTTCTTTGCGCAACTGTCCACAATTTCAGCCGAGATGATCGAAGAACATGGCAAAGATTTCGCGACCGGGGCGCTGATCATGGCCGCGCAGTGGATCGCCCAGGGACGGATGGGCGCGGATGCCCCAACCGAGCATTAAAGCGTTTTACGGATATCTGCTCGGGAAGGTATTTCAGGGCCGCGCTAGTGAACGTGATGCGACAAGGGTGCCTCCGGTACCTCACCGTTTGTGAGCGTCCAGCGCAGCTGATCGACAGTTATTTCGGATATGCGTGCCGTCAGGCGCCCCAGCTCACCATCTGATGCTGATGAGGCATTCTGATTGATCGCTTTCAGATCTTCACCAAAGTTTTTCGTCAAGCCATGGGAATAGGCACACATCTCTTGCAGACGCAGGGTCACATAATAAAGACAATCGCGGGTTTCGCGGAATTGTCCCGGCTGCGTCCCCGGCTGGTGCGACACTGGCACGCGAAACGACGAATGGACCGCGGTGCCAAGGATAGCCTTCACCTTCTTGCGCCAGGCCGCGTATTCCCCGCTTTGGTCAAATTCGAGGCCCGCGCGATAAAGCTGCTCGCTCACGGCTTTGAACGCGCGCCCCCCTGCAATATGGCGACGCCAGAATTCGTTGGCCTCTTCAATCGTCTCGCACTCGGTAAATCGCGCGGCCAGTTTCGGACGCGAAATAAACGCCAACGCCATGTCGATGTCTTCAGAGATGCTGCGCGCGATTTGCATCGATGGCGTTGGCAGCTCATTCAGGAAAAGCAACCTGATGGCATCGAGTTGCTCGATCAATCGGAATGTCAGCGCATGCAAAGCGCGCCATTGCGGGGTTGTCAGCCTGGTGTGGGGCATATCGATTGCCAGCTCGGCGCTGGCATTCAGCGATGCCACCCAGATCGCGGCCTGTTCAAACATGAAAAACTGATCGACCGGACTGCTGCTTGCTTCAGGATTTTGGCATTCGATGCTCCCCGCCCCCCGAAAGCGGCCAATCGTGATGCGCCAGATTTTGTCCAGGTCCAGCCCGCGAGACGACCACATCTGACGGGTCCGGGCCATAAGCTGCGGAGACACGCCCGGATAGTTGGCCTCGAACGGCACAAGGGTCGAAGAGGTGAAACGGATTGGCATCGCAAGATCGGTCCTGTTGGGGTGATCCAAGACTATCAGCGATCGGAGGTCCGGCAATGCCTGAAATACCGGAGAAACCTTATTGCGTGTGCCGATGCTGAAATCCGGCAGTCAAAATCTTGTGCAGGGGAAGCATGATGCGATCAGGTTATGCCTACGCGGCCCGGCAGAGCAGGGTGCTGAATCATACCATGATGCAGGCCGTGAAAATAATGCGGATGAACCGGGCCGACCTACACGAGTTTCTGGCAGAAACTCTTGAACAGAATCCCTTTTTGGAAGTTGATCACGGCACAAGTGGTTCAGATCTTCGTCCGGAAAACGCTGAAATTCCGGAGATTGCCAGCGACACGCGGGTCAGCCTCTATCGTCATCTAGCCGGTCAATTTGCACGGATAATTCACTCGGATGAAGAAACGCAGATTGCCTTGGCCTTCCTTCAGGAAATCGACCCAAGTGGATGGTTGACAGTGCCAATCGAACACATTGCAGAGACTCACCGTTTCGATCTTGCGATGTGCCATAACATACTGGGGCGCTTGCAAACTTTGGAACCTGCGGGCGTCTTCGCGCGCGATCTGAAGGAATGTTTGCGGCTTCAGGCGATGGACCAGGGATTGTTTGATGAGGTCATGGAAGAGCTGATTGCAAATCTTGATCAGTTAGCGGCACGCGGATTGGAAAACTTGGCGCGAAGACTGCAAACCGACGTAGGTGAGTTGGCGCTGCGTCTGGAACAAATTCGACGCATGAACCCCAAGCCCGGCGCTAACTTCGATTTCGACGACATCCAGCACATTGACAGTGATGTGGTGTTGAAGACCACGGATCAGGGTCTGACCTACGAACTGCGCAGATCAAGTTATCCGACGGTTCGTGTCTCACCCGGTGCCGCATTTTGCGAGCCGGCAAAGGGATCAGACCGAGGTGCTTTGAAAGAACTGCTTGCCGAAGCGAGGGCGGTGCAAGGCGCCGTTGAAATGCGAAAATCTACCACGTTGGCAGTTGTTGCGGCAGTTTTTGCACGTCAGCGGAAGTTTCTGCTGAATGGTTATGCCGCCTTATCTCCGATGCGGATGAGTGACATCGCCAGCGACATTGACGTCAGCGAGGCCACCGTAAGCCGTATTGTGTCTGGGTTGACCATTCAGTGTCCGCGCGGACGTGTCATGTTGAAATCCCTTTTTTGCGGTTCGGTTTCATATTGTAGCCAACCCCAAACCAAGCATGTGGTGCTGAAAATCATCAAGAATCTGATCGCCGGTGAGGATAAGTCATCACCGCTCAGCGACCGCTCGATCACGGGTCTGGTACAGGCTTCCGGCCTTGAGATATCGCGTCGCACGGTCTCCAAATACCGCCAGTCGCTCGGGCTGGGGCCGCCCGCCAGTCGCCGAAAACAGGCTGAGTTGTCACAGGCGCTGGGACGCGTGCGGCGCGTCGGTGATCCAAATCATCTGCATGAAAATCCCAAATGAGGACCATGTGCCATCGGAATGATCGGAAAACACGCCACGCTGAGACCCTATGCAACCCCGGATGCCAAAGCTGTCGCCAAAGCCCTTGAGGACGAGGCATTGCTTCGCTGGCTTGCTGCGTTGCCGGTCCCGTTAGATCAGGATGCGTGCGACAAATATCTACAGTTCCTCGGCGATCCTGAGGTTTACGCAAGCGTCATATGTGTCGATGACGTGCCGGTTGGATCGGTCAGTTTAGGGACTGAGTTGTCATTCTGGATTACCTGTGAATTTCACGGGCAGGGCCTGGGTTTATGGGCGGTGCGAGATTTTCTGGAGCAGCTGCCAGCGATAATCGAAACCGTTACCGCCTGCTGTATGCGCGACAACCGCTCTGCGATCGCAATTCTGACGAGGCTGGGTTTCGACTGTGCGGAAAGTCCGTTTCGAAGGTTCTCATTTGCGCATGGGCATGCGGTCGATTTCCTTCGGTATCACTTGCGCCGCCCTGGAATGGCCACCGCCTGCGAAAAAACCGTGGAAGATGAAAGAAAATAGATGCTTCCATCGGCCACCGACAGAATGTCCCGGCATGTAGGATGTTGAAAAGTGTAACGCTGCAAAAGGTGTGCGCCTGTAACAGCACCGGCGATGTAAAATGTGTAAAGAAATGGAACGGTTTTTCGAAGTGGCGAATGACATCAGGCTGATCCACCTCATTCGATACCGCAACCAGATAGCCAGAGAAATTATAAAATAGTTATTATAAACATACATTTATAATGTATTTCCTCATTTTTTCCAGATTTTTTCTAACGATGTCCCGTTTTGGCACGGCACTTGCAGGTACCCCAGTATAACGCCGCGTTTCCGGAAATACGGAAACCACCAAGAACGAAGGAACAGGGAGTAGACGATCGCGACCAGACCGGAGCCGGCAGTAGTGCCACTCTGAGCGCGCGGTTCATCATGCTTTCAAACCTTTGCCGTGACCCGATCGATCAGGACCCGTGACCGTTGCGATATCGCACGGTCTCGGGGCCTCGGTCGAACCAATTGACAGCATCTGCTGTCTCCAACGGACCGATAACCGGTCAAAGCTGAAGGAGTCTCATGGCATGGCGATTACGCTAAACAAAATAACATCCCAACGGGGGATCTCGGTGGGGGAGGCCACCAAGAAGATCTCTGACCTGGGCTGGAATCCGAGCTATGTGCAGGAAGCCAGCACTTTCCCGACCGACTATAAAATTACCAAAGCCCCGCGCGACCCGATGAAACAGGTTCTGCGGTCCTACTTCCCGATGGAAGAAGAGAAGGACAACCGGGTCTATGGCGCATTGGATGCAGCCCTTCGTGGCGACATGTTCCGCAATGTCGAACCGCGATGGATCGAATGGATGAAGCTGTTTCTGGCGATCATTCCCTTCCCCGAGATCTCGGCGGCGCGTTCGATGGCGATGGTGGCCCGTCTGGCCCCCGGTGAAGATCTGCGCACCGGCTTTACGATGCAGATGGTCGATGAGTTCCGCCACTCCACGATTCAGATGAACCTGAAGAAATGGTACATGGAAAACTATATCGATCCGGCCGGGTTCGACATTACCGAAGAAGCCTTTGGTAAATGCTATGCGACCACCATTGGCCGTCAGTTCGGCGAAGGCTTCCTGACCGGCGACACAATGACCGCCGCGTGCATGTATCTGACGGTTGTGGCGGAAACGGCGTTCACCAACACGCTCTTCGTGGCTATGCCATCAGAAGCTGCCCGCAACGGCGACTATGCGTTGCCGACTGTGTTCCTGTCGGTTCAGTCGGACGAAAGCCGTCATATCGGCAACGGGCACTCGCTGCTGATGGCCGCGTTGAAGGAGCCCGAGAACCATCTGTTGCTTGAGCGCGATCTGCGCTACGCCTTCTGGCAGAACCACGCTATCGTCGATGCGGCGATCGGGACGTTCATCGAATACGGCACCACCAACCGCGACAAGGAAAAGGAATCCTACGCGGAAATGTGGCACCGGTGGATTTTCGAAGACTATTACCGCACCTACATGCTGCCGCTCGAAAAATACGGCGTCAAAGTGCATCACGACGATGTGCAGGAAGCCTGGAAGCGGATTACCGAAAAGAACTATGTGCACAAGGTTGCCCAGTTCTTCGCGGTTGGCTGGCCGGTAAACTTCTGGCGGATCGAAGCTCAGACCGAGAAAGACTTTGAATGGTTCGAGCACAAGTATCCGGGATGGTACGCTGAATTCGGCGATTTCTGGAAGTGGTATGCCAAGCTGAGCGTTCCGGGTCAGAAGGTCATCACTTTCAACGAAGAGGTGGGATATGTCTATCCGCATCGCTGCTGGTCGTGTCTGGTGCCGTGCCTGATCCGTGAAGACATGGTTGTCGATGAGATTGACGGCAAGCTGCACACCTTCGCCCATGAGCTGGATCGCTGGACAGCTGTCGAGGCGTTTGCCGACGAATATCAGGGTCGTCCAACACCGGCCATGGGTAAATTCTCGGGCAAGCGTGAATGGGAAACCGTCTATGACGGGTGGGATCTGGCGGATGCCATCACCGACCTCAACTTTGTTCGTGAAGACGGAAAAACCCTGGTGCCGCAACCGCACCTTCGTTTCGACGACAAGGACATGTGGACGCTGGACGATGTGCGTGGCCATACGCTCGGTTCGCCGCTGAACGCCCTGCGCGCGATGTCTGATGCGGAACGTGAGGCCCACGTGGCCGAGTATCGTGCGGGTTTCACCATCAACCCCTGCAACTAAGCTGTTGGCAGGGGCCGGAAACGGCCCCTGCCTCACTGAAATTATGCAATCCCTGGCGGATTGAGAGTCACAGGAGACTCGATAAATGAGTGACGTATACAACGTCAGACTGGAGCCCGTAGGCGTCGAGTTTGAGGTGGAAGAAGATGAAACCATCCTCGACGCTGCATTCCGGCAAGGCATAGCGCTGCCGCATGGCTGCAAGGAAGGGCAATGTTCGGCCTGTAAATGCGTCCGGCTTGATGGCGAAACGGAGATGCTGAAATACTCCACATTTGCGCTCAACGACTTTGAGAAAGATAGCGGGCACATCCTGATGTGCCGCACACTTGCCTACAGTGATGTTGAGATCGAGCTTCTGAACTATGACGAAGAGGTTTTGTCGAAATCCATTCCGGTCAAATCGTTCGACGGTCGAATTGTCGATTTCCAAAAGCTAACCCATGACATTCGCGGTGTTGAAATTGAAATTGATACACCGCTCAAATTTTGGGCGGGTCAATATGTCGACATCACGGTTACCCCCGAAGAAGGGGAGGAGATTACACGCTCGTTCTCCATGGCAAATTCGCCGGGCGAAGCCCAAAAACTCTCGTTCATCATCAAAAAATACCCCGACGGACGGTTCTCGAACGAACTCGACGCAGGCGGCATCAAAAAAGGCGCCACGGTCAAACTCACAGGACCCTACGGAATGTGCTTCAGACGAGAAGACAGACAAGGACCGGTGATCCTGGTCGGCGCCGGTTCGGGCATGTCGCCGGTTTGGTCGATCCTGCATGATCAACTCGCAAGCAATGAGGATCGCCCGATCCTGTTTTTCTACGGTGCGCGCACGCAGGATGATCTCTTTAAACTTGAGGAGATTGACGAACTCATCAAGGCGCATCCCTCGATTGAATTCATCCCGGTGCTGAGCCACGCAGATGATGATGAAAGCTGGCATGGGGAGCGCGGCTTTGTGCATGAATGCGTGGACCACCGCCTCAAAGTAATGGACCTCGATGGTCAGGGCGATGTTTACGCTTGCGGCCCGCCTCCGATGATCGACGCGCTGACGCCCGTGCTTTTCATGAATGACTTCGAAATGGAGCGCATTTTCTTCGACAAATTCACACCGACTTCCGGTTCATCGGCCCACTGATGTTTGGGCTGATCGCTAGTCATGTGAATGAAACCAACCAAGGGAGGCTACAATGGTAGCTACATCAAGTTCTGTCGGTTCCGGAGCAGCGGGTGCTGCGACATTCGTCGGATCGAACAGCCGCAAATACAACTACTATGAACCAAGGGGCAAGCGCGCGACGCATTACGAAGACGTGACTGTAGACGTGCAACCCGATCCCGAGCGCTACCTGATACAGAACTGGATCATCGAGTTCGATGGCGGCAAAGGCGGTGGCGCTTACCAGAAGGATTTCACCGCAGCGCTCAGTTCCAACTGGCATGCCTTCCGTGCACCGGATCAGGAATGGGAACGTACCCATTACCAGCGTCAATCCAAGATCTGTACGATGGTTCAGACCGTGATTGCAAACGCGCGCAAAGCGGGTGCGCACGCGGCCTTTGACAAGACCTGGAACCGTATTTTGCAGGCTCATCTTGGTGCCTGGAAACATGCTGAATTCGGCCTTGGCACATCGCTTATGCAAGCACAGCGTTACGGCTATACCCAGATGATCAACAACGCGACGTTGACCAACTCTTCCTACAAGCTGCGCCTGGCGCAGGACATCACGCTCTACCTTGCCGAAATAGGCATGGATATCGACGGCTGGGACGATGAGCTAGGCAAGAAAACCTGGCTGGAAGATGCAACGTGGCAACCGACCCGCGAAGCGATCGAAACGATCATGGGGTCGGAGGACTATCTTGAGCAATACTTTGCTATCAATCTGGTCTTTGAACCGCTGGTGGGTGAATTGTTCCGCTCGGGCTTTCTTATGCAGGCCGCGGCGGCAAACAACGATTTTGTCACGCCACCGGTGATTTCGGCTGCCGAGGCGGATTACGAGAGGAATTTGGCGAACACCATCGACCTGATGTACCTGCTGGCCAATGACGAAGAGCACGGTGCGCATAACAAGGCGCTGTTCCAGTCATGGGTCAAGAAGCATGGTGATCTGGCTGACAAGGCCGCTCTGGCGCTGCAGCCGATCTGGTCGCAACCGCATTCCAAGCCTGTCTCATTCGAAGATGTCAAAGCCGTCTCGAACGAGCGCGTTGGTCAAATTCTGACCGAACTCGGCCTGAGCCGCTAATTCAAGGGAGCAAGGTAAATGTCAAATGTAGCGCGTGACGCGACAAACACGAACATCTTCAAGTCGATGAAGGATATCAAGTTCGAACAGACCATTTCGCACCAATGCGGCGTGACCATGAACGACTCGGTCGAGGCGCGGGCGATTGCTGAATTCATGAATGAAGACCCCAAGGTGACGATCACCCATAATCCGGCAACGATCCGCATCGACGGGGAAGGCAAGCTGGTCTTCAAAATGGATGAAATCAGCGATTACCTGGGTCGCGAGATGACGGCTGAAACCTTCGAAGTGAACACGTCGACCCATTACGGGCGGATGGTCCGGGTTGATGACAACACGGTCGTTCTCTTCGGCAACATGGATGATGTGCTCGAATACGTCGAGTAACGGTCCGTTGTCGCGCTCCCGGGTCGAGCCCCAGAGCGCGACAGTCCTTTCAACGCCCCAATTCCCTAAACGATCTTTGGAGGAGAAAAATGTTCAAGACGAAATCCGGCAAGGAAATCTTTATCGTCGATGGCCACACCCATTTCTGGGACGGAAGCCCTGAAAACCAGAGCAATGTTCACGGCAAGCAGTTCATTGATTGCTTCTACGCCTACCACACAAACCTGAGCCCGCCCGAACAGCTGTGGGAAAAAGCCCGCTTTGAGAAATATTCCGAGGACGATGTCTATCGTGATCTTTTCATCGACGGGCCCGACGATGTGGCGATAATCCAGTCGACATATCTCAGGGACTTCTACAAGAACGGCTTTTCCAGCATCGAACGCAGTACATCAATGGCGTCGCGTCATCCTGAACGCTTTATCGTGAATGGATCGTTCGATCCGCGCGATGGCGAGAAGGCGCTGGAATACATCCACTACATGAAGGAAAACTTCGATATCCAGGGCGTGAAAATGTACACCGCCGAATGGAACGGAGAAAGCAAAGGTTGGGCGCTGAACGATCCGGCGGCTTACAAGTGTTTTGAACTTTGTGACAAGCTGGGTATCAAAAACATTCATGTTCACAAGGGTCCGACGATCATCCCGCTGAACAAGGATGCGTTTGACGTCCATGACGTGGACCATGCCGCCACCGATTTCCAGAACCTCAACTGGATCATTGAACATTGCGGATTGCCGCGGCTGGATGATTTCTGCTGGATTGCCACGCAGGAAACAAATGTCTACGCGGGTCTTGCTGTCGCCATGCCGTTCATTTTCTCCCGTCCGCGCTATTTCGGCGAGGTGATGGCCGAGCTTCTCTGGTGGATTGGTGAAGACAAGATCCTGTTCGGGTCAGATTATGCGATCTGGACACCGCAATGGCTGGTCGAGCAGTTCTGGGAGTATCAGATTCCCGAGGATATTTCGGCCGAACGCAGCGGTGTGCAACTGACCGATGAGATCAAGGAGAAAATCCTCGGTCTGAATGCTGCAATCCTTTACGACATTGATGTCGAGGCCAAGAAAAAGCAGCTGAGCGGCGCCCCGGTTCAGATCGCAGCGGAGTAATCCGATGTTTCTGAAGTTTCAGGAAACCGAGTTGGTGGCCGAGATCTGGGATTGCCTGGAGCATGTCACAGATCCCGAGCTTGATGAACCCGTCACGGATATGGGCTTCGTCGAGAAGATCTCGGTCGACCAGCAAGATAACAGGGTGGAAGTCGAGTTTCGGCTTCCTACCTACTGGTGCTCGCCGAACTTTGCGTTCCTCATGGCTTTCGACATCCACAATGCCGTCTCAAGGCTACCTTGGGTAACGGGTGTCGGCGTGACGTTGAATGATCATTGCTTTGCTGATCGTGTAAACGAGGGCGTGAATGGCGGTCGAAATTTTGCAAGCGTGTTCTCGGAATTTTGTGAAGGTGAAAACCTGGATGCGGTCCGCCTGAAATTCCTTGAAAAGGCATATATGCGGCGTCAGGAAGTGATGCTTCTGGCGTTGAAGGCCAAAGGGTACCCGGCGGCAGAAATTATCGGCATGACGCTGGAAGGCTTTGATGCGGTCAAATTCTGTGACCCAGTTAGTGCCAAGGAGAAGCCGCGATACCGGTCACTATTGATGTCGCGTGGATTGGCCGAAAGCCCCTCCGATCCGGCATTTCCCACCTGGAAAGGCGAACGGCTCACCGAAGGAGAGCTGGGCGATTACATGGCCCGTCTGCGTGGTGTCCGGATCAACATGGAATTCAACGGCGCGCTTTGCAGAGGGCTGCAATCGACGCGTTACAAGGAGGTTGAAATTGGCAAGGACGGGCCGGGATTGATCGACTTTATCCAGAATCGCGTTCCCCCTCGGGATGTCGACCGGAACCCTCTAGCAACCACTTAGCCGAAGCGAAAAAGCGTATCAGACACAGCAACTCAAATTGACCGGGCCCGAGCGCCTGTCAGGGAGATTATACCATGGCCAAACTTCTCATTCACAACGGAACCGCAAGACAAGCGCTGGCACAAGGCGTATCGAAACTGGCGGCAGCGGTGGAGCCTACCCTTGGCCCCAAAGGCCTGAATGCAATGATAGATAGGCCCGTCGGTACGCCGCTCGTTACCCGCGACGGGGTGACGATTGCATCTGAAATCGAACTGAGGGACCGTTTTGAAAACATGGGGGCGCAAGTCGTTCGTGAAGTTTCCATGCAGACCAATGAAGTCGCCGGAGACGGAACGACCACCGCAATCGTGCTGGCCAATGCCCTTGTTCAGCAAGGCGTGAAAATCACCGAACAGGGCGTCAAACCGGTCGATCTGTGCAAGGGTATCGAAATTGCCGTCGAACGGATCATCGAGGGGCTGGATGAGACCGCACGATCCTGTGACGACAACCCGGATTACCTCGCGGCGGTCGCGCGCGTATCTGCGACGGATCCGGAATTGGGCTCACTGGTGGCCGAAGCCTATAAGCGTGTGGGCAAAGAGGGCGTGATCAGTGCTGATTTTTCCGTCACGATCGACACAACACTTGAAGTCGTCGAAGGCATGTCGTTCGACCGTGGCTATATTTCGCATCACATGGTGACTGATCAGGAAAACATGGAAGCGGTATTGGATAATCCGTTGGTCCTGATGACGGACCAGAAAATTCTGCATCCCGACCTCCTGCAACACGCGCGTGGTATTGCCGATGAGAAGAACCGCCCATTGCTGATAATCGCCGAGGAAATAGCACCCGAAGTCGTGATTAGCCTGATGGATGGTGGCGGTGCCGGGAAGTACCTGATTGTTCACCCGCCGGAATATGGTCACTGGCGGGCGGCGATGATGGATGATCTAGCCATTCTGACCGGTGGCGAAGTTCTGGCTCGGGATCTGGGCAAGAAAATCGAAAACGTGACGCCGGACCAATTAGGCGGCGCGCAAAAGGTTAAGGTCAGTTCGTCCCAGACCAGCATTATCGGCGGCGAAGGTGATCCGGCAAACATCAAGGCGCGCCGCGAACAGGTGCAACGACAGCACGATGTTGCCCCACCCAATATCGAACAGGATAAGTTGCGTGAACGGGTATCGAAATTGTCGGGCGGAACCGCAGTGATCTACGCGGGTGGCTTCACGCCGGTGGAGCAAAAGCGCAAAATCCAGCTAATCGAAGACTCTCTATGCGCAGTTCAGGCCGCCGCAGAGGATGGCGTCGTCGCCGGTGGCGGCACCGCGCTGGCTCAGATCGGATCGGTGCTGGATGATCTGGCATTGGCGAACGAAGGTGATGTCAGCAAAGGGGTTGACCTTGTGCGGTCGGTGCTGACCCGTCCGGTCGAGCGGATTGCCAGCAATGCCGGTGCTGATCCCTGCGCCGTTGTAGCCTCGGTGATCTCAGCACAGGCCGGGCACGGATATGATGCCAATAGTGGTGAATTTCGCGACATGTTCCAATCAGGGATCATAGACCCTGCGCGGGTGACAGCCAGCGCGTTGGTGAACGCAACCTCGGTCGCAACACTTATCCTGACAACGGAAACTCTGGTGGGTGACCTGGAGGAAGGTGAGGCCGACCCCACTGCGGGAGCGGCACTCGGCGGCGGCGCCGAGCTTCTCGGTCGGGCCTGATCCGATCTTCAGCATAACAGGAACAGGAATGGAAGGAGGCTTCACATGAAAGCGGCAAGGCTATACGAATACGATCCCGCAATGAACGTCCAGCTCAAGATCGAAGACGTCTCGGAACCCACGGTCAATGCAGCGGATGAGGTGATCGTGAAAGTGGGTGCGGCGGGGCTGTGCCGGACGGATCTGCACATCATTGAAGGTGTCTGGAAGGACATAATGGACATCGAGGGTAGCCTTTTGCCCTATGTCATGGGTCATGAAAATGCCGGTTGGGTTGAGGATGTCGGCAGTAATGTCACCTCCGTCAAGCCCGGCGATGCCGTCATCTGCCACCCTCACCGCAGCTGTGGCATCTGCCTCAATTGCAGATATGGGCATGATATGTACTGTGATCACGGCTTGTTCCCGGGCCTTGGCCTTGACGGCGGATTTGCAGAGTATTTCATCACCAATGAAAGCTCGTTGATCAAACTGAACACCAATGTCACACCACTTGATGTGGCGCCGATGGCCGATGCAGGCATTACCGCCTACCGTGCAGCGAAACGCGCGGCTGCGCTTGTTTATCCCGGGGCCTATGTCACGGTTCTGGGCGTTGGCGGCCTGGGCCACATCGCCCTTCAATGCCTTAAAAACCTGTGTGGTGCGCGCGTTATCGCAGTGGATCAGGAGCCTGGCGCGCAGGCTCTGGCCAAGGAACTGGGAGCGGATATTGTCCTGGATGGCGGGCCGGACCTGATCGAGCAGGTCAAGGACGTCACCGGTGGCGGCAGCCATGTGGTCATCGACTTTGTTGGTGAATTGGGTGTCGAAAACATCTGTTGGAAGCTTCTGCGGCAGGGCGGTGAGTTGATTGTTGTCGGTTACGGCGGAACGATCGAAGTGCCGACCGTGGAACTGGTGGTCAATGAGATCAAAATCGGCGGCAGCCTGGTCGGTGACTATACCGAGCTTGTCGAGCTGATGGAACTGAATGCGGATGGCTTGGTGAAAATGCATTACACTGAGTATTCACTTGCGAACATCAACACCGCCATCGATGACTTCAAGAATCGCCGCTTTACCGGCCGCGGTGTCATCGTCCCCTAAGATGATCCGATGGCGTTGATCTGGCCGGACCTCTTCCTGCCGGCCAGATCATTTTTTTGATCTCTGAAATCTGAAACCCGGTCGCACGTTGAACAGCGAAGCTGCCCCATGATCGAACCTTCGCGTGCCAGCGACAACCGTGGCGGCCTATTTGCCGCGGTTCAGACCGTATTGCCGGATTTTACGATACAGCGTGGGGCGGGAAATCCCCAATTGTGACGCGGCTTTGGTCAGGTTGCCATGTTGCTGATCTATCGTGCGTTGGATCGCCAGTGACTCGACCCCGTTCAGATCGAGGTTCGCATTAGTCCGAGGCCGGACATCCCCCGACAGGAAAACGCTGCTTTCGGGCTGAGAAATTTCATCAGGCAGATCCGCCAGAGTAACGGTATCGCCATTGTGCAGCAGGCAAATACGCTCGATGGTATTTCGAAGTTCCCTGACATTGCCCGGCCACGAATATTCCCGAAACGCTTTGGCGACATCCAGATCGAACACCAGTGGCGCGCGGCTGAATTTTTCAGACAACGTCAAATTGAAATGATCCGTCAGGATGTCGATATCCCGGCCACGTTCACGCAGCGGCGGCACATCGATCACGATTGTTCCAATGCGGTAGAACAGGTCACGACGAAATTGACCGGCTTCGATATCCTGGCGCAGGTTCCGGTTGGTCATGGCAATCAATTGCACATTAATCGGGCGGCGCTTGTCGCAGCCGATCCGGTAAACCGCGCGCTGTTCCAGCGTGCGCAACAGATAGGTCTGCAACTCGGGCGGCATATCGCCAATTTCATCCAGACACAGAACGCCACCATTGGCCTGCTCAAATTTACCAGCTTTCCCCTCGCGCAGTGCCCCGGTGAAGGCGCCGGCAACGTGACCAAAGAGTTCTCCGCCAACCAGTTCTCCGGAAATTGCCGCGCAGTTTACAGCGACATAAGGCGGGTTTTCCTTGGCATGATGGCTGTGGATCAGCCGTGCGAACAATTCTTTGCCGACACCAGTTTCGCCCTGCACCAGAACCGTCACATTGGCCAATGCGGCCCGGCGCGCAAATTCGATCGCTTCCAGCATTTTGGGACATTCACCAAGAATGGAAATTTCATCCTCCTGAACGCCAACACGCGGTTTGATTGCAATGCCCTTGGGCTTGGTGGGGCGCACCGGCGGGGCGGATTTGTTCGGCAATATCAGGGCGGCTCCCTGAACTTCGTCGCCGGATTTCAGTATATCAATCGCCTTGGCGGTTAGGTTTGCAGGAAGAGCGGCAGCAAGTTCGCCATCAGTCATATTGGGATTGAAGTTCAGTAATTGCCTGCCAATAGGCAAACTGTTCTTGCTATGGTCCGGCGCCCTATCGGTATTCCGGCTGAACACGATCCGTCCGGACCCGTTCAAAATCACGATTGCCTCATCGGCATCGCGTGTTTTGGGCAAGTCTATGTAGGCTTCCAACAGTTTTGTGCGTTCTTCACGCTGCTGTTCGGCCAGAGCGATTTCGATTTCCCGGGCGGCGGCAACGACAAGTGCCACGTTGTGCGGTTGGAAAATGTCAGGTGGCCCTGAAAGATCAACAACCCCGATGATCGATCTGTCCAACGGATCGAATACGGGAACGCCGGCACATGTCCAGGATTGTATACCCTGGCAGAAATGTTCGCTTGCATGCACATAGGTCGGCTTGCCGGTCCGCAATGCGGTGCCAATCCCGTTTGTCCCGATGACATCTTCGTTCCAGACCCCGCCAAGCTCCAGCTGGATTTCCCGTCCGGCATCCAGCGTCTTGGGATCGCCCGTGGCGTCGATGATTGTGCCGGTATGATCTGTCAGGATAAGAATTGCACCGGATTCTGCCAAGTGCGGTGCCAATCGAAGAAAGGCAGCACGCGCGGCCAGGCAGAGCGAGCGGTTTTTGCGGCGCAATACGAAAACATCTTCCTTGTCCACTTTTTCCGGCGTGGCGACGGCTAGTGCACTAATCCCTGAATCGGTGCAGCGCGCCCAGGATTCAAGGATTTCCGAGCGAACTGCTCGCTCTATTTCCTGGTTTGCATGTCCACGCTCGACAAACTTTTCCCAGGCTTTTGTGGTTATGCGTTGAGATTGTCGAACCTCGGGAGTGGCTACATCCGTCTTCGATCGCCGCTTGGTGTCAAAGTAGGTTGTTCGCATATGTCACCTTCTGTTGGGTGGCCATGGCTTCGCCCATCGCAAGACAGCAAAACGGTGGCCCCTATTCAAAGATCAAGACGCTTCGTGATCACGTCAACAAACTTCTTTTTGATGTCGTCGTTTTCGATGATGACCCCGTTGAGGTCGCAAAGAAGTTCTTCGGTTTCTTCATCTAACGGTGAGATAAAACCGTTCTCTTTAGTGGCGAGCGCAAAGAAGTTCTGGCCATTTTTCGTTCGCATCTGCCCAAGAAATCGCATCTGCTTACTGGTAGTGTTATCCACCACGATCACCCGGCCATTCAGACTGACGCGCACGACAGGATCCGGTGCCGACGGAGCAGGGGCGCTCCCCATGATATGAATGCGCAACCCATCGGGCTTTGGACTTTCTTTGGCCTTCGCATTGGCTGCGCGGGATCGCGAAAACTGACCTCCGCTGATCTGATCGGCCAGCTTGTGAATCGTCGTTTTGTTTTCCTCAATTATCCGCTTGCACGCGACATCCTCACGCCTCGGGCCATCACTCTTCGAAAAAATATCAACCATGGTTGCCTCTCAGAAATTGACAGCTACAATTCGTTGCATCGCAGGCACTTCGGGATGAGGTGAGATTCCAAAAAGCGCTAATTCAGGCGGATTTCTAAGTCCGGTATTTTTTCACCCTGTCCGCAGGTTAACCTAACGTTAACCTATATATCATGTCTAGGAATTTCGGCTCAAACATCAATAAAATATACCTCTAGCGCCCAATAACCTTGGCAGAATTTCACCAAAAACACGCGCTCAATGCAGGGTAATTGATGATATTTTATGACAGCTTCTCCAACAGCCCGCTGACGACGAATGCAGATCACAAAATTGGCCCCAGGTGTTCTCCGGCATTCAGAACCTATCAGACGACGATCGCTGACGTCGCAAATGATGGCGGCAGCCAGGGCGTTCAATGCATGCATGGTCGGCGCCATTTGCCCAAAAAGTCTCTGAATCTATTCGAAGGGCCGCGCACTCCGACAATCTACACCCGCTCGCAGCTCAGGTCAGAAAACTCGTGGGCTGCGCGGGTAGGGGTCTGTCGCCCTTGCCCTCCAGATAGTTACGAATTGTCGGGTCGATGTGATGGCTGCGGGTGGCAAACGCACCGCAAGTCTTCAATGCGTCGCGGGCGCTGATTCGCTCATCTACCCGTTTCCAGATCGAGCGCGAGGCATATGGGCTGACATGCGGGCTCCAGGCGACGCCGATCGTCATACCGCGCAGGTACTTGACCTGTTGGCGATGTGACGGCGTCAGGATGGTCTCGACTATGCTGCCCTCGCGCACCATCTCATGCTCGACCGCATAGATACGATTGCCACGTTGCGCCACCATGCCTTCGTAGCGCGAATTCTGGTTGATGTTGCCGTCTTCTGACCGGACCCGCTCCAGCGAGCGGGTCATGACATACCCGTCTTTTTCATAAAGCCAGATCAGGCTGCGCAGGATCATTCCGTCCCAACTGGGTGTCTGGAAATGCGCGTGATAGAAACCCAGATAGCGTCGCAGCACCTTTGCCTGATCGCGAAACGCCCCAGTCATCAGGTCGGCAGGCCCGCTGGCGGTGCGTTTCTGGTTCAGGATATGGCGGCGGGTGAAGTCTCCGTGGTCGGCAAAAAGATCGGCCTCGGCAAGGTTGAAATACCGCGCAATGCGCCGCAGATTATGGGCCGAGGGCATGCCGCCGCCATTCAGGTAACGGTTGAATTGCTGGCGATTGATACCGATCTCGCGGCACACCTGCGCGATGGAGCCGTGCTCGGCGCAAATGCTGCGCAGGTTTACCGAAAAATTTTCCACTATAACTGGCGTTTCCTTCGTGATTATAAGCGGAATAGCGTCAGAATGCTTACATAAGCATACAGGTGCTAAGTTTCCAGAATCAATCCCTTGCCTGATTGTTCCCCCATATCACGGCTGTCCCCGTGAGGATTTTCGGGAGGAAAAGACATGGACGCACAGGACAAACACGCAAAATGGCTGATTGGTGAGATGGAAATGGGCCGCATGTCGCGGCGCGAATTCCTTGGTCGCAGCACGGCGATTGGGTTGGCGATGGGGGTCGGTACGGGCCTCTTTGATGCAGCCCACGCAGCAACCCCAAAAAAGGGCGGGCATATGCGGCTGGCGATGGGGCATGGCGCGACTTCGGACACGCTTGACCCGGCGACAATCGCCAATGGTTTGCAGTGGGTAGTCTCTTATGGCGTCGCCAACACGCTGACCGAACTGGATGCACAGGGCAATCTGGTCGGCGCTTTGGCAACTGAGTGGAGTTCGTCGCCTGATGCCAAGGTCTGGACCTTCAAGCTGCGTGATGGGGTGGAGTTCCACAACGGCAAGACAATGACCACCGAGGATGTGATTGCCTCGCTCAACTATCACCGTGGAGAAGAGTCAACCTCGGTCGGCAAGCCGGTGATGGATGCAGTCACCGAAATCAAGGCTGACGGCAACACGATCGTCGTGACGCTGGCTTCCGGCAATGCCGATTTCCCTTTCAACTTCAACGAGGTGACCTTCGGAATTTATCCCGCCAAGGATAATGGCATCGACTGGCAGGCGGGCGGTTCTGGCGGTTACATCCTCAAGAACGAACAACCCGGCCAACGCTATGAGTTCGAACGTAATCCGAACTACTGGAAGGATGGCGCGGCCCATGCCGACACAATTGACCTACAGTCGATTACCGATCCTGCGGCACGTCAGAACGCGCTGATCACCGGTGAAGTTGACTGTATCGACCGGGTTGAGCTGAAGACGCTGTCGCTGATGGAGCGCAACCCCAATATCGTGATCGAAGAAGGCGCAGGCCCGTTGCACTATACTTTCCCGATGCTGACGAAGGTCGCACCTTTCGACAACGTCCATCTGCGTAAGGCGCTGAAATACTCGATCAACCGTCAGGATATCGTCGACAAGATCCTGTTTGGCCACGGTGTGGTGGGCAATGACCATCCGATCGGGCCGTCTTATCGCTATCACGCGGAGGATATTGAGCAACTTAGCTATGACCCGGACAAAGCCCGGCATCACTATGAGAAATCCGGCCTCGGTGATATTGAAATTAACCTCAGCGCCTCGGACGCGGCCTATAGCGGCGCGCTGGATGCCGCTGTCCTCTTCCAGGCCTCGGCCAAGGCGGCGGGCATCAATATCAATGTCGTGCGTGAACCCAATGATGGCTACTGGTCGGATGTCTGGATGAACAAACCGTGGAGTGCCAGCTACTGGGGTGGCTATTCAACTGAGGATACCATGCTGACTACCGGATTTGCACCGGGGGCTGCATGGAACGACACCCAATGGGATCATCCGCGCTTCAATGAGTTGTTGGTGAGTGCGCGCGCTGAGCTGGATGAAGGCCTGCGCGCCGAGATGTACCGCGAAATTCAGGTCATCCTGCGCGACGAGGGTGGAAACATCGTGCCGATGTTCGCCAACGAGGTGCACGCCCGCAACGATAAGATTGCGCATGGCGATCTCAGCTGGGTCCGCGGCTTCGACGGCCGCCGGATATTGGAGCGTTGGTGGATGGTGTGATCACCTCTCCCGGATCACACAAGGCCTTCCGCGTCCTGACCGGCGCGGAAGGTTTTCCGAGGTAAAGCCGACAACAGGGTACGCAAGATGGGTCAGACGCTCTATTTCAATGGCACGATCCTGACGATGGATGATGATCATCCCGAGGTGGGCGCGGTGTTGACCGAAGGTGAGCGTATCGTGGCCGTTGGCGACGAGGCCAGGCTGCGTTCCAACATGGTGGCGGCGATAGAAGTTGATCTGCAAGGTCAAACCATGATCCCTGCCTTCATCGACCCGCACGGGCATTTTCCTGATCCCGGCTTTATCCAGCTTTTCCGCGTTGATCTGTCTGCACCGCCTCGGGGTGACTGTACGGATATGGCGACCGCTTTGGCTCGGCTCAGCGAAAAGGCGGCTGAGACGTCAAAGGGCAACTGGGTGATGGGTGTGCTCTTTGACAATACTGCCATTGCCGAGCGTCGCATGCCCACCCGCGAGGAGCTTGATAGCGTCTCCACCGATCATCCGGTCTGGGTGATACATGCCTCAGGGCACAACGGGTCGGCCAATTCCTGTGCATTGGAAAAACATGGCGTCGACCGGCACACCCCTGATCCCCCCGGCGGGCGTTTTGGCCGTGATCCCGAAACCGGCGCGCTGACCGGCCTGATTGAAGGTATTTCCGCCATGGGCGAGATGAGCGCTACGGATTTCCTGATTGACCGCAGCCGTTTTTGGCAGGGTTTTGAGGCCTGCCGCGATGAATATCTGTCATATGGGGTGACATTCGCGCAAAACGCCTGGGCCTCACGTGACATGCTGGAGCACTTTGCCAGCCTGCCGTCGGGCGATGATCCGGGTATCGACATACTGCTCTTGCCGATCGGAGAGTTGGAACCCGACCTTAGTCAAGGCCCGAACCCGCTTGGCTGGCCCGAGACGCCGTATTTTACGCTCGGTCCGCGTAAACTTTTCACCGATGGCGCATTCCAGCTTCAGACAGCCTATCTGACCTCGCCCTATCACAAGCCGTCCAACCCGGATGCGCCCTGCGGTATGTCCTATACCGACGTTGAAGAACTTAATGCGCAGGTGCGGAAACTACATGGGCTGGGGTTTCAGATCCACTGCCACTGTAACGGCGATGCGGGCACCGACATGCTGCTCGATGCAATTGAGGCGGCACAGGTAAACACCCCGCGCGACGATCACCGCCACACGGTCATCCATGGTCAGGTGCTGCGCGACGATCAACTGGCCCGCATGGCGCGGCTGGGCGTGACGGTCAGCTTCTTCTCGGCGCATATCCATTTCTGGGGTGACCGGCACTATGACACGTTTCTGGGACCAGATCGCGCGGCGCGGATTTCGCCCGCCGCCTCGGCCGAAAAGGCAGGTCTGCGCTACACGATCCACAACGATGCCTCGGTGACGCCTACGCGGCCCCTGCATCTGGCCCATTGCGCGGTGAATCGACGCACTGCCAGTGGTCGTTTGCTGGGCGGAGATGAGAGGATTTCCGCCATATCGGCCCTGCGCGCCCAGACAATCGACGCCGCCTGGCAGGTTTTTCAGGAAGATCAGCGCGGTTCGATCGCCTCCGGAAAGCTGGCTGATTTCGCCGTGCTCAGCGGCAACCCCTTGGTGGAGCCTGAGAAAATCGAGCAGCTTCAAGTCCGTCAGACCATCCGTCGCGGGGCCTGCGTTTATCGCGCCTGAAGTGGTGCTTCGTGATTTGATCAAATTCCGGATGAATCCGGTTGTGAACCCAGATAATCTTGATAAACCTCTGCCTGATCCGGCGCGCCATCCCCTTTCTTACGGCCCGGAAAACAAGAGGACTTGACCATGCTGAATACAGAAATGAGCAGCAGACGCGACACCGCGATCGCCCGGGGTGTCGGGATGATGACCCAGGTTTATGCCGAAAAGGCCCGCAATGCCGAGGTCTGGGATATCGAAGGCAACCGCTATATCGACTTCGCAGCCGGGATCGCGGTGGTGAATACCGGCCACTGTCACCCCAAGGTGATGGCGGCGGTGGAAAAGCAGCTGGGGTCGTTTACCCATACTTGCCATCAGGTGATGCCCTATGCCAATTACATCCAATTGGCCGAACGCCTGAACGAAAAAGTGCCGGGTGATTTCGAGAAAAAGACCATTTTTGTAACCACCGGTGCCGAAGCGGTTGAAAACGCGATCAAAGTCGCGCGCGCCGCAACCGGCCGCCCGGCGATCATCGCCTTCGGCGGCGGATTTCATGGCCGGACCTTCATGGGCATGAGCCTGACCGGTAAGGTCGTTCCCTACAAGAAAGGTTTCGGTGCGATGATGCCGGATGTCTACCACGTGCCGTTCCCGGTCGAGCTGCACGGTGCCAGCGCCGATGATGCGATGGGCGCATTGATGGGCCTGTTCAAAGCCGATCTGGACCCGGGCCGCGTGGCCGCGATCATCATCGAACCGGTGCAGGGCGAGGGTGGCTTCTATCCGGCGCCTGCCGAACTGATGCGCGGCATTCGCGAGCTTTGCGACGAGCACGGCATGGTGATGGTCGCAGATGAGGTGCAAACCGGATTTGCCCGCACCGGCCATATGTTCGCGATGGAAGGCTATGACGTGGCCGCCGACATCACTACGATGGCCAAGGGGCTGGCCGGTGGCCTGCCGCTTGCGGCTGTGACCGGTCGTGCCGACCTGATGGATGCCGCTGATCCCGGGGGTCTGGGCGGCACCTATGCGGGCAACCCGCTGGGTGTGGCAGCATCGCATGCGGTGTTGGATGTGATCGAAGAAGAAGACCTCTGCGCCCGCGCCAACGAATTGGGTTCGCGCCTCAAGCAGCGCCTTGAATCGATCCGCCAAAATACGCCGCAACTGGTTGATATCCGCGGTCCAGGCTTCATGGTCGCGGCGGAATTCAACACAGCGGACGGCAGCGCCCCGGATGCGGATTTCGCCAATCGCGTCCGTGCCGAGGCGCTTAGCCGCAATCTGGTCCTGTTGACCTGTGGTGTCTACGGCAATGTGGTCCGTTTCCTCGCGCCGATCACCATCGAGGATGAGGTCTTTGCCGAGGGTCTGGATATTCTCGAAGCCTCAATCGAGGCCGCCAAAGCAGCTTAGACGCTACGCGATACGAAGTAGCACAGCGCCGGGTTTTCCGGCGCTGTTTTTGTTCCCGGTAACACTCTTTAGCCAAGTCGTTGCTTGCGGCGGGGTCCGTGACCGATAAGTGCGCAGCCCAAGGTTTCGCGCAACGCCTCGGCCAGTTCGTCCACTGTCTGGGTCGAAACATAGGTGCCGCCGGTGCCGTCGCTGAGGCATTTGGCGACCGATGCGCCACCGGAATAGACGCCGGCTTCGGGGCTGTCCCAGGCGAAGGGGTCGGCAACCACGCGAAAGCCGATGACATGGATCGTAAGATCCCGGGCTGCCAAGGCCAGTTCCTTGCCAGTCTGGCAGGGGCGGCCACCACAGGTTTCATTCCCGTCGGTGACCAGCACCACGATGGCGGGGCGGGCGCGATAGTCAAGCACCTCTGCCGCAGCGCGGACCGAGGCGGTCAGGGGTGTCAACCCGTTGGGATCGACGTGTTCGATGGCAGCGATCACCGGCTCGGCAGCATCGGCAACCGGCGCAAAGTGCAGGTTGATGCCGTCACATGATCCTTCCGGCCCCGGGCCATAAACCAGAAGGCCGACCCGCCGTACCGGTGCGATTTGTGGCATCGCCCGGCGCAGAGCCGTGCGCGCCTCTTCAATCCGGGTTGGCGCATTCGCATCAAACCCCACCTCGGCCATCGAGGCGGAGCCGTCGAAGACCAGCATCGCATCCGCTGCACAGCCCGAGGCCGCCCGAACCGGCGGGGGCGGCGCGACAGATACGCAAAGCAATGCCGCGCCCACAAGGGTCAATCCCATTCTCATGCGCCAAGTCTGGCACTAGAGTGGCCTTCAGATCAATGAAAGGACCGTGCGATGCTTGTCAAAACCCTGTCAGACACACTGGATACCGCCGCCCACGTTAAAGGTGAGGCGTTCGAAAGTCGCCGTATCCTGCTTGCGGCAGATGGGTTGGGTTATTCGTTTCATGACACGGTGGTGAAGCGGGGCAGCACCCAGCGGCTGGAATATAAGAACCATATCGAGGCCAATTACTGCATCGAAGGCGAGGGTGAGGTCGAAGAGGTGGCGACAGGTCGTGTTTGGCCTCTGCGTCCCGGCACGATGTATGTGCTGGACCGGCATGACGCCCATATCATCCGCGCCACGGTGAGCGATCTGCGCCTGATCTGCATTTTCACGCCTGCGCTCAGCGGCGAGGAGCTGCACGATGCCGATGGTAGCTACGCCGCCTCGAAATAGGCGTGTCGATCCATGCGTCTGGTGCAAGGCGGCATTGCGAGCCCTGAAGCTGTTTTTGAACGCGCGCGGTACCTATCTGGGTGCGGATGGCCCAAGGCCGCAATCAGGAAAGCCGCACATGAATAAGTCGACCAAACCGATGTTTTTCATCGAGGCACTTACCACGCCTACGCATCAAATCCTGCAACAGATGAATGCGCCCGCCGCGCAGCCTGTTTCGCATAGAGCCGGAGATCTGCACGAGCAGTGCGGCGACAAAACCGATTAATGCCAGTCGGCCCGGTCTGACCCGGATCGAAATCGCGCCCGTCAGCGGACAGGGGCGCTTTTGATGAGCTGATCACCCAGAGAAATGATCAGGGCAGGGCCGGGTCGTGCTGTTTCCTGACGAATTCCGAGGGCGTCTGGCCGGTATATTTCCGAAACGCCTTGTTGAAGCTGACCTTGTTGTTGAAACCCGCGTCATAGGCCAGCCGGGTCAGGTTTACTTTGCCGTGCAGGGTCAGCTGATCCGCGGCATAGCGCGCGCGGTAGCCGTTCACATAATCGTAAAAATTCTTGTGGCGGTGCTGATTGATGACCTGTGACAGGTTCTGGGTGCTGAGGCCCATCACCTCGGCCAGTTCGGTCAGCGATAGCGCGTTGCGCAGAAAGAGCTTCTGTTCGGTCATATCCTGATCAAGCTTATCAGCCAGCTCACGACCTAGCTGCTGATCTATCGCCGAGCCGAAATACTTGATTTTGGTTTCGGTGATCTGGTGTGGGTCTGGCAGGCTGGTGCCCGCGATGATCTCGGGCTGGCGCAGGGATAGATAACCGATGGCAAAGATTGCCCCGGCCTCGGCCAGAAGAATGACGTTGTAGAAAAACGGCATGCTGGCGCTGAAGAACGTGGCAGGGATGTTCAGCGACATGTCTCCCATCAAAACCACAGAGAAAACGATGACAACGGTTTTCAGCCAGTTGAGGTTGATGGCATCGATCGTCGAAAAGCTGTCTTTCACCGCATTACGGTAAGTTCGCAGCAGTTGCAGCGACAGTAGGGCATAGGTCGCTGTCTGCGGGTAGATAAAGATCACAACCGCGTTGTACGCCAAGGTGCCAGTGGCTGCGCCGGGCCCGGTATCGGCCAGAAGGTGGATCGGTATCTGTGTAACAGCAGCCAGCAGTGCCGGAAGCGAGTGCAGCAAAACCAGCTTTGCGTTTGCTGGCTTTTGTTTGGTCATCTGGCCGACATAGAGATAGAGGAAGGGCGCCCACAGAAGCGGCGTCACCCAGAGATAATAGTCGATGATCAGCGCCGCCCGGCCTGCGTCGGAACGATACACAAAAACATTCCACATCGTGATCGTCAAAAGGCCAACCAACACAGCCAGCAGGATATTCGCGCGACGGTTGGAATACCCGTTGAACAGAAGCAGCAGCACAAGTGCGACACCGTGCAGGGCCGCCCCCAAAAAAACGGTTTCGACATTGATCATAGTGGTCTCGCAGGTCCTTGTGGCGTGGCAATTCAATTCCTTTGAATTGCCTACCAGTTCTTCCAGCGAAATTGTTAACTTCTATCCAGATTAATGATTTTCTCGGCGAAACTGTCTCTGCCTTGATCTGTCATGACGGCGCAGGCCGGATCATGAGATGAAAAAAACAAGGAGACTTAACGCATGAAAATCCTATCCGCGAAAGCCATCGTGACCGCCGCCACCATTGGCATGATACCTCAAATGTCAGTTGCCGGCGACATGGCGACCGGGGCTGAGATCAAGGCCTACCTCAGTGGGAACACGTTGCAGGGCAGTACAGGCACCGACCCCTTTGCGGAATACTACGATGCGGATGGCACCATACGCGGGGATGGCTATAGCGCGAAGTGGAAGGTCGAAGGCGATACAGGCTGTATGGATTATGGCAATGGTTTTGGTTGCTGGACGGCGATAATTCACGAGGAAGGTGCGATCTGGATCAAAGAGGGCGAGGCCGATGCAGCCAGCATGTTACTTCAGGGCAATCCCAATAATTACTGAGTTTCGATAAGCGCTGGCGTGGGGCAAATGCAGTTTGCTGCGTTGCTCCCCGCTGATCACAGAGAACGATGGTGCCGTTTTGACGCAGCATTCAATCACGGGCCTTGATCGCCGGTGCCAACGGGTCTATACGCGCTCGGTGGCCGAAAGGGCTGCCGACTCAACAACCAAGAAATGCCGTGGTTGACCCATAACGCTTCGGGGGTCACATCCGGCTTAGGAGAAGCGAAATGAAACTGAATGAACTGCGTGACAATCCAGGCGCAACCAAGAAACGCAAGCGCGTTGGCCGTGGCCCGGGTTCGGGCATGGGTAAAACCGCTGGTCGTGGTATCAAAGGTCAGAAATCCCGTTCGGGTGTTGCAATCGCCGGGTATGAAGGCGGGCAGATGCCCCTCTACCAACGGCTGCCGAAACGTGGTTTTTCGAAGCCCAACCGCAAGCAATATGCCGTTGTGAACCTGGGCCTGATCCAGAAATTCGTAGACGCCAAGAAACTGGACGCCAAAAAAGCCATCACCGAGGATGTCCTGGTTGAAACCGGCATCGTTCGCCGCAAGCTTGACGGTGTGCGCATTCTGGCCAAAGGCGAAATCAGCGCCAAAGTGACACTTGAAGTGACCGGTGCATCTAAATCTGCCGTGGAAGCGGTGGAAAAAGCCGGTGGGTCACTGACGATCACTTCCGCGCAGGCGGCCGAATAAGAGGTTGTGACAGGCGCGCCTGCGCCTTACATACACCCTTAGTTTTCCTATTAACGCCGCCCGAGCTGGAAAACAGCTTGTGGCGGCGTTGACTTTAGAGAGAGACCGCTGATGGTATCTGCAGCAGAGCAAATGGCCGCCAACACAAGCTGGAGAGCGCTTGGCAAGGCCACCGATCTTCGCAATCGCATCCTGTTCACGCTGGGCCTTCTGATCGTTTACCGCCTGGGCACCTATATCCCGGTGCCGGGTATCGACGGGGCCGAGTTGCGTGCCTTTATGGAAGAGGCGGCGCAAGGGATCGGCGGTATCCTGTCGATGTTTACCGGCGGCGCACTGGGGCGGATGGGGATTTTTGCGCTTGGTATCATGCCCTATATCAGTGCCTCGATCATCGTGCAGCTTTTGACGGCGATGGTGCCGCAGCTGGAACAGCTGAAGAAAGAGGGCGAGCAGGGCCGCAAGAAGATCAACCAGTACACCCGTTACGGTACGGTGGGGCTGGCGACGCTGCAATCCTACGGCATGGCGGTCAGTCTGCAATCGGGCGGTCTGGCGACCGATCCGGGCACGTTCTTTATCGTATCCTGCATGATTACACTGGTGGGCGGCACCATGTTCCTGATGTGGCTGGGTGAGCAGATCACAGCGCGCGGCGTCGGCAACGGTATTTCGCTGATCATTTTCGTGGGCATCATCGCCGAGCTTCCCGCTGCTTTGGCGCAGTTCTTTGCCAGCGGTCGTAGTGGCGCGATCAGCCCGGCCGTGATCATTGGTGTCATCTTCATGGTGATCGCAACCATCGCCTTCGTGGTGTTCATGGAACGCTCGTTGCGCAAGATTCACATCCAGTATCCGCGCCGTCAGGTCGGGATGAAGGTCTATGACGGCGGGTCAAGCCATCTGCCCGTCAAGGTCAACCCGTCAGGGGTGATCCCGGCGATCTTCGCCAGTTCGCTGCTGCTGCTGCCGGTTACGGTCAGCACGTTTTCGGGTAACCAGACCAGCCCGCTGATGTCGACCATCCTGGCTTATTTTGGCCCCGGGCAGCCGCTTTATCTGGCCTTCTTCACGCTGATGATCGTGTTCTTCGCCTATTTCTACACCTATAACGTGGCCTTCAAGCCCGATGATGTCGCCGACAATCTGAAGAACCAGAATGGTTTCGTGCCTGGTGTGCGCCCCGGCAAGAAGACGGCTGAGTATCTTGAATATGTGGTGACACGAGTGCTGGTTCTGGGCTCGGCCTATCTGGCGCTTGTTTGCCTGCTGCCCGAGATCCTGCGCAGCCAGTTGCAGATCCCTTTCTATTTCGGCGGCACGTCCGTGCTGATCGTGGTGTCGGTGACGATGGACACCATCCAACAGGTGCAATCGCACTTGCTTGCCCACCAATATGAAGGTCTTATTGAAAAATCACAGCTCAGCGGCAAGGGTCGCAAGCGTTCGCGCAGAAAGGGGACAACTCGCCGATGAACATCATTCTTCTTGGACCGCCGGGTGCCGGTAAAGGCACACAAGCTCACCTGCTCGTTGCGGGGCGCAACATGATCCAGCTTTCAACAGGCGATATGCTGCGCGAAGCTAAGGACAGCGGTACCGAGATGGGCAAGATCGTGGCTGACGTGATGGCGCGCGGCGATCTTGTGACGGATGAAATCGTGATTGGCCTGATCCGCGAAAAGCTGCAGGGCGACAAAAAGGGCGGGTTCATCTTTGACGGCTTCCCGCGGACGCTGGCGCAAGCCGATGCGCTGGCGAAGCTGCTTGAGGATACCGGTGAGACGCTGGACAAGGTCGTCGCGATGGAAGTGAATGATGATGCGCTGGTGGCGCGCATTACCGCACGTTCGACCTGCTCGGGCTGTGGCGAGGTCTACAATGACATCACCAAGCCGATCCCCGCAGACGGCAAATGCACCAAGTGCGGTCAGGCCAAGGAATTCACCCGCCGGGCGGATGACAATGAGGAAAGCCTCAAGAACCGGCTGATGGAATACTACAAGAAAACCTCGATGCTGATTGGCTATTACCATGCCAAGGGCAAGCTTTCGTGGGTCAACGGTCTGGGTGAAATCGACGCGGTTCAGGCCGAAATCGCGACTGCGCTGGACAATTGATTGCCTGGGGCTTGACGCCCCCTGAAAATCCCCATAACCAGCACCATCTCTCACGAGAATTGATTCTGTTTCGGGTCGCGCCCGAGGGGAATTGACCATAGAAATTCAGCTGCGGCCCGGGCGAAAACGTCTCGGGCCTGCGTTGTGAAAAAAGGGTCTGGCGTTACGGACCCGCAACGAAAAGGAAAATAACACGTGGCACGTATTGCCGGCGTAAACATCCCGACCTCTAAGCGGGTCCCGATCGCCCTGACATATATCACCGGAATTGGCCACTCGACCGCCAAAGCCATCTGCGAAGCCGTGAATATCGACGCCAGCCGTCGTGTGAACGAACTGAGCGATGCCGAAGTTCTGGCCGTTCGCGAACATATTGATGCCAACCTGAACGTTGAAGGCGATCTGCGCCGCGAGACCCAGATGAACATCAAGCGCCTGATGGACCTGGGCTGCTACCGTGGTCTGCGCCACCGTCGCAACCTGCCGGTTCGCGGCCAGCGCACCCATACCAACGCACGCACCCGCAAAGGCCCCGCAAAGGCCATTGCCGGCAAGAAGAAATAAGGGAGGGCTGATCAATGGCACGCGATACCAAACGCACCAAAAAGAAGGTCTCCAAGAACATCGCCACCGGCGTTGCTCACGTGAATTCTTCGTTCAACAACACCAAGATCCTGATCTCGGACGTGCAGGGCAACGCCATTGCATGGTCGTCGGCAGGCACCATGGGCTTCAAAGGGTCGCGTAAATCGACACCTTATGCCGCGCAGATGGCCGCCGAAGATGCGGGCCGCAAGGCGCAGGAACACGGCATGCGCACACTCGAAGTCGAAGTGCAGGGCCCCGGTTCCGGTCGTGAAAGTGCGCTGCGTGCTCTGGCGGCTGTCGGGTTCAACATCACATCGATCCGTGACGTGACACCGATTGCACATAATGGCTGCCGCCCGCCGAAACGTCGCCGGGTCTGAGCTTTTTACAACTTTGGGGCCGCGTGTTTTTCCACGGCCCCATTCTGTCATTTTAACCTCGGGCGTTCCGCCTTTTGGACATGAGGGCTGAACAGGAATGGAGGGACACATGATCCACAAAAATTGGGCCGAGCTGATCAAGCCGACACAGCTGGAAGTGAAGCCGGGCAATGACCCGATCCGCCAGGCAACCGTCGTGGCCGAACCGCTGGAGCGCGGTTTTGGCCTGACGATGGGCAACGCGTTGCGCCGCGTTCTTCTGTCGTCGCTGCAGGGCGCGGCGATCACCAGCGTTCAGATCGACAACGTGCTGCATGAATTCTCAAGCGTGGCCGGTGTGCGTGAAGACGTCACCGACATCGTTCTGAACCTCAAAGGCGTCAGCCTGCGCATGGAAGTCGAAGGCCCCAAGCGTCTTTCGGTCACGGCCAAGGGTCCGGGCGTTGTCACCGCCGGTGATATCTCGGACAGTGCGGGTATCGAGGTTCTGAACAAAGATCACGTGATCTGCCACCTCGACGAAGGTGCGGACCTGTTCATGGAACTGACCGTGAACCAGGGCAAAGGCTATGTCGCGGCTGACAAGAACAAGCCCGAGGATGCACCGATTGGTCTGATTCCGGTTGATGCGATCTATTCGCCGATCAAGAAGGTCAGCTACGACGTGCAGCCGACCCGCGAAGGTCAGGTTCTCGACTATGACAAGCTGACCATGAAGGTCGAAACCGATGGTTCGATCACGCCGGACGATGCCGTGGCCTATGCTGCGCGGATCATTCAGGATCAGCTTTCCATCTTCGTGAACTTCGAAGAGCCCGAAAGCGCCAGCCGTCAGGACGAAGACGATGGCCTGGAGTTCAACCCGCTGCTGCTCAAGAAGGTGGACGAGCTGGAACTCAGCGTGCGTTCGGCAAACTGCCTGAAGAACGACAATATCGTCTATATCGGCGACCTGATCCAGAAGACCGAAGCAGAGATGCTGCGTACCCCGAACTTCGGCCGCAAGTCGCTGAACGAGATCAAGGAAGTTCTGAGCGGCATGGCGCTGCACTTGGGCATGGATGTCGAAGACTGGCCGCCGGATAACATCGAAGATCTGGCGAAGAAATTCGAAGACGCGTTCTAAGCGCGTCTTCACTACTGCCCGGAATGCCGGGGAAAATACGGGCAACCCCGCCCCAAGGAGAGCGGCTGACACGCATCAGACCGCCGGACAAAGCAAAACACGAAGGAATGAAATCATGCGTCACGCACGAGGCTACCGCCGCCTGAACCGTACCCACGAGCACCGTAAGGCGCTCTGGGCGAACATGGCCGGGTCGCTCATCGAACATGAGCAAATCAAAACCACGCTGCCCAAGGCGAAAGAACTGCGTCGGATTGTCGAAAAGCTGATCACGCTGGGCAAACGCGGCGATCTGCACGCCCGCCGTCAGGCCGCCAGCCAGCTCAAGCAGGATCAGTATGTCACCAAACTGTTCGACATTCTGGGCCCGCGTTATAAAGAGCGTCAGGGTGGCTATGTCCGCGTCCTGAAGGCCGGTTTCCGCTATGGTGACATGGCCCCGATGGCAATCATCGAGTTTGTTGATCGCGATCTGGACGCCAAAGGCGCCTCCGACAAGGCCCGCGTCGCCGCCGAAGAGGCAGCAGAAGAATAAGAATTACAGGAGCTTATTGCTCTGAACGAAACGCCGCCGGAGGATTTCTGGCGGCGTTTTTTTGTCGTGAGGCTTAGTGTTGGATTAGAGCGTTTAAGACTGTTCGAAATCGTTTTGAGTGCTTTTGACTTTAAGCTGCGGCCTTGAGGCCACGCTGGCGATAAACCGGAAAGGCAGCTTCAGGCCAAAACCGGGCGAAACTCCCCTACCTCGTTCTGAATAGTACTAACCCCCGTAAGCTTCGGCATAACGCCGCCGCAAAAGTGGTGAACGTCGCGCAAAGATCGAGTTTGCGATGGCGTTGCCGGGAAGTTCCCAGATACCGAAGGCTGAATCCATGAAATAGACGCCATGCCGTGTCATCCCAAGGTCACGGCACACCTGAGCGCCTCCGGGTGAGCATGAGATCGTGCCGATGCCGTGCAGGAGAATATCCCGTTCTGCCAATGCTTCGAGAAACCGGACAAAAGATGACAGCAATAGGGATGCCGCAGCCTCGTGTCGTTTAAGGATGATCAATGCCGGGCAGTAGCCGAAATAGGTGCCGGGCAACAGCAATCGGTTCAGACGGTCGACCGTAAGCTCTGATTCAATCAGGTTGCCCTTGCGAAAAGCCTCTTCATGTTCAGGACGCAAAAACAAAAGGCTCCATTTCGCTACGATCTGGTCTTTGTGCAGAACCGCACGCCAATTGTCGGGATAGGTATCGTATATTGGCAGATAGAGGTCCCTGTCGGGTGCAAGTTCATCAGGCAGAAAGTCAAACTCCGATTGGGCCATCGTGATCATGTCATTGATCGCATAGCGCCATGATCCGCCAAAATACCGGTCTACAAGCGTATCATCCAGTAGCTGGTAGGCGCTTTGAGCCTGCCGCTGGTTTCGCGCTTGCCAATCCTCGCGGCAGGCAAGGATATCGTCGCGTGTCCAGCCCAGACGTTCGGCCAGCCGGTGTTCAAGATCCCCGCGGATGAATGAGGCCGAGCGTTCGTATTTGCTGATCGCATCGACGCTGACGCCCAGCGTCTCTGCCAGTGTTTCCTGTGTCATTCGGCCGTGCGCACCGTTGCTGGCGCGCCAGTCACGAAGCTTTCTTGCAAAAAGGGAAGGAGGGTTGGTCATGGGGCCTCGCGCAACGCAGCACTGATATGTGCTGAACATGACCTTTGGGAACCGCTAAGCCAAGCGATTTACGGGTAACTTACGGTTTCTTACGGTCGTGCGGGTCACGTCACTGTAGTGCAAGGGTAGGGGGGCGGCAGGCTGTCTTGTGTAGATCACATGTAAGGAGTTTCTCGATGGCCCGCCGCCCGGAACGTTTGACCGACGCTTTGTATTTTCTCGCACCACAGCTGCTTCTTTTCCTGCCGAGGGACAGACCCGGGAACGGCGATGCGGATAAACGCATCGCCCCCGGTGATCGGCGCCCGACGCCCACCCATCGCCCCGCCGGGTGGTCACATCGGCGACGCTATCTGCGTGGTTCAGACCGCCCGCTGTGAGCGCCATCCGGGATACATGGCAATGTGCGCCGTTCTATTAGGCGCTTGCTTTGACGCCAACCCATGCGCATATCTCCGGAGTATTCCGATGAGGTGTTCATGCTGCGGTTTTTCGCTCTCCTGCTTCTGATCTGGCCTGCTCATATGGGGGCGCAGACGCGCGCGCCGGAAAACCAGCTTGAGATGCAGCTGAGTTTTGCACCGGTCGTGCGCGCGGCCACCCCGGCGGTGGTAAACATCTACGCAAAGCGTGTGGTGAATGTCCGATCCAGCCCGTTCAAGGGCGACCCTTTCTTTGACCGCATGTTCAGGGATTTTGGCGCGCCGCAGCAGCGGGTGGAAAACTCTCTGGGTTCCGGCGTGATCCTGTCGTCGGATGGCATCGTGGTGTCTAATTATCACGTTGTCGGGCAGGCGACGGATATCCGTGTGGTGCTGACCGACCGTCGGGAGTTTTCAGCGCGGTTGTTGCTGGCCGATGAGGAGAGCGATCTGGCGATCCTGCAGGTCGAAGCGGATGAGGCGCTGCCCGCACTGGAACTGCGCGACAGCGATAGTGTCGAGGTTGGCGAACTGGTGCTTGCGATCGGCAACCCGTTTGGTGTGGGTCAGACCGTCAGCAGCGGTATCGTCTCGGGGCTGGCGCGGTCGGGTGTGGCGATGGGAAATGCGCGCGGATATTTCATCCAGACCGATGCGCCGATCAATCCGGGCAATTCGGGTGGCGCGCTGGTCGACATGGCCGGGCGGCTTATCGGGATCAACACCTGGATATTGTCGCGCTCGGGTGGATCGAACGGGATCGGGTTTGCGATCCCAAGTGCGCTGGTAGACGAATTCGTGACCCAGGCGCGTGCCGGAAATGATCGTTTTATCCGGCCCTGGGCGGGTTTGAACGGTCAACCGGTGACGGCGGATATGGCCGAAAGCCTGGGCCTGGATCGCCCCGGCGGCATCGTGATTTCGCAAGTACATCCGCAAAGCCCGTTCCAGGATGTGGGCGTGGAGCCCGGCGACGTGATTGCGATGGTGGACGGTCAGCCGGTCAATACCCCGGCCGAGATGATCTTTCGCATGTCGGTGGCCGGAATGGGTGATCAGGCCAGGGTCAGCGTGTTGCGAAATGGCAAGGCGCGCGATGCGACAGTTTCACTGATGCCAGCACCGGATAAACCTGCGCGAGCTGAGGTAGAGACCGGCAAGCGGTCAGCCATACCCGGCATGCGATTGTCGAATATCAATCCGGCTGTCGTGGCGGAGTTTGGACTGCCGTTGAATGCGGTCGGTGTGCTGGTAGTCGATCCCGGGCGGCTGGGCGCGCGCGCCGGGTTGCGGGCTGGCGATGTCCTGCGCGGGATCAACGACGAACCTGCCAGCGATACGGCGACGGCGACCGCACTGTTGGAGCGAAAGGCCAGATGGTTGTCGCTGGACGTTCAGCGCGGCGCAAAACGCAGCGTTCTGCGATTCAGGCTCTGACCGATGGCGGACCTTTTTGATACCGCGTCCGCAGGGGTGCCGGACAACGCGCCCCGACCGCTGGCCGACCGCCTGAGACCGCGAAAGCTTGCTGATGTCATCGGTCAGGATCAGGTGCTGGGTCCCGAGGCGCCGTTGGGTGTCATGCTTGCCTCTGGATCGCTCACGTCGCTCGTATTCTGGGGTCCGCCGGGGGTTGGCAAAACCACCATCGCGCGGCTTCTGGCGGATGAAACCGATCTGCATTTCGTGCAGATCAGCGCAATCTTCACCGGTGTGCCCGAGCTACGCAAAGTGTTTGAGGCCGCCAAGCATCGGCGGACGAACGGGCAGGGGACGCTGCTTTTCGTCGACGAGATCCATCGCTTCAACAAGGCCCAGCAGGACGGGTTCTTGCCGCATATGGAAGATGGCACCATCCTGTTGGTGGGCGCCACGACCGAGAACCCGAGCTTCGAGCTTAACGCCGCCCTTCTGAGCAGGGCGCAGGTGCTTGTGCTGGAGCGGCTTGGTTTGGCTGATCTTGAGCGGCTCGCGCAGCGCGCCGAGAAAGAGCTGGACCGGGTCTTGCCGCTTGACGGGGCCGCGCGCGAGGCGCTTTTGGAGATGGCGGACGGGGACGGACGCGCGCTGTTGAACCTGATTGAACAGGTCGCCGCCTGGAAGGTTGACAAAAAACTGGACACCGACGCGTTGACAACTCGCCTGATGAAGCGCGCCGCAAAATACGACAAGGGTGGGGACGAACATTACAATCTGATCTCGGCCCTGCATAAGTCGGTGCGCGGGTCTGATCCGGATGCCGCGCTTTACTGGTTTGCCCGGATGCTGACCGGGGGGGAGGACCCGCGGTACCTGGCGCGGCGGATCGCGCGCATGGCGGTCGAGGACATTGGCCTGGCCGATCCGCAGGCGCAGGGCATCTGCGTGCAGGCCTGGGAAACCTATGAACGGCTGGGCAGCCCCGAGGGGGAATTGGCGCTGGCGCAGGCGGTGACATATCTGGCACTGGCGCCCAAATCGAACGCCGGTTACGTCGCCTTCAAGGCGGCGATGAAAGAGGCAAAGCGCACCGGGTCAGAACCGCCACCAAAACATATTCTGAATGCTCCCACCTCGTTGATGAAAGATCAGGGCTATGGTGACGGATATGCCTATGACCACGATGCCGAAGACGGATTTTCTGGCCAGAATTACTTTCCCGATGGCATTAAGCGCCCGGTACTCTACCAACCCGTTGAGCGTGGATTCGAGCGTGAACTGAAGCGAAGGCTGGATTATTTCAGCAAACTTAGAAAGAAGCGAAACTGAGCAACACATCTTCTCGTTAAGCGGGTATTTTTTGACGGCACAAGATTTCACCTGACCGGCAATATTCACCAAAGCCCAAGAAATGTCGTTTTTTGACTATCCGATAAATGATCGAATATCGTCCACACCGAATGTTGATCGACCCCAAACGATTAGAAACATTCTGTAATTATCGTGAATTACCAAAAAAAAACTGAATTATCCGTTTGCGCGCTGGATGCGATTCGAATTTCGTGTTTTGCTGTCCAAACGTCGCAAACAGGCTGCCTACTGACGTTCTGGACGGAGATACTTTTACAGACCGATCAGAACATTGGCGGTTCAATAAGACGCAAAGTCAAAAAAAGCTCAAGGGAGAGACTATGACTAGTACTAAAGATCAGATGATGATCGATCGGTTGGCGAATGCTGCCCGTGAAGGTAAGATTTCGCGCCGTTCTTTTATGAACTACTCGGTGGCGGCGGGCATGACCGCTTCTGCTGCAACGGGTCTTTGGGGGACCGCAGCAAAGGCCGAACCCAAGCGCGGAGGCAAGTTCCGCCTCGCTCAACATGACGGCAACACCAGCGATAGCCATGATCCGGGCACTTACCTGTCCTACTTCACCATTGTCATGGCGCATACGTTCCGTTCGTACCTGACAATGATCAATACAGACCAGAAACTTGGGCCGGATGTGGCTTCGGAATGGTCAGCGACACCAGACGCGACCGAGTGGACATTCGTGCTGAACCCGGCGGCGACATTCCATTCAGGTGCGAAGGTGACCGCAACAGACGTGATCGCGTCGATGAACCATCACCGTGGCGAAGGCAACACCTCGGCAGCCGCAGCACTTCTGGCTAGCGTGGTCGAGATTGTCGATAACGGTGATCATTCGGTTACGTTCAAACTGGATTCGCCCAATGCGGACCTGCCCTGGATCATGCCGGACTATCACCTGCCGATCTGCCCGGCCAATGCCGACGGCTCGCTGAACTGGCAGTCGGGCGATGGCTCCGGACCGTACAGACTTGTCGAATATGAACCCGGTGTCGGTGCGCGTCTCGAGCGGTTTGACGACTGGCATGGCGAAGGTGCGTATTTCGACGAGATCGAGATGCTTGCGATCAACGACCCGAACGCACGTCAAACCTCGCTGGTTACCGGCGATGTTGATTCAGCCAGTCTGCTTGAGAACAAGACGCTGGCGCTGCTGGGCCGCGACCCCAACATCGAAATCGACAACGTGCCGTCGGCATCGGCGATCACCATCCCGATGTTCTGTGACGTCGCACCGTTCGACAACCCGGACGTGCGGATGGCGCTGAAGCTGGCCATCAACCGCGAGGAGCTGGTTGAAAAGGTTCAGTATGGCGCTGCCACCGTTGGCAACGACTTCCACCATTCAGCAGCGATGCCTTATTTCCCGGCGGATATCCCTCAGCGGGAATATGATCCGGATCAGGCCAAGTCGCTGATGAAAAAGGCGGGAATGGAAGGCCATACCTTCAATCTCAGCGCGGCTGAATCGATCACCACCGGTGCGATCGACATGTGCCTGCTTTATGCAGAACAGGCCAAGGCGGCGGGTATCAACATCAACGTCGTACGTGAGCCGAATGATGGATACTGGTCGGATGTCTGGCTGACGAAGCCCTGGTGCCTGGTCAGCTGGGGTGCGCGCCCGACGCCGGATGTCATGTATACTCTGGCGTATAAGCATGATGCCCCGTGGAATGAAACCCACTGGAAAAACGATCGCTTCAACGAAGTTCTGCTGCAGGCGAAGGCAGAGCTGGATGACGTGAAACGTGCCGAAATGTACCACGAGATGGGTATGATCCTGCGTGATGACGGTGGTGCGGTAATTCCGTACTTCCCGAACTTCGTCTACGGACGTCGCAAAGGTGTCAAACATACCGGTCAGCTGGCAGCCAGCTGGATGATGGATGGTGCGCGGGCCGGGCATCGCTGGTGGTTCGAAGCCTAATACCAAACCAAACAGGGAGAAAACTATGACTAAAGTCCAAGATCAGATGATGATCGACCGACTTGCAGATGCTGCCCGCGAGGGCAGCATTTCGCGCAGGTCCTTCATGAATTATTCGGTGGCCGCGGGTATGACCGCGTCTGCCGCAACGGGACTATGGGGTACTTCGGCCAAGGCCGAACCCAAGCGCGGCGGCAAATACCGTATGGCGCAGCATGATGGTAACACCTCGGACCAGCATGATCCCGGGCAATATCAATCTAACTTTGAAATTTCACTGGCTCATACGTTCCGGGCCTATCTGACCATGATCAACGCAGACGGCACACTTGGGCCGGATGTGGCTTCGGAATGGTCGGCCACACCGGATGCGCAGGAATGGACATTCAAACTGAACCCGAACGCCACGTTCCACAGTGGTAAGAAGGTTACCGCCACGGATGTCATTGCCTCGATGAACCATCATCGCGGTGATGGCTCGACATCGGCAGCCAAGGCGCTTCTGGCGTCGGTCGAAGATCTTGTCGACAATGGCGATGGGTCGGTCACATTCAAGCTTTCTGCACCAAACGCAGACCTGCCTTGGATCATGCCGGACTATCACCTGACAATCTTGCCCGCCAACGAAGACGGCACGGCAAATTGGCAGTCTGCTGACGGCTGCGGTCCGTACAAAATCGTCAACCTTGAGTTCGGTGTCGGAGGGACTTTCGTTCGCCACGACGACTGGCACGGCGAGGGCGCCTATTTCGATGAGCTCGAATTCCTTGTCATCAACGATCCGAACGCGCGTCAGACCGCGCTGGTGACCGGTGACGTTGATGCCTGCAGCCTTCTGGAAAACAAGACACTGGGCCTCTTGGGGCGCAGCCCGGATGTGGAGATCGATAACGTATCGTCCGCGCAATGTATCACGATGCCAATGCATACGGATGTCGCGCCGTTCGATAACAACGATGTGCGGCTTGCGCTGAAATACGCGATCAATCGCGAGGAGCTGGTCGAAAAGATCACGTTCGGCGCGGCGACGATCGGTAATGATTTCCATCATTCGCCGGCGATGCCGTATTTCCCGTCGAAAATCCCGCAGCGTGAATACGATCCGGATAAAGCCAAGCATCACCTGAAACAAGCGGGGCTGGACAGCCTGGATGTCAGCTTCTCGACAGCTGAATCGATCACAACCGGTGCCGTCGACGCGGCCATCCTTTATGCTGAGCACGCCAAACCCGCGGGTATCAACATTACGGTCGTTCGCGAACCGAACGATGGGTACTGGTCGGATGTATGGCTGGTCAAACCCTGGTGCATGGTCACCTGGGGTGCGCGCCCGACGCCTGACGTGATGTACACGCTGGCCTATAAGGACGATGCCGCCTGGAACGAGTCGCACTGGCAGCATCCGCGCTTCAACGAGGTTCTGTTGCAGGCCAAGGCCGAACTGGACGACGCGAAACGTGCAGAGATGTATCACGAAATGGGTATGATCTCGCGCGATGAAGGCGGCACGGTCATTCCGTACTTCCCGAATTTCGTCTACGGGCGCCGCAAGAACGTCAAGCATATCGGGCAACTTTCACCGGCATGGCAGATGGACGGATACCGTCACGCGAGCCGCTGGTGGTTCGACGGCTGAACCCAATAACGACGAACCCGGCGCCCTTTGCGCCGGGTTTTTGCTTTTCGAAGGCTCAAAAAAGTGTAGGGTTTTCAAACCAACAGCCTTGACCCAACCGATCCACAAGAAATCGCGAAGCGCTCAAGGCCAAAAAAATTAAGTACCGAAAACCTGCTCAGGGCTTTGTATGCAGGGTTTTGGAACCAACACAGGAGGGATAGATGGGAGACATTCTTGGGCTCGTTGGAAAGCGGCTCGGTCTCGGATTGGTGATTCTACTTGTAATCTCAATCATAATTTTCTTCATGGTCGAACTTTTGCCGGGCGATATCGCCCAGGCGGTTCTGGGCCAGGGAGCGACCGAGGACAACCTTGCTGCTTTGCGCAAGGAAATGGGGTTGGATAAGCCCGCGATCGTCAGATATCTCGGATGGCTTTCGGGCGCCGTGACTTTCGACTTTGGTGCGTCCGTCGTTACCAAAGAGCCGGTGATCTCACTGATCGGCGAGCGTTTCATGAACACATTGTTCCTGGCTGCTTATGCCGCCGTGATCGCGGTTCCGGTCGCGATCGTTCTGGGCGTTCTGGTTGCGCTGCTGCGCAACTCGATCTTCGACCGGGTGGCAAACGTAGCGACGCTTACGTCAATCTCATCGCCCGAGTTTTTCCTGGGGTATATCCTGATCCTCTATTTCGCGGTCAAATGGGGCATGTTCCCGGCGATCTCCAGCCTGAGTGACGGGATGAGTTTCGGTGAATTGCTGAACCGGACCTTCCTGCCTGCCCTAACGCTGGTGCTGGTGGTTGTTGCTCACATGATGCGGATGACACGCGCGGCGATCATCAACCTTCTTGCCAGCCCCTATATCGAGATGGCGAGGCTTAAAGGCACACCGCCCTGGAAAGTGATCGTCAGACACGCGCTGCCCAATGCCTGGGCGCCGATCATCAACGTTGTGGCGCTTAACCTGGCCTACCTGATTACCGGCGTCGTGCTGGTTGAGGTGGTTTTTGTCTATCCCGGCATCGGCCAGGCGCTGGTGGATGCGGTGTCCAAACGCGACTTCCCGGTCGTGCAGGCCTGCTGTCTGATCTTCGCCGCGACCTTCATCCTGCTCAATCTGGCAGCTGATGTTGGCGCAATCCTGACCAACCCGCGTCTGCGGCATCCGAAATAAGGGGGTAGAGAGATGAGTGTATTCGTAATCGGCTACTACACCCTGTTGCTCGCAGTCTCCTGCCTGGCAGCATATTTCAACAAACGGCAGGTGTTCATCCTGGCCTTCTCGCTGACGCTGGTGTCGTTCATCCTTGGGATTGTCGGAGGCCCCGGCGCGCTTAAGGCGGTTGCCGTCTGTGCGGCGCTTCTGGGCCTGACGGCGATGGTGTCTTACGCCTTCCGGGAGTTTCTGATCCAGCTGGCGGAAAGCAACGTGGGAAGTTCATTCGCGAACAATCCGCCATTGAAGTACCTGTGCCTTCTTGTGCCCGCAGTGTGGTGCCTACTGGCATGGATAATCGGCTTGCCTCTGGGTGAGATCGCCTTCGCGCTTGTCATCATCGTGGTTCTGCTGATTGCGATGACCACGGAAACCGCAAAGGAACTTCGAACCGCGCCGTTGACGGCGGCCTTCGGGATGTTCGTGATCTTCACCTACGCGATTGCCGGCATCTTTGCGCCCTATATTGCACCTCATGGAGAGGCCGCGGTGATTTCGTCCGCCTTTGCCCCGCCGGATGAATCCATGCTGCTGGGCGCAGACCAGTTGGGCCGGGATATGTTCAGCCGCCTCGTCTATGGCGCGCGGAACTCGGTCGGTCTGGCGATTACTGCGACGACAGCTGCGTTCTTCCTGGGCGCTGGTGCAGGGTTGCTCGCGGCCACCAAAGGCGGCTGGTTCGATCAGTTCCTGGGCCGGGTCGCTGATGTGATCATGTCGATCCCGTCACTGATCTTTGCCCTGCTGATGCTGTCGATCTTTGGTCCCAGCACACCGGTGATCATCTGCGCTGTCGCCATCATCTACGCGCCGCGCGTCTTCCGCCTGACACGGGCGGTGGCGGGCAACGTCGTGGTGATGGATTATATCGAGGCCGCAAAACTGCGTGGTGAGGGGACAGGCTATCTGATCAGGCGCGAAATCCTGCCCAACTCGACGGCACCCCTGATCGCTGAGTTTGGCCTGGAATTCTGCTTCGTGTTCCTGCTGGTCGCGGGCTTGTCGTTCCTTGGCCTGGGTATCCAGCCTCCGACGGCGGACTGGGGATCAATGGTGCGTGAGAACGCCACGCTGATCTCGTTCGGTGACATCACCCCGCTGATCCCGGCGGCGGCCATCGCGCTGCTGACGGTTGCGGTTAACTTCGTGGTTGACTGGATGCTGTTCCGGTCCTCCGGTCTGAAGGAGCAATAATCATGCCGAAGAAAAAAGAAGTCCTTCTGAAAATCAGGGACCTGAAGATTCAGGGCTATTCTGATGAAACCTGGGTCGACATCATCAAGGGTGTCGACCTGACCCTCCACCGCGGCGAGGTGATGGGTCTGATCGGGGAATCCGGCGCTGGCAAATCCACCATCGGTGCCGCGGCAATGGGGTACGCCCGGGACGGCACGCGGATCGTCGAGGGGTCGCATATCGAGTTCGATGGCATGGAACTGACCACCGCCACCGAATCCGAGAAACGCGCGCTGCGCGGTTCGCGGATCGCCTACGTGGCGCAATCAGCGGCGGCGTCCTTCAATCCGGCGCATAAGATCATTGACCAGCATACCGAGGCGCCACTGCACTATCGCATCCAAAAGCGCATGGAGGCGCAGGAAGATGCGATGGACCTCTATGACCGGCTGCGTCTGCCGAACCCGCAGGAGATCGGGTTTCGCTATCCGCACCAGGTTTCGGGCGGTCAGCTGCAGCGGGCGATGACGGCGATGGCGATGTCCTGTCGGCCCGACCTGATCATCTTTGACGAGCCAACAACGGCGCTTGACGTGACGACTCAGATCGAAGTTCTTGCGGCCATTCGCGATATCGTCGAACAGTTCAACACCGCGGCGCTTTACATTACCCACGACCTGGCCGTGGTGGCGCAGATGGCGGACACGATCAAGGTGCTGCTCAAGGGTAACGAGGTTGAAGAGGCCTCGACCGAGGAGATGCTGAAAAACCCGAAAGAGGATTACACCAAATCCCTCTGGGCGGTGCGCAGCTTTGAAAGCCCGCAACGGCATCGGCCCAAGGACACTGTGCCGCTGATCTCGGTGAAGAATGTCGATGCGGCCTATACCGGTGGCCCCAAGATCCTGGATGATGTCTCGTTTGATATCTACGAAGGGATGACTGTGGCCGTGGTGGGCGAATCCGGTTCGGGTAAATCCACGACCGCGCGGGTGATCACCGGGCTTCTGCCGCCTTCGAAAGGTGAGGTTCTGTTCAAAGGCGAACCGTTCCCGCATGACTATCGCAACCGCACACGCGATCAGTTGCGGCAATGCCAGATGATTTATCAGATGGCTGATACGGCGCTTAATCCCAAGGTGAAGATTTCCGAGATTATCGGGCGTCCGGCACAATTCTATTCCGGCCTTACCGGTGCGGATCTGAAGAACCGTGTGGATGAGCTTCTTGATCTGATCGAACTTGATCCGGCGCAATTCTATAATCGCTATCCGCCGGAACTGTCAGGTGGTCAGAAACAGCGGATCGGTATTGCCCGGGCACTGGCGGCTGAGCCTACCTTCATCGTCTGTGACGAGGTCACCTCGGCGCTCGACCAGCTCGTGGCCGAGGGCATTCTGCGACTTCTCGACCGGCTCCAGAACGAGCTGAACCTGGCCTATATGTTCATCACCCATGACCTTGCGACGGTGCGTTCTATCGCGGATGAAGTCATCGTGATGCAGCAGGGTAAAGTGGTTGAGCAGGGGCCCAAGGACGACATGTTCACGCCGCCGCACCATCCCTATACCGATCTGTTGCTTAGCTCGGTGCCCGAGATGGACCCGAACTGGCTGACCACGCTTCTCGAAGAGCGCGGTATCGACAATCTGGGGGATGCCGCAGCAGCCCAGATTGATCCCAATGATCCAAAGATCCAGAGGGCGAAAAGCTAAAGATCTGACTTTTGATCGAAGAGAACGGCGGGTGGATAAATCCACCCGCCGTTTTGTCTCTCATGGTCTGTCGCATTCAACCGGCTGGATGAAGCCCATTCGGCACGGCGTGACCCTAGATAATCGCCATCGCCGAGAAGATCATCGTACCGACGATCAAGGCATAGACAATCACAACAGCCTGCCAACTGGCGCTGTGCATACGCAGTTCTTGAAGAAGTTCGTCACGGTTCATGGTGGGGTCTCCGTCGACTCGGAAGGGAACGCCGATTGTCGTTCCGGTGGGAACTTGGAACACCGAGTGGACCATGAGCCCGTCGGCGCCTACGAATTTACATAACTGGATTGCGTTGCCTGATCCTGAGATCAGACGATTGCCATAGCCGACAGTACCATCGTGCCGATGATCATGCCGTAGACAATAAGTACTGCCGGGAAGGTGGCACTATGCATACGCAATTCACGGTTCAGTTCATCACGGGTCATATTTGCCTCCTTTAGCTGACGTTGCGATTACAAGCAGGGCTTCACCTGCTTAGCCCCCACATAAACACAAAATCTCATGACGCAATCAAAAAATTAATAAAAATCTATGCACTCATTGCAACCCAGATCATCCAAATGAGCATAGCATCAGAATTTACTGATAAGTATATGAAGTAAAATGAAAAAACCTATAAGGCGCGCGTGTGTCACATGTGTGGTTTTCTTGTGTCGGGGCCACAACTCGCCGATTTGGGGCCTTTCCGAGCATCTCACATCCCTGATTCTCTGTGAATAGAGGTCAAATCGGCTGGCCGATCGACATCAGATTCAAGGCGCCATGCGGCCATGCTGGCTACCTCATGGATGCGCATTCCCGATTGGTATGTGACATGTCCCGCTCGAAGGGTCAGGCGGCGGACCCTTGTAGCGGCATCACCTTGATCTCACCTTCCTGTCGGGCCTTCATCGCCTGGGCGGCGGCGTGGGCAGCGGCAGCGGTGGTGTAATAGGGGATCTTGTCATAAAGCGCGACCGAGCGGATGGAGCGGCTGTCCTCGACTGCCTGAGCGCCCTCGGTCGTGTTCATCACCAACGAAATCTGCCCGTCTTTCAGCATGTCGACAATGTCGGGGCGGCCTTCATAGACTTTGTTGACCACCACGCAGGCAATGTCATGCCCTTCCAGAAACGACGCGGTGCCGCGGGTGGCGATAATCTCGAAGCCCAGATCGACCAGCATCTGCGCGGTCTCGACCAGTTGCGGTGTCTTGTCGTCATTCTTGATCGAGAAGAACACTTTGCCGCCCTCAGGCAGTTGCGTGCCCGCGCCCATCTGCGCCTTGAGGAAAGCGCGGGGGAAACTGGCGTCCCAGCCCATGACCTCTCCGGTGGAGCGCATTTCAGGGCCGAGGATGGTATCGACACCGGGGAAGCGGGCGAAGGGCATGACCGCCTCCTTGACCGAGAACCACGGCATGTTGGGGTCGGCCAGTGTCATCTGGTCGGCCATCGGCAGGGTGCCGGGTTTGGTATCCGCCGGGTAGGGGCCGCGGAATTTGAAATTGCTGAGTTTCTCACCGGCCATCAGCCGTGCGGCAATCGAGGCGATTGCTGAGTCCGTCGCCTTGGCGACGAAGGGCACGGTACGCGAGGCACGCGGGTTCACTTCGATCAGGTAAATGTCATCGCCCTTGACGGCAAACTGCACATTCATCAGGCCGACGACGTTGAGCGCGCGGGCCAGCGCTTCGGTTTGGCGATTGATTTCGGCTATGACCTCTTTCGACAGCGAATAGGGCGGGATCGAACAGGCGCTGTCACCGGAATGTACGCCGGCCTCCTCGATATGCTGCATGATGCCGGTTACATGTACGCTTTCCCCGTCGCAAAGCGCGTCGACATCGCATTCGATTGCGCCCGAGAGGTAGCCATCGAGCAGGACCGGGCTATCGCCCGAGACCACCACCGCCTCGGCGATATAGCGTTCAAGCTGGGCCATATCGCGGACGATTTCCATCGCCCGACCACCCAGCACGTAAGAGGGGCGGATGACGAGCGGAAAACCGATTTTCTCGGCGATCGCGAGGGCCTGTGCGTCGGTGCTGGCGATGCCGTTATTGGGCTGTTTCAGCTCCAACTGGTTCACCAGCGCCTGGAAACGTTCGCGGTCTTCGGCAAGGTCGATGGCGTCTGGCGAGGTGCCGAGGATCGGGATGCCTTCGCTTTCCAGCGCGTTGGCGAGTTTCAGCGGCGTCTGGCCGCCGAATTGCACGATCACGCCGTGGAGCGTGCCGTTTTCCTGTTCGACCCGCAGGATTTCCATCACATGTTCAAAGGTCAGCGGTTCGAAATACAGCCGGTCCGAGGTGTCATAATCGGTGCTTACCGTTTCCGGGTTGCAGTTGATCATGATCGTCTCGTAGCCCGCCTTGGTCAGGGCATAGCAGGCATGACAGCAGCAATAATCGAACTCGATCCCCTGACCGATCCGGTTCGGGCCACCGCCCAGGATGACAACTTTCTTGCGGTCAGATGGCCGGGCCTCGCATTCCACCTCGCCCATCATCGGGGCCTCGTAGGTCGAGTACATATAAGGCGTCTGCGCCTCGAATTCGGCGGCGCAGGTATCGATGCGTTTGAACACGGCAGTGACACCCTGTGCGTGGCGGGCGCGGCGTATGTCGGCCTCGGTGAAGCCGGTCAGTTTCGCCAGCCGGGCATCGGTGAAGCCCAGCATCTTGAGCGCGCGCAGCCCGGCCTCATCCGTTGGCAACCCGTTGGCGCGCACATCCTCTTCGGCCGTGACGATCTCGCGGATGCGGGCCAGAAACCACGGATCAAAGGCCGTGGCTGCCTGTATCTCATCATCGCTGAGCCCGTGACGCATGGCCTGGGCGATCACCCGGATGCGGTCAGGCGTCTGCTGGCTGAGCGCCTTGAGCACGGCGGCCTTGTCGGGCGCGCCGTCGATGGTGATCTCGTCAAAGCCGGTAAGGCCGGTTTCCATGCTGGCCAGCGCCTTTTGCAGGCTTTCGTGGATAGTGCGGCCAATCGCCATCGCCTCGCCCACGGACTTCATTGCGGTGGTGAGGTAAGGTTTGCTGCCGGGGAATTTCTCAAACGCGAAGCGCGGAATCTTGGTGACGACATAGTCGATGGTCGGCTCAAACGACGCGGGCGTGACCTTGGTGATGTCATTGTCGAGTTCATCCAGCGTATAGCCCACGGCCAGCTTGGCAGCGATCTTGGCGATGGGAAAACCCGTGGCCTTGGAGGCGAGCGCCGACGATCGGCTGACCCGCGGGTTCATCTCGATCACCACCATGCGGCCATCTTCGGGATTGATCGCCCATTGCACGTTCGAGCCGCCGGTCTCAACCCCGATTTCGCGCAAAACGGCGATCGAGCCGTTGCGCATGATCTGGTATTCCTTGTCGGTCAACGTCAGGGCGGGGGCCACGGTGATGCTGTCGCCCGTATGCACGCCCATCGGGTCGACGTTTTCGATGGCACAGACGATAATCGCGTTGTCGGCCTTGTCGCGGACCACCTCCATCTCAAATTCTTTCCAGCCCAGCAGGCTCTCGTCGATCAGGATCTGGTTGACCGGAGAAGCATCGAGGCCGGATTTACAGAAATGCTCGTAATCGTCGCGGTTATAGGCGACGCCGCCGCCGGTGCCGCCAAGGGTAAATGCGGGGCGGATGATCGCGGGCAGGCCGACATAATCAATCGCCGCCATACACTCTTCTATCGTGTTGGCGATGGTGGCCTTGGGGTTTTCGATGCCGAGACGATCCATCGCCTCGCGGAAGAGCTTGCGGTCTTCGGCCATCTCGATGGCCTCGCGATTGGCGCCAATCAGTTCGACGCCAAATTTGTCCAGCACGCCCAGATCGGCCACGGCGAGTGCGGTGTTCAGCCCGGTCTGGCCGCCCATGGTGGGTAGAAGCGCGTCGGGCCGTTCCTTTTCGATGATCTTGGCGACGACTTCCGGCGTGATTGGTTCGATATAAGTAGCGTCGGCCAGTTCCGGATCGGTCATGATCGTGGCCGGGTTCGAGTTGACCAGAATGACGCGGTACCCTTCTTCGCGTAGCGCCTTGCAGGCTTGGGCACCGGAATAATCGAACTCGCATGCCTGCCCGATCACAATCGGCCCCGCCCCGATGATCATGATGGACGAGATATCAGTTCTTTTTGGCATGGTGATCCCCAGGGCGGCTAAATGGGCGTACGCCAAGGCCCGCGCACGCAAATTGTTGGGGGTTATAGCCATGATCGGGCGTAGCGCAAGGGGGATCGCAAACACAGGCAAAAAGGACGCTTTTTAGGGTGTCATTCGCGGCTTGGGTCGGTAGATACGGAGGCCAGACCAGCGGCAAAGGACGCCAAGCGTGCAGATTCGTTTCGATCACGGCCCCGACGGCACCGCGTGCAGCTTTGCACGGGCGCAGCGTCTGATCGTGGCCGAAACACCTGCGGATGTGCCCGCTGCGCTGGAAGCGTTGGATGCGGCTCGGGCGGACGGGTTGTGGGTGGCGGGGTACGCCACCTATGAGCTGGGTTATGTACTGGAGCCGAAACTGGCTCCGCTGCTGCCCGACGGCAGGCGGTTGCCGCTCATCCAACTCGGCGTCTATGACTGGCCCTCGATCGCCGACGCACTGCGGCCCGGCGCAGCGGAATTGAGCGGGTTTACCCCCGGCTGGGACGCGGCGCGCTATGCAAGCGGTTTTCGATGCGTGCATGACTATATCTGCGCCGGTGACATCTATCAGGCCAATCTGACATTCCCGATTGCCTTGCAGGCGCAGGGTGGAGCTCAGGCGCTTTATCATGCGCTTGATCGGGTTCAGCCGGTGCGTTTTGGCGCGATGATCGAGCAGGAGGGGTTGCCGACGATCCTGTCCCGTTCGCCCGAGCTTTTTTTCCGCACCGATACGCGCGGCTGGATCGAGACCCGGCCGATGAAAGGCACCATGCCGCGCAGCGATGACGCGGCCGAGGATGCGCGGCATCGGTTCTTTCTGCAAACAGATGAAAAGAACCGCGCCGAGAACCTGATGATCGTGGATCTCTTGCGCAACGATCTGTCACGGATCAGCGAGCCGGGCAGCGTCGAGGTGCCCGAGCTGTTTTCCATCGAAAGCTATGAGACCGTGCATCAGATGACCTCGCTCGTCACAGGGCAGATGGTGGATGGCACCGGGCTGGGCGATATATTCCGCGCTCTTTTCCCCTGCGGATCGATCACCGGGGCGCCCAAGGTCCGGGCGATGGAAATTCTGCGCGAGTTGGAGCCGGTTGCACGCGATATCTATTGCGGGTCCATCGGCTGGGCCGCGCCGGATGGCCGGTCGGAATTCAATGTGGCGATCCGTACGCTGATGGTCGAGGAGGGGCAGGCCACGCTCAATGTCGGAGGGGGGCTGGTTTATGACAGCACCGCTGAAGCTGAATATGAGGAAGCGCTGTGGAAAGCCCGCTTTGCCCGCCGACTGACGCCGGATTTCGCCTGATCGAAACCTTCCGCTGGGAGCCGGGCAGGGGCATTCTGCGCCACGAGCGGCATCTGGCACGTCTTATGCGCAGTGCGGCGCTTTTGGGGATCACACCACGGGGCGTCGAGGATGTGCTGGAGGCTCTGTCGGGCGATCACTCGCTACGTGTCCGTTTGACCATTGATCGGGATGGGTGCGCCGAGGTGACGTGCTTGCCGTTTCAGCCCTTGCCCGAGGGGGCCGTCTGGCGGGTCTCGATTGCAGATCAGCGGCTTGTGTCGAATGATCCGTGGCTGCGGTTGAAAACCACCGAGCGGCAGATATATGACGCCGCCCGCGCTGCCCTTCCCGAAGGGGTCGATGAAGCACTCTTTCTCAATGAGCGCGATGAGTTATGTGAAGGGACGATCACCAACCTTTTTGTCGGGGTGCGAGACAGACTTCTAACGCCATCAATAAATTGCGGCTTGCTGCCTGGTGTTTTGCGCGAGGAGCTTTTGGCAGACAGCGATGCGGCTGAATCGGTTTTGACAATCGACGCATTGCAAGAGGCTAGCGAAATCTATGTCGGCAATTCATTGCGAGGGCTGATCCCGGCGCAGCTGATCTGATTTGGATAAATTCAGTTGGCCAGGACAGCCCGAAGCTGCCTTTCAACCATTCAGCGCCAAGCCGCGTATCGCCAGCCTGCGGCCTTGACGCTGCGCGGGGGCACGACCGGAATGCAGCAAAAAAGCCAATAGGCGTTCGAACGCGTGTCAGGATACCTATTCCGCCGCGTGGCGCAGATTGTCATCACGGCTGTAAAGATAGTCGCGCGTCAAGGGCACTGCCTCTTGCTGCCGTGCCAGTTGCATCTGGAACACTACCTGCCGGTTCAGAAGGAAGGTCAACTCGCTTGCGATCAGATAATAGCGCCACATTCGGCAAAACCGGTCGTCGTATAGCGCGCGGGCTTTTTCGATATTTTCCATGAACCGGTCATGCCAATGGCGCAGTGTCAGCGCATAATGCAGACGCCAAACTTCGATATCGGTTTCGATCAGCCCCTGATTTTCCACGGCCTTCATCATCTCGGACAAGGACGGGCAATAACCGCCGGGGAAGATGTATTTGGTGATCCACGGGCTGGTGGCCCCGGGCGGTCGCGCGCGGCCTATTGTGTGAATGAGCGCGACACCGTCCTCGGTCAAGCGATCCCGCACATTGGCGAAATACTCGTTGTAATGCGGCACACCGACATGTTCGAACATGCCGACCGAGACGATGCGATCGAACTCTCCGGTGACCTTGCGATAATCGAGCAGCTCGAACCGGCAGCGATCTGCAAGACCGGCCTCGGCGGCGCGGGCGGTGGCCATCGCGTGTTGTTCGCGCGAAAGGGTCACGCCCAGGACGTCGGCGCCGTAATCCCGGGCCAGGGTCAGGCCCATGCCGCCCCAGCCGCAGCCGATATCAAGCACCCGCATGCCCGGCTTGATCAGCAGTTTCGTGGCAATATGGTGCTTTTTCGCGTCCTGCGCGGCCTCCAGCGTCATGTTCGGATCGCGGAAGTAGGCACAGGAATACTGCCGGTCGCGATCAAGGAAAAGATCGTACAGCGCGCCCGAAAGATCATAATGATGCGCCACATTGGCCCGGGCCCGTGACACGGGATTAAATTGCTGCAGATAGCGCAGCAGGTGACGGCCAAAGTCCAGCGGCTGGCGGAACCACGGCTGACCGTGGGCCGCAATATTGCTGATCGATAGCTCAAGGAATCCATAAAGGTCATCCCCCTCGATCGTCAGGCGGCCGTCCATGTAAGCTTCGCCCACCGCCATATCAGGGGAATAGATAATTTTGCGCGGCAGCGTGTCATCATGCAACGTGATCGCCGCGTGATAGCTGTCTGACCCATCGCCATAGCGTCGTGTGATCCCGTCAGGATAGGTAACCTCAAGCACCCCCTGCCGCATCATGTGTTTAAGCAGCCGGTCGAGTAATGTGATCCACATGCTCACCCCCAGTTTTTTGCGCCCTCCCGTGGCGCACCCATTTGGTGAAGTGAAATCCGCCTGGCAGCGGTTTTTACGGTATTTTTGCCCGACAGCAGATATTTTTGCGCAAAAAAACATGCCTGTAAATGATTTAGGTTAAATGCGCGGGCTGTCGCCCACCTCCGCCCCTTGACTTTGGCCCATAGGCAAGGTGTATCGGCGCGAACCAATGCCAGAGGCCCCGCGCGGGGCCAGATGAGGACGTTATGCATACGTATCGCAGCCATTCCTGCGCCGAACTGAACAAATCCAACGTCGGCGACACCGTGCGCCTTTCTGGCTGGGTGCATCGCATCCGTGACCACGGCGGGGTGCTGTTTGTCGATCTGCGCGATCATTACGGGATCACACAGGTTTTGTGTGATGGCGATAGCGCGGCCTTTGCCGAGCTTGAAGGTGTCCGCTCGGAATGGTGCATCCGGATCGATGGCGAGGTGAAGGCGCGCGACGAAAGCCTGATCAACCCGAAACTGCCCACCGGTGAGATCGAGGTCTATATTCGCGAGATGGAAGTGCTGGGCAGCGCCGGGGAACTGCCGCTGATCGTCTTTGGCGATCAGGAATACCCCGAAGAAACCCGTCTGCGCTATCGCTATCTCGACCTGCGCCGCGAGGCGATGCAGGAGAACATGAAATTGCGCTCTGATGTGGTGGCCTCGATCCGTCGCCGGATGTGGGATACCGGTTTCCGCGAATACCAGACACCAATCATCACCGCGTCCAGCCCCGAAGGCGCCCGCGACTTTCTGGTGCCAAGCCGCCTGCATCCGGGCAAGTTCTATGCGCTGCCGCAGGCGCCGCAGCTGTTCAAGCAATTGATCATGGTGTCGGGATTTGACAAGTATTTCCAGGTTGCGCCGTGTTTCCGAGACGAAGATCCGCGTGCTGACCGGTCACCTACGGATTTCTACCAATTGGATATGGAAATGAGCTTTGTCGAGCAGCAGGATGTGTTCGACACGATCCAGCCGGTCATCGCGGGCATTTTCGAGGAGTTCGGCGGTGGTCGCAAAGTCGACGCTGAGTGGCCGCAGATTTCCTATCGGGATTCCGCTATGTGGTATGGCACCGACAAGCCAGACCTGCGCAACCCGATCAAAATGCAGGATGTCAGCGAGCATTTTCGCGGCTCGGGCTTTGCCATTTTCGCCAAGCTTCTGGAGCAGGACGGCACCCAGATCCGCGCCATTCCCGCCCCCACTGGCGGTAGCCGCAAATTCTGTGACCGGATGAACGCCTTTGCCCAGAAAGAGGGCCTGCCGGGCATGGGCTATATCTTCTGGCGCGATCAGGGCGAGGGCATGGAGGCCGCCGGGCCGCTGGCTAAGAATATCGGGCCGGAGCGGACCGAGGCCATTCGTCAGCAGCTGGGTCTGGACGTGGGCGATGCGGCCTTCTTCCTCGGCGGCAAACCGGCGGCGTTCGAAAGCGTTGCGGGCAAGGCGCGCAGTGTGATTGGCGAGGAACTGAACCTGACCGACAAAGAACGGTTCGCCTTTGCCTGGATTGTCGATTTCCCGATGTACGAGGCCGACGAGGAAACCGGCAAGGTCGATTTCAGCCATAACCCGTTTTCGATGCCACAAGGCGGGCTTGAGGCGCTGAACGGCGATCCTCTGAATGTACTGGGCTACCAGTATGATCTTGCCTGCAATGGCTATGAACTGGTGTCGGGCGCGATCCGGAACCACAAGCTGGATATCATGATCAAGGCGTTCGAACTGGCCGGATACGGCGCGGACGAGGTGCATAAGCGTTTCGGCGGTCTGGTTAACGCGTTTCAATATGGCGCCCCGCCCCACGGCGGATGCGCGGCGGGGATCGACCGGATCGTGATGCTTCTGGCGGATGAGGCTAATATCCGCGAGGTCATCATGTTCCCGATGAACCAGCGCGCCGAAGACCTGATGATGAACGCGCCCTCGGACCCGACCAGCGACCAGCTGATGGAACTGGGTCTGCGGGTGATCCCGCGCGAAGACTAACAAAGGCCGGTCAATTACAAATTGAGATCAACACTTCAGGCGGAGTGATTGGCCTTGCGTGACCGTTCGATTTTATGGCCAGCGCGGAATCATGGCCGCAGGCCGCCGCGCGGCGGCGATTTGGTGAAGTCTGTGCATAACATTGAAGTTTTTTGGGTTTGGCTGCGATAAAGTGCAGGTTACATATGTTGGATCGCCTCCGCGCGCGCCGTCGATGCGCGGCTTTGTTTAATATCTGCTCAGGGCCAAGACTAACGATCGCGTTTCCGCGAAATTTGGCAAGGGGTGAAAACAATTTACCGAGTGGTTAGCATCAGTCTATCGTCCAGACAGCAGCAATGCAGGAGGTAGCATGACATCCAAACCCAGACCCGTCGGACCGGTCGTTGAAAACTGGCGTGTGCCCCCGCTCCCGTCGGGAGAGGTCTTGGAGGGAGGCTATGCCCGGTTGGAGTTGTTGTCAGCCGATGTTCATGCGGCGTTGCTTTATAAGGCGTTCGAGGGGCACGACTGGGTCTGGGATTACATGCCTGCCGGGCCGTTTGCCTCAGCAGCCGAGTTCCATCGCTGGATGCAGGAGGCGACGGGCAAGGACGATATTGTCTTCTATGCGATCTATGACAAGGAATGCGAGGCGTTTGGTGGATTTGCGTCCTATTTGCGGATCAAACCGGTCTCGGGTTCCATAGAGGTTGGCTATATCGCGATGGCGCCGTGCCTACAGCGTACCCGCGCTGCGACCGAGGCGATGTACCTGATGATGCAATGGGCGTTTGAGGCGGGCTACCGGCGCTATGAATGGAAATGTGATGCCCTGAACCAACCATCACGGCGGGCGGCACAACGATTGGGGCTTAGTTATGAGGGAGTTTTCCGGCAGGCGACCATCGTGAAAGCACGCAATCGCGATACCGCATGGCTTGCGGCGGTTGACAGCGAATGGCCTGCTCTTCGGAAGGCGTTTCAGCAGTGGCTCTCACCGGAGAATTTCGATGAGGCGGGCGATCAACAAGCACGCCTGAGTGATCTGACCAGCCCGATACGACAGGCGAGCGATCCGTCGCTGTAGCGGTATTCAGATAGCGATGCGCTGGTTCAGACGTTCCTGCACCAACCCGGCGAGGCGGGCGAATTTCGCAGGCAGGGCCGTCTTGTCGGCAAGGCTGTCTGCCAACTCGGTTGCGGCCTCTTCCAGCGGGTGATCATCGGCGCTCCGGGCGACGCCGCCCAGGAATTGTAACACATAATCCAGCACCGGCCCTTCCTGATGGTCATCCAGCAGGTTGGCAACGTGGCTCATGTCATCGCGATAGGCCACCGGGTCGGGATTGATTACATCGTCGCTCAGCACACGTGGGCCAGAGGGGCGCCTGTCAGCCGGCAGCTTGTCCAGAATGGCCTGTTGAAACGCGCCAACACTGCTGAGCGGTTTCGCCAGAAAACCGTCGGCGCCAGCGGCCAGTGCAGCCCCTTCCAGATTGTCATCGCCGCTGGTGGCCATAATCACGCCAACCCTTGGGGTGGCATTGTTCAGATCCTCAATCAGATCGGTGCCCGAGCCATCCGGCAGGCCAAGATCGACAATGGCAATCGACGGGCGGTAGACCCGCAGGTGACGCCGTGCCGAACGCAGGCAATCCGCCCGCCTGATCCGCGCCCCGCTGCGCAGACACATCAATCGCAGCGCTTCGCAGGTAAACCGGCTGTCTTCGACCACCAGTACGGTCATGCCCAAAAGGGGGCGATTGCTGGTTGGCATCCGCATCGGCGGCAGATCGCTTAGATCATCCATCTTTCTGCTCCTTAAGCTGCAACGACCCGAACACAATTACGCCCACTTGACTAACGGTTGGTTAATCGCGGGGTTGCGTCCCTCTGTCGCTTGTCAGCGCGCGCCACTGCCCCCATAACAACGCCAAACTGCTTGCAGAAGGATTTGACCATGATCGGACGCCTCAATCACGTCGCCATCGCCGTTCCGGACCTTGATGCCGCAGCGGCCCAGTATCGCAATGCCCTGGGCGCCAATGTCGGCGCACCGCAGGATGAACCGGATCACGGCGTCACAGTGGTGTTCATCGAACTGCCCAATACCAAGGTCGAACTGCTGTATCCCCTTGGAGATAACAGCCCGATCAACGGCTTCTTGGAAAAGAACCCGGCGGGCGGCATCCATCATGTCTGCTATGAGGTCGAGGATATCATCGCGGCGCGCGATCATCTGCAGGCGACCGGTGCACGGGTTCTGGGCAATGGAGAGCCCAAGATCGGTGCCCACGGCAAGCCGGTCCTCTTCCTGCACCCCAAGGATTTCAACGGCTGCCTGGTCGAGCTGGAGCAGGTCTGATGGGCGTCGCCTCGGGGATCGTCCTCTATCTGGTGTTCTGGTTCATGACCTTCCTGGTCGCACTGCCCATTCGTATCCAGACACAAGGAGAGGCGGGCGACGTGGTCCCCGGCACCCACGATGGATCGCCACAGCAACATCACCTGAAGAAAAAGGCGGTGATTACCACCATCGTCGCGGCCGTGCTCTGGGCGATTGCAGCCTATATCATCATCACCGGCAAAATTACCGTGCGCGATATAGACATGTTCAACCGCATGGGCCAGCCGTAGGCACATTAATAGAGTATTGATCCGGATCGATTGATGACTGAACCGACAAATCTGTCATTCGTTTCATAGGATCAACGTCCGATTCCGGTTTCGCCCGCGAGGGTGACTTGAAAGATATATTCGTCTGATTTCCATTCACTTAGCTGGCAATCTGAAGACCTTCTAAGCCGATACGCTGGGACGTCCGGTAGTCAATCTTCTGGACTTGAGACGATGACCTACCTGAACGATTGCGTCGAGAGCAGGCAGCAATTCTGCTCCAAGAGGGGTAAGCTCGTATTCTGTCGATGGTGGAGAGGTTCGTCGCACATGGCGCAAAAGAACACCTTTGTCTTCCAACTCACTCAAGCGCGTAGATAGAACTTTTGCCGAAATCGGCGGAATGTCCGCACGCAACTCGCTGAAGCGGCGCGGCCCCGCCCGCAAACACCAGATTACGTTGGGCGCCCAAGCACCGGAAATCACCGCCATGCATTCAGTCAGCATGCAAGGTTCCGGTGGCTTTTCGCCTCTATTTTTTCGCATTTTCAAAGACATATTAAGTAACCAAGTTTCTCCAAAGTAACTCTTTTCTATAGGTAACTTTTGGTAATCTAGTTGTAAAGAGAAATTCATGCTGTCATCTCGGGGTCACCTTCAAAACGAAATGGGAATGACCACGAGATGAAACTTTTCTACAAAGCCGGGGCCTGTTCGCTTGCCAGCCACATCGCCCTTCGGGAAATCGGAACGGCGTTCGAGATCGAAGCCGTGGATACCGCGACCCAGCGTACGGAAAGCGGCGCCGACTACACGCTGATCAATCGCAAGGGTTATGTGCCCACCCTGCAGCTCGACGACGGAGAGTTGTTGACCGAGGGGCCGGCGATCCTTCAACATCTTGCCGACAGCAATCCCGATGCAAATCTCGCTCCGGCGGTGGGTACCCGGCAGCGCGCCCGCATGCTGGAACAGCTCACGTTTGTGTCTTCCGAGCTGCACAAGGCCTTTGGCGCCTTGTTCCGTGACGGGGCGAGCGAAGAACAAAAGGCGCTGGCGCGTGAGGCTGTCGGGAAAAAGTTCGAGCACCTGGAAGAGCTTTTGTCGGACGACCGGGACACGTTGGTGCCCGGGCAGTTCACCATTGCCGATGCCTATCTTTTTGTGGTGGCGAACTGGGCGAATTTCACAGGTATCGATCTGAAGAGTTGGCCGGGCCTGAACGCGTTTGTCGCCCGCATCGCCGCAAGACCCGCGGTGCAGCGCGCGCTGCATGCAGAAGGATTGTTGCAATGACGCCCGACAACGTTGCCGAGGTATCGCGGCTCATGCAGGCATATTTTGACGGACTCTATCACGCCGATAGCACACGGCTGCGCGACGTGTTTCACCCAAGGCTTTCCTATATCGGCGCCACGGATGGGGACGAGATGTATCTCGATCTGGACACTTACATGTCCCGTATCGATCAGCGTGAACCGCCGGCAAAACATGCCGAGCCCCGCCATGACGCCATTCTGGAGATAGCCTTTGCCAGCACGCGCCTTGCCCGCGTGACGGCCCGCATGACGATGATGGGCCGTGACTACATCGATTGCCTGACCCTTGTTCGACACGGCCCTGCATGGCGGATCGTAGCAAAGGTTTTTGCCTACGCGCCGCAGGAGGGTTGAGAAATGCCATATGTGAATATCAAAATCACGCGCGAGGGCGGCCCGGATGGCCGCGGGCCCGGCCCCGAGGACAAAACCCGGCTGATTGCGGGGGTCACGGATCTTTTGCAACGGGTTCTGGGCAAGGATCCTTCAACCACATTTGTGATTATCGAAGAAGTCGCTCTGGAAGACTGGGGTATCGGCGGATTACCGGTGCCGGAATACCGAAAAGCACGATCGTGAAGACACGTCTGACCGACCGCCTGGGGGTCGCCCATCCGATCATCCAGGCACCGATGGCTTTCGCCGCTGGTGGAAAACTGGCGGCGGCGGCCTCGCGCAGCGGCGCCCTGGGCATGATCGGAGGCGGATATGGCGATCCGGACTGGATTGACCGGCAATTTGCGATTGCCGGTGATGCAATGGTCGGATGCGGCTTTATTACATGGGCGCTGTCCGAGCGCCCATGGCTGTTGCCGAAAGCGCTGGAGTATGGGGCACAGGCGATTTTCCTGTCTTTCGGTGATCCGGCGCCATTTGCCAAAACGGTTTCACAAGCTGGCGTGCCGCTCATCTGTCAAATCCAGACGTTGGAAGATGCCCGCCATGCGATGGACATTGGTGCGGATGTCATTGTGGCGCAGGGTACCGAGGCCGGTGGCCACGGTGAGAGCCGGGGAACAATGGCGCTGGTACCTGAAGTTGCGGACGAGATTTCAAGGCGAAATCTGGCGGTGGCGCTGGCTGCTGCGGGCGGCATTTCTGACGGGCGCGGTCTTGCCGCTGCGTTGGCGCTTGGCGCTGACGGCGTCGTCGTCGGCACACGTTACCTGGTCTCCAACGAGGCGCTGGTGCACCCTCGCGTGTTGAAGGCGGCACTTCGGACATCAGGCGATGAAACCATTCGTACCCGGGTGCTTGATGTCATTCGCGGGTATAACTGGCCTGAACGGTATACCGCCCGGGTGCTGCGCAATGCTTTCATCGGAAACTGGCATGGTGCCGAAAACGCTCTGATTGACGATCTTGAGGCACAGCAAAGGTTCTGGTTCGACGCGCAGAGCGGTGGTGACCCGTCGATAGCCGCGGCGTTTTTGGGCGAAGGTATCGGGTTGATCGGGAATACGCTTGGGGCGGAAGACATCGCGCGAACCCTAATGCAACAAGCGCATGCAAGCAGGCGGTCTTGGTCGGCCGACCCTAACTCTTCTTAGCTGACGGGCGGCCAGCTCGCACATTTGTTTACCGCACGGCATCGGCAAGGTGCTTCGAAGCTGGCTACAGGTGCGCTACAACATCGGCGCATAGGTCAGTTAAACCGTCGCCGCACGCCAGCCCAGAGCCATTCTAAACCACAGGTTCGGATTGCTGCGGCGTGGGCCGCCAACGCCGCCGTTCGTGTATTGTGCGACATCTCTTGATTTACGCGCGATCATGCAGCGGGTGAAGCGGGCGTTCGCACCGTCAACTCGACCGGCTAGTTTAGAATTTCCGCTGATGCAACGCGTTGATCTCTGTGAATGTGGTCCTCAAGGCTGTGATTGCTTGGCAAACCAATCATTCACAATCGCGACAATGCTTGGGTTCCTCGGGTTTCGAGGGGCCACAACATGATACCCTTCCTCTGTCGTCGTGGAAAATGAAAAGGGTTGGCACAGACGATTTGCTTGAAGGTCTCCTTGCACGAATTCCTGATTGGCAAGTGTTACACCCTGGCCCGCAATTGCTGCATCAATGGCCATCGACGTTTGGCTGAACGCCATAGTTTTCAAATCTGAGACCGCTAATTCCCCCAGAGCTGCCTCAAGGAACAGGGGCCATTGGCCGTGGGTATCTTCAAGCAGAACATGGGTGAGCAGGTCTTCAGGTGATTGGATCGGGTTGGAGCCATCGGCAATATCCGGGTGGCAAACAGCAATCAACTCGTCAGCGAAAAGCAACTCTGACACAAGACCGGGGCCAAAAGGCGGCTTGCCCTGCCGAATAGCAATATCAACGCCATCCGTCTGAAAGTTCGCAAGGGCATTGGAAGCGTCCAACCGAACCCGAATATCAGGATGGTCCTGGGCAAATAGGCCCAGCTTTGGCACTAGCCATCTTGTGGCGAAACTCGGTGTAGAACTGATCGTTACGACCGTATCCTTTGGCGACAAGTTCCCTGTGGCCTCTGCGATCATATCAAATGCGCGGCGGATTGGCGGCAGATACCTTCGGCCTTCATCGGTTAAAGAAAGGCCCCTCGCGTGCCTCTCGAACAATTTGATTTTTAACAACTCTTCCAGCCCACGCACCTGCTGCGCGACCGCACCCTGCGTGACGCCAAGCTCTTGGGCTGCGAGCCTGAAGTTTAGATGGCGCCCCGAAGCTTCAAAAGCCTTCAAAGAATTCAAGGGCGGCATTTTGCGCATTATGAGTTTCACAAAGATGATAGAATTTCTACAGGGTTAAAACAGAATTACTGATTAGTCAAACGCCCAAGGCAACGCCATGTTGGGGCCAAGCTGAAACCAAGAATGTCACGGAGGCAAAAAATGGCTGACAAGAAAGTAGCAATCATCATGGGTGGTGGTAGCGGCATGGGTGCTGACAGCGCTCGCCGCCTGGCGGCCGACGGCTTCAACGTTGCCATTCTGTCTTCGTCCGGCAAGGGCGAGGCGTTGGCCCAGGAACTGGGTGGCGTCGGAATGACGGGCACCAACAAATCCAGCGAAGACATGCAGGCGCTGGTCGATGCAGTCATTAAAAAGTGGGGGCGCGTGGATGTTCTTGTCAACTCTGCCGGTCATGGCCCGCGTGCGCCTGTTCTCGAAATTTCAGACGAGGATTGGCACGAGGGTATGGAAGTCTATTTCCTGAACACTGTGCGTGCCACGCGGATTGTCGCGCCGATAATGATTGAACAAAAATCCGGCACAATCATCAACATCTCAACTTTCGCGGCATTCGAACCTGACCCGGTCTTCCCGACCTCGGGGGTGATGCGTGCCGGGCTGGCCGCCTATTCCAAGCTGTTCGCGGATAAATACGCTGCCGACAACGTGCGCATGAACAACGTACTGCCCGGGTTCATCGACAGCCTGCCTGAAAACGCAGATTTCATGGCCAAGATCCCAATGGGCCGCTACGGCAGCTCTTATGGCGAAATCGCAGCTACCGTGGCGTTCCTCGCTTCCGATGGGGGCGCCTATATCACCGGCCAGAATATCCGCGTCGATGGTGGCATCACTCGCTCGGTCTGACCTGACTCCTAGCTGCGAAAGACCAATCGTGAAACTAACTTCGGAGACTCGCCCTAGAGGGTGAATTCTCCGGTGTTTTCAGCAACCTCGAAACACGATGCCTATGATGTGTTATCGTCGGCGGGGCCGCCACGGGGGTCCGTACTGCGTGGCTCCTGGCGTCGAACTCAGGTTTCAATGGCAAGCTTCTGGTAGTTGAACCCGATCCGACTTTTCCCAAGGCGAAAACCGGGGCGTCGAACAACTGTCTGCGCCAGTAGCTTGTCAACCACATCAACGTTAGGATCGATCAACAAGATATTGATTTTGTATATAATTAGTAGCGGATATGTGGGAAAAATTCGATTGATCCCCGGATCAGTCAATAGCGCGCTCGGCTCTATGGGCTGGGCGGCTGCCTATCTGTGATCTCCTGGAACATACAATTGAACACTTGCGAACAGCGGCCGGCACATACGGGGCTTAAAGTGACCATGTGGCGTGGTCGACAGGTTAGTGCCTCTGGGGCCGTGCTTCGATCGCGTGGTAGATATGGGTGAAGGTCGCAGCGCCCAGAATGGGAATGATCAGGTTCACCAATGGCAGCGATAGCGGCATCGCCATCAGCGTTCCGGCAAACCAGATCGTGCCCCGGTTCTGCTTGCGCAGTGCCGTGGCTTTCTCCCGCCCCAGACGGCGCATCGCGGCCAGTTGAAAATATTCCATCCCCAGCAGATAGCCATTGAGCGCCCAGAAGATGAAAATCGCTGCGGGTGGGAAAAGTGCGTAGACAACAATCGCCAGAACATTCGCCCCGATCAGGATGCCGAGGAAGTTCAGCGTATCGCGAACGGCGTCCCAGAGCGGGGTTTTCGTGGCGGCGGGCAGGGCAGGGTAGTGCTTGTCTTCAACCGCGCGTGCCACCTCATCCAGAAACATCGAGGTGATGGCCGACGCCACCGGCACCATCAGAAAGGCCGAGAGGATGATCATCAGGAAAAAGCTGCCCCAGCCCAAAAGATCATCGATCCAGGTGACCTCGCCAATCAGCCAGAATTCGACGCTGTCGCCGGCCGCCCATTGCAAAAGGCCCAGAAAACCCGCGTAGACGGCAACCAGAAGCGCCAGCGTCAAACCTATGCCCAGCAACAGCACCTTCCGGAAGCGTGGATCGCCGGTCTGGGCCAGTGCCTTGAAAAACGACGTAAAAATCATTCTGAAACCCAGCTGATGATCTTGGCAGGGTCCGGGCGCGGGCGCTCGGGCGGCACGTTGGTTTCCGTGCCGATATGGATAAATCCCGCGATACGTTCATGCGGTTCAAGTGCCAGCGCCTTGGTCGCAAAATCGCGATCGTGACTGGCCCATCCGCTCAACCAGTTGGCCCCCCAGCCCGAGGCCAGGGCCGCGTTCAGGAGCGCTAGACAAACCGCACCTGCGGAATAGGTCTGCTCGATAGTGGGGATCTTGGGAGACGCTTTCTGAACCTCGATTACCGCCACCGCCAGATCGCCCTTGGCAAACTGGTCCCGCGCTTTGGCGATTTCTTCGGCTGAGCGGCCCAGCCGGTCGCCGGTTTCCGGTACCAGCGCCGCCAGACGCTGCAATGCCGTGCGTTCCAGCACAATCAGCCGCCAGGGTTCCAGCTTGCCATGATCGGGGCTGCGCAAGGCGGCCTCAAGCATCGGCATCAGCGCCTCGCGCGTCGGCACCGGCCCGGTCAGGGTCTTGGCGGGCCGCGAGCGGCGGGTCAGCAGGAACGCCAGCGCGGCGGGATTCGGATCAGGCATGGGCGTCCTCAGGGTCTTTTCAGGTCGCGCTACATGTCGGGGGTTCAGTCGCTCAGGTCAAGGGGGCAGGGCATGATCCGGCACCCCCGTGTCGTGCGGCGAAGTTAAGGATCATCATCACCGGCTATCCGGTCGGCCGGCGGATCAGGCCGCCGCGTTGAAACGTTCGATCATGCCGTCCCATATCGGTACCAGATCAAGCAGCCCGTCCCAGAACGACTGATCCCGGCGGCGGTCGAAATCTTCCAGGCTGGTGCCTTGCTGTTCAACCCAGGTGTAATAGCCAAGGTTGTAGACACGTTCGCGCCCGAAACGATCAAGCTCCTGCAGGTGATCAATGGTGGCACCCAGAATGCTCTGCCCAAAGGCTTCGGCGGCCTGCACCTCGTCAAACCCCTGACTGTAATACTTGCTTTCGGCAATCGACATTTCGGTGTGGTACATGTCGGCGCCATCGGTTGCGACGGTCATCACCACGTCGTTTTCGCCCAGATCCATGTATTTGGCATATTTGATCGCGCCCAGGATATTGGCAATGGAAGACAGGCCCAGATCGCCAAGCGCTGCAATTTCTTCCTGCGCCAGCCCCCGGTATTGCGACAGGTATTTACGCCCCGCACCCGTATTGAAAACCAGATTGAGCCGGTCGCAGGCATTGTCCGACACCCCGATCACCACATCCGACCCCATCACGTTATGGATCAGTGGCACATGTTTGTCGCCGATGCCCTGAATATTGTGCTCGCCATAGCCGTTATAGAGCAATGTCGGACATTCCAGCGCTTCGATCACGCCGGTCTGCGTGCCTAGGGCCTGTTTCAGATGATCCCCCGCCGCCAGCGTCCCGGCAGAGCCGGTCGCGGCGACGAAGGCACGGGCGGTCAGGGCGCCGTCCGCATTCAGGTGATCAAAGATGCGCTGCAGGGCCGGGCCGGTCACCGCGCGATGAATGACGTAATTGCCGTATTCGCCGAACTGGTTGAGGATCAGGTTCTCGGGATCTTTCGCCAGTTCGTGGCAGGCATCGTATATTTCCTTGACGTTACTTTCGGTGCCCGGGGTGCGGTAGATGTCATTGGGATCGGCCAGCCAACGGTTGAGCCAGTCAAAACGTTCGCGACTCATCCCTTCCGGCAGCACGGCAACCGAGCGGCAGCCCAGCAGGGTCGCGATCGCAACCCCACCACGGCAGTAATTGCCGGTCGACGGCCAGACAGCACGGTGCCGAGTCGCATCGAAGGCCCCCGACATCAGACGCGGGATCAGGCAGCCATAGGCGGCCAGAACCTTGTGCGTGTTGATCATCGGGAAGCGGTTGCCCAAGGCGACAACCACTTTCGCCCGAATGCCGGTCAACGTCTCTGGCAGAACCAGATGGTTTGGCACCGGCACCGTGCTGCGCCGATCAGCCCCGTTATGCCAATGCACGCGGAGGAGGTTTCGCGCATCGGCAGAATCAGGGTCGGCGTCGGAAATTTCAGCCAGATCTGTGGCCAGTTTGGCAGGCGGGTCGGCAAGATCGGAAATGCGCGGCAGAACCAGCCCTTTGCTGTGCAGCCGTTCCACGTTCCGGTGATAGGCGTCCTGATCGACAATCTCTGTTTCCAGCCCTGCAACCATCTTGATGCCTCTCGTTTTCCTGCCGTTGTGACAAGATTACGATATGCCTGATTGGTGATGATATTCCGCAAATAGGGTGTATATGGTTACGAAATTAATCGGATTTCCCTCATAATCTGGTGTCTACCAATACAAGCCCCGCATTCAGAATCGGAGGGACGATCGGGCATTACGAGCGAGAGCGGCCTCAGCTTTTTGCCTGAACCAGCGAATACACCCCTTCGGGCAGGTTCAGCGCCGCGCCCAGATCGCGGAGCTGCGCCATCGACAATGTGATCTTGCTGGTGCTGTCATTGCGGGGATCATATTGCTCGACGGTCACGCATTCCTCGAACGCGTTGACAATCACATCTTCCTGCAACGGTGCCTCGCCGTCATCGACCAGCGTCACCACAGTGGCATCGAATTCGTGCTCGATTGAAAACATGTCTCTTCCTTTTCTGGCAGGCAGGTCTTTGCAGGCGGGTGCATGACCCGCGCGATCGGGCTGGTATAGGGGACAATCCCTGCTACATATATAGGCATCAGTTAGTAGTGAGGAACAGATATGCGTTGGATTGCCCTGGCTTGCATTTTTGCCCTGACCGGTTGCGTGGCGACCACGCAGGCGCCGTCGCCCAGCAAACCTGCCCCGACCAGAACCGCAGCGAAAAAGCAGACGGTGCCGACTACGGCCCAGATGCAATCCTTCTCTCGTGTGGTTCGTACGATGGAGCCAGTGGCCGAACGCGAGTGCCGCCGCCGCGCGAAGGGGCTGAATTGCGATTTCAAGATCGTCGTCGATGACCGACCCGGCCAGCCTGCCAATGCCTTCCAGACGCTGGACCGTTCGGGTCGCCCGATTCTGGCCTTCAATCTTGCGTTCATCGCCCAAGCGCGCAACCGGCACGAATTGGCCTTTGTCATGGGACATGAAAGCGCGCACCATATTTCAGGCCATATTGCCCGTCAGCGCCAAAACGCCACCGCCGGTGCGATTCTGCTGGGGGGTATTGCCGCGATCACCGGCGCCGGATCCGGTACAATCAGCAGTGCACAGGATATCGGGGCCGCCGTTGGCGCACGCACCTATTCCAAGGATTTCGAACTTGAGGCCGACGCCCTGGGCACCATCATCACCAAACGCGCGGGCTATAACCCTGTGAAGGGCGCGCAGTTCTTCACCCAAATCCCTGATCCGGGCGATCGTTTCCTGGGCACCCACCCGCCCAACGCCAAGCGGATGGAGACGGTAATCCGGGTGAATAACAGCCTCTGATGAGGCAACTTACCGGTGTGATCAGTGATCGCGGGTCTAAATATGCCGTCTCAGGCGGACCCGCAGACAGCCGCGAGGCGGTCGCGGCCTTTTTGAAGGTGCTGAAAAAAGACAAGAAATTCGCCAAGGCGACCCATAACAGCTGGGCGGTGCTGCTTGCGGACGGTACGCCGCTCAAAGGGGATGACGGGGAATCCGGTGCCGGCATGGTGATCTTGCGCATGCTGGAGCGTGAAGGCCTTGCGGATCATGTCATCGTCGTGACCCGGTGGTATGGCGGCAAGCACCTTGGGGGCGACAGGTTTCGCCATGTGCAGGATTGTGTGCACGCCTACCTTGCGGACCTGCCCGGCTGAAAAACCGCCTTGATTCAGGTCAAAGACCCCCGGCGCCAATTCACTATCCTTGCTGGTCGAGAGTCCGTTATCCGGGCCGCGCTGACAGGGAGACACTACGCTATGACACGACAGACGATGTTTCGACGCCATGCCGATCTGGTTGACCGGATGGCCACTGCTCTAGGTCTTGATCTGGAAGAGGCCGTGATGGCGGGCCAAATAGGGATGGATACCATTGGCGATGCTGTCCTTGCCTGCACGGGGTGTACTCATCCCGATGGCTGTAACCGTTGGCTTGAAATGCAAACCGGCAAGGCCGACGCCACCCCCACTATCTGCCGCAACAGCGCTCTTTTTGAACGTTTGAAGGCAGGTAAATCTGTCTGAAATGCCGGCCTGTTACACGGGGCCGTTGTTGGATCAGCCCGCAACGGCCAGCGCAGTAGAGACGGCGAAGAACAGGCAGCCTGAAGCGATTAGGACAAAGCCGTGCCAGATCGCATTGGCATAGCGCAGACCCTCCCAGCTATAGAATACGACCCCGGCGGTATAAAGCAGCCCACCCGCAGCGACGAGGGCCAGGGTGTAGACAGGTAAAACGGTCACCAGCGGCACGAACAGCGCCACGCCGATCCAGCCAAGGGCCACGTACGGGAGCCAGCCGGTTGTCATCTTGCCGCGTTCCGCCATCAGTTTTGATCCCGCGCCCCATAATGCCAGCGCCCAGACGAATGCCAGGACGACATATCCAAAGGTTGTGTTCAGAACCACGCTCAACGGAGTGAAGGTGCCCGCGATCTTGAAATAGATCGCCGCATGGTCAATCCGGCGCAAAATCGGTCGCGCAGGTGTGTAGGCGGCGATGTGATAGGTGGCTGAGGCGGTCAGCATTGTCACCAGCGCCATCGCATAGATACAGGCGGCCACATAACTCGGCCCCGCCAGGTTTTCAGACATGTTACTGAAGATCAGGCTGACCCCGAAAAGCGCCGCGCCAACACCCAACACATGGATTGCCACATCGGCAATACGTTCGGCCCGGGTATACACTGGATACGACATAACTGGTCACAACTCCTGTTAACATAATACTGCATGATCGTGAACTGAGCCTAACCAAAAGGTGTCAATTCTTTGTTTCCGTTGCGGCAACTTGGGGGCAGGCGTTGGAAAAAAGGCATATTTTGTGTGTTCGAGGCGCAGAGCCGCGAATTGGACCATATCCGGTTAACCGACCGTACGCTGCAAAACAGGGTGAGTCGTTTGCCGGAAGACCACCCGATCTGGGCCGGAAAATTAACCTTTCGCAGCCCTCGGAACGCCCCACAGGTCGTATTCCCCGGCCTCGTCAACCTCGACCGTGACGATATCACCGACCGATAGCTCGTCCGTGCCCTCGTCGATGAAAAGGTTGCCGTCGATCTCTGGCGCGTCGGCTTGGGTGCGGCAGGTGGCGATGCCGTCCTCGTCAGTGTCGTCGATGATCACTTCCTGTACAGATCCGACTTTCGCTGCCAGCTTTTCCGCAGAAATAGCCTGGGCTTTTGCCATGAACCGATCCCAGCGGTCCTGTTTTACCTCTTCGGGGACATGATCGGGCAAGGCATTCGAGCGCGCACCGTCGACATTTTCGTATTTGAAGCAGCCGACGCGGTCTAGCCGCGCCTCATCCATCCAGTCCAGCAGGGTCTGGAATTCCGCCTCGGTTTCGCCGGGATAGCCAACGATGAAGGTGCTGCGCAGGGTGATCTCGGGGCAGATGTCACGCCAAGCGGCGATTTCATCCAGCGTTTTCGCCGCCGCCGCAGGCCGCGCCATGCGGCGCAGGGTATCAGGATGCGCGTGCTGGAACGGGATATCCAGATAGGGCAGCACCAACCCGTCGGCCATCAGCGGGATAAGCTGGCGCACATGTGGGTACGGGTAGACATAGTGCAACCGCACCCAGGCCCCTAGGCTGCCCAGATCACGCGCCAGATCGGTGATATGGGCGCGGTGTCCGCGATCCTCAGCGTGTTTGATATCAACGCCATACGCCGAGGTGTCCTGCGAGATCACCAGCAATTCGCGAACGCCGTTCTCGACCAGTTTTTCGGCTTCACGCAGCACCGCATGAGCCGGACGGCTGGCCAGGCGACCGCGCATATCGGGGATAATGCAGAACTTGCACTTATGGTTGCAACCTTCTGAAATCTTTAAGTAACTATAATGTCTCGGGGTCAACTTGACGCCAGAGCCAGGCAGTAGATCAACAAACGGATCGGGGCTGGGCGGAACGGCCTCATGCACCGCATCCAGCACCTGCTCGTATTGATGCGGACCAGTCACCGCCAGCACACGGGGGTGCACGCCGGTGATATACTCGGGCTCGGCCCCCAGACAGCCGGTCACGATCACACGGCCATTTTCATTCAGCGCCTCGCCAATCGCCTCAAGGCTTTCTGCCTTGGCACTGTCCAGAAACCCGCAGGTATTCACGATCACCGCATCGGCGCCGTCATAGGCGGGTGAAATCCCGTAGCCCTCGGCGCGCAGCCGGGTCAGGATACGCTCGCTGTCGACCAGCGCCTTGGGACAGCCAAGAGAGACCATGCCAATGGTCGGCTGGCCTTTGCGGGGCGTCTCGGCCACGCGGGCACGCGCCAGATCAGGGCGCAGATCAGGAGGGTTGGTGCTCATTTCCCGCCTATACAATGCTCAATTCGCGGCGGGAAGGGGAAAGCGGTTGTTGGCAGATGGGCACCGCCCTACATTTCACTTAATCAAGGGCAAGGGAGCGTGTCATGAAATGGATCATCCGCCTGTTGGGGCTTCTGCTGGTGATGGTGGTGATAGTCCTCGGGGCGCTCTTCTTCCTTCCAGGTGACCGGATTGCAAAGATCGCGGCTGATCAGGTCAGCACAATGACCGGCCGTCAGGTCGAAATGTCCGGTAAGACCAGGCTAAGTTTTTATCCCGTGCTGGGGATCAGCACCGGCAGGGTTACCGTTGCCAATGCGGGCTGGTCCGACGCCGGGCCGATGTTAAGCGCCGACAGTTTCAAGATCGGCGTCGAACCCTCGGCGCTTTGGGGCGGCGACATCCGCATCACCGGGCTCGAGGCGGTGAATCCGACGATCCTGCTGGAACGTGGCGCTGACGGGCGCGTCAACTGGGAGCTGGGGGTTGAAGGTGTTGCCGCGTCGGGGCAGACGGCCCCGGCCGATCCTGCCGATCCCGTCACACCTGCCGAACCGGCCCGATCCCGGGCACTGGCGCTGACGCTGGATCAGGCGCTGATCACCGGGGCGACCCTGCACTATATCGATCACGGCACCGGCCAGCAGACCACGCTGGCCAATTCCGATCTGGATCTGCGCTGGCCCGCCTATCAGGGCGAAGCGACGTTCGACGCGGTGCTGCGCCCCGCTGGAAAAGAGGTCAAGATCAACGGCAGGCTGGGCACTGTCGCCAAGTTTATCGAAGGCGGCATTTCCGAGATGAAGGCGACGCTGACTGCGCCGGGTGGCAGCCTGAGCTTCGATGGTCGGGGCGCCTCGCTGCCGCAGCTCGCCGGGGCATTCAGCGCCGATCTGAAGGACACGGCGAAATTCCTGTCCTCGGTCGGGATCAGTGGCGTGGATATTCCCAAAGGTTTGGGTCGAAAGCTGACGGCCCGGGGCGACGTGACCATAACCGAGGATATGCAGATTACGCTGCGCGACGGTGTTCTGGACCTGGATCAAAACAAGCTGAACATCGGCGCGGATTTAGATCTGGCAGGTGAGCGCCCGCGTATCAACGCGCAGCTGCGCGCCGGGGCGCTTGATTTTTCGGCTCTCGCAAGCGGTAACAGCACGGCGGGTGGCGGGGATGGCGGCGGCTCGGGCGGTGGTACTAAATCCACGGGCACTGCCGTGCAATCGGGCTGGTCCAAGGATCGCATAGATGTCAGCGCGCTTGGACTTCTCGATGGTGAAGTTGCGCTGGTGGCCGACAGGCTTGATTTCGGCACCTTCAACTTTGGCAAGACCCGTATCCTGACAAGCATTGACCGGTCGCGTGCCGTGTTCGGCCTGCGCGAACTCAACGGCTATGGCGGGCTGGTGACCGGCGAGTTTGTGGCCAATAACCGCAACGGCCTCTCGGTCGCGGGCGATATGGTCGCCAAGGACATCGACATGAAGGCACTGTTGACCGATGCAGCCGGGATTACCCGATTCAGCTCGAAAGGCACTGCAAAGCTGAAATTCCTCGGCACCGGTCAATCGGTGGATGCCATCATGAAAAGCCTGGATGGCAGCGCTTCGGTCAGGACCGGGAACGGCCATATCAGCGGCTTTGATCTGGACAAGTTGATGCGGTCGGGCAATGGCACCGGTGGCACCACGGTTTTTGACAGTCTAAAGGCCAGTTTTGCCATCGCCGATGGTCAGATGCACAACAACGATCTGAAGATGAAAATGCCGCTGGCGCAGGCGACCGGCCAGGGCCGTATCGGTCTTGGAACGCAGGATCTGGATTACACCTTCACGCCCGAGTTGCTGGCCGGCGACAACACCCGCGGGTTGGCGATCCCCGTGCGTATTCACGGCCCCTGGGCCAACCCGCGCTTTACACCCGATGTCGAGAAAGCGCTTGATCTGAACCTGAAGAAGGAAAAGAGGAAGCTTCGGAAAAAGGCCAAGAAAGAGGCTAAAAAACTGCTGCAGAAAGAGCTGGAAGACGGGGCCGCGAAAGAGCTGTTCAAACTCTTCGAGTGATCTTTGGAAGTGCGCCGTTTTCACGTTGGCTTGAGGCATGATGTTCGTCCTTTATCCGGCGTTGAACAGTGCCTTAATGCGACTGACCAGATAAGGATGTGCCCATGAATACAAAAGATAAAACCAAGGCCTTTGCCGCGCTGCATGTCAAATCAGACCCGGTTGTTCTCTATAACATCTGGGATCCGGGCAGCGCCCGGGCGGTGGCCAATGCCGGGGCAAAAGCCATTGCAACCGGCAGTGCTCCGGTGGCGATGGCGCACGGGTTCACGGATGGTCAGAAAATTCCGCGTGCGATGATGCTCGATAACCTGCGCCGGATCGTCGAGGCGGTCGATCTGCCGGTCACCTCGGATATCGAGGGCGGTTACGGGGTGGAACCTGCCGACGTGGCTGAAACCGCAGCGGAAACCATTCGCGCGGGTGCCGTGGGGTTCAATTTTGAGGATCAGATCGTGGGCGGCGAGGGGCTTTATGATATTGTCACCCAATCCGCGCGCATCGCCGCCGCCCGCGAGGCCGTAGATGCGCTCGCCCCGGATGTGTTCATCAACGCCCGCACCGATATTTTCCTCAAGGCCAAGCCGGATACCCATACCGATGCCATGCTGGACGAGGCGCTGACCCGCGCCGAGGCCTATGCTGCCGCCGGGGCCAGTGGTTTTTTCGCGCCTGGCCTGGCGGATGAAACCCTGATCGGACGTCTTTGTGCCGGCTGCGCGTTGCCGGTGAACATCATCGCGCTGCCCCATGTGCCCGGGCCCGCCCGGCTGGCTGAACTGGGCGCCGCACGCATCAGCTATGGCCCGGTGCCCTACAAGCAAATGGTAAGCTGGCTGGAAGGTCAGGCGCGCGCCGCGATAGGATATCGCGACGCGTGAAATGACATGCATTGTATGAAAGACCGCGCGGTCCTAGCGCACCCGCAGCCCGTTTCCCGTTCAGCGGCGCCGGTCGCGGCGTGAGCTCATCGGCTGGAACGCGACGCCCACATGTGCCTCGCAATAGGGCTTGCCTGATTGGACCGGCAGGCCGCAGAACCAGAAATCCGGGGTCGCCGGGTCACCGACGGGCCATTTGCAGGTCCGTTCGGTCAGCTCCATCAGGTTCAGTTTCTTGGCCTTCTTTTCGATCTCGTTGACCTTGGCCAGGGCGGCCGGGTCAATCTCGTTGGTCGAGGGCTGCGGCGGCAGCGGTTGTCCGGCCGGGATAATCGGTTTGATCCGGCTGGCGGGGATCGGCGGTGGCGCCGCGGATTCGGTCTTGGGTTGTGGCTTGGCTGCCTTTGGTGCGGGCTTAGGCTTGGCCGGTTTGGCGGTGGTTTTTGACTTGGTGTCGGATTTATCGGCGCTGCCACCCGACCCATTTCGGTTTGACAGGCCAAGGCGGTGCACCTTGCCGATCACCGCGTTGCGGGTGACCCCACCCAGCTCCTTGGCAATCTGGCTGGCCGACTGACCTTCGCCCCACATTTTTTTCAGCAGTTCTACGCGCTCATCGCTCCAGGACATGCCCCGTTCCTTATCTCAAAAGGCGGCCCCGACTTGCGTGCCGCCCTGTAAAAATCCATCAGCGCCCTATTCTAGTCAGTCACGGCTGAGTTACAAGGCATCGAATCAGGTTTCAGGCGGGCATATCGAATGGCAGACGGTTTTGAAATGGGCACACGTCGCTTCGGGCGGGTGAATTGGCTGGGCCTGGCGACGCTGGCCAGCCGCGAAGTACAGCGCTTCATGGCGGTCTGGACCCAGACGCTGCTCGCACCGCTGGTCACGGCGGGGCTTTTTCTGATGATTTTCACCATCGCCATCGGGCCGCGTCGTGGCGATGTGATGGGAGTCGATTTCATGACTTTCCTGGCGCCGGGCATCCTGATGATGACGGTCATTCAGAATGCCTTTGCCAACACCTCGTCATCCATCGTGATCGCCAAGGTGCAGGGCAATATCGTTGATACGCTGATGCCACCGCTCAGCCCGGCCGAGATGGTGCTGGGCTATCTGGCAGGCGGCATCGGGCGTGGGTTGATGGTGGCGGTCGCGATTTCGCTGGGACTTTGGGTGTTTCTCGGGATTGGCGTGCAACACCCGGTCTGGGCGCTGGCTTATGTGGTGCTGGGTTCGGCCCTTCTGGGCGCATTGGGCATGGTCGCGGGTATTTTCGCCAACAAGTTCGACCAGATGGCGGCGATTACCAATTTCATCGTCACGCCGCTGGCCTTCCTGTCGGGGACATTTTACTCGGTCGAGGCGCTGCCGCCCGTGCTGCGCCAGATCACCCATTTCAATCCGATCTTCTATCTGATCGACGGCATGCGCTATGGCGTGATCGGTGTATCAGACAGCGCCCCGGCACTGGGTCTTGTTGTGGTGGTGGGCGCGACACTGGCGATATCGCTGATCGCCTGGATGATGTTTGCGCGGGGCTATCGGCTCAAGGCCTGAGGTTTGCGTTTCAGGTTGGCTTCTCGCCAGGCCAGAAGCGCTGCGCCGCCCAGGATGATCGTCGCGCCCAGCGTCGAGATCGTGTCGGGCCAGACCCCGAACACCGCCCAGTCATAAAGCGCGGCAAAGACCAGTGCGGCGTAGAAAAAAGGCGCCACGAAGCTTGCATCTGCCCGCGCAATCGCGTTGACGAAACAGGCCTGCGCCCCCGCCATCAACACGCCGATCGCTGCCAGCGCGGCCCATTGCGCTGGGGTCGGCCAGATCCAGACAAAATACGCGGCGGCGCTGGCGATGCACAGCCCGATGGCGTTGTTGATCAGCAGGATCTGCACCGGTGCTTCGCGGTTTGAGAGCCTTTTGGTCAGGATCATCTCTGTTCCCAACAGCAGCGCCGATCCCAGGGCCAGAGATGCTCCGAACTCCAGCACGCCATCGCCGGGACGGGTCAGGATCGCGGCCCCCAGCAGTGCGATGATCGCCGCCGACCAGCGCACGGGGCCGACTTTTTCGCCCAGCAAAGGGATCGCCAGCACCATCGCGAAGACCGGGTTCAGAAAACTGATCGCCGTGGCATCCGACAGCGGGATGAAAGCTGCGGCGGCAAACATTAGCGTGACACCGCCCCAGCCCAGTGCCGAGCGTCCCAGATGCAACGGCAGATGCACGCGGGTGAATGTGGGCCGGGTGATCAGTACGAACGTATCAATGGTCATGAGCGCGAACAGAAATCGCCCGAAACTGATCTGCAGCGCCGGCATCTCGGGGCCCAACACGCCGGTACCCAAGGCCTTGGCCAAGAGTGTGGTACCGGCGGCAAAGGCGGCTGCGAGCAGGGTGAGCAGCGCGGCCAGAGTCGGGTTTTGGTCGCGTGGTGTAAACATGGCGATAGCCATGACGGCAGAGGTCGAGCGCTGCAAGTTCAATCTGAGTAAGACGCGTATTCGGCAGCACAATTTCACGGCAACCCGGGGCCCGCCTGATCATTCGCACAAGTTTGAATGCAACAGACGGGGGACGGGGTTGTCATTGGTTGCATAGCGACCAATGGCAGATATTCAAAGCAACCGTGTCGCCATACCTCCGTCAACCGCCATTGCAGAACCCGTTACGAAGCTTGCCCGGTCAGAAAGTAAAAACAGGGCTGATTGGGCAATTTCCCTAGGTTGAGCCATTCGTTTCAGGGGATGCAAACTGGCGATAAAATCGTGCGCTTCCGGATCGTCGCCAGCCATGTCCGTTTTGGTGCCGCCCGGCAAAATCGTGTTGATGCGGATACCCTGCGCCGCATGATCGGATGCCAAAGACTGTACGAACCCAATCAACCCTGCTTTGGATGCGGCGTAAGCTCCCATACCGGGTAGGCCGCCGTTGCTGAAACCGACAAACGTTCCTGTAAACACCATTGACCCACCGCCGCGTTTCTCCAGCGCGGGAAGCTGGGCCTTGGCGGCGAAGAATGCGCTGGTAAGGTTTGTTGCAAGGACAGACTGCCAGTTGCCTGTTTCCATTTCGGGAATGGGTCCCATATCGCCCATAATGCCCGCATTGTTGAAGGCGCCATCAAGGCCGCCAAATTGCCGTTCCGCCAAGTGAACGAGATCTTGTGCGTAGGCTTCGTCGCTCACATCCCCCGCGAGGCAAACGGCATGTCCATTGCTTTGCATAATTTGCGAGACGAGTGCGTTCAGCTTGGCCTCTCGGCGCGCGCCCAACACAACATTTGCCCCTTCGGACGCAAACAGAAGTGCCGCCGCCTCTCCGATTCCGCTGCTCGCCCCGGTGATGATGATCGTCTTGTCTTTGAGTTCCATAGCCACGCCTTTCAGAAGTTGCATGGCAATTGACTAAGGAATGAGACGGTTTCGAAGCGACCCGTTTCCTGCGATTATGGAGCGTGCCAAATTGAAAGCGCAAGAACCGGGTCGGGTGGTTTTGCCGTCGAAATCTTCCGATCATATACCTTGCAGCATTTATAAAGTCGGGTTCCCAGCAGTTCTTCGCCATACGCGACGCACTCACTCGGTTTACCATTCCCCTATACCGGTAGCGCTCAACACTCATACTCTCGATATTATTTGCTTTCCTAACGTCACATTCCAAGTTAATACGCCGCTATGACCAAACGCAGCACATATGCTCAATCCCGACGCCGACGCATTCGCGCCTGACGTCCCGCACCCCGTTTGATCCCGCGCCCCACCGGCGCATCACCCCCCACAAATCATTGACTTGGCCCCAGCCGTAGGGCAACTCTCTGGGCTTCTCGACCAAAAGGATTTTGACCATGATCCCGTCCGTTCTGCCGACCTATAATCGTGCCGCGCTTACCTTTGTCAAAGGCGAGGGCAGCTGGCTGATCGAGCAAGACGGACGCCGATTTCTCGATCTGGGCGCCGGGATCGCCGTCAATGCCCTGGGCCATGCCCATCCGGCGCTGGTCAAGGCGCTGACCGATCAGGGGCAGGCGCTCTGGCACACGTCGAACCTTTATCACATCCCGCAGCAGCAGGCGCTGGCCGACAAGCTGGTGGATAACAGCTTTGCCGATACCGTGTTCTTTACCAATTCCGGCACCGAGGCCTGCGAGCTGGCGGTCAAGATGACACGCAAGCATTTTCACGATGCCGGTCAGCCCGAGCGGGTTGAGATCCTGACCTTCGAGGGCGCCTTTCACGGGCGCTCCTCGGCGGGCATCGCGGCTGCCGGATCGGAAAAGATGACCAAGGGGTTCGGCCCCACGCTGCCGGGGTTCAAAAGCCTGCCGTGGAATGATCATGACGCCGTCGCCGCCGCCATCACCGACAAGACCGCCGCGATCCTGATCGAGCCGGTGCAGGGCGAAGGCGGCATTCGCCCGCTGCCCGATCAATGTCTCAAGGGTTTGCGCGATCTTTGCGACGAACATGGCCTCCTGCTGATCTTCGACGAGGTGCAATGCGGCATGGGCCGCACCGGGCGGCTTTTCGCCCACGAATGGGCGGGGGTTGATCCCGATATCATGATGGTCGCCAAGGGCATCGGCGGGGGCTTCCCGCTGGGCGCGGTGCTGGCCAATGAACACGCCGCCAGCGGCATGATCGCAGGCACGCATGGCTCGACCTATGGCGGCAACCCGCTGGCCTGCGCCGTGGGCTGCGCGGTTGTTGATATCGTCGCCGACCCGGCGTTTCTAGCCGAGGTCAACCGCAAGGCGGGTCTTTTCCGGCAGAAGCTAGAAGCGCTGATCGCCGACCATCCGGACGTGTTTGAAAGTGTCCGGGGGCAGGGCCTGATGCTAGGGTTGAAATGCAAGGCAGCCAATATGGATGTCGTGAACGCCGCCTATGCCGCGGAACTGATCACGGTGCCCGCCGCTGACAATGTGATCCGGCTGTTGCCGCCGCTCAACATCTCCGAAGAGGAGGTCGTACAGGCGATCACCCGTCTCGATACCGCCGCAAGCGAAATCTCGACTGCCGTCGAAGCGGAAAACGCCTGAGCCGTTCTTCTGGGCTGAAATACTCCGGGGGAGTCGCCTGCGGGTGACGGGGGCAGTGCCCCTAAATTCCCCGACATAATGAAAAGCGACAACGATATGAATCATTTCCTTGATATTCACAAAACCGATCCCGCCGATCTGCGGACCATCATCGATCAGGCGCAGGGTATGAAAACCGCGCGCCTGGGCCGTCCGCGCGGCAGTGCGGACGATGATCAGCCACTCAGCGGACACGTGGTGGCACTGATCTTCGAAAAACCTTCGACCCGCACCCGGGTGAGCTTCGACGTCGGCGTGCGGCAGATGGGTGGCACCACGATGGTGCTTTCAGGCACCGACATGCAACTGGGCCACGGCGAGACCATCGCCGACACCGCGCGGGTGCTCAGCCGTTATGTCGATCTGATCATGATCCGTACTTTCGACGAGACCGTGCTGATGGAAATGGCCGACTATGCCGATGTGCCGGTGATCAACGGGCTGACCGACCGCACCCATCCCTGCCAGATCATGGCTGACGTGATGACTTACGAGGAACATCGCGGTCCGATCAAAGGCAAGAAGGTGGTCTGGTCCGGTGATGGCAACAATGTCTGCGCCTCCTTTCTGCATGCCGCCGGGCAGTTCGGGTTCGACCTGACCTTCACCGGCCCGGCGCAGCTTGACCCCGAGGATGAATTCGTCGGCCTCGCCCGTAAGTCGGGCAGCACAGTGACGATTGAACGCGATCCGTTCAAGGCCTTCGAAGGGGCTGATCTGGTGGTGACCGATACCTGGGTCAGCATGCATGACAGCCAGTCCGCCAAGGAACGCCGCCACAACATGCTGCGCCCCTATCAGGTGAATGACGAGCTGATGGCCCATGCCAAACCCGACGCGCTTTTCATGCACTGCCTGCCTGCGCATCGCGAGGAAGAGGCAACATCCTCGGTCATGGACGGTGCAAATTCGGTGGTTTTTGACGAGGCGGAGAACCGTCTGCACGCGCAAAAATCCATCATACGCTGGTGCCTTGAGGTGTAGTCTTACTCTCTTAGTGCGGTCACATGGCGCGTGGGCGCCTGCTGTTGAACGCCGAGGTTCGGTGAACCGCATCAATGATCTTGTCCGCGACACGCTTCGCGCCTTTGATGTGGTTCACCGCCATTGGGGTTTTAGGCCGGGTGCAGGTTCTCCCACGCTCCGGCGAACGGATCGGTCGCGGCATCCCTGTGCCACGAGTATTCTGCCCACAACGCCGCGTCTTCCGCTGCTTTCTCTCCATGCAGATTGGCGATCAGCCCAAGTGTCATATCCATGCCGGCCGATACGCCTGACGAGGTCAGGATATTGCCGTCCTCGACCCATCTGGCGCCATAATCCCAATTGACTTCAGGTCCCTGACTGGCCACCCATTTAAAGCTCATCTTGTTCGACGTGGCCTTGCGTCCATCAAGGAGACCGGCCTTGGCCAGCAGGGCGCTGCCGGTGCAGACCGACGTGACCCATTGCGCCTGCACCGCCTGCGTTTGCAGCCAGCGCATGACCGCCGGGTTGCCGACTTGCGTCCGTGTCCCTTGCCCGCCCGGCACAAGGATCATGTCATAGGGTCGACCATCGCCAATCGCCTCTTCAGCGATACATGATGGCCCCTGGGCGCTGCGGATTGCACCGCGTTGCTCGGCCACCATCGTGATCTCGAAATGCTCGGGATACGTGGCCAACAGCTCGACGGGGCCAAAGACGTCCAGAACTTCAAAGCCCTGAAAGATGAGAATTCCGACTGAAAGTGTCATTGCGGTTGCTCCGATCTGAAATGTGCCCGACACGAATAACATCTGGAAGTGGTGGCGAGAATGACATAGTATCATCAATTATGGACAAACCTTGCCGCCAGATCGACGTGTTGCTTTATGATGATGTGAACCTGCTTGACGTGGCGGGGCCCGTTCAGGCGTTCAGCGCTGTCAACGATCTACAACCCGGACGCTATGGCTTACGTTACGTATCGCTTGCGGGCAGTGCGGTCAGATCATCCTGCGGGCTTCGGCTGGCGGTTGATGCGCAGTTTACCGATCAGAGCGGACAGGACGTGCTGGTACCCGGCGGTATGGGGGTCGATGAGGTCATGACCGATCGGCGCGCCCTGGACGGGCTGGCGGGCTGGGTCGGAGGCGGCGATGACAGGCGCCTCATATCGGTCTGCTCCGGTGCCCTGATCCTGGCTGCTGCCGGGCTTCTTGACGGGCGCAAGGCGACCACGCACTGGGGGCGCGAGCAGCAAGCCCGCGCGCTCTTTCCGGCGGTGCGATGGGCCACCAATGAGCTCTATCATATCGACGGCCGGATCATGACCTCGGCAGGGGTCACTGCGGGCATTGATCTTGCCCTCGAAATCATCCGCCGGGATTGCGGCGAAGATATCGCGCTGATGGTTGCGCGCGAACTGGTGGTCTATCTCAAGCGCACCGGCGGTCAGAACCAGTTTGCCGACCTGCTCGAGGCGCAGTTTTCCGGCGACCGTGCCCTCAGACAGCTGATCGACGCCTTGCAGGCCGATCCCGGTCATGGCTGGACGCTTGATGACATGGCCGATGCCGCAGGATTGACCGCGCGTACGCTTAGCCGCCGGTTCGCTGCGACGTTCGGGCAATCGCCGGTCAAGTTTCTGGAACGCTATCGGGTGAAACGCGCCAGTGATGTCCTCAGCGGCGGTGCGCCAGCGGGCAGGGCGGTCGAGGTGTCGGGCTTTGGTGACTTCCAGCAGATGCAACGCGCCTTCAAGCGCCAGCTTGGTACGACGATCGGGGGCTACCGGCGAAATTTCTCGGCGAGCGGATAGTCGCAATGGTGTCATGTTTCGTTTTCGAAAACGTAGGCGCGGGAACAACTGCCGACCGGTGCCGGGAGGTTGCCGAGAGACGTACATAACGGGCGTACGTTCTGTACGCCTTGTACGTTTATGCCCGAGTGGCCCGTTCACCGCCATTTCCGGGCAACCAGGTCTGGACGCCCTTGCAAATCCTGCATCAGGGCCTAGCCTGAGAGCGGGCGGAACAGGGTACAGGTTTTTGAATGACAAAGGCGCAGATCGGGGTCTACGGGCTGGGAACAATGGGCAGTGCACTGGCGCTGAACATGGCGGAAAAAGGCTTCGACGTGGCGGTAACCAACCGCGAAACAGACTGGATTTCGTCCTTTGTCGCCGAAGCAGAAGATCTGGCGGAGAAGCTGCATCCTCATGAAAAAATAGAAGAATTCGTGGCTGCGCTGAAAGTTCCACGGATCATTCTGTTCATGATCCCGTCAGGCAAGCCTATGGATATGATGATCGACGCGATCGCGCCTCTGCTCGACCCCGGTGACACCATCATTGATGGCGGCAATGCCGATTTTCATCAGACGCGCCGCCGGTCCGAAGAACTGGCCGCGAAGGATATCCATTTTGTCGGGATGGGCGTATCCGGCGGTGAAAAGGGCGCCCGTCATGGTCCGTCGATGATGGTCGGCGGCAGTGATCACAGCTGGCAGCAGCTCCGCCAGGTGCTTGTTGCCATCGCCGCGAAATTCGATGGTGATCCTTGTGTCGATCATCTGGGGCCGGACGGGGCCGGGCATTTTGTCAAGACCGTGCATAACGGGGTCGAATATGCCGATATGCAGGTGATCGCCGAGATTTACGGGCTGTTGCGCTATGGCGCGGCCCGGGCGCCGGCTGATATTGGCGAAATGTTCGTGCGGTGGGATCAGGGGCGGTTGAAATCCTACCTGGTTGAAATAACGGGGAAAATTTTACAGTTTAGCGATCCGGAAACTAGCCACCCAATGGTCGATGTGATCAAGGATGCCGCCGGGCAAAAGGGCACCGGACGCTGGACCGTGGTCGAGGCGGTCAGGCTGGGCCAGTCTGCCAACATGATCGAAGCGGCGATCGGCGCGCGCAGTTGGTCGTCGGAGAAAGACACCAGAGGCACGGCCCAGAAAATCCTGAGTGGCCGCCGGTCAGAACTGACCCTGGATGAGGCGACGCTAGCCGATGCGTTTCTGGCGGCGCGCATCCTGGGATATGCTCAGGGGTTTCGCCTGTTGGCGGCGGCCTCGGAGGAATATGAGTGGGGCCTCGACTATGCCCGTATCGCCGAAATCTGGCGCGCGGGCTGCATCATCCGCTCGGCGCTGCTGGACGACATATCCGAGGCTTTCCGGGGGGACTTGCCCGCGGGGCAGCTGATCCTGGCGCCGCAATTCGCCAAGCTTTTGTCCGGCTGCATCCCGGCGCTGCGGCAGGTGGTGGCCGCGGCAGCGAGCGGCGGGCATGCGGTACCGGCCATGGCGGCGGCGCTTAGCTGGTATGATACGATGCGGCAGGGCTATGGCACGGCCAACATCATTCAGGCGCAGCGCGACTTCTTTGGCCATCACGGGTTCGAGCGGCTGGGCGAAGAGGGCAAACATCACGGGCCCTGGTGGGAATAGCCGTTATTTTATTGAATGCGCTGGCGCGCACGCCGGATGTCTCGTCAGCGGCCTCCGGCCTTCTCCTCGGGGCGTATGACGCAGACGTGATATGTCGATATTGCGGGCGGGTTTGTGGGATTCTGTTGCAGCAAGTCAGCTACCAATATTCGGGACGAATCCCTTGACGACCCGGGGGATTGGGCCTAAAGACCGCGAACGGAATTCGGGGCGCTGCGCTGTACGCACGCGCCCGTTTGTATTGAAAAGGGCGTGGACGCCCTGAGCTCTGGAAGAGGATGACCCCATGTCGCGCCGCTGCGAACTGACCGGAAAAGGCCCGATGGTTGGCAACAACTCCAGCCACGCTAACAACAAAACCAGGCGCCGGTACCTGCCGAACCTGAACGATGTAACCCTGCAGTCGGAAACGCTGAAGCGTGGCATCAAGATGCGCATCACGGCGGCTGCTCTGCGCAGTGTTGATCATCGTGGTGGTCTGGACGCTTATCTGGCGAAGGCCAAGGATACTGAGCTTTCGGCCAACGCGCTGAAAGTCAAGAAAGAGATCGCCAAGGCGCAGGCCGCCAACGCCTGATCATTTGGTCTTTTTATTCAGACAGCCCCGTCCGTTGAGGCGGGACTGTTGTCGTTTTTTAGCTTCACTGGTTCAGCAACTCGTCGACCCAGGGCGGCACCGTTACCCCCGCCGGACCATGACGCAATTCAGCGAAGTCGCGGACATTTGCGGATGCTTCGAGGTTCAGCTCAACCGTGTGGGCCCCGGCGCGCCCGGCATGTTGGGCAAAGGCCGCCGCCGGGTAGACATTGCCCGAGGTGCCGATGGCGGCGAAAATGTCCGCTTCCTCCAGATGGCTCCAGATCGCCTCCATCTGATAGGGAGTTTCCCCAAACCAGACAACATCTGGCCGGGCCGTGGGAGCCGCGCAGGCGGGGCAGGGGTCGTTTGTGTGCATCGCCAGCGGCGCGGGCCAGCGATAGTCGCAGGTTGCGCAGAGAGCACCTGAGAGCGCGCCGTGCATATGGATCACCAGAGCCGATCCGGCGGCCTCATGTAGCGCATCGACATTTTGCGTGATGATCACCACCTCGCCTTTGTGCTCGCGTTCCAGACGTGCCAAGGCGTGATGGGCGGCGTTGGGGCTAACGTCCGCTGCCGCCTGGCGCCGAGCATTATAGAACCAGTGCACCAGATCGGGATCTCGGGCAAAGCCATCGGGTGTCGCCACGTCTTCCACGGCGTGCTGCGCCCAGATGCCGCCCGCGTCGCGAAACGTGCTGAGACCGCTTTCCGCTGAAATACCTGCTCCGGTAAGGATGACTAATTTCGCGCTTGCCATAGTTTTGCTAGATTCGCCCTCTACTCCGGCTGCCTATAATTTGTAGGCAAAGATTAGCCGGGACCCAATCCCATGTTCGGTAACAACATCCTGTTTTTTGAGTTTCGCGGCCCCTTCGGCATTCCGATACAGATCGCTAACTCGATTCTGCTGCTGGTGCTGTTTTACATCTGGATGGCGGGTAGTGATATCCTATGGGCGCTTGGGGTGGTATCTATCCTGCTGGTATCGATCGTGTTGCATGAGCTGGGGCATGGTTGGGCCGCTCAGGTACAGGGCGTGCCGGTTCGGAGGATCGTGATCCACGGTGGCGGCGGATTTTGCGAGCGCAAACGCGCGGCTTCGGCCTATGAGCAGGAATTCATCGTCGCGATGGGACCGATCGTGAACCTTGCGATCTGGGCTGTTGCTTCGCTCTGGGCCGATGTGATGTGGGCCGGTATCTTTGTTGACGCCAACCTTGCGGAAAACCCTCAGGAGCTATTTGCAGGCCCGCGCGCACAGGCGGCAGAGTGGCTCAGTATGATCGCATATATCAATGGGTTTCTGGCACTTTTCAATCTTATCCCCGTACAACCGCTTGATGGCGGCAAGCTGCTGCAACTGATCTTACTGCGATTGGTCTCGGCACGAGCGGCGCTGCGGGTCACCGGGGCCATCGGCCTTGCGCTTTCGGTGATCTGGATTCCCGCGATGCTGCTGATTTACTGGTCCGGTGGTTGGCTGCTGTTTTTCATCCCGTCGATCCCGTATCACTGGGCGCTGATGCAGGGGCGGCTCGCGTGATGCGCGTCCTCTTTGTCTGTCTGGGCAATATTTGCCGGTCACCTGCCGCAGAAGTCGTGTTTCGGACGATGGCGCCTGACGTGATCACTGATAGCGCCGGGACCGCGGGCTGGCACGTGGGCAAGCCGCCCTACGGACCTATGCAAGTGGCGGCGGAAACACGCGGATATGACCTGTCGGATCGGCGCGCAAGGCAATTTCAACGTGATGATTTCAACCGATTTGACCTGATCATTGCAATGGACGACGCCAACCAGCGCGATATTGAGGCGTTGCGTCCCGAAGGGGCTGCCACCCCGGTACGACTCTTCACCGATTATGCTCTTGATTGCGGCATGGATCACGTTCCTGATCCTTACTACACCCGTGACTTTGATGGCACGCTTGATCTGATCGAACGTGCTGCCAGAGGTCTGAAAACGGCGCTGTAGCCGTATCTTTTCGAAAATCCCGAAGCCGCCTTTAAGCGCGAAAAAAAACACCGGCACGTCAGGCGGGAAATTCTTGTCTGGCACAAGGAATACGCGCATCTGAGAGGTGAAGGAGGCCCGTCATGCCGATCAGATTTCTCAAAACCGCCCCAGGCCAACCGCCCCAAACTGCCTCGGACACTGCCGATACCGTGCAGTTGATGCTGGCCCGCCTGCGTGCAGGGGGTGCCCAGGTGGCGCTGGAATATGCTCGTCAGCTTGACAACTGGCAGGGTGAGATATCCGTGAGCCGGGCACAGGTCGACCAGGCGATTGCCCAGGTGCCGCAGGCGCTGAAGGATGATATCCGCTGGGCGCATGACAATATCTCGCGCTTCGCGGCGGCGCAGCGAGCCACGGCGCAGGACATGCAGGTAGAGCTGCGCCCCGGGCTGATTGCCGGGCAACGCCAGATTCCGCTGGGTGCTGCGGGTTGTTATGTGCCGGGCGGGCGTTACACGCATATCGCCTCGGCGCTGATGTCGATCGGCACCGCGCGCGAGGCAGGTGTTGCCGATATTACCGCATGTTCGCCCCCCAACGGAGCCGAGGGCATCCCAGCCGCGATGCTTTACGCGATGGATCTGGCTGGGGCCACGCGCATTCTGACCATTGGCGGCGTACAGGGCGTGGCCGCGATGGCCTTTGGCATGTTTGGCGCGCCCGCGGCGGATATCTTGGTCGGACCAGGCAATGCCTATGTGGCAGAAGCCAAGCGGCAATTATTCGGCCCTATCGGCATCGACATGTTCGCGGGCCCGACCGACAGCCTGGTGCTGGCCGATCATACGGCGGATGCGGAAACCGTTGCGATCGACCTTGTGGGGCAGGCGGAACATGGTGCGAATTCACCGGTCTGGCTGGCCACCACTCACAAACCTCTGGCCGATCAGGTGTTGGCGCGTATCCCGTCGATGATTGCCGATCTGCCCGAGCCGAACCGAAGCGCCGCCACGACCGCGTGGGCCGATCTGGGCGAGGTCGTGCTGTGTGACACACCTGAGGAGATGGCGCAGTTCTCGGATGAAAAAGCGCCCGAACATCTGCATGTGCAGGCGGCAGATCTGCCCTGGTGGCGCGATCGGCTGAGTGCATATGGCTCGCTCTTTCTGGGGGAGGAAACCACTGTGGCCTTCGGCGACAAGGCCGCAGGGCCGAACCATGTGTTGCCCACCTCAGGTGCCGCGCGTTATACCGGTGGGCTAAGCGTGCACAAGTTCCTGAAAACCGTGACATGGCAACAGGTTGACGAGCGTAGTTTACCTGATCTGGCCCGCGTGACCGCCAGCCTCAGCCGTGCCGAACGCATGGAAGGCCACGCGCGGTCGGCGGATATCCGGCTGGAACGCTTTGCCACCCCACCAAAACGGGCTGCAAACGGGGTGTAAGCCCACGTTGATGGTAATTCTCAGTCAGTCTGGGGACGCACGTCGGTCTCATTAGCCAAATCATATGTGCCTGCCTTCAATCGCGCGCTGTCTTCGATAATCGAGGCCAGCGCGGCAACGCTGACCAGGAAACCCGAGATCGGGACAATGGCGATGGCATATTTCTTTGGCATGTAGTTCGGCTTGAAGACGAAACCGCCATCCTCCCAGGCAAAATACCACATTTCCCAGTATTTGCCGCCCATCGTGTCAACGGCCTCCAACCCGTAGATGATCATGATCAGGCCCAGCCCGAAGATCACCAAAGACCAGAATTGCTGAACCGCGAAGGCGGCTTTGAGCGGTAACCACGTGTAGACCAGATCAAGCGCAATGTGGTCCCGGTCGCGCACGGTAAGGGCCAGCGCCAGGAACACCAGCCAGATATTGCTAAGCACGGTCAGAAGGTCGCCCCAGACGGGTGGGTTTTCGAAGACATACCGCATCACCACCGAATAGACCGTGAAGGCCACCATCATCAGCAGCAGGACCGCGCAAAATGCGGTGAGGGTCTTTTTCACAAGGCTGTCGATAAGTTTGATCGCAGCTAGCATTGGCATGGCCTCCGGATACGGAATTTAGCACTGGGAAGGGCGGCGTATAAAATTCGGGTGCGCATCAGTTTGAAAATCCGAATGCGCGCGGTAGGTACATGGTGAAATCCGGCACCACGATCAGCACAAAGAGCAACACGAAAAGCGCCCCGAGATAGGGAAGCATCGCCACTGCCACCTTTTCCAGCCGGACCTCGGCGATGGCGCCGGCGGTGAAGAACGCCACGCCTACCGGCGGCGTCACCGATCCGATCAGGAAGCCCACCACTACGACAAGCGCCGCCTGCACATCCGGATAGCCCGCCTTGACCATGACATCGACCAGCACCGGCCCCACCACGATGATGTTGGCGGCTGAATCCATCACCATGCCCAGCAGGCAGATGAACAGCACCAGCACCAGCGCGAAAAGCAACGGGTTGTAAGTATAGCTCAGTAGCCACTGCTCAAGCTGATTGATTGCGCCCAGCGAGGTCAGGAGCCAGCTGAACGGCCCAGAAGCTGCAATGATAATGAATACCATCGCCGAATTGCGGAAGGCGCGCACGAAGGCGCCCTTGCAATTGCTCCAGGTGATGGTGCGGTAGATGAAAAGCCCCACGAAAAGCGCGATGGTGGCGGTCAGCGCCCCGGCCTCGACCACGCCCGCAATGCCGAAAACGACAGATCCGACCAGCACGATGGGAATAAGCAGCGCGAAAGAGGATTTGTAGCCGACAATCGCGATGGCTTTGAGGCTGAAGGGTTCCTCGCTGCGTTCGAAATTGTTGCGCCGCGCGATGATGTAATTGATGATCATCAGCAGGATACCAATCATGATCCCCGGCACGATGCCGCCCGCAAACAGGGCCCCTACAGAAATCCCGCCCGCATTGGCCAAAACGATCATCATGATCGAGGGCGGGATGATGCCGCCGATGGTGGAACTGACCGCCGTGATCGCGGCGGCAAAGGCCGGGGGGTAGCCCGCTTTTTTCATCGCTGGCACCAGCAGCGAGCCCACCGTGGCCGTGTCCGCCACAACCGATCCGTTCATGCCCGCAAAAAACATGCTGACCAGCACGTTGGCCTGTGCCATCGAGCCGCGCATCCGGCCGATCAGGCGCTGGCTCAATTCCACCAGCCGGTCGGTAATGGTGGCCGAGGTCATCAGCTCTCCGGTCAGCATGAAGAACGGGATCGCGGTTAGGGGAACCGAATCGATGGCGCTGAACATCTGGCTGGGGATCAGGATCATCGGTGCTGCATCGGTGATCAGGATGTAGACGACCGGGATCAGGATCATCGTGAACCCGACCGGCGCCCCCAGCATGATCAGCACCACCAGTATGATCAGCAGCACAACGCTTTCCATCAGGGATACTTCCTATTCAGGGCTCGGGGTGCCGAAACATTGCCGGATACAGGCAGTGGCGCGAAACCTGTTTCGCGCCACTGCCACGTTAAGGATATCGCCGCCGCTTACAGCGCGCCAGCTTCTTCGAGCTGGGCGATAAAACCGTCCATGCCCTGTTCTTCCAGAACGCGACGGGCGGTCTCGGGATCGAAGCTGCCCTTGGCGTTGAGCCAGGCATCAATCGCGCCCGCGCGCCACTGCACAAGTTCCTCTTCGGTCGGGACATACCATTCGGTAATCTCAGCCTTGATCGCGGTCTCTCCGGCCTCTACCCAAGCCCGGTCAAGCTCCTGCACCTTCTGGCCAAAGGCTTGCGCCGCCGTGTGCAGCCATTCCTTTTCTTCATCGGTCAGTGCATCATACTGGCGCTTGTCCATCGACAATTGGTTGCCAGACCACGAGCCGCCGATTTCAGTGAAGTATTTTGCGACCTCATGCAGTTTGGCCACATGCTGCCAGGGCGTGGCGACATACTGACCCGACACAACACCGGTTTGCAGCCCCTGATAAAGCTGGGACCAGTCATACGGCACCGGTACGGCGCCCCAGTTCTTGACCAGCGTATATTCAATCGGGCTTTTGGTAACGCGCCATTTGACACCTTCCATGTCCGAGGGCACATGCACCGGGCCATGAGCGTTGCCCAATTGACGAAAACCACCGCTGGAATAGACCGTCAAGCAGACATGGCCAGCCTCTTCAGCGGCGATATCGCATTGCTTCTTGGCTAGCCATTCCGACGAAATGCGATCTGCGTCCTCGATGCTTTTGAAGATGTAAGGCAGATCGAAGATAGCCAGTGCGGTGCCGAAATTGCCGAAATTCGCGGTCGAGCTTGTCCACAGTGCCAACAGCCCCTGATTGGCCTGTTCGCCGCAGGATTGTTCACTGCAAAGGGATTTCCGGTAGTGCGGCTCGATGGTCATCTTGCCGCCCGAAACCTCCTCCAACGTCGGGATCAAGGCCTGATCGATGGCATCACCGATCGGCATGCCCAGAAAGCCGACCGTGCCCAATTTCAGCACTTTTTCGGCAGCCACGGACTGCGCAAAAAGCGCCGTGGCTGATGCAAGGCACAATGCTTTGCAAATGGATTTCATCCTCATTGATCTCATCTCCCGTTGAACTTTTTTGCTTGGTTACATCTTTCACCGCGCGTCGGGTCTGTGAAAGTGACAGATGACTTGAAAGTAAGGGACAGATAGGGTTGCATCTGACAAGTCATTCAGGGACCTGATAGAACTTACCTGTTCGCCCGAAACAGCCAATGGGAGAAGCCGTTGAGCTCGACCACGCCGCGCTTTCTGCAGTTGCCAGAAACCTCCAGCCTTAGTCTGCGTGATCAGATTTGCGAGGTGGTGAGTGCCGCGATCATGTCTGAATCGCTGGCCAGTGACCGCCCGTTGCCGTCATGCCGGGAGTTGGCGCAGCAATTTGGCGTGTCGCGAAACACCGTTTTTGCGGCCTATAACCGATTGGTAGATCTTGATTTTCTCGTGTCCCGCGACCGATCTGGCTATTTCGTCAATCCGAAGATGGCGGAGTTGCAGAAACCTCAGGGCGATAGCGATGTGGCCACCCGAGACAGTGTTCCCTGTCCGGTTCGTTTTCCACCTAATGATCTGATGCCGGTGGTTAACCCGCTGGACTGGAACACGTATCCCTATCCGTTCATCTACAACCAGATCGACCCGGATCTCTTTCCGGTCGACGGCTGGCGCGAATGCACCAGGCAGGCATTGGGGCGCAAGACCATGCCCGTCTGGGCGAGCGATTCCGTCGAAAGCGACAGCCCGCAACTGGTGCAGCAATTGCGCCAGCGTCTGCTGAATACGCGCGGTATCTATGCCGAGGAAGATGAGATCCTCATCACCCTTGGTTCGCAGAATGCGCTTTACATCCTAGGCACGATCTTCGCGCGGTCGGGCAAGCCCGTGGCGCTTGAGGATCCCGGATTTTTCGGCGCCCGCAATGCGTTCCGGATGGCAGGTACCGAGCTTATTGGCGTGCCGATTGACGGCGATGGTATCGTGCCTTCGGCGATCCCTGCCGGTTGTCAGTTGGTCTTTACCACCCCCAGCCACCAGTTCCCAACCATGGTCACGATGAGCCAGCAGCGCCGCGAAGAGCTGCTCGAGATGGCCTCCACCAGGGATTTCCTGATCATCGAGGACGACTACGAGGCCGAGATGAACTATGTCGCCAAATCGTCCCCGTCGATGATGTCGATGGATAAGACGGGGCGGGTGATCTACGTGGGCAGCTTGTCGAAAACCGTGTCGCCGGGCATCCGCCTTGGCTTTATTGCGGCCCATCGTGACATTATTCGGCAGGCGCGTATTGCCCGCGGCGTGATGATGCGCCACCCGCCCACGATCGTGCAGGAAATTGTGGCGCTGTTTTTCCAACTGGGCCATTACGACGCCCATCTGCGCAATATCGAGCGGCGTTATCAGAAGCGTTGGCATGCAATGGATCTGGCACTGTCGAAACATCTGGGCATGCTGCAACGCACGAAATCCGAGGGAGGCACATCGTTCTGGCTGACCGGACCCAAGGGCTTTGACGCGTCGGAGCTGAAAGTACGGCTGCAGGCCAGGGGCGTGCTGATTGACCGGGGTCAGGATTATTATCTGGCGTACAATGATAGTCGCAGTTTCCGGCTTGGGTTTGCCTATGTCCCGGTTTCCAAGCTCGAAGATGGCGTCAGGATCATTGCCGAGGAAGTTCGCGCGATTCTGTAGATGTCTGGAAAGCAGGGCAACCCGGACTTTGTGAACTTCGCCAGACCGGCCACTAAAATCATGCCGTTGGGCGGCTTGCCGCCGTGATCCCGATTCTGGTCGTCATCAAAACCTGCTAAATGGCTTCGAGCGAGCACAAAGGTTTGCTGTATTGCTGGAGTCTCATGGCGGCCATCTGGCCCACCTTCAGCTCTGAATAAGCCCGATCGACCGGCTGTCATTTCGTCGTGTGAAATGCAGATAGCCGCTGTCAAATCCGGCTTCAATTTCAAGCTGCGGCCGGTCATGTACAATCAAAAGGGAATTGCGGAATGTGATGATCTTGTCGCGCCGGAGCGCCGAGAGTGTTTTGTTCATATGCACGATCGATATGCCTAGAATGTCAGCGAATTCATCCTGCGACAATGGGATGAGGTAGCTTTCATCGTTTCCCGCGCCGACGATTTCCATACGTGCGATTAATTCACACAACACATGGGCGGTGCGCTGGCGTGCAGATCTGCGGCCCAGAGACACGATCCGCTCGGCCAGCATGCTTTCTTCCTGACCGTTGATCCAGAATAGCGCCGCTGCCAGGTTGGCGTTCCTTGAAAGCGCTCGCTCCAAGACGGTACTGGAGAACCGATAGGCGGTAACATCGGTTTTGCACTTCAGTTCGAAATCCGACGTGGTGAACAAAAGCGCGTTGAAGGCCAGAAAATCACCCGCGATGACGGTGTTTACAATCTGTCTGGAGCCGTTGGCCATGAAGCGCGCCCGCAACGCCCATCCGCTATCGACAAGATATACGTCACCATAGTCTCCATCCTGCGCCACAATGATGGTTCCGGCGTTCAGATCGACTTTGTCAATGCAGATGTCGGACAGGATTTCCACGATCTCTTCGGTCACATTGTAGCACCCTTCAAGTTTCTTGAGGATCGCATTGGTCAAGGAATAGAGCCCCTTCTGTTCACCGGTATTGAGCATGGCGTTGTTCCGGATAAGTGTCCCACTGATCGTGCGGAACGCGCATATAGCAGATCACAAGTCACCTGCGTCCGTCCAGCCTCACGCTGTTTCCATGCACTCTCAACCGGTCCAGTATTGTTGCTGCAACTTGGTTTTTTTCGTCGGTGTGCTGCTCGTGCCGGTATTTGTGGGCGCTGATCGCGGCATCGAATGCATCATCCAGCTCGTCTTCGGTAATTAGGCTTTTCTCGCGCAAAATCAGGATGATGGCTTCAAGCAATGAAAGCGCGCAGATCCCGTATATATCACCGTCGTCCCGGCCTTCGATATCGTGGTTCTCTGACAATTGCGTGCTTCCTCGGCGGTGTATTGGCACGAAGCATAAGGATACCCGCTCCGGGGTCGCTTGTGGCGCTTGGATAGTGTGATTACGCGTCGCGGACCCGAAGGTTCCGGGACCGTCATCAGCCTGGTCTATTCGCTGACGCTTGTGGTCTTCACGCTCGCGGCCGCAAATATCGGGCCGCGCCTTCTGGAGAACTTCACCAATAACCGGGTCAATCAGGTGACCATCGGGTTGCTGGCGGCAACGTTTCTCTACGCACTTATTGTGCTTTACATCGTCGGCGAAAATGAAGTCCCGAAACTGTCCGTGGCGGTCGGCATCATAATGGTGACGATCAGCTTGTTTACATTGATCTATTTCGTCAATGACGCCGCACGCAGCATCAAGGTGGATAGCGAGATTGCGCGGACCCAGAACGCATTGAGACGTGCGGTCGACCGACTTTTGACCGACGAACCCACCGAAAGCGAGGGCGACCGGGACAAAATTCCCGACGGTAGGATTAGAATGGTCTACGCTCCCGTACCGGGTTACGTGAATGCAGTGGACATCGAAGAACTCAAAAGCCTTGCGATCAGGGGCGAAGGGTTCATCAACATGACCGCGCAGCTGGGGGATTACCTTGTCAAAGGTGAACCGCTTTGCGAGTTGATCGACTGCTCGGATGAGTGTGATCCGGCAGATGTCCAACTGGCGATATTGCTGGACAATACGCGGGTGCCGGATGGTGATATAAAGTTCAATCTGCATCTTGGGATCGAAATTGCATTACGTGCGCTTTCGCCGGGCATAAACGACGGCTACACGGCAATCGGTGTCATTGATCACATTTCCGGCTCGTTGGCGATGATACTCCAACGTGGCGTACCCGCGGCGCTTCACTGCGATAAAGACAAGACCCCCCGGGTCTGGATGGAAATCATAAGCATCAAGGATATTTTGGGCCTGGCAATGCACCCCCTGCGCCGCGCCGCGCGCGGCAATATGCTGGTGACGTTGCGCTTGGTGCGCGCCATTGGCAGCCTGCGCTCTGTTGCACCTCAACGTCATCGGGCAATACTTGATAAGCATCTGCGCCTGACCGCCAGCGATGCCAGACAAGCTTTGCAAAACAGAGACGACAGGCGGGAATTGGCGAGCAGAATTCGCGACGCCCGACGCGGCTTTGACAACCAATAGATCGCTTTCTGCGAGAACCGATCAAGAATAGTTTTCCAGTTTCTCAGAGCAACCACAAAAGCCCGCCCGTCGCTATCGACCCGAGCGTAAGAATGAACGCGGTAAACGCCATATTTCTGTGCGATTGTGTTTCAGTATCGTGATTTTCCAGACGTTTCTGGGCTGTGCGGCTGCGGCGCACAGCGGCCCAGAAGATCAAGACTGCGCAAATGACAAAAAGCTCGGCCACCGCTTTTGCGATCATCGGATATTCCGTAGCTCCGAAAACGGCCTTTAAACCAAGAGCAACGCCCAAGCAGGCCATCCCGGTCCGCATCCAGGCGGCGAATGTCCGAGCATTCGCAAGAACCGTCCGGTCTTCTGCCCATTCGGTGCGCCTGTCAGCGATTTTCCCGCAATCGGTCTTTGCGTCGGAAATCGGGTCAGGCATATTACGGCGACTCATTTTGACTTTCTGAGCGCGACTGTAGGCGCAATCTCAAAAAGACCCGTGTGCGAAACATCATGCTCGCCCATGAAACGGATTGCCGCCACTTCGTCACACGCTGCGCTGGCTGGCTCGTGGTCCGGCGACGAGCCAGATTACAAAGCCGATAATCGGAAAGACCAGAACGAGAAGTGTCCAGAGTACTTTTCTGCCAGTCGTAATATCTGACCCGATAATCGCCACTATTGCCCAAACGTTTAGGGCAAGTACCAAAACTCCGCCAACTCCAGCGTATTCCATGTCAACTTCCTCTGTATTACTGGCTGTGTTGGCTGGATAACGTCGGCACCGCGAAAAGGTTTCACAGTTTCACACCAAAACTCCTGCTTCGTCAGAGAAAGCCAAACTCTGGTGCTCGGGCACCTGTACGGCAAGGATCAAATACCCATGCAGAGTATGATCTGAACACTTTTGCGCATACTTGCAATTTTTGGAGACTTGGCTGCCAGAAGTTTCATTGCCGATTGACGTCCGAAAGATACATTGCGGCATTGGTACATGGATCGCGAACAAATCCCGATGCCAACGCCCGCTAGGTTGACCGCTGTCCTGTTTGTTCCCTCTGCGCATACGGCCCGAAGTGGGCACGCTTGTCGTTCCGGATGTCATCTGTCCCTTCGAAATGCCGCACCTGTCTCTCGCCGCGTTCTGATAATTCCCTTTATCTGGGTCTGAGCCATCACGCTTGAGACCTCCTCGTTCAGACCCAGGGAACCGGCGATTTGAAAGACCGACCAGATAGCAGCCCGAATGTGACGCCGTTCAGTTTCCGCGTCCCTGATGACGTTCTGGATGGCATTCTGAACCGTGTCGCGACCTTTCCCTGGCACGAAATGCCCGATGATGGTGGCTGGGATTACGGCGCCAACATGGACTACCTGAGAGAGCTTTGCGTCTACTGGGTGGATGAGTTTGACTGGCGTGCGCAGGAGGCCCGGATCAACTCGTTTTCGCACTTCAAGGCTCCGGTCGATGGCATAGACATGCATTTCATCCATGAGACGGGCAGTGGCCCCAATCCGATGCCGCTGATGATCTCTCATGGCTGGCCCGGGTCGGTGGCCGAGTTTTTTGACCTGATCGAACCGCTGGCCCATCCCGAAAGGTTTGGTGGCGATATTGACGACGCCTTCACCGTCATTGCCCCGTCGCTGCCTGGTTTCGGATTTTCCGGAAGGCCGCCGCGCCCTTATGGGCCACGCAAAATGGCGGCGGTCATTAACTCCCTGATGACCGACGCCCTGGGCTTTGACAGCTATCTGGCCCAGGGTGGGGATTGGGGCGGCGCGATCTGTTCGTGGCTGGGTTATGACCATGCGCCTGCCTGTTCGGCCATCCACATCAACGTCTTGACTATGCGCCATCCAGACGGGCCGCAAACCCCTGAGGAAGAGGCTTGGGAGGCGCAGTTTGACCGCGACCAGATCATGCAAAACGGCTATCGAACACAGCAGGCGACCCGGCCCCAGACGCTGAGCTACGCAATGATGGACAGTCCGGTGGGCATCGCCGCGTGGCTTATCGAGAAATTTCATGACTGGTCGGATGTGCCTGTGGGCGACATCGAAAAGGCGCATAGCAAGGATGAGCTGCTGACCAATATCATGATCTACATCACCACGCGGACCTTCAACACCGCGTCGTGGATCTATTATGGCCGCCGCGAGGAGGGGGGGCGTATCCTCTCACCCGAGGGGCGGCGCGTCGAGGTCCCCACCGGTTGCGCCGTCTTCCCGGCCGAGATGCTCAACTGGCCGCCGCGCACCTACGCCGAGCGCATCTACAATATCCAGCACTGGACCGAAATGCCCCGCGGCGGCCATTTCGCGGCGATGGAAGAACCCGAGATGTTGCTGCAAGATATCCGACAATTCGCCCGCACCCTGCGCCGCTGACCATCGTCAGATTGGCGTCATTCTTTCCGGACCGGGCGCTGCAACGAGGAAGAAGTACACAAGCGGTTATATGCCTGAGTATCATACTGGCCAGAAGCGCTGAATTGGTACGTTACCGCTGTTCGAAAGCTATGTTCGCGTACCCGAGAACCGCGCCTGCCATTCCTCGCGCTGTTCATCAGTGATCTTTGCAAAGAGCACATCCGGGACAGTGAAGCCGTGGCCCGGCGCGAGCGTAGCCAGCGCCGCAGATACATCATCCGGCCAGCTGTCATCGTCGGTCTTCATTGCGGCCAGCATCGCGGCCTGTGCCTCGGGGATGAACGGCGCCGACAGCACTGCGTAAAGGCGGATCAGGTTCAGCGCCAGGCGGATCTGCATCGCGGCTTTGTCCGGGTCTTCCTTGAACGCGGCCCAGGGAGCGGCGGATTGCAGGTACTCGTTGCCCGCCACCCAGATCGCGCGCAGCTCAGATGCCGATTTGCGCACCTCCATCGCCTCCATATAGTCCTCGTAGGCGCGGATGCGGGTGGTGAGTTCGGCAATCAATGCCTCTTCCTGCGGGCCGTATGCGCCGCCAGAAGGTACCACTTCGCTGAATTTCGAGCGGCAGAATTTGGTGACGCGGGAAACGAAATTGCCCAGCACGTCGGCGAGGTCCTTGTTGACCGACGCCTGAAAGTTCTCCCAGGTGAATTCGCTGTCGCTGCTTTCGGGCGCGTGGGACAGAAGCCACCAGCGCCAGTAATCCGAGGGTAGGATTTCAAGCGCGTGATCCATGAAGATGCCGCGCCCCTGCGAGGTGCTGAACTGGCCGCCATCATAGTTCAGGTAGTTGAACGACTTGATGTAATCCACGAGCTTCCACGGCTCGCCCGAACCCAGAATGGTTGCCGGGAAGCTGAGCGTATGGAAGGGCACGTTATCCTTGCCCATGAACTGTGTGTAGGTCACGTCATCGGCCCCCTTGTCGGTGCGCCACCAGCGTTCCCAGTCGCTGCCTTTGCCCGCATCCTGCCACTCCTGCGCGCAGGCAATATATTCGATCGGCGCGTCGAACCAGACGTAGAAGACTTTGCCTTCCATACCCGGCCAGTACTGATCGCCGCGCCTGACCGGGACGCCCCAGTCAAGGTCGCGGGTGATGCCACGATCCTGCAGCCCGTCGCCGTCGTTCAGCCATTTCTTGGCGATCGAGGTGGTCAGGATCGGCCAGTCTTTCTTGCCGTTGATCCATTTGTTCAGATCATCGCGCATTTTGCTTTGGCACAGGTAAAGGTGCTTGGTTTCGCGCACCTCAAGATCGGTCGAGCCGGACACTGCGCTGCGTGGCTCGATCAGATCGGTCGGGTCAAGCTGTTTGGTGCAATTCTCGCACTGATCGCCACGGGCTTTATCGTAGCCGCAATTGGGGCAGGTGCCCTCGATATAGCGGTCCGGCAGGAAACGGCCATCGGCATTGGAATAGACCTGTTTCTCGCTGACCTCGCGAATGAGGCCGGCATCGTCCAGACGACCTGCAAAATGCTGGGTAAGCTTCTGGTTCTGGGCGCTCGACGACCGTCCGAAGTGATCGAAGCTGAGGCAAAAGCCTTGACCCAGACGGTTCTGCACGTCCCACATTTCGGCGCAATAGTCGGCAACCGGTTTGCCAGCCTTGGCGGCGGCCAGTTCAGCAGGGGTGCCGTGTTCGTCGGTGGCGCAGAGGAACAAGACCTCATGTCCGCGACCGCGCAGGTAACGGGCATATAGATCTGCGGGCAGTTGCGAACCTATCAGATTGCCCAGATGCTTGATCCCGTTGATATACGGAATGGCCGATGTGATCAGATGCCGTGCCATGAAATGCCTGCCTTGGTGTCGCGTGTTTGGCCCCGTTTACCCCAGCTTGCCAGGCAGGGCTAGGGGGCCTGATCGTTGTGTTTATCCCGCAGACGGCTGGTCAGGCGGCCAAGGGTAAAGCTGGTGCGCGGACTCCAGATATAAGGCGTGCGATCATCGCGGGTTTTGCGCGCTTTCATTCGGACGATGCTGAAGAACACCAGCAGGAGATGACCGACTGAGATCATCACGAACATCGCGGACGGGCCGTAGGCGTCGATCAGTTTCGAAGCAAGCAGGGGTGCCGCGATGGCGCCGAGCGCATAGAAAAACATTAGCGCGGCAGAAAGTTCGACCCTTTGCGAATTGTCGGCGAAATCATTGGCGTGGGCAGCCGATATGGAAAAGATTGGAAAGCTGGTCAGCCCAAAGAAGAAAGCGGCGATCATGATGCCACTCGGGCCAAGCTGATCGGAATAGGCGCCGAACGCGCATGAGATTACGGCGGCGAATGACAGACCGATCAGCACATGCCGACGATTGAACCGGTCCGCCAGCCAGCCGACGGGGTATTGCGCCAGTGCGCCGCCCAGCACGAAGACGGCGAGGAACCAGGCGATCTGTTCGACCTGCAGGCCGACTTGCTGGCCGTAAATCGGCCCGACCATGCGGAACGAGGCGCTCGACAGAGCGGCCACCAGCACGCCAGCGGCGGCCAGTGGGGAGCATTCCAGCAGCAGCATGGGGCGCAATCGCGGAGCGGCAGGCGTTTCCGGTTGCGACGCCTTGGTTAGCGTCAGGGGAAGCAGAGAAGCACAACAGACGATGGCCAGCAGGTTGTAAGAGACGTAGGAGGCCGGTTCCAGTACGGAAATCAGCATTTGCGCCGCCAATGATGCGCCCATGTCTGCCACCCGGTAGGCGCCCATCGCCCGCCCACGCGTCTTGTTGGTGACTTTGGCGTGCAGCCATGCCTCGATCACCGTGTAGCACCCTGCCACGCACATGCCGGAAGCGATCCGCATCACCGCCCAGGCATAGGCGTCGATCCACAGCATATGGGCCAGCAAACCGATAGCGCCTGCCGAGGTAAAGGCCGCGAAGGCACGCGAATGTCCGACAGAGCCCATCAGGCGCGGTGCCCACCAGCAGCCGATGAAAAACCCGAAGAAATGTGCCGAGCCCAGCAGGCCGATTTCAGCGGTGCTGAAGCTCAGCGCCAATCCTGAGATTGCGTCAAGCGGTCCGACGCCACCGGTGGAAAGCTGCAGCAGAATGACAGACAGGAACAGGGCGGCAAAAGAGATCAGCATGCGCATAATGCGCCCACCATGTCAGCTTGCCCGGTGGATGCCAGTGCATATTCGACATCGGCCTGTCGTTTTAGCGGATATCTTTCATGATCCGAGCAACGATACGAAGTTTGATGTGGTCGCCGACAAGCGCCTTGTAGCCATCCGCCCCGAAACTCGCGCGATTGATGCTTCCGGTAAGTTCTATCAGCAAATTCGAGCGATCGGTCACCGCCGTACCGCGTTGACGGAAGAGGCGTGCATCGAGGGTGACGGGGCGCGTTACACCTCGGACGGTCAAATTGCCCTCCACGGTCGCGTCGCGCAGGGTTCCGCGTATGCGAGTGGAGCGGAAATGGATTTCGGGAAAGCGGGCCGTATCCAGAACTGAGCGGCTTTTCATCGCTTCGGTCGCGAATATGAACCCGGCGCGCGCAGCCCGGGCGTTCAGCGTAACCAGAACGCGGCTCGTGGGTACATTGTCGAGGTCAATCAGCAGATCGGCAGAGGTGACCGGCATTGAACCCGATTTCTCGACCCCATCCAGAAGGTAGTTGAAATTCACGCTCGAACGGGCAACGTCCAGCCGATAATTCTCGGGGCCCGCGTGCAAGGGCAGGGCGAAGAGAGCGAAGATGAGGATCAGGGTGCGCAGCATGCAGCAATGATAGGTTGGTTTTCTGGCAGTAAAGCGAAAGTGCGGTCACGTTTACGTCAGAAACCACTATCTGGTTGGTCAGCCTGACGTTGATGGTCGCGACAGACCGCGATGATGTGTGGCCCCGACATGCCGGGTTCGGCTGAAAATCCGCCAGCTTCGAACGGACGCATGCTGTTAGCGGCAACAGCACTTCACGAAATGTGACGGCGATCACGCCAAGGAATCGCACAAAACGTGAGATTCAGGTCGATAATTACACCGCTTAAAATGATGCAAACGGTCGCATGTTTATCAAGTAATTGAAAACAAACAAATTTCGCATTTCCATTGGTTAATCTAACTGGCTTGCGAGGTGCGCACACCTCTGTTACACCCACGCCGAATTTCGATGTTTTGTAAGAAAACCATCGTCGGGAAACGCCCCCGGAGGCGGCTTATGTGCCGCCCGACAACCGGGGCCAGATTATCGGAAGGGTGGACGTGTCCGAACCAGCTTCGATTTCTTCCGGCATTGCCGCACGCTATGCCACAGCTATCTTTGAGATTTCGAAAGAGGGCAAGTCCCTCAAGAAACTCGAAGAAAACATCAGCGATCTCGACGCAGCGCTGGCCGATAGTGCCGATCTGCGCGATCTCATTAGCAGCCCCGTCGTTTCGCGGGCGGATCAGGGCGCCGCGATTGCCGCGATTGGCAAGCAGATGGGTCTCGAGAGCGTATTGCAGAATGGCCTTGGCCTGATGGCCGAAAAACGCCGCCTGTTCGTGCTGCCGCAGCTTGTCGCGCAATTGCAGGCGATGATTGCCGAAGACAAAGGCGAGATGACCGCAGATGTGACCAGTGCCAAGGCGTTGACCAAGGCCCAGTCAGACAAGCTGGCGAAAACGCTGAAGACCCGCATGGGCAAGTCGATAAAGATCAATGCGACCGTTGATGAAAGTCTCATCGGCGGTCTTGTCGTTAAGGTGGGTTCGAAAATGATCGACACGTCGATCCGCTCGCGCCTCAATTCCCTCCAGAATGCAATGAAAGAGGTCGGATAAATGGGTATCCAAGCAGCAGAGATTTCTGCGATCCTGAAGGACCAGATCAAAAACTTTGGTGAAGAAGCCGAAGTAACTGAAGTTGGTCGTGTGCTGTCCGTTGGTGACGGTATCGCGCGTGTACACGGGCTGGACAATGTTCAGGCCGGTGAGTTGGTGGAATTCCCCGGCTCGATCATGGGCATGGCGTTGAACCTCGAAAGCGACAACGTTGGTGTGGTTATCTTCGGTTCCGACCGGGACATTAAAGAAGGTGACACCGTCAAGCGGACCAAGTCGATCGTGGACGTGCCGATCGGGGACGAACTGCTGGGTCGTGTTGTTGACGCTCTGGGCAACCCGCTGGACGGCAAGGGCCCGATCAAGACCAAGAAACGCGGTCTGGCCGACGTCAAGGCGCCGGGCATCATCCCGCGTAAATCGGTTCACGAGCCGATGGCGACAGGTTTGAAATCGGTTGACGCGATGATCCCGATTGGCCGGGGTCAGCGCGAGCTGATCATCGGTGACCGTCAGACCGGTAAAACGGCTGTTGCTCTCGACACCATGCTGAACCAGAAATCCTACAACGATGCCGCTGGCGAAGACGAGTCGAAGAAGCTTTACTGCGTCTACGTGGCCGTGGGCCAGAAACGTTCGACCGTGGCTCAGCTGGTGAAGAAGCTGGAAGAAGCCGGATCGATGGAATATTCGATCGTTGTGGCTGCGACCGCCTCGGACCCCGCGCCGATGCAGTTCCTCGCGCCTTATTCGGCCACCGCCATTGCCGAGCACTTCCGCGATAATGGCCGCCACGCGCTGATCGTCTATGATGACCTTTCGAAACAGGCCGTGTCCTATCGTCAGATGTCGCTGCTGCTGCGTCGTCCGCCCGGACGTGAAGCCTATCCGGGCGACGTTTTCTACCTGCACTCCCGCCTGCTGGAGCGTTCGGCCAAGCTGAACGAAGATAATGGCGCCGGTTCGCTGACCGCGCTGCCGATCATTGAAACCCAGGGCGGCGACGTTTCGGCCTTTATTCCGACCAACGTGATCTCGATTACAGACGGTCAGATCTTCCTTGAAACGGAACTGTTCTACCAGGGTATCCGCCCGGCGGTGAACACCGGTCTCAGCGTTTCCCGTGTTGGATCGTCGGCCCAGACCAACGCGATGAAATCCGTCGCTGGTCCGGTCAAACTGTCACTGGCTCAGTATCGCGAAATGGCGGCCTTTGCGCAGTTCGGTTCCGACCTTGACGCCGCCACCCAGCAGCTGCTGGCGCGTGGTGCCCGTCTGACCGAGCTGATGAAACAGCCGCAATATTCGCCGCTGACCAACGCCGAGATCGTCTGCATGATCTACGCCGGGACCAAAGGCTATCTCGACAAGATCGACGTCAAGCAGGTTGGCCGCTTCGAGGAAGGTCTGCTGGCGCATCTGCGTGGCAAGCATCAGAAGCTGCTGGACATGATCACCAAAGAAGATCCGAAGATCAAAGGCGAGGCCGAAGATCAGATCAAGGCCGCGCTGGACGAATTCGCAGCCGACTTCGCTTAAGGGAAAGGACGAGGGCACATGCCAAGTCTAAAGGACCTTAAAACACGGATCGAGTCGGTCAAATCGACCCGCAAGATCACCAAGGCCATGCAGATGGTTGCCGCGGCGAAGCTTCGCCGCGCGCAGGAAAAAGCCGAGATGTCGCGCCCTTATGCCGAACGGTTCAATGCCGTGATGGCAAAACTGGCGTCGTCGGTCGGGTCGTCTGACAACGCCCCCAAGCTGCTGAGCGGTACGGGCAGCGATCAGACCCAACTGCTGGTTGTGATGACCGCTGAACGCGGCCTTTGTGGCGGATTCAATGGCAACATTGCCAAGCTTGCGCGCGCCGAGGCGCAAAAGCTGCAGGCCGAGGGCAAGACCGTCAAGATCATTACCGTGGGCAAGAAAGGCCGCGACGCGATCAAACGCGACGTGGGCAATCTCTTTATCCACCATGTTGATCTGACTGAGGTCAAAAATGTGGGCTATGGTGACGCGCAGTCGATCGCCGCTGGCATTCTCGACCGGTTCGAGGCGGGTGAATTTGACGTGGCCAAGATCTTCTATTCGAAGTTCGAGAACGTCGTCAGTCAGATCCCGACGATGCAGCAGGTGATCCCCGCCACTTTCGAGGTCACGGAAGGGGACGACGACAGCTCGTTCTACGACTTCGAGCCTGACGAGCAGGCGATCCTGTCGGATCTGCTGCCGCGCGGTGTGGCCACGGCGATCTTCAGCGCGCTGCTGGAAAACGGTGCGTCAGAACAAGGTGCACGGATGTCCGCGATGGACAACGCGACACGCAACGCGGGCGAGATGATCGACAAGCTGACGATCCAGTTCAACCGCTCACGTCAGGCCGTGATCACCAACGAGCTTATTGAAATCATTTCGGGCGCGGAAGCGCTCTAGAGAAGAACCGGAGACTAAAAATGGCAAACGCAAAAGGCAAAGTGACCCAGGTCATCGGCGCCGTGGTGGACGTTCAGTTCGACGATCACCTGCCCGAGATTTTGAACTCGCTGACAACCGACAACAACGGCAAGGCGCTGGTCCTGGAAGTGGCACAGCACCTTGGCGAAAACACCGTACGCACGATCGCGATGGATGCGACCGAAGGTCTGGTCCGCGGTCAGGAAGTCACCGACAGTGGCAAACCGATCCAGATGCCTGTGGGGAACGCCACGCTGGGCCGCATCCTGAACGTCATCGGCGAGCCGGTGGACGAAAAAGGCCCGGTCAAGGCCAAGGAATACCGCGCGATCCATCAGGAAGCGCCGGCATTTTCGGAACAGTCGACTGAATCCGTGGTGCTTGAGACTGGAATCAAAGTGGTTGACCTGCTGGCGCCTTACGCCAAGGGCGGCAAGATCGGCCTCTTTGGTGGTGCGGGTGTGGGCAAGACGGTTCTGATCATGGAACTGATCAACAACATCGCCAAAGTGCACTCGGGCTTCTCGGTTTTCGCCGGTGTCGGCGAGCGGACCCGTGAAGGTAACGACCTTTACCACGAGATGATCGAATCCAACGTGATCAACCCTGACAATCTGGAAGAAAGCCAGGTTGCTCTGGTTTACGGTCAGATGAACGAACCTCCCGGAGCGCGTATGCGGGTTGCCCTCAGCGGTCTGACCCTGGCCGAGCAGTTCCGCGATCAGTCCGGAACCGACGTTCTCTTTTTCGTCGATAACATCTTCCGCTTTACCCAAGCCGGTTCCGAGGTTTCGGCCCTGCTGGGTCGTATTCCTTCCGCTGTGGGCTACCAGCCGACGCTGGCGACCGACATGGGTGCGATGCAGGAACGCATCACCTCGACCAAGGCTGGTTCGATCACCTCGGTGCAAGCGGTTTACGTGCCTGCGGACGACCTTACCGACCCTGCACCTGCGACCTCGTTCGCGCACCTCGATGCAACAACCGTTCTGTCGCGTGCGATCTCGGAACTGGGCATCTACCCGGCGGTGGACCCGCTCGATTCAACCTCGCGTCTGATGGACCCGGCGGTAGTGGGCGAGGAACACTACCAAGTGGCGCGTGACGTTCAGGGCATTCTGCAACGCTACAAGTCGCTGCAGGACATCATCGCGATCCTCGGCATGGACGAACTCAGCGAAGAGGACAAGCTGACCGTGGCCCGCGCCCGGAAGATCCAGCGCTTCCTCAGCCAGCCCTTCGACGTGGCCAAGGTGTTCACCGGGTCCGACGGCGTTCAGGTGCCACTGGCAGAAACCATTGCGTCCTTCAAGGCCGTGGTTGCCGGCGAATACGATCACCTGCCCGAAGGCGCCTTCTACATGGTAGGCGGCATCGACGAGGTTGTCGCCAAAGCCGAGAAAATGGCTGCTGAAGCCGCCTAAGCGTAGGGTGGGGTTTTATCGCCCCACCGCACATCCAATACGGAGGCCGATAGATGGCTGACACAGTGCAATTCGATCTGGTTTCGCCCGAGCGTCTGCTGGCCTCGGTCGATGCCAAGGAAGTGCAGATCCCGGGGGCTGAGGGTGACATGACGGCGTTGCCGGATCACGCACCCCTGATCACCACTTTACGTCCCGGTGTGCTGAAAGTAACCAGCAACGAAGGCGAGGCGGAATATGTCGTGACCGGCGGCTTTGCCGAGATCAGCCCCGGCGGCATCTCGGTTCTGGCCGAACGTGCTGTGCCGCGCGGCGACATGACCCAGGACGAATTTAAATCGATGATCAATGACGCCAAAGAGAAACTCTCGAAGGCGCAGGAAACCTTTGTCAACGAGCCTGGCCCGGTGGACGACGCCGCCAAGCTGCTGGCAGACATGGTCGCGATGGGTGGCGAAATCGGTCTGACCGCCGACTAATCCCCTCACATAACCACGGGAACAGGGGTCTTTTGGGCCCCTTTTTTCTTTTTTCTTTCGCAATTTCGTCCAAAAGTCGTAGTAGGGACAACCGCAACTTGTTTGTGTGTAAGTGATGAAAAAGTTTTTGAAACAGGCGCTTGGCGTCGATCAGGGCGAAGAAATACTGTTCTCGGATTACGAGGATGGTGGTGAGATGTGGACGGGCCACGGACCCCGCGAACGCCGACATGCCGTGACATTCCGCGAACCGTTCAAATCCACACCGGTTGTGCATGTAGCCTTGTCGATGTGGGATATGGACAGCGCTACAAATGCGCGTGCCGACATCTCAGCCGAAAATGTCACCGCTGACGGCTTTGACATGGTGTTTCGCACCTGGGGCGACAGTCGCATTGCCCGCGCCCGTGGCCGCTGGATGGCAATCGGCGCGGTGGCGCATGACGACGACTGGCAGCTCTACTAACGTATCGAAACGGGGTTAGTGCGCCTCGGCCCAATTCATGCCCTGACCGGCATCGACGATCAGCGGCACGTCCAGATGCACAGCCGGGTCGGCGGCGCCCTCCATGACCGTGCGGGCGGCTTTTATTACATCCTCGGCGGCGGCTTCTTCAGCCTCGAACAGCAATTCGTCATGTACCTGCAGCAGCATCTTGCAGGGGAGGCCCTTGATGGCATCCGGCATCCGGATCATCGCCCGGCGGATAATGTCGGCGGCGGTGCCCTGAATCGGCGCGTTGATCGCGGCGCGCTTGGCGAACCCGGCATGGGGGCCCTTGGCGTTGATCTCGGGGGTGTGGATCTTGCGGCCAAAGAGGGTCTGGACATGCCCGTGTTCCTTGGCGAATTTCACTGTGTCATCCATATAGGTGCGAATGCCCGGGAAACGTTCGAAATAGCGGTCGATAAAGCCCTGCGCCTCGGAGCGGGGGATGCGCAGGTTGCGCGCCAGACCAAAGCCCGAAATGCCGTAGATCACGCCGAAATTGATCGCCTTGGCGCGGCGGCGCACTTCGGGGGTCATCTCATCTAGCGGCACGTCGAACATTTCGCTGGCGGTCATGGCATGAATGTCGAGCCCGTCGGCAAAGGCCTGTTTCAGCGCCGGTATGTCGGCCACATGGGCCAGGATGCGCAGCTCGATCTGGGAATAGTCGAGCGACAGAAGAGTGTTGCCGGGTGTGGCGATGAATGCCTCGCGGATGCGACGGCCTTCTTCAGTACGTACTGGGATGTTCTGCAGGTTGGGATCGGTCGATGCCAGCCTCCCGGTGCTGGCACCGGTTTGAACGTAGGACGTGTGTACACGGGTGGTATCAGGGTCGATATGGTCTTGCAGCGCGTCGGTATAGGTGGATTTGAGCTTTGAAAGCTGCCGCCAGTCCAGCACGCGGGCGGGCAGGTCATGTTCGGTGGCCAGATCTTCGAGCACATCCGCCCCGGTGGCATAGGCGCCGGTCTTGCCCTTCTTGCCGCCTTCAATGCCCATTTCATCAAACAGGATTTCGCCAAGCTGCTTCGGAGAACCGACATTGAAGCTCCGACCGGCGAGTTCGTGAATTTCCGCCTCAAGCCCGGCCATCTTCTGGGCAAAGGCGTTGGACATGCGGCTTAGAACTTCGCGGTCCACCTTGATGCCATGCATCTCCATCTGGCTCAGCACCGGTACCAGCGGGCGTTCGAGGCTTTCGTAGACGGTGGTGACTTTTTCGCGGTGCAGTTGCGGCTTGAAGATATGCCAGAGTCGCAGGGTGATGTCGGCATCCTCGGCGGCATATTTTACCGCGTCGTCAACGGGAACACGGTCAAAGGTGATGGCGGATTTACCGGTGCCTAGAAGGGATTTGATCGGAATGGGCGAGTGGCTGAGATAACGTTCCGACAACGCATCCATGCCGTGGTTATGGATGCCCGCATTAAGCGCGTAGGACATCAGCATCGTGTCGTCGATCGGCGCGATCCGCACCCCGTAACGGGCGAAGATCTTGGCGTCGTATTTCATATTCTGGCCGATCTTGAGGATCGCGTCATCCTCCAGCACCGATTTGAGCGCTTCCAGCACTTCGTCGGTTCCGAGCTGCCCCTCGGCCAGCGTATCGGTGGCAAAAAGATCGCCGCTGCTTTCACCTTCTTTGTGGATGAGGGGGATATAGCAGGCCTCGCCGGGATCAACGCTGAGGCAGATGCCTACCAGTTCGGCCTGCATTTCATTGAGCGAGGTGGTTTCGGTATCCACGGCCACGTAGCCGACATAGGTGATCCGGTCGATCCATTTTTGCAACGCCGTCATATCGCTGACCCGTTCATATCTCTCGGGGTCGATGGCGGGCCATTCGGGCGCGGCGCTGTCCTCGGACGGGGCAGGGGTGTCTTCGATCACCGGGGGTTCCGCCCCAAGCGCGTCGGCGATGCGTTTGCTGAGCGTGCGGAACTCCATTTCGGCCAGGAAACCCAGCAGCGTGTCAGGCTCGGGATTCCTGACCTCAAGGTCGTCAAGGGTGAAATCCAGCGGCGTGTTCAGGTCCAGCTGCACGAGCTTCTTCGACAGTTCGATCTGGTCGCGCTTTTCGATCAGGGTTTCGCGGCGCTTGGGCTGTTTGATTTCGCCCGCGCGGTCCAGCAGCGTTTCCAGATCGCCGAATTCGTTGATCAGCAACGCGGCGGTCTTGATGCCAATGCCCGGCGCGCCGGGGACGTTATCGACGGAATCCCCCGCCAGCGCCTGTACATCGACCACCCGATCAGGCCCGACGCCGAATTTCTCCTCGACGCCCTCCACGTCGATGCGCTTGTTCTTCATCGCATCCAGCATCTCGACCCCGCCGCCGACCAACTGCATCAGGTCCTTGTCGCTGCTGATGATAGTCACGCGCCCGCCCGCGTCGCGGGCCTGCACCGAGAGCGTGGCGATGATGTCGTCGGCCTCGAACCCTTCGATTTCCTTGCAGGCGATGTTGAAGGCTTCAGTGGCGGTGCGGGTCAGCGGGATCTGCGGGCGCAGGTCTTCGGGCATCGCCTCGCGGTTGGCTTTGTATTCGGGGTAGAGATCATTGCGGAATGTGTGGCTGCCCTTGTCAAAGATCACGGCCACATGGGTGGGCGCATCGGGGCCGGCATTATCCTGCACGTATTTCTGCAGCATGTTGCAGAAACCGCTGACCGCGCCGATGGGCAGCCCGTCGGATTTGCGCGTCAGCGGCGGCAAGGCGTGATAGGCGCGGAAGATAAAGGCCGAGCCGTCGATCAGGTGCAGGTGACACCCTTTGCCGAATTGTGTGTCCATGATCGCGCCCCCGCCCGGTTGGTGTTTATTGTTCCGGTATTGCCACGAAGTGAGACGGGGTGCCAGCCGGATCATGGCAGGAGTTGACAGGAGAGGCGGCTGAATCAGCGCAGTGGATATAAAGATAGCGCCCGGGATGCAGGATTGGCAGGGATCGGCCCCAAGAGCAGTTCTTATGTTGCGCGTGTCTTTTGCCGGGCGGCCATCACGTCACGGGCGAGGGTCAGCGTATAGGCTTTTAGCTCTTGCAGCGCAGTCTCAGCAGCGCGGGCGTCCATCGCCTCGATTGCTTCGGCGATACAGGTGTGAAGGCGCACAATTTCTTCGCGCGACCGGGCGGTGAAGGTGATCATGTTCATCAGCGGTTGCATCGCCTCGACCGCGCCCGCCAGTTGGTAAGACAACACCGGGTTGCCCGCGGCATCGACCAGCGCGCGGTGAAAGGTCACGTCCGAGGCGCAGAACGACTCGTCGCTGAGGCCGGGCTGGCCCTGACGGTGAATCTCGGCCCGCATCGTTGCCAGATGATCGGGTGTTCGCCGCTCGGCCGCCAAAGGGGTGCAGGCGCGTTCAAGCGCATAGCGCGCCTCACAGGCCACGTCGAAACTGACCGCATTCATGCTGAGCAGCAGCGTCGCGGTGGTGATTTGCTGGCCATATGCCTCTTCGTAACTCAGCCGGTTCACGAAGGCGCCGCCAAAGGCTCCACGCTGTGTGCGGATCAGTGATTGCGCCGCCAGCCGTTTTAATGCCTCGCGCACGGTGGGGCGCGAGACCTGGAACTGATCGGCCAGCTCGGCCTCGGAGGGCAGTCGTTCGTCCACGATCATATCGCCGCTGACGATGGCATCGCGGATGGCCTGTGCGATCTGTGCCGACAGATCAGCTTTGTTATCTGGATCAATTTTCATTTGTCTTACATTTAAATGTCTGACATTTTAAAAGCAAGTACTGAGTCGGAGATCAACCCGGTGAAAGCCATCCTTCAAACACCGATGCGAAGCCTGCTGTGGCTTGGCTTCTTCGCCACGATTCTGGCGGCATGGTGGGTGATGTATGCGATGGCGGTGGGGATGGATCTGGATATGCTGGGTCGTCCGGGGGCGGCAGGGCAAGCCATGCGCCAGATGGACCCGCGCATGGACATGTATATGCCGATGGCGCATTTCGGGCCTCTTTTTGCGATGTGGGCGATCATGATGGCGGCGATGATGCTGCCGACGCTGGTGCCGACACTGCGCAGCTATGAAGATCTGATGACCAGCGCCAATGGCAGCCGCGCGGGCTGGCTGGGCGTTTTGCTGGGCTATTTCATCACCTGGGTGGGTTTTGCCGCCCTGATCACCGGTGTGCAACTGGCGCTGCTTTTCGGCGGTGTTGTTGACATGCTGGGCATCGCGACATCACCTGTCTTTGCTGGCCTGCTGTTGCTGGCGGTAGGTGCGTTTCAGTTCACCCGCGCCAAAGAAATCTGTCACGGCGTCTGCCACAGCCCGATGATGTATTTCCTGGGCCATTGGCGCGCCGGGTTCGCGGGCGGGTTGCGTATGGGGCTGGGGCTGGGTGCGTTTTGTGTCGGCTGCTGCTGGGGCTTCATGGCGCTTGGTTTCGTGGGCGGGGTAATGAGCCTTTTGTGGATGGGCCTCGCGACGCTCTTCATGGTGCTCGAAAAACTGCCACAGATCGGTCACGCGGTGACAAGACCGATGGGTGTGGCGCTGATATTCAGCGGTCTGGCCGTGCTGGCCCTGCCGCTTGCAAATGGAGGATAATCAATGGCGATCAAACGCAAGCCGGATGCCGACAAACTGCCGGTATCCCAACGGATCGACAACCGGATGCCGAACCCGAAGCGGCGCAAGATGTCGCCGACCGAGTGGGCCATCAAGGGTGAGCTTTTCCTGAATTGCTCCTGCACGGTCTTCTGCCCCTGTGTTGTCAGCCTTGGTAATCATCCACCCACGGAAGGCCATTGCCACGCCTGGATGGCCATTGCCATCGACGAGGGACATTTCGAGGGCGAGGACCTGTCTGGTCTCAACGTCGGGCTTCTGGTCGATATTCCGGGTCGCATGGGCGAGGGCAACTGGCGTGTTGCAGCCTATGTTGACGAGCGGGCCAGCGGTAAAGCCTATAATGGTATCCTACAAATCTTCTCGGGCCAGGCGGGTGGCACCACCGGGCTTTTCACCATGCTGGTTTCCGAAATCATCGGTGCCGAACGCCAAAAGGTCGAGATCGTGCGCGACGGCAAGAAGCGCGGCATCTATATCGGCCGCAAGATTGCGGGCGAGATCGAGATGATCGACGGGCTCAGCCCCGATCATCCGGTGATGGTGACGAATTCCAAATACTGGATGGGGCCGGATATCATTGCCGCGAAGGGCCTGAAATCCAAGGTGCGCGACTATGGCCGGGTCTGGGATTTCGGCGGCAAATCGGCCGAGATCTGCCCGATCGATTGGAAAGGTCCAAAGTAAAATGGCACTGCTTTCGCCATCGCGCCGGGTGCGCCGCACGCCTTTTTCCGAAGGTGTGGAAGCGCAAGGTATCAAGGCCTACACCGTTTATAACCGCATGCTGCTGCCGACGATGTTCGCCAGTGTCGAGGAAGATTATCACCATCTGAAACAGGCGGTGCAGGTCTGGGATGTTTCGTGCGAGCGACAGGTGCAGGTGCAGGGTCCGGATGCGCTCCGTCTGATCCAGTTCCTGACGCCCCGGGACCTTGGTAAAATCAGCCCCAATCGCTGCATGTATGTTCCGGTCACGGATCAGGGTGGCGGCATGCTGAACGATCCGGTATTGGTGCAGGCGGGGCCTGAGACTTATTGGATTTCCATTGCGGATAGTGACCTGTTGATGTGGGTCAACGCAGTCGCCGCGTGTAACGGCTTCGATGTTACGGTCAGCGAACCCGATGTCTCACCTTTGGGCGTTCAGGGACCGAAATCGGATGACTTGATGGCGCAGGTCTTTGGCGACAAGGTTCGCGATCTGACATTCTTCGGCTGTGATCGGTTTAAATTCAACGGCTTTGACTTCCTGATCGCGCGCTCTGGCTACTCCAAACAGGGCGGGTTTGAGATTTACGTTGAAGGCTCTGAGCGTGGCATGCCGCTCTGGCACGCGCTTTTTGAGGCGGGAAAACCGCTTGATGTGCGGGCGGGGGGGCCAAACCTGATTGAGCGGATCGAAAGTGGCTTGCTGTCTTATGGTAACGATATGACAAGCGATAATTCCCCGCTTGAATGTGGTCTGGGCAAGTTTGTCAGCGCGAGCCAACTTGGCACCTGTTTTGGTGGTCGTGCCATGCGCGAGGAGCTTGAAGCTGGCAGTGCGCAGATGATCCGGGCGCTTGAGATTGAAGGTAAAGCGGTTCCCACCTGTGACAGAGCGTGGCCGTTGCGAGCCGATGGCGAGATCGTCGGGCAGGTCACATCGGCGACGTGGTCTCCGGATTTTGCCACCAATGTTGCCATTGGCATGGTGGCCGCAACCCATTGGAACGGTGGGCGCGCGCTGAAGGTCGATACGCCGGATGGACCACGCGAGGCGCGGGTGCGGCACGGATTTTGGAACTGATTATTGGGCGTGATGCCCTGCCTGGGTAATTTCAGGGAAAACTTAAAAGACGAGAGGAAACAAGATGTTCAAGGCACTAGTTGTTGAGAAAGACGAAGAGAGTGGCAAAACCAGCGCTGCCGTGAAAGAACTAGGCGTTGATGACCTGCCCGAGGGTGAGGTCACGGTCGCGGTCGAATATTCGACGGTCAACTACAAGGACGGCCTGTGCATCGGACCGGGCGGTGGGCTGGTGCGCAAGTATCCGCATGTACCCGGCATTGATTTTGCAGGCACGGTTGAGGCGTCGTCTGATGATCGCTACCGCCCTGGCGATAAGGTCGTGCTGACCGGCTGGCGCGTGGGCGAGGCACATTGGGGCGGCTACTCGCAGAAGGCCAATGTACGCGCCGACTGGCTGGTGCCACTGCCCGACGGGCTTGATACCCGTGAGGCGATGGCGGTGGGCACGGCGGGCTTTACCGCGATGCTGGCGGTCATGGCGCTTGAAGATCACGGGCTTGAGCCCGGGTATGGACCGGTGCTGGTCACCGGAGCAGCGGGCGGGGTCGGCAGCGTGGCCACCGCGATTCTGGCCAATCTGGGCTATGAAGTGGCCGGAGTGACCGGTCGGCCTGAAACGGCGGATTACCTCAAATCCTTGGGCGCCACGCAGATCGTTGCCCGCGAAGAGATCAACGAGACCACAAAACGTCCGCTGGAATCGGAATCTTGGTCCGGCTGTGTCGATGCCGTGGGCGGTGCCATGTTGGCGCGGGTGCTCGGGCAGATGAAATACGGTGCCTCGGTTTCGGCAGTCGGTCTGGCAGGCGGCGCTGGCCTGCCCGCCACGGTTATTCCGTTCCTCTTGCGCGGGGTGAACCTGCTGGGCATCGACAGCGTGATGCAACCCTACGACAACCGCGTCCGCGCCTGGAAGCGGATCGCCAGCGACCTGCCGATGGATAAGCTTGAGGCGATGATCCAACCAGCGAAACTTGGGGATTTGCCGGGCCTTGGCGCAGATATCCTGAAAGGACAGGTCAAGGGTCGTGTCGTCGTCGACGTTAACGCCTGACAGGGCAGGGGCCGGGCCTGAAACGGGCCCGGCTCACCCCCCCCGAAAATTCTGTGCTCCGGCTCCGGTTGGGTCAGATCTAGACTTGCTGCAACAGTTCCAAAGAGTTTTTAACCATCTGATCTGAAAACTCTTTTGTTTCTGGCCCAGAGCAAACCTCTCGCACTATATGTTCTGGTGCTAAAGTGGAAGTTTCGGGGGATGCGGTGAACGGTTACGGGAATGGGAACATTACGCTACGCCTGGCGCGGGACGAGAATTTCGAAGGCATCTGGCCGATCCTGCGGAGCGTGATCCGCGCGGGGGAGACCTATGCCATCGACCCGCAGATCAGCCGAGATGGGGCCTTTGATCTGTGGATGCAGTCGCCACGCGCCACCTATGTGGCCGAGGTGGGCGGTGAAATCCTGGGGACCTACTATATCAAGACCAATCACGCGGGCGGCGGTGCGCATGTGTGCACCTGCGACTACCTGGTGGCCGAGGCGGCGCGGGGGCAGGGGCTGGCCGCCTGGATGTGTGAGCATTCGCAGGCCGAGGCGCTCAAACTGGGCTATCGCGCGATGCAGTATAACCTGGTTCTGTCGACCAATACCCACGCCGTTCATCTTTCGCACAAGCTGGGCTTTGACACGGTTGGCCGTCTGCCAACGGCCTTCGATCATCCGAAGATGGGGCTGATTGACGCGCTGGTGATGTATAAATGGCTGGAGTTTTGAGTTACTGATCCTCAAGGATCAAGTCGCTGGCTTTTTCACCGATCATGATCGCGGGGGCGTTGGTATTGCCTGAAACGATTTCCGGCATGATCGAGCAGTCCGCGACGCGCAACCCGCGGATGCCGTGGACGCGCAGCCTGTCGTCGACAACCGCGTCCGGCCCGTCGCCCATCTTGCAGGTGCCTGTTGGGTGGTAGATCGAGGCGGTATTATTGCGCACCCAATCCAGCGTGGCGTCATAGTCATTCATGTCCAGATTGGCGCTAGGGCGAAACTCTTCTGAGATCTTTGTAGTCAATGGCGGGTGTCGTGCGATCGTCCGTGCGATGTTGACGCCGGCAACAATTGTCCGGCAATCGGTCTCGGTGGACAGATAATTGGGAATGATTTTGGGATAGGTCCTCGGGTCGCTGCTTGACAACCTGATCTCTCCCCGGCTTTCGGGGCGCAACTGGCACACCGACATGGTGAATGCCGAGAACTTGTCAGCCCCTTTGCCCGGGTTTTCCGCAGAGAGCGGCTGCACATGAAACTGAATGTCTGGCGTTTCCTGGTCTTCGTTGGTTTTCAGGAAGCCGGTTGCCAGGCTGGCGGCCATCGTCATCGGGCCGGACCGGAACATCAGGTATTTCAGACCGATCCTAGCTTGCCCGAATAGGCTGCTCACCTCATCATTCAACGTCGGTTCATTGCATTTATAGACAAGTCGTGCTTGCAAATGGTCCTGCATCCCCTTGCCAACGCCCCTGAGCTCTTTTTTGATCGTGATACCGTGTGCGTTAAGTTGCTCGGCTTCACCGATGCCGGAAAGCATCAACAATTGCGGAGAGTTGATAGCGCCGCCACTCAGAATGATCTCCCGCTTAGCGGAGATTGTCTTTAGGGCACCACTGCGATCGGTGTAGCTGACCCCGGTTGCGCAATTGCCTTCTATTTCGATTTTATCGACCTGGGCGTGGGTAATGATCTGCAGGTTTTCGCGCGATTTAACAGGTTTGAGATAGGCCACCGCCGAACTGCATCGTCGCCCGTTCTTTGAGGTGAGTTGGAAAAAACCGACACCTTCCTGATTTTCGCCATTGTAGTCCGGGTTGAAAGGATAGCCTGCGGCTTGCGCGGCGGCGACCCAGGCATCCGTGATGGGGCGCTGAATGCGCATGTTCGACACCGATAGCGGTCCGTCCTGCCCATGATAGGCGTCGGCGCCGCGTTCGTTGTCCTCGGCGCGTTTGAACAGGGGCAGGACATCGTCCCATCCCCAGCCCTTGTTGCCCATCTGCCGCCAGCGATCGTAATCCTGTGGCTGACCCCGAACATAGAGCAACCCGTTCAGCGAAGAAGATCCGCCTAACACCTTGCCGCGTGGCCATTCGATGGAGCGCCCGTTCAACCCTGGGTCGGGTTCGGTTTTGTAGCACCAGTCCACCTTCGGATTGTGGATGGTTTTGAAATAGCCCACCGGGATGTGTATCCATGGATTAGTGTCGCGCCCACCTGCCTCAAGTAGAATGACACGGTTCTTGGGGTCGGCACTCAGACGATTGGCCAGAACGCACCCGGCCGAACCTGCGCCGATGACTATGAAATCAGCTTCCATGAAATGTCCTCCCCATGCGGTAGAAAATAATTCTATGCAGATTAGAAAAAATAAGCTAGTGTTTTTTGGAACTAAAAGTCTCAACCAATGAGAAACTCTAAACGGGAGGACCCAATGAGTGTATTCAATAAACTAGACCACATCTCACGGCGCGATGTGTTCAGGCTGGCAGGGCGGTACGGGATGAGCTCGACGCTGCTTGCGGCTGGTGCCTTTGGCGGCGCGATGAGCCTGGGCAATCTGGCGCGTGCCGCTGAATCGACCTACGAAAAACGATTCGCCAAAGAACCGAAGCACACGCTCAAATTCGGTGCTGCAGGCTTCAATGCGCGCAACCTGCTGATCGAGCGCGCTGGTGCACTGGAATTCGCCCGTGACCTGGAAAGCCGCACTGACGGTGAAATCCGCGTTGAATTCATTGGCGATAATCAGATTTGCGGTCAGGTGTCCTGCGTTGAAAAGGCGCAACAGGGTATCGTCGATATCTATGCTGCCTCCACGCAGAACTCTGCCGGTGGCGCGCCTTACCTGAACGTTCTCGACTATGCGTTCATGTTCCGGAGCCGGGCAGATCAATACCACTTCCTGTATCATCCGAAATCCGTCGAGCTGCTGCGCGATCCCTATGAAAAGCGCCACGGTCTGAAATTCCTGTTCTCGCACGCAGAACTGCGCGGAATTCAGCTGGGCCTGGCTTGGGAAGACAAGGAAACCGTGACAAGCATTGAGCAACTCTTTGGCACCAAGAACCGTGTTACGGGCACTCAATTGGGGCGAATCGCCATGACTGCCCTGAACCTGAACCCGGTTCCTGTGGCTTGGGAAGAAACCCTCGACGGCCTGAAACAGGGTCTGATCGATGGTGCGGAAACCTGGGCATCTGCGGTTGCGTACGCCAACATGTCGCCGGTTGTTTCCCAGTCGGTACATCTCGATTTCTTCTGCGGTACAGAGCATACGGCGATGAATGCAGGCGTGTTCGACAGCCTCGGCGGCGAGTTGCAGGATGCTGTCATGGAAAGCTCGTACTGGGCACAGACCCACGTACAGGCGGCCAACGAGGCGGCACTGGTCAAGACGGTTGGTCTGTCCGATCCGCAGCTGCCGAATACGATCTTCGCCCAGAACAACGTGCGCAACGCCTTCTTGTCAAAAGAAGAACGTCGCAAGGCGGAAGAGATGTGCTCGCCCGAGTTCCAGCCCCAGCTTTGGGAAGAATGGCGCGAACGTCTTAACGGCTGGTCCGGTGGCATGGATACGTATCAGGAGATCTACAATATCGCACGCGAGATTGAAGAAGATACCTTGCCAGAGAACGTCGAGCCGCGTCGCTGGTGGAAAGCCTGATACCGGCCTGACATTAAAAATTGGCCGGTTCGTTTCACACGGGCCGGCCTGTTTTACCGCTTTCGGTTTTCTGGATTCGTTGTCGGGCCTCCCCCGAATGGGGAGCACCGGCATCCAGATTTTGAAAGCTCTTTGATCCGACGCGGCTCTTCAGGCAGTTTCGGGTAGGAACACCATAGGGAGGGGCGCCTGATGTCTATCTGGTCAGACATTGTCACGATCATTACCGCGACGCTCAGCGGCGATATTAATTTCAAAGTTGTTCAGGCATACCGGTCCGAGGCCGCCTGGTTCGTTTTTGGCCCTTTGACAGCGATTGGCGCTGTTCTGACGTATTTCCTTTATAAGAAAGCGCCCTGGATCGACCGCAACTTCGAACGCGCGGTTATCGTTTATACCTATATCATCATCGCTCTGATCATCTTTGTCGGTGTGATCCAGCGCTTTGTGTTTTCGTCGCAGGTGCCCTGGTCCACGACGATCCCGCCGCTCTTGTTTATGATCATGGCCTGGTACGGGTGTTCGTATAACGTCAGGCTGCGCACGCATCTCAGCTTCAATGAATTTCGCACCAAAATGGGCCGCTCGGGGCAGCTGACCTGCCTGATGCTGGACAACGTATTGTGGTTTATCTTCTGCATCATCGTCGTCACCACCACAGCGCGCGTGACCGTCAACACCTATGACAACTTCGCCATCGTGCTGGGCACGGATAATGTGATGCGCTGGTGGTTCCTTGTGACCATGCCGCTCTGCTTCATCATGATGGCGGGCCGCGTTCTGGAAAACACGATCGAGGACCTGACGAACTTCCGCACTGGTAAACCGCTTATAAATCAAGCCGTAATCGGGGGAGATGTCTGATGACCGACGGTACATGGATCACACTTATCTCGCTTGGGGTGACCTTTCTTTTCATGCTTGGCACCCCCGTTCTGCTCATCATCTTCTACTGGGTTGTAGGCTGCAGCTTTGTCCTCGATCTGACGCTGGACAATACCGGGTCCGAGATGCTCAACGTCTTCAAGGACGGCTTTGCGCTATTGGCGATGCCACTCTTTATCCTGACCGGTGACCTGATCAACAAGTCCGGGATCGCCAAACGATTGTCCGATTACGCCTATGCCTGCCTGGGCTGGCTGCGCGGCGGTCTTGCCATGGCCTCCATCGGGGCCTGCGGGCTCTTCGCCGCGATCTCAGGATCGAATTCGGCCACAACGGCGACGATCGGCTCAATGCTGCATCCGGAAATGGTTAAGGGTGGCTATGACGAACGCTTCTCCGCGGCGACTGCGGCGGCCGGTGGTACGGTCGGGATCATCATTCCGCCGTCGATCATCTTCATTGTCTACGGCTTCCTGATGAACTTGGAAGTCGGGCAGTTGTTTCTGGCCGGTATCATTCCGGGCGTGTTGATGGTTTTCGCGATGATGATGGTCTGCTTTGTCGTGTGCACGCTGAACAAATGGGGCATTCTGATCAGCATCAGCCCGGCACGGATTGTCAAAACAGCGATTGGCGCCTGGCTTGGCTTCTTTGCCATCGGGCTGGTGCTCTGGGGTATCTACACCGGTAAATTCTCACCAACCGAAGCCGCAGGCGTTACCGTTGGGTTTGGTATCATTGTCGGCCTCGTCAGCTATCCGCTGAACAAGATCATGGGATCGGATTCGACCACGCCGGTCGATCAGAAATCAATCTCCTCGATGTTCGTGGTCGAAGGGTTCACTCTGCCCGAGATCCCGTCCATCGTGGTGAGATCTGCGCAGATTACCGGTATTCTCGCGCCCCTGATCGCGGTGTCGGTCGTGATGCAGCAGATCCTGTCGCTGCTGGGTGCTCAGGAGACAATCGGTGGCTTCGTGACCAGTATGGGCGGGTATTATCCGGTGCTGTTTACGTCGATGGCAATGGTCTTTGTGGCAGGCATGATCCTTGAAAGCCTTCCCGTGACGATCATCATGGCACCGATCCTTGCGCCGATTGCTGCGTCAGTCGGTGTTGATCCGATCCACTTCTCGGTGATCTTCCTGGTTGGTGCGTCGATCGGTTTTATCACGCCACCGTATGGCCTGAATCTTTATGTCGCATCAGGCGTAACGGGTGTTCCCTATTTCCGGCTGTTGCGTTATTCGACGATGTATCTGGGTTCGCTGATCTTGGTGTGGATACTTGTTGCACTGACGCCAGAGCTAGCACTGTTCTTGTTGCCCAACAGATAGAAAGTTGCTCATGCCGCATGACGATCTGAATGCAAAAGAGGGGCAAATCCCGACGAACCTCAGATTGCTCATGATCCTCGAAGAAGTGGCGAGGGCGGGCGTGCCGGTGAAGCCGGCGGCGATCGGTAAGCTCATTGGCCTGCCCAAGCCGACGGTGCACCGCCTGTTTCAGACCGCCGAGGCCGAGGGCTTTCTTCAGCGTGATCTGGATGGCCGCGCCTATGGGCCGGGGCCTCGCCTGCGCGACCTGGCGGTCAACACCATGTCGTCGCAGCACATGCGCACCGCGCGACTGGCGATCCTAAAGGATGTGGCCGAAACGGTTGAGGAAACCTGCAACCTGGCCGCACCCGACCGCGAGGGCATGGTCTATATCGACCGGGTCGAGACCCACTGGCCGCTGCGGATCCAGTTGCCGGTCGGCACGCAGGTGCCGTTCTACTGCACCGCCAGTGGTAAGATGTATCTCTCCTCGCTGAGACCGGCACTGTTGGAAGGTTATCTTTCAGCCGGACCCTTCGAGGCCATGACGGAACGCACGATCACAGATCCCATCGCGCTGCGACGTGAGTTGGAGTTGACGCGCGAGCGTGGCTATTCAATCGACAATGAAGAATTCATGATGGGCATGACCGCCATGGCAGTGCCGATCATTGACGGGCAGGGGCGGTTGATGGCCACGCTTTCGGTGCATGTGCCTTTGCCGCGGCGCTCGCTTGAGGATTTACTGACCTCTCTGCCGGTGCTCAAAGCTGGCGCGGAAAAACTGTCCAGCCTCAGCCGCGGATAACTTATCCTGAAGATATTCCGAGAGGATCCCGGGAATACGTGGGAATACGGTTTGTTTTCTCACCTGACCTTCTGTGATACGAATCAATTCACTGAAAATCCTGATGTTTTCGAAGAATTTTGCCGAGCAGAGCGATCAATTCATCAAAAAATCAAAAAACAGCCGGGAATTTATGGGAATAATTTCTAGTTTCTCCCAGAGAAATAATATCTATATATAGTAAGTATTTTTGGTATTAACACCAATAGATGTGTTTATCGTGCGCATTTATCCACATCATCTTGTTTTTCAAGGTGTCTGAAAACAAGATGATGTGTGATTCTGGTCAATTTTTTGTTGATTTCCATGAAGTACCATGTCATTCCTATAGCCACGATGAGGACGGGAAAGACATAGGGGCAACAAAGAACCCCGAACCAAAACTCCCAAGTCAGGTTTCATACAGGCACCCGTTTTCATCGAAACTAAGGATCCGGCGCGCGGGCGAGCAGACATCCCCCCAGGTGGCGCGTGCAGCTGGACATACCCCGCATAGCGGGACGAGGGCGGCGGATTGGGCAGTGGCAGCAGCTCAATCCGCCGTTTCGTTTTTAAGAGGTTCATTGGGGGTGAAGAGAGGCAGACGGGACAGTGGTTCTCAGCTTCAGAGGCGAGTTCAACCAGAAGGTTGACGGCAAGGGTCGGATGTCGATCCCTGCCGATTTTCGCGCTGTGCTGGCCGATGGTGACCCACGTTGCCCCGATCATCCCCTGCCGCGCCTTGTGGTTCTGCACGGTCCGCATCTGAAGAACTGCCTGCACGCTTACACGATCGAGGACATGGCCGAGATCGAGGCCGGTATTCGCAGGCTCAAGCGCGGTTCGCCTGAGCGCAAGCGCGCCAGCCGCCTGATCCTCGGGAAATCCTGGGAAACCGAGATTGATAAGGACGGGCGCATCGTTTTGCCACAGCGCCTGCGCCAGCAGATTGGGCTGGAAGGCGAGGCCACGATGGCGGCGATGGGCGACTATTTCGAGATATGGAACAGCAAGACCTTCGAGGCGACCGAGGCTCCTGACACCGATGAGTGGCTTGAGGAGCAGGATGACGATTACGATCCTCTCACCCTGATCGACCTCCCAGACGAGGTCTGACGGATGGGGAGCGCTGCCGCCGATATCCCCCACATCCCCGTCCTGATCACGCCACTGATCGAAGCCTGCGCCCCGATCCGGGGTATTTGGCTTGATGGCACCTTCGGTGCTGGTGGCTATGCCCGCGCGCTGCTGGAGGCCGGGGCCGACAAGGTGATTGGTGTTGATCGCGATCCGCAGGTCTTGGAGATGGCAGCACCCCTGATGGCGCGCTATGGCGGCCAGCTGGAACTGGTTGCGGGCGTGTTCTCGAAACTCGACGAATATGCCAGCGATCTTGACGGGGTCGTGCTTGATCTCGGTGTCAGTTCGATGCAACTCGATCAGGCTGACCGCGGCTTTTCCTTTATGAAGGACGGACCGCTGGATATGAGGATGAGCCAGGAAGGCGCATCGGCCGCAGATCTGGTCAACAAGGCATCGGAACGGGTGCTGGCTGATATCCTCTATCTCTATGGTGAAGAACGTGCGAGCAGACGTATTGCGCGGGCTATTGCCAAAGCCAGAGAGCTTGCACCAATCAGAACCACGCTGCAACTCGCGGAGATTATTGAGAAATGCCTGCCGCGCGCCAAGCCGGGTCAGACCCATCCCGCCACCCGCAGCTTTCAGGCAATACGCATCGCGGTGAACGATGAATATGGCGAGTTGGTTGCGGGACTTGAGGCCGCCGAACGGGCGCTGAAACCCGGTGGGCAGTTGGCGGTGGTCACGTTCCATTCCATCGAGGACCGGATGGTCAAACGCTTTCTGCAGGCACGTTCCGATGCGGGCGGACGCGGCAGTCGCCATGCGCCGGCCACTCTGGCCAGCGAGCCTCAGTTCACGCTCAAAAGCCGAAAAGCCATCGGTCCGGATAAAAGCGAGTTGGCGGAAAACCCGCGCTCGCGCAGCGCCAAACTTCGGGTTGCAATCCGCACGGGTGCCGCACCGGGCAAGACCGACCGCAGAGCCATCGGCATGCCACAGCTCAAAGGGGAAATCTAATGCGCAGCTTTTTCTATGTGACGACAGCCCTCTCGGTGATCGGTCTGGCCTTCTGGGCCTATCACGAGAATTACGAGACCCAGGAGGCGCTGAGCCGCGCCGAGACATTGCAGCGCGACATCAGCCATGCCCGTCAACGCCTGCGCGTACTGAACGCCGAATGGGCCTATCTGAATCGCCCCGACCGGCTGCGGGATCTGGCCGAGATCAATTTCGATAAGCTGGGCCTCTTGCCGCTGCAGCCGCACCAGTTCGGCAAGATCGATCAAGTTTCCTACCCGCCAGAAGATCAGTTGCCGATCACCAACCCGGTCGACGTGATGAACATGGAGGTGCCGGAATGATCCGCACACCGCTCCGCCCTCTGGCTCGTATTCTTGACGCGCGGCAAAAGGGTGAAAATCCCGACGCGATCGAACGAGAGAATATCCGCCTGCGTCACGAGGAAATGCGCGATTGCGCCCGCACCCGCGCCGAGGGGCGCTTGCTGGTAATGGGCGCAATATTTTTCTGTGCTTTTGCCCTGATCGGCGGGCGCATGGGCGTGATGGCCAGTTCCGAGCCGACCGAGCCGCGCAGTTCGATCGCCGGCGCCAGCATCGTCGCACAACGCGCCGATATAGTTGATCGCAAGGGCCGCATCCTGGCCACGAATTTTGAAACCCATAGTCTATACGCCCAGCCACAACAGATGATCGAACCGCTGCGCGCTGCCGAAAAGCTGGCCGAAATCTTCCCAGACCTGGATCATGACCGGCTGGTCAAGGATTTCACCGGTAAGCGTAAATTCCTGTGGGTAAAGAAGAAAATCAGCCCCGAGCAGAGACAGGCAGTGCATGAGCTGGGTGAGCCGGGGTTGCTTTTTGGTCCGCGGGAGATGCGCCTTTACCCTAATGGCAAGCTCGCCGCGCATGTGATGGGCGGGGCCAGTTTTGGTCGCGAGGGTGTTCATGCCGCCGAAGTGATCGGCGTAGCGGGTGTCGAGAAATTCTTTGATGATCGCCTGCGTGATCCGGCCCGCAGCCATCAACCGCTTGAACTGTCACTTGATCTGTCGGTGCAGACCGCAACCGAGCGGGTTCTGTATGGCGGCATGAAGCTGATGAATGCCAAAGGTGCCGCTGCGGTTCTCATGGATATCGACAGCGGCGAGTTGATCGCGCTTGCCTCTTTGCCCGACTTTGACCCCAACAACCGTCCGCGTCCCCCGGTCGAGGGCAGCCCATCAGACAGTGCCCTGTTCAATCGCGCGGTGCAGGGCGTCTATGAGCTTGGCAGCACGTTCAAGATATTTACCGTCGTTCAGGCGATGGAGCTGGGTCTGGTCAACCCGTCCACCATCATCGACATCAAGGGGCCGCTGGTTTGGGGTAGACACCGGATCCGCGACTTCCACGATTACGGTAAGGAGCTGAGCGTGGACGGTGTGATTGTCAAATCCTCGAATATCGGTACGGCGCGCATCGCCCAGATGATTGGCGCGAACCGGCAGCAGGATTTCCTGCGCAGCCTGGGACTGTTCGAGCCCACACCGCTTGAGATCGTCGAGGCCAAGGGCGGCAAGCCGTTGCTGCCCCCCAAATGGTCCGAATTGTCGGCGATGACAATTTCCTACGGTCACGGTCTTTCTTCCAGCCCGCTGCATCTGGCCGCAGGGTATGCAGCGATTGCCAATGGCGGCACCCAGGTCACGCCCACGATTCTCAAGCAACCGCGCGGGCAACTAGGCAAGCGGGTCATGTCTGAGCGGTCGGCCGAAGCGGCGCGCCGGATGCTGCGTCGGGTGGTCACTGAAGGGACAGCCAGTTTTGGCGAAGTTCGCGGCTATGCGGTGGCAGGCAAGACCGGTACGGCCGACAAGCCCAAGGAACACGGCGGCGGCTATCACAAGGACAAGGTGATCGCCACTTTCGCCAGTTTCTTCCCGGCCTATGACCCCAAATACGTGCTGGTTGTCACCCTAGACGAGCCGGTCGAAACCTCGGGGCCAAAACCGCGCCGCACCGCGGGCTGGACGGCAGTGCCCGTTGCGGCCGAGATCATTCGTCGCGTCGCGCCCTTGCTGAACCTGCGTCCGGCGATTGAACCTGCCGCATTACACGATATAACTCTTACAGCGAATTGACCCGAGGATAAGGGGGCAAGGGTGGTGGGGCAGATCAAATCCGTGGCCGAGTTGGGCCTGACCGCCCAGGGCGGGCGCAAGGCGAATATCACTGGGCTTGCCGTGGACAGTCGCGAGGTCAAGGACGGCTATCTCTTCGCGGCGTTGCCGGGCACAAGGGTGCATGGCGGCGAATTCATCAAATATGCGTTGCGGATGGGTGCGGGGGCGGTGCTTACTGACGCCGAAGGCGCGCGCATCGCTTATGAAGAACTGGCGGAATCCGAAGCGGCGCTGATTGTCGCCGAAGATCCGCGCCAGACACTGGCATATGCGGCGGCGCTCTGGTTCGGAGCCCAGCCCGAGGTGATGGTCGCCGTGACCGGTACCAACGGCAAGACCTCTGTGGCCAGCTTTGCCCGCCAGATCTGGATGGAAATGGGGTTGGACGCGATCAATCTGGGAACCACCGGGGTCGAGGGTGCGTACGCCGCGCCACTGGCCCACACCACGCCCGAGCCAATTACCCTGCACCGGGTTCTGGCCGAGGCCGAGGCGGCGGGCGTAACCCATGCGGCGATGGAGGCCTCAAGCCACGGCTTGGCACAGCGGCGGCTTGACGGCGCGTCGCTTGCTGCGGCGGGCTTTACCAACTTCACCCAGGATCATCTGGACTATCACGCGGATTTTGAAGAGTATTTTGCCGCCAAGGCAGGGCTGTTTGCGCGACTGCTGCCCGAGGAAGGCACCGCAGTGATCAATATCGACGATACGCGCGGTACCGACGTGGTGGCGATCGCGCAGGCACGGAATCAGAATATCATTACGGTGGGGCGCAGCGAAGGGGCCGATCTGCATCTGGCGGACCAGCGGTTCGAGGCTACCGGCCAGCGGCTGCGCTTTTCATGGCTGGGCGAGGTGCACCAGATGCAGCTTGACCTGATCGGCGGCTTTCAGGGCGAGAACCTGCTGCTTGCCGCCGGGCTTTGTATCGGTGCCGGGGCTGATCCCGACCGCGTGTTTGAAACTCTGCCGCAGATGAAGACGGTGCGCGGGCGGATGCAACTGGCGGCCACCCGTGAAAACGGCGCGGCGATCTTTGTCGATTACGCCCACACGCCCGACGCTGTGGCGACGGCGCTCAAGGCGCTGCGCCCGCATGTGATGGGTCGCCTGATTGCTATAGTTGGTGCAGGTGGCGACCGAGACCCGGGCAAACGCCCGCTAATGGGGCAGGCGGCGGCGGAGAACGCCGATCTGGTGATCGTGACCGATGACAATCCCCGCTCGGAAGATCCCGCCAGCATCCGCGCGGCGGTGATGCAGGGCTGTCCCGAGGCCTCCAATGTCGGTGACCGGGCCGAGGCCATCCTGCGCGGCGTTGATGCGCTTGGCCCCGGTGATGCGCTGCTGATTTCTGGCAAGGGGCACGAAACCGGCCAGATTGTGGGCGATGATATCCTGCCCTTTGACGACACTGAACAGGCCAGCGTCGCCGTGGCGGCGCTGGACGGAGGGTTCGCATGAGCCTTTGGACGGCCTCCGATGCTGCCGTGGCAACGGGCGGACGGGCACAGGGCAACTGGCAGGCCGCTGGTGTTTCAATCGACACAAGGACGATAGCGCCCGGCGATCTTTTCGTGGCGCTCAAGGATGTTCGAGATGGCCATGATTTCGTGGCGCAAGCCCTGGAAAAGGGCGCTGCCGCCGCATTGGTCAGCTATATCCCCGCAGGTGTTCGTGCCGACGCGCCGCTATTGATCGTCGATGATGTTCTGGCTGCGCTTGAGAAACTGGGGCAGGCCGCGCGGGCCCGCACGGATGCCCGCGTCGTGGCCGTTACCGGCTCGGTTGGCAAGACCTCGACCAAGGAGATGCTGCGCGATGTGTTGCGTGCGCAGGGCCGGACCCATGCCGCCGAGGCCAGCTATAACAATCACTGGGGCGTGCCGCTGACGCTAGCACGGATGCCTGCGGATACCGAATATGCGGTGATCGAGATTGGCATGAACCATCCCGGCGAAATCGCACCGCTCGCCCGTATGGCCCGACCGCATGTGGCGATGATCACCACCGTTGCTGCCGCCCATCTGGAAGCATTCGAGAATATCGAGGGCATCGCCGAGGAAAAGGCCGCGATCTTCGAAGGGCTGGAACCCGGCGGCACCGCGATCATCAACGCAGATCTTCCGACCACGCCGATATTGCTTGAAAAGGCTAGAAGCCTTGGCGCAAAGATCGTGACTTTCGGCGAGGCGAGCCATGACTATACCCTCACCCGCGTCAGCCTCAGCGATGACAAGACCGTGGTGCAGGCGCAGGTGGGTGACACCGGCGTGATTTTCAAGATCAATAGTGCCGGGCGGCATTTCGCCATGAACGGGTTGGGTGTGCTTGCCGCCACCGATGCGCTCGGCGGCGACAGCGACATGGCCGCAATGGATATCTCCGGCTGGCAGCCCCCCGCCGGACGCGGCACGCGCGAAGTCGTGGCCCTTGACGAGGCTGACGAAGATCTCACTTTTGATCTGATAGACGACGCTTTCAACGCCAATCCCACCTCGATGACCGCTGCGCTTGAGGTGCTGGCCGCCGCCACCCCCAAGGACGGGATCGGGCGCGTCTCGAAGGGTCGCCGCGTTGCGATTCTGGGCGACATGCTGGAACTGGGACCGGACGAAAGAACCCTGCACAAAGACATCGCCAAACTGCCCGACATTGCCGAGTTGCATGTCATCCACTGTGTCGGACCGCGTATGCGATACCTCTGGCAGGCATTGCCACCGCCAAAGCGGGGTCGGCAGGTTGACACCGCCCGGGAATTGGCAGATCAGGCGCACCGCATCATAGACGCGGGCGATGTGGTGCTGGTCAAGGGCTCCAAGGGCAGCCGCGTCAGCCTGGTGGTCGAGGCCCTGCGCAAGGCGGGCCGGGTGATGGACGCCGAGAAAGGGGATGCATAAATGCTCTATTGGTTGACCTTGTGGTCTGATGGCGGGGATGTCTTCAACCTCTTCCGCTACATCACCTTCCGCTCAGGCGGTGCCTTCATGACCGCGCTGATCTTTGGCTTTCTCTTCGGCAAACCCCTGATCAATATGCTGCGCCGCAAGCAAGGCAAGGGTCAGCCCATTCGCGATGACGGCCCCGAAAGCCATTTCGTCAAGGCGGGCACGCCAACGATGGGTGGTCTGCTGATCGTGGGCGCGTTGTTGACCTCGACGATCCTTTGGGCGCGGCTCGATAATACCTTTGTCTGGCTGGTGCTTTTCGTCACCATGTCCTTCGGCATGATCGGCTATCTGGATGACCACGCCAAGGTTTCCAAGCAAACTGCGTCGGGCGTGCCCGGCAAGCTCCGCCTTGCCATCGGGTTCCTGATTGCAGGGATTGCCGCCTACTGGGCCACGCTGGCGCACCCCGAGGCGCTGCAATACAAGCTCGCACTGCCGGTCTTCAAGGACACGCTCCTGAACATGGGCATCTTTTTCATTCCCTTCGCGATGTTCGTGATCGTCGGTGCGGCCAATTCGGTAAACCTGACCGACGGGCTGGATGGGTTGGCAATCATGCCGGTGATGATCGCGGCGGGCGCTCTGGGAGTGATCGCTTACGCCGTGGGCCGTGTCGACTTCACCGAATATCTCGACGTGCATTACGTGCCGGGAACCGGAGAGATCATGGTCTTCGTCGCCGGCCTCTGCGGCGGCGGGCTGGGCTTTCTGTGGTACAACGCACCCCCCGCGGCAGTCTTCATGGGCGACACCGGATCACTGGCACTGGGCGGTGCGCTTGGTGCCATCGCCGTGGCCGCAAAGCACGAGATCGTGCTGGCCATCGTCGGCGGCCTATTCGTGGTCGAGGCGCTCTCGGTCATCATTCAGGTTCTCTATTTCAAACGCACCGGCAAGCGCGTCTTCCTGATGGCGCCGATCCATCACCATTACGAGAAAAAAGGCTGGGCCGAGCCGCAGATCGTCATCCGCTTCTGGATCATTGCGCTGATCCTCGCGATGATCGGTCTGGCGACACTGAAAGTGCGGTAAGCCACCAGCTCTCACGCCTAATGACCTTTACCCGCGCGATCCGCCCGGCTTGCCGGGCAGCGGCCGACCTACCCCCGGAGGGCGCTTTTGCGACGTCACAATCCGAAGATACGTTGTGGCTTCATCGACCACACCGCACGTAGCTAATGGCACACAACGCCCTCCAGGTCGGCCGCTGCCCTCGGTTGCTTCAGAAATCCGGTTCACTTTTGAGGTACGTTGGTTAGGTTATCCGAAAGGGAAGTGGTGACCATTGATTGATACGATTTGGGTTTGGGCAGTTGAAAACGCGGTAGCGATAGGGCTGATCGCAGGCGTCGTGGCAATTGTTGAGTTTTCTCTGAAACCCTTCCGCGCCTTCTTTGGCCTGTTCAAAATACCGCCAAAGCTTGACCTGTCCGAAGACACCATTGGCAAGCTCAAGGCCGATACACCCGAACACGGCCCCAGACTTACCGTCTCCGACTTCATCCGCATCCGTCGTGAACTCAAGGAAGAACTGCAAGCCGAACTGGACGATGCCGCGCAGGAAGACCGCACACAGCTTCGCGCCCGCATTGCCGAGCTGGAATCGCAGATCGCCAATCCCGAAAAAGCACTGGCCGAAGCGCAAACCCGCATCGCCGAACTTGAATCCCTGCTCGAACGCGAGGGCAACGAGATCGGCGCCGACCGCATCGCCGACGCCATCGCCGCGCTGGAAAAAGGCGACTACTCCATCGCCAAAGACCTCTTTGCCGAAATCGAGGCCCGCGCCCAGCCGGATGTCCAGCGCGCCGCCCGCGCCGCCTATGGCCAGGGCGAAGTGGCCGAGGCCGAAATCCGCTGGCACGACGCCGCCGAGCATTACCGCCGCGCCGCGCAACTTAACCCGACCTATGACAGCTTGGCCAAGGCAGGAGTATTTCTCCGGCGGGATGGTCGATACAAGGACGCGATACGATTCGAGGAAGATCTCGTGGCGTTTGCCAGACAGGAATTAGGAGATGATGATCCGAAGACGGCAACTGCGCTCAGCAACCTGGCCGAAAGCCTCAGGGGGGCAGGGGAATATGATCGCGCCGAAAAGCTATTGAATGAGGCGCTGGAGATAGACAAAGCGACGATTGGCGAGAGGCATCCGGACTATGCCACTGACGTTAATAATCTTGCGGCTGTGTTGCGGGTGCAGGGGCGCAACGCGGAAGCTGAGAAGCTTTACCGTCAGGCGTTGGAGATCGGCAAGGCAACGATTGGCGAGGGGCATCCATTCTATGCCACTTGCCTCAACAACCTCGCGCTTGCGGTGGAGGGGCAGGGGCGCCACGAGGAGGCCGAGGGACTCTACCGTCAGGCGCTTGAGATCGACAAGGCGACGATTGGCGAGGGACATCCGAACTATGCGATCGACCTCAACAACCTCGCGGGTGTGGTGGAGACGCAGGGGCGCTACGAGGAGGCCGAGAGGCTTTACCGTCAGGCGCTGGAGATATTCGAAAAGTCGCTGGGGCCCGAACATCCTAACACGATTGGTACGCGCAGCAATCTGGATGAGCTGCGTGCAAAGAAAAGCGACAACGTCGATCTCTGACACTCTCGCCGACAAATTCTTAACAAGACCCTGCGCGCGGCCCGTTAACCGCCGGGATTACCGTAGTTTGTGAGGCCAAAAGCCATTCCAAAGCCATACATGGGCCAGCCATGGAATTTGCCCGCCAATCCCCTGTTAACTAAGGCTGCGACCCGGCTCAGCCCCGATTTACGCCCGATCCACCGTGCGGTGGATTTACCATTTTCCCCCTCTGGCTTTCGTCACTCTGATCGGATAGCGATTGGGGGGTGATTAAGGATCGGGAAGGGGCCAGATGATACCGGTCAGGGGGTTTGAAACAAAGAACGTGGCGGTGCTCGGTCTGGGCCGCTCGGGGCTCAGTGCCGCACGGGCGCTAAAGGCTGGTGGCGCGCATCCGGTTTGTTGGGATGATCATCCCGAGATTTGTGATAAGGTCGAGTCGGAAGGTTTTGAAATCAGGGATTTTTCCCGCGATGGCGCCTTTGTCGACATAGCCAGTCTGATCGTCAGTCCCGGAATCCCGCATCTTTACCCCGCGCCCAACCGTATCGTTGCAGCTGCCCTTGCCGCTGGCGTACCGGTGGACAATGATATCGGCCTTTTTTTCCGCTCTCTCGGCAATGGCGACTGGCATCAGATGGACCAGCCGCCCAAGGTGATTGCGGTCACCGGCAGCAACGGCAAGTCCACCACCTCGGCGCTTATTCATCATATACTCGAAAACGCGGGAAAATCCGCGCAGCTGGCCGGCAATATCGGACGCGGCGTGCTGGATATCGATCCGCCTGCAGATGGCGGTGTGGTGGTGCTTGAACTCAGCAGCTACCAGACCGAGCTTGCCCGCGCGCTGACCCCGGATATCGCTGTTTTCACGAACTTTTCTGCTGATCACCTGGATCGGCATGGCGGCTTGGGCGGATATTTCGCAGCCAAGCGCAGGCTCTTTGCTGAAGGCGGGCCCGACCGGGCCGTGATCGGTGTGGATGAGGCCGAAGGAGCCTTTCTTGCCGGGCAGCTCTCGGAAGGGCCGGGCGATGACAGGGTGATCCGTATCTCTGTCGAGGGTAAGCTTACAGGTCCCGGGTGGTCGGTCTTTGCCCGCAAGGGGTTTCTTGCGGAATATCGCAAAGGCCGTCAGGCCGGGTCGATAGATATGAGGCAGATCAAAGGGTTGCCGGGCGCTCATAATCATCAAAATGCCTGTGCCGCCTACGCCGCTTGCCGAACCCTGGGCCTGTCCCCGAAGGTGATTGAGGCTGGTTTCAACAGTTTCGACGGGTTGCCGCACCGTAGTCAGGTCATCGCCGAAAGAGATGGCGTCAGTTTCGTTAATGATAGCAAAGCCACCAATGTCGACAGTGCGTTGAAGGCGCTGCAGGCCTTCAGGAACATTCGCTGGATCTGTGGCGGACTGGAGAAAGACGGTGGTTTATCGGGACTGAAACCGGGCCTCGGCAACGTAATCAAGGCCTATGTGATCGGTCGCGAGGCGGCGGGATTTGCCCTGCAGCTCGATGGTGTCGATTGCGAAGTCTGCACGACAATGGACCGTGCTGTTGAACGCGCGATGGCCGAGGCGCGCGAGGGCGAAAGCGTTCTGCTTGCGCCAGCCGCCGCCAGCTTTGATCAGTATGACAGTTTCGAAAAGCGCGGTGACGATTTCATTGCGCAGGTCAGCCGGCGACTATAAGCACTGAATATGCACTTGCAGTGCCTCCAGATGGGCGTCGACCAGTGCCGTTTCGTCAGGCGTTAGACGACAGTGGCGCGGATAACGCGGGACTGCACGATCATTGATGACGGGCGCCTCCCATCCATCGGTCGTGGCAAAGAACCGTGCGGCGCCTTCGGGACCAAACTCACGCAAATAGCCCTGCACGACAACGTCAATATAGCTGAGCAGAAGCGTATGATCCGGCCCCGAGGCCGCGTGATGATCCCCGGGCACCGCATAGACCGCAATGTCGGGCTCGTGATGCAGGTCGTGGGTGATCTGATGAGTGGCGGGCACGCGTTCGTAGGCGCGCTCGCGGTAATCCAGCGCCTCCCAGTCTGCATCCGGCACCGGCGCGATCAGACCATCAATGGCACTGTCCGGGTCAGGAATGACTGTCAGATAGGCAACCTCGCGCAGGGTCGTGTATCGCCAGATGCGCCGCCAGCCGCTAAGCCGCGCGGTTCGCGCCCCATTGAAACCGTGTGTGTCGCGGTTCACGAGGCTGCCATAGCCAAAGAAATATGCATGTGGATTAGATGTTATCTGCCTGTCCTTTGATCTGGGTCAAGTGCGTCATGCCTTTTTGCAGGCAGGATGGTCCAAGATCAAGCACAGGGATTTGGCGCCGATGCGGATAACCAAAAGGTCAAACATCGCCATTCGGGTGCTGATGTTCTGCGGCGTGCATCGGGATCGGTTGGTGACCAAAGCCGAAATTGCGGCGCGCTGCAATACGTCTGAAAGCCATCTGGCGCAGGTGATCAACCAGTTGTCACAGCTTGGTTTTCTCGAAACATCGCGAGGCCGCAATGGCGGTATCCGGCTGGGGCGATCCATGCCCCGGATCGTGATAGGCGATGTGTTTCGCATCATGGAATCTTCGGCGACACTGGCAGAATGCTTCGCCGATGTCGACAATACCTGCCCGCTGGTCGATGCCTGCAAGCTGCGCCCGGCGCTCGCCGATGCGGTCGAGGCGTTTTATGCGCGACTGGATCAGGTGACATTGGAGGAATTGGTCTGCGATAACGCGCCGCTGATCGACGTATTGGGCCCGGTAGGGTGCAGGCAAACCCAGGAAGCATAACTGGCGCGACCTGACCAGAAAATGCCGTTAGTGCTGCCGATTGCAGAACGGGCGTTGTCTGCAACGGACAATCTCTTGATGGTGATCAGGGAAGCAGCGCCAGATTTTTCACGGGAAGTATTGGGGTTGATAGCGGCTGACGCTGCGGGCACGGTAACGCTGTGAATACGATTTGTAGCTCTGGTCTTTTCTGCAGAAAGGAAACCGACAGGATGCTTTGCCGTATCGGTGACGTTGAAATCTGGAGAATCCTCGAAATTCATGCCCCGTTTCTGACGCCTGAGGAACTTTACCCCAATGCACCGTCAGATGTGCGGGCAATCGTCGAAGCGTGTGTTCCCGGCGGATTGTGTCCAGAGACGGGCCGGCTGATCCTGCCGATACAGGGGTTTCTGTTGAAGACACCCACCCATGTCATTCTGGTCGATAGCTGCGTCGGCAACAACAAATCCGTGCCCGGTATGCCAAGTTGGCACAGGCGGTCGGATGGGCGCTTCATGGCGGCACTTACGGCAGCGGGGGTAGGGCCCGAGGATGTGGATTACGTGCTCTGCACCCATCTGCACACCGATCATGTCGGGTGGAATACACGGCTGGAGAATGGGCATTGGGTACCGACCTTCCCCAAGGCGCGTTACCTGATGCCCGCTGCTGATGAGGAGGTGTATCGCGACCACGAGGGCATGATGTATACCGAAAGCGTTTTGCCGGTGATCGCGGCGGGGCAGGCGGACCTGGTGAGCGCGGGGCACATGCTGGGTGATCACCTGACGCTGATCCCGACGCCGGGCCATACGCCGGGTCATGTCTCGGTTCTGATCCGAAGCAGTGGGCGCGAGGCGGTAATCACCGGTGACGCACTGCATTCCACGGTACAGTGTCGGCATCCCGATTGGCATTTCAAGTATGACGCCGACGCAGTGCACGCCGTGCAGTCGCGCCGCGCCTTGCTGGAGAACGCATCCGAACGGCAGTGCGCCGTGTTGGGCAGCCATTTCGCCTTGCCTTCAATTGGCCGGGTACGCGTTAAAGGAGATGCGTTTGATTGGGGGGCAGGCTGAAATCATTTCCGATTTCGTGCCCGCCGCCCCTTTTCTTTTCCACAGCCCTCGGTACCTGTCCTCGGCTTAGAGCCGCGGTACATGCTGTTCAGGCCTGTTCAGGACACGTCCTTGTAGCTGATTTCCTTCTCGTCCTGACCTGTCTTGCCGCGACGTACCAGCAGGCGGTTGAGCGCATTCACATAGGCCTTGGCCGAGGCCACCACCGTGTCGGTATCGGCGGATTGGCCGGTGGCGATGTTGCCGTCCTCTTCAAGCCGCACCGAGACTGTGGCCTGGGCATCCGTGCCTTCGGTCACGGCGTGCACCTGGTAAAGCGACAGGCGCGCACTGTTCGGATGCAGCTCACGTACCGCTTTGAACGTGGCGTCGACCGGGCCGTCGCCGGATTGTTTCGCGACTTTCTCGATACCGTCGATTGCCATCACCAAATCGGCATCGGCCGGGCCGCCGGTGCCGCAGCTAACGCGCAGGGACTTAATGACAAGCCGGTCGTTGGCGGCATCTTCCCCGACGCTGACCAAAGCCACGAGGTCTTCGTCAAAAACCTCCTTCTTGCGATCTGCCAGTTCCTTGAAACGCACGAAGACGTCGTTCAGCTGATTATCCGCCAGTTCATATCCCAGATCTTTCAGTTTCGAGCGCAGCGCTGCACGGCCGGAATGTTTGCCCATGACGATATTGGTTTCGCTCAGGCCAACATCCTCAGGGCGCATGATCTCGAACGTCTCGGCGTTTTTCAGCATGCCGTCCTGATGGATGCCAGATTCATGCGCGAAGGCGTTCTTGCCGACAATGGCCTTGTTCGGCTGGACCTGAAAGCCACTGACGGTCGAGACGCGGCGGCTGAGATGCATGATTTTGGTAGTGTCGATACCGGTGTGATACGGCATGATGTCGCTGCGGACCTTCATAGCCATCACCACCTCTTCCAGCGCGGTATTACCCGCGCGTTCACCCAGCCCGTTGATTGTGCATTCGATCTGCCGCGCGCCGCCAGCCACGGCAGCAAGGGAGTTGGCCGTCGCCATGCCCAGATCATTGTGACAATGGGTGGCAAACACCACCTCGTCCGCGCCGGGAACCTCGGCAATCAGGCGGCGGATCAGATCAGCGGATTCGACGGGGGCCGTATAGCCCACCGTGTCGGGAATGTTGATTGTGGCGGCACCTGCCTTGATCGCGATCTCGACCACCCGGCAGAGGTAATCCCACTCGGTCCGGGTGGCATCCATCGGCGACCATTGCACGTTGTCGCAATAGTTACGGGCGTGTGTCACCGTGTCATGGATGCGGTCGGCCATTTCATCCTGGGTCAGGTTCGGGATGGCGCGGTGCAGGGGCGAGGTGCCGATGAAGGTGTGGATGCGCGGACGGGCGGCATGTTGCACCGCTTCCCAACAACGGTCAATATCCTTGAGGTTCGCCCGCGAAAGGCCGCAAATTACAGCATTTTTTGTGTTCTTGGCGATCTCGCTCACGGCATTGAAATCGCCCTCGGACGCGATCGGAAAACCGGCCTCGATGATATCAACGCCCATCTCGTCCAGCAGTCCGGCGATTTCCAGCTTCTCGTCATGGGTCATGGTTGCGCCGGGGGATTGTTCGCCGTCACGCAATGTGGTGTCGAAGATCACCACCCGGTCTTTGCTATCAGTGCTCATGTCGTCTGTTCCTGTTCAGATATGGTCCTTGGCGGCAGCGGGTCGGTCGCTGTCACCGGAATTGGGTTCGCCTTTGGGTTCGATTAGCAGCACCTTGGCCTCACGTTCTGCGCGGGGTCTGTGTACGACCCCTTGCGGTACAACGACCAGTTCACCGGGGCCGAAACTCACGCTTTCGGCGCCCTCATAATCCATCGTGACTGCGCCGTCGATCACCAGAAAGAAGTCATCGGTGGTGTCATGCTTGTGGAAGGGGAATTCGCCCTGAAACTTGACGACCATCACGTCGTTATCGTTGTAGCTGGCCACCACTTTGGGGTCCCAATGGGTGCCAAAAAGCGCGAGCTTCTCTGCGATATTGATTTTCTGCATGTTGATTTTCCTAAGCGAGCGTTAAGGCGCGAAATGGCACATCCTCTGAGCGGTCGCGCCGGGATGGCACGCTCAGAGGCGGCTCAGGAGTAGTAGGGCAGCACCAAGCGCGCCGGAAATGCGGCGAGCGGCGGTGGTGGTGATATGCCCTTTGGTCATCATGGCAGACATGATAAGCCCGCTTGCAGCGAAATGAAAGACCGTTTTGCATTGATCCATGACGCAACTGTTCTAGGTCTGGGATGTGAAAGAAGCATTGATCATCGGTGCATCGGGCGGAATCGGGTCGGCCATCGCCGCGTCACTGGACGCGCGCGGCGTGGCGGTGACGCCGCTGTCACGGTCGGGTGACAGGCTGGACGTGACGGATGAAGCCTCGGTCGAAGCCGCGCTTGGTCGGCTTGAAGGACCGTTTGATCTGATTTTCGTGGCGTCGGGCGCGTTGGAGATCGCAGGGGCAGAGCCGGAAAAGACCTTGCAGGCGGTCAGTGCGCGATCCATGGCAGATCAGTTCGCGGTCAACTGCATCGGGCCATCGCTGGTGCTTAAACATGGCGTTCGTCTTTTGCCGCGCAAGGGCAGGGCGGTTTTTGCCGCTTTGTCGGCGCGGGTGGGATCCATCGGGGATAACCGGTTGGGCGGCTGGTATTCCTATCGGACCGCCAAGGCCGCGCTTAATCAGATGATCCACACAGCAGCGATCGAACTGGAGCGCACGCACAAGGATCTGATCTGTGTCTGCCTGCATCCGGGCACGGTGGCGACCGATTTCACCGCGAAATACGCTGGCCGGCACAAGACTGTTCCACCCGAGGAGGCGGTGCAAAACCTGCTGACCGTGATTGACGGGCTGGAGATGCAGGATAACGGGTTGTTTTTTGATTGGGCGGGCAAGCAGGTTAGGTGGTAGCACCCCCACCTCTTTTTCTGATGAAACCCGGCGCTGCGGTGTCTTTCAAAACTCCGGAAACTCAGGCTATTCGGTCGTCTCCGATCCGCCCTCTTCGGTCAAGGCGCCATCCTGCCACTCGCCGCTGGTTTCGTCGCCGGTGGCATAGCGCATGGTGCCTTGCCCCTGACGTTTGCCGCGTTTGAACATGCCCTCATAGACGTCGCCATTGAGATAGGTCGCGATGCCGTGCCCGCTGATCTCGCCATTCTGCCATTCGCCTTCGTATTTGAACCCGTCCGGCATGGTGATCGCACCCTGACCGTGGCGCTTGTTTTCCTGAAACTGTCCCTCGTAAACAGTACCGTCCACATACGTGGCGACACCCTCGCCGTGACGCTTGCCGTCGGCCCATTCCCCTTCGTAGCGATAGCCGTCGGCATATGTCATGACGCCCTGCCCATGATTCTTGGCATTCTTGAATTCACCTTCATAGATCAGCCCGTTGGGAAAGGTGTTGCGGCCTTTGCCCTCAATTACGCCGTCGACCCAGCTTCCTTCGTAGGTTGAGCCGTCAGCATAAGTGATCTTGCCATTGCCATGCGCCAGACCATCGCGAAAATCGCCCACGTAGACCGATCCGTCGCGGTAAACGATCTTCCCCTGACCAGAGATGGTTCCTGCCACCCATGAGCCTTCATAGATGTAACCGTCTGAGCCTTTATAGGTTCCCAGGCCATCGCGCAGATCGTCCAGAAACTCGCCCTCGTAGGTATCGCCATTAGCATAGGTTACCCGACCCTGACCTTCGCGCCGTCCGGCCACAAGCGTTCCTTCGTAGACATCGCCATTGGGCTGTGTGAGCTTGCCGATGCCGTTGATCTGGCCGTTTTTCCAACTGCCCTCGTAGACCATACCGTCGGACATGGTCACCTTGCCTTGGCCTTCGCGCGCGCCGCGGGCCACATCTCCTTCATAGACGGAACCGTCGGGATAAGTGATCTTGCCCTTGCCGTCCTTGACCGCGTTCACCCAATCTCCGTCATAGATATAGCCGCCGGGGCTGGTCATGACGCCGCGCCCGTGATGCATGGCGTTACGAAAACCACCCTCGTAGCGCACACCATTGGCATAAAGTGCGACACCCTGACCGGTAATCTTGCCGTCTTCCCATTGACCCTCGTAGGTGCCGCCGTCGCTGAATACGATGATCCCGATCCCATGAGGCTTGCCCTTGGAAAATTCACCCTCGTAGACCGACCCGTTGGGAAAGCGCGCCGTGCCCTTCCCCTTAATCTCGCCTTCAACCCAGTCGCCGGAATACTCATAGCCATTCGGCAGGGTGTAGGTGCCGGTCCCGTGCTGAAGGCCGTTCTTGAACGTGCCCTCGTAGATGCCACCATCGTCATATTGCTTGGTGCGCACCTCGCCGTCCTGCGCGTTGAGTGTGGTGGCCCCGACCAATGCGGCGCCAATAAAAACAGTGGTTGTCAGTGAAAACTTCATCTCTGCCCCGAATACCCCATCCCGCCAGTACTGTGCGAGTGGGGGAAATCTAGTGGACCCGCCGCAGGCTGACAACGGCTTTCGGGCAAATCGGCTTTCCCTTGCTACCCGATCTGTTAAATCTTGCAGAGAATTCAATCATGAGGCTTGGCACATGGCCGACAGGTTTCGCCTGACACTGGCGCAGATGAACCCCACGGTGGGCGATTTGGAAGGCAATGCCGCGCTGGCGCGCAGGGCGTGGGAGGCGGGCCGGCAGGCGGGTGCCAATCTGGTGGCGCTGCCTGAGATGTTCATCACCGGCTATAATACGCAAGATCTGGTGATGAAACCGGCCTTTCATCAGGCTGCCATCGCCAAACTGGAAGAGTTGGCAAAAGACTGCGCTGACGGTCCTGCCCTGGCGATTGGTGGTCCGGCGCTTGAGGGGGCAGGGCTATACAACGGCTATTACATCTTGAAAAATGGACGTACTTCGGCGCGGGTGCTGAAACACCATCTGCCCAATGAAACCGTCTTTGACGAGGTGCGCATCTATGATGCCGCCGACGTGGGTGGGCCTTACGTGGTTGACGACGTGCGCGTGGGCAGCCCGATCTGCGAGGATAGCTGGCACGAGGATGTGTCCGAGACCCTGGCCGAAACCGGTGCCGAGTTCCTGTTGGTGCCCAACGGTTCGCCCTATTATCGCAACAAGATGGAGGTCCGGCAGAACCTGATGGTGGCCCGTGTGGTCGAAACCGGGTTACCGCTGATTTACCTGAACCTCGTGGGCGGACAGGATGACCAGGTATTCGACGGGGGGACCTTTGTCTTGAACCCGGGTGGCGAACTTGCCCTGCAAATGCCGGTCTTTGAAGAGGCGATCGCCCATCTCGACCTGGTGCGCGATGGGCCTGGCTGGCGTGCCGTGCCGGGCGAGTTGGCGCATCTGCCGGATGCCTATGAGCAGGATTATAACGCCATGGTTCTGGCCCTGCGTGACTACATGCGCAAGACCGGGTTCAGACAGGTGCTGCTGGGGCTGTCGGGCGGTATCGACTCGGCCATTGTTGCGACGATTGCTGTTGATGCCCTGGGTCCGGAAAATGTGCGCTGCGTGATGCTGCCGTCGGAATATACCAGCCAATCCTCGCTGGACGATGCCCGGGAGGTCGCAGAAAACCTTGGCTGTCGTTATGATTTCGTGCCGATTTCCGAGGCGCGGGGCGCGATCACAAATACACTCGCGCCGCTTTTTGAGGGCACCGAGCCTGGCCTGACCGAGGAAAATATCCAGTCACGGTTGCGCGGTTTGTTGTTGATGGCGCTTTCCAACAAGTTCGGCGAGATGCTGTTGACGACCGGCAACAAGTCCGAGGTCGCGGTGGGATATGCCACGATCTATGGGGACATGGCGGGCGGCTACAACCCGATCAAGGACATGTACAAGACCCGGGTTTTTGACACCTGCCGCTGGCGTAACGCCAACCACCGCGACTGGATGATGGGCCCTGAAGGCGAGGTGATCCCGCCCAACGTGATCGAGAAACCACCCTCGGCCGAGTTGCGAGAAGATCAGAAAGACAGTGATTCACTACCCGATTACCCGGTGCTCGATGGCATTCTGGAAATTCTGGTGGATCAGGATGGCTCGATCGCCGATTGCGTGACGGCAGGATATGACCGGGCTGATGCGAAAAAGGTTGAACATCTGCTTTATATCAGCGAATACAAGCGCTTCCAGTCGGCGCCGGGCACGCGGTTGAGCAAGCGGGCGTTCTGGCTGGATCGTCGTTATCCGATCGTGAACCGGTTTCGGGATGAAAGCTGAAGCTACGCGTGCCGCGAGGTGGCGACGGTAACGCAGTTCCTGCCATCGTCCTTTGACCGGTAAAGTGCTTCGTCCGCCGCGCTCAACAGATCCTGCGGCAACGGGCCATGATCGGGGAAGGCGGCAACCCCGACCGATATCGTCACGCGCGGCAGGGCACCTGACCCATAGCGCACCTGAATGTCTTCCACGGCGGCCCGCAGCGCCTCGCCGGCCTGGGTGGCTTCCGACAAGGTGGCGCCGGGCAGCAGAACCGTAAACTCCTCACCCCCGAACCGACAGGGAACCTGCCCCTCGCCGAACTTGTCATACATGCACTCGGCGATGGCCCGCAGGACCATGTCGCCGGCGTCATGCCCGTGATTGTCGTTGAACGCCTTGAAGCGGTCAGCATCAAAGGAAAGGAGAGCAAAGGTGCTATCCTTGCGCTGAGCCATTGCAAGCTCGGTCCGCAACGCTTCGAGGAAGTATCGGCGATTATAGAGCCCGGTCAGCGGGTCACGGGTGGATTGATCGTGCAACTCGTCCCGCAAGCGCACATTGGCGATGGCGAGGCTGATATGTTCGCCGCATTGAACTGCGAAATGCTGCGCGTCATTCATGGATTTCCGGTCGGCGGCCTGATCGAATCTGACATGCAGCAGGCCGACCGTATCGCCATGGGCCACGATGGGAATGCACAGATAGTCCCGTGCGTCCGACCCACCAGCTTGTTCCTTCACATGATGACATGAGAAGGCAATGCGCTGCATGTCATAACGATAATGGCGACCCCGCCGCAGCGCCCAACAACTGTCGGGCGCGATATGGTCGTGAAGCCCCGAGGTGCCCCAATCGCAGACACCATCCAGCACGTCGCGGGAATTGGAATAGAGATACAGTTCACCGATGGATCCAGGGAGTAGTTTTGAGATGAATGTGACAACGATTTCAAAGAGTTCTTCGAGACTCTTGCAGCACTGAAGCCATTCATCCAACTCCGCGAGAAGCGTGGCCTCCTCCTGGCGCGCCTGAGTTTCCTGCAGGGCGTTCAGCGCCTGTGTTTCAGCGGTTTCCGCGCGTTGCTTGGCCTCGGCCAGGTCGGCGGCGGCCCGGCGGGACTGACTGACATCGGTGAACGTCACCACGTGTCCGCCATCGGGTAGCGGCCGCGCGTTGGTCGCAACAACACGACCCGAGGGCAGGGTGCGGTCGAATTCAAACGGCGCGCCGGAGGCAAAATGCGCTTCGACCTGATCCACGCGTTCCTGCGAAAGCTCGCCCCGCGCGACGGCGGCTTTCAGAAAATTCCGGCGCCGACGCCCCGGATAAAGCTCATCCCTGCCGATTTCCATGACCGCAAATACGCGATCATTATGCATGATGCAGCGCTCATCAGCCGACCACACCAGAACACCCTGTTCCATTGAATTCAGGATATTCATCGCCAGTTCGGAATCGAGAAGCGGCGACTGTATGTCAGCGCTGACATTCTGCAATGCGTTACCGTCGGCCAAAATCGAACCCCAGATTACTTCCCGGGGGCAATTTAGGGCTATTTGATTGCCAAGTGGTGAACGCGTTCAGAGCGAGAGCTGATAGCTTTCCGGCACGTAGTGGTAACTGTCGCCATGTTTGTCGACATATCCCACGGCGGGCCACGGCATGTGGTATCCAACAAAGGGGATGCGGTCGGTACTCAGCATGTCGAGCAGTTTTCTTCTGGTTGTGGCTGCGGCCGCTTTATCCATGTCGAACTTGACCTCCCAGTCGGGGTGGGCGAGAGACCAGACATAATGATTGGCGAAATCCGCAGCGATCAGAAGCATTTGTCCATCGCTTTCGATCATATAGGTCATATGACCCGGAGTATGGCCGAACGATTCGACCGCAGTGATGCCCGAGATAATGCTGGCGTCCGGAGCAAGCATTGTGGTCTTGTCGGCCAACGGTTTCATGTTACTGTCGAATTTCTGGCTCTCCATGCCAGCCCAAGCGTCAAATTCGACCGCGCCAGTCACGTAGCGTGCATTGGGGAAAGTGGCGCTACCTTCATGTATCAAGCCGCCAATGTGATCGCCGTGCATATGGGTGATCACTACGATATCGATCTGGTCGGGCGCATACCCCGCCGCGCCGAGCGCGGCCGTGATGTCGCCACTGCTTTGACCTGTGTCGAAAAGCACCAGCTCAGCGCCGCTATTGACCACGGTAGGCGTGAAGAAAAATTGCGACTTGTCGGTCGGCAGCTTCGCCTTTTCCGAGGCGTCTGCGAAGTCTTCGGCGCTGACATTCAAACCGAAGATGTTATGCGGGTCGGGCACGGAAAGGCTGTTGGAAAGCAGTGTGGTAACCTCAAACTCGCCCAGCATGAAGCGGTTGAACCTGGTGGTGGCAGGCCCCAGCATGGGGGCTTTGGCCCGGGCCGTTTGCGCAAGGCCTATGAGGGGCAGTGCGGCGGCGGATGCGATAAGGCTGCGGCGGGTCAGGTCGAGGTTGGTCATCATGGCCTCCTTGCTGATTCTGGGAGATGATAGCGCGGATTGGTGACAGGGGTTAGCGCCTCACGTTAAAGTGACGGTGCGGACCGGCGGGAGTAGTGGAATGAGCGACAACAAAACGCAGAAGACCGGACAGGACCCGGCGGAATTCATCGCCCAGGTCGAACCCGAACGGCGGCGGATGGACGGAGAGGTTCTGCTTGAATTCTTCCAAGATGTAACCGGTTTCGAGCCGGTGATGTGGGGGCCATCCATCGTGGGCTATGGCAGCTACCATTATGTTTACAAGACCGGCCGTGAAGGAGATTTCCTAGCCACCGGTTTCAGCCCGCGCAAGGCCAGCCTGAGCCTTTACATCATGCCGGGATACCAGGATTACGGGGAGATACTGAACCGCTTGGGCAAGCACAAGCTGGGGCGGTCCTGCCTCTATATCAACAAGCTGGCGGATGTGGATATGGACGTGTTGGCAGAGTTGATACAGGCGGGTCTGCGCGATCTGGACAAGACCTGGACCGTTCATCCGGTGTGAGCATATCATGCTGCGGGCAAACCGTGTGACTGGTTCGAGTGCGCTATGCCCCAGGTGCAATTCTGGTCAGGTTTGGGCAATCTTGCCCATGCAGCCTATCACAAGATAACCTAAGGTCAGCTGCGGTCGGGGGGCGTTCTGTCGATCACCACCGGGAAGGCGCCGTTCGGGATGACTGCTGCCATCCGGGCGGGTGGCCAGGTGCAGGTGCATCCTCGGCGGTCAGGTGATGAAACCGGGGAAGGGATGACATGAAATATCTGATGGCAAGCGTTGCGTTACTGGCTTCGGCTGGATTGGTGCAGGCGGGGGAAACATTCGACAGCGCGGGCGTGATCAAGGGTAAGACCAGCGCAACATTCCATCCGATCAGTGACGGGCATATGGTTATGGAGTTCACCAACACGCAGACATCTTTCGAGATGGCTGATCCTGCGAATCCGCTGGCCGGTATGACGGGTCGATGTACAGGCGCGATGGAAATTCGCGGATCGGCAGTGTCAGGCGGGGGTGTTTGTATCGCCCAGAGCGACGGCGGCGACATGGCTTTTGTCAGATGGCAAGGGCAGAACCTGTCGGCGGATGGCGCGCTGAACGGATCGTGGGTCATGATCGGCGGCACTGGCAGCATGGCAGGCATTTCGGGGGGCGGACAATATTCCAGCCTGACCGACCGCAGCACCGACGACTATGTGAATACCCTGACCGGGGCGGTGGCGCTTCCCTAGGCTAAGATACCCTGTGTAGGGGTGAAAGGTGCAGTGTCGGCCCTCCTCTTCTCACTTTGGGCCCGCGCTGCACTTTGAGTATCTGTTGTCGACCAAGACAATTTCCTGTTACTAAAACTAGTCCGGCAACCCCGCTAGGCGTAGGTCGTTAACAAACTGATCTGCAACGCCTGGATCACGGAACTTCCCCCTGAGACTGTGTCGCTGCAATCGGATCGAGTAGGTGGGAGCGATTTCAAGAAACATATCGATCACCTTTCGGGCGTCCTCGATGCGGCCCAACCGCACAAGTAACGCGGCCTGCGTACGACGCGCCAGATTGGGCATATCCGTCATACTTTGTATGGCCACTAATCCAGCCTCGAATTCTCCCGCAAAATAATGTGCCCAGGCCAGGGTCCACAGGTACCAGTCCGGGTGATGAGGATTCAGCCGGATGGCAGCCTGAATACGGGCGACGCCCTCGTCTATGCGACCCAGATATACCAGCGCCTCGGTAGAATCGGCGAGGACACCGGCTGAGTTGGGATTGAGCGTGATGGACCGGTTATATTCAATGACGGCCTGCTCAAGATCACCGCTCTGCATGGTCGCATTTGCCAGAACCCAGTGTGCCAACGAACTGTTCGGATCCAGTGCGATCGCCTTCCGGGCCGCGCTAAAGGCCTGATCCAGTGCCTCCTCTTGCGGTTGGTCGCCACACCATGCCCAGCGAAAGCAGTTGATGTGAACCCAGGCCAGGCTGAAGTAGGCCTCTGAGTAGCCTGGGTCGATTGCCAGCGCTTTCTCCGAGAGGTGCAGGGCCAGTTCATTACCCGCCGGCGTGAACTTCAGCCTCTCGGCGCGCCCGCGATTGACTAGTTCATAGGCCTCTAGGCTTTCGGTAGGTTTGCGCAGAAGACGATTGTATTCGGCCTGATTGATGTTTTCCTCAAGCGTCGCGGCGATGGTGCGGGTGATATCCTCCTGCAATTCGAAGATCCCGGCCAGATCGCGATCATAGGTTTCCACCCAGATCGTGTTGCCCGCCGTCGCATCGACCAGTTGTGCTGTGACCCGCAATTTGTCACCGGCTTTTTGCTGGCTGCCTTCCAGGACGTATCGAACACCAAGCTCGCGCGCGACCTGGCGTATATCCGCGGTCTTGTCCCGGTAGTAGAAGCTTGAATTCTTGGCGATGACAAAGAGGTCGGGAAAGTGGGAAAGCCTGGTGATGATCTCTTCGCTGATGGCATCGCTCAGATATCCCTTGTCGGTGCCCTGGCTTTGATCATCGAACGCGAGCACGGCAATTGAGGGTTTTTCCGGCAAGGGAAGGTTCGCCGTTGCCGGATCAAGCGGTTCGAAATCTGTGGCGGTGGTTTGCCAAGTGTAAAGGCCGACGCCCACAACACCTGCCAGCACGATCAGAGACAAAGACACGGACGATCCGAACTTGCGGCTGGTGGTGGGGCTTGAATGCGCGGGACCGTGCGGCCCGTCACCCGACATCGGGATTGCATCGAGCCGGTAACCCTTCTTGGGCAAGGTCTGCACGATCTTATGGTCGGTATCATTCAGGGCACGCCGGATATCGGCGATGCATTGCACCAGACTGTCATCGGTTACGAAGGTGTCGGGCCAGATGTTCTCGATGAGATCCGCCTTTGACACCAGTTCGCCATGGTGGCGTACCAGGTAAGTCAGGATGTCAGTGCTTTGATTGCGCAAATGGAGTGCGGTTCCATTTTCGTTTTTTAACTCTTTGGTCTGCAAAGAAAACGTGAACGCACCAAGACGGAAACCCTCGACGGATTTCGTTTCTTTTTCGTCGTTATCTCGGGACATTTCAGCGGCCTCCGTGCGCTCCTCAACATGCGGGGGTACCGCAGAGTTGGCAACTGAATTCGCGTCGCACACAGCCTTCCCTCGCGCCGATCACTTATCCAAGTAAGGGGAATTACGGATGAAAATGGGTATATTTTTTGCGCTTACACTCATTCTGACTGGCGCAGCTTCCGCATCAGAAAGCGGTAATTCATCTGGCGTTTCACCTGCATTACTTTTCGAGTTGAACGCGTGGCTTGATGCTGAAACCGAATACCTGGAAAGAGACCGTCGACCACTGATCGAGTTTGTTGGAGCTGAGCGGGGAGAAGACCTGCACGGTGTGGCAGATCGTTCGGGTGGCCGAACCCGCGGGCTCTACGACGCGGAGATTGAAACAATTTACTTGGTAGAGCCATGGTCCCCGGATAATTCGCGTGACATCAGCGTCCTATTGCATGAGATGGTGCATCACAGACAGTCTGGTCAGCACTGGTATTGCGACCAAGCACAGGAATGGCGGGCCTATCAGATTCAGGCGCAATGGTTAGCAGAACAAAAGATCGCAGATGACTTTTATTGGCCGGCGGTTTTACTTCAATCAAGTTGTACGAAACGAGATATCCACCCCGAGTGACCTATAAAACATGTCTTTAGCTTGGTCTGCCAAGCATTACAGTGAAGAAAGTGATGCGCTACGCACGAAAGGCAGGTTTGACGGGTCACGTCGAAGCATCATAACACGCAGCTCAAGAACGACTGTGAACTCGAAGTTGACATCTGACACTATCTAGCAGGTTAGCGGAGCGGGGCATTAAGTGGGGCGGGACGGCATTTCGAACATGTGCTGATCGGTGATGTTGAAGATGGCGCCGACGGTTTTGAATACCGAGAGCGCGTCGGTGAGTTCCTGATGGGAACTGACGCCCACTTTCTCGTAGATCGACTGGATCTGGTTGCGGATGGTTTTTTCTGCGCGCTCTGTCTGTTTGGAAATCTCGGCCGGACTATGGCCCATTATCGTGGCGCTGCAGACCTCGGCCTCGCGCGGGGTCAGTTCGAATACGTCGCGCAGCAGGCCCGGATTGACAGGATCGTCGCCTTGGCTGCCCACAAAGATCGCGAACATGCGCCTTGCATCAAAGAGGTCCTGATCAGCCTGGGCCGCGTCGGTCATCGACGGATGAAACGGAGCGATGCAGAGCGAGACCGGCCCATCGCCATGATCAACCCGCAATCCAGCGGGCACCTGATCCTGCTCGATCCCGCTAATCCGGTTTTTGATCTCACTGGCATAGCGTGGCTCGATCATGTGCAGCCGATCGTTGGTGTCGATGCGAAACAGCACCTGTCTCTCCAGCAGCCTGCGCCCGGCGGCATTGGAAAAGACAAGCCTTGCGTCGCGATCGGTGACCAGCATCGGCAGGGCGATGGCATCGAGAAAGCCCTGAAAGGTTTCGGCGGCATCCTTGGCCATGCGCAAGGCACGAGCTATGCGCGTGGCGCGTACCACATGAGGCGAGATCAGTTCAAAGAGCGCCTTCAGCCCGTCGGGGTCGGGGGTATCGTTGCTGCGTTCGTTCTCGAAGAAGATGAACACAGCTTCGCGCGGACCGCTCTGGGCAAATTTCAGTGACACCCAGTGGCCGATCCCCGCCGGTTCAAGCACGGTCTTGTAGGAAGTCGATCTGCGGAATTCGTCATCGGTGAAAATCTCGCGCGAATAGTAAACATCGCCGATCTTGGGATCGATCCGCCGCAAAAGCTCGCGCCGGTGATCGTTCTGGTCATCGGAAATGCCATGCACCTTGCCGTCTTTTGTGTGTTTTTCGTAGACCGCTTGCGAGGCAGTGTTGAAGCCATCGGGGCTGTACATGCCGATGAATTTCTCACTTTCCTGCGTGTAAACCGCCCCCATGAAGCCCGGAAAGCGGCGGTTGAGATCGGCAAGAAGCATTTGCCACTGGCGTTTTTCCAGTGCGGAATCGTAGACCACGCCGATGAGATCGCTGAGGTCCTGAAGGTCGGACCGTGGTAAAGTCATTATAATATAATCCCCAACTACTGCGCGTAGAATGACCTTAGGTGACCGCGAAAATCAACTTTTCCCGCAACGCTGGTGAATTCTGGACAATCTCGTGCGGCTGTGACATCTGCCGGGACGAGCCAGGAGAGAGCCGATGACCACCACCCGTTTTGCCCCGTCGCCCACCGGTTACATCCATGTGGGGAACCTGCGCACCGCGCTGATGAACTATCTGATCGCCGCCAAATCCGGCGGCACGTTCATCCTGCGCATCGACGACACCGATCCTGAACGCTCGAAAGAGGAATATGTCGACGGAATCAAGCAGGATCTGGAATGGCTGGGCCTGCACTGGGACCGGATCGAGCGGCAATCGGAACGGCTGGATCGCTATGCCGAGGCTGCCGACCGTCTGCGCGAAATGGGCCGGTTCTACGAGGCGTTCGAGACGCCCACGGAACTGGACCTGAAGCGCAAGAAACAGCTCAATATGGGCAATCCGCCGGTCTATGACCGAGCCGCGCTGGCGCTGAGCGAGCCAGAGAAAGACGCGTTGCGCGCCGAGCGTGGCAATGGCGTCTGGCGCTTCAAGCTCGATCAGGAGCGGATCGAGTGGACCGACGGCATTCTGGGCGATATCTCGATCGACGCGGCAAGCGTCAGTGACCCGGTGCTGATCAAGGCGGACGGTCAGGTGCTTTATACGATCGCTTCGGTGGTGGATGACGTTGAAATGGGTGTAACTCATGTGGTGCGCGGATCGGACCATGTGACCAACACGGCCACGCAGATCCAGATCATCGAAGCGCTTGGGGGCACGGCGCCCGCATTCGCGCATCACTCCTTGCTGACCGGACCGCAGGGGGAAAGCCTGTCAAAACGGCTGGGTACGCTGGCGCTGCGCGATCTGCGCGAACAGGGCGTGCAGCCGATGGCGCTTCTGAGCCTGATGGCAAGATTGGGGTCAAGCGACCCGGTTGAATTGCGCAGCGAGATGTCCGAGTTGATCGAAGGATTCGATCTTGGTCATTTCGGCGCCGCCCCCACCAAGTTTGATGTGGCCGACCTTTTCCCGCTGACCGCGCGCTACCTGCAAGCCCAACCCTACGAGGTGGTGAAGGAGCGGATCGCGGATCTGGGCGTGCCGGAGGAGATGGCGCTGCATTTCTGGGCTGTGACACGCGACAATATCTCGACGCTGAACGATCTGGCCGGCTGGTGGGCGATGTTCCGCGACGGCGCTGAACCGGTGATTGAAGAGGAGGACCGGGAATTCGTGGCCGAGGCGATGACGCTGTTGCCTGAGGGGCCCTATGACGGTCAGAGCTGGGGCGAGTGGACCAGCGCCGTGAAAGAGGCGACGGGCCGCAAGGGGCGGGGATTGTTCATGCCGCTGCGCAAGGCCCTGACCGGACAGGCGCACGGGCCGGATATGGCGCAGGTTCTACCGCTGTTGCAGAAGATCAGAGCGCGCGGGTGATCTGAAGCTAGCCAAGCTTGAATTGCACATTCCCGCCCCCAGACGGAAGCAATATGGTCGACTTTTTTTGCCTTGATCTATCGTTCGAGTTTGTCGCCCGCGCGGAATCAAGCCCGAAGGGCGCGTCGTCGAGGCGCGGCTTTGAGCAATGTCTGTACAAGGCCAATCGTGACGGGCTGCTGATCCGATTAAGCCTGATCTGCTCTAACGTCGCTGAATGGCCTGCCCGGCGGCCCAGCCAGACGACCATGCCCATTGGAAGTTGTAGCCACCCAGCCAGCCGGTCACATCCAAGGCTTCGCCGATGAAATAAAGCCCGGGCACGGTGGCCGACATCATCGTCTGTGAAGACAGCCCTGCCGTGCTGATCCCGCCCAGTGTGACCTCGGCAGTGCGGTAACCCTCTGATCCGTTGGGTTTCAGAACCAGGTGATGCAGGGCCGCGTCGAGTTCGGCCAGGCGGGCATCAGACTGATCGGCCAGGTTGCCTTCAATCTGCATCTCCTTGCTCAGATGCGCCACCAGACGCGCGGGCAGGTAGTGCGCAAGCTCACTTGCCAGCTTGCGCTTACCCGCCTCGCGACGTCTGTCGCGCAGGAGGTTGGCAAGCGGTACGTCGGGCAGAAGATCGGCGATGATCTCTTCTCCCTCGCGCCAGTAGGATGAGATTTGCAGAATTGCCGGCCCCGAGAGACCGCGATGGGTAAAAAGCAGTGCCTCGTCAAAACTTGTGCTGCCAGCGCTGAGCCGAGCAGGTACCGCGACGCCGGACAGCTCCGCGAAAGGATTGTCCGAAAAGGTCAGTGGCACGAGCGCAGGACGGGTATCAGTGACCGCATGACCGAACTGGCGGGCAATGTCATAGGCCAGCCCTGTCGCGCCCATCTTGGGGATGGACTTACCGCCGGTTGCTACCACGACGTTGCGGGCCGTCATAGTGATGTTCTGTCCGTCGCGGTCGAGGTGGGCAATGAACAGAGTGCCGTCATGGGACAGCTTTTTCATCTCAGTTTTCAGCCACAGCGCCGCCCCGGCCGCCGCCATTTCATTCTGCAACATGGCGATGATCTGCGGTGATTTACCGTCGCAGAAAAGCTGCCCCAGAGTCTTTTCGTGCCAGGTGATGCCATGACGCGCGAGAAGATCAATGAAATCCCATTGGGTATAGCGGCTGAGCGCGGATTTGCAGAAATGCGGATTTGCCGAGATGAAATTGGCAGGGCTGGCATGCAGGTTGGTAAAGTTGCACCGCCCGCCGCCGGATATCCGGATTTTTTCGCCGGGCGCCTTGGCGTGGTCAATCACCAGAACGTCTGGCCCGGCATGTGCCGCGCACATCATTCCTGCGGCACCGGCGCCCAATATCAATGTCTCAACCTGCATGATGGTGCCCTGCCTGAGCCGCGACCCGTCGTCAAGTTTTGGTGAACGCGGTTGCGGCGGGGACATGGCAGGTTATCTGGGCGCTAAACCCGATTAAACAAAACGAGGAGACAGATATGAAAACGCTGGAAGCCGGACAGATTTTCCCCAAAACCGAAATCGCAAGGCTGGGCGGCGGCACCCTGACATTGGGCGAGCCGTCTGGAACCGACAGATGGCAGCTCGTGGTCATCTATCGCGGTTTGCACTGTCCGCTTTGCAAGAAATATCTGGCGCGGCTGGAACAGGTGAAATCACGCTTTCATGACAATGGCATAGATGTCGTTATTGCCTCGGGCGATCCCGAGGAAAAGGCACAGGCAATGGCGGATGAAATTTCGATCACCGTCCCCGTCGGCTATGGGCTGACCATCGAGCAGATGCGATCACTTGGCCTTTACGTGTCAACCCCGCGCGGTCCGCAGGAAACCGACCAACCTTTCCCCGAACCGGGCATTTTCGTGGTCAATAATCAGGGCAAGCTGCATATCATCGATATCTCGAACGCGCCGTTTTCGCGCCCCGACCTCGATGCGCTGGCAGGGGGGCTCGAATTTATTCGCGCCAATGACTATCCGATCCGGGGCGCACATGCTGCATAACCCCTTGCAGTCTTAACCAAACCCGGCTCCGAAACGGCGACACAACCCTTCCCTCATCGGTCTCAAACTGCTAAACTATAGCCAACGACCCCGAAAACGGGGCGAAACTGAGGCTCGTAGGCGGTACAGATGACAGAGATGGTGTATGGGGCGGTCCCGGTTCGGGACGGAGAGCCCATTCTGCCGAAATGGTGGCGGACAATCGACAAATGGTCGGTGTCCTGCGTTCTGATGCTATTTGGTATCGGACTGCTGCTGGGCCTCGCGGCTTCTCCACCTTTGGCGGAAAAGAACGGGTTCCAGCCCTTCCACTATGTCCAGCGGCAGGCGTTTTTCGGAACGGTCGCGTTGTTGGCGATGATGCTGACCTCGATGATGAGCCCCCAACTGGTGCGGCGTCTCGCGGTGATTGGATTCATTGTGACCTTCATCTCGCTGATATTTCTTCCTTTTTTCGGAACGGATTTTGGTAAGGGCGCGACAAGGTGGTATTCTCTAGGCTTCGCCAGTCTGCAGCCCTCGGAATTTCTGAAGCCTGGTTTTGTTGTAGTAGCGGCCTGGATGATGGCCGCCGGGCAGGAAATCAACGGGCCGCCCGGCCTGAGACTGTCGTTTCTGCTGGCGATCATCATCGTCACGTTGCTGGCGCTGCAGCCGGATTTCGGGCAAGCCTGTCTGGTGCTGTTTGGCTGGGGTGTGATGTATTTCGTCGCCGGCGCGCCGATCCTGCTCTTGATGATCATGGCGGCTTTGGTCGTGCTTGCAGGCAGTTTTGCCTATTCGAATTCAGAACATTTCGCCCGTCGGATCGACGGGTTTCTCAACCCGGATGTCGACCCCAACACCCAACTCGGCTTCGCCACCAATGCCATTCGTGAAGGCGGGTTCTTTGGCGTGGGCGTGGGCGAGGGGCAGGTGAAATGGTCGCTGCCTGATGCGCATACCGATTTCATCATCGCGGTCGCGGCTGAGGAGTACGGGCTGATCCTCGTGATGTGCATCATTGTACTCTATGCCGCCATTGTCCTGCGGTCTCTGACCCGGCTCATGCGCGAGCGCGATCCCTTCATCCGGCTGGCGGGCACCGGCCTGATCGCCATTTTTGGTGTACAGGCGATGATCAATATGGGGGTTGCTGTGCGGCTTCTGCCCGCCAAGGGCATGACGCTTCCCTTCGTGAGTTATGGCGGGTCGTCGCTGATCGCCACCGGTATTGCCGTGGGGATGCTGTTAGCGTTCACCCGCAGCAGGCCGCAGGGTGAGATCGGAGATATCCTGAGAGGGCGGGTGAGATGACGGCACAAGCGCCGCTGCTGGTGATTGCGGCGGGAGGCACCGGCGGGCACATGTTTCCGGCGCAGGCGCTGGCCGAGGTCATGCTGGAACGCGGCTGGCGGGTCAAGCTTTCGACCGATGCGCGTGGCGCGCGTTACACCGGCGGATTTCCGCATACCGTTGCCGTCGAAGAGATTGCCAGCGCTACTTTCGCACGCGGCGGACCGCTGGCCAAGCTGGCAGCACCATTTCGCATCGTAAGCGGTGTTTTCGGCGCCTGGAGGAAGATGCTGGCGGATAGGCCCGCCGCGGTCGTGGGCTTTGGCGGTTATCCGACGATCCCAGCCCTGGCGGCGGCGCAGCTGCTGCGCCTTCCACGCATCATCCATGAACAGAACGGCGTGCTGGGCAAGGTCAACAAATTCTTCAGTACGCGGGTAAGCCGCGTGGCCTGTGGTACATGGCCTACGAAGCTGCCCGATGGTGTCGAAGGCGTGCATGTGGGCAATCCTGTGCGTGCATCGGTGCTGGAACGGGCCAACGCGCCATATATCTGCCCCGGCGATTACCCGATGTCGATCCTCGTGATCGGTGGCAGCCAGGGCGCGCGGATTCTGTCGGACGTCGTGCCGCCCGCGATTGCGTCCCTGCCGGTCGACATGCTGCGCAACATCCGGGTCAGTCATCAGGCGCGGGACGAAGACGGCCAACGCGTCGCGCAATTCTACGCCGATCACGATATCGACGCCGATGTTCAGCCCTTCTTTCGGGATGTCCCACGCCGGATGAACGAGGCGCAATTGGTGATCAGCCGGTCGGGCGCGTCGTCGGTGGCCGATATCAGCACCATCGGGCGCCCTTCAATTCTGATCCCCTATGCGGCGGCAACCGGTGATCACCAATCGGCCAATGCGCGCGGGCTTGTTGACGCGGGAGCAGCCATCCTGATCCCCGAGAAACGGCTTGAGGTCGCAGCGCTTTCGCAGCAAATAGCCACGGTTATCGACAACCCTGACGGATCGTCCAAAATGGCACGCGCAGCGTTTTCCTGCGCCATGCCCGAGGCACCACAGACGCTGGCGGATATGGTCGAGGAACTGGCGAGCAAGAGGGTATAGACATGAATGCGGCAACCAAACTTCCCGGCGACGTTGGCCCGATCCATTTCGTGGGCATCGGCGGCATCGGTATGTCGGGCATCGCCGAGGTGCTGTTGAACCACGGTTATACCGTGCAAGGCTCGGACCTGAAACGCTCGAAACTCACCGACCGGCTGGCTGATGCCGGGGCTCAGATTTTTGAGGGGCAGCGTGCCGACAACCTCGAAAATGCCGAGGTGGTGGTGATCTCGTCGGCGATCAAGCCGGGCAACCCGGAGCTTGACGAGGCGCGCGCGCGCGGCCTGCCGGTGGTGCGCCGGGCCGAGATGCTGGCGGAACTCATGCGGCTGAAATCCAATGTCGCTGTCGCCGGCACCCACGGCAAGACCACGACCACAACGATGGTGGCGGCGCTGCTGGATCACGGGCAGTTCGATCCGACGGTGGTCAATGGCGGCATCATCCACGCCTATGGCTCGAACGCGCATGTGGGCGATGGCGAATGGATGGTGGTCGAGGCTGATGAAAGCGACGGCACCTTCAATCGGCTACCGGCGACCATCGCGATCGTTACCAATATCGACCCTGAACATATGGAGCACTGGGGCACCGAAGAGGCATTGCACAAGGGGTTTCTCGATTTCGTCTCGAATATTCCGTTCTACGGACTTGCGGTCTGTTGCACCGATGATCCGGATGTACAGACACTGGTGGGCAAGATCAGTGACCGCCGCGTCATGACTTATGGTTTCAACGCGCAGGCGGATGTCCGCGCGGTCAATCTGACGTACAAGAAAGGCATCGCGCATTTCGATGTGGTGCTACAGGCCGAGGGCATGATAATCGAAGGTTGCACCCTGCCAATGCCCGGTGATCACAATGTCTCGAACGCGCTCTCCGCTGTCGCGGTGGCACGCCATCTGGGCATGAAACGCGATGAGATTCGCGAAGCGCTGGCTGCCTTCGGTGGCGTCAACAGGCGCTTTACCCGTGTGGGTGAGGTTGGCGGTGTGACCATCATCGACGATTACGGCCACCACCCGGTAGAAATCACCGCGGTTCTCAAAGCCGCCCGGCAGGCGACCGAAGGCCGCGTGATCGCAGTGCATCAACCGCATAGATACACCCGCCTGAGCCACCATTTCGAAGATTTTTGCGCCTGTTTCAATGAGGCCGACGTTGTGGCGATCGCCGAGGTGTTTTCCGCCGGTGAAGACCCGATCGAAGGCGCCAGCCGGGATGACCTGGTGGCGGGTCTTATCCGTCACGGCCATCGCCACGCCCGCGCGCTGGAAGATGAGGATGATCTTGAGCGCCTCGTGCGCGAGCAGGCCAAACCCGGCGATCTGGTGGTTTGTCTGGGTGCCGGTACGATCAGCGCCTGGGCCAATGCCTTGCCCGCGCGGCTGATGAAAGGCGCGGCATGACGGCGCTGTTTGTCGTGTCATGCCTCTGGGTGCTAGCCGCCTCGGTCGTGGCGCTGTTGCCGCTGCGATACCAATATGCGCCAGGTATCATGTTGTTGCTGGCGGCGCCGGTGCTGATCTATCTGATCGGCCGGAACGTAGGGTCTTGGGCGGGCGCCGCCGCCGCATTAGCTTTCATTTCTATGTTCCGGAAACCGTTGCGCTATTTCGCGCGCCGGGCTATGGGCCTTTCGGTGGAGGTACGGAAATGAGTCTGTCGTTGATTCTGGCGTGTATTTGGGCGTTGCTGGCGAATGTGCTGGCGATGATACCCAGCCGAGACAACCATTGGCGCCGCGCCTATTTTCTGATTGCGGTCGGTGTTCCCATCCTGGGGTATGTCACCTATGAGAACGGCCCGTTGCTGGGTTTTCTTGTCCTTCTCGCAGGCATGAGCATATTGCGCTGGCCGCTCATCTACTTCGGTCGCTGGGTCAGGGGCATTTTCCTGCGTAAGCGAAGCGCAGAGGCGACTTTGCCGCCTGAGGGATAAAGTGGGCGAACGCATCCCGCCCTAATCTTCCCGGTATGAGATTGCTGGATCTGGCACGTAATCATGGCAGATATCCCTGACGACTGAAAAAGAAATCCTTCAGATTGTCGCTCTGTGTTTTGCCGTGACAGCGTTTTTCTTGCTGTATTTCATCGCACGAAAACTTAGTGGAATCTCGTTGTTTCTGACGTGGCTTGTCCTGATGTTTTTGTTCGGGCTGTCGGCTGAACTTCACCTGCTGGCCGAAACCGCGACCTCGTGGAACTTTGCATTTGTTGTTATGTTTCAATCGTTGCTTTTGATGCTGGGCGGTACCTTGGGCACGATTTACAACATTTATAAACGCAACATGGCTTGACGTGGCGCGCCCGACGCGGCAATCCCGCGCCATGACCGTACTTCCTGTTCCCCGAGGCAAGCTCACCCCCAACCGTCCGCTCAATGACCTCACATGGCTGCGGGTAGGCGGGGCGGCGGACTGGCTGTTCCAGCCTGTGGATGAGGATGATCTGGCCGACTTTCTGGCTGGTCTCGATCCTGCCATCCCGGTTTTTCCGATGGGTGTCGGCAGTAACCTGATCGTGCGGGATGGTGGTTTGCGTGCAGTGGTGGTCCGGTTGGGGCGCGGCTTTAACGCGATAGAATTAGACGGCAATCGCGTGACCGCCGGGGCGGCCGCATTAGACGCCCACGTGGCGCGCAAAGCGGCGGATGCCAGCATCGACCTGACATTCCTGCGGACGATCCCCGGTGCCATAGGCGGCGCGGTTCGGATGAATGCGGGTTGTTACGGCAGCTACACTGCCGATCACCTGGTCGAGGCACGGGTGGTGACACGGGCAGGCAAGGTCGAAACGCTTATGCCCGAGCAGCTCAATTTTCAATACCGCCATTCCGACCTGCCCGAGGGCTGGGTGATTACCGAAGCTACGTTCGAAGGCGAAAGTGGCCTACCCGAAGACCTGCACGCCCATATGACGGCGCAACTGAAAAAGCGCGACGAAACCCAGCCCACCAAGGACCGCACCGCTGGCAGCACCTTTCGCAATCCGGCTGGCTTTTCCTCGACTGGGCGCGACGATGATGTGCATGATCTGAAGGCGTGGAAGGTGATCGACGATGCGGGGATGCGCGGGGCCACGCTAGGCGGCGCGCAGATGAGTCCCAAACATTCCAACTTTCTCGTTAATACCGGGAGTGCCACCGCTGCCGACCTTGAAGGGTTGGGCGAAGAAGTTCGAAAAAAGGTTTTCCAAACCAGTGGAATAGAGTTACATTGGGAAATCATGAGGGTCGGCGAAACGATCCCGACATAAGTCAGTAGGCAGTTAACAAAAACAAGGACCAGAAACAGGTCCGGCATATTGAGGCACAAGGTGGTTGGTTCGAGCAGAACAACCCTGAATGTGGCGGTGATCATGGGCGGCCCCTCGGCTGAACGAGAGGTGTCGCTATCGTCCGGGCGCGAATGCGTCGCCGCATTGCGGGAAGCAGGCTATGAAGTGGTTGAGGTCGATGCGGGCCCCGACCTTGCCATGCGGCTTTCCCACATTTCCCCAGATGTTGTGTTCAACGCGCTTCATGGTCGCTGGGGCGAAGATGGCTGTGTGCAGGGCATGCTGGAATGGATGCGCATTCCCTATACCAATTCGGGGGTTTTGGCCTCGGCCCTAGCGATGGACAAGGAAAAAACCAAGGCTGCGTATCGTGCAGCGGGCCTGCCGGTGGTCGATAGCCTGCTGGCTGACAAGGACGAGGTTGCTGCGCGCCACGTGATGGCGCCGCCCTATGTGGTCAAACCGTATAACGAAGGATCCTCTGTCGGGGTTTATATCGTCAACGAGGCGGCGAATTCTCCGCCGCAGCTTTCCGATGAGATGCCTCAGACCGTGATGGTCGAAGCCTTTGCGCCGGGGCGCGAACTGACCACCACCGTGATAGGCGACCGCGCCTTGACAGTGACTGACATCATTACTGAGGGTTGGTACGATTATCATGCCAAATATGCAGAAGGCGGCTCCAGCCATGTGGTGCCCGCCAATATTCCGCGGGAGATTTTCGATGCTTGCATGGACTACGCTCTGCGTGCCCATCAGGTGCTAGGCTGTCGCGGTGTCAGCCGTACCGATTTCCGCTGGGATGAAGCGCGCGGGCTGGCGGGGCTTATTCTGCTGGAGACCAATACACAACCCGGCCTGACGCCCACATCGCTCTCGCCCGAGCAGGCACAGGCGGTTGGCGTGTCCTTCCCCGAACTTTGCCGCTGGATGATCGAGGATGCCTCATGCGACAGGTAGGTTCGCGCCCCGATCCCGCCCCGTCGCGCTGGTCCTACCGGTATCAGCGGTTGATGCTGACGCCGTTTTTTCGCAAGGTGCTGCGTGTCGGAATTCCGTTCTGCCTGGCATTCGGTACAGCGACGGCCTATCTCTCTGACGAGGTCCGGCGCGAGCGGTTGGTGCTCGCTTATACCGACATTCGCCACCGGATCGAAACACGACCCGAGTTCATGGTCAACCTGCTGGCGATCGAGGGAGCCAGTGCGGGTGTTCAGGAAGAAATCCGCGAAATCTTTCCTATCGAATTCCCCATTAGCTCATTCGATCTGGAGCTTGATCATATCCGCAATCTGATCAAGGACCTGCCCCCTGTGGCCGATGTCAGTGTGCATATCCGGCAAGGTGGCATGTTGATTGCCAAGGTGGTCGAACGCGAACCGGTCGCGCTTTGGCGCAGCCGCGACGGGCTGGCTATGGTTGATGTCGACGGCGTGCGCGTGGCCGAGTTGGATAGCCGCACCGACAGGCCCGACCTGCCCGTTGTTGCAGGACTGGGCGCTGATAAAGCCATCCCCGACGCGCTGAACATTCTGACCGCCGCCGCCCCGCTTGTCGGTCGCGTGCGTGGGTTGGTGCGGGTGGGCGAACGTCGTTGGGACCTGGTGTTGGACCGGGATCAGCGCATCCTGTTGCCCGAGCATAACCCGGTGCGCGCAGTGGAGCGGGTGATCGTTCTTGGCGAAGTGCAGGACATGCTTGAGCGCGACTTGGTCGCCGTAGATATGCGCATGGCCATGCGCCCGACGATCAGGATGAACGAACGCGCGGTCGAGGAATGGTGGCGCGTCAGAAAGATTTCAGCAGATATTTCGGCGGGGGGCGGAAATTAATGATCGAACTTTACGAAACCCAGCGGGCGATGCGCAACATGCGCAAGGCAGCAATGCAGCGCGGCGTTGTCGCGGTGCTTGATGTCGGCACATCAAAAATTGCCTGCCTTGTCCTGCGCTTTGACGGTACCGACCGGCTGGCCGAGGCCGAGGGGATCGGCGGTATGGCCGGACAGGCGGGTTTCCGGGTGATCGGAGCGGCAACGACGCGCTCGCGTGGTGTCCGGTTCGGTGAAATTGAAGTGATGCAGGAAACCGAACGTGCCATTAGGACAGCTCTGCAGGCGGCGCAGAAAATGGCCAATATCCGCGTCGATCACGTCATCGCGTGTTTTTCCGGCGCCCAGCCGCGGTCCTACGGGCTGGCGGGCTCGGTGGAACTCGACGGGGATGTGGTGTCGGAACAGTGTGTCAGCCGCGTGCTGTCGGCCTGCGATGTGCCCGATTACGGCGAGGGCCGCGAAGTGCTTCACGCCCAACCGGTCAATTTCGCGCTGGATCACCGGTCGGGTCTGATCGACCCGCGCGGGCAATTGGGTCAGGTGCTGTCGACCGATTTGCATTTGCTTACGGTGGATGAGATTGCGGTGCAGAACCTTGCCCATTGCGTAAAGCGCTGTGATCTTGAACTCGCCGGTCTCGCCAACTCGTCTTATGTCTCGGGCATTTCGTCGCTGGTCGAGGACGAACAGGAGCTGGGCGCAGCCTGTATCGATCTGGGCGGTGGTTCAGCTGGCGTGTCTATCTTCATGAAAAAGCACATGATTTATGCCGATAGCGTGCGTATAGGTGGGGATCATGTGACGAGCGATATCTCGATGGGGCTGCAGGTGCCTACGGCCACGGCCGAGCGGATCAAAACCTTCTATGGCGGTGTGGTTGCCACCGGCATGGATGATCGCGAGATGATAGAGATCGGCGGCGACACAGGCGATTACGAGCATGATCGCCGCACTGTCAGCCGCGCCGAACTGATCGGGATCATGCGCCCGCGGGTCGAGGAGATCCTCGAAGAGGTGAGGGCGCGGCTTGACGCGGCCGGGTTCGAACATCTGCCAAGTCAGCAAATCGTTCTGACCGGTGGAGGTAGCCAGATCCCCGGTCTTGACGGGTTGGCCAGCAAGATGCTGGGTCAGCAGGTCCGTCTGGGCCGTCCGCTCAGGGTGCACGGATTACCACAGGCAGCGACCGGGGCGGGATTTGCCAGTGCGGTCGGAATGTGCCTGTTTGCCGCCAATCCCCAGGACGAATGGTGGGATTTCGAAATTCCGGTTGATCGCTATCCCGCGCGGTCGCTGAAGCGCGCGGTCAAGTGGTTCAAAGATAACTGGTAGCCAGATGAGTCCGATATCGGGCTGTGCTGGGCAGTTTTGGCGCAAAAATGTCGGCAATTACGGCCAAAACCACTGTTTCCGATTCGGAAACGCAGGTTTATGCCTGTTTTTCACGAATCGCGTGACGCTAAGCGATTGTTGTGATAGAATTTTTTCTAAGGCCCAAAGAGGCCGAAACCGAGGATGAGCAGACATCCTTACATCTGATGGTTGAACGAATGCGCGTGACGCGTGTTTATGGTGGTGAGGAGTACTTGTGGATAGCTGAATCCGGAACCGCGATATCTGGCCGTGTTGGCGAAATAACGCGTTGGAAGTCAAAGTACTAACCATATTTTGTGTCTACAGGGTGGTTTTTTGATGACGGAAACGGTAACCAAAGGTAATGATATCCCTCATTAAGCGGAACTCGGCCTGCGCGGGCAGGCTTAACAGCAGGCGGAACGAAAAATGACATTGAACCTGACAATGCCAGGACATGAAGAGCTGAAACCCAAAATTACCGTGTTTGGTGTCGGCGGCGCAGGCGGTAACGCTGTGAACAACATGATCGAGAAAGAACTTGATGGTGTTGAATTCGTCGTGGCCAACACGGATGCACAGGCCCTTAGCCAGAGCAATTCGGAAAGCCGGATCCAACTGGGCGTGAAAGTGACTGAAGGGCTGGGCGCAGGGGCCCGTGCCAGCGTCGGTGCCGCGGCGGCCGAGGAAAGCATCGAGCAGATTGTCGATCACCTGGCGGGGGCACATATGTGCTTCATCACCGCCGGTATGGGCGGGGGCACCGGTACGGGTGCTGCGCCGATCATCGCACAGGCCGCCCGGGAACTGGGTGTTCTGACTGTTGGCGTTGTTACCAAACCCTTCCAGTTCGAAGGCGCAAAGCGCATGAGGCAGGCCGAGGATGGTGTTGAATCTCTTCAGAAAATGGTCGATACGCTGATCATTATTCCGAACCAGAACCTGTTCCGATTGGCGAATGAGAAAACCACCTTTACCGAGGCGTTTTCGATGGCCGATGACGTCCTTTATCAGGGCGTCAAAGGCGTGACCGACCTGATGGTTCGCCCGGGTCTTATCAATCTCGACTTTGCCGATGTCCGCGCGGTGATGGACGAGATGGGTAAAGCCATGATGGGCACCGGCGAGGATAGTGGCGAAGATCGCGCCATTCAGGCCGCCGAGAAAGCCATCGCCAACCCGCTGCTGGACGAAATCAGCCTGCGCGGCGCGAAAGGTGTACTGATCAACATCACCGGTGGTCACGATCTGACGCTGTTCGAACTGGATGAGGCGGCCAACCGCATCCGCGAAGAAGTGGACAGCGATGCCAACATCATCGTCGGCTCCACGCTAGATACCGCGATGGAAGGTGCGATGCGCGTCAGCGTTGTCGCCACCGGCATCGACGCCACCGAGGTGGTCAGCGACATTCCGGTGCCGCGCCGGTCCCTGGCTCAACCGCTGAAGCAGTCGGTCGAGGCCGAGCATCGCGATGAGCCTGAAACTCAGGAAATGCCAGCAGTGGCGATCGCGCGGTCCGAAGAAGAGCCTTCGCTTTTCAACGACATGGATACGCAACGTGTCGCTGCCGAAGATCAGATGGAGGAAATCTTTGAACCCTCCTTCGAGCGCCGCGCTGAGCGTGTCGAAGACGATGTGCCGCCGCCAGCCTACCGACCGCGCGTTGAAGAATTCAATCCGCGGGCTGAGGAGCAAGACAATCTGGAAGAGTTTGTCGCGCCGCGGGCCCAAACCGCCGGAACGCCGTCACCCGATGCGATGGCTCGTCTGCAGGCTGCCGTGGCGAAAGTGCCCCAAGGTGGCGGTGGATACCAGCGGCCGCAGGAGCGTCAAAGCGCGCCAGCAGAGCGCACTCTGAGCGAGCGCCCGCGCTTCGGCATCAACACGCTGATCAACCGCATGACCGGTCATTCAAGCGACGCCGACACTGCGCAGGCGGCGCGCCCTGCGCGGCAACAACCCTCTATGCAGTCCCCGCAGGCACAGCGCGCACCGGCGGAATCGCATGCCGAGGAAGATGAGCAGATTGAAATTCCGGCCTTCCTGCGGCGTCAGGCTAACTGAAATCAGGTCAATTCGAAATTCGGAATGGGGCTGCCAAAGGGCGGCCCTTTTTCTTTTAAAACAATGCCTTGAGGTGAATAAAAACCTGTTCGGCGAATAACCGCCATCGCCGCGATACGTGATGTTTCAATCCGTTGCAAAGTTTGAGTTTACCATTCGCAGGTGCAGCATTAAGCCCCTAATCCAATAACGCGGGTCACTCTCCGCGTGGGGATCTTGAGGGACGACTTGCAGAACACGATCAAATCACCACTGTCCTTTGACGGCGTCGGCTTGCATTCGGGTACACCGGTGCGTCTGACGGTATTGCCCGCACCGGCGTCGCACGGTGTGGTTTTCCGCCGTGTGGATGTGGTGGATGCCTCAAATGAAATTCCCGCTCTTTGGAACCACGTACGCCAGTCGCCGCTCTGCACGCGGCTGGTGAATAGCGATGGCGTTTCAGTATCGACCGTAGAACACATAATGGCGGCGCTTGTCGGCTGTGGAGTGCACAATGCCGTGGTCGAGGTGAACGGACCCGAGGTGCCGATCCTTGACGGCAGTTCGGCTGTTTTCGTGCGCGGCCTTCTGAGCACAGGATTGAAACGGCTGGACAGCCCTGTACTGGCCCTTCGGGTATTGAAGCCAGTCGAGGTGCGCAAGGGTAAGGCGATTGCGCGGATATCCCCGCACGAGACATTGCTGATCGAATTCAACATCGAGTTCGAAGATGCCGCGATTGGTGAACAGAAAAAGACGCTGAACATGGCGAATGGCAGCTTTGTGCGCGAGTTGTCGAACAGCCGCACCTTCTGCCGCAAGGCTGATGTCGATCAGATGCGGGCCAACGGGCTGGCGCTTGGTGGCACGCTGGAAAACGCCGTCGTGTTCGATGGTGACAACGTCCTTAGCCCCGGCGGTTTGCGCCATCGGGACGAGGCGGTGCGCCACAAGATGCTTGATGCGCTTGGCGATCTCGGTCTCGCGGGCATGCCGATTCTGGGTCACTATCAGGGTTTCCGTGCTGGCCACGCATTGACCAACAATCTGCTGCACGCGCTTTTTGCGGATAAGAACGCCTATGAGGTGGTCGAGTGTGACCCGAACATGGCCGCCCGTCTGCCCGGCGCTGGCGTGCATTGGGGTGAAATTCCCGAGGTTGCCTGAGCTTTGTCGGTGAATTGCACCAAAGGCGTTTTGCCCCAGAAAATTCTGTGCTAGGACCATTGCCAAGATTGGGGTAACACCCGGCAGGGTGCAACAGAGGTGAGTTACTTATATGACAGTCCGCAAGTACCGGGCACAGTGGGTTGGCGCGTTGATCCTGGCAATTGCCGTTGCAGGATGCAGCGGCAACAGGGGTAAGATCGAACGCGGCGATCTCGATTTTGAGAACTTCACCGCCAAACAGATTTTTGAACGCGCCGAATATGATCTGGCGCGCAATGATGCGGATACCGCTGCCAAGCACTTCGCCGAGGTCGAACGCCTTTATCCTTATTCCGAATGGGCCAAGCGTGCGGTGATCATGCAGGCTTTTGCCTATCACCAGGACGAAGACTATGAAAACAGCCGCTCTGCCGCCCAGCGGTTCATCGACTTTTATCCCACTGACGAAGATGCTGCGTATGCCCAGTATCTTCTGGCGCTTTCCTATTACGACCAAATTGATGAGGTTGGCCGCGATCAGGGCCTGACCTTTCAGGCGCTGCAAGCGTTACGCGAAGTGATCGAACGCTACCCGGATAGTGAATATGCCAGTTCTGCGGTGTTGAAGTTCGACTTGGCCTTCGATCATCTGGCTTCGAAGGAAATGGAGATTGGCCGCTATTACCTGCGCCGCGATCACTTTGGGGCTGCGATCAACCGGTTCCGCGTCGTGGTCGAGGATTTCCAGACCACCACCCACACTCCCGAAGCACTGCATCGTCTGGTCGAGGCGTATCTGTCGCTGGGCCTGAACAATGAGGCACAGACCGCCGGCGCTATACTTGGCCATAACTTTCGCTCCACCAAGTGGTACGAGGACAGCTACAAGCTGCTGACGGGTCGCGGCCTCGAACTCGAAGCCGCGGGAGACAGCTGGCTGCGTCAGGTCTATCGGCAGATGATCCAGGGCAGGTGGCTGTGATCCGCGCCTGAAGGGGGCAGGGTGCTTAGGTCTCTCGATATCCGAGATATGCTGATTATTGACCGGCTGGAACTGGCGTTCCGGCCCGGTCTCAACGTGCTGACCGGGGAAACGGGTGCGGGCAAATCGATCCTGCTGGATTCGCTGGGGTTTGTTCTGGGTTGGCGTGGCCGGGCCGAACTGGTGCGTGCAGGTGCGGACCAGGGTGAGGTGCAGGCGGTGTTCGAGCTCGGTCCCGATCATCCGGCGCGCGCGGTCCTGCGCGAGGCGGGGTTGCCGGAAGAGGACGATCTGATCCTGCGCCGCATCAATACCAGCGAGGGCCGAAAAACAGCCTGGGTCAATGACCGGCGTTGCTCGGGTGAGGTGTTGCGCCGCTTGTCTGAAACATTGGTCGAACTGCACGGGCAACATGATGATCGCGGCCTGCTGAACCCGAGTGGTCACCGGATGTTGCTGGACACGTTCGGCAATCTTGGCAGCGCGCGAGACAAGGTGCGCCATGCCTGGCGCAAGGTATCAGATCAACATGACGCTCTGAAAAAGGCGCAGGGTGCGCTGGAAAAGGTGCGCGCCGAAGAAGATTTTTTACGCCATGCGGTTTCCGAGTTGGATGCGCTTGACCCGCAGCCCGGTGAAGAAGCCGAGTTGGATACACGGCGCCGTCTTATGCAGGGGGCGGAACGTATTCGCGAGGATATCGCCAAGGCCGCGCAGGCTTTGGGCGGTGAGGGCGCCGAAGGTCGCGCTGGCGACGCGCTACGCTGGCTTGAAGGGGCTGCGGACAAGGCAGAAGGCCAGTTGGATGAGCCCATCGCTGCCCTTGGTCGCGCGCTGGTCGAACTGGATGACGCCTCGATGGGGGTCACCCGCTGCCTTGAGGCGCTGTCTTTCAATCCGCTGGAGCTGGAACAGACCGAAGAGCGGTTGTTCGCGATACGCGCCCTGGCGCGCAAACACGACGTCGCGCCCGATGATCTGGGCGGTTTTGCCGATACGCTGCGGCGCAAAGTTTCGGCGCTGGAGCAAGGCGATGCGGATATCGAAGCCCTGAGCCGGGATTTGGCCGAAGCGCAGAAAAGCTATGATGCCGCGGCAAAGACGTTGAGTGACGCCCGACATAAAGCCTCAAAACACCTCGACAAGCAGGTCATGGCCGAACTTGCGCCGTTGAAAATGGATCGAGCGGTTTTTGAAACCGTCATAACTAACGCCGAACCGGGCCCAGCCGGGTGCGATGATGTGAGTTTTGCCGTCGCCACCAACCCAGGTGCGCCGTCGGGGCCCCTTGCGCGTATCGCTTCTGGCGGCGAGCTTAGCCGCTTTCTGCTGGCGCTAAAGGTGTGCCTGACCGGTGGAGATAGCGGGCTGACGCTGATCTTTGACGAAATCGATCGTGGCGTCGGCGGCGCCACAGCCGATGCAGTCGGTCGGCGGCTGAGCCAGCTGGCAGAACAGGGCCAGGTTCTAGTGGTCACGCATTCGCCGCAAGTGGCCGCGCTGGCCGCCCATCACTGGCGGGTGGAAAAACGAACCATTGGAAACGAAACCCTGTCTACTGTTACCGATCTGGAAACAGGCGATCGCGTGGATGAAATCGCGCGTATGCTCTCGGGTGACACAATTACGCCACAAGCTCGCAGCGCGGCAAAGGCGCTGTTGAGAGTGTAACACATTGTTAAACATGATAAATACATGAATTTCGAGGGTTGTGCTGTGATCAGAGGCACAATCCAAATGTGACGAAATTGTGCGTTGTGCACCATGAATTTGTCTTGATGTCGCCCCAATCTGTGATATCCGGAAAAAACTGGAAACCATTGGTTGGGGTACTTAGTAATGCTTTTCTCAAGAAAAGACGCGCTGTTTTGCGCGCGATCGATCTTCACAATTGCAATAGTTGCGGTTTTCGCGATTTGGGTTACCGAGGCTCAGGCTTCGGCTTCTGGCGGCGGTAATTCCGGCGGTGGTGGCGGAAACTCTGGCGGTGGCGACTCGGGTGGACCGGGTGCATCAGGCGGAGGCGAGGGCAGTGGACGCGATAGTCGTTCGGGCCAGCGTGACGGCGGCACCGTGAGCAGAAGCAAAAGCGAGATCGTGGAACCGCTGGGATTTGTCGTATCTGACGATATCTGCACCGGTGGCAAATTCGGAAAGTGCTGATTTAGCACTTTTCACACGTCATTCTCGATCAGGATTGCCGTTGCGGAGTTTTAGTTCCGCGGCGGCACAAGCTTACCCGGATTCATGATGTTTTCGGGGTCGAGTGCTTGCTTTATCGCGCCCATCATTGCCCAGCCAGACCCGTGCTCGCGTTCCATGTAGTTGAGCTTGCCCAACCCCACCCCATGTTCGCCCGTGACTGTGCCACCAAAGGCGAGCGCGCGTTCGACCATCCGGTTCGATGCCGCCTTGACCGCTGACACCTGGGTCGCGTCGGTGTCGTCAAACATCAGGGACGTATGGAAATTCCCATCGCCCACATGGCCAACAATCGGTCCGTGGATGCCGGATTTTTCCAGATCCAGGCAGGTCTCCTCGATCACCTGCGCGAGGTTGGAAATGGGCACGCAAACATCTGTCACCAGCACCTTCGCGCCTGGTCGTGATGCCTTGATGGCGTGATAGGCGTTGTGCCGCATTGCCCAGAGCGCGTTGCGGTCTTCTGCCTTGGTGGCCCACTCAAAACCGGCGCCACCGTGGCTTTCGGCGATGGCGCCGAAGGTTTCGGACTTTTCCGCTACGCCGGCGTCAGAGCCGTGAAATTCAAGCAACAGATGCGGTGCCGCATCCAATTCACTACCGGAATAAGCATTCACCGCCTCGACCGAGGCCACATCGACCAGCTCGATCCGTGCCATCGGGATGCCCATCTGGATTGTATCAATCACTGCGGCAACCGCATTTCCCACGCTCGGAAAGGCGCAGACCGCGCTTGCCACGGCTTCGGGTTGGCCCTGCAGGCGCAGCGTCAGTTCGGTAATCAGGCCCAGTGTCCCCTCGGAGCCGACAAAAAGCCCCGTCAGATCGTAGCCCGAGGAGGTTTTGCGTGCGCGGCTGCCGGTACGGATCACTTCGCCGCTTGCAGTTACGACCTCCAGCGCCAGCACGTTCTGACGCATCGAGCCGTAGCGCACTGTCGTGGTGCCGCTGGCGCGGGTGGCCGCCATGCCACCGAGCGTCGCGTTGGCACCGGGATCGACCGGGAAAAACAAGCCGGTGGCGCGCAAATCCTCGTTTAATGCTTCGCGTGTCACGCCGGGCTGAACCGTCACATCCATGTCCGCCTGCCGCACCTCAAGGATATTATTCATGCGGCTGAAATCGACACAGATGCCCCCTTTCGGCGCCTGTGCCTGTGCTTCCAGCGAGGTGCCAACACCCCAGCCGATCACCGGGATGCGATGCCGGGCGCAGGCCTGCACGATCTTCGCCACTTCTTCGGTGCTTTCGGGATAGGCGACCGCATCGGGTGGCATAAGTGGGAAATGGGTTTCACTCTGCCCATGTAATTCCAGTTCAGACTTGGAGCATGACACCCGTTGGCCTAGAAATGTGGATAACTCGGCAATGACTGTCTGAATGCCCATTAGTGGCCCTTTCGTTTTCTTGCCGGACACTCTAGGCGAGTTGCAGCGCCGGGGAAAGCAGAGCGGCAGGGCAGGAAAGAAACGGCGAATGTTGGAACCCGAAAAGTCGATCTGGGCGGAAAAGCGCCGCGCGGCGGCGCAGTCCGCCCGCAAGGTCTGGCAGGTGCTGCTGACCCGGGGGCCAAGCCAGTTTCAGTTCTGGATCATCGCGCTGATCATCGGAATTGCCGCCGGTTTCGCCGCACTTTTCTTTCGCAAGGCCATCAATGCGCTGCAATATCTGGCCTATGGTGCCGAGGATATGGCCCGTATCCATAGCTATGCCGCGACGCTGCCATGGTACTGGGTGCTGATTGTGCCGATCATCGGCGGGCTGGCCGTGGGTCTGATCCTGCATCATTTCACTCCCGATGCGCGGGCGCGATCGGTTGCCGACGTGATCGAAGGCGCCGCGCTCAACGAAGGCCGGGTCGAGAAAAGGGCAGGGCTGGCCTCGGTTGCGGCGTCGCTCATCACGCTGGGCATGGGCGGGTCGTCGGGACGCGAGGGGCCGGTGGTGCATATGGCGGGGATCATCTCGAGCTGGGTCAGCAATCGGATCAATGCCAATGGCATCACCGGGCGGGACCTTCTGGGCTGTGCTGTTGCTGCGGCGGTTTCGGCCTCGTTCAACGCGCCGATCGCCGGCGCACTTTTTGCGCTTGAGGTGGTGCTGCGGCATTTTGCGCTGCACGCCTTTGCGCCCATCGTGATTGCGTCGGTCGCGGGGACGGTGATCAACCGGCTGGAATTTGGCGACATCACCGAGTTTAACTTGCTGCAATCCGGCATGCTGGAATTCTATGTCGAACTGCCCGCCTTTCTGATTCTCGGACTGATCTGCGGGTTGGTGGCAACGGCGCTGATGCATGCGGTCTTCTTCGCAGAGGATTTTGCCACCCATGTCCAGCGTCGCATCAATCTGCCGCGATGGTTACGCCCGGCGGTTGCCGGGGCGTTGCTAGGGGGGCTTGCGATTTGGTTTCCGCACATCATCGGTGTCGGCTACGAGACCACCACCGCCGCCCTGTCCGGTGAATTGCTGCTGCACGAAGCGGTCGTGTTTGCCGTGCTCAAGGTTGTCGCCGTTGCTGTAACCTTTGGCGGGCGTATGGGGGGCGGTATCTTTTCGCCATCGCTGATGGTGGGGGCGCTGACCGGGCTGGCCTTTGGCTGGATCGCAACCGCGATCTTTCCCGAAGTGTCTGGGTCGCACACGCTTTACGCGCTGGCAGGGATGGGGGCGGTGGCCGCCGCCGTTCTGGGCGCGCCGATTTCCACGACGCTTATCGTTTTTGAGCTGACAGGGGACTGGCAAACCGGCCTTGCGGTGATGGTGGCCGTGTCGATGTCTACTGCGTTAGGATCGCGGCTGGTGCGGCGCTCTTTCTTCCTGACGCAGCTCGACCGCCGCAAGATCCGGCTTGCCGCTGGTCCGCAGACCTATTTGCTTGCCATGTTCCGTGTTGCTAAATTGATGCGTAAATCCGGCGACCCCAAGGCCGCCCCGGAAGAAGAATGCTGGGAGATGATTGAGGATGGCGTTTATATTGACGGTAACGCGACACTTGAGGCGGCGATGCCGATCTTTGACCGCTCCGGAGCACGCTTCATCCCGGTTGTCACGCTGGGCGGGGAAGACCAGCCACCAGAGCTATGGGGCGCGCTTTTTCATGTCGACGCCCTGAAGGCCTATAACCGGGCGCTGGCAGCGGTATCTGAGGAAGAACATAGTTAGAGCGATGGTGAGAAAACTGGAAACGATTTTCGGCGGCCTGCGGTCTGGATTCCACTCCAGACTACAAAGTCGAACGGCAAGCTCGGGCCAATTAGCTGAGCTCGATACTGTCTAAACCTTAACCTGCTTGGATTTCCGCCGCGGCTAACGCGATCCCTTTCTCCATGATATCAAACATCTGGTTGATCTGATCCTCCGAGATGATCAGCGGTGGCGAGAATACGCACATGTTGATAAGCGGCCGAAGCAGCAGGCCCATATCCTGGCAATGATGATCTATTCGCGCGCCAATGGCCCGGTCTTGCTCAAGACCATTTTTCACACTGCCGTCGATCGAACATTCAACGCAGCCCACCAGCCCCATGCCGCGTGTGTCGCTTACGATCGGGTGGTCGCGCAAAGCGTCAAGCCGCTCCTGAAACAGTGGCGCGACGGATCGTACATGGTCCAAAATTCCATCACGCTCGAAAATCTCGATGTTCTTCAACGCCGCTGCGGCAGATACCGGATGGCCGGAATAGGTAAAACCGTTCGAGAATGTCGCACCTTGGGAATTGTCGCCCGAGATGCTGTCGATCAGTGCATCTGAGATGATGCAGGCCCCCATCGGCACATAGCCCGAGGTCAACCCCTTCGCCGTGGTGATTATGTCTGGCACGATGTCAAATACCTCTTCCGAGGCGAACCAGTGACCCAAACGCCCCCAGCCGGTGACCACCTCGTCCGAGATGTAGAGAACGTCATGCTTGCGACAGACCTCAAGACAGCGCTTGTGATAGCCCTCGGGCGGCACGATCACACCGCCCGACGCCAGAAGCGGCTCGGCAATGAAAGCGGCAACCTTGTTGGCGCCAATATCATGGATCGCGTTTTCCAGATCGGCGATTTTTTCATCGAGGAAATCCGCGATACTCATGCCGTCGGGGCGGATATGCGAGTTCACGTTCGGCAGGAAATACGCAAGCTCTTGCGCCTGATCAAGCCAGCCCTTGTCGCGTTCTTTGCCGCTGACGCTGGCGGCCAGATAGGTGGACCCGTGATAGGCTTTCTGCCGCGAGATGATGACTTTCTTTTCCGGTTTTCCCAGCACGTTGTTTCGGAACTGAACGAACCTGACGGCCGTATCGACGGCAGTTGATCCGCCGGTAGTAAAAAACACGCGGTTAAGATCGCCGGGTGTGCGACGGGCAACTTCGTGGGCAAGGCGCGCGGGTGCGGAATTTGTGTTACTGAAGGGCGAAAAATACGCCATGTCTCGGGCCTGTTCGGCCATGGCATCGGCGATTTCCGTGTTCCCGTATCCAACCTGTACGCACCACATTCCGGCCGGTCCGTCGATCAGGCGCTTGCCGGTTTCGGTGGTAATATGAATCCCGCTCGCAGCTTCGGTGAAGGTACGGCGATTGTTGCCGATCTCGCCCATCCCTTCCCAGGGATGGACGAAATTGGCGTTGTCCCACTGCCGTATGGTTTCGAAATCATTCAATCGGGTCATTTGTAGCTTTCCTTAAAGACTTATGGGCCGTTGCCTGATCCTGTCGCTTTACGGGTCAGGCGGCCGGGAGGCCCGTCATGGCTCTGTAAAAATTATAGAAGTCATGAATAGCCCACTCCATCTCGGCCAGAGGGCCAGGTTGGAAGAAGTGCGAATTCACGCCTGCCTGATTGTGCCGGATGATCCGCTCGTCATCCTGCGAGGTGACGTGCCAGAGCCATGTCAGCGCCTCCGGATCATAGTCGCGGCCCTCTTCGGCGTCGTTACGCACCATCCAGACCACCTGAATGTCGGTCTCCTGCACCGAACGCGGCACAAAGCGATAGCCGACAAGGTGATCGGAATAGACCAGCATGTAGTTAAGGATGCCCAGGCTGACATCGGTCGCACCGCCGTCAAAGTCGGTCAGAGTGCCCAGAAGGGGGGCCAGCGGTTCACCACTCTGACTGCCGGTTTTGTAGCCATCGAACAGTGGATAGCGGCGGTAATAGACATCCGTGCCGGGGGCGATGGCATCCGGTCCGGTCAGGTTCAGCTCGGTCGTGGGTAGCCCCGACACGGCGGCGCGTTTTTGCATGGCGGGCAACAGTGCTTCCATCTGCAGTGGGGATTTCAGCGTGTGCGAGCGGGCGTATTCCTGATGGGCCGGCGCGCAGTGATAGCATTCCAGATAGTTTTCTACCGCCAGCTTCCAGTTTGCCGGCACCGGGTAATGCGCCGTATGAACCACCTTCAGATTTTCAAAACCAAACGGTGCGGTCAGCGGGGCAAGCTGCGCGAGAGCGTCGTCAATGGGCGGCGCATCGGCACTGGGGCAGACAAGGATCATGCCCTGAAACAGACGCACCTGGGCCTGCCGCAAGCCCCAGTCAGCCGGGTCGAAATCAGCCCCCATCTCGCGCCCGGCTCGCAGGGCGCCGGACAGTTCATAAGTCCAGGCATGATAGGGGCAGACAAAAACCCGGGCCTTACCGGAGGATTCGGTGCAGACGCGCGAGCCGCGGTGACGGCAAACGTTGAGATGCGCGCGAATATCGCCCTCGCGGTCGCGCACGATGATCAGCGATTCCGGCCCGTAATCGAATAGGAAGTAGTCACCGGGATCAGGGATCTGGGTTTCGTGACCGACCCAGATCCAGTTGCGGTTCCACACGGCGGCGATGTCATGGTCATAGATCATCTGCGAGGTGTAGAACTCGCGCGGTAGCGCATAACCTGGCTGGTGCTGCGCAAAGAGGTCACCCAGTTTATCGGAAAGCGGTGTCATCCCGTGGCTCCATCTGTGAGAGAGACGATTTCGCGGCGGAACCAGTCCTTTTCTACCTCGACCGCGGAGCGTTCGAAGTTACGGGCGGCCATGTGCCCGGTGTAAACCGCGTCGGCTATTAACGCTGGTCCGGCGGCATCGCCGATTAGCTCCAGCGTTTTCAATCCCATGTCCTTAAGAGCGTCATAAAGGGCGGTGTTGCGTAGGCGTTCGGTGACCAGCAGGGCGGAGTTGCACGCGATGTCACTTGCCTTGCTGGTAAACCCGCACGTGATCTGCAAACCGCCCGGCTGAACGCCCGCCAGCGTATGGTTGCAGATGATCTCAACCCCAAGCTCCAGCAGGCGCGTCTGAATACGATGCTGCTCCAGCGTGTGAGTAGTAAAGATCGACACCAGGCTTTCCGGCGTGACAAAGACGACGCGGTGCCCGTCCTGCGCCAGTTTTTCCGCCAGCACCCCGGCGATATAGGCGTGATCGTCGTCATAGATGGCCACCGGCCCGTCGGGCGTCGTTTGGCCTGCCATGATGTCGTCCGGTGTCAGGATCGTCGCATCGGCATCAATTGTCGGCGGTTGACGCTGTGTGTTTGTTCCGACGCCATCGCGCCGCCACTGCGCGCCTGTAGCAATAAAGACATTTGGAATACCCAGCTCCAACACCTCATCCGGACCCAGATGGCTTTGGGTGAATATCTGCACATTTCCGCGCTGACGCAGGTCGTGCAATCGGTAATCCGCGACCCTGATCCACGCGCCCAGCCCGGGCAGGCGGCTTTCGCGCAGCGCCCGACCGCCGGGCTCTTCCCCGGCCTCAGCCAATGTCACTTGATAGCCGCGGCGCGCCAGCTGCATGGCACATTCCAGTCCGGCGGGCCCGGCACCGATCACAAGTGCTTCGGTTTCATTTGCTTTGGGCGCGATCTTCTCGGGATGCCAGCCCCGCCGCCACTCCTCGCCCATAGTGGGGTTTTGTGTGCAGCGGATGGGCGCGCCGATATTGTCGGCCATGACGCAGATATTGCAGCCGATGCATTCGCGGATCTCGTCAATCCGGCCCTCTTCGATCTTCACCGGCAGGAAGGGATCGGCAATCGACGGGCGCGCGGCGCCGATCATGTCGACAACCCCCTTGCGGATCATCGAGACCATCATATCGGGCGAGGTGATCCGCCCGACACCCACCACCGGTTTGCTCGTCACGGATTTGACGAAGCCGATATAGTCGTTCTGATAGCCGTCCTGCGGCTGAAACCGTGTCGTGGCGGAATCATTGTCCCATCCGGCTACATTCACGTCCCAGATATCGGGCAGTTCGGCCAGCATCTCAATCACGGCGCGGCCTTCCTCGGCTGCCTGCATCCCGTCCGATCCCAGCATATCATCGACGGCAAAGCGGAACGCAACGCCGCAGGTATCGCCCACCGCTTCGCGGGTTTCCTCCAGCAGTTCTCGCGTCAGGCGCACCCGGTTTTCCAGGCTGCCGCCGTATTCGTCGCTGCGCTGGTTCATATGTGGCTGCAAAAAATGGTGCGCCAGCGTCATGTGATGCCCGGCATAGACATAGATGATGTCAAACCCGGCGTCCCGCGCCCGGAGCGCCGCGTCGCGATGCCAGCGGCGCAGGTTTCGGATGTCGGATTTGTCCATCGCGCGGGCCTGGCGGGGATGCGAAAAATCCACCGACATGTCCGACGGCGCAAAAATCGGCGCACGGGTTGTATGGTTCATCGCGTGATTGCCGTTATGCGCCAGTTCGATCGCGGCCAGCGATCCCTTGTTGTGGATGGCATCGGTCATCAGCCGTAAGGCGGGCATGTCGCGGGCGTCCCAAATGCGGTTTTCGGCATAGGGCGACAGATCCGAGGTCGGGTGAATCTCGGTTTCTTGCGTGCTGACGACCGCCCAACCGCCCTCGGCCTTGATCCCGCGCATGGCGGCCTCGGCACGGGGTCGGATATGACCCATGCCGTTGCAATGGGGCACTTGGTAAAAGCGGTTCCGCGCTGTGACCGGGCCAATCCTGACCGGTTCGAAAAGCACAGAATAGGGGGTCGCCTCGGACATGAGCACGCCTTTTCATGATATACGTCCGGAAGCCGGTTAGGCACCCGGGACAGGGGTTACAGGATCAGAATCCAGCCTTGATCCGCTCAAACTCTTTCAGCATCTTGGCTTCCAGCGCCGGATCAACCGCGTCGAAGAACAGGCTGCCTTCGAAGAAGGCCTTGGGATCGTCAAAACCATATTGCGTAATCAGATCCTGATCGGAAATCTCGTAGGCCTTGGCGTTGGCGTGAGGATAGCCCCAGTTTTCGATGATGTACTGACCGCTGGCGGCGTCCGACAGCGCGTTGAGATGATCGTAGATCTGATCAACCGGCGTGGTCGAGGATTTCAGATGCACGTAACCGCAGACCCAGGTGGCGATGCCCTTGTCCACGTCACGCATCATCTTGGCCGGGGTTTCGTTCCAGATCAGGTTCAGTTCGGACTGGTTCCAGGCCCAGCCCATTTCCAACTCGCCGCTGGCCATGGCCTGATCCATCTGCCCGGCATCAGACCAGTAGAAACGGATGTTGGGGTGAATCGAGCGCAGGTAATCTGATGCCTGCTGAAACTGTTCGTCATTCAGCTTGGTGTAGTCTGCCGCGTTGCCGGTTGCCAGCGACGCCAGCGCATAGGCGCTTGAGGCCGCATCGGGAATGGAAATCTTGCCTTGATAGGCAGGATCGGCCAGCAGCTGCAGCGAAATCTGGTCATCGGCAATCTTGTCGGTGCGATAGATCAGGCCGGTATTGCCCCATTCAAACGGCATCATGTAAACGTTGCCGTCGATCACGATGCCATCCACATCCTTGATCTCGGCCAGCATCGCATTCCAGTTGTTCAGCTTGGACGAATCCAGCGGTTGAAGCAGGTCTGCGGCAACCCATTTGCGCACGGCATCCGAGCAGGGATGCGCCAGATCAGCCTCGAAGCCCGACTGCAGCTTGGTAAACGCCTCTTCCTGGCTGCCGAAGAACGTGTAGGTGGGGGCAGTACCGTGCTTTTCCATATAGGCCCCGAAAAAGCCCTGATCCTCGTAGCCGGACCAGTCAAACACCGTCAGTGCGGCACCATCGGCCAGCGCGGTACCGGCGCCAAGTGCCGTTGAAAGGGCCAGTGCCCCGATTGTGGTAAGTTTCATGATATTCTCCCTGTTATGTATTGGATTGGTTTTGGCCCAGATCAATGACCGAGGCGCTTTGCACACCGAGCCAGACCGCGTCGCCCGGCCGGTAGTCAACGGTGTGAAAATAGTTGGGCACAGAGGCCGATATTGGTCGTGCCACGCCATCGACTTGCACATGGTAGTGAACGTTTTCGCCATAGAACGCGACATCCCGGACCGTGCCCTGAACCGTGCCGTCATACCCGTCGGGTTCCTGCGCGGAAATCTCAAGCTGTTCGGGCCGGATGCCGATCTCGATGGCGCGACCGGTCTGTTCGACATTAGGGTTTTTCTCGATCGTCATGGCGCAGAAACAAGGCGTCGAGATCGTGAGCGTATCGCCTTTTTCGGCGGTCAGTTCAGCGGGCAGGAAATTCATCTCACCGATGAAACTGGCAATCTCGCGATTGCAGGGTTTGGCATAAAGCGTGGGCGGCGCGTCGACCTGTACCAGACGCCCTTCGAACATCACGCCGATGCGGTCCGACATGGTCATGGCCTCATACTGGTCATGGGTCACCATGACGAAAGTAATGCCCAGTTCCTGTTGCAGGTGCCGCATCTCGAATTGCATCTGCTCGCGCAGTTTCTTGTCGAGCGCCGACAAGGGTTCATCCAGCAACAGCACCTTGGGCCGCATCACCAGTGCCCGGGCCAGGGCGACCCGCTGCCGTTGCCCGCCCGATAGCTCGGTGGCACCGCGTGATTGCAATCCGCCCAGTTCGACCATCTCCAGCGCCTCGCTGACGCGGGTGTCGATTTCGGATTTCGATATCCCTCGATTGCGCAGGCCATAGGCGACATTGTTGCCGACATTCAGATGCGGGAAAATCGCGTAGCTCTGGAACACCATGTTGGTCGGGCGCTTGTTGGCGGGGATTCCCTCCATGTCCTGACCGTCGATGATCACCTTGCCGGCAGTGGGTTCCTGAAACCCGGCGATCATACGCAGGGCAGTGGTCTTGCCGCAACCGGATGGTCCCAGGAGCGAAAAGAATTCACCCTCGCGCAAGTCCAGGTCGAGGTTCGAGACCGCAACGAACTGGCCAAAGCGTTTTTCGATACCTTGCAGCCGGATGATGTTTTTTTCGGTCATAAGCGGTGCCTCATATCGTCGACTTGGCCGAACGGCGTCGGAAATATTCAGCCACAACCAGCAGGGCGACCGAGGCCAGCAACAGCAACGACCCCAGTGCCAGCGTGTTCGGCAGCTTGGCTGGAAAGCGGATCTGGCTCCAGATGTAGACGGGCAGGGTGGGCTGGTTGCCCGACAGGAAGAAGGCCAGCACGAATTCGTCGAAACTGACCGTAAACGTGACCAGCAAGCTGGCGACGATCCCCGGCGCCACGATGGGAAGCGTCACCCGGCGGAAGGTCTCGACCACGCCTGAGCCCAGATCGAACGCCGCTTCTTCCAGCGAGGCATCGAAATCGTCAAATGCCGATTTCATGATCGACACAGAGAAGGGCAGCGCCAGAAATGTGTGCCCCAGCATCACCGCGGTCAGCGACGGCTTGATCCCGATCGAGATGAACAAAACCAGCATCGAGGATGCCACGATGATGCCCGGGATCACCAGCGGCAACATCACCAACCCTTCCGAGGCCTCCTTGCCGCGGAAGCGGTAGCGCACATAGGCGCGCGCCGCGAAAAGCCCCATCGACGTGGCCAGCAGTGCCGCAACCAACCCGACCAGAAGGCTGTTCACCAACGCCTGTATCAAGGTCTCCTGGCCGCCCAGTTGGCGATACCATTCCAACGTCCAGCCCTTGATCGGAAAGGCCACGATGGTGCCGGAGTTGAACGAGAAAAGCGGCAGGAACAGCACTGGCAGGTAGAGAAACACCAGATAGAGGAACGCATACAGCGCAAGTCCGGAAGGGCGGGTCATCGGATGCGCCTCCCCAATCCGGAGGCCGAGAGGACAAAAAGGATCGCAACGAAGCCGACCGACATCATCGCCAGCAAGGATAGTGTTGCTCCCAATGGCCAATTGTTGGCGGCCCCGAACTGCACCTGAATGAGATTGGCAATCATCTTGCCATCCGATCCGCCCACCAGCGAGGGCGTCACATAATCCCCAACCGTCGGGATAAAGATGATCAGACAGGCCGCGATGATGCCCGGTATCGTCAGCGGCAGGGTCACGCGCAGGAAACGCTGCACCGCGCTGTTGCCAAGGTCTGTGGCGGCCTCAAGCAGGCTCGGGTCGATCTTCTGCAACGAGACATAGATCGGCAGAATCGCAAACGGCGCCCAGGCATGGGCCAGTGTCAGCACAACGGCAAATTCGTTATAGAGCAGAAAGGTCAGTGGCTCGCTTATCATACCAACGCCCAGCAAGGCCGAATTCAGAACCCCGTTGAACCCGAGGATCAACTTCCACGCAAAAACTCGCAACAGATAGCTTGACCAGAATGGAATGGTAATCAGCAGCAGCCAGAGCGTCTTGCGCTCGGCTTTGAGCGCGATGAAATACGCAATCGGATAGGCGAGGGCCACTGTCACGATGGTCACCGCCCCGGCAATCAGCACCGACCGGATCATCAGGTGCCGCACCAGCGGATCCGTGAAAGCTTCTTTGTAGTTGGCTAGCGTCAGCGTGCGATCGACCGACACATAGGTCTGCGTCCATAGCGAATAGGCCACCAGGATCGCCAACGGAGCAGCCACCAGAAAGCCGACATAGAGTGTCGCCGGGGCGCTAAGCGTCAGACCTTTTGCTGCATCGCTTCTCATGTCGGTCGTGCGCCTCCCAACGCCCTGACAGAATGTTCCATACTTAATGGACGATCGTCCATTAAGTATTGCCCTGAGTCCCGGCCTGTGTCAATCTTTCTGAAGATGGGCCGCGATTGGCCGCCCTTGGAGGCACTGCATTTGACGTCCACCAGCCCAGATATTAATGGCTCTGCCGCCCGGAAAACCTCGCGGCGTGATCCTGAAAACAGCAGGCGTGCCCTGATCGCAGCCACCCTTGATACGATTGCCGAGATCGGCATTACCGATACGACCGTCAGCAAGATCATCGAACGAGCCGAGCTGTCACGCGGCATGATTCACTTGCATTTCGGGGGCAAGAACCAGTTGCTTGTCGCGGCGGCTCAATCCTTTGGCGAAGAGTATTTCGAGGAGCTTGAGCGTGGCATTCAGGACGCTGCAGGTGACCCGGAAGCCATTATCATGGCAGTGATCCGGGCCGATTTGGGCGAGGCCCTGATGAACGAGCGTTCGACAAGGATCTGGCATGCGTTCCGCGGTGCTGCACATGCGAATGACGGGATCGCACTTTACAGTAGCACCCGTGATAAACGGCTCCGTGACACGATCCGCTCTGCCTTTCGGGACATCGCCCGCGATTACGACGAAAAGGATGACCCGGTCTTGGCTCGTGACGCGACATTCGGCCTGATCGTGCTACTCGAGGGCATGTGGGTTGACTATCTGTCAAATCCGCATGCGTTCTCGCGCGAGGCGGCTGTTTCAATCATTCGCCGCTTCATCTCGGGGCTTTTTCCGCGCCATTTCCGGTGAAACCGATTTTAGCTCGCTTTTCTCATGCCCATCACCCGGGCACGCGCCCTCGGGTCGCTGTCGAAGAGCGCCGCCAGCTGTTCGGTCATGGCGCCCGCCAACTGGTCCACGTCGGTAATGGTGACCGCGCGGTTATAATACCGCGTCACGTCATGGCCGATACCAATGGCCAAAAGCTCCACCTGACGGCGCTTTTCGACCATCGCAATCACATCGCGCAGGTGTTTTTCCAGGTAGTTCGCCGGGTTGACCGACAGCGTTGAATCATCCACCGGCGCGCCATCGGAAATCACCATCAGAATTTTACGCGTCTCGCGCCGCATCACCATTCGCCGATGCGCCCATTCCAGTGCCTCACCGTCGATATTTTCCTTCAGCAGGCCCTCTTTCATCATCAAGCCCAGATTCTGCCGGGTCCGGCGCATCGGCGCATCCGCCGATTTATAGACGATATGGCGCAGGTCGTTGAGCCGCCCGGGTAGTTGCGGCCGACCCTCGCCAAGCCAGTTCTCACGGCTTTGCCCGCCTTTCCAGGCGCGGGTGGTGAAGCCCAGAACCTCGACCTTGACGTTGCAACGCTCCAGCGTACGCGCCAGAACGTCGGCACAGATCGCGGCGATTGAAATGGGCCGCCCGCGCATCGAGCCGGAATTGTCCAGAAGCAGCGTCACCATGGTATCCTGAAACTCAGTATCTTTTTCGACCTTGAAGCTCAGCGGTGTTGTCGGGTTGGCGACCACGCGGGCCAGACGCCCGGCGTCAAGCGTGCCTTCCTCAAGGTCAAACTCCCACGCGCGGTTCTGTTGTGCCTGCAACCGGCGTTGCAACTTGTTGGCCAGACGGCTAACCGCGCCTTTCAGCGGTTCAAGCTGCTGGTCGAGATAAGCGCGTAGCCGCTCCAGTTCGACCGGTTCGGCCAGATCCTCGGCGTTGATCTCCTCGTCGAACTCGGTGGAGTAGACGGAATATTCCGGATCGGCGTCGGAAATCGGCTGTGGGGCAGGAGGTTCAAGCGGGGCTTCGCCCTCGGGCAATTCGGTCTCATCGCCCATTTCCTGATCAGCCATGTCGTCCATGCTGACCTGCGCCTGAGACTGGTCCTGCTGATCGTCCTGAGACTGCTCGGGGTCGGCATCGGCCTGATCCTCGTCCCCGTCATCCTCGCCGGTGCTATCGGGTTCTTCCTGCTCTTCACCGCTGTCTTCGGCTTCTTCCTCGTCATCATCATCCAGATTGTCCGGGTCGTCGCCAAGCTGATCGCCATAGCCCAGATCCTCGATGATCTGGCGGGCGAACTTGGCGAACTGGGTCTGGTCGGCCAGGATGTCCTGCAGGTTTTCCAGCGTGCCGCCGGCCTCCTGCTCGATAAACCCTTGCCACAGCTCCATCACGTTCTGCGCCGCGGGCGGCAGATCGCGCCCGGTGGCCAGATGGCGGATCAGGTATCCGGCAGCGGTGGGCAGGGGCACCTGTGCGGCCTCGCTGACCTGATCATAGCCCAGACGCAGCGCCTCGGCCTCGATCTTACTGTCGATATTGCTGGCGGTGCCGGGCATCACACGGGCGCCCACGGCCTCGCAGCGGGCGGTCTCCATCGCGTCGTAGAGTTCCTGCGCCATCTGGCCCTGTGGGTTGTAGCGGGCGCTGATGGCGGCATCGTGATACTTGTGTCGCAGCGCCAGAGCGTCTGCCGTGCCGCGGGCCAACAGCACCTCTTCGCGGGTCATCCGGCGCGACACCTGCGGCAGCCGCATCGCGTCACCACTGACACCCGCCGGATCGACCGAATAGGTCACTGACAGTTCAGAGTCGTCGGCCATCACTTTGGTTGCTTCGGCCAACGCCTTCTTGAACGGGTCGGCGGGGTTGTCGTTGGGCTTTTTCATCCAGCGGTCTCCAACTCGTCCAGACCAATTTCGTCGCAGGCAAGGCGCGCCAGTAGGTCCACATGCACCTCAAGCGCGTCGATCACGCGATAGTCGGTTTTTTGCCCATCAAAGGCAAGGTTGAGATCGGTTCCGGCCAGCACGACCGCGTCCGCGCCATGATCGCAGATCAACCGCTGTCCGGCATCCAGAAAATAGTCGCGATCTGCATCCGTGGCGGCACCTGCCAATGCCATGTCAATGTAACGCTGCCCCAGCTCGTCCAGCTTATCCTCGATGGCCACGGCATCGGTCTGGCTGAGCTGCCCGTAAAGCTTGGTTGCCATCACCACCCGCGTGCCCAGAAGGCCCACACGCCTGAGGCCCTGACCGGCGAAATAGCTGTCGAGAGGGGTAACGCCCGAGACCAGAGGCAGTGACGAGAGTGCCACTGTCTCATCGTAGCAGAAATGCCCGCCCAGTGAGGTGATTGCTGCACAGTCAGCGCCCGCTGCCTTCAGCCGGTCAATTAGTATGGCATAGATTTCTGCCTGCGCTGCGCGATTATCCTCGCGATTGTTTTTCACCAGCGTCGGCGCATCCGCCTGCACGATGGTCAGGTCGAGCTTTTGACCCTTTGCCGAGACGGCCGCCGCCAACCGCTGGTAATACACCACCGTCGCCGCCACGCCGATACCGCCGATCAGTCCAATATGCATGCCTTACCTCGCGAGATAGGGCGAGCGTGCCCGTTATCCCAGGCTCATGCTCGCCGCGCTTTCCGGCAATTCCTCGTCAAAGCAGCGCTGATAGAATTCGGCCACGGTCTGGCGTTCCAGCTCGTCGCATTTGTTGAGGAAGGTGAGGCGGAAGGCATAGCCCACGTTGCGGAAAATATGGGTGTTCTGCGCCCAGTTGATCACCGTCCGGGGGCTCATCACCGTGGAAAGCTCACCATTCATGAATGCCGTGCGGGTCAGGTCTGCAACGGTCACCATCTGGGAGATCGTCTTGCGGCCCTTTTCGTTGTTGAAAAGGGGGTTTTTCGCGATCACGATGGCGGTTTCCGCGTCATGGCTGAGGTAGTTCAGCGTGGCGACCATTGACCAGCGGTCCATCTGCGCCTGGTTGATCTGCTGAACCCCGTGATAAAGCCCGGTGGTGTCGCCCAAACCGACTGTATTCGAGGTCGCAAACAGGCGGAAATTCGGGTTCGGCGTGATAATCTCATTCTGATCAAGAAGTGTCAATTTGCCGTCATGCTCCAAGACGCGCTGGATCACGAACATTACGTCCGCCCGGCCCGCATCATATTCGTCAAAGACGATGGCGACGGGGTTGCGCAGCGCCCAGGGCAGAATGCCCTCGTGAAACTCGGTCACCTGCTTGCCGTCACGCAGCTTGATCGCATCCTTTCCGATGAGGTCGATCCGGCTGATATGGCTGTCGAGGTTCACGCGCACCGCGGGCCAGTTCAGTCGCGCGGCGACCTGCTCGATATGGGTCGACTTGCCGGTGCCGTGATAGCCCTGGATCATCACTCGTCGGTTATGGGAAAACCCAGCCAGGATCGCCAGCGTCGTATCGGGATCGAACTTGTAGGTGCTGTCGAAATCCGGCACCCGGTCGGTCTTCTCGGCGAAACCTTTGACCACCATATCCGTGTCGATGCCGAACACTTCGCGAACCGAAATCTCTTCAGTCGGTTTGGCATTCATGTCAATCGTTCCGTCAGCCATTGGCGGGGTCCTTCAATCGGGTCTGTCATATCGCGCCCGTCGTGCCTGAATTCACGGCTAAGGGCAAGGGGAAGGGCGATCGGTTCGTGTCAAAATCATGGGGTGTCGCGCCGCATGCAGGTAGAGCCAGTTGCGAGGCAATCAGCTGGCCAGATGTCTGGTGCGGTGGATCGCTTGGATGGGTTGAAACTTTCCGGGCGCCGCATCCGTGCCTTATGCGATGGCAAAGGGATTGAGTTGGAAAAGAGGATTGATGTTGAAGGTCTTGGCACCGTTCTCTTCGCGATTTGTAACGTTTCTCACGCGATCTTGCAGGAGCGTTTGTTGCGCCATAACCCGTTTGCCCTCACATTCCAGTAAACAAAATGGGAGCATCATCATGCACCGACGTCACTTCATCACCTCCGTGTTGACCACGGGCACGGCCATCGCGCTGGGGCTGCGCACCAATGCCGCTGGCTCGTTCGAGGTCAGCTACAGCGATGCCGAATGGCGCGCCATGCTGACTGACTTGCAGTACAAGGTCATGCGCGAAGAGGGCACGGAAAGGGCGGGCAGCTCGCCGCTTGATAAACTCTATGATACTGGCACGTATCATTGCCGCGGCTGCGATCAGGCCCTGTATTCGTCGAAGCATAAATACGACAGCGGCACTGGCTGGCCGAGCTTTTATCAGGCGCTGCCGAACGCCATCGGCACTAAGGAAGACCGCAAGCTGTTTTCGGTGCGCACCGAATGCCATTGCAGCCGCTGCGGAAGCCATCTGGGACATATCTTCGATGATGGCCCGGCGCCCACCGGCAAGCGTCACTGTCTGAATGGCGTTTCTCTGACTTTCGTGGCAGCCTGAACGTCTGGTGCTTGTGTTCTCCGGTTCCGAAAGGCTGGTTAGAAAAGCGTTGCGCTCGGATGTGCGTAGAACCAGATGAAGAATAATGCGACTTCGCACCCAACATACCGGGTGCGATGTTCGCGGTTGTTCTTTCCATCGGGTATTTCTTTATGGATTGCTCCCAGTTGTGTCCCAAAAATAGGGGTATTTGGTATCGGTAGAAAACAAGTGTTTCGATGAGCATGTCCAAAGCGGAACCCAGGAGGATGGCAGCGGGAAAAACTGCCCTGCATGAGATGGAGCTGGAGAAGGGGAACTTTCTTTTTGAATTGGCGCTTGCACCGTCTCAGGCACGGCTGCCTTTCTATGTTCCGCAACCAGAAACTCGGCAGTGAGGACAGAATGGTGTCAACTAGGAGGTGCCGCCGCGTGCTGTACAATGGCCCGCAAGGTACGACGCCCAGTGACCACGACCTGGCCAACCGAACCCAAAATGACGAATGTAGTATTTGTCATGCATGTACTTCAGATCGTCTTCCCAATCCGAAATCGCACCCTCATAGCCGCGCGACTGCATCTTTTTGAAGTTTTTAGCTAAACCGGCAAGGTGGTAGGCGATTTTTCTCAACCTCAAGGCAGACTTTGGTTCGCCCCACATTCGAAGCGTTGAAATACCATCGACTGGCGGAAGCTGTCCCGAGAAACAGCGATCCAGGATCAACTGTCGTGTTGACGCGGGTAAGCCACTTGTTTTCCCGACGGTATAGGCATCTTCATTCCCCTCGAATAATACGCGGATGTCTTCGACCTTCCAAACCGTCGTTCACGGCCCCAACTTCTGGGGCTTAGGAAAGCGTCCGTCTTTCACACCTTGCCACCAAGTAGATTTTGAGACTGGAATGGGGCCAGTAGGTGCGAGAATGTGAGACAGACGGATAAGTCCAGTCTCGGGAAACCTTTTTTGATCTGACACGATGTAACCTCGTTCGTTGTTGTGGTATGAGGTTTGACAGCGATGTGTTCTTTGGTGGGCGAATTGGAATTCACCCAATCGAATAGCGGCAAGTATAAGAATTCATACGGCTTTGTATTTTTATTCGTTAAACGAATAACTAGCTATCCGGCTTCCAGTCCCTGAGGAGGTACTTAGCGCCCGTTTTGAGGTATTTCCGAATCGTGTCTTGGGATAAGGAAAGCCCCAACAAATCTGCGAGTTCTTGTATCTCGCGTGGGATTGGGCTGCGTCGATTCTGCGTATCATATCCGTATTCGGTGATCGCGATGGCCGTCAGAAGTTTTGACATGGAAGCGATTTCACGGCCTTCCAGTGACTTGTCAGAAACTTTGCCATCATCCTTCGGAATATCGTTTGATTGAGGTGTTTCGCCTGAATCACGTTGTGCAATTCGGTCCAGCATTCGCAGAAACCCTTGATGAGCATCCAAATTCACGGATGTCGCCTAAGCCGCTAAATCACGTGCAAATGTCCTTGCGCGTCGGTTGTGCGGTGAGAATGTACGCTTCACCAGTTTATGGCGCCGCCAAATGAAATTATCTGCTGAAGTTTTGTTCTTATGCCCAATGTTTTCAGGGTCAAGCCGCTCCTTGAAAACTTTGTGGGGTTCGACGCCGACCGACAGCTGCGTGATTTCCTCAAGCTCAAAGATTGGTATGCGCTCCCAATAGTCAAAGTCTGCTATGAGATAGCGGCGGCCCAAACCAGCTTGATGCCAGACAAAGATGCCCTCTGAAAGCCGTTTGGCTTCTTTTTGCCACGCTACCTGTTGCGTCGCTGCAATTTCCTCCAACTCCCTCCCGGATGGGCCAAATCTCCCCTGAAACCAATCCAGATCGTGATTATCCAGTTCGGAGCGAACGCTTTCCAAGAGGTGATCTCGCCGCGTTTTAATGCGATGTAAGCTTTCAAGGTATTCTTCACCTAGCATCGGCGGTTCATCCGGGCTGATCCAGCTGTGCATAGGATCAACTGATGCTTTGTAGATCAAGGAAACAATGACTTGTTTTGAAATGTCAGGGCCTCATGAAATTGGGTGACGGCGGGATATTAACTTGCACGGGCTTTAGCCAAGAATCTAGCCCACCAGTCGGCCAATTTCACTCTTTCTTCCCAGTGCGTACCTCTGTCGTAAGCTTTGCGCACTTGATTGCTTTCGACATGGGCCAAGGCGCGCTCAATTGCATCGGGGTGCCATAGATTGCTTTCATTCGCTAAGGTGGAAAAGGTCGCACGAAACCCGTGTGCCGTCATTTCTTCGTCGGAATACCCCAATCGGCGCAGAGCGGCGTTCTGGGTGTTTTCGCTCATTGGCCGGTGAAACGAGCGAAGACTTGGAAACAGAAAGCTACCATTGCAGTTGATACGGCGCAGATCATCCAAAAACGCCAACGCCTGCTTAGGTAACGGAACGCTGTGCGGGAGACGCATCTTCATGCGGTCGGCAGGGATTGTCCAAACGGCATTGCCAAAATCAATTTCGGTCCATTCCGCACGGCGCAACTCACCGGGGCGCTGGGCCAAGAGGGCCTGCAATTGCAAAGCAATTCGCGTCGTGACTTGGCCTTCGAATCCGTCAATGGCGCGGAGCAATGCGCCCAGCGCTGTTTTTTCGATGATTGCGGCGCGGGATTTCGGCTTCGGGCGGATCAGAGCATCACGCAAAGCTTGCGCCGGATCAAACTCGGCCACACCACTAGCAACTGCAAACCGAAACACAGCGCTAATCTTCGCACGTAACCTTTGCGCTGTCTCGTAATTTCCCTTTGCTTCAACCTTGCGCAAGCAGTCCAAGATCATTGGCGGCCTTATTTCGATGATCGCTACGTTTCCAAAATCCGCCTTGGCCATGTCCAAGAGCCAAGCGTTTTTCGTTTGCGTTGCTTTGGCGCGCCCTTCCTGCCGTCCTTTTTCAGGAAAGCCGTCAGCCAGTTTCTCGAATATGTGCTCTGCAATCGCACGGCGCGCCTGTTTCTCAGCTTGCTTTGCTGCTCCGGGATCAATCTCTTTGGCAAGCATCGCTTTTGCTTTGTCACGCGCTTCTCTCGCATCGGCAAGCAGAACAGCAGGGTAGGGGCCAAAAGAAAGCCTCTTTTCACGCCCTTCGAAGCGATACTTCAAACGCCACAGGCGCGAACCCGTTGGCGTCACTTCAATATATAGCCCGCCAGAGTCGCTGACCTTGTCGGTCTTTGCTTTGGGTTTGAGGTTTCTAAGTTTCGCATCATTCAATGGCATTGGGGGCATCCTACAAACAGCTAATCCAACAATGTCCCCAATTATGCCCCCAAAGCGGAGGCATTTGGTTGGACCGTGGAAAACTCCATCGGACAACCGGAAGCACGAAAGCCCAACTTTATAGGGCCTTATTGTATGTAGTCGCTTGTCTTTGGATATTGAAGTGGTGCCCGGGGGCGGAATCGAACCACCGACACGAGGATTTTCAATCCACTGCTCTACCCCTGAGCTACCCGGGCACGGGGAACGCTTTGCGTTCGGGTTCCGGCGTTCTAGGCGAGGTCGGGCAGGCTGTCCAGAGGCGTTTGCAACTTTTTCAGTGCGGTTTCGACGCCTGTTGCATCGCTTGCTCGACGGCCTCTTCAATGTCTTCGGGTTCTTGTGAGGGCACGGCGTAATCACCCTTAAGCCATTTGCCCAGATCTATATCGGCGCAGCGTTTGGAGCAGAAGGGCCGATAGGCCTGATCCGGGGGCTTTTCGCAGATGGGGCAGGTCATGTCAGTATCTCGCTCAGGGCCACGCGGTCACGTTTGCGCTGTAGCTCAAAATGACCCAGGGGCGTCCAGCCGACAAGGGCTGTTTCAACGGTATCGGCCCGGAAAGCCGCCCGCAGGGCGGTTTCGAACTGGCGGCGGTCTTTCTTGTTCATCGGCGCCAGATCTAGCGTGATCTGGCCCCCAAGCCCGCGCAGGCGTAACTGCCGGGGTAACTCGCGGGTGGCGGCCAGATTGGCCTTGAGCCCTGCTGCAGGTGAGGTATCGCCGCCTGTATTCACATCCACGGCGGTTAGTGCGCGCGTGGGTTCGACAAACATAAATGCCCCGCCGGATAGCGATGCTTTGGGGCCGCGCAGGGTGTCGATCTGATCGAGTACGCCGAGATCAGCGAAAGAGCCAGCGTCGCTACTGATCTCTGCGGGCTGGGTCCATTCGCGCCAGGCGAGGGTATGGGGATCATCACCCTCCAGCAGTTTTTCCGGTTCTTTGCCGTCTGCGTCGTTGCTGATGGCGCAGGCCAGATCGCGCATTGCTGCGATGTCCTGAGCGATGTCCTCGGCGTTGGCGTCGGCGCAAGATGATCTGAGGATCACGCCCACCTCCTTGCCCGCCATTTCCTCGTGGGCGATTTCGAGCAGCGCGTCGCGGGTTTCATCCTCGCGGATTGCGCGTGACACGTTGATGCCGGGCGCCGAGGGGGTGACGATGGCGTAGCGGCTTTTGAACAGAAGTTTCGCGGTGACCGGGATGGCTTTGCCGGGTTCGGCATAGCCGGTGACCTGCACAATCAGGCTGTCGCCGGGCGCTAGCCCCTTGATCTGGCGCAGGAAAGCCGTGCCATCGGGGGTGTTCATGAACATGCCGCCCTGACCCTTGACGGGCCGTCCGGCCGTGGCGCGGTAGATGGTGCCGGGGACTGGGGCGTCGTGTTCGATCAACAAATCCTCAAGCCGGCCATCGACCAGTAGGGCGGCGGTTTTTGCTGTGTTCAGATGGTCAAGGGCTACGATACGTCCCTTCATGGCATGTCCTTATGTAACGGATACCCGGCGGCGCGCAGCAGGCCCGCGGTCTCAGCCAAGGGCAGCCCCACGACGGCGGTAAACGAGCCTTGTATCCACGGAATGAGCGCGCCTGCGGGTCCCTGAATGCCGTAAGCCCCGGCTTTGCCCTGCCAATCGTTGGTGGCCAGATAGGCGTTCAACTCTTCATCAGACAGCCGTTTCATCTTGACGGTTGTGACCACATCCTTTTCCCAGATGCGATCTCCGCACCGCAGGGCGACGGCGGTGATAACCTTGTGGCGCCGCCCGGACATGGCGAGCAGAAATTCGGCGGCCTCGGCAGCGGTGTCGGGTTTGCCGAGGATGCGGCGTCCGAGGGCCACGGTTGTGTCGGCCGAAAGCACGATGTCACCGGACTCTGCCGGAACGGCAAGCGCCTTTTCACGCGCCATGCGAATGCAGTAGGGGCGGGGCAGTTCCGATTTGAGCGGGGTTTCATCGATGTCGGGGGGGCGGACTTCATCCGCCACCACGCCGATCTGCGCCAGCAGTTCCCGCCGTCGCGGACTGCCGGATCCCAGGATCAGCCGCATGTTCTTGTTCGTTGTCCGCATCTACTTTGATAATCAGCCGTCACTTTTCGGGATGCGGACACGTCGCTTATTTGAAGCGATAGTTGATCCGGCCCTTGGTAAGGTCATAGGGGGTCATCTCGACCTGTACCTTGTCGCCCGCCAGAACCCGGATACGGTTCTTGCGCATTTTCCCCGCCGTGTGCGCGATAATCTCATGGCCGTTTTCAAGCTCGACCCGGAATGTCGCGTTGGGCAGGAGTTCCTTTACGACACCGGGAAATTCGAGCAATTCTTCCTTGGCCATGGTCTCTCCTATTACAGTTTTTCCGCCACGTGGCGGATCGCGCCCCTAAATGGGCCTGTTTGACGTGATTTTCAAGGGGATAATCACCCGAGCGGTTCAGATGTGACATGGCCGTCGCGACCGGTTTGTTCACGCCAGTGGGTGCGGCCCAGCACGCGGCCATCCTTGCGGACATTGGCAATGGTCGCCAGATCGACCTCGGCATAGGTCCAGCCGGGTTGGTTCAGCGTGCCCTCGGCCACTATGCCGGTGTCGGGAAAGCCTGCGTCGGGGGGTGCGAAAATACCGCCCATGCCGGTGTTCATGTCTACGACCGGATTCCAGGGGGCAGGCCCGACAAGTGAGGCCATGACCGAGACGCACTGATTTTCCAGCGCGCGCGCCATTGCGCCGATCCGTACTCGCCAATAGCCCGATAGTGCCTCGGTGCAGGAGGGGACGAGGATCAGGTCGGCATCGGCCAGAGCCCGGCCCAGGAGCGGGAATTCGCTATCATAACAGGTCAGGATCGCGATTTTGCCCAGGCTGGTTTCGAACAGGCGCAAGGGGCCGCCGGAGGCCATCTGCATCGGGTCACGCTCGAACCGGGTCATGATCTGCTTGTCCTGAACGCCGCGTCCGCCGGTGGGTGAGAAGAGGTGGGTGCGATTGACCGGGCGGTTGCTGACGGCATCATCAAAAACCGGGCCGGATCCCGACAGGATATAAACGCCATACTTCGTGGCCAGATCGGCGTGAAGGTCATTGGCGTCATCGATACGGTCCGAGACCGCACGCAGGGAGTTTTCGAGATCGCCCGCGATATCCGGGCCCGACAGCATCGCGAGTTCCATTGCCCCATATTCGGGGAACACCAGAAGCTCCGCACCGTTTTTCGCCGCCTCGGCCACCCAATCGGTGATTTTCTCGGCATAGCTGACCCAGCTATCCGGGGGATCGAGCGGGTAGGCGGCTGTGGCGATTTTCATCTGGATCTCCGGGTGATGATATCGTGGGCTTTCTAAGCGCTGGAGAGCCAATGCGTAAGCACTTATTTGCAGTAACGCCCACGACCGGGCAGGGGCTTTCAAACGGAGTTCGCTCGGCTCACGCCGTTCAGTTTTGCGCTCAGGGCACGCAGCCCCTGGGGGACGTCCCCCAGCCCCCCGATCCGATGGGAGTGGGAAAGTCTGCCGCGTGCCGTATTTGTCTACTTGCCGCGCGGCGCTGATTTTGGGATAACACCTTCAGAAACAGGAGCCTGCCCCATGTCCGCCCGTATTTACAAACCTGCCCGCAACGCCATGCAATCCGGTACCGCCAAGACCAAGCACTGGGTGCTGGAATATGTGGCGGATGAAGCGCGCAGCGTCGATCCGTTGATGGGCTGGACATCATCATCGGATACGCAGGCGCAGGTCAGGGTGCGGTTTTCGTCTAAAGAGGCGGCGTTGGATTATGCTGAAGAGAAGGGCATTGATGCAATCGTGCAGGAACCGAAGACCCGCAAGCCCAACATCCGGCCCGGCGGCTATGGTGAGAACTTCGCGACAAACCGCCGCGGGGCGTGGACGCATTAAGGCGCGCCAGGCGCCCTGAGTCTTTGATTTGCGCAACTTAGAGTCTGGTGGCTGTGGCGGACACGGACAGACCTTTCTGTCCAGTTAGCCGGAGTGTGTTAGCGGATTTGACCCGGATCAAGGCGGCTTGTGCCATCTCTCGTTACCCTGCTGATCGGACACGAGAAGGAGGCGCCTTATGACGACAGTCGAAACGAAGACCAATTCCAGAAAAAAGCCAGAAGTAGCGCCGGATGTTGCGCCGGAGAGCACATCCGAGACCGATGATGTGACAAGCCTGCGCAAGGCGTTCGAGAACGGCAAATACCCCTACGATACCAAGCTGGGTCGTCGTCCGTATGAAGATCAAAAGGCAAAGCTTCAGGCTGAGTTGCTGAAGGTACAGCATTGGGCACAGGAGACGGGCCAGAAGTTCGTTCTGTTGTTCGAAGGTCGTGATGCGGCGGGCAAGGGCGGCACGATCAAGCGATTTACCGAGCATCTGAACCCCCGGTCGGCGCGCGTTGTTGCCCTGAACAAACCCACAGATGAGGAACGTGGGCAATGGTTTTTCCAGCGATATGTTGACCATCTGCCAACCAGGGGTGAAATGGTGTTCTATGACCGCTCCTGGTACAACCGGGCCGGCGTTGAACGGGTAATGGGCTTTTGTGAGCCGACAGAATATCTGGAATTCATGCGCCAAACGCCCGAATTGGAGCGCATGCTGGTCCGGTCGGGCATCCGGCTTTACAAATACTGGTTTTCGGTGACGCAAGATGAACAGAAACGCCGCTTTGACAGCCGCGCCACGGATCCGCTCAAGCAGTGGAAGCTCAGCCCGATTGACCGACAGTCACTGGGCAAGTGGGATGACTACACCGAGGCCAAAGAGGCGATGTTCTTCTACACAGACACGGCTGACGCACCCTGGACCGTGATCAAGTCGAATGACAAGAAACGTGCGCGTCTCAACTGTATGCTGCATTTCCTGAATTCGGTGGATTATCCAGGCAAGGATCTTGAAGTCTCGACGCCGCCCGATCCGCTGATTGTCAGTACGGCGCAGCATGTCGTGCACCAATCCGAACATATCCTGGGGACCGCCCTGCATCCCGATCAGCGCAAGCAACGCTAAAGCATATGTGACGATAAGGCCGCCTCTGGGCTGGTCTCTACCAGATGGGTGTCACACCTGCCTTGCCTTTGCCGAAGGGCGGGCGTAGGGCGGGATTATGCAACAGCCCTCGGGATATATTCATCACGCAAAGCGTGTGCTCAGCCTTGGCCTGCCGCTGATCGGCAGCCATCTGGCGCAGTTTGCCGTCACGCTCAGCGATGCGGTCATGCTGGGCTGGTACTCGGTCGAGGCGCTGGCCGCCGAGGTGCTGGGTGGGACGCTGTGGTTTGTTCTTTTTATCGTGGGATCGGGCTTTGCCTTCGCGGTGATGCCGATGGTTGCTGCCGCCAACGCGGCCGAGGACGAAACCCAGGTGCGCCGGATCACCCGCATGGGCATGTGGGCCTCAGTGATCTTTGGCGTTGCGATCCTGCCGTTGACGATCTGGTCAGAGGCACTGTTTCTGGGGTTGAGGCAGGACCCGGAAACATCAGCGCTGGCAGCCGACTATCTGACCATTGTGGGCTGGTCGATCGTACCCGCCCTGCTGGTAATGGTGCTGAAATCTTTCCTGGCGGCCCTAGAGCGAACCCAGATCGTGCTGTGGGTAACAGTTGGCGCGGTCCTTCTGAATATCGCGGTTAATTATTTGCTGATCTTCGGCAATTGGGGCTTCCCCGAGATGGGCATTCGCGGGGCTGCAATCGCCTCCTTGACGGTCAGTACCGCATCGCTCGTGGTGCTGGTGGGGTATGTCATGCTGGTCACACCGCAATTCGCACTTTTTCAGCGGCTCTGGCGCCCGGATTGGGAGGCGCTGGCACAGGTTTTCCGTCTGGGCTGGCCGATTGGGTTGACCAACCTGTCGGAAGTGGCGCTGTTTGCAGCATCCTCGATAATGATGGGTTGGTTGGGCACCTTGCAGTTAGCGGCGCATGGGGCCGCATTGCAGGTGACATCCGCCGTATTCATGGTGCATATCGGCTTATCCAACGTCGCCACGGTGCGTGCCGCTCAGGCTTCAGAGCGGCGCGATGTTCAGGGGCTGCGCGATGGCGCAAAAGTGGTGATTGCGATGTCGATTCTTACGGCGCTATTGACCGTCATTGCCTTTCTGGTGGTGCCGGAGTTTCTGATCGGCCTTTTCATGCATCCTGATGAGCCCGACCGCGCCGGGGTGATCGTCATCGGCGTCGGCTTGTTGGCCGCCGCCGCGCTGTTCCAGTTTGCCGATGCGGCGCAGGTGATGGCCCTGGGCCTCTTGCGCGGGCTGCAGGACACCAAGGTGCCGATGATCATCGCCGCGGTCAGCTATTGGCTGATCGGCGTGCCTGTCAGCTATGGGCTGGGCTTTACCTGGGGGATGGGCGGTGTCGGCATTTGGCTGGGTTTGGCGGTGGGGCTGGCGATTGCCGGGGTCTTGATGATGGTGCGGTTCTGGGGTTGGTCGGTGCGCAACACGGCTTGAGCCGTGGTCAACTTTGATCCGTTTATCCGTTTCGGCAAAGCAGCCGCTGATCCGGGTGCTCCAAGGTCATTACAGTGATGGAATCAAAAGGGCCGGTCGTTGAGACCGGCCCTCTTTATCTCCGTATGCTCCTGCGATTACTCGCGGTTGCCAAGAAGCTGCAGCAGGAACATGAACATGTTGATGAAGTCCAGATAGAGGTTCAACGCGCCCATGATTGCCGCCTTGCCCAGCCATTCCGTGTCACCGTGGTGAGCATGAGCCAAGTAGGTGTTCTTGATGTTCTGCGTGTCATAGGCGGTAAGGCCCGCAAAGATCAGCACACCTAGGATCGAGATCGCGAACATGATCGCGGGCGAGCCCAGGAAGATGTTGATGATCGAAGCCACGATCAGGCCGATCACGCCCATGATCAGGAAGCTGCCCCAGCCCGAGATGTCTTTCTTGGTGGTGTAGCCCCAAAGCGACAGGCCAGCGAAGGCGATTGCGGTCGTCAGAAAGACCTGCGCGATCGAGAAGTCGGTGAAGATCACGAAGATATAGCTGATCGAGACGCCCATGACGGCGGCGAAGAAGTAAAAGAACAGCTGCGCTGCTGCGGCCGACAGTTTGTTAATCATCGCGCTGAAAGCGAAAACCAGGATCAGCGGCGCAAACATCACCACCCAACGGGTCATGCCCGTGAACAGCGTTTCCATCATAGCGGCGTTGTTGCCGATAGCCCAGGCCGCGGCGAAGGTGATCAGCATGCCGACGGACATCGTGCCGTAGACCTTGTTCATATGGGCGCGCAGACCCTCGTCAATCGCGGCTGTACGCGTGCCTGCGCTGCTCCGGATTGTGTCAAATTCAGCCATCTAAACCTCCGATAAGTGTTCTGGCTGGCCCCGAAATGGAACCGTTGCCGTCAATATCGGTTAGTTGGCCTGTGTTTTCAAGGTTTTCCGACGCCGGAAACATAGTATTTTAAAGGCTATTCAGCGCAGATTTTAAGGCAGATCCCAAAAAGGCCTCCGGGATTCCCGCAGCGCATCGTCGCGGCTGAGCCCGATATCGTCCAGTGCGGCGTCATCAAGCCGGGCCAGTACCCGTCGTTGGCGGTACACAGTCAGCATGTCAATAAACGAAAAGCGCCGGGATGGGGTGGGGTGGCAGGGATGGCTGGTATTGGACAGGAATGCCATGTCGTTTCCTTTCGAATTCTTGATGCATTGATCTCTTTGCATTTCATGTCTTGATATTTATGCCAACCTCAGTCCATATTGAAAGCGAATGTTTGTGACGGATACCATCAAGGAGTGTGATGAATGAGAAATCTCGACATAACCACGTTGCGATCCTTTGTGGCGCTTTCCGATTATGGCGGTGTCACTCGGGCGGCCTCGGCGCTCAACCTGACGCAGTCGGCGGTGTCGATGCAGCTTAAGCGGCTTGAGGAGCTTCTGGGGGTTGATCTGCTGGACCGAAGTAACCGCAAGATCGCCCTGACGCCATCTGGCGAACAATTGCTCAGCTATGCCCGTCGGCTGGTAGATCTGAACGATGAGGTGGTTGGGCGGCTCACAGACCAGGTCTGGGAGGGGGAGGTCACCTTTGGCGTGCCGCATGACATCATCTATCCGGCGATCCCACGCGTGCTGAAACAGTTCAATGCCGCGTTCCCGAGGGTCAAGGTGCTGTTGAATTCATCCTATTCCACCGCCCTGATCGAAGCCTATGGCCAGGGCGAGATGGATCTGATCCTGACAACGGAAACCATCGTCGGCCCCGGCGGCGAGGTTTTGACTGAAATGCCGCTTCGCTGGTACGGGGCCGTCAATGGTTCGGTCTGGAAAAAGCGCCCGCTGCAACTGGCCAATTGCCGCAACTGCCTGTTTCGGGCGGGCGCAATCGAAAAGCTGGAACAGGCCGAGATCGATTGGGAAAACGCCATTGATTCAAATTCCGACGGCGCGATAGAGGCAACGGTGAGCGCCGATCTCGCGGTCACGACCATCCTCGAAGGCAGCGCGCCGCGCCATCTTGAGCTGGTCCCTGCAGCGGCAAACCTGCCGGATCTGGGCACGCAGAAGGTCAACATGTATGGCGGGCGCACACCGCGCAACGAATTGGTAGAGCAACTGGCGGTCATGGTCAGAAACGGCTTTTGCGCCAGCGAGACCGCAGTCGTTAATCAATCGTGACGACGACCTTGCCGGTTGATTTGCGGCTGCGCAGCAGCTCCAGCGCATCGGCGGCCTGTTCCAGCGGAAAGACCTGGCAGATATGGGGTTTGATCCGACCGGCTTCGTACCATTCCAGTAGGGTTCGCAGACTATTTGTCACGATCTCGGGGCGAAATTTCAGATATCCGCCCCAGTAAAGCCCCATAACGCTGATATTCTTCACCAGGAGGTGGTTGGCGGGGATTTGCGGCACCTCGCCGCTGGCAAATCCTATGGGTAGAATACGCGCTTCGGGATTGCACGCCCGAAAGGCCGCCTTGAACTGATCGCCGCCGATCGGGTCGTAAACTACATCGACACCGCCAAGCGCTTTGCAGACATCGCGGATATCTTGGGTTTTGGCGTCGATCAGATGATCGGCCCCGGCGGCACGCGCAACCTCAAGTTTATCGTTGCCGCGGGCGCAGGCAATGACCGTCGCGCCCATCAATTTTCCAATCTCGACTGCGGTCAACCCCACACCCCCGGCCGCGCCGAGCACCAACAGAGTCTCGCCACGTTGAAGTCGCGCCTTGTAATCCAGCGCCACATGGCTGGTACCATAGGCGATCTGGAATGCGGCGGCGTCGGTGGGGTTCATTGTTTCCGGCAGCTCGACGACACGATCTGCGGGAAAGCAGCCGTACTCGGCCAATCCGCCCTGTCCGGCGAAGACAGCGACACGCGTGCCGACCGGGGGTGCTGCTGTGTCCGGGCCAAGCGCGTCAATGACGCCCGCCACCTCCATACCCATGGTGAACGGTGGGGCAGGCGTGTCCTGATACTTACCTTCGATCATTAGAAGATCCGCGAAGTTCAGGCCGCAAGATTCTGTTTTTATACGGATTTCCCCTGACCCAGGTTTTGGCATTTCGGCGTGTGACAGTTCGGGAAGGGTATCAAAAGACTTTATCTGAAACGCGCGCATCTGGAGCTATTACCTTTTTCGGAGCAGTGGATCTTGTGTTGATGCGGCCTAGCCGCCCTGGGCCGAGTTTGTCAAATACCGATAGCAGGGGCGAATGGACCTATTCAAAAGGATAGGGCGCAAGTCTAGATTGTTTCTCATTAGCATAGGTCACGTTTCCGGATAGTAATATTTCTTGTATTTTAACGGCATAATGTTACCTTTGCGGCGCGCTGCAGGGATGCGTGGCGTAATGAACGGTAAATATTGGCTCCACCGCGCCTGTTGTTTCGGGTGTCGGATGTTTGGGGCAGCTAAAGGAAGGAATAACCATGCCGCACCCCGTCGACGTACATGTCGGTAAACGAATTCGCCATCGTCGCTGGCTTGTCGGAATGACGCAGCAACAACTGGCCGAGAGTGTTGGAATAAAGTTTCAGCAAATTCAAAAATACGAAACCGGTGCCAACCGCGTAAGCGCCTCCCGGCTTTGGGATATCGCCGACGCGCTTGATGTCGAGGTCAGTTTTTTCTTTGAGGGGTTGGACAGCGAAAGCTCTGACCGGGATGAGGGAAGTTCAGTACCGTCCGACTTGCTGGGGGATAAGGAAGCGCTTGATCTGGTGCGGTCTTACTATGCAATTCCGGAAAACCAGCGCCGTCGCCTGTTTGATCTTGCCCGGGTGCTGAGCGACGTCGCTTGAGGTCGCGCTAAATTCTGTCTACTCATGCTGCTGATCGTGGCATGAGGGACAGTTTTTCATTGGACATCGAAGATATTGTAAAAACCGCGCATGCGGTGGCAGATGCCGCGCGCGAGACTGTTCTGCCGTATTTCCGCTCAGAGTCTCTGACCGCGGATAACAAGGCCGGGCAGGGGTTCGACCCAGTAACCGAGGGGGACCGGGCCACAGAACGTGCGATGCGCGATGTGCTGGCGCGGATGCGTCCGCAGGATGGCATTCTGGGTGAGGAGTACGGCACCCAGGCCGGTGAAAGTGGTCTGACCTGGGTGCTTGATCCGATCGATGGCACACGCGGTTTCATGTCTGGCACGCCAACCTGGGGTGTGCTTATCGCCGTATCTGACCAGAACGGCCCATTCTACGGGATTGTCGACCAGCCCTATATCGGAGAACGATTTGAAGGCGGTCTTGGCCATAGCCGGGTTGTCGGACCAATGGGGGAACGGCAACTACGGGTGCGCGGCGAGCGGTCGCTTGATGACGCAGTGCTCTACACAACGTTTCCCGAGGTGGGCACACCCGAAGAAGGCTCGGCCTTCAAGGCCGTGGCGAGCAAGGCCAAACTTACACGCTACGGGATGGATTGTTATGCTTATGCGCTCTTGGCGGCGGGGCAGATCGACCTGGTCATCGAGTCCGGATTGCAAATCTATGACATCCAGGCACCGCTTGCAGTGATTGAGGCCGCCGGCGGCATCGTCACCGACTGGCAGGGCGGTCCGGCACATCAGGGCGGTCGGGTGCTTGCGGCGGCGGGACGGCAGCAACATGAGGCCGCGCTGGAGATATTGTCTCGCGTGGCGTGATTTATCACACGTCGCGGTTTTGCAGTGTTTTGATCTTGATTGGCTACTGGTCGGTTTGATTTCAAGAAGAGGTTTCGGAAGGTCTCTCGACGCCGAAAAAGGGCCAAACACGCCGCGCTTCGTCGGTGCCACGCTCGGCGTTGATGTGACAATAGAACCATGCCGCCAAAGTGGTTCCGTCTGCATCGCTATGACGATATTATCGACTGATAGAGCGGTTCTTTGCCCCTTTCCACCGCTCTGAATGCACATGTGTCCGAGGGGGTCGGCACAGTCGAAACAGGGGATATTCCAATGGCTGAAATACTGATCAAGGATGCTGATCACGTCCTCACAATGAACGATGCGCGTCAGGAATTGGCGAAGGTCGACATTCTGATCCGCGATGGTGTGATCGCAGAACTAGGGCAGGGGCTGCAGACCGGCGGAGAGGTCGTACCGGCGCGCGGTTGTGTGGTGACGCCCGGGTTGGTCAATACTCATCACCATCTCTACCAGTCCCTGACACGGGCAGTTCCTGGTGCTCAGGATGCACTGCTTTTTGGCTGGTTGCAGACGCTCTATCCGATCTGGGCGCGCTTTGGCCCCGAGGAAATGCGTGTCTCGGCCCTGACCGGGTTGGCGGAACTGGCGCTGTCAGGCTGTACGCTCAGCTCCGACCACCTCTATCTTTACCCGAATGGCTCCCGGCTTGACGATACGATCGAGGCGGCACAGGAGATCGGTCTGCGGTTTCATCCCACCCGCGGCGCGATGAGCATCGGCGAAAGTGCGGGTGGTCTGCCGCCAGACACACTGGTCGAGGATGAGGCTGCCATTCTGGACGATTGCATCCGTGTGATAGATGCGTTCCATGACCCGAAAGAAGGCTCGATGTGCCGGGTAGGTGTCGCGCCGTGCTCGCCGTTCTCGGTCAGTCGTGAGTTGATGCGAGATGCTGCCCTGCTGGCGCGCGAAAAGGGTGTGATGCTGCATACCCATCTCGCGGAAAACGACGAGGATATTACTTACTCGCTGTCGAAATTTGGCTGCCGGCCCGGGCAATTTGCCGAAGAACTGGGATGGACCGGGAATGATGTCTGGCATGCACATTGTGTAAAATTGAACGCAGATGAGATTGACTTGATGGCTAAAACGCGAACCGGCGTGGCGCATTGCCCCTGCTCAAATTGCCGTCTGGGCTCGGGCATCGCACCGATCCGGAACATGCGCGATGCCGGTGTGGCGGTGGGGCTGGGCGTGGACGGGTCGGCGAGCAATGATACGGGCAATATGGTGTTGGAAGCGCGCCAAGCGATGTTGTTGCAGCGCGTGGCGCGGGGCGCAGATGCTATGAGCGCCCGGGAGGCGCTGGAGATTGCGACGCGCGGTGGTGCCCGAGTGCTGGGTCGGCAGGATTGCGGGCAACTAAGCCCCGGAAAACGCGCCGATATCGCCATCTGGGATTGCAGTGGAACAGAGGCGGCGGGCAGTTGGGATCCTGCCGCCTTGCTGCTGGCTGGTCCCCATCGGGTGCGCGATCTGTTTGTTGAGGGCCGGCAGATCGTTCGGGGCGGGTTTTTGACGACGGTAGATCTGCCCGTTCTGATCCGGAAACAGAATGACTTGGCGCGCGGTCTCGCCGCAGCTTGATTAGGCGAAACAAAGCCAGGCGATCCAGTCATTGACGGGCGTTTCGCGCGCCACCCTGATGTAATGCCGACAATTTGAAGTGTTGGGGTGTTATTAACTAAGCCCTGCCATCCTGCGCGGGTTTAAGCGGAGCAGGACATGCACGGGTCAATCAACAGGGCTATTGAGCGCTTTGTTCGCGATACATATGGGCGCGACGTCTGGATCGAGTTGACGAAAAAGTTGCAACTCGGGTTCGTCGAATTCGAGCCGATGTTGAATTACGAAGACGATCTGACGATCAGATTGCTGGACGAATTATCGCGTGAATTGAGCCAGTCCAGGGCTGATATATTAGAGGATATCGGGACCTACCTCATGTCGCATGCGAATTTCGAACCGCTGCGCCGTTTGCTGCGTTTTAGTGGCGTTACATTTCTCGATTTTCTGCATTCTCTCGATGATCTCCAGGCGCGCACGCGCCTCGCACTGGCGGATCTGGAGTTGCCGATGCTGGAGCTGCGTGAATTCGCGACTGATTTCTTTTGCCTGACAGTCCATTCGGAACAGGCCCGGTTGCCAGGATTTGGGCACGTCGTGACCGGCTTGTTGCGGGCGATGGCCGACGATTATGGCGCGCTGGTCTTTTTGCAGCACAAAGGCGGGCGTGACGGGCGCGAGATCATCGAGGTACGGTTGTTGGAAACCGCCTACGCGTCCGGCAGAGAATTCGAACTGGGGGCGCGCGCCGGATGACACAGAATGCCAGTATTCAGCAACTTGGCCATCTGCTGAACATAATCTGCCCGATGCATGCGGTGTTGGATCATACCGGCCACATCGTGCATGCGGGGGCCTCGACAAACAAGCTGCTCCGGACTGAAGATGCCACTGGCGCCCGGTTTCTGGAAATTTTCGAACTGAAACGACCGCGCCGGGTATCGACGATGCAGGAGCTTTGCGCGATCGATGGTGTCAAATTGCATTTGCAGCTTCGTGCCGCACCACGTACCGAGCTCAAGGGCGTGCTGGTGCCATTGGGCGACACCCCGGCTTTCGGGCCCGCGGGCGGTGCAATTGTCAATCTGTCTTTCGGCATTTCGGTATTGGAGGCGGTTAAGGATTTTTCCCTGACCAGTGCCGATTTTGCGGTGACCGATCTGGCGGTCGAAATGCTCTATCTGGTCGAGGCTAAATCGGCTGTGATGGAGGCCTCGCGCAAGCTGAATCTGCGCCTGCAGGGTGCCAAGATAGCGGCCGAAGAACAGGCGTTTACAGACACGCTGACTGGGTTGGGTAACCGCCGCGCTATGGATCAGGTGCTAAGCCGGCTGATGGAGACCGAACAGGATTTCGCCCTGATGCATCTGGATCTCGATTATTTTAAGGCGGTCAATGACAACATGGGGCATGCGGCAGGAGATCATGTGCTGCAACGGGTGGCGGAACTCATGGTGGCTGAAACCCGGGGGGATGACACGATTATTCGGGCTGGTGGCGATGAATTTGTCCTTGTCTTCGCCCGGTTGATTAACCAGGAGCGGGTGTCGGAAATCGCCAATCGCCTGATATCGCGGTTGGAAGAGCCGATACTGTTCAACGGGCGGGAATGCAGGATCTCGGCTAGCATTGGGACAACGATCAGCGGTAACTACAAGATGCCGGCCCTCGAGCAGATGATGGATGATGCGGATGTCGCCCTTTATGCCGCTAAAAGGCGCGGGCGCGGGCAGCATGTGCTTTTCGACCCTTCATTGCGGGGCGGTGACAGCGTTGTCACCATGCATCAGGCGCGATAACCGGCCAGGAAAGCGCATAGCTGCTTTGCCACATTCGGGGATAGCCCACACGGGATTGTCATACGCCAGTCACTCGACAAAGCGGGGCAATCCGGCTAGCTCTGACAGCATCGAAATCAGACCTTCCGGCGTGCCATGAAAATCGTTGCCAGTTTCCTGCTTCTGCTGACCTTCATTTTTAATGCAAATGCCGTTCTGGCGCGGTCAGGTCCTCCTGCACCCGGAACAGAGCAGGACATGGCGGTATTGGCACAGGCTATTCTGGCACTCGGCCCCGAGGTGAGTCCGGAAGAGGCCATGCGTGCGGCGCGCGTGACTTATTCCTATACCTATCAGCTGGCGCAGGAATACGAGATCACTGACCATCCGCTTGTTCACAATACCAAGGTGAACATGGGCAAGAAGAAACGTGGATTGTGCTGGCACTGGGCGCATGACATCGAAGCCCGCCTGAAACAGGAAAATTTCCAGACACTCGATCTGCATCGGGCGATCGCCAATTCGTTTAACATCCGGTTGGAGCACAGCACGGCCATTATCAGTCGCAAGGGCGACACTTTCCAGCACGGCATTGTGCTGGACCCGTGGCGCAAGGGGGGGGTGCTCTTCTGGTCGCCAACTCTTGAAGATCGGCGTTATACATGGCTGCCCCGCAAAGAGGTGTTGGTAAAAAAGCGTGAGCTGAAGCGCAACAAGGTAAAGAGCGCCGGTAACACTCGCACCGGTGGGCTGCAAAGTAGTAATAGATAAATGCCTCAGTATCACCTTTGATTTTAGAAGCATAATCAGTGCGCTAACGGCTCAACTTAATGCAATGTGCGGGCGAAGACAATCGCCGATTTTCGCACAATCGCCTTAGCTTATTTTCCCTTCCATACAGGGTCGCGTTTTTCAGCAAATGCGCGGGCGCCTTCCATTTGATCCTCGGACGCATAGAGCGCATCAACCGTGCCGAATTGCCGCTGGGTGATCCGGTTCATCGCGTCCTGAAACGTCATCGCCTCGGCCTCGCGGACGATTTCCTTGATCGCGGCATAAACCAGTGGCGGACCCGAGGCGAGGTGATCTGCCAGCGCGCGGGTTTCGTCCATCAGTTGCGGCCCGGGAATAATGCGGTTGATCATCCCCCAGCGAGCAGCTTCTTCGGCGTTGATCCACCGGCCCGTCAGCAGCATCTCCATCGCGACATGATAGGGAATGCGCTTCGGCAATTTGACCGAAGCCGCATCTGCCACGGTGCCCGAGCGGATTTCGGGCAGGGCGAAGCTGGCATGATCTGCCGCCAGAATGATATCGGCGCTGAGCGCCAGTTCCAGCCCGCCGCCACAGCAGATCCCATTGACGGCGGCAATGATCGGTTTGTTCATCGCCCGCATTTCCTGAATGCCGCCAAAACCGCCGACGCCATAATCGCCGTCTACTGCGTCCCCATCGGCGGCGGCTTTCAGATCCCAGCCCGGGCAAAAGAACTTCTCTCCGCCACCGGTAATGATCGCAACGCGCAACTCGGGATCGTCGCGGAATTCCTGAAAGACATCCCCCATGATCCGGCTGGTCTTCAGGTCGATCGCATTGGCCTTGGGCCGGTCAAGCGTTACTTCAAAAACAGCACCGCGCCGGGTGGTCTTAATGGGGTTGTCTGTCATGTGTTGTCTCCGATCCTGATCAGGGCATCTGCGGCCACTGCCGACGTGGGCGTACAGATAAGAGGGTTAATTTCCACCTCGTCGAGCACCGAGGCATTGGCAGTAACATAGGCCTGTACCGCCAGCACCACAGCAACTATCGCCGGCCGATCTGCGGCGGGTTTGCCGCGATAACCCGCGAGCAGCGGCGCGATGCGCAGCGTGTCGAGAGCCGCCAGGATATCGGCCTCGGTCACCGGCAACAAAAGCGAGGTGTTGTCGCGCAAAATCTCGGTCAGTGTGCCGCCTGCGGCCAGTGTCAGGACAAAACCATGCGCCGGGTCACGCACCACACCGACCAGTAATTCGACGACCCCTTCGGCGATCATTTCCTCCACCAGAAAGCTTCGGGCTTTCATTGCACGGGCCGCGTCGATCACCGCGTTGATACTCTCCAAGTCAAGGGCGACGCCCCCGGCTTCGGTCTTGTGGGCCAAACCCTCGGCCTTCAGCACGACGGGCAGGGCTAGGCCGCCTAGGGCCTGGGCAATATCCTCGGGCGATGCCGCACGCGCCGACGCAGGAACCGGGATACCAAATCCCGCTAAAGCTTTCTTGGCCTGTGCTTCGCTCAACACATTGGTTGTGCGCGGCTCTCCAGCGATCAAAACCGGGGCAACCGGGGGGGATCCCTGTCCCAGAAATGCTGCGGCCTCGATGGCCGTCAGCGTATCGTCAAGCCCGTGCATCGGGATCAGGCCCGCCTTAGCGATGCGGGTGGCCATCGCCTCGGAAAGCGCCTCGGGCAGGGTGGAGACAATCGCGAGTGGTTTGCCTGCGGACGCGCTGGCGCGTGCCCCGGCCGTGATGGTGCAATCCCAGAAGGATGTGTCGCAACGATCTTCGCGCGGGTAGTCGGTGATCAGGCAACCAAGAGAGATATCGCCCGACAGCGCGGCAGCAAAAGTGTCAGCCATAGCCTCGGTGTCGTTCCAGATAAAAGTGTGATAATCCAACGGATTAGCCAGTGCTACCATCGGTCCCAGGGTGGATCTCAAGCCCTGATGCTGAGCCTCGGAGAGCGGGGGAAAGCTGACCTTTCGACCCAGGGCGCTATCGGCCATCAGGCTTGCCTCGCCGCCCGAACAGGACATTGATACGATCCGGGATGAGGGCAACGGCCCCGCGAAATGCAACAGTTTGAGCGTCTCGAGAAGCGCGGTCAGACTGTCAACCTGTGCAATGCCGAGCCGCGCAAAAAGTGCCCTGGCGCCCGCGTCACTGCCCGATAACGATGCCGTGTGAGAGATCGCCGCCGCGCGCGCCTGTGCGGATTTTCCGGCCTTCAGTGCGACCAACGGTTTGCCAAGGCGCCGGGCGTCATCGGCAAACGCCTCGAACGCCCGCAGATCGCCCACTCCCTCGATATGCATACCAAGGGCAGTGACGCGGTCGTCCGCCAAGAGGGCGCGACCGATCTGCGAGAGTCCGATTTGCGCCTGGTTGCCCGCAGTGACGACATAGGCCAGCGGCAAGCCTCGCGCCTGCATGGTCAGGTTAATCGCCATGTTCGAGCTTTGCGTCAGGATCGCGACACCCTGCGCGCTGCGTACGCCACCGTGTTGATCCGGCCAGAGAAGCGCACCATCGAGATAGTTGATGAAACCATAGCAATTAGGTCCAATGATCGGCATCTCGCCCGCGGCTTCAAGCAGGGTGGCTTGCAGGCTATTGCCATCGCCGGTCTCGGCCTGCGCTTCGCGAAAACCGCTGGCGAAACAAACGGCGCCCCCGGCGCCCATCTCGCGAAGGGTGCGTACGGTTTCGATCGTCAGGTGGCGATTGACGCCGATGAACGTGGCGTCGGGTACGCCGGGTAGATCGGCCAGCGCTGGATACGTCGCGACGCCTCCCACCTCCGACCGTTTGGGGTGCACCGGCCAGACCGGGCCGTCAAATCCCATCTTTTGGCATTGGGTGACCACTGAGTTACACCACGCGCCGCCGCCAATCACCGCGATCGATCGTGGACTAAGAAGGCGCGACAATCTGGGCGTTGCGGTCCCTGCCTGTGTGGTGACGTCATGTTCATTCATCTGGTTCATTAGCAGGTTCCGACATGCGCATTGAGAAAATCTGCTATTTCCGCCAGCGACGCCGCCGCCTCGGGAATGGCCTCGTAATATTCAAACACATGCCACATCCCGTCCCAAAGGCGCAGATCTGCATAACCGCCAGACGCGCGCATCGCACGAGCCAGTTGGGCGCAGATCCCGACAAACCTGTCGCGCGTACCTGTCGTAATCAGGCAGGGCGGCCATTCGGGACCAAAACTGCCATAGAGCGGGGACAGCCGTGGATCGAAAGGATCGGTGCCCGGCGCATAGATGCCCGGCATTTCCTCTACCAGTGGAATGTGCAGCGTGGGATCGTCCGGTGCGTCACTCGGGTCAAATTGGGGCGACATGTCAGCGGCTGGTGACAACAAGGCAACCCCCCTCAAGTCGATGCCTTTTGCCAGCAGCTCCCGCGTGACCGACAGCGCCAGATTTCCGCCTGCGGATTCCCCCGCTATGGCGCATGGACGGAGTGCCAGCGCGACCGAGAGCGCATTATTCAGACCAGCCGGAAAGGGGTATTCGGGAGCGAGCGCATAGGCGGGCGAAACCACCTGCAGGCCGGTTCGAGCCGCCAGAGTGGAACTGATGAACAGATCTTCCAGCGGGCTGCCCATAATGAAACTGCCGCCATAGAGATAAAGTAGCTGTGCTTTGCCATCCCAGCTTTCTGGCGTAATCAACAAGCTACGAATCCCAGCTACATCTTCCCAGTCCAGCGTCACACCGTGTCTCGCCGCCAGGGCCGGGGCACATGCTTCGGCTTCGGTCAGCGCATCGGCCCGCATTGTTGGCAATTCGGATGCGTTGAATTCCCAGCAATTGCGATTGGCCGGATCGGCCAGAAACGCGCGTGCTTCGGCGCTAGGCGAAAGCGGGACGGGCATGGGTCAGGCCCCGTGAGGCCGCAGCATCTCGCGGCTAATGATGTGGCGCTGGATTTCCGATGTGCCTTCCCAGATGCGTTCGACGCGGGCGTCGCGCCATATCCGTTCCAGCGGTAGTTCATCCATCAGTCCCATGCCACCGTGGATCTGAATGGCCTCGTCCGCGACCATCGCCAGCATCTCGGTCGCCTTCAGCTTGGCCATCGACATGTCGGTTTCCGTAACCGTGCCCTGATCGAATTTCCAGCCGCCATGCCAGGTCAGCAGCTCCGCCGCCTTCAGCTCGGTCGCCATATCGGCCAGTTTGAACGAAATGCCTTGGAATTTTCCAATCAACTGGCCGAACTGTTTGCGCTCGGCCGCGTATCCCACCGCATGTTGCAATGCCCGTTCCGCCCGGCCCAGACAGGTGGCGGCCACCTGCAACCGGGTTGCGCCCAGCCAGTCGTTGGCCACCTGAAACCCCTTGTGCACCTCGCCCAGCACCGCCGATTTCGGCAGGCGGCAATCATCAAATTCCAGCACGGCGTTGGTGTACCCGCGATGGCTGACATTGCGATAGCCCTCGCGCACGGTAAAACCTGGCGTTCCCTTATCAACGAAAAACGCTGTGATCAGTTTCTTGGGGCCCCGCGGTGTCTCCTCTTCGCCGGTCGCCATGAACACGATCGAAAAGTTTGCGATATCGGCATGGCTGATGAAATGCTTGGTGCCGTTGAGGATGAAATCGTCGCCGTCCTCGCGGGCTGTCGCCCGCATACCGCGCAGATCCGACCCGGCACCCGGCTCAGTCATCGCCAGGCAATCCCATTTCTCGCCCCGGATACAAGGATAAAGGTATTTCTCCTTCTGCTCGTCCGTTCCTGCCAGCAGGATATTCGAGGGCCGCGCGACGCAGGTCCAGTGCAGTGCGTAATTGGCGCGGCCCAGTTCCTTTTCGTACATCAGCCAGGTCAGCGTATCGAGGCCCGCGCCGCCGACCTCTTCAGGCATGTTGGCGGCGTAAAGCCCGGCCTCGATCGCCTTGGCCTGCACCTCCTTGATGATCTCCATCGGTAGATGGCCAGTGCGCTCGACTTCCAATTCATGCGGATAAAGCTCGTTCTCGACAAAGCTGCGCACGGTCGACGTGATCATTTCCTGTTCTTCGGTCAGCCCGAACTGCATCTCAATTCTCCTCATGAAGCGCGGCCAGCGCCTCGACTTTCTGGCGTACGTGGTCTGCAGGCTCACAGGTGCGGCGGGTTTCCAGGCTCACATGCAGCATGAACTGGTCGCAGGTCGCCATCAACTCACCATCGCTGGCGCGTTTCATCTCGTGGAAACAACGCAGTTTCTTGCCCTTACCCTCGGTGATGCGGGTATGCACCTCAATCTCTTCACCGGCATGCGTTTCGGCCAGATATTTCACCGTGGTTTCAACGGTAAAGTAGCTGAGACCATTGGCGATATAGTCATCATCCGCGCCTACATGGGCCATGATCTCTTCAGCCGCGTCCGAGAAAAGTTGACCGTAGCGCCCTTCATTCATATGACCATTCACGTCGGTCCAGTCCACGGGCACTGTGCGGCGCATAGAGACAATCGGATTGGCATCGGTGAGCACTGGACGCAGAGATTTCTGGTGGTCCTTGATCAACTGCCCCGCCGCATTGCCCTGCTGCTTCAGCGCCCGCATCATCGCAATCAGGTTATTGTCGCGCTTGCGTTCCAGCTCGCGGATACTCAGATGGCCGGACTGATCATCCGATTGCCCGGCGATCAGATCGACCAGCTCATCGGTGAACTCGGGCACGTCCATTAGTTTGGTCCAAGGCCATTTCAGGGCGGGACCGAACTGTGCCATGAAGTGTTTCATGCCCGCTTCACCCCCGGCCACGCGGTAGGTTTCAAAGAGGCCCATCTGCGCCCAACGGATACCAAATCCATAGCGGATCGCGTTGTCGATCTCTTCGGTGGTGGCAATGCCGTCCTTGACCAGCCACAGGGCCTCGCGCCAGACCGCCTCAAGAAAACGGTCGGCGATGTGGGCGTCGATCTCCTTGCGGACAAGTAGCGGATAGAGACCAAGGACGGACAGTATTTCCTTTGTTCTATCAATCGTTTCCGGCGTGTTCTTGTCGGTGGGGACAACTTCGATCAGGGGCAGCAAATAAACCGGGTTGAATGGGTGGGTCACCAGGATTTGCCCGGGCTGAGTTGCGCCGTCCTGAAGCTCTGATGGTTTAAACCCCGAGGTGGAAGACCCGATGACAGAAGAAGTTGAGCAGTGCGCCTGAACTTCCTGAAATACCTTGTGTTTTATCTCAAGCCGTTCCGGCACACTTTCCTGAATCCACGCAGCCCCTGCCACGGCGTCTTCGATCGTGTCATGAAAGCTCAACGCACCTTCATCCGGCAGTGCGTAATCGTAAAGCATGGGCAGGGCGTGGCGGGCATTGACCATGACTTCGTTGATTTTGCGTTCGGCTTCGGGATCAGGGTCATAAACCCGCACGTTCCAGCCATTCAGCAGGAACCGCGCGGCCCATCCGCCGCCGATCACGCCACCGCCAATGATAGTTGCAGTATTGGTCATCAGTTGATGCTCTCCGTATGTCCGTCCACGGCCAGAATCTGGCCCGAAACTTTGCTGGCTGCGGGTGAGGCGAGGAAAAGCGCCATATCCGCCAGATCATCGACGCTGACCCAGCTTTTGAGCGACGTGCAATCGACATAGGCCGCGCGCAGGTCTTCGATGGGTGTGCCGGTGGCGGCGCTTTCATTGGCCAGCACCCGCTCCATCCGGTCGCCTTCGACCGCGCCGGGGCAGATGCAATTGACCCGCACATTTGCGCCGCCCAACTCCATTGCCAGCGTTTTGGTCAACCCCACAATACCCCATTTGGCGGCGGCATAAGGGGAGCGTAGCGGATAGCCGAACAGCCCTGCGGTGGATGAGGTAAGGATAATCAGACCTGACTTTTGCGCCCGCATTACCCGTGCCGCCCAGCGGCAGGTCAGGAAGGCACCAAAGAGGTTCACGCCCACGCAATCGCGCCAGGCACCATAATCCAGATCCTCGATCCGGCCTGCTGGGCCGCCAATGCCTGCATTGGCACAGACCACATCGACCCCGCCCCATACGTCCTCAACCTGGGCCAGAAAGGCGTCCATCTGCGCTTCGTCTGTCACATCGGCGTGGTGGGCGATGAAATCGGGGTGACCTGCTTTGACCTGAGCGATTGCATCGCCATCTGCGTCGCAGATGGCCAGTTGGTCGCCTTCGGCGGCAAATCGTTTGGCCAATCCCAGCCCGATGCCCGAGGCGCCAGCCGTGATTAGTACCCGGCGACCGCTCATCCCCGTGCGGCCTGTTTGGTCAGCCGTAGTTTCTGGCGCACTTCGTCGGGACCGATGACCCGTGCGCCGAGGCGTTCGATGATCTCGCGGGCGCGCTCCACCAGTTGCCAGTTCTCGGCCAGAACGCCACGATCCAGCATCAGGTTATCTTCAAGCCCCACGCGCACATTGCCGCCCGCCAGCACCGAGGTCGCTACATAGGCCATCTGATCGCGACCCAGTGAAAAGGCCGACCAGTTCCAATCAAAGGGCACATTATTGACCATCGCCATGAAGGTATTGAGATCATTCGGTGCCCCCCACGGCACCCCCATACAAAGCTGCACCAGCGCGTCGGGTTCCAGTACGCCGTCGCTAACCAATTGTTTTGCATACCAGAGATGGCCAGTGTCGAACGCCTCGATCTCGGGTTTCACGCCCAGATCGGTCATCATCTTGCCCATCGCGGTCAGCATGCCGGGCGTGTTGGTCATCACGTAATCTGCTTCGGCAAAGTTCATCGTGCCGCAATCAAGCGTGCAGATTTCCGGCAGGCACTCAGCGATATGGACCATCCGTTCGGTGGCACCGACCATGTCAGTGCCGTCCACGGGGGGCAGAGGGGTTTCGACGCCGCCAAAGACCATGTCGCCGCCCATCCCGGCGGTCAGGTTCAGAACCACATCAATTTCGGCGTCACGCACGCGGTCGGTCAGTTCACGATACAGCTTGGGATCACGCGAGGGTTCGCCGGTTTCCGGATTGCGTACATGGCAATGCACCACGGCGGCCCCGGCCTTGGCGGCGGCGATGGCGCTGTCGGCGATCTGTTGTGGTGAGCGCGGCACATGCGGGCTTCGATCCTGGGTGGAGCCCGAGCCGGTCACGGCGCAGGTGATAAAAACCTCTCGGTTCATGGCAAGCGGCATCTGAATCTCCCGGTTTGTAGGTTTGCGAAATCGTATCGCCGTGCTAGGGAAATAGAGTTTGCAGGAATGGACAAAAAGAATGCCGAAATGGACAAAAACGCCTGCGTCGCCTGTTCGCATCGCATTTCTGCTGTTTGATCAGTTTTCGAACCTCTGTCTGGCCAATTGTCTGGAGCCGTTGCGGGCGGCGAATACCCAGACAACGTTACAACATTTCGAGTGGCAGATATTCACGCCCGACGGTGCGCCGGTTCTGTCGTCGAGCGGGATGCAGATTTTGCCGCATGCGCCGCTGAAGGATTTGGGGCGCTGCGATTATCTTTTTGTCACCGCTAGTTATCATCATGAAAGGCACAACACGTCCGAGAAGCGTCGGGCCTTGCGACGTGCTGCGGGGCTGGCCCGCGTTACTGTCGGGCTGGATGCCGGGCCTTGGCTCATGGCGTCGGCGGGCTTGCTGGATCGCAAGCGGGCAACCGTGCACTGGGATCTGCTTGATGCCTTTACCGAACAGTTTTTGGAAGTTGAGGCCGAACAGGCGCGGGTTGTCCGAGATGGCAACCTGATGACCTGCGCCGGGGCGATGTCGGCGCTGGATCTCACGCTTGACCTGATCAGCGATCATTTGGGCATTGCTGCGCGGCTTGCGGTTGAGGCGCTTTTTATCCACCGCGACCCGCCCATCGGGGCCGACCGCGACCGCAATGCAGATCGCGACCCGCTTGTCAGTCGCGCTCTGGGGCTGATGCGCGAAAACCTGGAAGGGCCATTGCCGCTCGAGGTTCTGGCGCGTCGGTTATCATGTCAGCCCCGCACCCTGGATCGGAGGTTTCGGGCCCGTCTTGGCGCGCCGCCGGGGACCGTCTACCGGCATCTGCGGTTGGCATCGGCGCGCAAGTTGCTGGAAGGTACACCGCTCGGGGTGGCTGAAATCGCGGTGCGCTGCGGGTACGAGTCCCCGGCGGCGCTGACCCGAGCAATCCGCAAGCAGTTTGGCGTCACGCCAACCGATCTCAGAGCGGCGGGCTAGCCCGAGGTTTTCCTGAAATTTCTTAGGGTTTTCAAAAATTCCCATAGAAACCTTCAGTCAATGCAAGTCATGAATTCGGTTGGAAGACGGCACAAGCTGGGGTCTGATGGGCGTAGCAACAGAAACTTGAGACGGGCCGCCCAATGAGCAAGAAGAGTTACTACGCACCGCAAGGCGGTTTGCCGCCCCAGACGCAGCTATTGACCGACCGGGCGGTTTTCACCGAGGCTTATGCGGTAATCCCCAAGGGGACGCTAAGCGACATCGTGACCAGCTACCTGCCGTTCTGGAAAGGCGCGCGGTTTTGGGTGCTGTCGCGACCGTTGTCGGGCTTTGCTGAGACCTTTTCGCAATATATCGCCGAGGTGCAACCGGGCGGCGGCAGCGACACGCCAGAGGCTGAACCAGATGTCGAGGCGGTACTGTTTGTGGTTGAAGGGGAGGTAAGCCTGACGGTCGACGGGGACGAACACGTTTTGACATCCGGCGGTTATGCCTACTTGCCGCCAGAGACCCGGTGGATCTTGCATAACCATGGGCCGGAAGCCGCGAAGTTCCACTGGATTCGCAAGAAATATCATAGGGTTGAAGGGCTTGACGCGCCAGACTTAATGATCGCGAACGAAAACGACGTCGCGCCCACCCCGATGCCGGATACCGACGGCGTCTGGGCAACGACGCGGTTTGTCGATCCCGAGGACCTGCGGCACGACATGCACGTGACCATCGTGACCTTTCAGCCTGGCGGGGTGATCCCCTTTGCCGAAACCCATGTCATGGAACACGGGCTTTACGTGCTGGAGGGCAAGGCGGTTTACCGGCTCAATCAGGATTGGGTCGAGGTCGAGGCGGGCGACTATATGTGGCTGCGCGCCTTCTGCCCGCAGGCCTGCTACGCGGGCGGGCCGGGACCTTTCCGCTACCTGCTTTACAAGGATGTGAACCGGCATATGGTGTTGGGCGCCCGGTAATCAGCAGGTGGGAGCCTCGGGCGCGCCCATCCCGCGCGAAATCTCCAGCGCGGCGGCCCGGACCAGTGTGCCGATGCCGCCGATCCGGTCCGTGCCCAAGCGATGAGTCGGACCCGAAACTGAAATGCCCGCAATGGCGTCACCATAGATATCCAGGATCGGGGCGGCGACACAGCGCATGCCGGTTGTCTTTTCCTCGTCGTCAAAGGCCCAGCCTTGCTGCCTTGCAAGGCGCAGGTCCTCCTTCAGCGCCCCCGGCGAGGTAACCGTTTTTTCAGTAAAGCTCTCCAATGTCCGTCCGGTCAGAAATTGCGTCATGCGATCCTCTGCGTAATGGCTCAGCAGCGCTTTGCCGATACCGGATGCATGCATCGGTGAAATCGTGCCCGGCGGGAAAAACGCGCGAATGGTCTCGCTGGTCTCGATCTGGCTGATGAACATCACGTTGCCATGCATTTCGATCCCGAGGTTCGAGGTCTCGCCGGTTTGTTCCATCAGCCTGCGCATCGCCGGGCGGCTGCGTTCGACCACACCGCTACGGTGCAAAAAGGCTGATCCCAAGCGATAGGCCGCGGCACCGATATGCCAGCTTTGGGTCTGGGCATCCATCTCGACCACATCGCGCGCTTCAAGGGTGGCCAGAACGCGGTGCATGGTTGCCGGGGACTGGTCAAGTTTCGTTGCGATCTCGGACAGGGTCAGCCCGGTATGGGCCGCCAGCAGGTCGAGCACGTCCAGAGCGCGGTCCAGTGACTGGATCGTGGATTGTGCGGGCTTTGAATAGAAGCTTTTCGGGCGCCCTTTGCGGCGGGGTTGCTGGGCCAAATCTGCGTGCTCCGGGAAATTCGAAAACACTTACTGAATACTATTGAAAATATATTTTGACCACTGAAAAAATACAAACTACTGAAACAAATATATTAAACGTGAAAACTTTGAAAATGAAAAACGTTTTCAAAAAAATTTAATGCTCACCTTCCTTGGTTTATGGTTCCATCGACTCGCCACAGGAGCGCACGACCATGAGCTTTCAGAACCCCGTTTTCATTCCCGGTCCGACCAACATGCCCGAGGAGCTGCGCAAAGCGGTCTACATGCCGACGATCGACCACCGTTCGCCGGTTTTCGGCGACATCCTGCACCCTGCGCTGGCGGGCGTGAAGGAGATATTGAAAAGCACGAGCGCCGAGGTTTTCGTCTTTCCGTCCACCGGTACAGGCGGGTGGGAAACCGCCCTGACCAACACGCTCAGCCTCGGTGACACGGTGCTGGCCGCGCGCAATGGTATGTTCTCGCACCGCTGGATCGACATGTGCCAGCGCCACGGGCTGGATGTGCAGATCGTCGAAACCGCGTGGGGGCAGGGCATTCTGGCGGATCGCTACGAAGAGATCCTGACAGCGGACACGTCGCACAAGATCAAGGTGGTTCTGGCCACTCATAACGAGACCGCCACGGGCGTGAAATCCGATATCGCCGCCGTGCGCCTCGCGCTGGATGCGGCCGGTCATCCGGCGCTTCTGTTCGTCGATGGGGTTTCCTCCATCGCGTCGATGGATTTCCGCATGGACGAATGGGGTGTCGATATCGCCGTGACCGGCAGCCAGAAGGGCTTCATGCTGCCCGCGGGCCTGGCCATTGTCGGCGTCTCGCCCAAGGCGATGGCGGCGGTCGAGACCGCGCAACTGCCGCGCACCTTCTTCGATATCCGCGATATGGCCAACGGTTATGCCAACAATGCCTATCCCTACACGCCCGCTGTCGGCCTGCTGAACGGGCTGAAACTGGCGACCGAGATGTTGCTGGCGGAGGGGCTGGAAAATGTCTTTGCCCGCCATCACCGGATCGCCGAAGGTGTGCGCGTCGCCACCCGTGCCTGGGGATTGGAGCTTTGTGCGCAAAACCCCGAGACCTATTCCGAAACGGTCAGCGCCATTCGTACGCCCGACGGCTTCAACGCCACCGATATCGTTACACATGCCGACCGCAAATATGGCGTCGCCTTCGGTGTCGGGCTGGGTGAGGTTGCGGGCAAGGTGTTCCGCATCGGGCATCTGGGGCAGCTCACCGACGTGCTGGCGCTTTCGGGCATCGCCACAGCTGAAATGGTCATGGCCGATCTGGGTCTCGAAATCCGGTTGGGCTCGGGCGTTGCCGCGGCGCAGGACTATTACCGCAACAATAACGGCACCAGTTTGCAGGCCGCCGCGTGATGAAGGATACACCGATGTATATCCCGACCTACGACGACATGCTGGCGGCTCATGAGCGGATCAAGCCGCATATCCGGCGCACGCCGGTGCGCACGTCAGACTATCTGAACGAGCTGACCGGCGCGCAGCTCTACTTCAAATGCGAGAACTTTCAGGAGCCGGGCGCCTTCAAGTTGCGCGGCGCCACCAACGCGGTGTTCGGACTGGACGAAGAGCAGGCCGGGAAAGGCGTTGCCACCCATTCCTCGGGCAACCACGCCTCGTGCCTGAGCTACGCAGCGATGCTGCGCGGTATCCCGTGCAACGTGGTCATGCCGCACACCGCCCCGCAGGCCAAGAAGGATACGGTGCGCCGCTATGGCGGCAAGATCACCGAATGCGAACCCTCGACCACCTCGCGCGAGTCGACCTTCGCCAAGGTGCAGGCCGAGACCGGAGGTGATTTCGTGCATCCCTACAATGATCCCCGGGTGATCGCGGGGCAGGGAACCTGCGCGAAAGAACTGAGGGAACAAACTGACGGGCTGCACTACGTTGTGGCCCCGATCGGCGGCGGCGGCATGATCTCGGGCACCTGCCTGACGCTCTCGACGCTCGCCCCGGAAACCCGGGTGGTCGCTGCCGAACCTGAGCAGGCCGATGATGCCTATCGCAGCTTCAAGGCCGGTCACATCATTGCCGACGATGCGCCGAAAACCATCGCCGACGGTCTGCTGGTGCCCTTGAAGGACCTGACCTGGCACTTCGTGTCGAACCATGTGCACGACATCCTGACGGCCTCGGACCCCGAGATCATCGAGGCGATGAAACTCACCTGGAAACACCTGCGCGTGGTGATGGAGCCGTCATCGGCGGTGCCGCTCGCCACGATCCTCAAGAACCGTGACCGTTTCGCGGGCAAACGCGTGGGCATCATTATCACCGGCGGCAATGTCGATCTGGACAAGCTGCCCTGGCTGAACCGCTGAAAGGATAGGAAAATGAACGCACAAACCGATATTTCGCAACTCGACGTGGGCTTTGACGTACCGGCCGTGCCGGGCATGGACGAGGCCGATATCCAGACCCCGGCGCTGGTGCTGGACCTTGATGCGCTGGAGCGCAACATCAGGAAAATGGGTGATTACGCCAAGGCCCACGGCATGCGCCACCGGGTGCATGGCAAGATGCACAAATCCGTGGATATCGCGAAATTGCAGGAGAAGCTGGGCGGCGCCGTCGGTGTCTGCTGTCAGAAAGTTTCCGAGGCCGAGGTCTTCGTTCGAGGTGGTATCAAGGATGTACTGATCTCGAACCAGGTCCGCGACGCGGCCAAGATTGACCGTCTGGCGCAACTGCCGAAACTGGGCAGCCGCATTATCGTCTGCGTCGACGATCTGGCCAATGTCGCTGATCTGTCGGTGGCGGCCGAGAGGCATGACACCGAGCTTGAGGTTTTCGTGGAAGTCGACTGCGGCGCCGGGCGTTGCGGTGTGACGACGACCCCTGCGGTGATCGAGATCGCCAAGGCTGTCGAGGCCGCCGATGGCCTGAAATTCAGTGGCATTCAGGCCTATCAGGGCGCGATGCAGCATCTGGATACCTACGAAGCCCGGCAGGAAAAACTGGATATCGCCATCGCGCAGGTGAAGGATGCCGTGGAGGGTCTCAAGGCGGAAGGTCTGACATGCGATCTGGTCTCGGGCGGCGGCACCGGGTCGTATTATTTCGAAGCTAATTCAGGTGTTTACAACGAATTGCAATGTGGCTCCTACGCCTTCATGGACGCGGATTATGGCCGTATCCTCGACAAGGATGGCAAGCGTATCGACCAGGGCGAATGGGAAAATGCGTTCTTCCTGCTGACGCAAGTCATGAGCCATGCCAAGGCCGACAAGGCGATCTGTGATGCGGGCCTCAAAGCGCAATCGGTCGATAGTGGCCTGCCTTTCATCTTCGGCCGCGATGATGTGGAATACATCAAGTGCTCGGACGAGCACGGGGTCATCGCGGACCCGGCTGGCGCGTTGAAAGTGGGCGAAAAACTGCGCCTCGTGCCCGGCCATTGCGACCCCACCGCCAATGTCCACGACTGGTACGTGGGTGTTCGGGGCGGCAAGGTTGAAACCCTCTGGCCGGTTTCGGCCCGGGGCAAGGCCTATTGAATTCTTCCTGAGACTGGCGGGGTGCGCCCCGCCGCTTTTTCCCGAATTGAGGTGACCCATGTATATCGTGCCTGAAAGCGCCATTGCCGATTTGGTCTCGCGAAAGGACAGTTTCGACGCCGTCGAACAGGTCTTCGCGTCCATGTCGAAACGCTCGGCCTATAATTTCCCGGTGATCCGCGAGTCGATCGGTCATGCCGACGCTCTCTACGGGTTCAAATCCGGCTTCGACCGCGACGCGCTCAATCTGGGCTTGAAATCAGGCGGCTACTGGCCGGGGAACGAGGTCAAAGGGTTGACCAATCACCAGTCAACCGTGTTCCTTTTTGACGCCGATACCGGCAAATGCCGTGCCGTGGTGGGGGGCAATCTGCTGACCGCGCTGCGGACGGCAGCGGCCTCGTCGGTCTCGATTGCCCATCTCGCGCCGAAAGACGCCCGTGTCATCGGCATGATCGGGGCCGGGCACCAGTCGGCGTTTCAATTGCGTGCGGCTCTGGAGCAGCGCGACTTCGAAAAGGTCATCGGCTGGAACTACCACCCCGAGATGCTGAGCCGCCTGGAGGAGGTGGCGCAGGAGGCCGGGCTTCCCTTTGAAAAGGTCGAACTGGATCAACTGGGGGCCGAGGCGGATGTGATCATCTCGATCACCTCCAGTTTCGATCCCATCCTGATGGACGCGCATGTCTCAGGCGGCACCCATATCGCCTGTATGGGCACCGACACCAAAGGCAAGCAGGAGGTTGGGGCCACGCTGATCGCACGGGCGACGGTATTCACCGATGAGTTAGCGCAGTCGGTCAGCATCGGGGAATGTCAGCATGCCATCGCCGCCGGGCTGATCAATCAGGGCCAGATCAGTGAGCTTGGCGCGGTCATCAATGGCACCCATCCGGGCAGGACGTCGGACGATGAAGTCACTCTTTTTGACGGCACCGGTGTTGGGCTGCAGGATCTGGCTGTTGCAGACGCGGTGGTGAAGCGTGCGGTCGAACAGGGTATCGCGATTGAGGTGGAGTTTTAACCCGCCGCTTCCATCGCCTTGCGGCTGTTTTTCGATATGAAATCAACGAAGTGCCTGATCTTCGGGTCCTGCAGTTTCCGATGTGGATAGAGGCACCCGAAAAGCGACGGGCTGGGCGGGGTCTGCGACAGCACCTCGACCAGCCGGCCCGTTTTCAGGTGAGGGGCCACGTCGAAACGCGGCTTGTTGGCAATCCCCTCGCCCGCCAGCGCCCATTCGGTCAGCACGTCCGAATCGTCCGCATCGAATTTTCCCATGACATCGAATTTGCGTGGGCCGGTTTCCGTCTCGAGCATCCAGAAATATTCCGGTGAGCGGGGGTAGCGCAGCAACAGGCAGCTATGACCGTTGCCCAGCAGATCATCGGGGGACTTCGGCGTCCCAAAGCGTTCCAGATAGGACGGCGCGGCGCAAAGCACCCGATCGCATTCGGCGATTTTCCTGAGTTTCAGGTTTGATTCCTTCGGCGTTCCGACGAAAAACGCCACGTCCAGCCGCTCGGCCAGCAGATCGACGATCCGGTCAGACAGGCGCATCTGCACCCGCGTATCCGGGAATTGCTCGATAAACCGCGGTACTAGCGGCGCGATGATCCGCCGCCCGACGCCCAGAGGGGCAGTCACCCGGATCACTCCGCGCGGCGTGTCCGAGAAATTGGCTACCGCCGCCTCGGCCTCATCCAGCGATTCCAGCACTTTTCTGGCCTCGTCATAGAACACGCGCCCGACCTCGGTTGGCGTGATCGAGCGCGTGGTGCGATTGAACAGCCGTACGCCAAGGCGTTTCTCAAGCTCCTTGATGCGCTTGCTGGCCACCGCCGGGGTCAGCCGCAAATCGCGCCCTCCCGAGGTGATCGAGCCCAGTTCGATCACGCGAGCAAACACCCGCAGGCTTTCGATGTAAGGCATGAGACGCTCCCGTTTGCGTGCGTCTCCCATTTGAACCCAATTCTGGGTTATTTTCAACGTTTCGTATAAAGTATTTGCCGACTCCGCCCGTATTCATTGATAGTCAAATCGGCTATTCTTCCTGAAACTTCGCACAATCATCACGCAGGAGGAGGCCTGATGGAGCAGCGTCAAGAGATCCGTTTTGTTTTGAATGGCCGGGATATCTCGGTGCCCGATGTCGGGGCATCGCAGACTTTGCTGGACTATCTGCGGCTCGATCAGCGCCTGACCGGCACGAAGGAAGGCTGTGCCGAGGGGGATTGTGGCGCCTGCACCGTGCTGGTGGGCCGTCTGCAAGCGGGCACGCTGACCTATGAGCCCGTCAATGCCTGCATCCGCTTTCTGGCCTCGGTCAATGGTTGTCACGTTGTTACCGTCGAATACCTATCCGGTCCCGATGGCCGTCTGCATCCGGTCCAGCAGGCCATGGTCGAACAACACGGCAGCCAGTGCGGCTTCTGCACGCCGGGCTTCGTGATGTCGCTCTATGCGCTCTGGATGGCCGTGCCGGACCCGTCGGAAAACCAGATCGAAACCGCGCTCCAGGGCAACCTGTGCCGCTGCACCGGTTACGAGCCGATCATTCGAGCCGCGAAAGCCGTCAGCAGTCACGGCTCGCCCGCCGCCGATCATCTGACCCGCGAACGCGATGCCGTAACCCGCCGCCTCGAATCGCTGCGTGATGGCAGACGCGTTGTTACGGGCCCCGAGGATGATCGCAGCATTCTGCCCGCGGATGTGGATGATTTCGCTGAGCTTCTGGCCGACCACCCCGAAGCCACGATCGTGGCCGGGGCGACGGATGTGGGGCTATGGGTGACGAAATTCCTGCGCCCGATCAGCCCGGCGATTTTCATCGGTCATCTGGACGGGTTGAAGGCGGTCGAGGCGACCGATCAGGACGTCACCATCGGCGCCAATGTCACCTATTCCGAGTTCGGCCCGTTGGTCGAGGACCATTTCCCCTATCTCGCGGAGTACTGGAACCGTATCGCTGGCTGGCAGGTGCGCAGCATGGGTACGATCGGCGGCAATATCGCCAACGGCTCCCCCATCGGGGACACGCCGCCGGTGCTGATTGCGCTCGGGGCCGAAGTAACCCTGCGCAAGGGCGCTGACCGCCGGACCTTGCCGCTTGAGGATTTTTTCATCGACTACGGCAAGCAGGACCGGGCGACAGGTGAATTCGTGGAATCCATCCGCATTCCGCGGCCCGAAGACGGCCAGCGCCATGCGGCCTATAAGATTTCAAAACGCAGGGATGAGGATATCTCGTCGGTTGCCGTGGGTATCTGCGTTAGCGTGTCCGAGGAGCGGATTACGGATGCCCGCATTGCTTTCGGTGGCATGGCCGCGACGCCAAAACGGGCAAAAAGCGCCGAGGCCGCACTGATTGACCAGCCCTGGGGTGAAGCGGTGTTCGACGCTGCGGCCAGCGCCTTGCCGCAGGATTTTCAACCGCTGACCGATTGGCGGGCCTCGTCTGGCTACCGGATGCTTTCGGCCCAGAACCTGTTGCGCCGCTTCTATCTGGAACACGACCGGGCCGCTGACCTGCCCGTCCGGCTCAGCGCGTGACGGAGGGCATGATGAAAGACGACACCACAATCAGGGGCGCGGTCCATACCGATCTGCAGCATGACAGCGCGATCAAGCATGCGACCGGCAGCGCCACCTATACCGACGATATCGCCGAGCCCGTCGGCACGCTTCACGCCTACCTTGGGGTCTCGACCGAGACTCACGCCCGGATCCACAACATGGATCTCTCCGCCGTCTGCGCGACGCCGGGCGTCGTCGGGGTGCTGACCGCTGATGACATTCCCGGCCATAACGATATCAGCCCGACAGGGCGCGAGGATGAACCGGTATTTCCCACCGAGAAGGTGGAATTCAACGGCCAGCCGCTTTTCGCAGTGATTGCCGAGACCCGCGATGCGGCGCGGCGCGCGGCGGAACTCGCCGAGATCGACTATGAGCGTCTGCCCCACGCGCTCGATCCGATCGCGGCGCAGGAGGCTGGATACCCCCATGTCACCGACCCGCTGACGCTCCAGCGCGGCGAGGCCGGACCGGCGCTTGAGGCTGCCCCGCACCGGATCAGCGCGCGCATGTCTGTGGGCGGGCAGGATCATATGTATCTGGAAGGTCATATCGCCTTTGCGATCCCGGGTGAGGATGACGACGTGGCCGTGCATTGCTCCACCCAGCACCCCAGCGAGGCCCAGCATATGGTGGCCCATGTCCTCGGCGTGCCGTCGAACGCGGTCGCGGTCAACGTGCGGCGCATGGGCGGCGGGTTTGGCGGCAAGGAAAGCCAGATGAACCTCTTCTGCGCGGTCGCGGCGATTGCAGCCAAGAAATGGAATCGCGCCGTCAAGATCCGTCCCGACCGCGATCAGGACATGACTGCCACCGGCAAGCGGCATGATTTTGTCATCGACTATGATGTCGGCTTTGACGACGAAGGCCGCATTCAGGCGGTTGACGGCCAGTTTGCCGCGCGCTGCGGGTTCTCGTCCGATCTCTCCGGCCCGGTGACGGACCGCGCGCTGTTTCATGCGGATAACGCCTATTTCTACCCAAATGTGCGGCTGGAAAGCCACCCGATGAAGACCAACACCGTCTCCAACACCGCCTTTCGCGGTTTCGGCGGCCCGCAGGGGGTGATTGCCGCCGAACGGATCATTGAAGAGATCGCTTACGCGCTCGGCAAGGATACGCTGGAGATACGCAAGGCCAATTTCTACGGGCCGGACGGGCGTGATTTGACGCCCTATCACCAGAAGATCGAGGATAATATCATCGCCCGCCTGGTCGAGGAACTTGAGACAAGCGCCGACTATCAGGCGCGGCGTCGGGCTGTGCTGGATCACAATGCCCTGGGCGGCATCATCCGCCGCGGCATTGCGCTGACACCGGTGAAATTCGGCATCTCGTTCACCGCCACCTGGTACAATCAGGCCGGCGCGCTGGTGCATATCTATAACGATGGCTCGATCCATCTGAACCATGGCGGCACCGAGATGGGGCAGGGGCTCAACACCAAGGTCGCGCAGGTTGTGGCTGACACGTTCCAGGTGGATTTCGACCGGATCAAGATCACCCGCACCACCACTGAAAAAGTGCCGAACACCTCCGCCACCGCGGCCTCCAGCGGGTCGGACCTGAACGGGATGGCGGCGCTCGATGCAGCCGAACAGATCAAGGCCCGGCTTATCGATTTCGCGGTCGAGCGCTGGCAGGCGGAACCCGACGACATTCGCTTCCTGCCCAATCGCGTTGAAATCCGTGACGAGGTGATCACCTTCAACGATTTCATTAAACAGGCCTATATGGCGCGAGTGCATCTGTCGGCGGCGGGGTTCTACAAGACGCCCAAGATCCACTGGGATCGCGCTTCGGGCAAGGGTCGCCCGTTCTACTACTACGCCTATGGCGCCGCCTGTTCCGAAGTCGAGATCGACACGCTGACCGGCGAATACCGGGTGCTGCGCACGGATATCCTGCATGATGTGGGCCGCTCATTGAACCCGGTGATCGACAAGGGGCAGGTTGAAGGCGCGTTCATTCAGGGCATGGGATGGCTGACAACCGAGGAACTCTGGTGGGATGATGCCGGACGGCTCAGAACTCACGCGCCCTCGACCTACAAGATCCCGCTGGCCTCGGACCGGCCGCGCATTTTCAACGTCAATCTGGCCGACTGGTCGGAGAACCGAGAAATGACGATCAAACGCTCCAAGGCCGTGGGCGAGCCGCCTTTCATGCTGGGCATTTCAGTCTTCGAGGCGCTGTCGATGGCCGTGGCCAGTGTGGCCGACTACCGCGAATGCCCGCGGCTCGACGCACCCGCCACGCCAGAATGCGTGCTTATGGCGGTTGAGCGTCTTAAAGCCGGGAGGGCAGCATGAGCAAACAACTCCGCCTCATCGCCTTTCTGGAGCGCAACGATCACGTCGCGCAGGTCGTTTTGACCCGGGTACGCGGCTCATCCCCGCGCAATGCGGGCGCAGAGATGTTCGTGGCGCCGGGCGAAACGCTAGGCACGATTGGCGGCGGCCAACTGGAATACATGATGATCGACGAGGTCCGAGCGCTTCTGGCGCGGGGAGATGATCACGCGGTGAAAGACGTGCCGCTCGGACCCGAGATCGGCCAATGCTGCGGGGGGCGGGTAGATGTTGATATTCGCCGGATGGATCAAACCGCCCGCGATCAAGCGATTCTGGACGCGCAGCGCGAGGTCGTTGCCTTGCCGCATGTCTACATCATGGGCGCGGGCCATGTGGGCCGGGCTCTGGCGGGGCTTTTCTCGCAGCTTCCCGTGCGACCTATTCTGGTGGATACCCGCGCGGCAGAGCTGGCGCTTTGCACGGCGCAGGTCGAGCATCGTCATACGGCGCTTCCCGAGGCCGAGATCACTTCTGCGCCAGCGGGCAGCGCATTTATCGTGCTGACCCACGACCATGCGCTTGATTTCCTGCTGACGGCTCATGCGTTGGACCGCAATGATGTCGCCTATGTCGGCATGATCGGCTCAACCACGAAACGCACGAAGTTCCGCAACTGGTGCCGCGATCATTGCGACGGTCAGAGCATCGAGGCGCTGACCTGCCCGATCGGCTCTGGCGGCAGCACTGACAAACGGCCCGAGATCATCGCCGCCTTCGTGGTGGCCGAGGTTATGGCGGCGCTCACAACCGAACGACAGGATACCGCCGGACAGGCGGCAACGGCCTTGCGCGACGCAAGGTAGGGACCCGGCCGGGGTCGATCGGCGACGTGAGGTCGCTAAACGCCCGGCCAACTCAAGCAAAGGAGGCCTGCCATGCAGGGAGGAAGTTATTCCTACAGACTATTTGCGCGCAACGACTTCAGCGCGTTCTGGGCGCTTTTTACCGACAACCTGATCAATCTGATCGTGCTCTCGGGGATTTGCCAGTTCGTGTTCCAGATGCCCGCCGAGATCGTCTTTGGCCGGATCGTGCCGGGGGCAGCGGTAGCCATACTGGCGGGCGTCATTGTCTATACCTGGCTGGCCAAGCGCGTGGCCGAGAAAGAGGGCAGGGACGTCACCGCCATGCCCTACGGCATCTCGACCCCGGTGATGTTTGTCTATCTGTTTGGCGTCATCGGGCCGATTTACTGGTCGACCCAGGACGCGATGCTGGCCTGGCAGGTGGGTATTGGCGCGGGCTTCATGGGTGGTATCGTTGCGGGTCTAGGTGCCATTATCGGACCGTTCCTCAAGCGGGTTACGCCGCGTGCCGGCATGCTCGGGACACTCTGCGGCATCGCGCTGGTGTTTATCGGCACCGTGCCGCTGGCCACGATTTTCGAAGACCCGTTCGTGGGCTTCGCCTCGATGATCATCATCCTCTGGGGTCTCGTTGGCCGTTTCCGGCTGCCCTACAACATCCCTGCAGGTCTGCTGGCGCTGGGCGTGGGCACGTTGGTTGCGTTGGTCATCGGGCAGGCGTCGATCAGTTTCGATGGTGTGGGATTTTACCCGCCTGTGCCCTATTTCGGCGACCTGATCGCGGGTATTCAGCACCTCTTTGCCAATCCCGAGTTGTTCCTCGTACTGGTGCCGGTGCAGATTTATAACTTCATCGAAACCATGAACAACGTCGAAAGCGCCGAGTCCGCGGGGGATCATTACCCGGTGGCGCTGTGTCAGGTGACCGATGGTGCTGGTACGATGATCGGTGCGCTCTTTGGCTCGCCTTTCCCGACCACTGCCTATATCGGCCATCCGGCTTATAAGCGTATGGGGGCGCATTCGGGTTATGTGATCGGCGTCGGTGTGATCATTCCGCTGGCGGCGTTCTTCGGGTTACTGGCCTTTCTCAACAATCTGATCCCGGTGGCCGCCGCCGCGCCGGTGCTGGTTTTCGTGGCGCTTAGCCTGATCACCAATACGGCACATTCGGTCAAGCCCGATCACATGGCCGCCGTCACGTTGGCGATGATGCCGCATGTGTCTGCCTTCCTGATGGTCAAATGGGGATCATTGATGGGCGCGCTCGGAGGCTTTGGCGTTGAGGGCCTGCCGCAGCTTGGCGATCCGGCACTGACCGCCGCACTGCTGCAGCAGGGCGCGCATTATAGCGGCCATCTGGCGCTGTCTCAGGGCGCCATCCTGACCGGTCTGATCTGGGGCGCGATCGTCGCCAGTATCATCGACGGTGATTTCCGGAATGCGGGTGGCTTTGCGCTGGCGGCCTCGGTCATGTCCATGTTCGGTATCATCCACGGCGCCAGCCTGCACTGGCCAGATCTCAGTGCGATCAGCGCGGGGTATCTTATCGCAGCCGCCTTCCTGTTCATCTACCCGATTTTCCACAAGGATGACGCGCTGGAAAACAAGAACCTGCCGACGGATGAGCCAAGACCCCTAGGCGATACTTAAGATCAGTGAAAAGGGCGGGTTTACCGCCCTTTTCAATCCTGCTGGTGGGCACGGCATCAATCGACAGTTGCCTTTTCCAACGCATTGTTTCCGTGGATATGTCTTCGGTTGATTGGCGGGACTGCTCTGTTACGGCTCGGGCGCGTTATTGGGGTCAATCTGGCCGGTAATCGCGATGACCATGTTGGCCCGGCGGGGCACTATTATTTGCTTGGCCTCGGTCTGATTGTAAGGGGCGTCGCCGCACTTATGGCCATGCGAAATACCTGACGATGATGTTGCCCATATTGATCAAAGCATGCGGAGAGAATGACAAATCTCAGCTTTGGGTTTTCAGGCACACGATCATCGCCGCAAAAACGATGATTGCACAGGTGATTGCCGTGGCGGTGATGTCTTCACCCAGAAGCAGTGCCGACCAACCTAAAGCCGCCAGTGGCAGCAGAAGGTTGATCTGGCCGATGCGGGCGATACCGCCCAGAGCAAGGCCGCGATACCAGAGCACCGATGCCAGAAACATGCTTATGATTCCGAGGTAGAGCAGCGAGGCCCAGCTTTCTGGGGCAATCGCCGACGGGTCGATGTCGCCCAGCCGCACGACCAGCGCAAGAGCGGCAATCGGCGTGAGAAACAACATGGCCCAGCTCAAGGTCAAGGCGCCACCCAGTTCACGTGAGACCCGACCGCCTTCGACATAGGCGAACCCAAGGCTCAGCATTCCGAGAAACAACCAGCCATCGGAGAGGCTTAGATGCCCGTCACCTGCGTCATAGGCAAAATACAGGACTGCGAAGAACCCGACGCCGCAGGCGATCCAGAACTGCAGGGAAGGGTGCTCGCCGGTTCGCAATACAGCGATCATCGCTGTTGCTGCAGGCGCCAGCCCTGTCACGACCGCACCATGGACGGCAGGCACAGTTTCCAGTGCCTTGGCCAGGAAAAACGGATACCCCACGGACAGCCCCAGACCCATGAAAAGCATGGGCATCAGAAACCGGCGTGGCGGCAGGGTGCGTTGATTGGTGAAGAACAGGAAGGCGGCACCCAGCATCCCGGCCATGATAATCCGGGCGCATGTGATCTCCAACGGGGTGAAGTCGGCCACGGCTATGCGCGTCGTCACCAGCGTTCCGCTGAAACCCAACATCCCGAGGGTGCCCAGAATGACGCCGGCGGATCGGTCCGACACCGAGGTCTTCATGACAGGTCCTTGCGGGGCAAGTTTGTCGCCTCAATCCGGTTTGCATTGAGATCGCAGATAGAAGTCCCGAAATAGGCGACGTTAGCCCCTTGCCGCTCTGCCGGTGCGTCCGCGCCCGGATCAGTTACTGCTATGGATATGCAATTGATCATGTGCGGGCCTCGGTTATTGTCGGCAGTGGCGCAGGCCTGTGAAGGGCCACCCCGATCATGACCAGGACGACGCCAAGAACGTCTGGCCCGCTTGGAATCTGCTGAAGAACAATGACACCGATGATCGTCGCGGTCGCGGGTAGCAATGCCAGAAGGAACGCGAAGCTGGCGCGCGGCAGTCGGGACATGGCAAGCTGGTCGCAGACATATGGAATGACTGATGAGCAAACCCCAACGCCGATACCGGCCAACACCAGCAAAGGCGCGCCAAAGACGTCAAGCGCCTGCAAGAACCCAATGGGCATGACAAAGACAAAGGCGGCTGCCATCGCCGCTCCAAGGCGCTCCACGCCACGGGATGCGTCGCCTTCGGAAATCTTGTGCCCAAGTATGATGTAGAGGACGAACAGCGCGCCATTCAGAACGGCCCAGAGCAGGCCCAGCAGATCAGAAGTAAGCGCAGCCCCGTCCATAACAAGCAGGGAGGGTACGTTGATCAAAAAAGCAACACCGGTAACCGCCACACCAAGCGCCAGATAGTTGCGACCGGTCCGTAGCCCCCAAAGCGCCAGGCCAATGGTTCCGATGAATTCAATGGCCGCGACAAGCGCGATGGGAAGCCGGTCTAACGCAAGGTAGAAAGCACTGTTCATGATCGCAAGGCAGCCTCCGAGGGCGAGAAGTAGTAAGCGTTCCCGATTGGTGGCGTTTTTGAACGTGCGCCACGGTTTCGTGACTGGCGCAAACACCAAAGCTGCCGAAGCGATGCGAAACCAGGCGATACCGAGCACACCTACGACCGGGAACAGCAACACAGCAAATGCTGGTCCGAGATAGTGAAATACTGCTGATACACCAAACCAAGCATGGGGCGGAATCGTCGCCGATATACGAGACATGACTCCAGAGGCGTTTGTTGAGGCAAGGTTTGCTTTGGCTTGATCTGTCATTATGTCATAATACAAGGTAAAAATGGTATATAATATGGGGTGAAAGCATGAATGACCCAGGAACTACACATCAAATGAAGGAAAAGTCATCGTCTAACCTTCGATCAGAAGGTTTGCGATTTGATAGCATGGATGCTGCCATTCTCCGCGAGTTATGCGCGGATGCGCGGATACCCCGTGCGGAACTTTCCCGCCGTGTTGGTCTGTCAGCGCCCAGTGTCGCCGATCGAGTGCGACGACTTGAAGACATTGGTATCATCAAGGGCTATGGCGCACGGATTGATCCGGCACGTCTTGGTTACGGTCTGACGGTTCTCATCCGTGTACGACCATTGCCCGGTGAGATGAGCAACATGATCCGGGCGATCCGTGAGACACCGCAGATTACCGCCTGTGACCGCGTATCCGGCGAGGACTGTTTCGTAGCGCGTGCACATGTTCGCGATGTCGCGGAAATGGAAGCCGTCATCGACAGGATTGTTCCCTTTGGCGCGACGAACTCGTCCATCGTGCAATCCTCACCCGTCGAGGAGCGGCTGATCGAGCTTTGAAGGCGTGCCATTCTGACGTGGTATTTCTCGCATGCGGTCACAGTTCAAGATTTTGAAATATAACAATTTATCTTGTCATGTGACGGGGCGCCCTCGCATTGGCCTGATCACTGGTGCTTGTGAGGGTCAAGCGCAGCTGTTTTTCCGCCTCGAGGACGGCAAAGAACATGATGCCTATGAAGATGATCAACAGACCGTCGAACAAGCTGACGGCGTGCGTGCCGAAAATCGCTTGTGCAGCCGGTACATATGTCACGATGAATTGCGCCGCAGTGGCGACGATAACGCTGGCCCAAACAGCGGGTGTTCCTTTTACTGCGGATAGCGTGAGTGACGTGCCGCTGATGTTTCGGATATAGAACAGGTGAAAGATCTCGAGGACAACAAGCATGTTCATTGACATCGTTTGCGCGAGTGCCAGCGGATACCCCAATTCGGTTGCATAGAGGAACAGCCCGAAAATGACTGCCAGAAACAACGCGGTCACAAAGATCACATGCCATACTAGGCCACCGGTCAGCAGCCCTGCATTGCGCTGGCGCGGCGGGCGGCGCATGGTGCCCGGCTCTGCGGGTTCATATGCCAACGCCAGACCAAGCGTTACCGCGGTGATCATGTTGACCCAAAGGATCTGAATCGGAGAGATTGGCAGCGCCAGTCCGAACACAAGCGCTGCTGCAATCGTTGCGGCCTCACCGGCGCTGGTTGGCAGAACCCAACTGATGACCTTTCGGATATTGTCCCAAACAGTGCGACCCTCGCGCACCGCGGCGGTGATCGAAGCAAAGTTGTCATCCGCCAGAACAAGAGCAGCAGCCTCTTTGGTCGCTTCGGTTCCGGTGAGGCCCATCGCCACGCCGATATCCGCGCGTTTCAGGGCGGGCGCGTCATTCACGCCATCGCCGGTCATCGCGACGATCAAATCATTTGCTTGCAAGGCTTTGACCAGTCGCAGCTTGTGCTCGGGCGAGGTGCGGGCGAAGATATTCGTTCCAAGGGCCTCGACGGCAAGCAACGCGTCGTCCATCCGCTCGATTTCTGCGCCAGTCAGGATCGCACCGGGGTTTTTCAAACCAATCTGCCGGCCGATCGCGGCCGCTGTTCCGGCGTGATCACCGGTAATCATTTTAACCGAAATCCCGGCTGTGTGGCACTCGGCGACAGCGGCAATCGCTTCAGCCCGAGGGGGGTCGATCAATCCCACGAGCCCTGTCAAACTCAGATCTTTGTCGATACCGGTCAGCGCTGTGTCCGTGCCGGTGGCCGGGCGCTGAGCAAAGGCCAGAACCCGTTGTCCGCGTGCCGCGATACGGTCCGCCTGGGCCTGCCAGAACCCTGTGTCGAGCGGTTCTTGTCCGGTATGACCGACCTGGCTGGTACACATCTCAAGCAAGCGTTCCGGTGCACCTTTTACAAACATCTGTTGAACGCCATCCGGGGCTTCGGCCAGTACCGCCATGTAGCGGGATTGTGCGTCAAAGGGGATCTCGTGATGGCGCGTCCAGCCCTCACGGGTTTCTCCGGCCTTCGCGGCAAAGCTCAGAAGCGCCCCTTCCATCGGATCGCCCTCGACGCGCCAGGTATCGTCCGCTTGATGCAGGACGGCGTCGTTGCACAGCAAAGCCGCGCGGGCAATGTCAGCCAAGGCACTCTCCGCCGATCCACCATCCTCACGCGTGAGGTCTCCCTGAGGAACGTAGCCATCGCCGGAGATCGTGAAACGAGCGCCTGCGGTAACAGCCGAGGCGACCATCATCTCGTTGCGGGTCAGCGTGCCGGTTTTGTCGGTGCAGATCACCGAGACCGCGCCGATGGTCTCAATCGCGGGCAAACGGCGCACGATAGCGTTTCGCCGCGCCATGGCTTGAACACCAACGGCCAGTGTGATGGTCATGACGGCGGGCAGTGCCTCGGGGATGGCCGCGACAGCAAGGCTGACCACGGACATGAATATCGCCTCGAACTCGATATGCCGGACATAGTGCCCGAACGTCAAGAGCCCCCCGGACGTCAGTAGAATTATTACTGTCAGCCAGCGCGCGAACCTGTCCATCTGAAGGACAAGCGGCGTTTGCAACCCCTCGACGCCGACCAGCATACCGCTGATCCGGCCAATCTCGGTGGCCGCTCCGGTTGCCGTGACAATGCCGCGGCCTGTGCCTGCCGTCACTAGTGTGCCACTGAAAGCCATCGAGGTGCGATCGCCCAGAACCGCGTCGGCAGTGACGGGCGCAGTAGCCTTTTCCGCTGGCAGGGATTCGCCTGTCAGAATGGCTTCCTGAATGAATAAGCCATGGGCCTCTAGCAACCGTAGATCCGCTGCGACGCGATCGCCGGGTTCAATCAGGACGATGTCGCCGGGAACCAGATCGCCCGCTTCGATGCTGATCCGTTGGCCGGCGCGCAAGACCGATGCGTGTGGAGCCAGCATCTGCCGGATCGCGGCCATGGCGTTTTCAGCGCGACCCTCCTGGACAAAACCCATAACCGCATTGACCAGCACCACGGCCAGAATGACCCAGGTGTCGACCATATGCCCGAGCATCGCCGTCACGGCGGCGCCACCAAGCAGGACATACATCAGAACGTTATGAAAATGCAGAAGAAAACGCAGGATCAACGGGCGCCGACGCGGTCGCGGTAACATGTTAGGTCCGTGTTCGGCTCGTCGGCGGTTCACGTCATCCGAGGTCAGGCCCTGCGCAGTTGTCTTGAACGCGTGCAGGCAATCTTCACCGCTTTGCGCATGGGGGTGTGAGATTGTCAAAGGCATGTTGGTTTCGACATCCGGTCGCTCACGATGGCGCCCCGTCACTGGGGCCGGTATCGCATGAGGGTGAGAGGCCAGCGGTGGCCGACCTCATTTGTCCGCCGCCTTTGGTTACAAGGCGGTGGTTTGGAACTGCAATGGCCCCCGGATCTATACTGGTTCAGACTTTGCCGCTTTGGTCGTCTTCTGTGCCTCTTGCATAACATCTTCGGCGGCCTCGATTTCGCTAACCGCCGCAATTCCGGCACAACGCGAGACCATTTCCAGCCACTCGCGAGCGTCCTCGACCATACGCTCCATCGAATGGCGTTGCCACTCGGCAATGGTCTGAAACGCCTCGGCAGGGTTTGCGCGCTCTTTCTCTGCCGATTCCCGTGCTGCGATCATCGCGGTTCGGGTGGCTTCGTGGCGGCGTTGAAACCAGCTACGGGTGAACGTCTCGGCCGTATCAAGCAGTTGTTCCTGCGTTTTCCAGAAATGTTCGGCCTGTGGCGCGATCAACGGATTTGCCGTTATCGCGCTTTGCATGGACTTGACGATATTTGAGAAGTTTTCGGGCATTTCGGATGTCGATTTCTTCTTGGTCATCAGAGTATCTCCCAACTGAGGATTATGTCCCGACCCGATTCTGCCAGATATTTGGCCGATGCTCTTTAACAGAGATCAAGAAGTTGGCGGGCAGACAGATTATTTCACCTGTCGTGCCCGAGCCGGCGCCGGTGTCTTCAAACTGATTTGCATCAAAGCCAGCCCGGTCAAAATGAACTAGTTGGGGCACACCCCTTTGACATCCGGTACAGGTATCAGATGCTACACCCCGCGCAATGCGACCCATCCGAAAACACGATCCTGCAAAGCTATGACAAGGCATTGCGGGCTATGGCATCGCATTACACGGCGGGTATTTCGCCCATCGCGCTTGCTTCGGCTTATGCGGACTGGGCGCTGCATCTGGCAACGGCGCCGGGCAAGCAACTGGAGCTGATTGAGAAAGCCGCAAGAAAGGCCATGCGGCTGACAACCCATGCTGCGCTTTGCTCAGGTGCAGCAAAAGCCGAAACACCCTGTATCCACCCGCTGCGGCAAGACAAGCGGTTCAAGGGAGAGGCCTGGCAGAAATGGCCCTACAACCTGATCTACCAGTCTTTCCTGCTTAATCAGCAGTGGTGGCACAACGCTACGACCGGTGTTCGCGGAGTAACCAGACAACACGAAGAGGTGGTGGAATTCGTTGCGCGCCAGATACTCGATCTCTATTCACCCTCGAATTTCGCCCTGACAAATCCCGAGGTGCGCGACAGGACCATTGCCGAAGGTGGAAAGAACCTGATGCGTGGCTGGCAGAATTTCATCGACGACGGGACGCGGCTGGCCAGTGGTCGGAACCCGGCGGGTAGCGATAATTTCAAGGTCGGTGAAAACATCGCCGTCAGCCCAGGCAAGGTGGTCTATCGCAACCGCCTGATCGAACTGATCCAATACACACCGACGACCGAAAAAGTCCGGCCCGAGCCGATCCTGATCGTGCCTGCCTGGATTATGAAATACTACATTCTCGATCTCAGTCCGGACAACTCTCTGGTTCGGTATCTGACCGGGCAGGGCTATACCGTCTTCATGATCTCTTGGAAGAACCCCGACGCAGATGATCGTGATCTGGGGATGGAGGATTATCGCAGGCTCGGCATCATGGAGGCGCTTGATGCAATCGGCAACATCAACGGCCCCGCGAAGGTGCACGCGACAGGTTATTGCCTGGGCGGTACCCTATTGGCAATTGCCGCCGCCGCAATGGCGCGGGATGGTGACAAGCGGCTGAAAAGCCTGACTTTCCTGGCGACACAGACCGATTTTACCGAGGCCGGAGAGTTGATGATGTTTATCAATGAAAGCCAGCTAAGCTTTCTTGAGGATATGATGTGGGAACAGGGTTATCTGGATACCCACCAGATGTCCGGCACGTTTCAGATTCTGCGGTCGAATGATCTGATCTGGTCGCGCATCGTGCACGATTACCTTATGGGCGAGCGTGCGCAGATGACCGACTTGATGGCCTGGAACGCTGATGCGACCCGCATGCCTTACCGTATGCATTCTGAATATCTGCGCAGGCTATTTCTTCAGAACGCGCTGGCCGAAGGGCGCTATCTGATTGGCGACCGCCCCGTGGCCCTATCAGACATTCGCGTACCGGTCTTTCTTGTGGGCACAGAACGCGACCACGTGGCGCCGTGGCGCTCAGTCTATAAATTCCATCTGCTGGCAGATACCGAGGTCACCTTTTTGCTGACGAGCGGAGGACATAATGCCGGCATCGTATCAGAACCGGATCATCCGCGCCGTCACTACCGGATAGCGGCGCGTGCGCATGACGATTGCTATATCGGCCCAAACGTCTGGTTCGACCAGACGCCAGTGGTTGAGGGGTCCTGGTGGCCTGCACTTGTCACTTGGCTGGATGCGCGTTCGGGAAAATGGAGGGCGCCGCCCTCGATGGGTGCGGCTGAAAAGGGGCTGAACCCGCTAGACAATGCGCCCGGAACCTATGTGATGCGGGAGTAACAACAGGGCGTTCTTTGAAAACAGTTTCGGAAATCGTCTGTCCGGCGAGCAACACCGTTGCGCTCAGGTTCGTGTGCCGCTAACGCAGCTTCGGCTTTGGTCTTATCCAGGCTGGAAGGTGCTGCGGTAAAGGTCTCGCCGGGTCTCTGAGGTTCGCAAAGACGTTCCGGCTAACTCAAATGCGCGCGGTGATACCTCATCCTGAAAATTCCAACTTTATCATTAGATTAAAGTGTTTCGACGATCCGTTAAATCCGTAGGGGAGAGCCTACATCTCGATCGTTTTGACGATGTAAGGTTCGTCAAACCAGTGTTCTTCCAGGTTGGGCCCGTCGCCTATCCGATCCACCACGGCGAACTGGCCCGGGGCGTTGATCGGGGCCAGCACACCGTGCCAGACACCGCGATGCAGGTTGATACTCTGCCCCGGCGCGGTCACGAAGGCTGTCGGATTGACCGGCGTGCCATTGTCGTCATCGGCCACGACCACCAGAAAGCGGGTCTGCGAGACCGGCATGAAGGCTTGGCTGCCCTCGGGGTGGCGCTCGACCATGTCCACCATATGCGGTAGGTGACGTGCCTTGGCATCAAACAGGCTGATACCCGCACGACCATCGGCAAAATCCAGTTGTGCCAGATCGTGGTGCCGCCCGCACATGCCCTGATTGATCATCTTGGTGGGTGCGCCCCGGGCTTCGATCACATCGCCATAGGGGGTAAAGGCCTCGGCGGTCAGCGGAGCTACGGTCAGGGTACGGTCAGTCATGGCAGCATATCCATCAACCGGAATTGCGCGATACGCTCGACCTGGCGGCAGGCCTCGGCAAACTCGGTTTCGGTGTCGTTGCCAATCCGCCGCTCGAACGCCGCTCGGATCGAAGCTTTGTCATGGTCGCGCACCGCGATGATGAAGGGAAACGCGTGCTTGGCGACATAGGTGCTGTTCAGCCTCTGGAACGTTTCGCGTTCGGCGTCGGTCAGCATATCAAGGCCCGCACCAGTTTGTTCCGATGTGCTTTCTGTCGTCAGTTTCCCTGCGGCCGCCAGTTTCCCGGCCAGATCGGGGTGAGCGGTCAACACACCTAGCCGCTCGGTCATGTCGGAACTGCGGAAGATGCGGCAAAGTGCATTGTGCATCCCCGTCGAACAGTCATGCGCGGGGCCAAGCTCCAGATCGAAAGCGCGCTCGGCAATCCACGGTGAATGTTCGAATATCCCGCCGAATTGTTCAACGAAGTCAGCTCTTGCCATCTGGCTCGGGCGATTGATCCGGACGGGTGGATGGGTCGCGGCCCAATGTTCGGCAATATCAATCCGGCGCGGGCACCACACGCCGGCAAAACCTTGGATGTAGTCGATAAATCTCTTGAGGCCCGCAATCTTGCCGGGCCGCCCGATCAGGCGGCAGTGCAAGCCGATCGACATCATTTTGGCCTGACCCTCGACCCCTTCTGCATAGAGCGTGTCAAAGGCGTCTTTCAGATACTGAAAAAACTGCTCGCCAGTGATCCAGCCGGGGCTGGTGGCAAAGCGCATGTCGTTGGCTTCCAGCGTGTAGGGGATGATCAACTGGTCGCGCTCTTCGATCTTGATCCAATAGGGTAAATCATCGTCGTAAGTATCAGAGATATAATCAAAACCACCAGTCTCCGCCACGAGACGTACGGTGTTTTCACTGCATCGGCCGGTGTACCAGCCGCGAGGCGCGGCGCCGACAACCTCGGTGTGCAGATGCACCGCCTCGGCGATGGCGGCTTGTTCTTCGGCCTCGGCCATGTCTTTGTGATCGACCCATTTGAGACCGTGGCTGGCAATCTCCCAACCCGCATCCTTCATCGCCTGAACCTGTTCCGGGCTACGTGCAAGAGCTGTCGCAACACCGTAGATGGTCAGCGGAATACCGGCCCCAGTAAACAGACGGTGCAGGCGCCAGAACCCCGCACGGGCGCCATATTCATAGAGCGATTCCATGTTCCAGTGACGCTGGCCGGGCCACGGGGCGGTGCCCGGAATGTCCGACAGGAACGCCTCGGAGGCGGCATCACCATGCAGGATGCAATTCTCGCCGCCTTCTTCGTAGTTCAGCACGAATTGCACGGCGATGTTGGCCTTACCCGGCCATTTCGGATCAGGGGCGTTAGGGCCATATCCGCGCATGTCGCGGGGATAGCGTTTCATGGGTGCATCTCCGGTGTCTTGGCCCGCAAATAAGGGCGAAATAGCCCCGTGGCCCGGTTGATCTTTGATTTCTTTCTAGAGCAAAAGAATGCGAATGGCTTTCTAAAATTACTTGAAAGAGCTATTTGAAGGAGCCCCATGTTCCCGTGCCTCAAAACGCGCAATAAGGGCTTGAATTCTTTGTTCCGTCGGGAAAATTGCAAGGAGATGCGAATGACCGGTTATCTGACGACACATGTGCTGGATACTGCGCGGGGGTGTCCGGCGGCGGGGATCAAGATTGAGCTTTATCGGATCATCGGCGAGACGCGCGAGCATCTCAAAACATTGCATACCAATGATGACGGGCGCACCGATGAGCAGATTCTGCCCGAAAGTGAATTTGCGTCAGGCACCTACGAGCTGGTGTTTTACGCAGGCGCCTATCTGGACGCGACAGGCGTGGCGAAAGAGGAGCCGCGGTTTCTGGATGTGGTGCCGCTGCAATTTGGAATGTCGGAAGCCGCGCATTACCACGTGCCGCTGCTGCTGTCGCCCTTCGGATATTCCACCTATCGCGGAAGCTGAGCGCGGCCCGAAGCGTGACGGATTGCGGCGCTACGCATCTTTGTGCGCACCGGAACCTGAAGATCGGACTTGACGTTAACCCCCCGGGCCTACCATGTAAGGCCATGAGATTTTGAACCAATGAACAGGGGGCCCAAAATGGCTTTTGAACTTCCCGATCTTCCTTATGCTCATGACGCGCTGGCCGATAACGGCATGTCGAAAGAGACGCTGGAATATCACCACGATCTGCACCACAACGCCTATGTCACCAATGGCAACGCCGCGATTGCGGGTACCGAGTGGGAAGGCAAATCGCTGGAAGAGATCATTACCGGTACCTACGATGCAAGTGCCGTCGCGCAATCGGGCATCTTCAACAACATCAGCCAGCTCTGGAACCACAACCAGTTCTGGGAGATGATGGGGCCGGGGGCCTCTTCCATGCCATCGGAGCTGGAAAGTGCACTGAAGGACAGCTTTGGCTCGGTCGATGAATTCAAATCGCAATTCTCTGCCGCAGGTGCGGGCCAGTTCGGCTCTGGATGGTGCTGGCTGGTGAAGAACGCCGATGGCGGGCTGGCGGTGACCAAGACCGAGAATGGCGTCAACCCACTCTGCTTCGGCCAGACTGCGCTTCTCGGCTGCGACGTGTGGGAGCATTCTTACTACATCGACTTCCGCAACAAACGCCCTGCCTACCTGACCAACTTCCTCGACAATCTGGTCAACTGGGAAAACGTCGCTTCGCGGATGTGACCGCGTTTCGAAGATTGAAAATGTCCCGTCAGCCCACAGGCTGGCGGGATTTTTCCTGAGATGGTCGAACATTTCCGCTGGTCCGGACATTGACCCCGCCCGGCACAATCGACAAAGTCCCAGCGGACAAACGGAGGCCGCATGCCAAAAATTTCACTGACTGAGATCGAAACCCTGACCAAGGCCGCGCTGGAACGGCACGGGGCCGAGCCTTGGATCGCCGCCGAGGTGGCACGGGCAGTCCGCAAAGCGGAATCCGTGGGCAATAAGATTTGCGGTCTTTATTATCTGGAAAGCTACTGCATGCAGTTGAGGTCGGGCCGAGTGAAGGGTGATGTCGAGCCAGTGGTGACACGGCCGAAACCGGGCACGGTGATGGTGGATGCAAAATTCGGCTTTGCGCAATCCGCCTTTGCCCGCGCACTGCCCGAAGCGATTGCAGCGGCGCGGGAGAACGGCGTGGCAAGCCTCGCAGTGGGGCACGCGCATACCTGCACCTCGCTGGGCTATTTCACCGAGCAGATCGCGGCCGAAGGGTTTGTGGCGCTAGGGATGACCAATGCCTCGCCCATCGTGGCGCCACCCGGTGGCAAGACACGGGTGATCGGCACCAACCCGATCGCCTTTTCTGTGCCTGACGGCAAGGGCGGGATTGCCATGCAGTTCGATCAGTCGACCACCACCGTGGCGCTTGGCAAGATCACCATGGCCAAGGCGGCGGGTGAAAGCATCCCCAAGGGCTGGGCCGTGGATGCTGACGGTAATCCTACCACCGACCCCGAAGCGGCACTTGGCGGCTCTCTGGTCAGCATGGGCGGCTATAAGGGCTGGGGCTTTGGCCTGATGGCGGAAATGCTGGCGGCAGGTATGACCGGTGGCGTTGTCAGCCGGGACGTAAAACCGCTGAAAGCGCCCGAAGGCCCGCCGCATGATCTGGGGCAGTATTACCTGATCATGGATCCCGGAACCTCGGGCGATTTTCAGGATCGTCTGGCCCGGGTGGCGGCGGGAGTTGCGATGGACGAAGGCGCGCGGATGCCAGGCCAAACCAAGCGGCATATGGATCCGGTTGATCTGGAAGATCACGTCTGGGCGCAATTACAGGAGCTGGCGGGAGCATAAGCCCCGCACCATGTTCGCGAGCGGGTGGTTTAGGGCCGTCAACGCAGCAATTTTTGACGCGTGGCCGGCCAGTCGGCAAGTGCCTCGCGCAGGATTTGCGGGTTTCCGAGGGCGTGAAATTACCGATGGTGATCTGACGTCCGAACCGCGCGGCGTGGTCAAGCCGGTATACTTCTTCGCGGCTGAAGGACGTGAACTTCCTGAGCGTGTAGTGGCGCGGTATCCGGTCGATCGGGTCAGCGCCGCCTCGTCTGTAACCCGCCAGCGATGGCGTTGCCATGCCCGCAAGGGCGGCTGACACAAGCCCCGTGGTAAAACTGCGTCGGGAGGGGTTTGGTAATTTGTACATGTCGGGTCTCCTTTTCATGCGGAACACATGGTACGGGCCACGAACACGATCAAAACATTAATCGGCGACGACTATGTGACCGGTCAGACCTGTTGTGTCACGAAAACGCCCGCGGCCATCAAGGCGATACCGCTGACGCGGGTAAGCGATAGCGGTGAGATCTGCGCGCCGAAAAGGCCGAAATGGTCGATTGCTGCGGCGCTGATCAACTGGCCCAGCAGAACGAAGAACACAGCGTTGCCGACCCCGAATTTCGGGGCCACCCAGGTAATGGTAAGAACGTAGAAAGCCACCAGGCAGCCCGCCAGCAGCAGGTGTTTGGGCGCCGTCACCACGCCCAACACCGCACGCGGCTGCCCCATCGCCAGGATCATTAGCGTGCTGAGTAAGGCCACGCAGAACAGGATGCTGGCTGCCGCCACCGGCGAGCCCAGTCGCGTGCCGAGCGCCGCGTTCAGGGCGGCCAAAACCGGGATGCCGATCCCGGCAATAAGCATGATCAGCGCATAGGACACGGTAGGTGGCATCTGTTCTTCTCCGGCAGGTTTCTCAACCGAAGGTATACACATGGTATCAGTGTGATCCAGATCAATGTGAGGGACGCCGGTTCGGGTTGAAATGGGGCGCGGGCCAGACAAGTCCCGGTCACGAGGAGAAGCGCGATGAAGGCGGTTTGGATATTTATAGTGGCTTTGTTTCTACCAGGTTTGCCGGCGATGGCGCAGGACATTAGGGCAGGGGAAGAGACTTATCTGCGCTATTGCGCAACCTGCCATGGATTGGATGCCTCGGGTCACGGTCCGATGCGGTCGGTGCTGACGGTCCAGCCCGCTGATCTGACACGGCTCACGGCCGAGAACGGCGGGGTTTTCCCATTGTTTCGTGTGGTACAGAGGATCGACGGGCGTGATCCATTGGTCGCACATGGCAGTCCGATGCCGATCTATGGCGATCTGTTCGAGGGCCGGGATACCAGTCTCAAAACCGATGCAGGCCAACCGGTGATGACCAGTAGGCCGGTGGCCGATCTGGTGGCTTATATCCGGACGTTGCAGGTTGAATGAGGCGGTGTAATTGATCCGGGCGCCTGCCGTGCTATGTCTTTGCACGGAGGTATCCTATGCGACATTTTTTGTTTTCCCTGCTGGCGACCCTCGCCCTGTGCGCGCCCGTCCGCGCGGATGAGGCGGCGATAAGAGGGATAATCGCCTCCCAGATCGAAGCGTTTCAGGCGGATGATTTCGCCACCGCCTTCGGCTTTGCCAGCCCGACGATCCGGCAGATTTTCCGCACGCCCGAGAATTTTGGCACTATGGTGCGGCAGGGCTATCCGATGGTCTGGCGGCCTGCCGATGTAGAGTTCCTGTCGACAGACATGATCGACGGCCAGCTATGGCAAAACGTCATGATCCGCAATCAGCAGGGTGAATTGTTTATTCTGGAATACGAGATGATCCCACTGGGTGATGGCTGGAAGATCAACGCGGTGCGTATGCGCGAGGCGCCGGGTGGCACCGTCTGAAAGGTGTCCGTCGCCGATGTCAGAATTCGCGCCAGATACCGACTTTTGCGGCGTAGGCATCGTAATTCAAGATGCCGGTGGTAACGCCGATTTCGATAAACCTTTTTGATTTTCGGCGGCTTTTGTGCCGCTTGCGCTGCTTTCGTTCGAACACCACCGATGGCGCGAATTTCAGATAATCCGAGCCGGTGCTCGGCATTCCGCCCTGCAGCTGCAGGATTGCCTTGATGCGTTTTGAGACGTTGAGGCCAACGGTGAAATCTGCCTCGATCCGATTGGTGCCGGTGCCGCCAATCAGAAGGGCGCGGGTATCGAGCGTTATCCAGCCGTCACGATCCCAGAGCCGGTAACCTCGACCGATGGAAAAGCCGGGCCTGATGGTGGTTTCGCTATCGACCAGCCCGATGCCGATTTCTGCGGCCAGCAGCCACGGGCGACCTTTGTTGGCGATCGGTACGCGCAGAAACGCGATGGCCTTGTCGGTGCGGATATCGCTGCCACTGTAATCGATCCCAAGGGTGAATGTGTCACTCAGCCCGTATTCGCCGTAAAGCGAGCCGAACTGACTGATCTGGCCGGTGTCTTCGCTGTATTCGCCATTCGCATGGGCGGAATAGAACAACTTTCCCTGCCACGCGGCCAGGGCCCGGCTTGGGCCTGTGTCCCGAGCAGCAGAAAAAGAACGAGAATGCGCAGCATGGTTTCCTCCGCGTTAACCCTCCTTAAAATTAGTAAAGCGAGTGTTAAGGCAGCTAGGAATTGCCGTTGCCGCCCAACCTGCTAGGCTGAGGGCAATGAGGAGGAGTGCCATGCCCGTTATCGCAAAATCCGACAGCCATCAGACCGTGATCACCACCTTTGAAATGACCCCCGGCACCTGCCAGGACCTGCTGGATATGCTGACCTCGGCCTATGAGGAGTTCATCTCGAAGCAACCCGGGTTCATCGCGGCGGGGCTACATGTGAACGACGCGCAGACGCGGATCGCAAATTATTCACAATGGCAGCGGCGCGAAGATTTCCAGGCCATGTTGCGCAGCGACGAGATGCGTAGGCGCAACCGCGCGATCAACGAGCTGTGCAAAAGCTTCGAGCCGGTCATGTACGAGGTCGCCGCGACCTTCGACTGACCTGCATCAAGGCGCGCAGCCGGTTCTTGTGCCACGATCATCGGAAGCAACTCAATGGAGGATTCCGATGTACAACAACATATTGGTGCCAATCTCGTTTGATCAGGAAAGGGATACGGCCGGCGCCGTCGATGTGGCCCGCACGCTTGCCGAGGAGGGGGCGCAGCTTACCCTGCTGCATGTGATCGAACATATTCCCGACTACGCGGCAGTGCATCTGCCGGATAAGCTGCTGGCAAACCGGCGGGCAGAGGTGAATGCAGCGATGGAAAACGCCGTGGCCGACGTGCCGCATTCAAAGGGCGAGGTCGTCTCGGGTCATGCCGGACGTACGATCCTGGACTGGGCCAGGGAACATGATGTGGATTGCATTGTTATCGCCAGTCATCGCCCGGGCATGCAGGATCTGCTGCTTGGGTCGACCGCTGCCAAGGTGGTGCGCCACGCACCCTGCGCGGTGCATGTTCTTCGGTGAAATTTGGTCTGGCGTGATCGCGGCTTGCTGTGCTAGCGCTGATGCATGAACAAGATCATTGCCCTCTGGTCGCATCCGCGATCAATGTCTACCGCGACCGAGCGCGTGATGCGCGAGCGCGGTGATCTTTGGTGCGCGCATGAGCCCTTCATGTATGACTATTACGTGCATCGCGGGGTGGCGCGGATGCCGCATTTCGAGGTGCAGCCGGATCATCCGGTGCGCTACGAGGATATCCGCGACATGCTTGTCGCGCGGGCTGAGGATGAGCCGGTGTTTTTCAAGGATATGGCCTATTACGTGATGCCGCGCATTCTGTCCGATCCGGAGTTTATCCAGCGGCTGACCCACGTATTTCTGATCCGCAGCCCGGTGGCCTCTATCCTGTCCTACTACAAGCTTGATCCTGGCGTGACAGCAGAAGAGGTGGGTGTCGAGGCGCAGTGGCAGCTTTATGAGGCGCTGAGCGGCATGGGCGCCGACCCGGTCGTGATCGAGGCAGAGGCCGTACAAAGCGACGCACACGGCGTTATGTCCGCCCTTTGGCAACGTATCGGTTTGCCGTTCCGGGCCGAGGCGTTCGAGTGGCAGGAAGCGGTGCCCGAGGACTGGGAGCAGGTCGGGAACTGGCATGGCGAGGCCAGCAACTCGACCGGTATTCGCCCGATAGACAGTGGCGAGACGGCGCGCAAAGAGCGAGAATTCGAAGTGCTTCGTCAGTCCGTACCGCAACTGGGCGCGTTTCTGGAGCAGCATGAGCCCTGCTACCGCCGACTGAAGGCCGTGGCCCTACCCGGCGGATAGGGACGTCACGCTATCCGCACCATCAACACCATCGATACGAGAGCGCAGGCGATACCTAGATATTCGCGCGTATAAAGTTGCTCGTCGAAGTAGAGCGCGCCAATGGCGCAGAGCGCCAGCAGCGAAAACATCGAGAATGCCACGCCCGCCTGCGCCAGCGTCACATGATGAAGTGCAAAGAACCACAGCACCGCTGACGAGGCGTAAAGCGCGCAGCCGGTGAGAACTAATGACGAATGCACCGGTTGTCCGCCATCCGCTGCCAGTTTGATCAGATAGTCGCCCAAAATGACGATCAGGGCAGTGAACAGGGAAAAGGCGAAGCCGAAGATAAGAGCCATGAGCTAAAAATACTCCTGATGTAGGAGGGAAAAATGATCCGGTAAGACCGGTCGGGAAAAGTCGCGCCCCGAGTAAAATGCTGGCCCCGGGGCGCTGGTACAAATCAACAAATCAATAGTTAATAACCGCCATGATCGTGCATGGGGCGGTACTTCACAAGTCAGGAGAACCTTACCTCGGATGGGTTTTCATCGTGTACTGCGATACCGAACCGGTTCAGGATGCACTTCTTTGCTCTTCTGCGCTGATGGTTTCACGCAATTCATCCAGGCTTAGGGGATATCCGAAATAGAAACCTTGAACCGCGTTGCATTTCTCTGATCTTAGGAAAGCCAGCTCTTCTTCTATTTCAACGCCCTCGGCCAGTACCGGGATGTTCAAAGCAGCACCCAGCAGCAACGTCGAGCGGACAATTGCTGCTCGCTGTTCGTCGTTGTGGACATCCCGGACAAAACTTCGGTCAATCTTGATTTTGTCGAAAGGAAAGGCACGAAGCGTCGCAAGTGACGAATACCCTGTGCCGAAATCATCCATAGCAATCCGGACACCCATATCCTTCAGCCGATGCATCACCTTCAGGGTATGTGCCTGGTCGTCAATGATGCTGGCTTCGGTTACTTCCAGTTCAAGCCGCTCAGCCGGTAAACGGCTTTCCATAAGGATGTCAGCGACATGCTCGACAAAGGACGGCTGAACAAGCTGCTGAGGCGCCACGTTGACCGCGATACCAAAGGGACGCTGCCAGCTCGCCGCCTCAAAACAAGCGCTTCGAAGAACCCAAAGCCCGATTTCGCGAATCAATCCGGTTTCTTCAGCGATGGGGATAAACTCATCTGGTGGGATACGACCACGGGTCGGATGGTTCCAGCGCAGGAGCACTTCGAAGCCGGTGGGTTCCAATGATGTGATGCTGTTCTGTAACTGATAGACAAGTTCGAACTGATCGTTGGAAAGCGCATTTCGCAGATCACTGATCATGACCAGGCGATCACGGCTCTGCTGATCGATTTCGGAATTGAACACGCAGATGCGGCATTCGGGTTCGGATTTGGCCCGACACATGGCCAGATCCGATTTGTGCAGCAATTCATTCAACTCCTGGCCATCTTGGATCGTCGTGGCTATTCCGATGGACCCTCCAACCGCAATCGTAAAGCTGGCCGTCTCGATCGGCTCCACAATCAAGGCATGCAGCCGTTCGGCAAATGCGACAACCTGCTCTACACGGCGAAAATTTCTGGTCAGCGCGATGAATTCATCCCCGCCTGCGCGGGCGATAAACTCATCAGTCTCCAAGGTTTGCGAGAGGCGCCCCGCAACCGTGGTGAGAACGGCATCACCCACTGCATGTCCATAAAGATCGTTCACCTGCTTGAACAGATCGAGATCGATGGTCAGGACAGCAACTTTTTCGGTTTCGTCTTCGCGAAGCCGGTCGGCAAGGTCTGCCATGGTTTTCATCATATGCATACGGTTGGGCAAACCGGTCAGCGGGTCGTGCAAGGCCGCATGTTTCAACTGCCCACGGGTTTCACTCTCAAGGTTGATCTCAATGCTGAAAGACGCGAAGCCGACCAGGAAAAGGATGCCGGTGACAGCCATGACCAGTAAACTAAAGCCCGAATCCGCAATGATTTCTGGCGGTACCTCGATGGACATGTCTAATCTTGTGGTAAATGCGCTCATGGCGGTGAAATGCATCGAGCAAATTGCCAGGACGATCAGTACCGCCGCTCCCATCCAGCAGTAGCGCGTATAGGGGCGCGCAATCCGGTGATAGGCCACGGTGCCCAGAGCGCCGCCCAGGCCAACGGACATCAGAACTCGATCCGCTTCCCAGATGATCTCACCGGGCAAAAGATATGCTGACATGCCAAGATAATGCATTGCCGAGACAGTCAATCCAAAGAGGGCGCCGCCGATAAGATGCCTGGCGCGTGGCTTCGCGAATGCCAGAATTGTGTTTGAAATTAGCAGCCCTGCCGTCGCAACAGCAAACGATAACCCGGTGAAGACTGGTTCGTAACCGTGATCAAGCCCCGGATCGTAGGCCAGCATCGCGATGAAATGCGTGGACCAGATCGTTGTACCACCAATGATGCTGGCTAGCGCCAGTTGAAACAGTTTGCGCCTGCCGGTCGTACGGATCATCCGCCGCGACAACAGAACCGAAAGGCACGACCCGGTCACGCATACCAGCACTGCCAGCGCGAGCAGTCCATAGTCGTGTTCTTGTGTAATACATGCGAAAACGCGATACATGGAAGCTACCGGATACAGATTACGAAGACTCCGGTGAATGGCATGCCCGCGGTTAAGTCTTTGCTACCCGAATGATCTGAAAAACATACAACTTCTCTCTCTTTGGAAAGATATTGATTGTTGTTTGGGTGTAGGAGTGCCAGTCAAACGACACGCGGATAGGCTCTTTTCTTTTGCGCTAATCCGTCGGTTTCTCCGTCCCTGCCTGTTGAGCACCGCCAAACTGCACTGCTAGTTCGGTGGTGCGCGTGAACCTTGCCGCCCTGAATCGTGTGTTTTTCTGGCATTTAGCCACCTTACCGAAAACTGTATCGTTTTGGGTAAACAATAAGTTAGGGATTTTGCGGGAATGGGTTTGACGCGAAAACGTTATACCTTTTTAATATTTATGGTAATTTTGGTAGCGGAGGAGGGACTTGAACCCCCGACACGCGGATTATGATTCCGTTTCATTCTGTTTTGGCGGGTGTTTCCGAGACAATCCACAGACGTCCAAACCCGTACAGAATTAGGCTGTAAACCTTTATAAATTAAAGCACTTATGAATTGTCCCCCGGATAACTATTGTCTATACTTGTCCATGAGCATCCATGTATAGCCAGGCAATTTTGTCCCCCAGGAGTCCCCCAAAAAATGAAAGTCAAACTGACCGACAGATTTCTGAAGAGTCTCAAGCCTCCAGAGTTCGGTCGCCTGGAGGTGTCGGACACGGAGAGGAAGGGCCTAAGGTTTCGGCTGTCATCCAGCGGTAAGGCCGTCTGGATGTACGAGAAGCGAGTGAAGGGTGGGCCAAAGCGCAAACACACCCTCGGAGCCTGGCCTAAACCAGTGAGCCTTTCTGATGCTCGGTCAAGGGCTCTGGAAATCGAAGCCGAAGCAGGGCAGGGCATAGACCGCATTGCAATTGCGGAAGAGCAACTCCGCGCGAGTAAACATCGCCAAGCCAGCCTGATGACGGTGCGGGAAGTCATAGAGGTCTACGACAATCTACATTTATCGAGCTTGCGAACGCGCAACGAGCGGCTTCGCCAGTTAAACCAATCACTGGCCGCCCATCTCGATAACTCAGTTTTGGAGTTGTCACGCAAGGATATTCAGAAGGCTGTGGATGACAAAGCCGCTACTGGCCATAAGGCTTATGCCAACAGAATTCGCGCTGCACTGATCGCTTTTTCTAAGTGGGCATGGGTCAGGGGCTATATTCCAGAAGATATCGGGGCAGGGGTGGCGAAGGCTGCGAAAGAAAAGGCTCGCGAACGTGTTCTGAGCATTCATGAGATTCGAGAAATCTGGGTAGTTACGTTTGAGACAGGTGCAATCTGGGGTCCGCTATTCCGCTTGATGCTGCTTACCTGCCAACGGCGCGGTGAGATACTCAATCTACATTGGGATGAAGTGGATTTGGAAAAAAGGCGAATTGTTAAGCCTGGTTCTCGCACGAAGAACGGCAAGCCCCACACTACCCACCTTTCCCAGCCAGCACTTGAAGAGCTAAAAGAGCTTCGTGAAGTAAGCTCAGGGCAAGACTTAGTTTTTACGACAACTGGCATCACACCAGTATCTGGCATTGGCAAAGCTAAGGCTCGACTAGATGGATTGCTGTCAAACGGTTTCGAGCAATGGCGGCTTCACGACATTCGGACTGGATTTGCTACAGCAATGGCGGAAGCCGGGGAGACGGAATCTGTTGTGGATCGCATATTGAACCATTCGGCGAGCGGATCAGCTCCATCAACGGTGGCGCGGGTTTACAATCAAGCTGAACAGCTGCCCCAACGCGCTGCTGCGTTGGATCGCTGGGCCGAGATGGTGACGCAAGAAAGTGCACTGGTAGTGGAAATGGTGACGCCGTGACCCAAACACGAGGAAGGCGATTTGCGCAGGCGCTGCGTAGTGGATCAGGTAAAGGTAGGGGAATACGCATCGCGGTAGATGAAAAAAACCTGAAAGAGATATGGGAATCTAAGGGCAAAAAGGCACCTGAAGGTTTAGTAGAAAAAATCATAGATCTGGCTGCCGGACAAGATGCTCTTGAAGCAACGGAAATGAAAGTCCTTGAGTCTGGTTCTGAGCTTCTAAATGCGATCAGAGACGTTGAGAAATCCGCAACTCAGCTGCGAAAGAAATTGAGGGCAATGCAGGGCTTGGAAGATGGCAATCTTCATTTGTTCAAGTGGCTACTCAAGTACGCAAACAAGTTACCCGCAAAATATTCCAGCTATCCGGAGAGCTTCTTGGTTGAAATGCTCGGCGAACTGGCGAACGCGCAAGCTCGACATTATCAAAAAGTTTCACCGGCGGGCCATTGGTATGAATTTATCAATGAGCTGCGCAGAGCGTTTGAGGAATTTGGAGAGAAGGTCTGCGCTACCGACAAATCCATTTTTGGCGGTACGTTGATAGAGCTTGATAGGCAATTTCCTGGCTTAGTTTTCCCGCCACAGTCTGTTGGGAACGAAGAGCGGCGAAGCTACGTGCGTCGCGCTTTCAATAATCGCAATCGCTCCCAAGACTAAAAAGTGGTCGAAGTAGCCTAATTTAGACCGTGAGTTCGCCCAGCGATTTCACCGAAATACCCCCTTACGTTCACATGTGCACACATTTGAAGCAGGGGAAACGGTCCTCTGCATAGAGCGGAAGTGGAGGGACCATGACCAAGCGTTTCTACAAAATCACCGAGGCCGTCGACTACAGCGGCCACAGCCGCAGCACTCTGTATGAGGCGCACAAGCGCGGTGATCTGATCTTCACCAAATTCGGTGGAGCCACCCGCATCGAGAAGGCCGACCTTGACGCCTATCTCGACGCTACGGGTGTCAAAGTTGAAGCCGCCTAGATGAAAACCCCCATCCGACGAGCGAACAGGGGCGTTTTCTTAGGGTGTGTGGTGCACCGAGAGTACTGTTTCTGCGCATGTCCTGCAAGAAGGATTGAGCGGGATGAAAAGTACCAAGTCATCGAACAATTCGGCCAAAACCATACCCTTCAACAGTTTGGCAAACACAACAGGCTCCCAAACTCACCAACCTATCTTCCAGACCAGCGACTCTGCTACAACGCACGGCATTGTTCGCCTCCCATTCGGTGAGGCCCGCAATGTCTGAGCAGCATGAAACATCGGACAGCTATCACGGCGAAATCGTTCGACGCGGATCACACCGAGTCATCATCTGCCGTGATGGCATCCAGTACATCATCCAAAGCCAGAGAATTTCTGGTGGAGGAAGATGGGATGCGTTTGGGTACTGCGCCACCCGAGAAGGTCTGATCCACCTGTGGCGAGGCTCTGAAAGCGTCGTACCGCCCGAATTGGAGGCCTTGCCCGACCAGGCGCGGCTGTATTCGCCAAATTGGCAGACTGGATCCCTTGAGCACTCATCTCAGGAGGGCGCAGAATGACGACAACCAGAAAACCAAACAGTCCACTTATACCGAACGATGAGATTGCACGTTTGTATGTGTTGGGTTTTAGCCTTATCCCTCTTGGAGGAGGGCGAGATGGCAAATCGCCCTTGGTAAAATTCGCGGGTAAGCCGCGCTTGCCACTAAATCGCGTTCTCGCCCCAATGCACCGCGCAGGTTCAACGTGCTATGGCATTCTTCTCGACGGATTGGCAGTCGTTGACTGCGATGACGACTCCCCTTCGTTGGTCCAAGAAATGGAAGAGCGCTTCGGCGTTTCTCCTGTTCATGTTCGCACGGCCAGGGGGCACCATCTCTACTACCGATCAACTGATCGCAGTATTCCCAACCTGCGGGCCGAAGGCTTGCTTGTCGATATTAAGCGCGGTCCGTCGAGTTACATCGTGGGGCCCGGGTCTGTTAGGTCCGATGGTGGCCATTACATACCTGTCGAAGGTACGCTCGGCACAAATGAGCTTCCTGAATTGAGATTGTTGGTAAGGACGGAAGCCAATTCAATCCGGGTGGCGAAAAATCGCGGTTCTAATCGCACCCAAGACGGCAGCCGGAACAATTTCCTAACCACCAACGCCATTAAGATGGTCGAATATGTGATTAACCAAGACGAATTGGTCAGCAACCTCAACTACATTCGGGATGAGGAATGCGAGCACCCTGAAACTGTGTCAGATGCCGAGGTTGAGAAAATTGCGGCTTGGGCATGGTCGAAGAGATTGGAGAATAAAGTGTACCACGGGCGCAACAGTGAGTTTCGAGTGCATCGCGAGGCTTTGGATGCCTTGCGTCCCCTCCCGAAGGCATCAGACGCCATTGCATTGCTCGTGACATTGCAGGATCAGCACGGGCACATCCCCGCTCGGACATTTCCGCTGCAATGGGAGAAAATGAAATGCGCCGGGTACACTGATTTGTCCCGCGATCGTTTTTACAAAGCTCGGAACGCACTTGAGAGCGTTGGTCTCTTAGAAGTGGCTACAAAGCATCGTGCGGGCAATAAACCCCGTACATATAGATTGAAGCGGTTGAGAACTTCGTTGACGGAAAATGTTTCTGAATTGCACGTTGCTAAGGGAGAGGGGGGAAGGAAGGAGGGGGTTTAAAGTTACTTATGTTGACCAGTTCTGGTCGAACAGGAATTTGCATACTGAGGAAGCCCAGCTATCTAAAAAGGGCCCGGAGCAACTAAAACACTGCATGGCGTTCTTGTAGGCCCAATGACCGCTCTGCGGACATAGCTGCCGTTCAAAACTGTTGGAAACGATGGTCTAATTTCCCCGAGAACTAATTGTCTGGGAGTTTCAATTCTAGCCGACAGTGTGCATGTTCAAATTGTGGTAAACGAAAGGACGTAACATGAAACTGACCTCGGTCGCGCTATCCGCCGCACTGATCGCAGGATCGGCCTCTGGAGAAACCTATCTTTGTACGGCTACCGAAGCTGTAGGCATCGACATCAGTGAAACAGGAATGGAACCTTCCAGTTTTAAGCTTGAACCCGATCAAGTGATCTATTCGGCAGATGATGGTTCAGAATTTGAATACGCGATTAGAGATATTGGGGAAGAAGGTGGAAGCTATTGCAAGCCACAAGGACAAACACTTCTGTGCGGTGATGTCGTGAACGGGATGACATGGGTATCCCTACACACCCTTGCTTTCCAAACAACGATTTTCACCGGCTCAGTTATAGGCGTGCCCAGTGATGCAGTGATAAAAGTCGGCACCTGTCAAAAGCTATGATTGATCATGAGTTGAGGAAACAGCTGACGGCCTTCGGCTGCAGTGGGAAAGTGGTGCTACGGCGTCATTAAACCAAAACGGTGTCGGCTTCGGGCTCAAAGCAGTCATCTGACGAATTTTCTCAGACTCTGAATTCGTAATGATGCGCTTCATGCCAGCTACGCTAACTTTGCAGAAATGGCTTTTCTACGATAGCGTATTGCAACCGTTTTTCTATAAGCATAGGAGCTTAGGCAACGATGCCAGATGCAATAGCTCAACCGAGTTGCCGAAGTCCCGATGGCCGCTTTGGTGAGGGTAATCGCTTCTGGCAAGCACGCGAAGCCCATGGGCGACCGCCACTGTTCAACGACCCCGAGCAGCTCTGGAATGCCTGCTGCGCGTACTTCCATTGGGTCGAAGACAATCCGCTGCGCAAACACAAAACATTCGTCATCAAAGGCAAGGTCGTCACGGTGGAAATTGCAAAGATGCGGGCAATGACCATTCTTGGGCTTTGCAACTTTCTTGGAATTACAAACGGCACCTGGGTTGAATGGCGGAAGAAGCGCACCGATTTATCGGAGATCATCGCGCGCGTGGAAACTGTTATATGGTGCCAGAAGTTCGAAGGTGCAGCGGCCGGTTTGCTCAACGCGAGAATTATCAATCGTGAGCTCGGAAATTCGGCAAAGAGGAGGCACGCAAATTTGGATGAGCAGTCATTTAAGCCAAACCGTATAACGAATTCTGAAATCGTCGAGCGACTGAAGATTTTTTTGAATAAAGGAAAATCTGAGCTAGCAGAAAGTTGGTCGACTCCGACTTAACAATCAGGCACCGATGGTCCACTAAATAGGGCCAGAATTGCTGTTTTCGTTCTAAGTGCTCGTAACCAGTCTTCGACCCGAAGCGGGCATGGTGATCTGGTATCTCGGGCGGGAAGGAGCCATTCGCTGCGGGCGCAACAGCAAAGCTAGTATTTCATTAAACCAGCCATTCATCAGGCATTTTCTGTTAGGAAGCTTTATGGCAGCGCGAGGATTGCAGAACTTGTCGCTAGGTGAATTGTTGTCCATTCAGTGCTTTCGTCTGCCAAGAAAATTGGCAATAGTTAACCCGGCACGAGTAGTCAGGCTGCATTTAAAGAAGGGTCGCTACTTTATACAGGGAGTTTTGCCGTGACCAACCCATTGAACGCGGATGCAAGCTCAGTTGGAGCATTGTTTTCTAACACGACTTTTGAGATTCCTCAGTACCAACGTGAGTATTCGTGGCAAGACGACGAAGTTGCTGATTTTTGGCAGGACCTGAGCAAGAGCCTCGATGTGGAGTCCTATTTTTTGGGTCTCGTTATTCTCACAAATGAAGAACAGCGCAAGCACGTGGTCGACGGGCAACAACGCATTGTCACACTGACCTTGTTAGCGACAGCGCTGTACTTTGAAGCGGTTCATCGCGGGCGTTCTGCGCTTGCGGATAGAATTCAAGCTGAGTTTCTTAAGTCGATTGACTATGACACGGACGAAACGGCTCCTAGAGTTCACCTATCTGATCTTCAGGACAATGAGACGCTGCAGTTCATAATTGAAAATGGCGAAACGCCTGGAAATTTGATTGATGAAGAAACAGTCTCATTTCGCATTGCAAGTTCGTTTAAGTATCTCCGTGAGAAACTCGCAGCTGATCTAGCACCCGACCCGTTCAAAAGGCTGGGTAAGTGGGCGGAATTTCTGACTAACCGAGTTTATTTTGCGGTTTTTATCCACCCTGATGCAGCTACGGCCTATCAAGTCTTTGAGGTGATCAATACAAGGGGCAAGGATCTTACAACTGCCGATCTACTTAAGAACTTTGTATTGAGCCAAACTGCCCCAAACAAGCGTGTCAAAAGGTATGAGCAGTGGCGCACTATGGCGAAAAAGTTCTCGCCTGAGGGTTCCTCGAACACATTTGTGCAGTTCATTCGACATTCTGTAACGGTTGAAAATGGGCATATTCTGCCCAAAGACCTTTTCGAGTTTCTGGCCCAAAGGCAGAAAATGCAGGGGAAAATACCTCCAACCCCTGACCAGCTAATGGAACTACTTCAATCGCAGCTTCCTTTATACTTGCAGATGGTCGACCCTTCATCAGCGGGCCCGGCAAGTGAAGAAAATTTAAAAGTCTTTGGTGCGCTGAATGCTCTGAACGTCATTGCAGTAAGACCAATCCTGCTTGCAACTAGCCCACTGGAGAACAGTCAAGAGGGGCTTGAGAATACATTAAAGCTAGTTGTAAGACGTATTGTTGTTGGGAACTTGGGTACCGGCAATGTCGAAAGGCGATTGGCTGAAGTAGCCAAAAAAATACATGCAGGCCAAGACTGGAGTCCGTTGTTAGCGGACCTGAGAGACCTCAATCCCACAAGAGATGAATTCGTCGATAAGTTGCGCCAACGCTCATTAAACAAGAACACTTTGTCGTTCTTGCGTCGGTCAATAATTCAGCAGAGCATAACCCCAGAACCTGATGGTACTCTTCACCACATTTGGCCCAGAAACAATGCGGATGGATGGGACGGTATGCCTAACGAAGAGGGAGCTTTCTGGGCAGCAACCATCGGGAATACTCTTCTATCCGAGCTAAAGCGTCGCCCGCCGCAAGCTACCGAAAATTGGGAAGGTTTTAAGCAGAGCATGTTTGGTCAAGCTTGTGTGGGTGAATGGTTAAACCAACTAGCAGAGATCAATGATTGGACGCCAAACAATGTGGAACAGATTGGAAGAGATTTGGCCGAAGCTGCTGCAGAAATTTGGTATTGAGACTAGCGCTGGTTTGGTCAACGAAATGGATCTTGCTCTCCTAGAAGAAATCAAAGCTAAGCTGAATCGAGAGATTTCGATTGATGCCTTACCGGCGTTGATCGACGCCATTGATGGTGGAAACCAAAGCGACACATTTCAGAATGCAGCAATCGGGATTGACTCTAGCGCCTTCTTAAGGATCGCCAATCACCCCAAGGGTGAAGATTTGATCGACTACTTCGGTGCAACACATAGCTGCCCTCTCATTCTTCCAGGACAGACTATACAAGAGTTCTGGAACAACGAGTTAAGTGCAGTTGACACCGTTGCAAAGACCCTGGCTGGCAGCTTTGATCGCTTCAATAAGGACCTCGACAGACTCGACAGTGACTTTAGTGATCTGAGGAACTCGCTTCAGACTGCTCTGGATTCCTTTCGCGATGACCATGGGACAGTTTATAGTGAAGCCACAGTGAGGAAAACGCTGAGTCTTTTGAATGCGCTTCAGTCGAAAGCTCGCGTTCCCTTTGCCCCGAGAACGTCCTTCCGTCCTTTAGCTGAACAAAGGCAAATGACGAAAACCCCACCTGGATTCAGAGATCCGGGAGATGGTGACTTCTTTGTATGGGTCGACTTCCTCTTGGGGCTTAAGCAAGCTCAGAGTGCTGGGGAAGTTTTCGACAAAGCGATTCTTTTGACAAATGATTCCAAGCCTGACTGGGGTCGCCCGGGTTCGACGCATCCTATTCTCGTTGCAGAGGCCAATGCGATAGTTGGGGTTCCATTTGAGACATGGACCCTAAAGAAGTTCGCGGACAAGGTTCTGGAGGTTTAGGGCTGCAATGCTATTAACCCGCGACATCGCGGGCTGAAACCGCGCTTACGGCCTCGACTGCGCAGTAGCATTACGGGTGCCGTGAATGTCTGAGTTGCTGGCTGCTACCGCAGCATTGAGAAACTAGGCTGTGTGGCCGCTAAGGGCCGGCCTCATCTCCGCGATCTGGACCCGCCAGTATGATGCTGCGGTTGCTCCGACGACTGCTACGAGCCCAAACCGACCGATTCTGCAGAGTGCATGAATGGTAGAAATCCGCTTCAAAGCAGCCTTTTGGGGGTCGCTTATTCGTAGGGGCCGCAGCATCGACATCTCGCCCAAGTGCCGTCGCTTAAGGCGGTCGATTGAAAGCCGAGAGAACTTGTGCTGCAAGAGCTCTTGCGTTTTCGCCCGGATTGACGGCGGTTCGGAGCACGATTTGCGTGTATGGAAGCTTGGGCAGGTCCTCGTTCACACAAATGGGTTGGGTGCAATTGGTAATGCGGCTGAGCGGTAGTGCGGCCACTGCAAGATCCGCCCGGATCGCTGCGAGCTGCGATTCTGAAACATTTGAAAGATAGGCAATTCGATAGGGAATTCCAGCACGTTTCAGAGCATCGAGAGCCGCGAGACGCCATGGGCAACCAACGGATGCAACCGCCAAGCGCAAAGGACGTTCTTGGCTGCGCTGTCCGTTCTTATGTGCAGCCCAAACCAGAGGTTGCTCATGGAGCAGCCGATCTCTTTCGTCTGGTGGCGCGCCACCGCCGATGGTCAAAATCGCAACGTCAAGTTCCTCTTTCGCCAGCATCGCAGCCAAATCCTGTGCGTCACCCGAAATTATTTCAACGGTGACACGCGAGTGCGCTTTGGAAAACCCGGCCAATATCTCGGGCATGCGGGTCTCGGCATTCTCCAGGCATATGCCGACGCGCACCTCCCCTTCGATATCCGGGCTGTGCAGTTCGCTGACAGCTGTATCGTGCGCCTGCACAATACGGTGTGCATGAGGCACTAAACGTTCGCCGGCTGCAGATAGGCGCATGGCCCCGTCAGAGCGTTGGAAAACAGGGGCACCAATCAGCCGTTCCAGCTTTTTCATTTGCATAGACACAGCCGCAGACGACCGCGCAACACGTTCAGATGCGAGCTTGACCGAACCGGTATCAGCCACCGCGATGAACGTCTTCAACACGTCAATCTCAAATCGCATCGAGCCGGGGATCAAAGGAGCATTCATGTTGTCATCTTCAGCATTACTTAATCTACCTGTCAACAAGTTTTGCTTGCCTAAATGTTGAAGGCCGGGTCAATCTTGACTTTCGATACATGAATTTCGTGCCCTTGAGATGCTGGGCAGGTTGCCAAGACCTGTGCAACGCAAGTGCGCCCAACGGGAAAATAAGCTGATGAAATACACCGAAGAACATGACTGGCTTAGGGTTGAGGGCGATATCGTGGTTGTCGGAATCACAGAACACGCAACTGAACAATTGGGCGATGTTGTCTTTGTCGAATTGCCGGAACCGGGCACGCTTGTAAGTCGGGGAGACGAGATTGTTGTCATCGAAAGCGTCAAGGCAGCGAGTGAGATTTCGGCGATGTATGATGGTGAAATTGTCGCTGTGAACGAAGCGCTGGTGGAGGCGCCTAGTCTGGTGAACGAAGATCCGACCGGTGCGGCTTGGTTTTTCAAGATCAAACTGGCTGATATGGCGGTTCTGGATGCCCTGATGGACGAGGCAGCTTATAAAGATATGATCGCGTGAAATACTTTCGGATTGCAGCTGCTAAAAGGAGTAGAGATGACACGCATAGAGGCGCCACAACATCTGCCTTCGGTGGATCGCCTTGTGAACACGCCAGCTGTGCAGAAACTCGTGCGTGATCATGGCCTGGCCTTGGTCACACGCTGTACGCAGGGTATCTTGGCGCGGGTGCGCCTTAGGGTGCTGGCTGGTGAATCTACGGATATGGCTGCGCTGATCCAATCGCTGTCTGAAGAGATTGAACATATTTTGCTCCCCTCACTCCGACCGGTTTACAATCTGACAGGCACTGTGCTGCACACCAACCTTGGTCGCGCGCCCCTGCCTCAATCCGCGATACAGGCGATGGTGGATGTTTCGCGTGGCGCAAGTAACGTGGAATTTAATTTGGAAACGGGCAAACGCGGTGATCGGCATAGGCATGCCGAAGCTCTGCTGTGCCAGTTAACCGGGGCAGAAGGCGCGCTTGTTGTTAACAACAATGCAGCAGCCGTGTTGCTGACGCTCAACAGCCTGGCGCAGCGCAAAGAGGTGCCGGTGTCACGGGGTGAGCTGATCGAGATCGGCGGAGCCTTCCGCATGCCAGACATCATGGCCCGTGCAGGCTGCAAGCTGGTGGAAGTTGGCACCACCAATCGTACACATGACGTCGATTTTGAGGCTGCGATTGGCCCCAGAACTGCCTTGCTGATGAAGGTTCATACCAGCAATTTTGAAATGCAAGGCTTCACCAAGAACGTGTCGGAACAAGACCTTGCCGAGATCGCACATCGCCATGATCTGCCCCTTGTCACGGATCTGGGCAGCGGCACTCTGATTGATCTGGAACCCTACAATCTACCGCATGAAACAACCGTCACCGAGGCCTTGCAAGCCGGGGCCGATCTGGTGACCTTTAGCGGTGACAAGCTGCTTGGCGGACCGCAGGCAGGCATCATTGCCGGCCGTCGCGATCTGATCGACAGGCTCAAGCGCAACCCGATGACCCGGGCCATGCGGCCCGACAAACTCACCCTGGCCGCCCTGCAGGCCGTTCTGCAGCTCTACACCAACCCCGAGCGGCTGGTGGAAGAGCTGCCGGCACTGCGCCTTTTGATGCGTGACCCTGCAGAGATTGAACACTTGGCGATGCGTCTGGTCATCCCCGTTCAGGAGTGTTGCCAACCCTTCGACGTTGCGGTGGCGCAGACCTACGCCCAAGTGGGCAGCGGAGCCTTGCCCATTGATAGATTGGAAAGCACAGCGTTGAAGATAACGCGGCCTGATCTGCGCCGCCCCGGAGCCGTTCTGAACAGGCTCGCGAAGGCCTTTCGGGGCTTGCTGGTTCCGGTGATCGGGCGCATTTCCGATGATGCCCTGTGGTTTGATCTCAGATGCCTCGAAGATGAAGACGGTTTTGTTGAAAATCTGGCGGGCCTGACGGCACAATGATCATAGCAACGGCAGGACATGTGGACCACGGCAAGACCGAGCTGGTCAAGGCGCTGACCGGCGTGGATACAGACCGTCTGCCCGAGGAAAAGGCCCGTGGCTTGTCTGTGGACCTCGGGTTTGCCTATCACAGTCTGCCCGATGACGATGCGATTTTGGGGTTTGTCGATGTTCCGGGACATGAGAAGTTCATTCGCAACATGCTGGCCGGTGTCGCCGGCATCGATCTGGGTTTGCTTGTGGTCGCTGCCGACGATGGGGTGATGCCGCAAACACGCGAGCATCTGGCCATACTTGGCCTGTTGGGTATGCGCCACTACATCGTCGCACTGACCAAGATTGATCGCGTCTCACCTGCGCGCGTTCAGGAGGTTACGGATCAAGTGAGCGAACTCCTGGGGGAGGGAGGACATGAAGGCACTGCCATCTATCCCGTCTGCGCGCTCGATAACGAGGGAATCGACGCGCTGATGAAAGCACTTCGGGCGCGCAAAAAGGAGGCGCGCAGCCGGAATGTAAATCACCATTTCCGCATGGCCATTGATCGGGTGTTTACACTCAAAGGCATTGGCTTGGTTGCAACGGGTATGGTGTTTTCCGGCGCCATCCACACCGGCGACGAGCTGATACTCTCGGCTGATGGGTCCAGTGTCAGAGTGCGCGGGATCAGAGTGCACAATAGTGAAAGCAACTGTGCCAAAGCCGGTGAGAGATGCGCGATAAACATTGCTGGGCGCGGCCTAAGTGAACACCGGATCCGGCGGGGAAACTGGCTCATGCAGTCCAGCCTGTATGCCCCGACGCGGCGTATCGACGTCGAGTTGCAGGTGCTGGAGAGCGAAGATGGTCCGCTCAAACACTGGACCCCCACGCATCTGCATATCGGTGCGGACCACCTCTCGGCTCGAGTCGCGGTATTATCGGGCGGTGCCATTCCCGCAGGCGCGTGCGGATTGGCGCAACTGGTGGCATCGCGCGACGCCTTCGCCCTTCATGGTGACCATTTTGTGCTGCGCGATCAATCTGCGCAACGCACCATAGCCGGTGGTCGGGTGATTGATCCGTTTTCCCCCAAACGTGGCCGCGCCCGGCCCGCCCGGCTCGCAGCCCTGAACGCCCTGAGGCATTCATCAACCCTTGCTGCACTGCGTGCATGGACTGAGGTCAGTGAAACCGGCGTCCTGATCGCGCCGTTTTCTGTTGCGCACAATCTTCCCGCCCCCCGGATCGACACGCTTGTTGACGCGCTTGGCTTGCAGCGTGTGGGCCAAGGCCCTGATCAACGGGTTTTCTGCGAAACACAATGGCAAGCGTTACAGGCCAAAATTGTCCAAGCCGTTGAAACCTTTCACCTGTCCAGACCGACGTCGCCCGGTGCAAGCATCAAGGACATTCGATTGTCACTCGCCCCCCGGATCGAAGTCGCTGCTCTTGAAGATGCCTTGGCCGCCCTGACCAAGGATCAGCGGTTGTGCATGCGGGGCAATCGCTTTCATTTGCGGTCGCACAGTATCCAATTCTCCAAACGCGACCAGCAGCTATTGGCACGTGTGGCTCCCAAACTGGCACCACAGTCAGGTACGCCGCTCAGCCTGCATCATGCCGCAGAAGATCTGTGTGTTGATGTCAAAACGCTCGAAGCGGCATTGAAAACGGCCTGCAAATTTGGCGACATGGTTCTGATTGGCAAAAATCGCTATGTCCCGAAACCCTATCTGACCAAGCTCGGGGCCGTGGCCGAGCGGTTGGCGACACATTGCCCCGACGGCTATTTCACGACAGTTGACTATCGGGATCAGACTGAGCTGGGCCGAAATTTTATCATAGATGTTCTGGAGTATTTCGACCGGGTGGGCTTCACAGAAAGGAACGGTAATGTGCGGCGCATTCGGCGTTCCGCCGACGATGTTTTTAAGGTACCACATGATGGTTAGTATGGAAGAGGATCGCACCCTGGTGGGGCGCCTGGATTTCAAATCCAGTGAGGGGCGTACAACGTCTCTGGTGGGTTCGACTCCCACGCTCTTTCGCCAATCGCATTTCGTACCCGGTGCGGAGCGGGCAGAATGATGAATACCCCGCATCCTGTTGAGCACGATCTGGTGTTGGTCGGTGGTGGTCATAGCCATGTCGAAGTGCTACGCCAATTCGCTATGCACCGACCTGAAGGCGTAAGGCTGACGCTCATCTCGCGCGACATCGAGACGCCCTATTCAGGCATGTTACCGGGATATTTGGCCGGACATTACACATTTGAAGACTGTCATGTGGACCTTGCGCCGCTTGCGCTGGCGGCGGGTGCGCGATTGTATCAGTCCCGCGCAGTTGGTTTGGATCTACTGACTGGACGTGTGCTGTGCACTGATCGTCCGTCAGTGTCGTTTGATACAGCGTCTTTTGATATCGGCTCCACACCGAACCTAGCCTCGATAAAGGGGCACGAACACGCCCTTGCCATCAAGCCCGTTCATGCCTTTCTTGAACGCTGGGAACGCCTTGAACCTGATTTGCTTGCCCTTGATCGCGAGATTGAACTGGCGATCGTCGGCGGTGGCACGGGCGGCATCGAGGTCGCCTTGTGCCTGCATCACCGATTGAGCACAGCGCTTGAGACCGCGCAAAAATCCTTGGGGATCACCATCCATGTCATCACGGATAAAGCCGATATTCTCACCAACCATTCAGCAGCGGTGCGCAAACGTCTACGGGCCGCCCTGCGCCGCAAGAATGTGCAAGTCCACACGCGGCAGAAGGTGGATCGCATCACTCAGAACGCGGTGCATGGCTCAGACGGGTTCAGGCTGAGCGCAGATGCCACGGTGATTTCAACCCACGCCAGCGCGCCTGGCTGGTTGCGCGACACCGGGCTTGCGCTGGACGGCGCCGGGTTCATCCGCGTAAACAACCAGCTTCAATCCGTTTCAGATCCGCGGGTTTTCGCCGCTGGTGATATCGCGTCGTTAGATCCTCCGCTGGCCAAGAATGGTGTTTATGCCGTGCGTCAGGGGCCGGTTCTGGCTGAGACGATGTTCAGAATTCGAAGCACGGCACCTCCGGCAGTTTTTTCGCCGCAAAAACGAACCCTTGCGCTGATATCTACCGGGGATCTCAATGCGATTGCTTCTTACGGGCCCTTTGCGGTTGAAGGGGCTTGGGTCTGGCGCCTGAAGAACTGGATCGACCAGCGCTGGATGGATAAATACCGTTTACTGGGTATGGGTAGTGCCACAGAGATGTCACCGATGCGCTGCGGCGGGTGCGGCGCGAAGGTATCAGCCGACATACTGGGCCAGGTACTCTCTGAATTCCAAACCGATATGGATGACGATATCCTGGTTGGCCTTGCAACCCCTGACGACGCTGCTGTGACCCGCCCGCCGCAGGGTAAGGTGGCAGTGCAGACTGTGGATCACTTCAGAACCTTCATTGATGATCCGTATCTTTTTGGCCGGATCGCCTCGACCCATGCGCTCAGCGATATTTATGCGATGGGCGCTGATCCCAGCACGGCGTTGGCTATTGTGACGCTGCCTTTTGCGAATGAGGCCGCGTTAGCGGATGACCTGCGTCAGGTGCTGACAGGCGCGCGTGAAACCCTGCATGACGCGGGCGTTAGGTTGGTGGGTGGCCACACCGGAGAAGGGTCGGAGTTGTCATTTGGCCTGTCCGTCACCGGATATGCCGATGAAGATCAGGTGATGAAGAAGTCCGGTATGCGCGAGGGCGATGTACTGGTCCTGACGAAACCACTGGGCACCGGTGCGCTGTTGGCAGGCTGGATGCAGGGCAGTGTCAAAAATGACGATCTACAGACCGCAATCGCATCGATGCGGGTCTCTAACCGGGATGCGGCCCGCATTTTCGTAGCAAACGAGGCGTCTGCCTGCACAGATGTAACCGGATTCGGATTGATCGGGCATCTTGGAGAAATGGTCAGGGCCTCGGGTGTCCATGCTGTGATTGACCCGCTGGGCATTCCGATATTGCCGGGGGCTGCCGCAATGCTGCGCCAAGGTGTCCAGAGCACGCTGCATCCCGGCAATCGTGACGCGGCCAGCCGATACACTAACATGGGTATTGATCTTGCCGATGCGGACATCCTGTTCGATCCGCAAACCTCGGGCGGATTACTTGGCGCGGTTCTAGACCAGTCTGTTGAGAATGTGATAGAGGTCCTAAGGCAAAGCGGTGCATTCCACGCTGCCGCCATTGGCCGCGTGACCGAAGGTGAACCCGGACGTATCAGCCTAAAGCGCCACCGCGCTGGAATTTCACCCTTATAACCCCACACAAACGAGTAATGATCAGTGCCACGCCCCAATGGGCAACCAAGTGACAAAGGCCCCTGAAATTCACCACCCAGCGGCGGATGTGCCGGGCAAGGGACCCTCGGACCAGAAACGAGGCGCCATCAGGGACATTTCGACAATCTGAAGCATCACTTTGTTGTCGGATGCGATCGATACGGCTTCCAGCAAAAGCAACATCCGTCCGGTCTTACTCTCTTCCCAAAACCATTTACCCATTAGCTCCAGATCATCAATGCTGTCGCGGTGCGTTCGCGTCTCGGTGAAATAGGCTTCCAGATCCTCTACCACGAGCTTCAGCAATGGAATGGCCGGCATGCCCTTTCTGGGGCTTTGGGGCATTTCCCCATTCAGGAAGCCGGCCACAAAGGGCGCAAACTCTTCGATCTCTAACCCACTGGCCCCGACCGTGGTGCGTCCTCGTGCGGCGACCGCAGCCTCATAATCCGGTCGCAGAGCAGCCATTTCAGCCTTCACCTCGGCCAGAACAGCGTCCACATCGCCAATATCTTCGACACTCAAAACAAGCTCTGGCGGCAGCGCATACCCCATGCGCCCGTCTTTCACGGGGATGACCTCTGGGAAATCGCTGATCACCGGGCCGCTATCTGTGTCCAACAGGCCAAACGCCTCGCGTATGACTTTTTTCTGGAACACCGGATCATTCGGCTTGCCCATGCCGCGCCCCATTGGGAAATCCAGAAACAGCGCCCGAGGCGGTTTTATCGCTTCAATATGCTCGCGCACAAAGCCAACCAGAACGGTCGATAAGCCTTCGGATTCAAAGTAATGAGCCAGCCCGCACACGGCGCGCGTGCAAAACGGTCATATAGGTATCAGAAAAACCGTATTCACACCGTCCTGCTTCATTCGCGCGGCGGCTTGGCGGGCGGATTTCTCCATGGTGACCGGGTCAGCGGCCCCCATGAAGGAATAGTGCTCTTCTGCAACCGAACCGATTTCGCCGTCATCGGCCATCTCTTCAAGCCGTTCAAGTGGAATGATAGTGTTCAGGTCTTGCTGCCAGGCCGAGCGGTCAAACTCCACTGCGACATGGGTCATCACCAGATCGCGGTCCGTTTTATCAAAGGCCCGGAAATCTTTGGCCAACCAGGAAAAAGGCTTGTCCCCGCGCCGATGAACGGCTGCTGTCGAGACAATTGAAATCCGCCGCTTATTCGCGGGCACGGGTTGCGTCCATGAGGGATCGTCAACGACTGGCAAGTCGAGATTTGAAATGAAACCCCGGGCAACAGCGGGCATCTCTGATATCTTGGTCAAATCACATCTCCTGCGAAGGAATGGAACGCGGTGTTGCCCGACAATGAAACGCCAGGAGCGATGCTGCAAGCGAAACATACTGAATACCACATTCAATGTAGTTGAACTATTGTTAGACGAATTTGACCCCATGCCAGCCGCAACAGAGGCATTGTTCCTGAAACGGCACCCGTATCGCGCCTTGGTGCAGCAACGGCAACACTGCAGGATAAGCCAACACAATGAACCCAGACCCTGTCGGATAGTTTGGGCGACTTTCGCCTAATCCAGTCTTGTCAGAAGCCTCATTAGGGTATCAGCCAATACATCAAAACCGGCTATCTTTCAGTTGCTAATTTCAGCCTACCAGGCGCCATACCCGAAGTCGCAAAATGCCAGAACCAGACTGTGGTGCAAAGTGCAGCAAACGGCAGCAAAGTCCGCTCTCCAGTCATTCATCAGCCCGTGGCTCTAGGTCAGCTTTGCGGCCCATTCACCTTTCCAAGATATGTCCTATCCGCAGCAGATTGCCATCCGGATCGATGACGGCCAATTCGCAAATGCCCCAAGGTTTGATTTCGGCCTTACCAACTCTTGGTATGCCTTCATCGGGTAAGTTAAGAGCCAGAAACTCAGTGGAAACAACGTTGGCATTGTCAACGCGTACGAAAACACCATGGTCCGAAGTTTCCGCAACATGCTGTGGAGCGCTGAAAAAATGCAGCTGGACGTCATCGCGATCAAGTATCAGATATCCATGTTCGGGATATTCAGAAGCTGCTCGAAAGCCAAGTAGATTATAGAAACGCTTGGTCTCCTCAAAATCTGAACTTGGTAGTATTGGACACGCGCGGTTAAGCAATGATCAGGCCTCCGTATGTTGACCGCATGCTACCAGGTTCTATGGAAATGCCCGCGTCGTCTGAATAGCCGACTACAAGAGCCATCCTCTGGCAAAACGTTCAGTTCAATTTCAAACCTCTAATTTCCCGATATATGGTGGGAAGGATTGTAGGTATGGCTTCGGATGCCGCATCCAACATCTCATCCAACTCTTCCTGAGGAATGTTGAATAGCGAATTGCCGTTTTCATCCAGCAGATGAACCAGGATAGGCATCATCATTTTCAAACCATTGGCCGTGCTGGTGAATTTATCCCATGTCTCGTGACGGCACTTCACGGCTTCCATGAAACCCTCGCACCAGTCCATGGCGATAGCGTGGCCTTCCTTTGCCTGCCAGAATATTGGTTCTGCCGCTCCTGGCTGTGTATGTAGCCGAGTGCGTATTTCATTTAGCCTTGATGATACGATGGACAGTATAGTATCGGGAATGTCTGCTGCGCCCCCGCATGCAATATCGAGCCATTCATCTATCGGTACAGGCGTACAAGCGACGCCATGCAGGAATCCGTCTAACTCTGACAACAACATGCGGTTCTCGGAGTTATCTTCTGAGCTTAGATAGCAATCAAGCTTGTCGAGGTCTTCCATACGGTTGGAGTAGACGGATTCGCCGCATTTTGGAAGCTGAGGGGAAGAGGACGCCAATCACCACGAAACCACACCAATTGTCCCCCATATGTCCCCCAGAATCACTTTTGAGTCGCAGAGTTCAGGCTGTTTGTCACGTAAATAGTTGATATTGTTGGTAGCGGAGGAGGGACTTGAACCCCCGACACGCGGATTATGATTCCGCTGCTCTAACCGACTGAGCTACTCCGCCAAACCGAGCCGGTAGGTAAGACAGGTGATGGGCCGCGTCAAGTCTCAATCGCGGGGAAAAGTGGATGGTTGGTGGGCGAGGTGAAGGTCAATACCGACGACGGCGCGATTAGCAGCGCGCAGGTCATCACTGGTATTCCGCGCGCGGGCAGCTTGTTCTGGTGTTGAGCAGCAGGGTCAACCCCCAGAGGTGAGGATCACTTCGGTGCCGGAACTGGCGCATCTGGCCGCAATCGCGTCCGGCAGCGGGGCGTTGGTGACGATGGTGTCTATCTGATTGACCGACCCGATGCAGATCGGTGCGTTGCGGGTGAATTTCGAGGCATCGGCCAGCAGGATCGAGTGTCGCGCACGCGAAAGCGCGTGTTGGCTGACCATCACCTCCTGCGGGTCGTAGTCGAGCAGCTCACCATCATCATCGACGCCGGAGCAGCCGATGATCGCGATGTCGAACTTGAAACTGTCGAGGGATGCCGCGGCCATTTCTCCGACCAACCCGCCATCTGTGTGGCGAAAACTGCCACCGGTCAGAGTGGTTTGGCAATTCCTGTTCGCGCCCATGATCTGGGCCACGTTGATATTATTGGTCACGGTAATCAGGTTCTCGCGGCTGGTCAGTTCCCGCGCCAACGCTTCGGTCGAGGTGCCTATATTCATAAAGATACAGGCATTGTCAGGGATGAATTCCGCGGCCCGGCGCGCCATCGCCTCTTTTGCAGCGCTGTTAAGCTGACGGCGCTCTTCGTAGACGATGTTGCGGATGCCCGAGGGCAAGGTGGCCCCGCCATGCACCCGCGTTAGCCGCCCGGCATTGGCCAGATCGGTCAGATCGCGGCGGATGGTTTGCACGCTGACGCCGAAGCGCTCCGCCAGCCCCTCGACGGTCACCTTACCCTCGGCGCGGGCAATCTCAAGGATATCCGGATGGCGGAAGCTCTGTGGCATTTCGGGTTCCCTTAGGCACTGTATAGTCAAAGCGAAAGTAAACGAACGCGCGATATTGACAAGTTTTATGTTTTCAGAGATCAATGATGCTCTGAGCCGGGGGGCCATTCCATGTCTGCACTGTCACCCAATTGCGATGTCGATCTTTTTGTGATCGGCGGCGGCATCAATGGCTGCGGTATCGCGCGGGACGCGGCGGGTCGGGGGCTGCGGGTGGAACTGGCCGAGATGGGTGATCTGGCCTCGGCTACGTCCTCTGCCTCGACTAAACTCTTTCATGGCGGACTGCGCTATCTGGAATATTTCGAATTCCGGCTGGTGCGCGAGGCGCTGATCGAACGCGAGGTGCTGCTGCGCGCGATGCCCCATATCAGCTGGCCGATGCGCTTCGTGTTGCCCTATCACCGCGATATGCGCTTTGATGTGGAAACGCCGACCTCGCGTCTCTTAGGCCGTTTGATGCCCTGGATGCGCGGACGCCGGCCCGCCTGGCTTATCCGGCTCGGACTGTTTCTTTACGATCATCTGGGCGGGCGCGAGATTTTGCCTGCCACCAGCGTGGTCGATCTGGCAAGCGATCCGGTGGGGCGCCCGTTGCAGGAGCGATTTGCGAAAGCCTACGAGTATTCCGATTGCTGGATCGAGGATAGCCGTCTGGTGGTGTTGAATGCCCGCGATGCTCAGGCGCACGGCGCGCGGATCAATACCCGCACAAGGGTGACAAAGGCCGAACGTCGTCCGGATCACTGGGTGGTGCATCTTGATGGGGCCGATGGTACGCGACAGGTCAAGGCTCGCATGTTGATTAATGCCGGCGGGCCGTGGGTCAAAGATGTGATCGAGGACGTCGCCGGGATGGACGCAACCGCTGGCGTGCGTCTGGTGCGCGGCAGCCATATCGTGACCCGCAGGCTTTTTGATCATGACAAGTGCTATTTCTTTCAAGGCGAGGATGGGCGCATCATCTTTGCCATTCCCTATGAGACTGATTTTACACTGATCGGCACCACGGACGCCGAACATCGCGAGTTGCGCGAAAAACCTGCCTGTACCGAGGAAGAGGCGACATATCTGCGCAAATTCGCGGCCTCCTATTTCCGCAAACCGATCGAGGCTGACGATATCGTCTGGACTTACTCGGGGGTGCGACCGCTTTATGATGACGGTGCCAGTTCTGCGACTGCCGCCACGCGGGAATACGTGCTGAAGCTACGCCAAGAAGGCGGTGCGCCGATGTTGAATGTGTTTGGCGGCAAGATCACGACTTACCGCAAATTGGCCGAGGCGGCGATGGAGAAGATCGTGCCATTCTTTCCCGGGACGAAAGGACCTTGGACTGCAGGCGTGGCATTGCCGGGAGGGGATTTCCCGGTGAACGGGTTTGAGGCGCAGGTGATGTCACTGATGCAGGACTATCCGTTTCTGGAGCCGCGCCAGGCGCGCCGTCTGGTGCGCGCATATGGCACCGAAGCGCGGGAGCTGCTGGGTGATGCCAAAACCTCCGACGATCTGGGTCAAGATTTTGGCGCGAGCCTGAGAGCGCGCGAAGTACGTTGGCTGATGACCCGAGAATTTGCCCAAAACGCCGAAGATATCGTCTGGCGGCGCACTAAGCTGGGCCTGCGATTGAGTGCCGATCAGATTGCTGCGCTGGATGAGTGGATGCGCGAGGCGCACAACTAGCCCCTCGCGGTTATTGCCTTCTGCCGGTGCCATTGCCAAACTGTTCGAACAAAGCAGCAGGGGGCACGCGGTGACATATATATTGGCGATTGACCAGGGAACGACGTCCAGCCGGGCGATTGTCTTTGATGGCGAGATGCAGGTTGTCGCCGTGGCGCAGCAGGAATTTCCCCAACATTTTCCCGCCTCCGGCTGGGTTGAACATGCGCCCGAGGATCTGTGGGAGACCACGCTGAGCACCTGCCACGAGGCGATGGCACAGATTGACGGCAAGATCGCAGCGATCGGCATCACCAACCAGCGCGAAACGACGCTGGTCTGGGATCGTACGACCGGCGAGCCAGTGTATAATGCCATCGTCTGGCAGGACAGGCGCACCGCTGACTATTGCCGGGAATTGCGCAAAGCCGGGCATGGCGAGATGATCAGCGAACGCACGGGCCTGCTGGCCGATCCCTATTTCTCGGGCACCAAGCTGCGCTGGATCCTCGAAAACGTCGACGGCGCGCGGGCGCGGGCGGAAAAAGGCGAGTTGCTTTTCGGTACGGTCGACAGTTTCTTGATCTGGCGGCTGACCGGTGGGCAGGTACATGCCACCGATGCCACCAATGCGGCGCGGACCCTGCTTTATGACATTCGCGAGGGCTGCTGGAGCAGCACAATATGCGAGCTTCTGAACATCCCAATGCAGATGCTGCCAGAGGTGCGCGACTGCGCGGCGGATTTTGGCCAGACACAGGCTGATCTACTGGGGTACGAGATACCGATCCTCGGTGTTGCGGGTGATCAGCAGGCGGCGACCATCGGGCAGGCCTGTTTCAGCCCGGGCATGATGAAATCGACCTATGGCACGGGCTGTTTCGCACTGCTCAATACCGGTGACACGCCGGTTGCGTCCCAGAACCGTCTTTTGACCACCATCGCCTACCAGTTGGATGGCAATCCAACCTATGCGCTTGAAGGCTCGATCTTTGTGGCCGGGGCAGTGGTGCAGTGGTTGCGTGACGGGTTAAAGATTATTGAGGACGCGGCAGAAACCAAACCGCTGGCCGAAGCGGCGGATGACGAGCAATCCGTGGTGATTGTCCCGGCCTTTACCGGCTTGGGCGCGCCGTATTGGGACGCCGATTGCCGGGGTGCGATCTTTGGTCTGACCCGCAATTCTGGGCCAGAGGAGTTCGCCCGCGCGGCACTGGAAAGTGTGGGCTATCAGACCCGTGACTTGCTAGAGGCGATGCGCAATGACTGGCCTGGCGCCAGCGACCATGCGGTGCTGCGGGTTGATGGCGGGATGAGCGCCTCGGACTGGACGATGCAATTCCTGTCGAACATCATCAACGCCCCTGTCGACCGGCCGAAAGTGCTTGAGACTACGGCGCTTGGCGCGGCCTGGCTGGCAGGGATGCAGGCGGGTCTTTATCCAAAGCTGGAAGAGTTTAGACAAAGTTGGGCCTGTGACCGACAGTTCACGCCCGATATGGAAGAGGCAGCGCGCGAGCGCAAATATGCCGCCTGGAAGCGCGCCGTTGCCGCAACAATAACCTACTGAGAGCATAATCAGGCCAACATGCTGCTAGAACTCAAGCCGATCAAAGGATAAAGGCTTAGGCGCCCGATATGCGGGCTGGTATTTTCAGCGAGTGGATTTGACATGGCGGAAAAACTCTTTGGCACCGATGGGGTGCGCGGGCGCGCAAACAGCTGGCCGATGACAGCTGAGATGGCGCTGAAACTTGCCGCGGCTGCGGGCAGGTATTTCCGCCGTGATAAGAACGAGCACCGCGTTGTGATCGGTAAGGACACCCGGCTGTCGGGCTATATGATCGAAAACGCGCTGACGGCGGGATTCACCTCTACGGGTATGAACGTATTTCTTTTGGGGCCGGTGCCGACACCGGCCATCGGGTTTCTCACCCACTCCTTGCGCGCTGATCTTGGGGTGATGATCTCGGCCAGTCACAACCCGGCCTCGGATAACGGGATCAAGTTTTTCGGCCCGGACGGGTTCAAGCTGAGCGATGAGGCCGAGGGCGAGATCGTCCGGCTGCTGGAGGCGGGTGTGTCACCGGTGGCGCCCGAAAATATCGGCCGGGCCAAGCGAATAGACGACGTGCGCGGTCGCTATATCGAATATGCCAAAACCACCTTCCCGCGCGGCAAGCGGCTTGATGGGCTGCGCGTCGTACTGGACTGCGCCAATGGCGCGGCCTATCGCACTGCGCCCGAGGTATTATGGGAATTGGGCGCCGATGTCATCCAGTTAGGGGTGGAACCTAACGGGTTTAATATCAATGAGAATTGCGGATCGACCCATCCCGAGAAAGCGGCGCAGAAGGTGATCGAAACCCGAGCTGATCTGGGTATCTGTCTGGATGGCGATGCCGACCGGGTAATCCTGATCGACGAAGCGGGGCGTGTGTCGGACGGGGATCAGATCATGGGGCTTATTGCGTCGCGGTGGGCGCGCGACGGACGCCTGAGCGGTGAGACGCTGGTTGCGACGGTCATGTCGAACCTCGGCCTGCAACGCTATCTCGAAGATCAGGGGATCGGATTGGAGCGAACGGCGGTCGGCGACCGCTATGTCGTCGAAAAGATGCGTGAAGGCGGGTTTAACCTTGGCGGTGAGCAATCCGGCCATATCGTGATGACGGATTTTGCCACTACCGGTGACGGGCTGATCGGAGCGTTGCAGTTCCTGGCGGCTATGGTCGATACCGGTGAAAGGGCCAGCAAGCTTGCGCGGGTCTTCGAGCCGGTGCCGCAGAAACTGATCAATGTCACCTATGAGCAGGGTAAGGCCCCGCTGGAGGCGGATCGCGTGAAACAGGCAATCGCAGCGGGAGAGGCAGCACTGGGATCAAGCGGCCGCCTGCTGATCCGCAAGTCGGGCACCGAACCGCTGATCCGGGTTATGGGTGAAGCCGAAAATTTGCCGCTGCTGGACCAGGTACTCAATAGCGTGACCGAGGCCGTGCGCGGTGCTAGCTAGCGGTTTTGCGTCGCGACCCTGGACCGGGAATCATGTCCCCGCCAACACGTACTGACCCGTCAACAGGCTGATGCCTACATTTTTGGATCGCATCTTTACCGCAAATTCACCTTCGAACGCGCTTTGAGCGGCTTTTCCGGCCAATCTAGATTCAATTGAATGGAACTGCGTGTTTCTTGGCATTTCCTTAGTGAAATTGCTTCTTTTCTGTCGCAACACGAACAAGGAGCAGAACTGTGATAAGTATGCAGGAAATACGCCAGAGGGCCCAGACGGTCGCAATAAAACCCCCGGACTTCGCGAGTATTTTGATCGTTGATGATCAGCGATTTGACCGTGCGCGTCTCAGGCGCATGTGCAAGGAGCTTGAGTTTGACGTAACTATCTCTGAGGCCGATAGTCTTGAATCCTTAGGGACGGCGATGGGGCAAGATGCGTTTGATCTGATTTTCCTAGATTATCACATGTCGGATGGAAGCGGATTGCAGGCGCTGGATGCCATACAGTTTGATCCGCGTAACCGGAATGCAGCGACGATCATGGTCACCGGAGACGAGCAAACCGAAATCGCTATCAACGCGATGAAAAACGGCTGCAGCGACTTTCTGAAGAAGGATGATTTGTCGAACGCATCCGTCCGGCGCGCCGCCATTAACGCGCTTCAGAAAGCGAGCCTCAACCGAAGCCTTGAGACGCAACATGTGATGCGCAGCAAGGTCGAAGCGGTGCTTGATAGCTTTACTGAGGAATGCGCCAATGAACTAAAGCCTATGCTTTTCAAGATGATGCGGCACGTTCGTGATCTGTACACCATCAGAGATGATGATGTTAAATATCAGGCAACGATTCAGCAAATTTCCAATGCCTGTAACCGGCTGTTTGATTTCATGAACGATATCGACGATCAGGAACGCAAAGAGTTTTCACTGGTCGAAGTCGGTGAGGGTCCGGCATCCTCGGTGGAGAGCGAGGCGCTTGAGGAATTGCAGGGCGGCAGACCCCGCCTGTTCGGACGTCAACCCATACGGCCAAACTGACTTAGTTGATCACGCGACTGGGGCAACTGGATTGAGCGAGTGCGGCGGCACGGGAAACCGGTGCCACCGCCTCCACCTCATGGGTTTTGTTGCTTAGGACGGTGCTGGACGCGGGCGCATGGCTCATACGCTGTGCCCATCGCGCCGTTAGGCCGTCCGCGCTGGTTCGGGTTTTGCACTCTCACCTTCGACGGCAACAGGTTTTGCGCCGCTGGCCCCGGTGATCTGGCGCAGCATTGGCGCCAGCATTTGGTGCCGGAACACGAAGCCGTGGTCGAGAAGTGTCTTCGGCCGCACGTATTGCCCACTGAGCATGGTTTCGCGCGCCATATCACCCAGTCCCAGGCTCAGTATCCACGCGGGAAATCGCAGGAACAATGGACGATGCAACGCAGCGGCAAGATCGCGTGAAAACTGGGCATTGTGAACTGCCTTTGGCGCGACGGCATTGATAGGGCCGCCGATCTGCGGATTGCCGACCGCGAAGGCGATCACGCGGATCAAGTCATCATGCTCGATCCACGACATCCATTGCTGTCCGTCGCCGATGATACCACCGCCGCCGAACTCAAACGGGGTGAGCAGTCGCGCCAGCATGCCGCCATCAACGCCAAATACCAGGCCGATACGCAGCACCACCAATCGCACGCCGTGATCAGTGATCGGCAGCGCTGCCTTTTCCCACGCTGCACAGACGTCATGGGTAAAGGCCGGAGCCGGGTTCGATGCTTCGGTAAGCTCGGTGTCCCCTTGCGGCCCGTACCAGCCGATGGCCGAGCCGTTTATGAAGCATTCGGGCTTGTGGTGCAGCCGTGTGACCAGCGCTATCAACGCCTGAGTCATCTCGACCCGGGAGGCAATGATGCGTCTGCGCTTTGCCACCGTCCAAAGCCCGTTGGCGATGGGTTCCCCGGCTAGATTCACGATCGCGTCGAAATGATCTTCATTCTGGACCTGATCAAGGCGGGAGATGATCCTGACAGGATGCACAAGCGCGTCCGCTTTTCGCGGGTCGCGTGTCAGAACGGTGACATAATGTCCGGCGGCGACAAGCGCTTGTACCAGACGGCTGCCGACAAACCCGGTGCCGCCGGTGATCAGGATATGCTGCCGGGGTTTCAGCGCGGCGACCAGATCGGCCGGATCGCCCCGGTCAAGCCGGTCGCTGCGCGCCGCCGCCAGCAGATCGCGGGCACTGAACAGGCCAACACCGATGGCAGATGCCGTAGCCATCACGCTCCACCAGCTATAGCTTACGGGCACCATCTCAGACGGCAGGAACGCCCATTCCCAAAGATATGGCGTCGCGAGCGCAAGGATGGCGCCGTAGTTTAGGGCCAGAAGCGTATGGTTGATCCGCTCGGACGCCGGGAGTTTGCGGGTCAGATCCTCTTCGACAAAATCCCACAAGGTGATCAGAACCTCAGTGAGCAGAATACCCGCCAGGATCATCGTGAATACGCCATGCGGCTCGAACCAGGCAAGGCACAGGAAGATCAGCGCATAGAAGAAATTGCGCACGCCATGCAGGCGCAGCTCGTGTTTCTGCGAGGGCCGCCAGGCCAGTCGCTCGGTTCCTTCGTGATGCACCAGCGTGTCGAATGCGCCCATGAAAACCTGAACGGCAATCAGGGTCCAGAGAAGAGGGTTATCCATGACTTACTCCTTGGAATCGTTGAAGAGGGCGTCCTGGCGGATCAATTCTCCGAACAGGCGGTTTGTGAGGCTTAGGGAAAAGACGAAGCGGCCATCGCCCAGATCGTGATGTCCGATCACCAGCGCGCCGGGGCTGAGCAGACGCGGCAAGCGCAGCCGATATCCGAGAACCTGCAGGAAATAGTGATCGCTTTTGAAAAGCAACGCGTTGGCCTCGGCCTCGATCCGCAGGGCCATGCCGATGCCAAAGCCCACATATTCCTCAAGCCTGGTAGGACCAGAAAAACGTTTTAAGCTGTGGACGACCTGCGGGAAACTGGTCGCACGGCCATATTGGCGGATCCAGAATTGCCCGTCGCTCGTGGCATCTTCGGTCACGACCACGACCGCGGGTTGCCCGACCGAGGACAGATCATAGGGCAGTGGGGCGCCAACCAGCCGGGCGATTTGGGCCAGGCACTTGCCTGCCAGGTTCATTTTCATAGACGTGACCTTGCCCTGATAGGCTATGCTGGCGCCGCCGCTTAATCGTTTGCCAAAACGACGACGAATGGCGGCGGGTAGGCCGTTCCATGCCTTTTGGCCAAGCAGGGTGCTAAAGCGGCTATCTGCGTGCAGGGCTTTGGCGGGGGAGTTAGGGCACATCTTCATTATATCACTCATTCAGTATTGTCGTTTATTTCTGTATAAAGAGAAATTAAGGAGCAAAAAAAGGAGGGGTGACTACTCCGATTTCTTGCCAGCCAGTTTCAGCAGCGAAAACACCTTGTCGCCCATTTTCATCAAGGCGTTCAGTCTGGATTTGGGTACTGACAGCATTTGGCTGGACCAGTGGTCAGCGGTTTTCAGGAATTCCTGCATTTCTTTCATTCGGCTCAGAACAACCGGATTGAGATCAGGTTCGTCATCGGCCTGACGAATGCACATTTCAATTGCGGCCATCGCCGGATCAATCTCGCGCTCCTTGCGGCCCCGGGCGATCAGTATGGCCATTTCCCAGACATCGACCTCGGCGATGAAATGTTCACGTCGGTCACCGGCGACGGGCACCCGGCGGATGAGCTTCCAGCCCACAAGCTCTTTCAGGGAGTTGGAAACGTTTGACCGCGCGATCCCGAGAGCATCGGATATCTGTTCCGCGTTCATCGGGTTTATGCTTAGGAAGAGCAGCGCATGAATTTGCGCGACCGAACGGTTCACACCCCATTGCCCGCCCATGTCGCCCCAGTAAAGGATGAACTGATCCTTAGCGGTCGAATCTGATATGTCTTTAATTTCTGTCATAACAGAAATATCGGTTATTGCTGTATGAATGTCAAGTGACGGCACCTGCGCCACAAAAAAATGGCTGGAACCCCGTTTTCGGCTCTGCCCGAAAACCCAATAGGGTGGCCCGTCTCTTATCTATTTACAGTTCCGTCACCGTCCCGACGGCCAGTACGGCGCCGGTGGGCTGTCCGGTCGGTGATCCGCCCGGCGGTTCATCCGATATTGCCAACGTCAGGCTTGCCACATCGGCGCGGAATTCCTCGGGCAGGAGCAGGCCTGCGGTTTGGGTGTCGGGCAGTACGCCCAACGAAACCGGTGCATTACCCTCTGCAATCGCCCATAATTCCAGTGCGCGGCCGGCTGCGGCGGCACCGGCGGTACGATTGATCTGCAGTTCCCCTACTGTGCTGTCATACACCGCCAAAACCCGGAGGGACTGATCTTCCGCGGCGATTTCCGAAACATAAAGCGGGCCGCGCGCAGGCGTGTCGATGGGTCCGAACTGTACCACCTGCCAAGCGAAGAATCCTGCCAGCGCTAGCGAGGCAAAACTGAGCCCCTGCCACAATCCCAGTTTTTGCCAGAAGGGCACAGCGGACTCGGGCGCACCAAAGAGGCGTTGCATCAACTCGGCTTTGACAGCTGCCCTCGGGTTAACCGGCGCAAACTCCGTGTCCATGCCCGACAACCTCTCGGCCCAGGCGTTGACCTCTTTCATCAAATCAGGCTCATGCGCCAGTCGCGCCTCAAAGGCGCGCTCCTGGTCGGCGTCGAGCAGGCGCAGCACATATTCTGCCGCCAGCAGGTTGTCGTCGCGGTCGGGCGGATCAGCGTCGGTCATTGGTCCATACACTCCCTCAGACTGATCAGGCTGCGCCGCAGCCATGTCCGGATCGTATTGAGCGGCACGCTCAGTTTTTCGGACAGTTCTGCGTAGCTCAGGCCCTCAAGATAGGCGCCTCGAACCGCTTTGCCGCGCGGTTCCTCTAACTGATCCAGGCAGTGGTTGATGCGTCCAACTTCGCCGCTGGCGATTGCAACCTGTTCCGGTGTCGGCCCGGAAGAGGCCAGCGTTTCAACGACTCCATCGAGATCCTCGCTGTCGCGATGGGCGCGCAGCTTGTCGATGGCGGTGTTCCGCGCGATGGTGATCAGCCAGGTCATCGGGCTTGTGCCTTTGGTTGCGTATCTTTCGGCATGGCGCCAGATTTTCATATATGTCTCTTGCAGAGCATCTTCGGCGCCAGCCCTGTCATGTAAGATACGAAGGCAGACGCCAAAAAGTTTCGCATGCGTTAGATCATAGAGCCTGGAAAAGGCATGACGGTCCCCCAGAGAGGTTTTCCCGATCAGTGCTTCGATCTCTTCGAGTGAGCTCATCTGGGCATTCTCCTGCAAGCCGGTCGCGACGGAGCAAATACAAGTTTCAAAATAAGCCCTGCGCGTTGAAAACTGATATCCAATGACATGGATACGCAGCCGGGCGAGATCGGATCAGTTTTAGCTACGAAAATTGCGATCAGTGCGACAACCAACCGGCGCGCCTTTGGCGCAAGACATAGGCTGGCGTTCCGGCTACACGGCCTTTGGGGGACCTAACTCGGTCGCGTTTTGCCTGCGGGAACGGCGCGTTTGCTCTGTTTCTCGGGAAGTTAGAAGTGGCGGGACCGCGCGGACCGTGGGGTTATCTCATTCCCGAGGACCTGTATATACAGGTGGGCGCCGGGTAACCGGACCAGGGCCCGGACAGAGCCAGCTCCCTCGGAATTGCTTAAGGCCACCGGAATGCAACCGTTCACAAGAAGCGCAGAACCCGCCAGTTCCCTACCTAGTGTGTCCCTAGTCTGGCGGCAAGGGGTTGCAAATGTTCATCTTTTGTTCATAATTCCGGCATGGACGTTCTGAGCGATAAACTCCTGATGCCCGGGCAGATGCTGGCACGCGGTGTGTGCCGTCATTTACTTGAGTATGACTTTGTTTCGATTGAGGAATTCACACCCGAGCGGGGTAAGCGCGTTGATGTGATGGCGCTTGGCCCGAAGGGTGAGATCTGGGTGATCGAGTGTAAATCCAGCCGGGTGGATTTTACGTCGGATGCCAAATGGGAAGGCTATCTGGAATGGTGCGATCGGTATTTCTGGGCCGTGGATGAGGAGTTTCCGACGGACCTGCTGCCTGAAGGTACCGGTCTGATCATCGCTGACGCCTATAATGCCGAGATCATCCGCATGGGGTCGGAAACGCGGCTTGCGGCGGCACGCCGCGCCGTTCTGACCCGTAAGTTTGCCCGTCACGCAGGGCGAAGGCTGAAAGCGCTTCGCGATCCTGAATTATGATTTGCGGCTGTCGGCAATCTTCGCGGCGGAGAGAATTTCCGAGGCGATCTCCTCTGCTTCTTCGGGGGTGAAGTCCATTGGTATTTCAATGCTTTGCGCTTCGATGTAGAGGCGGACCATGCCTTGATCGGTAGGGCCGATCTGAAGATTTGCTTCGATGTCGCTTTCCGAATTGATGCCCATGGTGGCCTCCTTTGTCAGCGGTTCAGGTACTGGTTTTGCCGGTGTTTGGCAAGGCGTCAGCCCGGCCGGAAAATTCTGATTTTTACACTGGTTTTGCGGTGCATCGGGCTTGCATTTTGCCGGTTGAAAAGCTACATCGCCCAGTAGTGCCGCCTTAGCTCAGTTGGTTAGAGCGCTTGATTGTGGATCAAGAGGTCCCCCGTTCGAGCCGGGGAGGTGGTACCACCCTAAATTTTCGCTTAGTGTTCGATCGCGATGGTTTGACTCAAGTCGCCCGTTTTCTGATTGTATATCAGTATCTTGTTGCCGTCTGTTACCACCGCGTACCAGCCCTTTCCTTGGGTGAAGGCCGTAGCCACGCTGCCATCTGGCAGGGTGATCACATCGGGCAGATCCGCACTGAACGCATCCGAGAACTTGGTGACAAACAGCACCACGATCACTATGAAACCCAGAATCATCGTAACGGTCAGAACGGTGACCAGTATACGCAGATATTTCACCAGGGCCGGATCGACCGGTTGCGTCTCAGGGCTGTTATTCATGGGTTCCACACCGCTTCTCGTCCGGATCGCCGCCGATCCACCTGCGCGCCTTGATAAGGCGCTTTCGCGGGATGTGCCAGAGGCCGCAAGCCTGTCACGCACGCGGTTGGGCCGGCTGATCGCGGGCGGGCAGGTGGCGGTAAACGGTGCGCTAGTGACGGACCCCAAGGCCAAAGTCACAGAAGGTGACATTGCCGAAATCAACATTCCCGAGTCGATCGAAAGTCATATAGGCCCCGAAGACATACCACTCGATATCATCTTTGAAGATGACGATCTGATTGTGATTAACAAGCCCGTGGGTATGGTGGTGCACCCGGCGCCGGGAACGCCGGGCGGGACGTTGGTCAATGCGCTTTTGCATCACTGTGGTGATGATCTTTCGGGTGTGGGTGGGGCAAAACGGCCTGGAGTTGTTCACAGAATTGACAAAGATACCAGTGGCTTACTGGTGGTTGCTAAATCTGATCAGGCGCATCACGGATTGGCCGCGCAGTTTGAAGCCCATAGCGTTGAACGCTACTACCGCGCTGTTGTGTATGGTACGCCGGATGCCAGCGATCCGCGGCTGCGGGGCATCAGGGGCGTCAGTTTCGAGCCTGGCAACATCATGCGGATCACCACTCAACTGGCGCGGCACCGGACCGACCGGCAAAAACAGGCGGTGCGCTTCGAGGGCGGCCGTCACGCGGTAACGCGCGCGCGGATCGTTGATGCTTTTGGCCAACCCCAGGTGGCGGCCCTTATCGAATGCTGGCTTGAGACCGGCCGCACCCACCAGATCCGGGTACATATGGCGCATGCGGGTCATGGGTTGATCGGGGATTCGACCTATGGCGGGCGGCGAAAGTTGCCATTGAAATCTCTGTCGGAGGCGGGGATCGAGGCGGCGCGAAATTTCCCCAGACAGGCGCTGCATGCGGCAGTTCTGGGATTTGAACATCCTGTAACAAAAAAAGAAATTCGGTTCGAGGCGCCTATTCCGCAAGATATGGCCGATCTCATTACAGCGCTGAAAAGCTGAAGTTTTTCGCACTTCTGTGTGAAAATGCAGAGGTTGGTCTCGCAAAATGGCAACTGTGCATTCATAATTTGTTAAACTATTCAGTTCACGTGCCTTGAACGGGCATTATGGCGACCCTACATTGATGTTAACACCCTAAACATTGGGAGGGACAGAAGCTTGAGTAATTATAAGAATTTGCCGGCACCGACGCCCGAAGGCGGTTTGAACCGGTACATGCAGGAAATTCGCAAATTCCCGCTTTTGGAGCCGGAAGAAGAATATATGCTGGCCAAAGCCTGGGTCGAAAAGGAAGACACCGAGGCGGCGCATCGTATGGTCACGAGCCACTTGCGTCTGGCGGCAAAGATTGCCATGGGGTATCGCGGCTATGGGTTGCCGCAGGCCGAGGTGATCTCGGAGGCCAATGTGGGTCTGATGCAGGCGGTGAAACGTTTTGATCCGGAACGCGGTTTCCGGCTGGCGACCTATGCCATGTGGTGGATCCGTGCCAGCATTCAGGAATACATCCTCAGATCGTGGAGCCTTGTGAAACTCGGCACGACGAGCGCACAAAAGAAACTGTTCTTCAACCTGCGCAAAGCCAAGGCCAAGATCGGTGCCTTGGAGGATGGCGATATGCATCCCGATAACGTCAAGCAGATCGCGACCGATCTGGGCGTGACCGAGGATGAAGTGATCAGTATGAACCGCCGGATGTCCGGTGGGGATGCATCGCTGAACGCTACCGTCGGCTCCGAAGGCGAAGGGACCATGCAATGGCAGGATTGGCTGGAAGACGAAGATGCCGATCAGGCGGGCGACTATGAGGCGCGTGACGAGCTGGAGGCGCGGCGCGAGTTGCTGGCCGAGGCGATGGATGTGCTGAATGACCGTGAACGCGACATCCTGACCCAACGCCGGTTGAGCGACAAGACCATCACGCTAGAAGATCTGAGCGCCGAATACGACGTCAGCCGCGAGCGTATCCGCCAGATCGAGGTGCGCGCCTTTGAAAAGCTGCAAAAGCGCATGCGCGGATTGGCGCAGGAAAAGGGCATGCTGGCGAAGGCTTGACCCTTTAAGACGGCTGTATTTCAAAGTAACCTCTGCCGGGCAACCGGGAGAGGTTTTTTGATGTTCGATATGGGTAGGGTTTCGGCGATAAAGCGGGCCAGATTACAGGCCGTCCTGGTGTTCTGCCTGTTGTCGGTCGTCGCCTGTACACCGCGTTACGCAGCCAAACACGGACAACCGCACCCTTCGGCCACGATACAATCGATCTATGTGGCGACCACTCGATCGCTCGATGACACGGGGCCAGCCTTTGGGGCGGCCCGCGCCAAGAAACTGAATTACTTCCGGGCTGATATCTCTGTTCCGCCCACCCATGAAGTTGGGCAGATCGAGTGGGCAAAGAACGCGCCCGACGCCCGCACAGATTTCCTTTTGACCGATACGCTACGCTTCGGCAACGCAGGGGCGATGGCGCGGAGCGTTCAGCGGGCCACTCCGGGGAATGAGACCATGGTGTTTGTGCCCGGCTACAACAACACGTTGTCCGAAGCGATGTACCGACTAGCACAGATTCGTACAGATTTTGACCAGGGCAACCCGGCGGTTTTGTTCTCATGGCCGTCGGCGGGTGATCCGCGCGGCTATGTTTATGATCGCGACAGTGTGCTCTTTGCTCGGGACGATCTAGAACATGTGCTGCAGTCGCTGACGGCTGCGCCCGGCGAAAAGGTTTTTTTGTTGGCGCATTCTGTCGGCTCGCACCTGACGATGGAAGTGCTGCGTCAGGCCGCCCTGCGAGGGGACCGGCGTTTGTTGAACCGGATCGGTGGCGTTGTGCTGATGTCGCCTGATATTGACCCGGACCTTTTCCGCCGTCAGGCCGAGGCCATTGGAAAACTTCCGCAGCCGTTCCTGATTTTCACCTCGCAGCAGGATCGTGCATTGGGCCTTTCGGCATTGCTGAGTGGCCGCAAACCCCGGCTGGGGGTTGTCGATAGCCCGGAAGCGGTCGAGGGGCTGGGTGTGAGAGTGGTTGATTTTTCCGAAGTGTCAGACGGAAAAGGCCTGAACCACATTGTGCCCGTTACCTCGCCCGCTGCCGTGCAATTGCTGAAGGGTTTGATTTCACAATCCGAGCGGCAGGGCAGGTGGATGAACGACTTTATCGTCCTGCACAAGCAGCCCTAGTTTTCCATTTCTTCAAGCTGATCGATGAAGCCTGAAATCATGCTCAACCCCTTGTCCCAGAAGGTTGGATCCGAGGCGTCGAGGCCGAAGGGCGCCAGCAATTCCTTGTGGTGTTTTGAGCCGCCCGCTTTCAGCATGTCGAAATACTTGTCCTGGAAACCGTCTGGATTTTCCTCGTAAACCGCGTAAAGCGCGTTTACCAACCCGTCGCCAAACGCGTAGGCGTAGACGTAGAAGGGCGAGTGCACGAAGTGCGGGATATAGGCCCAGAAACGCTCGTAACCGTCCATGAACTCAAATGCGGGCCCAAGGCTTTCGGCCTGAACTGACATCCAGAGCGCGTTGATATCATCCGGTGTCAGCTCGCCTTCGCGACGGGCAGCGTGCAGTTTGCATTCAAAATCGTAAAACGCGATCTGGCGGACGACAGTATTGATCATATCCTCGACCTTGCCCGCCAGCAGGACCTTGCGTTCCTGATCGGTCTTGGCGTTATCCAGCATGGCGCGGAAGGTCAGCATCTCTCCGAACACGCTCGCGGTTTCGGCCAGGGTCAGCGGAGTTGACGACAGCAGCTCGCCCTGGTCGGCGGCCAGCACTTGATGCACGCCGTGGCCCAGTTCATGCGCCAAGGTCATCACATCGCGCGGCTTGCCCAGATAGTTGAGCATCACGTAGGGGTGGACATTGGTCACGGTCGGATGGGCAAAGGCACCGGGCGCCTTGCCAGGTTTTACGCCCGCGTCAATCCAGCCCTTGTCGAAGAAGGGCTGCGCCAGCTCACCCATGCGCGGATCAAATGCGGAATAGGCGTCCATCACGGTCTTGCGGGCGCCGGTCCAGTCGACGGTTTTAGTATCCTCGATGGGCAGGGGCGCGTTGCGGTCCCAGACCTGCATCACGTCCAGCCCCAGCCATTTGCGCTTAAGCTCATAATAACGATGGCTGAGTTTGGGGTAGGCGGCCACAACCGCATTGCGCAGCGCCTCGACTACCTCCGCTTCGACATCGTTGCTGAGGTGCCGGCCGGTCTGCGCTGTGGGCATCTTGCGCCAGCGATCAAGCACCTCTTTTTCCTTGGCGGCGGTGTTGTGGACGCGGGCGAAGATGCGGATGTTTTCGCCAAAGACCCGTGCCAGCTCACGGCTGGCGGCCTCGCGTTTGGCGCGGTCCTGTTTGGTGAGCAGGTTCAGCGTGGCTTCGATACCAAGCTCTTCGCCGTCAACCGTGAAGCTGAGACCGGCGATGGTTTCATCAAAAAGCCGCTCCCAGGCATCGCCCACAACGCCCAGATCGTGCAGGAGTTTTTCCAGTTCATCGCTCAGCTGATGCGGCTTCATCGCACGGATACGGTGGATCACCGGTTCGTACCGGGCGAGATCGGCGTTTTCGGCGTACATCGCTGTCAGGCGGTCTTCATCCAGACGATTCAGTTCCAGCGTGAAAAACACCAGCGGCGTGGTAAAATTGGTGATCTTTTCCTGGCAATCCGACAAGAACTTGGTGCGCCCGCCATCGGTAGTCAGCTGGTGATAGCGCAGCCCGGCATAGGACATGATACGACCGGCGATGTTGCTGATCTTCTCGTCGCGGTGGATGCATTGCAGCAGGCCCGCCGCATCGAGCGTGTCGAGTTTACCTTCGTAATCGGCAGCAAAGTCCGCGCAGGCTTTCTCCAGCCAAGCCAGATCGCGTTCGAGCTCGGGCGCGTCTTCGGAGGCATAAAGGTCGCTCAGATCCCATTCCGGCAAATCACCCAAACTCTTTCCACCGCTGGCGTCGGTGGCATCGAAAACGGGCTGAATTTTGCGCAACATATGCTTCTCCTATTGGCGTTTGATCTGACATAGGCGGGACCGGCGTGGGTCTCAACCCCGGTTAACCATATTGCGCCAGCATCTCCTTCAGATCACCGAGCGTATTGGCCTGTGCGGCGGATTTGTCGTGACGCCAGCGTGCCATCCGCGGGAAGCGCAAGGCGACGCCGGATTTATGCCGTTTTGATGCGGCGATGCCTTCGAACGCGATTTCGAACACATGCTCGGGCGTGACGTGCCGTACGGGACCAAACCGCTCGATCGTATTCTTGCGGACCCATGCGGTGATCTTGCGAAACTCGGCATCGGTCAGGCCGGAATAGGCCTTGGCAAAGGGCACCAGTTCGTTCCCGTTCCAGACCGCGAAGGTAAAATCGGTAAAGAGGTTGGCGCGTCGTCCGTGGCCTTGCTGGGCATAGATCATCACGGCGTCGATGGTCAGCGGATCAAGTTTCCATTTCCACCAGTCGCCCTTCTTGCGGCCCACGTGGTAGGGGCTCGCGCCGCGTTTAAGCATCAACCCCTCGGCGCGTTTGTCACGCGCGTCATTGCGCAGATCAGCCAACGCTGCCCAATCGTTATTCGGCAGCAAGGGCGCCAGTCGAACTGGCGCCTCGTCGGGCACCGTGCTGAGCAACCTCTCAAGCCGCGTGCGCCGCTCGGTAAAGGGATGGTCGCGCAGGTCCCGGCCGTCGTGTTCCAGCAAGTCATAGGCGATCAGCATGGCGGGCGCGTCTTTCAACAGCTTTTTCGGCACTGTCTTGCGGCCAATACGCTTTTGCAGATCGCTGAAGGGCAGGGGGGCGTCGGCGGTATGATCCCAGGCCAGGATTTCGCCGTCCAGAACTATGCCGTCGGGCAGATAATCGCAAAGCCGGGCGAATTCCGGAAAACGGTCAGTCATCAATTCTTCCCCGCGAGACCAGGTGAACTGCGTGCCACCGCGCCGGATGATCTGGCCGCGGATACCGTCCCACTTCCATTCGGCCAGCCAGTCCTGCGGCGGCCCCAGATCGTCGGGCACTCCCTCAAGTGCGTGGGCCAGGCAGAAGGGGTAGGGGCGCGAAAGGCCCGCAGACGGATCGGAGGCCATGATCAGCGCATTGTAGCTTGTCGTGTCGGGCTGCCAGTCCCCCATCAGGCGGTGTGCCAGTTCGGCCTCGTCCTGTCCGGTGGCTTGTGCCAGTCCGCGGGTCATCAGCTTGCGGCTGACGCCCAGACGAAACCCGCCTGTCAGCAGCTTGTTGAAGACCAGCCGTTCGGTGGTTTCCATCTGGTCCCATGCTGTAAGAATGGCGGCTTTTCGATCCTCTTCCCCGACGCGTTCCAGCGCGCGCAGATACGTGATCCAGTCCGACAGGCTCCGCCGCTGCATAGCCGAGGGCGGTGGCAGGACCAACGCGATGGTTTCCGCCAGATCACCAACGATGGGATAGCTTTCCTCGAAGAGCCAAAGCGGGATGCCCGCCCGTTCGGCGGCCCATTCGCGCAGTTTGGTGGTGGTGATTGCACGACGCGGGCGGCGGCCGGAAAAGAGCGCGATAGTCCAGAGCTTGTCGGCGTCAGGAGCGGTGGCAAAATAATCAGCCAGCGCCGCCACCTTGGCGCTGGTCTTGGTGGTCTGGTCGATGGCAGCATAAAGCGCGACAAAGCGTTTCATTCGGTATCCCCGTCATCAAGGGTTTCACCGGTGAATTCCGTCGGGACGATTTCAGCGTCATAGCCGCGCTCGCCCAGCCAGCGCGCGAAAATATCTGTGTACCCGTGCGTCACGAATATTTTTTCCGCGCCAGTCTCGGCGATGGCATTGTTCAGCCCGTCCCAATCCGCGTGATCCGACAGGACAAAGCCGCGATCTGCTGCACGTCGTCGGCGTACTCCCCTTAATCGCATCCAGCCCGAGGCGAAGGCTGTCGACTGGGCGCCGAAACGGCGTGCCCAGGTCGAACCGAGCGCCGAAGTAGGGGCTAGCACCAGTGCCCCGGGATACTGTTTGGGGTCGGTGTCGGGCGTCACATGAATAGTATCCGGAAGCGTAAGACCTTGATTGCGCATCACGATATTGGTGTTCTCAACCGCGCCGTGGGTCAGGATCGGGCCAATATTGGGGTCAAGCAAACCGAGGACACGCTGCGCCTTGCCAAGTGAATAGGCCCCCAGCAGGCTGGCACGCCCTTGGGCCCTGTTATCCGCCCACCACTGGTTGATCTCGTCTTTGATCACGTCGTCCTTGAGCCATTTGAAGACAGGTAGGCCAAAGGTGCATTCCGAGATGAAGGCGTGGCATTTCACTGGCTCGAACGGGGTTGAGAGCGCGTCCGGCGTGACCTTGTAATCACCTGACACCACCCAGACCTCGCCCGCGACCTCGACTCTGATCTGGGCTGAGCCGGGAACGTGCCCTGCCGGATGAAACGATACACTCGCTGACCTGATATCCTTTTTTTCACAATAAGTTATGGTCTCTAGTTCGATCTCGCCCAAGCGGTGCCGGATGATTGGGGCGGCGATGTCTGTGCTCAGATAGCGGGCGTGGCCGGGGCGGGCATGATCCGAATGACCATGGGTGATAAGTGCGCGATCAACCGGTCGCCAAGGATCGATATAGAAATCGCCAGCAGGGCAGTAGATGCCATTCGGGGTGAACGTCAGAACCATGATGCTAGGGTAGACCGTTTGTCGCAGATGGCCAGACTTGCGGTGGGCCGCTCGTTGCCTATGCTGATAGCGCAAACATTCGAAGAGGGCGGGATATGCGATTTGTGCGATATGGCGACGCGGGGCAAGAGAAACCTGGCGTTCTGGATACCCAGGGAAGGCTGCGTGATCTGTCGGAGCATGTGGGCGATCTGGCGGGCGATGTTCTGGCCGATTTGCCTCAAACCGATCCCGAAAGCCTGCCCCTGGTCGAGGGCAATCCGCGCCTCGGGCCGCCGATTGCTGGCACGGGCAAGTTTATTGGTATTGGTCTGAATTTTTCGGACCACGCGGCTGAGGCCGGGTTAAAACCACCGCCCGAGCCGATCGTTTTCATGAAGGCCACGTCGTCGATCATCGGACCCAATGACACTGTTAGCCTGCCGCGCGGATCGGCAAAATCGGATTGGGAGGTCGAACTGGGCGTGGTGATCGGAAAACGCGCGAAATATGTGAGTGAAGCGGATGCGCTGACCCATGTAGCAGGCTATTGCATCGTCAATGACGTGTCCGAGCGGCATTTTCAGACCGAACGCAAGGGCCAGTGGACCAAGGGTAAAAGCTGCGACACGTTCGGACCGATCGGGCCTTGGCTGGTGACACCTGACGAGGTAGCGGACCCGCAGGCGCTTGATATGTCTCTGGATGTCAGCGGTGAACGCATGCAGACCGGCAATAGTGGTGCGATGATCTTTTCTGTTGCTCAGATCATATCGTATCTGAGCGGGATGATGAGTCTTCTTCCCGGTGATGTGATCGCCACCGGCACACCGCCCGGGGTAGGAATGGGAAAAAACCCGCCCCGTTTCCTGCGCGCAGGCGACGTGATGACCCTAGAGATTTCCGGGCTTGGCCGCCAGCGGCAGACCGTGACGATGGATTCCTAGAAACCTCGGGACTGTTGTCAAACATATCGCAAAATGCGTGGACCGCACGATGGCGAATATCGCTGTTATCCATCAGCAGCTCGTGCTTGCCATCGTCGACGAGCTCAAGCTGGCCCCCGCGCCAGTTTTCCATGCGTTCGTGAATACGCGGAACATCAACAATCTGCTCGTCCGTGCCCAGAAATGTCACGCAGGGTAGATCGGGCGAGGGAAGGCGGGACAGGTCGCGGCATTCCCGCAGCGCCTCGTAGAGCCAGCGCAGGCTTGGGCCGCCCAGCCCGAGGGCAGGCTGCGCCCGGGTTTGATCAATCAGGAACTGATAGCTGTCGCGATCATTCGTTAGCTTGTTGGTCTCAAAAGGTTCGACCAGGACATAGCTTTCCGATGAGGTGCCGGGCGCAAAAATATGCCCCATGCCAAGTCGACGGCCGCTCCACGAAAGCGACCAGGCGACCGGGCGCAAAGCCTCAGACATCTGGATACCCCACATCGGCGCCGAGAAGGCACAGGAATTGACAGGCAGGCCGTCCATTACCGCCCTGAGGCCGATGCACCCACCCATCGAATGCGCCAGCAGGTGCCAAGGTTTCGGCAGATCAAGTTCTTTCGCGGCGGCAACCATCGCGGCCACGTCGCGCTGGTAGTCGTTGAAATGGATGACATGGCCCGCCATCGCATCGCTGACCAGACGATCCGCCAATCCCTGGCCCCGCCAGTCGATTGCAAAGGTTGCATAGCCACGCTCAGCCAGGTCAGACGCTGTCCGGCCATATTTTTCGACATATTCAGTGCGGCCCGGGAACAGAAGTACCGTGCCTTTTTGTGCGTCTCTCGCCCAGGCCGACACGCGAATGCGCACCCCGTCATCGGTTTTCAGCCACCAGGCCTCGCCGCCGTCTGGTCCGTCGGCGATCTCCGAAAACAGGGGTGCGTTTTCCATCAACTCAGTACACCGCCCAGTTGCATGGCCATCCCCATGTCACCGTCAACGCTAAGTTTGCCCGACATGAAGGCAGCAGTGGGGTCAAGATCACCATCGAGGATAGATTGAAAAGTTTCGGTGTCGGCAGAAAGAGTTACCTCTGCCTCGTCATCGCCCGCACGGGCGCCATCGCCGTCCACCATGATGGCACCTTCGCCTTCGATCACGAACTTGGCTGTGCCTGAAAATCCGTCACCGCCCATTTTGTCGTTCAGGGCCGCCACTGCGGATGTGATTACGTCGCTCATTTGCGCTTCCTCCAATTTTGACACGCCGGGGGTTTGATTTCCGGCTGCGCACGCTAAACTCTACGCTGTTATGAGCGCACTGAATCACTTCCTCAAGAATATCCTTACGGCACTTCTGGCAACAGTCTGGTTTTCCATACCTTGTTTTGCTGTGGAACAGGCCCGTCTCGAGCGGCTCTATTCGGAATTGCAAGAGGCCGAGGCCGAGCAGGCGGTCAAAATCGGCAATGAAATCGTGCTGGAACTGTCGAAATCGGGCTCGTCTGCGATGGACCTGCTTCTGAAACGGGGTCGCGATGCGCTTGAAGCGGGCGAAAACCGTACCGCGATTGAGCATCTGACGGCTCTGACCGATCATGCGCCGGACTTCGCCGAAGGCTGGCATTTACGCGCCGTCGCCTTTACGCGGGCCGGGCTTTACGGACCTGCGATTGACGATCTGGAGCGCGCGCTGGCGCTTAGGCCGCGTCATTTCGAGGCGATTTATGGGCTGGGTGTCGTTCTCGAAGAGCTGGACCGCCCGAATATGGCCTATGAAGCGTATGAGAGAGCAGCAGAAATCCACCCGCATTACAGGGATTTAGCCGAAGTTCTGGAACGACTGGGTGAATCGCTGGACGGTGAGGACCTCTAATACCGACAGGAGCAGGCCGATGGCCGAACAGTCACGGGTCCTGGCGGTGCTGGGGCCCACGAATACGGGCAAGACCCATTACGCGATCGAACGGATGTTGGGTTATCGGACCGGCGTGATCGGGTTACCGCTGCGCCTTTTGGCGCGCGAGGTCTATGACAAGATCGTTGCCATTCGCGGCCCGTCGGTGGTGGCGCTGGTCACCGGCGAAGAGCGGATCGTGCCCAAACGCACGAAATACTGGGTCTGCACGGTCGAGGCGATGCCCGAGGGGATGGGTACGGATTTCGTGGCCGTTGATGAAATCCAGCTTTGTGCCGACCCCGAGCGGGGGCATGTCTTCACCGACCGGCTGCTGAAGATGCGCGGGCTGCGCGAGACGCAGTTTCTGGGCGCGCAGACCATGCGCAAGACCATAGCGGCGCTGGTCCCAAAGGTCGAGTTTCTGAGTCGTGAGCGGATGTCACAGCTTACCTATTCGGGGTCGAATAAAATCAGCAAGATGCCTGCGCGCAGTGCAATCGTCGGGTTTTCGGTCGATAACGTTTATGCCATCGCCGAGCTTCTGCGTCGTCAGAAGGGGGGCGCTGCGGTGGTGATGGGCGCGCTCAGCCCGCGCACACGCAACGCCCAGGTGGATCTCTATCAGAATGGCGATGTGGATTATCTGGTGGCCACCGATGCCATCGGCATGGGCTTGAACCTGGATATCAATCACGTAGCTTTCTCGTCGCTGACCAAGTTCGACGGTCGAAGGATGCGCGCTTTGGCATCTAACGAACTGGCTCAGATTGCGGGCCGGGCCGGGCGCGGGATGAGTCACGGTACCTTTGGTGTCACGGGGGAGGCGCCAGACCTGCCGGATGAAGTAGCGCGTGCGATCATGGACCATCAGTTCACCCCCATTCGCAAGCTGGAATGGCGCAATTCAGACCTCAGATTTGGCTCGGTCGAGGCGCTGATTGCCTCGCTTGAGGCGCGGCCCGAGGACGAATTGCTGGCGCGTGGACGCGAAGCTGATGACCTGAATGCTTTGAAAACACTGGCGGAACAGGCGGAAATCCGCGTGCGAACCAGTGACGGCCCGTCGGTCAGGCTGCTTTGGGATGTCTGCCGTATTCCGGATTTCAGGGGAATCAGCCGGGCGGAACATGCGGGTCTTCTAAGCGTTATCTATGGTGATTTGCACGAAAAGGGCAGGATTTCAGATGATTGGCTGGCACGGCAAGTGCGCCGCATTGATCGTACAGATGGTGATATTGACACATTGTCGACACGGTTGGCCTTTATCCGCACCTGGACTTACGTCGCGCAACGAAAAGGGTGGGTTGACGACGAAAACCATTGGCGCGATGCAACGCGCAAGGTAGAAGACCGCTTGTCGGACGCGCTGCACGAGCGTTTGACCCAAAGATTTGTGGACCGGCGCACATCCGTGCTACTGCGCCGGCTCAAACAGAAGGAGGCCATGGTGGCCGAAGTAAACGAGAGTGGTGACGTCACGGTCGAGGGCGAATTCGTCGGTCGGCTGGAAGGGTTCCGGTTCATTCAGGACAAGGGTGCAGCAGGACAGGAAGCCAAGACGCTTGCCCAGGCCAGCCTGCAGGCGCTGGCGCCGCATTTCCACCTGAAGGCAGACCGGTTCTATAACGCGCCCGATACCGAGATTGATTTTACCGAGCAGGGCGGGTTGGTCTGGGGCAAGGATGCCGTTGGCAAGCTGGTTGCCGGTGCTGATCCGCTCAAACCGCAGGCGGTTGCCTTTGTCGATGATGAGGCGGGCGCAGACGTTGCGCAAAAAGTGCAGCGCCGGTTACAGCATTTTATCGACCGCAAGGTCACGACTTTGTTTGAACCGCTCTTGAATATCCAACGGGACGAAACCCTGGGTGGGCTTGCCCGCGGCTTTGGCTTTCGCGTGGTCGAAAACTTCGGAATCATTCCGCGCGGCGAGGTTGCCGACGAGGTCAAAGCGCTGGATCAGGACGCCCGTGGTGCCCTGCGTAAGCACGGTATCCGCTTTGGTCAGTTCACCATCTTCATGCCGCTCTTGCTGAAGCCTGCGCCGACGCGGTTAAGGCTGGTTTTGTGGTCCCTTTCCAACGGGTTGGAGGAGTTTCCTGAAGCACCGCCGCCGGGGTTGGTGACCGTGCCCGCGTCGGATGCGTCGGCGCAGAGCGCGCATACAATGTCGGGCTATCGCGCCGCTGGCGAACGGGCAATCCGGATCGATATGCTGGAGCGGCTTGCGGACATGCTCAGGGTCGAAGACAGCCGGGGCGGGTTCGAGGCCAAGGCCGACATGCTGTCGATCACCGGTATGACACTTGAGCAATTCGCCGATCTGATGCAGGGCCTCGGGTATCGGGCCGAGCGCGCAGAGCGGGCCAAGGTCAAAGCCGTTGAACCGGCGGCCGCTGATGCTGTTGAAAAACCCATCGACGCAGCCGCGTCACCTGAGGCAGCAAGCGACAGCGCGATTGAGAAGACCGTGACTGCTGATGCTGAGGTATCACAGGAAGATCAGGTGGCAGCAGTTGATGCCCCGACTGACGCTCCGGCGACAGCAGAGGATGCATCCCCGGAGGAACGCGCCGCATCAGTTGCGATTGCCGAGCCGGAGGTTGAGGTCTACTACACCTTTAGCTGGGCGCCGAAACCGCGCAGCAATCGTCCGCAGCAGGGCGGCAAGCCGCGCGGGCAGGGTAAACCCGGGGGTAAGCCGGGCAAAGGTAAGCCACGCGGCGGACAGGGACGCCCGCAGGACAAGGGCGCGAAAACCTATTCCTCGAAGCCGCAGAAAAAGGACCGAATTGATCCGGACAATCCTTTTGCCGCCGCCCTGATGGGCTTGAAGGACAAGACCTGAGAGGATCGCGCCTCGCGTGAGTGCCGCATCGGAAAAAATAAGACTGGACAAATGGTTATGGCAGGCGCGGTTTTTTAAGACCCGCAGCCTGGCCGCCAAAGTGGCAAGCGCGGGCCATGTTCGTGTGAATGGCGAACGTGTCGGTAAATCCGCACATCAGGTACTGGTCGGCGACGTCCTGACCTTTCCACAGGCGCGGGTGATCCGCGTGGTGCGTATCGCGGGGCTTGGCGTCCGGCGAGGTCCCGCATCCGAGGCAAAAACCCTGTACGAAGATCTGACGCCGCCCACTGAAAACGAGTCGTCGCAGGAAATTCTTCCACCTGCGCCTAAATTCGAGGGAAAAGGACGGCCAACCAAGCGTGATCGCCGCAAACTCGATCTGAATAAGCGGGATACGCTTGATTGATCCCTGCCGCTGGATTAGGTGAGGCGCAGCGCAAGTGTGATAAAGACATGAGACCAAGATGACCTATATCGTCAACGATGCCTGCATTGCCTGCAAATACACCGACTGTGTCGAGGTGTGCCCGGTGGATTGCTTTTACGAGGGCGAGAACATGCTCGTCATCCATCCGGATGAGTGCATCGATTGCGGTGTTTGCGAACCGGAATGCCCTGCGGACGCGATCCGACCGGACACCGAGCCGGATATGGAGAAATGGGTCGAGTTCAACCGCAAATACTCGGAAATGTGGCCGGTCATTATCACCAAGAAAGATCCGCTGCCTGAGGCAGAAGAGCGCGACGGCGAAGAAGGTAAGCTTGAGAAGTACTTCTCGGAAGCACCGGGCGAGGGCGGCTGAGCCCGATTGATACGATTCGTTTAGCTGTGTCCGAAATGTTTCATTTTGGCGTAAATGACGCGCCGTAAAGGCTTATTTGACGCGCCACGCAGCAAATGCGCCGCCGCCGGACTTTCGCAAGCGGCGTTTTTATGGTATGGTTGTTACGTAAATGTAGATAACTGCCAGATATCCATCCACCCGCGCCACTGTTCGGGGATGGATTTCTTTGCGCCGTATCAAACGGATTAATGGCTGGATGCCTGACGCCGCGATACGGTGATTGAACTGGCGCCACCCGCACGAGGAAGATCTGAATGAGCAAGTCCAAGAAGTTCGAGTTTCGGCCTGATGAGTATGTTGTATACCCCGCACATGGGGTCGGCCAGATCGTTTCGATCGAAGAGCAGGAAATTGCCGGCATCACGCTGGAGCTTTTTGTTATTTCCTTCGAGAAAGACAAGATGACCTTGCGTGTACCCACCAACAAGGCAACCGAGATCGGCATGCGCAGCTTGTCAAGCCCGGATGTCGTATCAAAGGCGATGACGACGTTGAAGGGCAAGGCCAAGGTTAAGCGCGCCATGTGGTCGCGCCGGGCACAGGAATACGAACAAAAGATCAACTCCGGTGATCTGATCGCCATTGCCGAGGTTGTTCGCGACCTGCACCGCACCGATGATCAGCGCGAGCAGAGCTATTCCGAGCGTCAGCTTTATGAGGCCGCGCTGGAGCGTTTGACTCGCGAAGTGGCTGCCGTCAGCGGCGGCGACGAAGTGTTAGCAACCAAGCAGGTCGATGACGTGCTGGTGTCGCGCGCCGCGTAACCCTATCTCTTTTGGCAACACCAAGACCGCACCCGAACCGGGTGCGGTTTTTCTTTGGCGTGATACCGTCCTTCCGTGTTGTTCATTGCGCGGAATCAAGGTCGCAGGTCGCCGCGTATCGGTCGTTCGGCCGGGTGCCACTGGTCTCGGTCCTCTTAAAGCGACTGACAAGGCCCTGCTAAACCAACAGGCAAAAAAGGACAGCGACTTCGCTTACCTGTTGCGCCGCGCCCAGCGTGTCGCCCGTCTGCCCCCCGATCTTGTGGCGTGCCAGGCGGGCGATGCCCAGCGTGACGACCGCTGCCCAGATCGCGGCCCAGAATACGCCCCAGCCGGTAAGGACAAAAACGGCAAGAAAGGCAATTCCCCACGCGATCCAGGCGGTGGATTTTGACGTGGCGCCAACACTGTGTGACAAGCCCGTCGTACGGGCATGCGGCAGGTTGGCCATCAGGCTGGGCATGCTGGCGCGAGACAATGTGCAGGCGGCAACAAGCGCGGCGGTGGCAGTTCCGGCACCTATGTCAAAGAGATGCCACAGCGCCAGCCAGCGGGCCGCAGTGACAATGATAAGGCTGAGAACGCCGTAGGTGCCGATATGGCTGTCCTTCATGATCTCCAAGCGCGCCTCGCGGGTCCAGCCGCCCCAGAATCCATCGGCGGTGTCCGCCAGACCATCCTCATGCATTGCGCCGGTCAGCAGGATCATGGTCGCAAGGCTTAGCAGGGCCACTGCTGCGGATGGAAGCCCGACCCAAAGGCCGATCACGCCGATGAGCGCCGCCAGCACACCGATGATCAGCCCGACGATGGGATAAGCCCAGGCTGTGGCGGCCCCCCTTGTATTCTCACCCACGGGGAGGGGCAGGCGCGTCAGCAGGGCCGCTGCATGCGCAATATCCGCAAACTGCATCTTCCTGGTGTCGTTTTCTACCATTGCGCGCGCCTTTTCAGCCCTTGTCTACCGCCGCGCCTGCGATACACAGGCATCACCCAACATGCAATGAGCCAGCCTATGTGCCAAGATTTCTCGACCCTCGCCGATTTCGCGCATATCTTGCACCGATTGCCTGGCCCGGATGAGGTGGCAACTCATGCGGCGGCCGAACGCAATGCGCAACTGACCAAACCACCGGCAGCCCTGGGGCGGCTTGAGGGGCTGGCGCAATGGTATTGCGGTTGGCGCGGCGACCCCCGGGCACAGATCAACCAGCCGCAGGTGGTGATTTTTGCTGGAAACCACGGTGTGACCGCACAGGGAGTTTCGGCCTTCCCGCCCGAAGTGACGGCGCAGATGGTTGAAAATTTTCGCCAAGGCGGTGCCGCGATTAACCAGTTGGCAAACGCCTTTGGCGCGCGTCTGGATGTGCATGCCCTGTTGCTGGACACGCCCACCACCGATTTCACTCAAGGCCCGGCGATGGATGAGGCTGCGCTTGTCAGCGCCTTGCGCACCGGGTGGGACGCGGTCGACCCGGAGTGCGACCTGCTGGTGGCCGGTGAGATGGGGATTGGTAACACGACTAGCGCCGCCGCTATTGCACTGGCGCTCTTTGGCGGTAATGCCAGCGATTGGACCGGGGCCGGGACGGGGGTTGATGAGGCGGGCATTGCGCTGAAATCACGGGTCGTCGAAAAGAGCGTTGCGCTCCATGCCGCCGCGAAAGGCAACGGTTTGGAAGCGTTGCGCTGTCTGGGCGGGCGCGAACTGGCCGCGATGGCGGGAGCGATCACGCGGGCACGCGTGCTGCGTATCCCCGTCATCCTTGACGGATTCATCTGCAGCGCGGCGGCAGCGTGTTTGCAAACGGTCAGCCCGGACGCGTTGGAACATACGGTAGCGGGGCACCGAAGTGCCGAGACCGCCCACAGGGCATTGCTGGACCGGATGGGAAAGGCGCCGCTGCTGGCACTTGGCATGCGGCTTGGCGAAGGTTCGGGCGCGGCACTGGCCATCGGGGTGCTGAAAGGCGCGATCGCCTGCCACTCGGGCATGGCGACCTTTGCCGAGGCCGGGGTCGCCGGGGCCGATTAATCCGTTTGCTCGGCTTTGCTTTCAGGCGGTGTGTCGGCTTTTTTCTTTACCTTTTGCTCGGCTACAGCTTCTTCCAGCTGCGACAGCAGCATGGTTTCGAGATCCTTCTCGAGCTCCATCGCACGTTCGATATACGCGGTGTTGTCGACCGTGGGGATGTTCGGATTCCAAAGCGCGGCAAGTTCCCGCACCGATTGTCTGTCATGCTGGTAAAAGGCGCGTTCAAGCTGTGATGCCTCGTATTCACTTAAGCCAATGTTTTCCAATACATAACGGCCCGCACGCAGAGAGCTGTCAAACAGTTCGCGGACAATATCATTGGCCCCGGCCTGATAGAGGCGGAACACGTGGGTGCGGTCGCGCGCGCGCGCGACAATGTGCAGGTCCGGGCGTTCCCGTCGTGCAAAGGTGACTAGACGTATTGCTGCGTCGACATCGTCTAGTGCTACCACCAACACCTTGGCCTCTTTCAACCCGGCGGCCAGCAGGAGTTCAGGCCGCGACGGATCGCCGAAGAACCCCTTGACCCCGAACCGGCGCATCCGCTGGATCGCGGCCAGATCATGATCCAGCACCACGGTGTCAAAGCCGCTGGAGCGGACCAGCCGGTTGACGATCTGCCCGAACCGCCCGATCCCGGCGATGATCACCGGGCCTTCGTGGTCGATCTCATCGGGTTCGTGGGCCACGCCGGTTTCCTCCATCCGGTGCGACAGCCAGTCATATAGGATGAAGAGGAGCGGTGTGATCAACATAGTGATGGCAACAACCAGCAGTAAAAGCTCGGTCATTTCGCGCGGGATCACGTTGGTCTGGCTGGAGAATGAGATCAGCACGAAGCCGAATTCACCTGCCTGCGCCAGTGACAGGGTAAAGAGCCAAAGATCGCGCCCACGCAGCTTGAAGAAGCGGCCCAGCATATAAAGCACGGCACCTTTCAGCAGAATGATGGCAAGGGCCAGGCCGAAGACGATCACGAATTCGCTGAACAGTACCTTGAAATTGATCCCCGCGCCGACCGTGATAAAGAAAAGCCCCAGAAGCAGGCCCTTGAACGGCGCGATGTCGCTTTCCAGCTCGTGCCGGAATTCGCTGCTGGCCAGAACCACGCCCGCGAGAAATGCGCCAAGAGCCGGGGACAGGCCTACGAGATTCATCAGGAAGGCGATGCCGACCACGATCAGAAGCGCCAGTGCGGTGTACATCTCGCGCAGGCGTGCGGCGTGGATGAACCTGAAGACCGGTTGCGTCAGGTAGACGCCAGTCAGAATAATCGCGGCGATCACACCGATAGTGAGAAGCGTGACACCCCAGCCAGGCAGGCTCTGGACGAAGGAAAGCGCGGCCTCATGAGTGGCATTCGTAGCTGTGTGCGCCTTTTCCGCGCCATCGGCGCCCTGCTCCAACGCCTCTTCTATCACTTCTCTGGGGGTTCTGGGCAGCGCTAGAAGCGGAAGAAACGCAAGCATCGGGATGACGGCGATATCCTGGGTCAGCAAGACAGAGAAGGCCGATCTGCCACCCCCGGTCTGCATCAGGCCCTTTTCCGATAGGGTCTGCAGCACGATCGCAGTCGACGACAGGGCGAAAATCAGGCCTATCGCCAATGAGATGCTCCAGATCTGCCCCAGCATCATAGCGCCAGCCAGCACCAGAATCGTGGTCAAAACGATCTGTAAACCACCCAGTCCAAGCAATCGGTGGCGCATGTCCCAGAGCGCCTTGGGTTCCAGTTCAAGGCCGATGAGGAAAAGCATCATCACTACGCCGAATTCGGCGAAATGCTGTAGCTCCTCGGTTTCGTGCCCGACAAGGCCGATGACCGGGCCGATCAGAATGCCCGCAGCGAGATACCCCAGGACTGATCCCAGGCCCAATCGTGCGGCCAGCGGAACCGCAATGACCGCGGCGGCCAGATAGATCGACGCCTGGAACAGAAACCCTTCCATTCAGATATCCCTTGATGGCGATCACACCTGAAAGCGCGCGTTTGGTGGTGATCGCGGAGTTTTACCGCCCTGATGCGTGAAATAGTATTTGGTTCTACATCTTTTACAAGATGTAGCGTGGGTTTGTTCACCCTTTCGGCATTTCCAGGACCACGTTGCGCCCGCGTTTGAGATAGCGCAGTTCGTGATCGCCGATGGCCGAGACCTTGCCGCCATCCAGACGGTCGCCGACCTTGACCTTGCGATAGCGGCCGTTTGGCAGACGCACCAGCGCGCGGCGGCTGCTGGGCGCGCCGTAGACGCCGATAAGGTTGATATCACGCATGCGCAGCACGTTGCGCTGCGTGGCCTGCTTCGCGACGCTCGTGGCGGTTGGAATGCGCGGCGCTATCTTCTGCGCAGCGCTGACAGCAACCGTCGTTTGCTGGCTGGCTGTGCTCCGGTTTACGATCGCGTCGAAATTTCTGGGGCGGGTATTGGGTTTAAGCGACGATGCTACCGCCTGAGCCGTAGGGCTGACAAAGGCCAGATCGGTTTCCACGGCTTCGGTGACGGCGCTGTTCACGGCATCAAGATCGATGAATGGCTTCACAGCGGTTTCAGCGGTTTCAGCGGTTTCCTGGGCGCTTTGTGGCCTGAGCCTAGGCCGAAAGGAGGCCAGTTCGTTCAGGGTTCGGCCGCTCAGGTTATTACGTTCGTTCTGTTCGGACAGATCGATGGGTCTGACCTTGGGCTTGAAGGCCGCTAGTCGCAGCACTTCCGCTTCATCGGGTTTGACGACATCTGCCACCAACTCGCGTTTCGGCATCGCCTGCGGTCGTACCGGCGGCTGACCTGCGTAGATGATGATTCCGTCGGGTGACAGAGCACCTTCGGGCGTTGCCACCACCAGTCCCCGTTGATCAAGGGCAAATACCGTGCCTGCCTGCGCGGGTGAGCTGGGAGTCTGCGGGCGCGTATCGGCCAACAGATCATCCACATCGGGCAGGGCGATCGCATCCTGGAATTCTATGCTGCTGTCGATTGATGCCTGGTAAAACTCGTCCAGGTTGCCGGATGCAGGTGCGGGCGGCATCTGCGGTGCGACCAACCAGATTCCGGTTGCTGCGTAACGTGCACGGGCCTCGTCCTCGGTCAGTTGCAGCGGTTTGGGTTGGGTTAGCGCCTCGCGCAGCGTACCCTCCACGTCATCGCCGGTTATGTCCAGACTTGCCGATGTGTCAGGCACGTCGGGCACGTCGGCTATGATGATTTCCGGATCGTCACCGAAGAGTCCGGACAGGCCATCATCCAGGAAAATCGCAGCCCATGTTGCGACCCCGGCCAGAAACAGAAGCAAGACGGCAGTCAGGATAAGTCCCAGATATCTGGGTTTGCCACCAATCGGCTCGGCGCCACGCGCGCCGAAAACGGTCATGCGTTCCTGTTCTTCGAGGGATGGTATGCCGTAGCCTGAACGTGGTGCCGCCGCGACAGCGGTCACGCGTGGCGAGGAAAAACCAGCGTGATCCGGTGGCGCAATCGCTATGGGTTCGGTCGGGGCGGGGGGTATGCGCGCGTGTTCAGCTTCGGGAAGGTCTTCAGTGACCGGTTCGGCAGCGGCAAGTCTTTCTGCCTCGAGATCGGGATCATTGGGCAGGCTATCGGCGACCACGGCGGCCGAGACCGGGGCCGGGGTGAAGTTACGTGCAACCCCGTCGAGCTTTGGCGCCGTGCTGCTTGCCGTCCCGCGTAGCGCGCGAATGCTGGCAAAGCTTGTGCTGTCCGTGGGCTCCTCGGGCGCATACAACTGGGCTGTTTCAGTTTCGTCCTGCTCGCCTTGTGGTTCGAAAACTGCGGCGGGTTCAGCAAAATCAGCCACTGTATCTGACGTTTCGGGTGACGCGGCTTCGTCGGCACGCCGTGTCGATACGAAAGGTGAGGCTGGGATGTCTTCAGCTTCTTCAGGCTCGGTTTGCGCCAGCTCTGCCAGGGTATCGGACATTTTAGCAGAACCGATGATACGGACCGGCACCGGATCACGCTCGACGGCTGCGCCATCTTCCGCGATCTCGGCGGCATATGCGGTTTCGCCAAAAAATGGCTCGCGGACGAAGTCGCCCCCTTCCGGAATGGCGACAAAACTGATCGGGTTGAAGGAATGCTCCTTGGCAAAGGCCTCTGCCTCACGCAGGGTTTCGCGGGCCACGGCGGCAACCGAGACCATATCGTCCCGTTCTTCCCAGTCATAGGCGAGGTCTGACAGCGCATAAGGTGTGGCGCCGTCCAGATTTTTTTTGACAAGCGCCGAAATATCGTCTGATGCATCACTTGCTTGTGCAAACTGAATGTATCGGACCTGATCGTTGGGAATGACCAGCTTGCTGCGTAACCCCGACGGATCAAGAGCGACGGCCTTGTCGCGCAAGGCCTTGAGGCCCTGGAGAAGATCCGGGTTGTCGAGGGAAATTTCACCAACAAGATGCCATCCGGGGAACGCCCGGTGTAGAAGGCCGATCCCTTCGAAGGACAGGGTTAAGGCGAAATTCGGTTTCATCGTCAGTGCTCTAACACCTAGGCAGGATCTGCGGGAGATCAACTCGTGCTGTCGAGAAGTTACAGCACTTCCCCGCCGAGGCAAAGAAAAAGCCCCGCTGCATCGAAAGGGTCAGTGCAGCGGGGCAGGTTATTGGCGGTGTAAGGTCAGGCCGAAGCTTTGGTAAGCGCCTGATCCAGATCGGCGATGATGTCGTCCAGGTCTTCGGTGCCGATTGAAATCCGCACGACATTCGGGCTGGCGCCCGCGGCCTCTTGCTGTTCCGGCGTCAGTTGCCGGTGGGTGGTGCTGGCCGAATGGATGATCAGCGAACGGGTGTCGCCCAGATTGGCCACATGGCTGAAAAGTTCGAGGTTATCGACCAGCTTGACGCAACCGTCATAGCCCGACTTGAGCGCTACGGTGAAAAGGCCGCTGGCACCTTTGGGGCAGAATTTCTTGACGCGCGCATGGTAGGGCGAGGATTTCAGGCCGGCATAGGTGACCGCCTCGATCCGGTCGTCCTTTTCCAGCCATTCGGCGACGGACTGCGCGTTCTCGCAATGGCGTTGCATGCGCAAGCTCAGTGTTTCGATGCCCATCAGCGTATAATGCGCCGCCTGTGGATTCAGGGTCATGCCCAGATCGCGCAGCCCGATGGCAATGCCATGAAAAGTAAAGGCCAGCGGGCCGAAGGTTTCGTGGAATTTCAGGCCGTGATAGGCGGGTTCGGGTTCGCTGAGCGAGGGGAATTTATCGCTGGCGGACCAGTCGAACTTGCCTGAATCCACCACTACGCCACCGGTGACCGAGCCGTTGCCGGTCAGGTATTTGGTCATCGAATGCACCACCAGCGTGGCGCCATGTTCGATCGGACGGCAGAGATAGGGCGACGCCGTGGTATTATCCACAATCAGCGGCAGGCCAGCGGAATCTGCGACCTTGGCCACCGCAGCGATATCAGCGATGTGACCGCCCGGGTTGGCGATGGATTCGCAGAACACCGCGCGGGTGTTGTCGTCAATCGCGGCCGCAATCGCATCCATGTCGTCGATATCGACAAATTTCGCCTCCCACCCGAAACGTTTGATCGTCTGGCTGAACTGCGTGACCGATCCGCCGTAGAGCCGGGTCGAGACCACAACGTTCTTGCCGGGCCCCATCAGCGGGAAGAGCGCCATGATCTGTGCCGCGTGCCCCGAGGAGCAACACACCGCCCCAACGCCCCCTTCCAGCGTCGCTATCCGTTCCTGCAGCACTGCGACCGTGGGGTTGGTCAGCCGAGAGTAGATGTAGCCGACTTCCTGAAGGTTAAATAAAGCGGCGGCGTGTTCGGCGTCACGGAACACATAGGCCGTGGTCTGGTAAATCGGCGTCTGCCGCGCGCCGGTCGCCGGGTCGGGCCGGGCGCCTGCGTGAATTTGCAGCGTGTCAAAGCCAAATTCGTGAACGCGATCGGACATGGTATTTCCTCCCTGAAATGCTTTGTGAAAGGGTTAGGGGAAAGCGGTTAACAGGACAACCGCTGTTTTGTTGCATTGGTTTCAGCGCATCCAGAAGCCGTTGCGCTTGATTGTGTTGCGGATGGCCTGCTCTCGGCGGGGCAGGTTTTTGCGGTCAAAGAGATCGCGCACCTTGTGGCCACGTCCCTGATAGATCATCCGCTTCATGGGGTCGTATTTCTTGAGCACTTTCTTGACCCAATTGGGCGCGGTCACCTCTTCCAGCACCTCGATCACCCGGTCGGACTCGCGGGCATAAAGCAAGGGCAGAATGCGGTAGTGGCAGGTGATCTCTCCGTCCAGAAGCCCCGGGGGCAGGCTGTGTTTGCCGCCGCCGAGCGCGTGGATGACCAGTGGCAGGGCCACCTGATCCAGCCACGGGTCGAGCTCCTGCACGATCAGTTCGGGGGGCGGGTTGTCGCGGATGGCAAGAGCGTATTCAAGGAACTTTTTGCCGAAGAGATGCGGGCATTTGTAGAAGAAGAAACCGGCATTGAAATAGAGGTAGCGCTGCCAGTACTCATCAGGAAAATCCGGGTCGAGCGAGCTTGCGAAATCGAGTCCGAACTTGTCGTAGAGTGATTTCCAGATTTGCGTGTAGCCAGGGCCGTAAAGCTCGAGCTTGGGCCAGGTGCCTTCGCGTCTGAGCGAGGCAGTAGGACGGTCAAAATCGAACGGCACCTGGGTGATGTCGCCGGTAAAGAGCGTGTCGGTGTCGAAGAAGACAAACGGTTCGCCTTCGGGCAGGGCAAACAGCGCCTCGATCTTGTTGCCATAGGGGTAGGATTGGCCGAAATGCCTGTTCTCGAACGGAACGATCTCGATCTCGAGGCGATCCATCAACTCGCGCGTATCGTCGCCGCGGATGCGTGGATCGTTTTGCCACTGCCTGCCGGGCTGTGGCTCGGCCACGATCAGGCGGCCTTTGAAATCAGGGCTGGTGGCGCGCAGGGAGGCGGCAAAGATGATCGCCTCGTATTGCAACCTGCCACCCTGACCGACAACCATGATGTTGTAGGAGTTTGTCATTCCTGCCTGCCGGGCCTTGTCTTTTTGCTACTGCTTTACTGCCTGCCGCCACTATACGGATTTATCAGCGTCAAAGAAGAGGGCAGTTTCAGGCGCCGGTCACGGGGCCTTTATCCGTGATCATGATCTTTGAAAGCGTCGTGTCCGGGTATCGCATGCGATGACGGAGCAGTGCCTGGGTCATCTTCAGCAGGTCGCCAGCGTAACCCGGGTCGTTCGCGACGTTGCGCACCTCGCCAGCGCCTTTGTGATCAAAAAGAAGCGGGGGGAGGTCGCCGCTGAATTGTACGAGCGTCAGGCGATCGGTTCTGAGGATGGCAAGGTTCGCCTCGGCCTCAGTGAGCCCCAGTTCGGTCTGCCAGAGTGTCGGCGTGACCGGATCGCCGAAGGCCAGTTCGGAATAGCTTTCTGTCCGCCAGGTCTCCGGTGTGCGCCCATCGAGGAACGGCATGAGTGAGATGCCGTTGACCGAACCCGGCACTGGCGCATCGATCCAGTCGAGGATTGTTGGCATCACATCCACCGATTCCGTAGGCGCACTGATCGCATTGCCATGAGCGGAGGGGCGCAACGGATCACGAATGATGAGCGGCACGTGGTAGGCTGCGTCATAGGCCGTCATCTTGCCCCAGCAATTGCAATCGCCCAGCATTTCGCCGTGATCGGCGCCGACGATGAGCAGGGTATCGTCATATTGCCCGGTCTCTTTCAGAAAGCCGATCACGCGGCCGATGTGATGATCGACTTCCGAGGCCAGCCCAAAATAGATGGCGCGGAGGGACTGGGCGATCTTGTCGCTAGCGTCGAGATTGTCGAAGCCCTGAACGATATCGCTCGGCGCCACGCGCCTCCGGCAAATATCATGAAAGGGGTGGGGGGTGTCATTACCTATCTGACGGGGCAGCGGCAGGGCCGCTGGATCATACATCGTATTGTAGGGCGCGGGCGCGACCAGCGGCGGATGTGGGCGGATATAGGTCAGATGCGCAAACCAGTTTTGCCGCTGCAGTCCGCGCAGATGATCCAGGCAGCGATCGGTCAGAAAGGCGGTGTCGCTATCCTCGGCCCGGTAGAAGGCCGGATCGGTCAGGTGGCGGGGCTGGCCGGGCGCGGCCTGTGGTTCGTAAAAGCGCGAGAAATCGGGCAGGTCATACCCTTTGGCGGCCAGATCAGAACGCCAGGGAAAAGACTGTTCGAACCGCATTTCCACGGCCTCTTCAAACCCTGGCAGCACCTGTTCATAACTGCGCATCTCGGGCGCATTCGGGGCGTGAACACGAGGGTCAAGCGCAGTATCGGTATAGCCGAAGAGCAGCGGTTCGTATCCCGCCTTGCGGATCTCGGTTGCGAGGTTGGGCGTGTCGTGTCGCAGCGGGGCGCCATTGCGCACCGAGCGGTGGTTCATCGCGTATTGCCCTGTCAGGATGGACGCGCGCGATGGACCGCAGGGGTTGACGACGGAATAGTGGCGCTGAAACGTTACCGCGTCGGCCATCAGCGCCCGTAAATTTGGTAGTTTGACGTGATCGGCCAGTGCGCCATGTAGCAGATCGGCGCGCAACTGGTCGATCAGGATGAACAGCACGTTTCTGGGTCGCGCCATATCCGGTATCCTTTTGGATGGGGTCGAATTGCCGTCAGGCGGGAACGTTTTCGCTCAGCTCCTGCCAGTGGTGGCACGACACAGCGTGACCTTCCTCGCAGGTATCCAGCGGTGGCTCTTCGCGTTTGCAGATATCGGTGGCGAAGGGGCAGCGGGTGTGAAACTTGCATCCGGGGGGCTGATTGGTGGGCGAGGGGATCTCGCCTTCGAGCTTCTGTGCCTTGCCGCGATCATCCGGATCAAGTGAGGGGATCGCCGAAAAGAGTGCCTTAGTATAGGGGTGGCGCGCATTGTCGAAAAGCTGTCGCGTCGGTGCGCTTTCGACGATCCGGCCCAGATACATCACCGCCACATGATCGCAGGTATGGGCCACGACGCTCAGATCATGGCTGATGAACATGAAAGTAAGCCCCATCTCGCGCTGGATGGATTTCAGCAGGTTCAGCACGTCGGCCTGGATCGACACGTCAAGCGCCGCAACACTTTCGTCCGCGACGATGAATTGCGGGCCGGACACCAGCGCGCGGGCGATGGAAATCCGCTGCCGCTGGCCGCCCGAGAACGCATGCGGGAAACGGCGCAGGTGTTCGAGGTTCAGGCGGCATTTCTCGGCGATTTCACGCACCCGGGAGTCGGTTTCCTCGCGGCTTTTGGTGAGCCCCATGACTTCGAGCGGCTCGGCGATGATATCGCGCACAGTCATGCGTGGCGAGAGCGCTGCATAGGGGTCCTGAAAGATCAGCTGCGCGCGCTTGCGGTAGTCCTTTAGGTCCGGCCCGGCAAGGGTGGTAAGGTCATAATCAACCTCGCCATCATTATACCTGGCTTCGCCATGAGCGATCGGCACCGCCTTGAGCAATGCCCGACCCAGGGTGGTCTTGCCTGACCCGCTTTCACCTACGACGCCAAAGAACGATCCGCGCGGAATGTCGATGGAAATGCCGTCGACCGCCTTGAGAATTTTCTTTGAAAAGACCCCGCTGCCGATCTTGAATTCGACCGACAGATCGCGGGTTGAAATCAGAAGCTCTTCGCTCATGCGGCTGCTCCTTCTTCGGCACTGCATAGATGGCAGGCGGTGCGATGGTTCTCGCCGGTATCCACCCATTGCGGAATGTCACGCTTGCAGACGTCACCGATGATCTTGGGGCAGCGCGTATGAAAGACGCAGCCCGGGGGACGTTCGAGCGGCGAGGGGATATCGCCTGCCACCGGGGTCAATGGCGCCTCAAGGTCATCGAGCTTCGGCAGCGCATCCAGCAGCCCTTGCGTATAGGGGTGTTGCGGGTGGCGGATCACGTCGCGCACTGGACCCTGTTCGATCATCCGGCCCAGATACATCACTGCCACCTTATCGGCGGTCTGCGCCACGACGCCGAGGTCGTGGGTAATGAAGATGATGCCCATGTGGAATTCGTCAACAAGGTCTTTCATCAGGTCGATTACCTGCGCCTGAATGGTCACATCCAGCGCGGTGGTCGGCTCATCCGCGATCAGCAGTTTCGGCTTGGTTGAAAGCGCCATCGCGATCATCGCCCGTTGCCGCATGCCGCCCGACATCTCGAACGCGTATTGCCCGAATCGGGTAGAGGCGTCTGAAATGCCCACACGGTCCAGCATCTCGATCGACAATTCTTTCGCCTGCGCCTTGTTCATGTCCGAATGGATCAAAAGCTGCTCGACCATCTGTTTGCCGATGGTCATGGCCGGGGCAAAACTGGCCATCGGCTCCTGAAAGATCATCGAGATCGCGCCGCCGCGTACAAGCTGCATCTCGCGCGGGGTTTTCAGGGACATGACGTCAATCGACTGGTCTTCCAGGTTCAGCGTGATCTTGGTATCGGGCGCGTAATGGGCGTTGCCGGCATTGAGCTTCATCAGCGCTTTCGCAGTCACCGACTTGCCCGAGCCGCTTTCGCCGACCAGCCCCATCACCTCACCGGGTTCAAGCGAGAACGAGACATCATCGACTGCGGTGATCCGCCCCTCGTCGGTGTCGAACTGGAGGGTCAGGTTCTCAACGGTCAGCAGGCTCATTTCTTGGCCTCCGAATAGGGGTCGGCCGCGTCGCGCAGCCCGTCACCGACGAAGACGAATGCCATGACCAGCGCGATGAAGAAGATCACCGGGATGAAGTACCATTGATAGTTCAGCAGAACGTCGGCGCTGGTGGCTTTCTGCAGCATCACGCCCAATGAGCTGACCGGGTCCTTGAGGCCCAGACCGATGAAGCTGAGCGCCGTTTCCGAAAGAACCATGTATGGAAAGGAAATCACCAGATCGACGATGATGTAGCTGGTGAAGCTGGGCAGCAGGTGGCGGCGAATGACGTGGCCGGGCTTGGCGCCGCAAAGCTGTGCGGCCAGCACATATTCCTGATTGCGCTCGGTCAGCAGATGGGTCCTGACCCGTCTTGCCAGCGTGGGCCAGCCGATGAAGCCCAATATGAGGGATATGTAGAAGAACCTGGCCTCGGCGGTCATCTCGGGCGGCATGAAGGCCGCCACCGCCATGAAGAGCGGGATAGCGGGCACCGTTCGGACTGCATCGGTGATCATCTGTATCACCCCGTCGATCCAGCCGCCGTAATAGCCGGACACCCCTCCGATAATCAGCGCCAGAACAAAGGCGATGAACACGCCAATCGAGCCCACTTTCATCGAAGTCCAGATCGCATGAAGGGTACGAGAGAAGATATCCTGCCCGTCTTCGTCGGTGCCAAAGAGGTGAATTTTGCCACCCTCGACCCCGAAGAGATGCGTGTCCATCGGGATGAGGTCAAAGAGCTTGTACCTGTCCCCTTCAGTGAAGAACTTCATATAAAGACGGGTGTCTTCGTCGACGGTTGTGACCCAGCGGAAGTTAGTCTTGATCGAGCGTTCACGCTTGACCGCATGGATAAAGGGACGGGCGGAACATCCATTGGCGTCGCAGAACTGAGGCATCTGCGGTGCGCCGTTGGTGTAATCCTTGTCGCGGCCCGCAATCGTTGGATCATAGGGCGACAGAAAGGGCGCGAAGATGCCCGAGAGGATCAGCGCCATCAGAATGACGGCGGCAATCAGGGCGGCGCGTTGCTTTTTGAACCGCGCCCAGATCAATTGCCCCTGCGATGCGGTGAAATAGGCCTCTTTGGCCTTCTGATCCTGCATATTATCTGTGGTCATGTCTGTCATGGTGATTACCTCAGAATGCTTTTGCGGACGCGGGGATCAATCACGGCCAACAGGATGTCCGTAAAGAAATTCAGCGTCACGATGGAAGCGGTCAGCAGGAAGATGATTGCGCCGGCAAGCTGTTGGTCATTGGATCGCGCCAGCGCTTCGATCAGCAGAGCGCCTGCCTCAGTCAATGTCAGGATCAGCGCCACGATGGGCAGCTCGTTGAAGATGCGGTTCAGGTCAAACCCCAGCGAGTTGACGATCGGCCCAAGCGCGTGCCGGGCAGGGTAGCGCCAAAGCAGCTTGCGGCCAAAGACACCGCGGGCCGCGGCGGCCGTGACATAAAGCTTGCCGATCTCGTCCGACATCAGGGCGCGCACCGTCTGGAGCGCGAAGGCGGTGGCCGACCAGCCAAGGATGAAAATCGGCAGCCAGGCGTGTTTCATCAGATCAACGAATTTGTCCCAGTCCCAGGGCGCATCGCGATATTCCCTGCTGAAAAGCCCGGTCAGCGTTTCGCCGAACCATACGGTCGAAAACAACATGATCATCAGCGCCAGCAGGAAGTTCGGCATCGCCAGACCCAGGTAGCTGAACAGACGCAGCCCGTTGTTGAGGTAGGGGTTGTTTGACGCGGCCGAGATGATGCCGACCGGAATGGCAATGGCATAAGCCAGCGCCAGCGAGGCAAGGCAGACACCGAGAGAAACCCAGAATTTCGCGCCAAGCAACTGGGCGATGTTGACCCTCAGGATGCAGCTGTCGCCATATTCGCCCTGAAAGGCGTTCACGATCCAGCTGGCCCATCGGGTCAGGAAAGGTCGGTCGAGACCAAGCCGCTGCCGCTCGTTTTCGATGTCTTCAAGTGAAATCCCCGACCCTTGGGTGTTCTTGAAGGCAAGATAGCGCTCGGCGCAGTCGCCCGGCACAAGTTCCATCAGGGTGAAGACGACCAGTGACACGATAATCAGCGTTATAATCGCCATCATCGCCCTGACCATCACGAAGCGGCCGAATTGCAGCATGATCCCGTTCCGTATTTGCGCGGTTGCCGCGCCTGAGCATTAAGGTCGCGGCCAACCGAAGCTGGCCGCGAACGCGATGTGCCTAAAGGCGGCTCACTCGGTCAGCCACCATTGCGAGCCGCGATACGGGTAGGTCCGATAGTATTCGTAGGACCAGGTCTTGAACTCGGTGAAGTTCTGCAGCTTGTTGCTGGAATAGACCGGTTCGGGTGCTGCGACCGTGCCGATGAGGACAAGGTTTTCCACGATCCCCTGCACCAGCGCATTACCCAGTTCGGCAACCTCGGGCGACCCCGGTGAGGCCGACTGGAATGCGTCGATATCCGCCGCGAGCTTTTTCACGAACTCCGGCGGTTCGACACCTTTGGCGCCGTCCGAATCCAGCCATTCACCCCAGAGCATACCTGTGCGGTGTTCGAAATACGTCCCGAACGGTGCCCGGAAGAAGGTGTTAAGCCCCAGATGGATCGCCAACGGCGCCCCATACTGCCAGAGTCCGACATCCAGCTTGTTCGAGCTTTGCGCCGAGCGATACTCGTCCGGTGTCACCTCTTTCACAGTGGATTCGACACCCACATCAGCCCAGTACTGGCTGACGAGTTCAACCACCTGGCCCGAGATGCCTTGGGTCGAATAGTTCATGGTCAGGACCAGCTTGTCGCCGTTCGGCAATTCGCGGAAACCGTCGCCATCGGTATCTTTCATACCGATTTCATCCAGCGTCGCCTTGGCCCCATCCGGATCATACGCAGCCTTGTAGCTGCTCCACTTGGGATCAATGAAATCAGGCGTCGGCAGGAAAGGTGCGATCTGGCTGGGCGTGCCCTGACCAAAATACGCTACCTCGTTCAGCTCTTCCCGGTTGATGGCCACGGACATCGCCTCGCGGAAGCGGTAGTCGGCAAAAACCGCGCGCTTGGCTTCATCCTCAGCCGTCAGGTTGAACGAAAACGCAGGCATCGCCACGGTCGGCTTCAACTGGATCGTATAGCCGCCTGCTTCCTGGTTTTCGAGCAGGATCGGTGCCGATTCCAGCCGAACCGATTGCGACTTGTAGTCGACCTCGCCGTTCACCAGCTTGAGGATTCGTACTTCCTTGTCGTTGATATAGACCTCATCTTGCTCGCTGATATAGGGCAGTTGCTGGCCCGTGGGGTCGACCTGGTGGAAATAGGGGTTGGCCACCAGTTGCCGGCCTTCGGTCGTATCATTGATGTAGATATGGCTTTCCAGCGTTGGCACGGTGTGCTTGGTCAGCCCGTCGACAAGCTCTGGCTTGCTGAGCATCGGCGTGGGCGTGTCGGTCCAGTCCGAATTCCCGTAATAGGCCTTGATCGCATCGTAGCCGTTCTCAAAGCCAAGACCCTGCGCCACGCTGTCGGCATCATCGCTCAACCCCGGGTGAAACTGACCCAGGAAATGCATGGGCTGGAAGCCCTGCGCATAGGAGGTGGCGAAGTGCGCCAGCAGGCCGGGTTTGGGCGCGGGCAGGTTGAAGACGACGGTTTCCTCGTCGGGTGCATCCACCGTCATCGTCGCGCCACCCACCGTGACATAGTCTTTGGGGGTTTCGTAGATGTTGGTGTCCAGCATCAGGTTGTCATGCCAGAATTTGACGTCTGCAGAGGTGAATGGCGCGCCATCCGACCATTTGTGGCCCTTGCGCAGCTTGAATGTCAGCTGGGTGTAGTCGTCATTCCAGGTCCACGATTTGGCGATATTGGGAACGATGGTTTGCAGGTCGTCCGAGTAGCGCACCAGATTGACATGGCGCACCGACAGAAAGTCGGATGTACCGGCCTCGGTCGCGTTCGACAGAACATCCAGCGTGCCGCCGTATTGACCTATGGAATCGTAGGGAACCACCACCAGCGGATCTTCGGGCAGGCGGTCGGCCAGCGATGGCAGTTCACCATTGCCTGCGATCTGGCCGTTCAGCGTGGCGATATCAGGATTGGCCGAGAATTCCATCGTGCAGCCAGCGGCCGCCTGGAATTCGGAAAGATCGTATTGCTGCGGATAGGCCCCCGCGGCAACGCCCTGCATATCCGCGACCGAGATCGCGGGGCAGTTGGCGTAAGCAGCCATCGGCAAGGCGATGACGGCTACTCCGGATAAAAGTAGTCTTTTCATGTTTCCTCCTTTGGACGTCTAGTCAGACAAAGGGGGATTGGCGCGTGTTGTTGACGTTTTGATGACAGCCATCCCCCGAATTATTTTTTATTATTGTTCCCCCAGTTTATGCCTTGTGCTGCGATTCAGTCACCGGCTTAACCGGACAGTAGGTCAGAAGGCAGCAAAGCCACAATCGGATAAAATCTATGATTAGAAAAGAAAAAACTATAACCTAAGACTATAATCAACGCCCGCTCTCTCAAGGAGAGCAAGCAAATGGATTGAAATTCACAGGATACTATACAAGCAGAGCGTGAATGGGTTGCTGATCGTCCGGATTTCGACGCTATGGTCGGACTAGCCAGCTGCCTTGTGCTGCTGGTGCTCGAAGATCGAAGTGTAGCCGCCCGACCAGTCTGGTGGCAGGCGCATGTCCACCGGTTCATGATGAGAAAACCGCGCTTCCTGGCCGCGCACGACCGTGCCGTAATGCGTCGAACGGTAGGCTGGCGCGGTATATGGCAGGGCATCGCAGGCGGCAAAACCCACGATCAGCACCGGACGGCCCTGTTGGCTGAGATTGGCGCGGGACGCATGAAGTGTCGCGCAATGATGCACCGTAACCGTGCCTGCCGGGCCGGTCAGGTCGACCGCGCTATCGATACCTGCGTCGGCGAGCCGATTATCGGGGATGTAGCCCAGCCAGTTATCCGCGTCGTCGTAGTGATTGTAGATCGGCCCCTTGTGGCTTTGCGGAACCACCTGCAACGGGCCTTGCTCGGTGCCGACATCCTTGAGGCAGACCAGAAACTGCGCGACAGAAAAGTTGGTCAGCGGGTAAAACGGAATGTCCTGATGCCACCTTACCTCTTGCCCGCCACCTGCCCATTTGATGTTGATCATGCATTCGCGGAAACGGACATCGGGGCCCATCAGATCGGCGGCAAGGTCGGCCAGGTTCGATTCGGTGCAGAACTCCCAGAACACCGGATCAAGATCGTCGAGATATGATATCCGGCGCAGGCGCGGATTGTCGGCACTGTGCCCGGTCTCAAGATCGAACGTGCCGTCTGATGCTGTTAGTTGTCTTGATCTGTCAACCTGGGCATCGATCGCCGCGTTGAGCCGGGCCAGCCAGTCATCGCTGATCGCCTTTTCCCGAACGACATAGCCCTGATCGAAAAAGAATTCGCGCTCAGTTTGACCAAGCACACGGGGAGGATGCGATAAGATATCTGTGGGGCGCATGTCTTCCAAACCTTCTTTCTACCAGGGAGTTGCGTGGTGAAGTAGCCGCCCGTAACCAGCGATGGGCGCTGCACATCCGGCCAGTCGCAATGCCTGCCAGATCATCGCCTGATTGGCGGTCACTACCGGTTTTCCTATGGCGTTCTCGATCTGCTCGACAACATCCACGGCGCGAATGGCGGTGCAGGAGATGAATAACGCTTCAGCCTCGAGCCGGTCCGCTTCAAGAGCTGCTTGATAAATTGCATCCGGGGGCAGGGCGGCCATCACCTCATTGTCGTCAATGTGGAATGAAGTGAAGGCGCATATCTCCTTGTGATGCGCCGTAAGATGATGGGCGATAATCTGGTTCACATCGTCGGTATAGGGCGTCAGGACAGCCAGTTTGTGCGCGCCCAGCCCGTCCAGCGCCGCCAGCGATGCAGTGATCGGCGTCACGACTTTCGCGCCGGGCCGGACCGCGTGGATGCGTTCGCAAACGGTGTCGTACCCCATCGCGATCGTACCCGACGTACAGGCATAGGCCACGACATCGAGCCGTCCTTCCGGGACCAACAACGCGGCCGCATCAGATATATGCGGCGCCATCTGCGGCAGGGTCTCGATTGAACAACTTTGCGTATTTCTTATCCGGCTGGCGAAAATCGTCACATCATCGCTGGGACGCAGATTGACGAAATCGCGCTCGGTCACGTAGTCGTTCGACAGAACGATCAGACCGATGCGATGTTTGCCCGGCCCTTGATCCGGTTCAAATTGACCTTCGATACGGGTCGTGCTGAAGGGTGGCGTGCTGTCCATCTTGCCTAAACTCTGCCACCAGATCATCTGGCCTGACTAGCCTATCCGCGACATCGCACAATTTTGGTTAGGAGAATCAAACCCGGCGGCTATAGGGTCCGCTCGGTTGACTGCAAAAGGGAATGCGCGCGTGGCCGACAATCTGAAATCCGCGACTGAAATTCTTGAACGGCTGGTTGGGTTTGACAGTGTTTCGGGCCGCCCAAATCAAGACATAACCGGCTACATCAAAGAGATGCTGGAAGCGCAGGGCGCAGAGGTCACGCTGAGCCATGATGCCGATGGGCAACGCGCCAATGTCTTTGCCACGATCGGGCCGCAGGTCGATGGTGGGGTGGTGCTCAACGGTCATACTGATGTCGTCCCTGTCGAGGGCCAGGTCTGGGGCAGCGATCCGTTTACCCTGACGCCGAAAGACGGCAGGCTCTATGGGCGCGGGTCGGTGGACATGAAGGGTTTTCTGGCCTGTGTCATGGCCTCGGTGCCGGTGTTTCAGGCGGCTGACCTGGCCAGGCCCATCCATATTGCGTTCACCTATGATGAGGAAATCGGCGGAATCGGCATGCCAGTGTTGTTGAACAGCATGGAGAGCTTTCCCTATCGTCCATCGGTGGTGATCGTGGGCGAACCCACCGATATGAATATCGTCACCGGCCACAAGGGCGGCGACGAAATGCGAACCGAAATCGTCGGGCACGAGGTGCATTCCTGCGACCCGAGGCACGGTGTCAGCGCGATCTCGGTGGCCATGCGCCTGATTGCCAAGATCGAAGAGATCGGTGCCCGACTGGCGGCCGACCCCGCGCCGAACTCGCCCTATGTGCCGCCTTATGGCACTTTCAATATAGGCACGATCGAAGGCGGTGCAGCCCGCAACGCAACCGCCGGATGGTGCAATTTCGACTGGGAGTTCCGCGGGATGCCGGGTCAGGACAGCCGTGCCATCATCGCCGAGATTGAAGACTATGCCACGCAAGAATTGCTGCCTGCGATGAAGGCAATCAGCCCGAGGGCCGGGATCGATATCATCACCGAGGTCGCCGTGCCGTCACTGGACGACCGAAACGCTCAGGCCGCCGCGGCTTTCGTCAGCGACATTACCGGTCAGAACAGCCAGAGCGTCGTCTCCTTCGGCACCGATGCGGGCTATTTCAGCGATGCGGGCCTGTCGACAGTGGTGTTCGGTCCCGGCACGATCCGGCGGGCTCATGGCGCGGATGAGTATATTGAAGTTGCAGAGCTTCAGCAGGGGCTGGATTTTCTGAGCGCGGTGGCCGGAAAACTCTCGCGCTGAGGGATTTTCGGCCTTGCGGTCGCAACGTGTCAAAGACCGCAGGTGGTTTAAGCCCCACCTGTGCTATTCTTGGTGCAAAAGGGATGCGCCGTGATGATCCGACTTGTTCTTGTCCTGATATGTCTGGGCGCATCGCTCAGTGCGCAGGAGCGCCCGCCCAGCCATTGCCTTGCGGTGGCCGGTGAAGCCCCCGGCGTGACCTATCTACACAATGCGGCGTTCACCGACCCGGTCGAGACCGACACTGTCCGATTGCAATACATTGCGCATGCCAGTTTTCTGCTGCAAACCCACGGCGGGCTGTCTGCGGTCACGGATTTCACCGGTTTTGTGGGTAACGTGGATTTCCTGCCCGATATCGTGACGATGAACCACGCGCACGCGACCCACTTTACCGCGTTTCCGGACCCGGTGATCCCCCACGTGCTTCCCGGGTGGGGCAAATTCGGCGAGGGGATAGATCATCACCTTGATCAGGGCGAAATGCTGATCCGCAATATTTCAACCGATATCCGCTCGGGCGCAGGCATTGAACCGCGCGGCAATTCCATTTTCGTCTTTGAGGTCGCAGGTCTGTGCATTGGACATCTGGGTCACCTTCACCATGAACCGTCGCCAGAACAATATGCCGCGATCGGGCGGCTGGATGTGGTGATGGCAGCAGTGGATGGCGGGGTGACGCTTGATCTGCCGACGATGCTGAAGGTGATGCGCCGGTTTCGCGCCCGGATCGTCATTCCGATGCACTGGTTTGCCGATGGCTCGCTAAGCCGGTTCCTGGCGGGGATGGAGGCGGAATTTGATGTGGTTGATACCGGTGGCAGCAGTCTTGCCGTGTCGCTCTCCCGTTTGCCTAGGCGGCCCACAGTAATGCTCCTGCGCCCGTCCTATCTACGCACGGACGAGTGACAGACGGCGCTGGACCCGGCGCGGGAAGATGGTAGGGATAGGGCATGACGCTCAACCCTGCCGATCCCGATTTTATTGCCCATCTGCATCAGCTTTTGCCGGGCGCGGCTTTTCGCGAAGTTGAGCCAAAGTACCTCGAAGAACCGCGCGGTCGCTGGATCGGGCAGGCCGGTGTGGTAGTGGCCCCGGCCACGGTTGACGAGGTGGCGACCGTGATAACGGCCGCATCGAAGGCGCGTGTCGGTGTGGTTCCCTATGGCGGCGGCACCGGTCTTGTGGGCGGTCAGATCCTGTCCGACGGCTCGGCGCCCGTGCTTCTGAGCCTTGAGCGGATGCGTGCTATCCGTGGAATTTACCCCGACGAAAATGTGATGGTGGTCGAAGCCGGAGCGATCCTGGCCGATATCCACGCGGCGGCGGCAGAGGTCAACAGGCTCTTTCCACTGACCATTGCCGCCAAAGGGTCCGCCCGGATCGGTGGCAATCTGGCAACCAATGCCGGCGGCGTGAACGTGCTGCGGTATGGCAATGCGCGCGATCTGTGCCTCGGGCTGGAAGCGGTTTTGCCCAGTGGCGAGGTCTGGCACGGGTTGAAGCGGCTCAGAAAGGACAATGCGGGTTACGACCTGAAAAACCTGATGATCGGGTCCGAGGGAACATTGGGTGTGATCACGGCAGCCACGCTCAAGCTCTACCCGCGCCCGGCGACTGAAGGCACGGCTCTGATCGTGGTCAACAGCCCCGAGGCTGCGCTTGCCCTACTGGCCCGGGCTCGCGACCATCTGGGCGAAGCTGTCAGCGCGTTCGAATTGATGCACCGGACCGGTCTGGAGTTTCTTGCCGAAACGCTGCCGGATCTTCGCCTGCCTTTTGCAGATCTGCCGGAATGGTTCGTACTGATTGATGTCGGCCTCGCGCGTGGCCTTGATCCGCAGGCATCGCTGGGCGCGCTTTTTGCCGACGCCCACGAGGCAGGGCTGGTCAGCGATGGCATGATCGCCCAGTCCGAAGCGCAGCGGCAGCAATTCTGGGAGGTCCGAGAGAACATCCCCGAGGGCAACCGGCGCATCGGGTCGATCAGCTCACACGATATCTCGGTGCCGATTGGTGCGATTCCTGACTTCATCATTCGCGGCAACAAGGTGATTGCCGCGCTCGGGGCGTTCCGGATCAACTGTTTTGGCCATCTGGGTGATGGGAATCTGCATTACAATATCTTTCCGCCCAAGGGTCAAAGCCGCGAAGCACACGTGGAAAAGCGCGAGGCGATCAAACGCGCTGTGCATGATTTGGTGCATCAGATGGGTGGCTCTGTCAGCGCCGAGCATGGTGTCGGGCGGTTAAAAGTCGAAGATCTTGAACGATACGGCGATCCGGTCAAAATGTCCGCGATGCGGGCGATCAAGGCGGCACTTGATCCCAAAAGTATCATGAATCCCGGCGCGGTGCTGCGCGATCCTTCTGACTGACGTTTTGCGGTTGTTTCCGTCTGGTTCGCGCGGTTTACTGCGCGTCAGACCTATCGGTTGCGCCGGGGTGAAGGGGAAGAACTGCCTGCAATGTCAGAGCTTTGGGATGGGATCACACAGGCCTTCTGGCTGATTTTCACGCTGGATGCTGATCTGGTGGAAATTACGCTGCGCTCGCTCCAGGTGACGCTGACCGCGCTTTTGATCGCCTGCCTGATCGCGTTGCCGCTGGCAGCCGTATTATCGGTGCGGCGTTTCCCGTTCCGGCGGATCACGATCGCTGTGCTGAACGCGTTGATGGGGCTGCCACCTGTGGTCGTGGGGTTGATCGTCTACATCTTTCTGTCGCGGTCGGGGCCGTTTGGTGTCTTCGGGATTTTGTTCACGCCCACGGCGATGATCATCGCGCAGGTCATTATCATCGTGCCGTTAATTGCGTCGATTGCTCATCAATCATTGCGTGATCTCTGGGCGGAATATCACGACCTGCTGATTTCGATGAATACGACTCAGGGGCAGCGGATCAGGACGCTTCTCTGGGATAGCCGCCGCGCGCTACTGACCGCGGCACTGGCCGGGTTTGGACGGGGCATCGGCGAGGTCGGCGCGATCATGGTGGTGGGCGGCAATATCGACCACGCCACGCGGGTGCTGACCACGGCTATCGCGCTTGAGACAGGCAAAGGCAACTTTGCCCTGGCACTGGGCCTCGGCTTTGTGCTGATCGCGCTGGCGATCGCGGTGAACCTGACCATCCATTGGCTAAGCCACACGGAACGAGAGGGGCGCTGGTGAGCGATTTGTTTCCTTTGCAAGTCTCAGACGCGCAGGTGCGTCGGCGCGGCAAGGTGCTGGTCGGGCCGGTGGACCTGACGTTGCAGGCTGGCGGCGTCACCATTGTCATCGGCCCTAACGGATCGGGTAAAACAAGTCTTCTTAAAATGTTACACGGCATACTTCGTCTAAACCGAGGCGTCGTGAAATGGGCCTGCACCACCGACGAGGCGCAAAAGCGGCAGGCTTTCGTGTTCCAGACACCGGTGATGCTGCGCCGGACGGTACTGGAAAATCTGGTCTATCCGTTGCGACTGCTCAAAGTTCCGAAAACCGAGGCGCATCAGCGCGCCGGGGATTGGGCAGGTCGTGTCGGGCTGGGGGACGCTCTGAGGCGGCAGGCGACTGTCTTATCCGGCGGCGAGCGGCAAAAGCTCGCTATGGCCCGCGCGCTGATCCGCGACCCGGACGTGTTGTTTTTGGATGAGCCGTGCGCGTCGCTTGACGGGCGCGCCATGCGCGAGATCGAGACGATCCTGCAAAACGCCGCCGCCAGCGGCACGCGGATAATCATGTCGACACATGATATGGGTCAAGCCAGGCGTCTGGCCGATGAGGTACTCTTTATCCTGCATGGGAAAGTGCACGAATTCGGCCCCGCCGCTGGTTTCTTTGACACGGCGGAGACGCCGCAGGCCCGGGCCTTTCTGAACGGAGACATCGTGGAGTGAAGAGGACCAGTGCGATGATCAGATTTTTGACTGCATGTGTTGCAGCATTGACCATTTCCTCTGCCGTCTGGGCGGAAGAGATGAAGATGGCGGTCACAACCTCGTTTCACAATTCGGGGCTGGCCGAGGTGCTGTTGCCCGAAATTACGAAAGATATTGGGATCGAGGTGCAATTACTGGTGGTCGGTACCGGGCAGGCGCTTCGTTTGGGCGAAGCGGGCGATGTGGATGCCATTCTGGTCCATGCCAAAGCTGCCGAGGAAGAATTCGTGGCCCAGGGCCATGCCACCCACCGAACCGAGATCATGTATAATGATTTCGTCGTGATCGGCCCTGCTGCGGACGGTGCGGGCATTGGTGCGGCCACCGATGCCACCGGGGCGCTGCAAAGGATCGCGGCTGCCAGCGCTGCCTTTGTCAGCCGGGGCGATGATAGCGGCACCCACAAGAAGGAACTCAGCCTGTGGGCCGCCGCAGGCGTGGAACCCGAAGGCAAGTGGTACAACGCCGTGGGCGCGGGCATGGGGGCGGCGCTCAACACCGCCGCGGGGATGAATGCCTATATCCTGTCGGATCGCGCAAGCTGGCTGAATTTTGGCAATAAGGGGGATCTGGCACTTTTGTTCGCGGGCGATCCGGTGCTGTTCAATCAATATGCCTACCTGCCGGTGAACCCGGATAAACACACCCATGTGCAATCCGGTCTTGCGGCACAGCTTGAGACTTGGCTGATCTCGGACCGAGCTAGAGACCTGATTGACGGATATCGTCTTGAGGGTGAGCAATTGTTCACGTTCAATGCTCAGCAATAAGGGTTCCGGCGCGATCCGAATCTACCCGGAGACGAAAAAAGGTGGCGCTGACTGCGCCACCCGTCTAATTCGGATTTTAACCTGAAGTCAGTCCCAGCCGACCTGATTGAAGATTGCCTGTGCTGCCGCGGCATTGCGGCTGAAGGCGGCAGTATTAGTGCTGGTATCGGCTTTGAAATCTCCCAGACGGTCGGTGCTGTCATCATCGGGGCCGTCAACCACGGCAGCGTATTCATTGTTCTGAGAGGCGAATTGCGCCTGCGCGAAATCGCCGGCCAGGAATTCAAGCAAAGCGGCCGCCTGTTCGGGGTTGGGGGAGGCGGCAGTCATGGAGGCGGTGGCAAGGTTTATGTGTGCGCCCCGGTCCTCTTGGTTGGGCCAGACCCAGCCGATCGTGTCGATGCTTTCCGTCAGGCCGTCGACCTCTTTGTCGAAACCGCGCAGGAAATAGTAATGGTTGGCCACCGCAACGTCGCACTCGCCCGAGACGATCCCGCGCAGCTGATCGGTGTCGCCGCCTTGCGGGGCGCGCGCCATGTTGTCGACGACGCCTGACGCCCAGTCTTTCGCCGCCTCCTCGCCATGCACTTCGATCAGCGAGGCCAGAAGCGACTGGTTGTAGATGTTCGATGAGGACCGGATGCAGACTTTGCCCTTCCAGGCAGGGTCGGCCAGCTCTTCATATGTTTGCGGAGGTGTTTCGACGGTTGCCTTGTTGTAGAAGATGATGCGCGCGCGCTGCGACAGGCCGAACCAGAGGTTCTCGGGATGCTGAAGGTGATCGGGGATGCGCGCCTCGATCGTGTCCGAGTTGAAGGGCTGCAGCAGGCCGGCCTCTTCGGCGCGGGCCATGCGGCCCACATCAACCGCGATGAAAACGTCTGCGGGGCTGTTCTTGCCTTCGGCTTCCAGCCGGGCGATCAACTCATCCGCCTTGGCTTCGATCCGGTTCACCTTGATACCGGTCTGCTCAGTGAATTTGGCATAAAGCGCGTCGTCGGAATCGTAGTGGCGGGCGGAATATACATTAACCTCCTGCGCCATCATCGGGGTGGCGAAAGCAAGAGTGGCAGCGGCGAGTGTCAGGGGTCTCATTGGCACAGTCCTTTTTCTGACTTAATTACTTGGGTATCTCTGATTAATCTGACAAAAATAGTCAAGTCGAAAAATCCGAGAGCCTCTCCGACGCATTTAACCGCTTGTTTTCTGAGTTTAAGCAGCGTTTCGGTTGATCAGTCCAATGGTGCTGGTGGCAGAAAAAATGATCGCGGCAACGCAGACAATCGTCGGGCCCGTGGGGGTATCCAGCATGAACGACAGTTTCAACCCACCCAGGGCCGATACCATGCCGATTAGCACGGCGATTGCGGCCATCCTCTCGGGTGTGGATGAAAGGGGCCGGGCGGCTGCGGCGGGAATAATCAGCATCGCGGCGATCAGCAGAACGCCAACAACCTTGATTGCAACCGCGACCACCAGCGCTAAGGCCAGTGTCAGAACCAATTGCTCTCGCTTCGGATCGACGCCGCTGGCATAAGCCAGATCGCTGCCCAACGTGGCGGTCAAAAGCGCCTGCCAGCGCCAAACCAGCAGCGCCAGCACAAGCATCGCGCCACCCCAGATCACCATCAGGTCGGTTTTGTCGACCGCCAGAATGTCGCCAAAGAGATAGGCCATCAGATCAATCCGGACGCCCTGCAGGAACGACACCGCCACCAGCCCGAAGGCCAGCGCGGAATGCGCCATGACGCCCAGAAGCGTGTCCATCGCATAGCCGCGCCCCGACAGGGCCGAAACGGTCAGCGCCATCGCCAGCGCCACCACCAACGCCCCGGTAAAGACCGACATCGAAAACCCAAGCGCCAGCGCCACGCCAAGGATCGCCGCATGGGCCGTGGCGTCACCGAAATAGGCCATGCGCCGCCAGACGACGAAACAGCCCAAAGGGGCGGCGGCGACCGCCACTCCGAGGCCCGCAAGGGCCGCGCGGATCAGAAAATCATCCAGCATTATTCAGCCGCCTCGTGGTCATGATCGCAGGCGTGATCGTGGTGATGGTCATGGTCATGGCGATAAAGCGCCAGCGCGCCGCCGGTGCCGGAACCAAAGATCGCACGGTATTCCGGGGCCGAGGCCACGACCTCGGGCTTGCCTTCGCAGCAGATATGACCGTTGAGGCAGATCACCCTATCAGAGGCGCTCATCACCACGTGCAGTTCGTGGCTGACCATCAGTACGGCGCAGCCCAGATCGCGCCGCACCTCCTCAATGCGGCGGTAAAACGCGGCCGAGCCGGGTTGATCAAGGCCCTGCGTGGCCTCGTCAAGGATCAGCAGATCAGGCTTCTCCATCAGGGCGCGTGCCAGCTGGACACGCTGGAACTGACCGCCGGAAAGATCGGCCATCTGCCGGTCATGCAGATCGGGCAGGCCCGCCTGTTCAAGCGCCTTGTCCACGTCAGCACTGGCGTGGCGCCGGGGCAGGGACAGAAAGCGGCGAGCGGTAATCGGCAAGGTCAGATCGATATGCAGCGATTGCGGCACATAACCGATGCGCAACCCAGGTTTCCGCGTGACAGAGCCACGTGCAGGCCGGATCGCGCCGATCAACGCCCTGAGCAGAGAGGATTTGCCCGACCCGTTGGGGCCGACGATGGTGACAATCTCGCCGCGCTCGATGCTCAGATTGACATCGTGCAGCACCGTGTTGGCGCCGTGACGGATTTCGACGCTGCGGGTTTCAATTAATGTCATGGCGCTACCGGTGCACAGTTGGGGCAGAGGCCCAGCACCTCGACCACCGCCTGCTCGATGGTGAAGCCGGTTTCAGAGGCAGCCTTGCCCAACATGCCCCGGGACGGCTCTGCATGGGTTTCGGCCACCGCATCGCATTCACGGCAAATCAGAAAGACGGGTGTGTGATCATGGCCGGGATGGGTGCAGGCGATAAAGCCGTTTACCCGTTCGATCTTGTGAGCGAACCCGTGACTGATCAGGAAATCAAGCGCCCGGTAGGCTACGGGCGGCTGCGAGCCCAGCCCGTCTTCTCGCAGCTGGTCGAGGATTTCGTAGGCGCCCATCGCGCGATGCTGCTGCAGCAGGATCTCCAGCGCACGGCGGCGCACGGGGGTAAACTGCAGACGGTTGGTTGCGCAATAACCGGCGACAGCCTCAAGCCCGTCGCGGATGCAACTGTGATGATCGTGGGTTTCAAACCCGATGGCGTCCATGGTGATCCCTTAAAGCGCGCTTACAGGGTTGATATGTTATAAAGTAACAACTATCAAGCCCGGCGAATACCCTGCTTCAGGAGACTTGCACATGCGACCGACAATTATCCCAGCTATGTTTCTTAGCGCGTCGATCGCGCAGGCAGAGGTGCCGCATGTCGCGGTCGATATCGCGCCGGTGCATTCGCTGGTGGCGCAGGTGATGAAGGGGGCGGGGACACCGGACCTGATCATGCGCCCGGGAGCGTCGCCACATCACTATGCTTTGCGCCCCTCCGAGGCGGCGGCTCTGTCAGAGGCCGATCTGGTAGTATGGATGGGTGAGGGGCTGACCCCCTGGCTTGGCAGTACCATTGATAAGCTTTCCGGTGAGGCGCGCTCGATCGAACTGCTTGAGGCCGATGGGACGCGCCTGCTGCCTTTTCGCGAGGGTATAGGATTTGATCTTGGCGATCACGACGACGAGGCTGAACACGATAACCATGACGAGCACAACGACGATGAGCACGGCGATCATGAGGCCCACGATCATGCGGGTGACGTGGATCCGCATGCCTGGCTTGATCCTCAAAACGCGCGGCACTGGCTTACTCTGATCGCCGCCGAGCTTTCTGAGTTGGACCCGGAAAATGCCACGCTTTATCAAACAAATGCCAGCCACGGTGCAGATCAGATTATGGCGGTCGAGCAAGAAATTGCGGCGCGACTTGCCGCGCTTGAGGAGGTGCCATTCCTTCTGCAGCATGATGCCTATCACTATTTCGAAGAGGCGTTTGATATACCCGCAGCAGCCGCGATTTCGCTGGGCGATGCTGCCCGGCCCGGCCCGGCAAGAATTGCGGCTTTGCGCGATCTGATCGCGGCCCACGGGATAACCTGCGTTCTGACTGAACCGCAGTTTGATCCGAAACTGGCGACCAGCCTCGTGACCGACAATCTGCAAACCGGTATTCTTGATCCGATGGGTTCGGCGTATGAACCCGGCGCAGAGCTTTATGCTTCGTTAATGCTGGGGTTAGCAGACGGCTTCGCAGCTTGTTCACGTTAGGGACAATTCACGGCTACGCCGCGTAAAACTTGCACGACGGACCAAACACACCCATGCTGGCAGCTAAGGGAAAAGTCACGCTGGATTACACGGCGGTTTGGGAGGAACGTGAATGAGCTTTTCGACACGGGCAGATGTGCTCAAAATTGAGGAAGAAATGCCGTGGGACGCGCGCGAGCGGCCCGAGACGCTGTATCAGATGTTGCGGGAAACGACGAAGGCCTTTCCCGACCGCCCCGCGATTTCCTACCAGCTTTTCTCGGGGCCGGATGACAGCGCGAAAACCCTGACCTGGCAGCAGTTTCATGATCAGGTCTGTCGGGCGGCTAACCTCTATCGCAGCCTGCGGATCAGTGAAAAGGATGTAGTGGCGCTGGTATTGCCGAACTGTCTTGAAACCGCCGCTGCCACGATCGGTGGTATGGTTGCGGGTATCGTGAACCCGATCAACCCGCTGCTGGAGCCCGAGCAGATCGGTGCCATCCTGCGTGAAACAAACGCGAAAGTGGTTGTTACGCTCAAGTCCTTTCCCAAGACCGACATTGCCCAGAAAACCGCCGAGGCCGTGCGCCATGCGCCTAAGGTTCACACCGTGCTTGAGATTGACCTGAACACCTATCTCAGCCCGCCGAAAAGCTGGATCGTGCCGTTTGTGCGGCCGAAAAACCCGACCGGCCATCATGCGGATGTGCTGAATTTCAATAAGGAAATGGCGAAGCAGAACACCACGCTCGATTTCGACGACCCGAGTGCCGACAGGGTCGGGGCCTATTTCCATACCGGTGGCACGACGGGCATGCCCAAAGTGGCGCAGCATCGCTATTCGGGCATGGTCTATAACGGCTGGCTGGGGGGTAAGCTGCTGTTTGACGAAACAGACGTGATCATGTGCCCGCTGCCGCTGTTCCACGTCTTTGCCTGCCATGTGATCCTGATGGCGATGATAAAATCCGGGGCACATGTGGTGTTTCCCACTCCGGCAGGGTTTCGCGGCGATGGCGTGTTCGACAATTTCTGGAAGCTGTGCGAGCGCTGGAAAATCAGTTTTGTGATCACCGTCCCCACGGCCACTGCTGCGCTGATGCAGCGTAAGGTCGACGCCGATATCTCAACCGTCAAGAACGCGTTTTCCGGCTCGGCCCCGATGCCGCTGGAGCTTTTCAAACGGTTCGAAAGCGCCACCGGCATGACCGTTATTGAAGGTTACGGACTGACAGAGGCCACCTGTCTGGTCTCCTGCAACCCGCCCACCGGCGAGAAGAAGGTCGGCTCGGTCGGGGTGCCGCTGCCCTATACGGATGTCAAGATTTTCAACAACACGCCGGACGGTCCCGCGGAATGTGCCGTGGACGAAGTGGGCGAGATCTGCATCGACAATCCTGGTGTTTTCGCAGGCAATACATACACCGAGGCGGCCAAGAACCGCGACCTCTATCACAAGGAAAAATACCTGCGCACCGGTGATCTGGGGCGGATAGACGAGGACGGTTACCTATGGATTACGGGCCGTGCCAAAGACCTGATCATCCGCGGTGGTCACAATATCGACCCGGCGGATATCGAAGAGGCGCTGATGGCGCATAAGGCAGTGGCGATGGCGGGCGCGATTGGTCAACCAGACTCGCATGCCGGCGAAATCCCCTGTGCCTATGTCGAGCTGGTGGAGGGCGCCAACGTGACAGGCGACGAACTGCGCGAGCATTGCAAGATACATGTGCACGAACGCGCCGCCATCCCGAAATATATCGAGGTGCTGGACGAGTTGCCCAAGACAGCGGTCGGCAAGGTCTTCAAGCCGGATCTGCGCAAACGCGCCATCACCCGTATTTACAATGCCGATCTGGAAAAGGCCGGGCTGTCCACGCGGGTCACACAGGTGATCGACGACAAAAAGCGCGGGCTGGTCGCGCAACTGGAAAAAGTCGATGGCGCGGACGAGACCAAGCTGGCCGAGGTTCTTGGGAATTACACGCGACCGTGGGAGTGGGCGGAGTAAGCGACTGCCTGCGCGTAGATAAATGGGGTGAAACATGACAAATCGAGATTTCAGATTACCCTCGCATCCGGCAACGATGGTCCCATCCGACCTGACCGCGCCTGAGGCGTTTACCACAGACGATCACACAGAGACCATCCATTCAGTCTTTGAAACCGAGGATGAAAGTGTCTTGACCGGCGTCTGGGAATGCGCGCCGTGCCGAGAAGAGATCGAGGCTTATCCGGTACACGAGATGATGACCGTGATCTCGGGTTCGGTGACGCTGACGCATCCAGATGGGCGTGCCGAGACATTCAGCGCAGGCGATACGTTTTTCATCGCCAAAGGCGATCCGGTGATCTGGGAGATCACCGAGAAGCTGCGGAAATTCTATATGATCGCCGAATAGCAGACGCTTTGATGCCGTCTGAAAACCTCTTGGACTAGGTTAGAGACGAGGTTGTGCGCCGAGGGCGTTGGCGGGAAAATTGTGGTGTTGGCGGCGAACCGCCAGTCATGGCAATTGTCGCACGGGTCTCGTTCTCCGATTCGCCCTAGGCCGGGCCGATAGCCAGCGAGCCAATATGAACCTGCCAAGATCACCGATTTTCGGCATCACGCCGCCGGTGGCAAACTTGGAATTCGAAATTTTCCCGCCCAGTTATGCAATCAGAGCCCGGGTGGGGCATCTCTTGCAACCTTAAGGTGAATGAGCGCGATCCGGAGGCGCCGCGAGCGCTCATGAAAAGGCCGTATAATATGGCCCGAACCCGGCTTTTTTCCGTAGATACGCTGTCCGATCTGGGTGCAGGAAAAAGATGCGGGTGGGAAGAAAATATGGCTTGCGCCGACTCAGCTTGTATACTAGAGCACACTCAAATCTGATTGGGAGAACCGGTTAATCCGGTGCCGAAGGAGCAACCGCCCCGGAAACTCTCAGGCCATCAGGACCGATCAGATTGCAAAACTCTGGAGAGTGGTGCAGGCTTGCACCCGCCGAAGGGATAGCGATCTCAGGCGAAAGGACAGAGGGGGCATCGTGGCAGACCAATTATGGTTTGCAAAACCGATGCCGGACAGATCGACAGATTTCCCCGGCCAACCAATGGGAGGAAAGCGATGAGCGATCTGAAGACGACTCCGTTGCGTGACCTGCATGTCGAACTGGGCGGAAAGATGGTGCCCTTTGCCGGTTATGAAATGCCTGTGCAATATCCGCTGGGCGTGATGAAGGAACATCTGCACACCCGTTCAAAGGCCGGCCTGTTTGACGTCAGTCATATGGGGCAGGTGATTGTCTATGCCGGTGGCAGCTACGAAGCCGCAGCGCTGGCAATGGAGAAACTGGTGCCGGTCAATTTGGCAGGCCTCGGTGCGAACCGGCAACGCTATGGTTTTTTCACCAATGACGAAGGCGGTATTCTTGACGATCTGATGATTGCAAACCGCGGGGATCACATGTTTGTTGTCGTCAATGCGGCGTGCAAAGAAGGCGATATCGCGCTGATGCGGGCGGGGCTTGATGACTGTTCGGTCGATGTGATCGAAGACCGTGCGCTTATGGCCCTGCAGGGCCCGGCAGCCGAGGCCGTGCTGGCCGGTATCGTCCCGGAAGCGGCAGATATGAAGTTCATGGATGTGGGCATTTTCGGCTCGGAATTCGATGAGCTGTGGATTTCGCGGTCGGGGTATACCGGCGAGGACGGGTATGAAATTTCGGTCAGCAACGAAAAAGCTGTTGCCCTGGCCAAGGCGCTTCTTGCGCATGAGGATGTGGAGCCAATTGGGTTGGGTGCGCGTGATAGCCTGCGGCTGGAAGGTGGACTTTGCCTTTATGGCAATGACATCGACACCACCACCAGCCCGGTTGAGGCCGCGCTGACCTGGGCAATCCAGAGGGTACGTCGCAAGGGCGGCGACCGCGAAGGTGGATTTCCCGGTGCGGATCGCATTCTGAACGAGTTCGAAAACGGCACCAGCCGGACCCGTGTGGGCCTGCGCCCCGACGGGCGCGCTCCGATGCGCGAAGGCACCCCGCTTTATGCCACCGCCGAAGGTGGTGAGCAGGTCGGTAACGTGACCTCGGGCGCGTTCGGGCCAACCATCGAAGGGCCGATGGCGATGGGTTATGTGTCCAGTGACCTGGCCGCTGAGGGCACACAACTATTTGGGGAAGTGCGTAACAAGCGCCAGCCGGTGACGGTGGCCGCGATGCCCTTTACCCCCGCCAATTTCAAACGCTGATCAACCAAGGGAGAGACCCAGATGAAATACACCGAAGAACACGAATGGCTGCGCGTCGAAGATGATGTTGTGGTGGTGGGCATTACCGCCCACGCCAGCGAGCAGCTGGGCGATGTTGTCTTTGTCGAACTGCCCGAGGTGGGCACCGAAGTGTCGAAAGATGACGATGCGGTGGTGATCGAATCCGTGAAAGCGGCAAGCGACATCCTGTCTCCGCTCGACGGTGAAATCGTCGAAGTCAACGAAGTGCTGGCTGATGAGCCCGGCAAGGTGAACGAAGACCCCGAAGGTGACGCCTGGTTCTTCAAGATCAAGGCCAGCGACCCGTCCCAGATGGACGATTACATGGATGAAGCGGCCTATAAGAAATTTATCGGCTGATGCTTCGGCACTCCCGCCGGGTGCCTTTGGCGGGAGTATTTTTTGAAAGATGAAGAATGGGCGCGGTGCTGCGATGCCTGTTCGTGACCTGATGGAGAGTGGAATGCCATTCGAACCGACAGACTATCTGCCCTATGATTTTGCCAACCGACGCCATATCGGACCCTCGCCAGAGGAAATGAGCGAGATGCTGGAGACGCTTGGCGTGGACAGCCTGGACGCGCTGATCGACCAGACCGTGCCCAAGAATATCCGTCAGGACGAACCGCTTGATTTCGGGCGGCCAATGTCCGAGCGCGAGCTTTTGCATCACATGCGCCTGACCGCCGGCAAGAACAAGGTTCTGTGCTCGCTGATCGGGCAGGGCTATCACGGCACCGTGACGCCTCCGGCGATTCAGCGCAATATCCTGGAAAACCCGGCCTGGTACACGGCCTATACGCCTTATCAGCCCGAGATTTCGCAGGGCCGTCTTGAGGCGCTGTTGAACTTCCAGACCATGGTCAGCGATCTGACCGGGCTTGAGATTGCCAACGCCTCGCTCCTGGACGAATCCACCGCCTGCGCCGAAGCGATGACCATGGCGCAGCGGGTGTCGAAATCGAAGCAGATGGCGTTTTTCGTGGACCGCGATTGCCATCCGCAGAACATCGCCGTCATTCAGACCCGCGCGGCCCCTCTGGGGATCGAGGTGATCGTCGGCAACCCCGACAAGATGGATGCCAGCAAGGTCTTTGGCGGCATCTTCCAGTATCCCGGCACCTACGGTCACGTGCGCGACTTCACCGATCACATCGCCAAGCTGCACGAGCACAAGGGTATTGGCATCGTTGTCGCCGACCCACTGGCATTGACCCTGCTGAAAGAGCCTGGTGCCATGGGTGCCGATATCGCCGTCGGCAGCACGCAGCGCTTTGGCGTGCCGCTGGGCTATGGCGGCCCGCACGCGGCATATATGGCGTCGAAAGATGCCCATAAACGCTCGATGCCGGGACGCATTATCGGCGTCAGCATCGATGCCAATGGCAACCGCGCCTACCGCCTGTCGCTGCAGACCCGCGAACAGCATATCCGCCGTGAAAAGGCGATGTCGAATGTCTGCACGGCGCAGGCCCTGCTGGCGGTCATGGCGTCGATGTATGCGGTGTTCCACGGGCCCAAGGGCCTCAAGGCGATCGCGCAGCGTATCCACCGCAAGACCGTGCGTCTGGCCGAAGGGTTGGAAAAGGCCGGTTTCAAGGTCGACCCCAAAGTGTTCTTTGACACGATTACTGTGGATGTCGGCCCCTTGCAGGCGGCGGTGATGAAATCTGCCGTGGATGAAAAGATCAACCTGCGTAAGGTCGGTGAAACCCGTGTCGGCATCAGCCTCGATGAATGCACCCGGCCCGAGAATATCGAATCGGTTTGGCGCGCCTTCGGGATCTTCAACAAGGACGACGATTTCGAACCTAAATACCGTGTGCCCGAAAACATGCACCGGAAGACCGAATATCTGACCCATCCGATTTTCCACATGAACAGGGCCGAGACCGAGATGATGCGCTATATGCGTCGCCTCGCGGATCGTGATCTGGCGCTGGACCGGGCGATGATCCCGCTGGGAAGCTGCACGATGAAGCTCAATTCGGCTGCCGAAATGATGCCGGTGAGCTGGCGCGAGTTTTCGCGGATGCATCCGTTTGTCCCAAAAGATCAGGCGGAGGGGTATCTTGAGCTGATCGATGATCTTAGCAAAAAGCTTTGCGATATCACCGGCTATGACGGGTTGTCGATGCAGCCCAACTCGGGCGCGCAGGGTGAATATGCCGGGTTGCTGAGCATCGCTGCCTATCACCGCGCCAATGGGGAAGGCCATCGCAATATCTGTCTCATTCCAATGAGCGCGCATGGCACCAACCCGGCAAGTGCGATGATGGTGGGCTGGAAGGTCGTGCCGATCCAGTCAAAGGAAAACGGCGACATTGACGTCGATGATTTCCGCGCCAAGGCCGAAGAGCATTCGGAAAACCTTGCAGGCTGCATGATCACCTACCCCTCGACCCACGGCGTGTTCGAGGAAACCGTGAAGGATGTCTGCAAGCTGGTGCATGATCACGGCGGGCAGGTCTATCTGGACGGTGCCAACATGAACGCCATGGTGGGCCTTTCCCGCCCAGGCGATCTTGGCGGCGACGTGAGCCACCTGAACCTGCACAAGACCTTCTGCATCCCGCATGGCGGTGGTGGCCCCGGCATGGGACCGATCGGCGTCAAGGCGCATCTGATCCCGCATCTGCCGGGCCATCCGGAAACCGGTGGCACTGAAGGTCCGGTTTCGGCGGCACCCTTCGGATCGCCGTCGATCCTGCCGATCAGCTGGGCCTATATCCTGATGATGGGTGGCGAAGGGCTGACTCAGGCAACGCGGGTTGCGATCCTGAACGCCAACTATATCGCCAAGCGGCTTGAGGGCGCCTATGACGTGCTTTACCGCGGCAAGAACGGCCGGGTGGCGCATGAATGCATCATCGACACGCGTCCCTACGCGGATTCAGCCCATGTGACGGTGGACGACATCGCCAAGCGGCTGGTCGATAGTGGCTTCCACGCCCCGACGATGAGCTGGCCGGTGGCAGGTACGCTGATGGTCGAGCCGACGGAGTCGGAATCCAAGGCCGAACTGGACCGTTTCTGCGATGCGATGCTGTCGATCCGCGAAGAGATACGCGCGATCGAAGACGGCAAGATCGATCCCGAGAACAACCCGCTGAAACACGCCCCCCACACGGTCAACGACCTGGTGGGTGACTGGGACCGGCCCTATAGCCGCGAACAGGGCTGCTTCCCGCCGGGCTCGTTCCGGGTCGATAAGTACTGGCCGCCGGTCAACCGCGTCGACAACGTTTTTGGCGACCGGCACCTGGTCTGCACCTGCCCGCCGATGGAGGAATATGCCGAAGCGGCAGAGTGATCAGGGTCGATCATTCGAGCATAATAGGGCGGCCTTTTCACGGGCCGCCCTTTTCATTGGTGCTGAAAAGGTTTGTTGAAATCAGGGACAGAGCGCATGAGATTTCGGGGAATCGCTCTGATCAGATGTATGTCGGAACAATGTTGCAGGCTCGTGACAATCGGTGTCGAACCGGATCTGCGTCCGCAATCGGGCATCGCGTGCGGGATCGGCAGGGCGATAGCGATTCGACCGGACCCGACGCAGTCGCAGGGCAATGCCGAATACCCCGATGGCGATATAGCTGGTCTGGATCATGAAGGCAGGCAGGTTGTAGGCGGTCGTCAGGCTGACAAGGACAAAACTTGCAGCGGTGACCTGAACGACCGGGAAGGCGATGCCGTTGCCGCACATGAACCCGCTCTGGACCGAAAAGAAACCGCCTATATAGATCATGAAGCCGATGATCCCGATCAATTCCGCAATGTCGGGATAGGAACGAATGAACTCGATAACTGTCTGCACGCTGTGCCCCATTAACGTCCCGAAAACTCGCGGACTCAAATCAATAAATAAACATGTCCGACGATATGGCCGGTATTAATATGGTTACACTATCGAGGAGGGGGCAGGAGGGTTAGTCAGGTTTCCCTTACCCTCGGGGAAACCAGTGTTTCGAATTGCCGGGATCAGTCCCGGGCGCGCAGAATGCGGGAGGGCCGGGCGGAAAGCGGACCCATGGCAAACCCCAGGCCCGCCAACAGGGATACGCCAATCCCACCAGTGATGATCGCCAAGGCTGAGGGCCAACTGATACTAAAACGGGTCTCCATGATGTAATGGCTGACGGCCCAGCCACCAAGCAGCCCGGCGCCAAGGGCCACGACCCCGGCGGCGACGCCCAGCAACAACGCCCGGAGGGCGAGGCTTGAAAGAATCTGCGCGCGTGTCGCGCCCAGCGTCTTCAGGACCGCAGCCTCGTGTCGTCTGGCCTGTTGATCGGCTGCCGCTGCGCCGATGAGCACAAAGAACCCCGTCAGCAATGTGGCCGCCGCACCCCAGGTCGAAGCGCGCGCCAGCCCAGCCAACAAATCGGCAACCCGATCGACCGCGTCGCGCACCCTGATCGCAGTGACATTGGGATAGGTGTTGGTGATGTCAGTCATGATCGCGGCTTCGGCACCGGGTTCGGCATAAGTGGTGGCGATGAACGTGTGTGGCGCGCCTTCCAGCGCGGTGCGGTTCATTACCATGACAAAACCCATTCCGGCGGTGGAAAAATCGACCTCGCGCATGCTGCTGAGGGTCGCGATGATATCGCGGCCCAGAATGTTGACGGTGATCTCGTCCCCCAGCTTAAGCCCTAATTCGGACGCTTCTTCTGCGGCAAAGCTGATCTGCGGCGGGCCGTCATAATCTTCGCCCCACCATTCACCCTCGGTTATGGTCGTGCGTTCGGGCAAGGGGCCAGCATAGCTGATGCCCCGATCACCTTCGACTACCCAATGGCCACCGGCGACCTCGCGCGCGGGTCGGCCATTGATCTTGCTAAGAATGCCGCGCAGCATCGGGGCGCGGTCGATTTTTGACACAGCAGGGTCTGAGGTCAAACGTTCCAGAAATCCCGGCATCTGATCTTTTTGCAGATCGACAAAAAAGAAACTGGGCGCGCGACCGGGCAGATCGCGTGAGATTGCGCCGCGCAGGTTGCTGTCAATCTGGCCGATGGCCGCCAGTACCGACAGGCCCAGCCCCAGCGAGAGGACAACCGGGATGGTGGTTGCCCCGGGTCCACCGATGGCGCCAAGCGCCCAGGCTAAGGTTGGGCGGCGGCGGATGCGGGGGCGGGCGCGGTGTGCCAGCCAACGGATGGCCCCGGCCGACAAAGCCAACAATACCAGTGCCGCCGTCACGCCACCCAACATCCAGAGGGTCAGTTGGGCATTGCCCGACAACCAGATCGCGGTGGCCAGTAGCGTCGCGATCAGCGCCGCGGTCGCGATCAGAAAGATCGGGCGTGGTAGCCTGGCATTGGGCGGTAGGCCGTCGCGGAAAAGCGTGGCGGCGCGCACCTCTTGCGTGCGAGCCAGCGGCCAGAGGGTAAAGATCAGGATCGTAAGCGCGCTATAGAGCGCGGCCTCGGCAATCGGCGCGGGATAAGCGCCAAAGATCGCGGGCACGGGCAGGGCGGCTTTGATCAGTGGCGCCAGCATCATGGGCAGGCCGACACCAAGAATAAGCCCTGCAATCAGGCCCACAATGGCAAGCGCCGCGACCTGCAGGAAATAGGTCAGGAAGATGGTGTTCTGATCCGCCCCCAGCGTTCGCAGGGTGGCGATTGTCTGGGTCTTGCCTGCCAGAAAAGCCCGGAGCGCGGCCGAGATGCCAACACCGCCCACAGCCAACCCGCTTAGCCCGACAAGCACCAGAAAGGCACTGAGCCGGGTGACGAAACGCGAAACATTAGGCACGCCATTTCGGGCATCAAGCCAGCGCATCCCGCTACTTTCAAACAGCTTTTCCGCCTCGCCCTGCAAGGTGGAGAGGTTGGCGCCATCAGGCAATAATAGGCGGTATTTTGTGGAAAAGAGCGTGCCGGGTTCCAGCAGACCGGAGTTTTCCAGCGACGGAGTGGCGACAATCGTGCGCGGCCCTAGGGCAAAGCCGCTGGCAATGCCATCCGGTTCATTTATCAGTCGCGCCATCAACCGGAAATCCTGCGTGCCCAGGCGGAAATTGTCACCGGGCTCAAGCCCAAGCCGATCTGCCAGCAGGGGTTGCATCACCGCGCCGGGCATGCCGTCCTGATCCGCGAGGGCCGTCGCGAGCGGCATCTCGGGGTCAAGGACCACCTGTCCTGCCAGCGGATAGGCACCGTCCACGGCCTTGATCTGGCTCAGGCTGCGTTCGCCGCCGGGGATTGTTGCCATGGACCGGAAGTCAACGATCTCAGAGGTTCGTTCGGCATTGTTGCGCATCCACGCCTTCTCTGCCTCATTGGCGAAGCGGTAGGTGAATTCCATTTCCGCGTCACCCCCCAGCAGGGTCGCGCCCTCGGCTTCTAGACCAGCGCTGATGCTTTCGCGGATCGTGCCGACCAGCGCGATGGCGGCAACGCCAAGGATGATACAGGCCAGAAAGATGCGGAACCCGCGCAAGCCGCCGCGTAGCTCGCGCCGGGCCAGGCGCGTTGCGGTGCGCAGGCTCATTCGGCGGCCTCGGACGCGGTCTCTTCAGGGGCGATCCTGCCATCATGCAAGGTGATCACGCGGTCGCATCGGGCCGCCAGATCGGGGGCATGGGTGACCAGGACCAGCGTGGTGCCGTGGCGCTCTTGCAGGCCGAAAAGCAGCTCGACGATCGCCTCGCCATTGGCGCTGTCGAGATTGCCCGTGGGTTCATCCGCCAGCACGATATCGGGGCGCGGTGCTGCGGCGCGCGCCAGTGCCACCCGTTGTTGTTCGCCGCCCGACAGCTGCGAAGGATAATGTCCCGCGCGGTCAGACAGACCTACGGCAGCCAGTTCATCGGCGGCGCGGGCATGGGCATCTCGGTGGCCCGCCAGTTCCAGTGGCGTGGCGACGTTTTCCAGCGCGGTCATCGTGGGGATAAGGTGGAAAGATTGAAAAACCACGCCGAAATGATCGCGGCGCAGGCGCGCTAGCTGATCTTCGGACATGGCCGACAGATCATGGCCAAGCGCAGTGACCGATCCGCCGGTTGCCTGCTCCAGCCCACCCATCAGCATCAGAAGCGAGGATTTTCCCGACCCGGATGGGCCGACAAGGCCCACGCTTTCGCCCCGGTGGACATCCAGCGTGATCCCCTTAAGTATCTCAACCAGGCCGGCATTGCCCCTGAGTGACAGTGTGGCACCGGAAAGAGACAGAACGGGGTTGTCCATGGATTTGCGCCTGATTACAAAAGATTTTCTGACATATGGGGGTTTCGCCCTTCAAGGCAAGGTTGCAGCCCTGTTTCTTTTGCTGTCGGGGCCGGTCTGGGCCGACGAGGTCACAGTGCTGGCGCTTGGTGACAGCCTGACGCAAGGCTACGGGTTGGTAGAGGAAGACGGCTTTGTCCCACAGATGCAGGCCTGGCTGGACGGGCAGGGGGTCGATGTCAGGCTGATCAACGGCGGTGTTTCAGGCGATACCACGGCGGGCGGAGCCGCGCGGGCAGCGTGGAGTATGACGCCTGATGTTGATGCGATGATCGTGGCGCTTGGAGGAAATGATGTGCTCCGGGGGATCGACCCGGCGGTCAGTCGCGAGAACCTGTCGCAGATCCTGCAGGTGGCAAGCGACAAGAACGTCGAAGTACTGCTGATAGGCCTGCGCGCCCCGGGAAATTACGGACCTGATTACAAAGCTGATTTTGATACGATATACCCGGAACTCGCCGCGCAGTACGGCGTCGCCCACGTCGAGAGCTTTTTTGCCGGGATCGAAAAGTTAGACCCGGCGGAATGGCCCGCGTTTTTCCAGGCGGACCGGATTCATCCCAATGCTAAAGGTGTGGCGCGGATTGTCGAGCAGTTGGGACCGGACGTATTGGAGCTGGTGCATCCCGGGTAGCGCGCGAAAGACCCCTCGCGCCACATGGTTGCGAAATTTTAGAGCCCCAGCTTGGCGCTGACGATCTGGTTGACGGCTTTGGGGTTGGCCTTGCCACCGGTCGCTTTCATCACCTGACCCACGAACCAGCCAGCCAGTTTGGGATTGGCCTTGGCCTTTTCCACCTGTGCCGGATTGTCGGCGATGATCTGGTCCACCGCGGTTTCGATCGCGCCCGTGTCGGTGACCTGCTTCATGTCGCGATCTTCGACGATCTTCGCCGGATCACCGCCCTCGGTGTAGACGATCTCGAACAGGTCCTTGGCGATCTTGCCGGAAATCGCGTCTGAGGCGATGAGATCGACAATACCGCCCAGTTGCGCGGGGCTGACCGGGCTTTCGGTAATGTCGTGGTCATCTTTCTTGAGGCGTCCGAAAAGCTCGTTGATGACCCAGTTTGCGGTCAGTTTGCCATCACGGCCTTGCGCGGCCTCTTCGAAATAAGCAGCGTTGGCCACGTCGGCGGTGAGGACGCTGGCATCATATTCGCTAAGGCCGAATGTGCTGACGAAACGGGCTTTCTTGGCGTCGGGCAGCTCGGGCAGGGATGCGGCAATATCGTCAACCCAGCCCTGCTCAATCTCCAGCGGCAGCAGATCGGGATCGGGGAAGTAGCGGTAATCATGCGCCTCTTCCTTGGAACGCATCGAGCGGGTTTCATTCTTGTCCGGGTCATATAGCCGGGTTTCCTGCGTGACCTCTCCGCCGCCTTCGACGATGCCGATCTGGCGGCGGGCTTCATAGTCGATGGCGGCCTGAATGAATCGCATGGAGTTCATGTTCTTGATTTCGCACCGCGTACCCAGGTGCGAGAAATCACCGCTTTCGCGGTATTTCTCATACTGACCCGGAAGGCAGATCGAGACGTTCACATCGGCGCGCAGATTGCCGTTTTGCATGTTACCATCGCAGGTGCCCAGATAGCGCAGGATCTGGCGCAGCTTGGTGACGTAAGCCGCCGCCTCTTCAGGGCCACGAATGTCAGGACGGCTGACGATTTCCATCAGGGCGACGCCGGTGCGGTTCAGGTCGACGAAGGACATATTCGGATCCATGTCGTGGATGGATTTACCCGCATCCTGTTCCATATGGATACGTTCGACCCGCACAAGCCGCGCGATGCCGGGTTCCATGTCCACCAGGATTTCGCCTTCACCGACAAGCGGTTCATAAAGCTGGGAAATCTGATAACCCTGCGGCAGGTCGGGATAGAAATAGTTCTTGCGGTCAAAGGCAGATTTCAGGTTGATCTCAGCCTTGAGGCCAAGACCCGTACGCACCGCCTGTTCAACGCAATACTCATTGATCACTGGCAGCATGCCAGGCATGGCGGCATCAACGAAGGCGACGTTCGAATTGGGTTCCGCGCCAAAGCGGGTCGAGGCGCCTGAAAACAGCTTGGCATTGGACGAGATCTGGGCGTGCACTTCCATCCCGATCACAAGCTCCCAATCATGCTTCGCGCCGGCAATTACCTTGGGTTTTGGGCTTTCATAGGTCAGGTCAAGCATTGTCTCGCCTCTCGATTTTCTGTCGGCTCTTCTATGCCAGCGACCCTGCGCGGGCAAGAGGGCGAAACACGTTGTTTCCACTAGCTTTTGTCAAAAGCGATGGCATTTTGCCGAATTTCGGGTTTAGTCGTGCGCATGTCTAATTGGAGTTCATGCATTGCCCCATCGCTCCGAAACCAGATGCAAAAGCCCCGCGATTGAAACACATGACCGGATCCGGAGGAAAGGTGCCGCGAAACATAGCAGGCGGTTTTACCTGCGGTAGCAGCTTTACGTGAGGGCAGAGGGAAGAAATTGGTGACATCTAATTCCTATTTTGTTTTGTTAACCAATACAGGGGCGGCATTCCGATGTGCCCACAGCACTTTCTTGGGGAGGCTCGCAGATGGCTAATGTGATTGGCACCAAGTGGGGGCCGAACAAGATCGGGACCAAGGGTGGTGTCGTTACCTGGAGTATTGCCGGTGCTGGTGAAAGTACGAATAACTTTGATGCTGGTGGTGGCAGGTCGGTCAACGGCAGCAGTTTTCTGAATTTCGATTTCCGCCAGGTGATCAGTGACGCCTTCGCGGCATGGTCGAGCTATGGCAACATCGAGTTTATGCAGGTTGCTGATCCCGGTGGCGCTGCCGGAGCGTCCGCCGCATCCGATATCCGCATATTCTTTGGCCCAATACCCGGTCGCGTTATCGGATACGCTTTCTTTCCAACAAGAGACGACTCGGCGATCGCAGGTGATATCCTGCTGGACACCTTAACGTCGTTCAACTCGAACAGGGCCGATTTTCGCGCCTTGGTTTTGCACGAGATAGGGCATGCACTGGGGTTGGGACATGTGGCCGCCAACTCGGTTCTGACGCCAGTTCTCTCGGCAACGAGCCTGCAGCAAGATGATATCCGGGGCATTCGACAGATTTACGGACGACAGGATAATGCTGATCCGGTTTACAATATCAAAGGCGGCGGCACGGTTAGAATTCTTGAAAGTCCGGCTAATCTTACGATTAAGGGCAATAGCAGGGACAATAGGGTTATCGGAGCCAGCGACGACGATTCGATCAACGGTGCACAAGGCGACGATACCCTCAGGGGTGGCGACGGTGCGGATTCGCTGAACGGCAGTAGCGGGAACGATGACTTGTCGGGCGGAGCCGGTGCAGATGTGCTGAAGGGGGGTATCGGGCGTGACAAACTGGCGGGCGGTGCCGGTGCGGATGTGCTGAACGGTGGCCGCGACAAAGATACCGCCGATTACAGCAGCAGCTTAGCCGCAATCGCATTCGATCTGGCGGTGTCGTCGACTGGCACCGCCGGTGATGCGCTGGGCGATACACTTATCAATATCGAGAAGATCCTGGGTGGCGCCGGAAACGACACTCTGCTGGGCAGCAACGGTGTCGACCGTTTCGCCGGTGGCGATGGCGCCGATTTCCTGAGCGGTCGTGATGGCAATGATAATCTGGCCGGCGGAAACGGGACCGATACGCTGGATGGTGGGGCTGGCAACGATAATCTTGTCGGCGGTTCAGGTGCCGATCTGTTGCAGGGTATGGCCGGCAAAGATGTGCTTAAAGGCGATGCTGGCAATGATACGCTGGAGGGTGGCGACGGCAACGACACTCTGGACGGCGGTCATGATCAGGATGTATTGAACGGCGGTGCCGGTAATGATGCGCTCACGGGAGGGCGCTCTGCCGATACTTTCGTTTTTGTCGACGGTCATGGCAATGACAGGATCACCGATTTCAAGCCGAGTAGTACGGTCGAGTTCATAGATCTGAGCGGTGTTACCGTGTTGAATAGTTTTGGTGATGTCGTGGCGGCTTCCAGCAACACCGCAAAAGGTGTGCTTATCGATACCGGTGGCGGCGATTCAATCCTGGTGAAAGGTATCCGGTTGAACGTATTAGAGGTTGACGACTTCCTGTTTTGATGCCGGGCCTTGCTGTCGCGGTGATGCAAGCTGTCCGCTGGGCAGAAAACACATTATTTTCAGTTGGATCGCATCAGTTTTGATAGTCCGGCCAGCCGGTTGGAAGGTGGTGTTATTTCGCAACCGTGCCGTATCAGAGCATCTCGCCCATCGACCGGCTTTGCGGCAACCTTTGGGCCGCCCGACCATAATTCTGCCAGTATTAACCATTAGCTTTTAATGTGCTGTGCGCTGCTGCGCGGTTATGGGGGTGACGGACAACGCCGGCAGATGATGACCCAGCACATGCGCAATGCGCGGTCGGGGAGGGCAGGCGATAAACGCTGAGGGATGTGATTTGGCCAATATCTTCGGAACGAAATGGGGATCGAGCACGCTTGGTACTCCGGGTGGAACTGTAACCTGGAGCATCGCTGGCGCTGGGCTGGACATTTCACGCTTTGGCATAAATACGCTGCAGTCGGTTTCGGGTAATTCATTCCTGAACTACAATTTCGTGAATGTAATCGCGGACGCCTTTGCCGAATGGTCGACATACGGCGATATCGAGTTTCAGCAGGTCGCCGATGGTGGCGGCGCGGCAGGTGTAGGGTTAGACGCAGATATCCGCATCTTCTTTGGTGCGATTCCGGGCAGCACCGCAGGCTATGCGTTTTACCCTTCCTCGCACGGGTCGGCGATTGCTGGTGACATTCTGCTGGACACGCTGACTGTCTTCAACACCAATCAGACATTGTTCAGGTCCATCGTCTTGCATGAAGTGGGGCATGCGTTGGGTCTTGGGCATGTGGACGACAATTCAATCCTGACTCCGACCATTTCCGAAACGACGCTGCAACCCGATGATATTGCCGGCATTCAGGCGATTTACGGCGTGCAGGATAATGTGCCGCCAAACAATAACAACAGTATCGACCAGACCCTCGTTGGTACCGGCGGCAGGGATACGATTAAGGGCAACGATGGCGACGATACGATTGATGGCGGCGGTGCCCGAGATACGCTGTATGGCGGTGACGATGACGATATCGTGGATGGTGGTACCGGCAACGATCTGTTGTTCGGCAATTCCGGAAACGACTCGCTTCTTGGGGAAAATGGCAAAGATATTCTGAAAGGTGGCAGCGGGGATGACACGCTTGAGGGTGGCGCTGGTGACGATGTCCTGAAGGGTGGCAGAGACTCCGATGTGCTTATTAGCGGTGACGGAAATGACATACTCTGGGGCGGTAAGAATGCTGATCAGTTCGTCTTTGGCGATAATCACGGTGTCGACCGAATTTTCGACTTTGCCGCAAAGAATTCGCTGGAAAAGATTGACCTCAGCGGCGTCACCGGATTTGACAGCTTTAGCGATGTTCGTGCCGCTGCCACCAAGAAAAACGGCCACGTGCTGATAGACACCGGCCCAGGCAGTCTGATCGTGATAAAGGACACCCCTTTGTGGCAGTTGGATGCCAGTGACTTTCTGTTCTGACGGCGCGCGTTTAGGCGCTTGGGTACCGTTGCGTCTGATTACCAGTCGGCGCCGCCCCAATTGTATGGCGCCGCGCAGAGGGCCGTGACGACGTTGCGATCTCACCAGTCGGAACGTTTTTCCAGGTAATTTAGTTGCCTAACAATGGCTTCAGGCTCGAATGGATGCCGCAGCGCTTCTTATTGTTGAGCCGGAAGCAGATACATTCCCGATCCGGAAAACGCGACGGAGTTGCCCCCGGCGATCTCGTCAGCGAAATGCTCGGCAATCACACGCAGGGCGATTTGGCGGCCCTTGGCGACAAGCGCGTTATTTACGGGCAGGGGCCGTGTCGACCCTGGTGTGAACAGGGCCTGTGCCCATATCATCGGATGTAGCTCCCGCAGGTGACCGGTCAGGATGTCACCGAGCAGGCCGTGCAGGCGTTTACGGGTACGTTCAGCCGCAGCGGGGAGTTTGTCGGGGAAAGCGTCAGGCCCCATCGTGATGGCGCAGAAAGCTGCCATGAGATTGGTGAGATGCTGGTTTCTACACCGGGACAGAATGTCTGTCATTCCCTGAACGAATAAATCGCAATCCAGGTGGTTCAGGGTGTCCGCATCCAGTGCAAGAGCGTCGAGGTAAACCCAAGTGTAGCCCCCGGCGCCCCAGATGTCGGCGGTGCGCGCGACGCAACATTTTCCCTCGCGTTCAAGCTGCTTGTGATCGCCGTACTGCGCGGGCAGCAGAAATTGGCCCAGGGCGCGCATGTGATGCGGACAATCGGGGTCAAGGTCGATCAGGGCCTCGTAATCAGTCACTACGCGAGATCCCGGTCGGGGTCTTGCGGCCTGCAACGCACATTGTGCCGCTGCGAGCGCGGGAGAATCTAGCTCAACGCCGTCGAACGTACCAAGAATGTCCTCCGCGCGCTTGAAATGCTCCTTGAAACGAAGCCGGCGCAGCTGGTCGTCGCTTTCCTGCGCAGCCGTTCGCCAAGCCGTGCCGATGTCGATATGGGCCAGCGCCGTGACCAGTGCACAGGCATAATCGCCATAATGTTCGGCCAGCATCTCCTCTAGAGCGCCGATGCCGTCCGCGCTGGGCTCGGCCTCGTCATAGATCGCATCTTCGGCCATCGCGACCACGTCGTGGCGGGCGCCGGAGGCCAGCAGCAGGGTGGCGGAATTGCCAGCAGGCGTGTGAAGGCGACAATCCTCGGCATGCTGGATACATTGCGACAGCTCCTCCCAGTTTTCCTGGCGGGCAAGTTTCGATCCCTTGGCGCGATAGCGCGCGCACGCTGTTTCTTCATCGGTGATCGGCAGAGAGGGCAGGATGATGCGCTTGCTCAGCGTGCCCAGATCAATCTCCTGATCAGGGTCTGGCTGCAGCGCTCCCTTTTGGCGAGGCAGCGCGGCTTTCAGGGAATTGAGGACCGATCCCGTGAGGGATTTGCCATTTTTAAAAGGGGCGCGCATGGTTCCTCCCGCTCACTCACCCGGTCAGAGTAGCGGCGGTTAAGGGCCAAAAAATGTCGGGCCTTGGGTGAAGGCGGGGAATTTAGCGGGCCAGTCAGGGACGTTGCGCTTGGCCGCCAAACCAGCGAGAATGCCCGGATGAAACGCGCAATTCCCCTTCTTTTACTGGCCTTTTGGCCGGGATTCGGTGCGGCCGAGACTGCCGGGGCGGTTGAACTTGCCATGTCGAAGCCTAAACCACCCGCCCGTGAAGGCAATTTACCGCGCACCCGATGGGAACACCGGCCCGAGGCCCAGCTTTGGACGCGCGCGGCGCTATCGGCCCTGAAAGAACACGGGGCACGGCTGCCACGGACCGTCCCGCGCGACATCGCCAACTGGTGCCCGGCCTATCCAAGCGCGACTGAAGACCAGCGCCGCGCGTTCTGGGTGGGCCTGATGTCTACGCTTGCCAAACACGAAAGCACTTTCCGCCCGCAGGCCGTGGGCGGTGGCGGAAGGTGGTTCGGTTTGATGCAGATTTCACCGGGGACGGCGCGCAGCTACAAATGCCGGGCGCGGTCGGGAGAGGCGTTGAAGAAGGGCACGGACAACCTCTCGTGTGCGATCCGGATCATGGCGGTGACCGTGCCCCGGGATGGCGTTGTCTCGAAGGGTATGCGCGGGGTAGCGGCGGACTGGGGGCCATTTCACAGCCGGGCGAAACGCGATGACATGATGAGGTGGACGCGTCGGCAGACTTATTGCAAACCGATGAATGCTGTGCGGCCCCGGCCTCGTCCGATCGAGGTTGCGAGCGTGGCAATCGATTAGAGCGCTGTTCGTAATCCAAAGTCAGGGACTATGATTTGCCTGGCTGATTGTGCCAGAGCGAAGCGGGATTGCCAGATCTGTAATACCGAGAATCTGTATCCGACCCGGCAGCACAAACAGCAATAGGCCGACTTTCAGACTTTCAGCACGTTTCTTCATTTTTTGCGCCGTAGCTTGACTTTGCACAAAGATAGTCAGGCCCAAGTCATCCAGAGTGATACCAATTCGAGCATGGCGAAACCCGCAAAAGGAAACCGGCATAGGTGTAATGGTTTGTCGATTACTACGGTCATGTTGATCGGGATAAATCCCGTCTTGAATGTAGCGTAGATGCGTAATAGCGCGGCGAAATATGCATATGCAAGAGCTGTGCGTCGAGATTTCATACGAGTTGAGGATGATCAAAAGCCACTTTGCAAATCTCTTTGAGTTGGGGTTCCGCCCGTTTTTCTTGCTTGCTACGGGTTTTGCTGCGCTCGCAATCATCCTTTGGATAGCGATGTGGTCGGGAGAGTGGCAGGTGACCGGGCCATTTTCGCCGGTCGATTGGCACATCCATGAAATGCTTTTTGGTTATAGCTCTGCGGTTATTTGCGGTTTTCTGCTAACCGCCGTGCCAAACTGGACCGGGCTTGACCCGATCAAAGGCTGGCCATTGGCGCTTGCCGCGCTGTTGTGGTTGGCGGGGCGGGGGGCTGTATTCGGACTTACCGGCTTGTCCAATATATGGGTGATGTGGATTGAGGGCAGTTTTCTTGCAAGCCTCGCTGTGGTCACTGCCGTCCAACTGATTGTGTCCCGGAACTGGCGTAATCTTGTGGTTGTCGGGCTGGTGGGACTCTTGCTGGGCGCGGATATCTGGTTCCATTTGGAAGTCAACGCAACAGGCAGCACCGATGCCAGCCGGCGGGCAGGGTTTGCCGTGATCGTGTTGATGATCATGGTGATCGGCGGGCGCATTATTCCGGTTTTCACCAGAAACTGGCTGGTCGCGCAGCGGGTGACGTCTTTGCCAAGGGGTTTTGGACGGTTTGACGGTCTTTCGCTGCTGGTTGCCGTGATTGCGATGGGATTGTGGGTTGCGATGATCGATCATGTGATAACGGCGCTGGCATTGGTGGCAGCGTCGATAATGCATCTGATCCGTATGTCACGCTGGCAGGGGCTGCGCGTCCTGCGCTCGGCGATATTGTTGATGCTGCACATAAGCTATCTATGCCTTGTCATTGGAATAGCGTTGCTTTCGTTGCCGATTGTAAATCCGGATTTCACCCAGGTGGCGGGGCTGCATGTGCTGGGTATGGGCGGGATAGGCGGCATGACCATTGCCGTGATGCTGCGCGCAAGCATGGGTCACACAGGCCGCAAGCTGGCGGCGGGGCCAATGCTCAGCGTGGCATTTGGCCTGATAATTGTCGCGGCATTTATACGGGCGTTGCTGCCGGACATATCACCTGCCAGCGCGTCCGGCATCGTGATCGCGGCACTTATGTGGGTTGCTGGTTTTGTCCTGATAGCAATACGCGTCTGGCCCTGGCTGACGCGCCCCAGGATTGGCCCGTCTTAATCTTTACGACCCGTTCCCGGGATGCCTGTCACGCGTCGTTTTCTAAGAATTCGTCGACTGTCGCATCAAGCGCCACCCAATCCGTGAATTCCCGATCGCCGTCTGCCAGGTTTACGTCCTGATCGGCCAGCAGGACGTGGCGCAGAACCTGACTTTCGAAATAATCGTAGCTATCGCGTCTGACTGCACCCGCCACCAGCGCCTCTTGTGTCGGCGCAAAACCTGTCCGCATCTCCATTTCGGAGAGGTATTCCTGTGCCTCTTCGAGACCGCTTTCAAAAGCGGCTTTCAGGCTGACGGAAATCATCAGCGTGTCATGGGCAGCAAGGTCTTCACAATAGGCTGTCACGGTCCCCTCGAATGATCGCGGATGGCGGCGTTCATGCACCGGGGCAGCTAGAATGACCTTGTCGACCTCGTCAAAGGAAACCTCCAAATCTTCGTCGGAGGTGTTGACGATTTGCACATCATAGCCGGCATTGCCGAGACGTTCGTTGATATGCCGGGATATTTTGCCGGTTTGTCCTTCGATCGTGTCGTAGAGAAGCAGTATGTTCATGGTCGCGTATCCCTGTTCAAGTCGCGTACCCGCAAGAATGCGCGCCTAAACGGGAGGTCGTCCTTGTCTGAGATCAAACTGCGAAGAAAAATGCGATTTCTGATGGCCGGCGACTTATAGGCGCCGCGCCTGAAATGAGACGGTACCAGCCATTGCGTGCTGCCTTTGTCTCGGATTGACATGCGCGCCATGTTGGTCAGGGCCCGAGAATGCCGGTGTACAGTCCCCTATATCGCCCCTAACGTCGCGATATGACGGAAGATGCCGATATCCTCGACAGCCCCTATGCCTGGGCACGTCTGGTGGTGTCGCTGTTGATTGCGGTGATCTGCAGTGCGGGTATCTGGGTCATGGTGCTGATTATGCCTGCAGTGCAGGCAGAATTCGGTGTGAGCAGGGGAGACGTCTCGCTTCCCTACACGCTTACGATGATCGGATTCGCCATCGGCAATTTTGGCATCGGGCGGATGGTCGATGCTGTCGGGGCGACCAAGGCGATCATGGGTGCGGGCATCATATTGGGCGCCGGGTTTGCGCTGGCGGCGATCAGCGGGTCAATCTGGGCACTGTCGCTGGTGCAGATGGTGATTGGTTTCGGCGCGGCGGCGGGATTTGGGCCGTTAATGGCCGATATCTCGCAATGGTTTTTGCGCAGACGCGGCGTTGCCGTGGCGATTGCTGCCAGTGGTAATTACCTGTCGGGCGCGATCTGGCCGCTTTTGCTGACAGGTGTGCTGGAGGATCAGGGCTGGCGCGGCGTTTATTGGGTGCTGGCGGCGGCCACGGTACTGGGCATGATCCCGCTGGCGCTGATCTTGCGGCGGCAGGTGCCGCTGGCGGCGCGGGCAAGGTCCGATACGATTTCACACAAACGCGCGCAGGCAGCGGGGATCAGGCCAGGCGCGCTGATGATCCTTCTGGGCATGGCAGGAATCGGGTGTTGCGTCGCCATGTCGATGCCCCAGGTCCACATCGTCAGCTTCTGTGTCGATCTGGGATATTCTGCAGGGATTGGTGGGCAGATGCTGTCTTTGATGTTGCTTTGCGGGGTTGTCTCGCGCCTGGCCTCGGGGTTTCTGGCAGATTGGCTGGGTGGGGTGAAGACGGTGCTGATCGGCTCGGCGTTGCAATGCCTGGCGCTCTTTCTTTACCTGCCTGCGGGCGGGCTTGTGTCGCTTTATCTGGTTTCGGCGATTTTCGGGCTGGCCCAAGGGGGAATCGTGCCCAGCTATGCGGTTGTGGTACGTGAATACATGCCCAGCGAAGAGGCCGGGCGGCGGGTTGGCTTCGTGCTGATGATGACGATCCTGGGCATGGCCATCGGCGGTTGGATGTCGGGATGGATCTACGACGTCACCGGAGATTATGGCATGGCGTTCCTGAATGGCATTGCGTGGAACTTCCTCAATATCGCGATCATGCTGATGATTCTGACGCGCACAAGAACACGGTCGGTGGCACCCGCCTGATCCATTGCTACCGCTCGCGCTGACCCCAAGCCCGAAGGGCGCCGCGCCGCTCAAAACTCCAAAGAAAAATGTCCGCCCCAGGTCACTCCTGACCAGCCTTGTTCTGTATGACCCTGGCTTAATTGCCGGGCAGGTTCTGCATGTGTTTTTCGCCGCGTGCCTCTGAGAGCGCGATCTGTTTCTGGCGCTCGCGAAAGCGGTTCTTGTCGTCTTCTGAGGTTTCATCAGCGCAATGGTGGCACGCAACACCGTGCTCGTATTCCGGGCGTTTCAAGTCGGCAGGCAGCACCGGGCGGCGGCAGGCATAGCAAAGCTGGTGTGGGCCTTCGCGCAGGCCGTGTCCAACCGAAACCCGCCCGTCGAAGACGAAGCACTCGCCCTGCCAGGTGCTCTCTTCCGCTGGCATTTCTTCGAGATACTTCAGGATGCCGCCCTTGAGGTGGTAGACGTCCTCGACCCCTTGCCCCAGCAGATAATTGGTGGATTTTTCGCAGCGGATGCCGCCGGTGCAGAACATGGCGATGCGTTTATTGTGGAAACGGTGTTTGTTTGCTTCCCACCAGGCGGGGAAATCACGGAAGCTGGCGGTTTCGGGGTCTATGGCGCCCTGAAACGTGCCGATGGCGACCTCGTAATCGTTGCGCGTGTCAATGACGGCCACATCGGGGCTGGAGATTAGCTCATTCCATTCAGCGGGTTCGACATAATGCCCGGTGCCCGCAAGTGGATCGACATCGGGCTGGCCCATTGTCACGATCTCTTTCTTCAGGCGCACGCGCAACCGGCCGAAGGGCTGGGTTTCAGCAAAGCTTTCCTTGTGTTCGAGATCCGCACAGCCGGGCAGGGCGCGCAGATGGGTCAGCACCTTGTCGATGCCCGCGCGTGGTCCGGCGATGGTGCCGTTCACGCCCTCGGAGGCGATCAGAAGGATGCCGCGGATATCTTGGGCCTTGCACAGGTCCAGCAATGGTCCTTGCAGGCTGGCTGGGTCGTCAAATCGGGTGAAGTGATAGAGGGCGGCGATGGTATACATGGGGCTGCGATTTACGCCTTCGGCAGCGTCCGGGCAAGAGGGAGAGATTGACGCACGCCAGACACCTGCGTAGGCATGAGATCAAAGGAGACCCCGCTATGACCCAGGCCTTGATCGTCATTGATGTGCAAAACGATTTCTGCCCGGGCGGGGCGCTTGCAGTGGCGGGCGGAGACGAGATTGTGCCGGGCATCAACGCGCTTATGGCAGAGTTTGGAGCGGTTGTTCTAACGCAGGACTGGCACCCGGCGGGGCACTCGTCTTTCGCGTCCGCCCATGAGGGGCTGGCTCCGTTCGGGACGATTGAAATGCCCTATGGCACCCAGGTCCTGTGGCCGGATCATTGCATTCAGGGCAGCGACGGCGCGGCGTTTCATGCAGATCTGAATACCGACCGGGCCGACATGATCGTACGCAAGGGCTATAACCCGGCGATCGACAGCTATTCGGCGTTTTTCGAGAATGATCACGAAACGCCAACCGGCTTGCACGGCTATCTGCAGACGCGCGGGATTGATCAGCTTACGATGGTCGGGTTGGCAACGGATTTCTGCGTTAATTTCTCGGCCGTGGATGCGGCAAAGCTGGGCTATGGCGTGACTGTACGGTCCGATCTCTGCCGGGCGATTGATCTGGATGGGTCGCTGGTCGCCGCGCTGGACGGGATGGTCGGTACGGGCGTGCGGGTCGCATGATGCCGGGCCGTATTGCCCCCTGCCGGGATTCCCGTCATAGTGGCACGTCGAGTAGGAGGGCCTGAGCCATGCGCAAGTTTCTTGTTGTTCTTGATGACAGCCGTGAATGCCTGAACGCAATGCGTTTTGCCGCGATGCGGGCGGCACATACGGGAGGCGGCGTTGCAGTTCTGGCGGTGATTCCGCCCGAGGAATTCAACCATTGGATCGGCGTGGGCGACATCATGCGCGAAGAAGCCCGGGAACGCATCGAAGTGCATTTCGAGGTCTTCGCCAAATGGATGCGCGATAAGCAGGGTGTCGATCCCGAACTGGTAATCCGCGAAGGCGAGCCTGTGACCGAGATCATGGCGCAGGTGCACGAAGACGGTGAAATCGGCGTGCTGGTCCTGGGTGCGGGCACCGACAAGAAGGGCCCCGGTCCGCTGGTGACACAATTGTCGCGTAATTCGGGCTCATTGACGATACCGATCACTATCGTGCCGGGCGATCTGAGCAAGGAGCGGCTGGAGGCGATTACCTGACAGCTACTGTCAGTTTAGAATCGTTCCAAACCTTGACTTGACGCCCCCCCGGGCGCATATCAGATGCAGACGCGAAAAGGGGCTGCCTCATGTTCATCCAGACCGAATCCACGCCCAACCCGGCGACACTGAAATTCTTGCCCGGCCAGACCGTGCTGGAAACCGGCACCGCTGATTTCCCCAGTGCCGAAGGCGCTGAGCAATCGCCGCTTGCCGCGCGCATTTTCAAGGTGCAGGGCGTTACCGGCGTGTTTTTCGGCAATGATTTCGTGACCGTCACCAAATCGGACGAAACCGAGTGGGACCATGTCAAACCCGCCATTCTGGGCGCGATCATGGAGCATTTCCAATCGGGCAAGCCGATCATGACCGGCGCCAGCGCTGCACCCTCGGGTCATGCCGAACATAGCGGCGAGGATGCCGAGATCGTGGGCCAGATCAAGGAATTGCTGGATACCCGCGTGCGCCCCGCCGTGGCACAGGATGGTGGCGATATTACCTTCCACGGGTTTGAGCGCGGCGTGGTTTACCTGCATATGCAGGGGGCCTGCGCCGGATGCCCCTCGTCCACCATTACCCTGAAGATGGGGATCGAGAACCTGCTGCGGCACTACATCCCCGAAGTGACCGAGGTACGCCCTGTTGGTGTCTGAACCACTGGTTCTGGGATTTGACACATCGGCCGCGCATTGCGCGGCCGCTTTGTTGCGTGGGGACCGTATCGTCGCGGCTAGAACGGAAACGATGGCGCGCGGACAGGCCGAACGGCTGATGATACTGCTGGAAGAGCTTTTGACCGAGGCCAACGAGACCTGGGCAAACCTTCATGCGATCGGGGTCGGCATCGGCCCCGGCAATTTCACCGGCATTCGCATTTCCGTTTCCGCCGCGCGGGGGCTGGCGCTGGCGCTGGATGTTCCGGCGGTGGGGGTGTCCACCTTTCAGGCGCTCGCCTTCGGGCTAGGTAACGCCGTCGCGGCTGTGAAGGGGCCAGCGGACAAGACTTATATTCAGATTTTGAACGGTCAGTCGGAAGGTGCGCCCGTTATTTGCGGTCCGAACGAGTTTCCCGACTATCCCAGCAAGGCGGAGCCGCACTTTGTAGCCTTCCCGTCGGTCGAAGCGTTGTATCTGGAGGCACCGCTGCAGCCTGTAATACCGCTCTACCCTCTGGCGGAAGCGATTGCACGGATTGCCGCGGCGCGACGGTTCAACGTGACGATAACACCCCCTGCACCGCTTTACCTCAAACCGGCGGATGCCGCCCCCTCTCGCGACGTACCGCCGGTGATTCTGGATGATGACTCCTGACCAATTGGCCCGCCTGCATGCACGTGCCTTTGCCGGGCAGGGGCGGGCGTGGTCAGCGCCGGAATTTGCAGACTTGCTGGCAAGTGCGCATGTCTTCCGCGTGGGTGACACAAGCTCTTTTGCGCTAGGCCGGGTAATCGCAGGCGAGTCGGAGTTGTTGACCATCGCCACGGATCCTGACCAGCAACGGCGAGGGCTGGGCCGTACCTCATTGCGTGCCTATGAAGCGGCGGCCAAAGACCGAGGCGCTGAGATATCGTTTCTGGAGGTGGCGCGGGACAACAATGCCGCGCTGGCGCTCTATCTTGCTGAAGGCTACGCAGAAATCGCCTGCCGTAAAGGCTATTACACCCGGCAGGACGGCCATCAGGTTGATGCGCTGATCTTGCAGAAATTACTCCTTTGACGGATTTCGAGCATAGTTCGACCGTTGCCGAAGCATTTGGTCAGTAGGGTCGGTTAACGTGGTTGACAATGCCACCCGGCATATACCGTTTAGGAGACTGATATGGTTGATCTTGCCCCGTTCCTGCCCGGCTTTATTGCTGCGTATGCCATCCTGCTGGTCGGTGCATCCTCGCCCGGACCCTCGGTGGCGATGCTGATCGGTATTGCCACATCGCAGGGCCGTGCACCCGCATTGGTGGCGACGCTGGGTATTGCCACGGGCAGCCTGACAATCAACCTGCTGACGATATTGGGGGTTGGGTTGCTCTTGTCGCAGGCGGCCTGGGCGATGAGCCTGATGCGCCTCATCGGTGCGGCCTATCTGCTCTATCTCGCCTGGGGGGCGTTCCGTAAAGCGTTGAACCCGCCGGTATTGCAACCGATGCAGGGCGAGACGCGTTCGGTATTCAGACACTTCGCAACCGGGTATCTGTTGCAGGTCACCAACCCCAAGGCTATTGCTTTTTGGCTCGCCATCGCCTCTGTCGGCGCGGTCGAAGGCGCCGGTCCTGCTGTCATGGCGCTGTTCATCGCCGGGGCGTTCCTGATTTCGTTTTTCTGCCACGGCGCCTGGGCCGTGGCATTATCGGCCCCGTCTCTGCGCCGCGCCTATGCGGCCGGGCGGCGCTGGATTGAGGGGGGCTTGGGCGTGTTTTTCATTTTCGCCGCCAGCAAATTGGCTACCGGAAAAGTCTGATCAGAGCAGAAGGAGACATCTTATGAGCGACCATCTGGCGAGCCTGTTTCTGGCACTTGGCATTTTCAGCATCGGTTTCATCAGCATCGGGCCGAATATTCTGGCCGTGATCGGCACATCAATGGACCGGGGCCGCAAACAAGGCGCCGCACTTGCCCTGGGTGTCGGTATCGGATCGGGCATCTGGGCGACGCTGACGGTGGCGGGGTTGTCGGCACTGATGACGCGCTATGCGGGCGCAATGGTCGTGCTGAAACTGGTCGGAGCAGCCTATCTGTTGTGGCTGGCATGGAAGGCGTTCCGATCGGCGGCGACACCGGGCGATCAACTGGTGCCCGAGGTGACCCAGGGCGACAACCTTTTCTGGCGCGGGCTGACGGTGCAGATGACAAACCCCAAGGCAGCGTTGCACTGGATAGCAATTGTTAGCATCGGGCTGGAGCCCACTGCGCCAGCGTGGCTGGGTGTGGCACTGATCGTGAGTGCCACGGTGATATCGGTTCTTGGTCATGTTGCCTATGCGGTAACCTTCTCTACCCGGCCAGTGGTCGCTTTCTACCGCCGGGCGCGCCGTTGGATATCGGGGGGGCTGGGGGTGTTTTTCACCGTTGCGGCGGTGAAACTGGCCACAGACCGGGGCTGAACCGGGATTAAACTCGGCAGTCATAGTCCAGATTGATATACAATTAAGTCCAGATTCAGAAAATTGATCAGACCTGCGGCATTTCAGCGGTTCTGGTACCTTGCAATTTGCATGAACTAGGCGCTAGGACAGCCCATGCAAATCTACCTCCCCATAGCCGAAGTGTCGGTTAATGCTTTCCTGCTGCTCGGACTTGGCGGATTGGTCGGGATTTTGTCGGGGATGTTCGGGGTTGGCGGCGGCTTCTTGATGACGCCATTGCTGTTTTTCATTGGCATCCCGCCCGCTGTGGCGGTCGCGACCGAAGCCAACCAGATCGTGGCCTCATCGTTTTCCGGTGTGCTGGCGCATTTCAGGCGAAAGACGGTGGATCTGAGGATGGGTACGGTGCTGTTGATCGGCGGTCTGGCCGGCGCGGCGCTTGGGGTGGTTGTCTTTAACTACCTGAAGTCGCTGGGCCAGGTCGATCTGCTGGTCAAGCTGTGCTATGTGGTCTTTCTGGGCATCATCGGCGCGATGATGTTCATCGAAAGCCTGAACGCGATCCGCAATACGCGATCTGGCAGGGCGCCTAAGCGCAAGAAACACAACTGGATACATGGACTGCCGCTGAAGATGCGGTTCCGGACATCCGGGCTTTATATCAGCGTGATACCGCCGCTGATCGTAGGTGTGCTGGTGGGCATTCTGGCCGCGATCATGGGCGTCGGTGGCGGGTTCATCATGGTGCCTGCGATGATCTATCTGCTGGGGATGCCCACGAAGGTGGTTGTCGGCACGTCGCTATTCCAGATCATTTTCGTGACCGCTTTCACCACGATGCTGCACGCGACCACCAACTATACGGTTGATGTGGCGCTGGCGGTTCTCTTGCTGATCGGTGGCGTGGTAGGCGCGCAGGTGGGCACGCGGATCGGGACCAGATTGCCAGCCGAACAACTGCGCATCCTGCTGGCGGTAATGGTGCTGGCAGTCTGCTTCAAACTGGCGCTTGATCTGCTGATCATGCCGTCCGAGCTCTATTCCATCGGCACGGGAGGCGGGCACTGATGTTGCGGTTATTGCTCCTTCTCTGCCTTGCCGCGCTGCCGCTTCGTGCAGAAGAGGTGGTATTGGGGCTGAGTGCGGACGAGGTGGCGATCACGGCCACGTTCGACGGCTCGGAACTGCTGGTTTTCGGCGCGGTCAAGCGTGAGGCGCCGATTGCCGATGAGCCGCTCGAGGTGATTGTTACCATTGCCGGTCCTTCGGTGCCGCTGACCGTACGTCGCAAGGAAAAGAAGCTTGGCATCTGGGTCAATACCGATGCGGTCGACGTGAAGGAGGCGCCGAGTTTCTATGCGGTGGCCACCACCGGTCCGCTGAAAGAGGTGCTGGCACAGATCGAGGATTTGCGGCACCGGATTTCGATCCCCAAGGCGATCCGGCTGGTGGGCGCGTCGCCGCATGTGAAAAGCCCGCAGAGCTTTTCCGAGGCGGTGATCCGTATCCGCAAGAAAAACAGATCCTATCAATTGCTGGAAGGGGCCGTGGCGCTGGATCAGCAGACGCTGTTTCGCACCTCTATTCAATTACCCTCGAACCTGACTGAGGGCGACTATGCCACTCGCATATTCCTGACGCGCAGGGGCTATGTGGTTTCGCAATTCGAGACGACAATCGACGTGCGCAAAGTTGGCGTTGAACGATGGCTGTTCAACCTGTCGCGCCAGCAGCCGATGATCTACGGGCTGATGTCGCTGGCGATTGCGATTGCTGCGGGTTGGGGGGCTGCGGCTGCGTTCCAGATGTTGCGGCGCGGTTAGGTTTTGGTGTCAGATTGAGTGCGCTTTGCGCACGCAGGATGTCTCGTCGTCTGGCTCCGCCATCCTCCTCGGGCCGCCCACCTCGGGTAGCGGCATCAGGACGACGCGGTCAGCCGCGGCCGATATAGGGCATCTTGGTCGCCATCACGGTCATGAATTGCACATTGGCGCTGGCGGGCATTTGCGCCATGTGCAGAACGGATCGCGCGGCGTCCTCGACATTCATCATCGGCATCAGCGGTTGATCGGGGTTGGCGGCCTGGGCGCGTTTGTTGAGGTCTTCGACCAGTTCGGTTCTGGCATTGCCGATGTCGATCTGGCCGCAGGCGATGTCATAGCTGCGACCATCCAGTGACAGCGTACGCGTGAGCCCGGTGATCGCGTGTTTTGAGGTCGTATAACAGACCGATCCGGGACGCGGATTATGCGCCGAAAGCGAGCCGTTATTGATGATACGCCCGCCCTGAGGCGTTTGTTTGCGCATTTGCGCGAAGGCAAGGCGCGCGGCAATGAACATGCCGCGGATGTTGACGTTCATCACCTCATCGAAGGCATCAACCGGCACCTCGTCAATCGGACCGGAGGGGCCGAAGAGGCCAGCGTTGTTGAAAAGCACATCAAGCCGGCCTGTGGGCCGGGTGAAACTGACGAAGGCTTCTTGCATGGCCTCGGCGTTGGTGACATCGGCCACCAGCGGAACGGCATTTTCAATGCCGTCGGTCAGGGTCTCAAGCCGTTCGGCGCGCCGGGCCAGCAGGCCGACCCGCCAGCCTGCGTCGATGAATGCACGCGCGGTGGCGGCCCCAATGCCCGAGCTTGCGCCGGTGATAAGAATGGATTTCATATCTCAGCCTCCAATTCCAGGGGGGCGGGTGCGACGCGCAGATCGTTAATGCGCAGCGGTCCCGTCGGTTTCGACAGGCGGTTGCGCACCACCCAGTGCAGGCGGGTTTCGGCGCGGGTGATGGCGACATAGGCGAGCCGTTTCCACAGCGGTTGTCCGGCCTCGGTCCGGCCCATGCGCGAGGCGGCATAGAGGTCGGGCGCGAAGACCTGCACATCCGGCCACTGGCTGCCCTGCGCCTTATGGATGGTAACCGCCGCGCCGTGCAGGAAGGTCGCCCCCATGCGGGCGGCGAAGGGGATAAAGGGCTCTTCCTCATCCGGTCTTTCGATCTTCACGATCGAAGCGGCGCTGACCTGCGGGTCCTCGGCACCGATCACGTGCAGGCGGGAAAAACCGGGTTTGCGCCCGGGGCCGAGATAGATCGTCTGCGCCCCCTTGATTAATCCGCGCGCTTCGAGGTCGAGTCTTTTCTTGCGGTGTTTCAGCGGCAGCTCGATGCCGTCGCAGATCAGTGGCTCACCTTCCAGCAGTTCGGTTTCGGGTGCGCCGTGGACCGCGCGAAAGGCGTTGATCAGACGGATGCGGGTGGCGTTGCGCCAGACCAGCACCGGTGAGCGTGCCATCAGATCAACTTCGACCCGTTGAGCCATCACAACACGCTCATCACGCGCGGCGGCCGTTTCGATCAGCTGCTCAAAGGCGTGGAAATCGACATCGGGGTCGGCCAGAGAATGCGCGAGGTCAAGAATGGGATTGTCGGCATCCTGACGGTGGACGCGGTGCAGTTCCAGCTTGGTGGGGGCGGGTAGCGCATCAAACACCATCGAGCCGGACTGGTTGACCGGTGCAAGCTGTGCCGGGTCGCCAAAGAGTAGCAAGGTCGGGAAGATTTCCTTGAGATCCTCGAACTGCTTGTCATCCAGCATCGAGGCCTCGTCGACAAAGCCAACATCCAGTGCTTCTTCACGGCGCTTCCAGCCGGTGATGAAATCCGAGCCGCGCAGCCCGGCGGCGGCAAGCGCGCCGGGAATGGATTTGTTGGTCTGATAGAAGGCGTGCGCGCGGTCGAGCGCCTGATCGGTCAGGTCTTCGATCTCGGGGCGTTCTCCCTGACCGGCCAGCCATTCGGCGATCTTTTCGTATTCCGGGTCGTAGACGGGGGTATAGAGGATGCGGTGAATGGTGGTGGCAGGCACCCCGCGCATTCGCAAAACGCTGGCGGCCTTGTTGGTTGGGGCAAGGATGGCGAGCGTGCGGCGATCCTTGCGACGTCGGCCCTCATAATCGCCTGAGACCACGTCAACGCCTGCGTCTGCCAACGCCCGGTAAAGTGCTGCCAGCAGAAGGGTTTTGCCCGATCCGGCTTTGCCGACTACGGCCATGACACTGTCTTTGCCGTCCCGTGGTGGGGTCAGCAATGCATCGTCCAGATCAATCCCGGCACCGCGCAACATTTCAGTTATCCGGTCATGGGCATCGGCCTGATCGTGGGAGAATGTGAGGCTGGAGTCGGACATGGCGCGACCCTACAGCCGCGCCATCCCAGAGGCCAGAGTTAGAAGAAATTTCAGGCAGATGCGGCTGCTGCAGATTGCAGTGATGTGATCGGGGCATGTGCCATCTGGCGATAGGGGTGTCTCGGCGCGTTAGGGCCAAAGCTGGTCTGGAATCACGCCTCAGAGGTTTCCGGGCTGATATCGGCGCGTTTGGCGACTTTTTCCCGCGCCGCATCGGTGAATTCCCACAGACCTACGCTGATCTGCTCCCGCCCTTCGCCCTCGGAGCCGACGATATCGGGCGAGGATCCGATGGCGCGATAAATCCGGACCATGCGGGCATCGAAAACGCCGACATAATGCTTGATGGCGAAGTTGTGCATCACCTCGCCTCCGGCAAGCATCAGGGCCGCGGCGATCCGCGAACTGGCGTTGCGCGCCAGGCAGAATCGGGTGCATTCCCAAATCAGGGGGCTGACAATATGGCCGCCGCCGCTGAGATGGCTGAAATGGTCGTTCACCATGGTAGGGCCGGTGGTGGGCAGCAGCCGCATGGAGCCGCCATGGCAGCCATCTTCGCCTTCCCAGATCACGTAAAGCGGGTTCAAACTGTCATAGTTGTCGCGCTCATGGCCTGCTTCATCTACGCTCACGTCCCATTCCAACCTGGTCTTGAACTGATCGGCCCGATCCTGAAACATTGTCTCGGCGAGGGTCGGATACTTATCCAGGTCGTTTCCGTAAATGTAGCGTAGCATCGGCTTCCCCTTTTCTGGTTATCGAAGCCAAAGCTGGAGAATATTGGTTAACAGCTGATCGGTGTGGCGTACGGTGCGTCAACACTTTCACGCTGCTCTGGGCCGCATGGCACAAAGCGGGTCCGCCGGTAGCTGGTTGGCGTAACCGGCGTTACCGCGATGCAATCAGATCACAATTAGGCCGCGGCTGAGGGCGCGGGCGACCGCATGCACCGTGTTCATCGCGCCCAGTTTGAAACGGGCGGATTCGATATAGACCCGCAACGTATGTTCCGAGATGTTGAGGGTCTCGGCCACCTGGGCGCGGCTATACCCCATGGCCAGCAATGTCAGCGCGTCTACTTCGCGCGGGGATAGTGGCTGCGCCGGTTCGGGTTTTCGGTCGGGTTCGAAATCCAGCGCTTTCTGGTTGAAGTAATGCGCAATCAGGATCAGGTCGCGACGATTGGTTTCGGTAAAGGCCGCCCAGATGTCGTCGTCGCAATTGTGGCTAACCGTATACAGGGCGAATTGGCCGTTTGGCCCGCGTACCGGCACGGAAAACCCTTGGTTTCCAATGCCATGTGCAATTGCTTCTTTCTGAAATCCGCGCGCTGCCTTACTGGACCAATCCAGCCTTTTCCAGTCGACCGGATGAAATCGCTGGTAGCAGCCTTGTATCACAGGGTCGATCCGCAGGTATTCTTTTTCGAGATAGCGCTGCACCCATTCGGGGGAGTAGGTGCCACAACCATACTGATCGCCTGCACCGCTTACCCAGTGGTAGACCATATGATCAACCTTGAAGTGATCGCGCAGATTTTCAATAGCGGTCTGCAGCTCGCTCAGTTCAGAGGCGCCTTCCAAGTCCTCCAATATTATATCCAGCCGCATAGGCGGGGCCGCGTTCATCTGCAATCTGTCCTTCCCCAATCAACGCCAGCTCACTTGCAGCCACCAGTTGTGTATCATCCAACTGTTCGGCCAGAACACCTAACCCGTTTTGCTGGGCAAATGTCTTAAGGTCGGCAAGAACGTCGAGTATCCATTCGTTTTGCATGTTTAGCCTCGTTAACGGGGGTTAATGAATAGTTAATACAACTATAGCATGTTAATATTTTCTTTCGTATTCGCGGATTTTAACTCCCCAGAAATAGCGAGAGCGGTATTGAGCCGGCTTTTTGAGCGATGCTTACCTGTGCGCCAGACCGTGAGCAGCCTGGCGTTGCCGCCGATTCGCTCTCAATTTACACTCGGAGGATAGCGTTTTGGTTAAGTTGTGCCGTTGCAGGCGCAACCCGCCGCAGATCCGAGTCGGGCGGCAATACATTTTCCCAATCACCGCGTTTCTGTGCTGGCTCAAGGCGTGCAGCTATCGCCTTTGAAACACCGGGCGGCCTTGCGCAGCATCTCTTCGGTTGGGTCGATGAAATCGTATCCGCCACATGGGGTGACGGCCAAAAGGTAGCCATCGTCGGTTTTCTCGAGAAAGGACAGATAGTCGGCACCCGACACCGCCCGGCCGCACCACGGCCCGAAACACTGGGCGCGCAAAGTTATTGTACGGTCGAAATCCGCGTTGAAGCCCGCGCGCGACAGGGATTTTCCGGTTAACTGCGCTTTGATGTCTACGTGCGGCGGGGTTTGGGCTTGGTTCTGAAGATCGGTCTCGGGCAGCTTGCTTTCGTCAAAAACGAGCTTACCGCGCACGACAATATACTGTTTTTCCGATGCGGCAGCTTCGTTGAAGGACGTCGCGACGTTTGGCGGCAGACATGAAAGCGCCAGGGCCGGCCCGGCAAATAAGGTGAAGGCGATTGTGAGGGCGATGGATTTCACAGCAACTCTCCAAACTGGTCCAGAACAGATTTATAAACTTCACGTTTGAACGGCACGATGCTGGCGACAAGCTGATCCGGTGCCAGCCAGCGCCAAGCGGAAAACTCGGGATGATCGGTCTGGATGTTCACATCCGCGTCGTCGCCGAGAAAACGCACCAGAAACCATTTCTGTTCCTGCCCGCGATAGCGACCTTTCCAGATACGGGGCACCAATTCATGCGGCAGATCGTAGGGTATCCATCCTTCGCTTTCGGCTTCTATCGTGACCAGCTTAGGCCGCACGCCGGTTTCCTCCCAAAGCTCTCGTAGCGCGGCATCACGCGGGGCTTCGCCGGGGTCGATACCACCCTGGGGCATCTGCCAGGCGGCAGTATCATTGTCGAGCCGCTGACCCACAAAAACATGGCCTACCTTGTTCACCAGCATGACGCCAACACAGGGCCGATAGGGCAGCCGGGCAATTTCGTCAGGCGTCATTCTGTGATCCAGCACTGTTTCGTCCAAAACATAACCATTGAGGGGCGGCCCTTCCAGTCGGCTGACCAAATTAGCGAACCGCTAAACTGGCAAAGTATCGGATCATAGGGATCTTATCAAAAAGCGCCGCAACCCGAACAGGTTACGGCGCCCAATTGGCGTCACTGCGGCAGATTATTCGTTGCCGTTGAGTGCTGTCAGGCCCTTGAGAATATCTATGGCATAGGCCAGCTGATAGTCTTCTTCGCGCAGTTTCGCAGCCTCTTCGGCGCGGGCGTTATCCTCTTCGATCTGCCGGATTTCATCTTCGCTGAGGCTGTCATTGTTCAGCCGCCCCCGCAGATCGGCCTCAGACCGCGCGCCGCGCGCGGCCGCCTCTTCATCATCCTCGGATTCAGGTGCGCGGCGGGGCTGTTCGACGACGATATCGGGCGATACACCAAGCGCCTGGATCGACCGGCCCGAGGGGGTGTAATACCGCGCGGTTGTCAGGCGCATGGCGCCATCGCCGCGCATCGGCATCACTGTTTGAACCGACCCCTTGCCGAAGCTTTTTGTGCCCACGACGATGGCGCGGCGATGGTCCTTGAGCGCGCCCGCCACAATCTCGGAGGCGCTGGCCGAACCGCCATTGATCAGTACCACGATGGGTTTGCCCTGGGCCAGATCGCCCTCGGTAGCGTTGAACCGCTCGCCGTCTTCGAGTTTGCGGCCCCGTGTGCTGACAATCTCGCCTTTTTCAAGGAACGCGTCCGACACCCGGATCGCCTGGTTAAGCAGTCCCCCGGGGTTATTGCGCAGATCCAGCACGATGCCGCGGATATTGTCGATGCCGCCCGCCGTTTCGATCTGTTCGTTCAGGCCGGCTTCGAGGTTCTTGTAGGTCTGGTCGTTGAAGGTGGTGACGCGCAGCACAACGGTGTCCTGCTCGGTGCGGGTGCGTACGGCAGTCAGCTTGATCGTGTCGCGGATGATCGAGACATCGAAAGGTTCGGTCTCGCCTTCGCGTACAATAGTGATCACGATTTCACTGCCCACCGGCCCGCGCATCAGGTCAACGGCCTCGTCCAGGGTCAGGCCCAGCACGCTTTCGTTGTCCACATGGGTGATGAAATCGCCGGATTCGACCCCGGCCTCATCCGCAGGCGTATCGTCGATGGGCGAGACGACCTTAACGAAACCGTCCTCCTGGGTGACCTCGATACCAAGGCCGCCAAACTCTCCACGGGTCTGTTCGCGCATGTCGGCCGCATCGTCGGGCGAAAGATAGCTGGAATGCGGATCGAGCGAGGTGAGCATGCCGTTGATCGCCGCTTCAATCAGGTCGCCCTCGTCCACCTCTTCGACATATTGCGAGCGAATACGCTCGAAAATATCGCCAAACAGATCAAGCTGCTCGTAGACGTTGTTGGACTTGGCGGCTTCCTGAGCCAACAGCGGCGCGGCGACCTGTGTCGTGACAACAACGCCGGCCAGCGTTCCGGCCGCGGCGGCCAACAGGAATTTTTTCATCGGTATGTCATCCTTCGTCAGTCTTGAACCACTGTGCAGGGTCCACGGGTATGTTGTCTTTTCTCACCTCTATATAGAGGGTTTCCGTCTGGCTGGTAGTCGTTTCCTGCCCGTCCCGCGGCAATAATGCGCCGGGATCGGGGTCAGCACCGCCCATCAGCCCCAGCGGACTACCGGCTGACAATACCTGACCGGTTCGACCATAAACCACATCAAGCCCGGCAAACACCATGAGAATCCCGGATTGGGGCTCGAGGATGATAACATTTCCGTAATCCAGCAGCGGCCCGCTGTAGCGCAGGGTCGCGGCGGCTGGCGTGCTTACCAGCGCGCGCGGGCGCGTCGCCATCACGATGCCTGGCCGGGCAATGCCGGCGGCATCGGCCTCATTCGCGCGGCGCAGAATCCGACCGTTCACCGGTAGGGACAGGGCGCCTTTTCGGTCGATGATGTCGGGCAGGTTCGCGGGCGTCTCGTTGGTGGCAATCTGGCTGAGGCCGCTGGCAAAGCCTTCGAGTGTTTCGGTCGATGCGATCAGCAATGCGGTTTTCACCGGATCTTCGGTAAAGCGTTGCGGCAGATCAGTCCGATCGGAAATGGCCTGGGACAGCGCAATGCGGGCTTCCTGCACACCGTTCAAGCCGTCTTGCAGCTTATTGGCGGCGCTTTGCTGGAGCGCGCGCAACACGCTGACTTCCTGCAACTTGCTGCGTATCTCATTGGCGCGGGCGTTGAGCGCCGGTGTGACCTCGGCCAGGATCATGCCAGACCGCGCCGTGCCGACCGGCCCAGACGGATGCAGCAGAAGCACCGGCGACGGGGCGCTGTTCATGGATTGCAGCACGCCCAGAAGCTGGGCGATCTCATCTTCGCGTGCCGCCAGTTCGCGAGATAGCACTTCTTCGCGAATGGCGGCCTGACGCAGCCCGTCGCGCATCGCCTCAAGCCCGCTTTCAAATGCATGCACGGTTTCCGACAATGCCTTCACCCGGTCGCGCGCGCCTTGCGCTTCGTCGAGTTGGATCGCAGCCTCGGCCAGCCGGTCGGCAGCGGCGCGCGCATTATCGGCGGCAATATTGTCCTGGGAAAGCGCGGCCCCTGCAAGACAGGTCGCGGCCAGGGCCAATGCTAGTCGCATGTGATCAGGCTCCTGCCGGTCATCTCGGGCGGGGTTGGCATGTTCATCAGCTCAAGCAACGTGGGCGCCAGATCGGCCAACCGGCCGGGGCGCAGCCGTGCGCCTTCCGGGCCGCCCGTCAGGATCACCGGGACGGGGTTCAATGTATGCGCCGTATGGGGTTTGCCACTATCAGGGTCGATCATGACCTCGCAATTGCCGTGGTCTGCGGTCACGATCATTGCGCCGCCGACCTTTTCCAGCGCGGCTACAACCCGTGCAAGGCCCTGGTCAACGGTTTCGCAAGCCGCCGTCGCGGCTTGCAGATCGCCGGTATGGCCCACCATATCCGGGTTGGCGTAATTGACCACGATCAGGTCGTAACCCTTCTCGATCGCATCGACGAAATGATCGGTCACTTCGGGTGCGGACATCTCGGGCTGCAGGTCATAGGTCGCCACGTCTGGCGATTTTGCCAGATATCTGTCTTCGCCCGGCTCAGGTGTTTCCTTGCCACCATTAAGGAAGAACGTGACATGGGGATATTTCTCGGTTTCGGCGGAATGATACTGAGTCTTGTCGTGTTTTCCCAGCCACTCCGCCAAAGTGTTATCCGGGCGCTCATCCGGGAAGATGCAGTCCATATAGCTGGAATGGCGGCGGGAATATTCGGTGAAACCGCTGACTATTGCGAAATCCGGGCGCGCGCCGGTGTCGAAATGGCCAAAATCCGGATCGGCGAAGGCGGCGAGAATCTCGCGCGCTCGGTCTGCGCGGAAATTCAGACATAAGATACCGTCGCCATCTTTCATGCCCTCATAATCGCCCAGCACACGCGGCTTGATGAACTCGTCGGTGCGGCCCTTGCCATAGGCATTGTCAATCGCGTCCGATGCGGTTTCGGCGGTATATCCCTTGGCGTTGGCCAGAGCCTGAAAGGCCAGCTCTACGCGATCCCAGCGGTTGTCGCGGTCCATTGCGTAGTAGCGGCCCGATACGGTGGCGATATAGGCACCATCGGGCAGGGCGTCGCGCAGTTCTTCCAGATAAGACTTGGCCGAGATCTGTGCCACGTCGCGCCCGTCGGTGAAGGCATGAAGGGCTACGCTCAACCCGTGATCTGTAAGTGCTTTGGCGGCAGCAATCATGTGGTCGATATGGCTGTGCACCCCGCCATCGGACAGCACGCCCAGCAGATGTGCTGTACCACCAGTCGCTTTGAGCTTGCTGGCAAAACGCTGCACGCCGGGCAGGGAGGCAAAGCTGCCGGTGCGGATCGCCTGGTCGATCCGGCGCAAATCCATCTCGACCACACGGCCGGCACCGATATTCATGTGGCCCACTTCGGAATTACCCATTTGCCCCTCAGGCAGGCCCACGTCCGGCCCGTGGGTGACAAGCGTGCTGTTGGGGCAGGTGGCCATCAGACGATCGAACGTGGGCGTCTTGGCCAGCGCCGGGGCATTGCCCCTGGTTTCGTCCGAAAGGCCCCAGCCATCTAGAATGCACAAGACCACGGGTTTTGGTGTAATCATAACTGCTCCTGCCTGATGGACGCCTTCTAGCGGTTTCGGCGGGCAGGGTGAACAGCGTTTGCGATAACAGCAGGGCGAATTTTAAGATGCAGCCTTTATGTTCATACTCGCACGGCCTGCGTTAAACTGCGACGGAATTTCGGCTTGTTAAATCTCGTGCGAAAGGCAATGAGTGTTCGATGAAAATGGACCGACCACACGTCAATATGAACCCGGTGACCGGAAGCGACATCGCGCTGGACAATCTTTGCTATTCTGCCGATGGCAAGGATATCCTCAAGTCGATTTCGTGGCAAAGCGATGCCGCGCGTGTTGGGGTCGTCGGGCGGAACGGATCGGGTAAGTCCACCCTTGCGCGCATCCTGGCGGGGCTGATTGAGGCCAGTTCAGGGTCGGCACTGATCAACGGCCATGACCTTGCCAAGGATCGCAAGGTGGCGTTGACCGAGGTGGGCATCCTGTTTCAGAACCCTGATCACCAGATCATTTTCCCGACCGTTCAGGAGGAGATATCTTTCGGCCTTCGACAGCTTGGGCAGTCCAGGAACGAGGCAGAACAGACGACACAGGCCACGCTTGCCTATTTCGGAAAATCGCACTGGGCCGAGGTCTCTGTGAGTGTCCTGTCGCAGGGTCAGAAACATCTGGTGTGCCTGATGGCGGTTTGCGCAATGAAGCCTCGGATGATCATTCTCGATGAGCCATTTTCGGGCATTGATATCCCGACCAAGATGCAGTTGAAGCGTTATCTTTCTCATTACGAAGGCGGTCTTTTGCACATCGCCCATGATCCTGACGACCTGTCGGGCTATGATCAAATCATCTGGCTTGAGAAAGGATCAGTGGTGCAGACCGGCAAGGCCTGTGATGTCCTGCCTGATTACATTTCGGAAATGAACGCCCTTGGAGGTTCGGATGATATCTCTGACCTCGCCCGTTAGGACAAAGGCACATGATTGGCCGGCCGGTTTGAAGCTGGCCGGTCTTTGTGCATCAACGCTGGTCTTGTTCTACATTAGAGACCCGGCGATGCATTTTGGTCTTCTTTTGCTTGTGCTGGGGCTCTACGCGCTGCCCGGTCGTAGATTTATGGACGCGGGGCTTCGCCAACTGCGTATCCTGTGGCCCTTTGCCCTTGTGGTGGCGGTCTGGCACCTCTGGAGCGGGGAGATCGCAACGGGCGCAACTGTTATACTGCGGCTCGTATCGGCAGTGGCGTTGGCAAATCTGGTTACAATGACCACGCGCCTTTCGGATATGATTGATGTCCTGCACGGATTGAGCCGCCCGCTGAGAAGATTTGGCTTGCGGCCACGCGTTTTGGAGCTTGCCATTGCGCTGGTTATCCGGCTGACGCCGGTCCTTTTGCAAAAAGGAACGCTACTCTCCGAGGCGTGGCAGGCGCGATCACGAAGGCGATCGGGGTGGCGAATTATCCTCCCCTTCACGGTTCTTGCGTTAGATGACGCAGAGCATGTAGCAGAAGCGTTGCGCGCACGCGGCGGATTTAACACTCAGGAGTGCCACTAGATGGAAAAAAATGTAGCTCTCATTGCTCTGTTCGCCGCGCTTATCGCGGCGCTTGGGCTGATTCCCAAGATCACACTGGCCTTCGGGGTGCCAATCACGGCGCAAAGCATGGGTGTCATGTTGTGCGGTGCCGTACTGGGCTCCAGAAAGGGTGCGCTTTCGGTGCTCTTGTTCCTGCTGCTGGTGGCCATTGGCCTGCCGCTCTTGTCCGGTGGGCGCGGTGGTTTGGGTCTTTTCGTGTCACCCTCTGCCGGGTTTTTGATCGGCTGGCCCGCGGCCGCCTTCGTCACCGGCTGGATTGTCGAGCATTGGCGCCTCGCGCCCCTGACACTGGTCGCCTGTGTTGCTTCGGTCATAGGTGGGATCGTTGTGCTCTATCTCTTTGGTATCATCGGCTTGTTGATTACGCTGGATAAAACCCTGTCGGAAGTGATCTGGCTTGTCGCCGCTTTTGTGCCGGGCGACCTGCTGAAGGCGATAATCGCAGGCATGTTGACCGCAGCACTGGCCAAGGCGCGCCCGGGCAGTGTTCTGTCGCGCGCAAATCGTACCGATGCCGTCTGACTTCAACCAGCTTCTGTCGCAACGGCGATCGATCCGGGCCTACAAGACCGACCCCGTCGATCGGCTGGTGGTGGAACGGATTTGCTCGGCCGCACGCCGTGCGCCCAGCGGTGCCAATCTTCAGCCTGGAAAGTTCCACGTTCTGTCGGGCACTGCACTGGACAGCCTGAAGACACGTCTGGACAAAGCCCAGCAGGATGGAACGCCGATAGAGCAGGAATATTCGTATTTCCCAAAGGTCATGTCTGCCGATCTTAAGGATCGGCAAAGAAGGGCGGGGTTCGCGCTTTACGAAGCCTTGGGCATCGCAAAACGGGATGTGAAAGGGCGAAGAGAACAATTTGCGCGCAACTACCGGTTTTTCGACGCGCCCGTGGGGATCGTGGTCACCATAGATCGCGACATGGGCAAGGGCTGTTTCATGGATTTGGGCATGTCGCTGATGACATTCCTGCTGGCGGCAGAAAATGAAGGGCTTGGGGCAACAGGCATCGGGGCGCTTGCGAATTACGGGGGCGTGGTGCACGACCACCTGCACCTGCCGGACGACGAGATGGTGGTGTGTGGCATTGCCGTTGGCGTGGCTGATATGTCCGCCGAGGTGAACCATTTCAGGACCGAGCGGCTGGCGCTTGAGGAATTCAGCTCGTTCAGCGGGTTTGAGCGTAAGTAGCAGAGGCAGACGGGCCCTAGCCTGACCGGGCTACCATAGCGGTGCCCAGCCCGCCTGCGGCCGCGATGGCCGCCAACCCGACACCTTTGCTCTCTTTCAATCTATGAAACAGGCTGACCGCCAAAATCGCTCCGGATGCACCAATGGGGTGCCCACGGGCCAATGCGCCGCCGCGTTGGTTGACGATTTCGTGCGGGATGCCCGCGCCCTGCTGGCAGACGATCGCCTGAACCGCAAATGCCTCCATGATTTCGGCGCAGATAAGATCATCCGCTTGAATGGCTGAGATGTTCAAGATATGCCGAATGGCATCCACCGGCGCAACTCCCGGCAGTTCCGGATCGCCGCCCAGGGTCTTCCCGGCGATAAATTCGACACCATCGATACCGGTGGCCTTCATGTAGGTATCCGAGACTAAGACCACGAAGGCTGCACCATCGGCAGCGACCGCCATATTTGCCGCCGTAATATTGCCGCTTACTGGGCGGGCGCGGTCACAGTGATTTTGCGTCAGGTTCCGCGTGAATGTGTCCTTGTAAGCATCTGCTACCGATACGATTTCTGCGGCGCCAGTGGTTGCCTGCGCCGCCATTGCCTTTTGATGGCTCAAGACCGCCCATGCATCCTGCACCGATTTTCCGATGCCATATTTTCTGGCCAGCAGATTCGCCGCATCGGCCATGTCGGGGTCGCGGTCGGGCCAGGGGGTGAATTGCGCCTGATGATATTCCAAAGGCGCCTGCCCATCGGCGAAGGTGCGAAATCGAAGCGGTCGTCGCGAATAGCTTTCGACTCCACCGGCCACCACAATGTCATGACTTCCCGCGCGGATCATCGCATCCGCCAGCAGGATCGCATCAAGGCCGCCCGCGCATTGTCGGTCGACCGACAGGCCCGCAACAGTTTCCGGCAGGCCAGCGTGCAGCGCGATGATGCGGGCAGGATTGCCGCCAGCACCCAGCGAATTTGCGACGATAAGCTCGCCCACGTCCTCTGGCGCGATACCCGCATCTTGTAGCGTTTCGAGCAATACCGGTCTTGCCAGATCTTCGATCGAAAGATGCGCCAGCGCGCCATTCCGCGGTGCAACGGGGCTTCGCCGTGCCGATATCAGAAATGACCTTGTCATCGCCCAGAACCCAGCCCGGCATAGAGTGCGCGCAGGTCGGGTTTGCCGGATCGGAGCACGGGCATGGCGTCGCTGCAATAGACCTCTTTCGGAACCGCGTGAGAGCTTAGATGTGTCCGGCAGTGATTGCGTATCGTTGTCGGTGAAAGACCGGTACTGGTGGTTTTGACGAAGCAGACAAGCCTGTTTCCCCTTGTCTGGTCAGGGACTGAGAGAACCGCGCATAGATCGACCCCCTTCATCTGGCCGATGAACGCCTCGATCTCTTCGGGGAACACATTCTTGTCGGCGACAGTGACCATGCGGTCCTTACGGCCCCTAAGAAAAAGATACCCTTCGGCGTTCAGATATCCCATGTCGCCCACGCTCAGGTAGGCGCCGGAGCGTGTGATGCCATCGGTTGTATCCGAATTGTAGCCATCAAACAGATACGGGCTGGATACCCAGATCTCGCCTGTCTCGTTCGGCGCAGTGCCTGCGCTGTCTCCGATCCGCACAGAGACTTCAGGATAGGGAAGGCCCACGGAACCCGCAGGCGTGTTCGCATCGGAAATGGTGATGAAACTGGTCTCGCTCGCGCCGAAAAATTCGTGGATGCTGGCGGCGGGAAAGAGACTGCACAGGGCATCGCGCACCTCATCCCCAAGCTTGCCGCCACCGGAAAAGATATGCTGGACAGAAGGAAGCGCCGAGCGCTTTGTCGCCACGGTGCTTTTCACCAGAAGTGTGAGTTGCGTGGGCGTTGCATAGATTACCGTTACGGCCGAATCGGCAAGATGCTGGACCTGCCGCCGTGGTGCCATCTTGTCCAGCGAACAGATATCTGCGCCAAGGCTCAAAGCTTCTATGGTCGCAAAAAGCGTCAGTGAATGGCCCAGGGATCCGAAGGTGGCATAGGTGTCTGCCGGGGATAGCCCATATCGCTCGGCGTTGATGTCAAAGCTCTTGATCCAGGTTTCCGGGCGGCGGCGTATTGCCTTGGGCCGCCCGATTGTGCCCGAGCTTTCGCAGATCAGCCACTGCCTGTCGGTGTCCTGCAATTCGATCGGATGCTTCTTGGATTGGGAGGCCAGAATGGATGTACCGCGCCTCACGCCATCCACAAGCACCCGCAGGCCCGGCGCATCGGGCGTCAGCACGGCGCTGCTTGGGTTGAGTGTGAAGCTGTCACCGATCGTCATCTTGATTTCTGCGTTGCTCCCGTCGCGATGAATGCACATCCAAATGCAAGGGTATTGCAGGATTTCACAGGCGAACGCAAAGCGGATATCGCGGATCACGTCCCGTCTGGTGGCGTGTCACCTGCATGGTCGAGGAGTTCAGCTTCGGTGATAGGGGCTGCCGCTCAGGATCGTGGCCGCGCGGTAAAGCTGCTCGGCTAGCATGACCCGCACCAGCATATGCGGCCAGACCATCTGCCCGAATGACAGACTGAAACCGGCACGCTGTCGCAGTTCAGCCGCCAGCCCGTCGGCACCTCCGATGACAAAGGCCACGTCGCCGCACCCGTCATTGCGCCAGCCAGTCAATTTTGCTGCAAATTTAGGCGAAGTAAGGATATGCCCGCGTTCATCAAGAGCCACTATCGCGGCCCCCGCCGGTACCGCACGCTCCAGCAACGCAGCTTCGGCCCGCATGCCGCCGCCTTTGCGGTCCTCGACCTCATGTATAGCGGCGGGGCCAAGACTAAGCGCGCGGCCTGTTCGGTCGAATCGCTTCAGGTAATCATCGATCAACTCACGCTCGGGCCCGGCGCGAAGCCGGCCCACAGCGCAGATATGAACGCGCATTCAGGCCTGAGAGGCCGCAGCCTGCCCGGCGGGCAGCCACATCTTCTCAAGCTGATAGAACTCGCGAACCTCGGGGCGGAAGACATGGACGATCACATCGCCAGTGTCGATCAGCACCCAGTCGCCCGTATCCTTACCCTCGACCTTGGCCAGAACACCCAGGTCATGTTTGAGCCGATCGACAAGCTTTTCGGCAATGGCAGCAACCTGACGGGTCGAACGGCCTGAACAGATGACCATGTAGTCGCCGATGGCCGATTTGCCGCACAGGTCAATTTCCACGACGTCTTCAGCCTTGTCTTCGGTCAGTGAGGAAAGAATGCGCGCAAGTTGAGTTTCGCTGTTTGCGCTCGGTGCGGGGGCCATTACCGGCGCCCCTTTGTCAGCGGCTGGAGCCGCATCAGTAGTAAAAGACAGGACATTGTCCTCCTCTCTGGCGCACCGTCAAAACCCCGGTGCCGGGCACAGTTATAAGTTAACAATCCATTTATGAACTTTCAATGAACGGTTGCGTACGCTCGGCGTTTCATCGCGCAATTGTGCGCCAAAAACATCAGCTTGCAACATATCGTGACAAAAAGGCGCAGCGCTGCAACGGCTCAGGTGGTCTTTGTTTCCACCGGGTCAGCGATTGTTTCGCCTTCGGCAACTTCAGCGGGGTTCAGATCATCGTCCAGCAGGCGAACCTCGCGCTGCGGGAATGGGATCGAGATGTTGTTGGCCTGGAAGATATCCCAGAGCGCCAGATAGACATTGCCACGGATATTCGTCAGCCCCCCTGTGGGATCCGAGATCCAGAATCGCAGGATATAATCCACCGAGCTGTCGCCAAAACCCACGATATGGCAGACCGGTGCCTTGAAGCTGAGCACGCGATCAACACCCTTGGCGGCCTCAATCGCCAGCTTGCGCACGTTATGCGGGTCGCAGCCGTAGGAGGTGCCGAAAAAGATGTCGAGGCGCACGAAATCGTTAGAATGCGACCAGTTGACCACCTGACCGGTGATCAGGTCTTCGTTCGGGATCAGATATTCGCGCCCGTCGCGGGTAACCACTGAGACATAGCGCGCACCCAGCGAATTGATCCAGCCAAAGGTTTCACCCAATGAAATCACGTCACCCGGCTTGATCGATTTGTCCATCAGGATGATCACGCCTGACACCAGATTCGAGACCACCTTTTGCAAACCGAAACCAAGGCCAACACCGATGGCACCCGAGAGCACCGCAAGCCCGGTCAGATCAAAGCCGACCGCCCGCAGTCCGATAAAAAACGCCGCGCCGTATAGCAGCACCTGCAGGAACTTGACCGCCAGCACCTGCATCGAGGGCGAGATGTCCTGGTTGCTTTTGATCCGGGCAGTGCTGGTACGCGACAGAAACCGGGCCAGCACGAAAAGCGATGTGATGATCACAATGCCCTGCAGGATCAGCCAGAGCGACAGCCTGGTTTCGCCGATATGAAGCGCGGCGCTGTCCAGGATGCCCTGGGCCTCTTCCGTCAGGTTGAGGATGATCAGCGTTGCCCAGGTCCAGCCGCCATAGCGCACGATGCTGCGCAGGAAACCGTTGGCGATGAGCCGCGTCAAAAGCGCGATCACCAGCCACGCGGTCGCAAGGCTGGCCGCAAGACCCAGCAGGTAGGTCCGGCTGGGCCAGGTATATTCGCGCATGGTCCAGACGACCGGCCAGATCATCAGCACATAGATGATCAGACGGATGCGACGGTGTAGTAGGACGCCCAGACGCATGCGCCACTTGGGCCAGCCTTCGCGGGTTCGCAGCCATTGGTGCAGTTTCGGGCCGACATAGCGAGCGATCAGATGGGCCAGCAGGAATGTCCCGATGGCGATCCCAATCTGATAGGCATTCCACGGCCGCATCAGGCTATCAAGAAACACCTGCGCCTGATCCCACAGCGTCAGGGCAATTTCCTGTGCATCCTGTGCGATTTCCTGCGCGTCCTGCGCGATCTCAACCGTGTCCTGTTCCATGCCGGCACATTGGCATGGGGCGGCGGGTGCAACAAGCCCGGCTGGACAGTTGCGGAAACTTGGCCTTTGCTGGATCAAGAGATGCGGAGGATTCGAATGTCGACAGCGCTGGTGACCCATCCCGATTGCCTGGAACATGTAAACCCGCCGGGCCATCCTGAGCAGGTGGCGCGGCTGGAGCGCATATTAGCGGCGCTTGAAGGCAAGGCGCTTACCAGGGTCAACGCACCGTTGGTGGCCGAAGATGATCTGCTGCTGGTGCATCCGCGGGAATATGTCAACTTGATCCGCGGTGCCGCGCCGACAGAAGGCTGGGCACAGCTTGACGGGGATACCTTCATGTCGCCCGGTTCACTTGCCGCGGCCCAGAGGGCGGCGGGCGGGGCGGTGCAGGCTGTAGATCTTGTGTTGCGCGGCGAGGTGTCGAGTGCCTTCGTCGCCTGTCGTCCGCCGGGCCATCACGCCGAGACCTCGACCGCGATGGGGTTCTGCCTTTTTGGCACTGTCGCCATCGCCGCTAAACACGCGCTGGAGCATCACGGGCTTTCCCGTGTCGCCATCGTTGATTTCGATGTGCATCATGGCAACGGCACGCAGGATCTGGTCGAGAGCGACGCCCGCATCCTCTTTTGTTCGACCCACCAGTCGCCACTTTTCCCCGGCACCGGTCACGCGCATGAAACCGGCGTTGACAACAACGTGCTGAACGTGCCGCTGCCCGATGGCACCGGCAGCATTAAGTTCCGCGAAGTCATGGAGGGCGCGGTGTTGCCCAAGATCGACGAGTTTGCGCCCGAGCTGATCCTCGTCTCGGCCGGGTTCGATGCACATCAAGCCGATCCGCTGGCCGGAATGCGCCTGACCGAGGATGACTTTGCCTGGGTGACAGAAAAGATATGCGATCTGGCCGCAACTCATTGCCAGGGGCGCGTGGTGACAAGCCTTGAAGGCGGTTATGACCTTGATGCGCTGGCCACCAGCGTAGCCGCACATGTGGATGTACTCATCCGGCGGGGCGCATAGCTATTCCGACTGGTACCGTTTGCGCGTGGCGCTTTCCTGCAGCAGCCATCTGGCGACAACTTCGCCTTCGGCGGGCGGCTTGCGATCTTTCCGGGTCAGCAGGTAATAGCCGGCATCTGTCCGGACAAGTTCCGATCCCAGAGGCCGGATCAGGCTGCCGGATTGCAGGTGATGGTCCACCAAATGCCCCCAGCCCAGGGCGATACCCAACCCGTCGATCGCGGCCTGTATTGCCAGTGGATAGGTGTTCACAAAGGTCGAATGGCGCACAAGATCAGGGTCGTGGCCCTTGCGGTCCAGCCAGGTTTTCCAGTTCAGCCATTCGGTATGGTTGTTGCTGACCTCGATCAGCGCGTGATCCATTAACTCACTCGTGTCGGGAATGGTCACATGATTTTCCAGATAGATCGGGGCACAGACCGGAAATACGGTCTCGCCAAATAGCAGCCGTGCGTCGAAACCGGGCCAGTTGCCGTCGCCGCGCAGGATCGTCAGATCGTAATCGTCGGTCAGACACTCGGTGTCCAGATCGCTCGACATCAGCGAGATCGTGATGTTGCGGTTGACCTGCCGGAACTTGTGCAGGCGTGGCATCAGCCAAAGCGAAGACACCGAATTGGTTGCCGACATACGCACCGTGGTGGGGGTGTGGTCGGTCATCATTTCCTGCGAAATGCGGGCTATACCATTTAGCGCCGGGGTTATCCCGTTAAGCAGTTTGCGGCCGTGATCGGTCAGCTGCACCGACCGGTGGCCCCGGACAAAGAGCGCGCAGTCAAAATGCTGTTCCAGTAGTTTCATCTTGCGGCTGATCGCTGTCTCGCTGACGTTCAGCTCCTTGGCGGTCGCGGCGAAGCTTTCAAGCTCGGCGGCGACCTGAAAGGTGATCAGATAATCCAGTCGTGGCAGCGCCGAGCGGTTTTTCAGCATTCGCAAGAGCCTCGGGCGGAATGAACAGACAGGCAGACCGTCAAGAAATACAACGGCACATGCAGTTTGCCAAACTTTTTGTTGGGCAAAGCAAAACCTTTTTAGAATCACACTTTGGAAAAACTTGCGGCATACTTGATCGCATAAAACCGGGTGTCCGCAGTGTACGGATTCCAATGAACGCTACTGGGGAGTTAGGATGAAAACCAAAAAACTAATGACAGCATCTGTGCTGGCAATCGGCTCGGGAATCTAAGGGCGTCGCGCGACGTCAGATGATCTGCCCTGTGCCTTGATTTTGGGCGGATCGGGTAACTGTGCTAAGCTTGTCCGTCCCTGCCGCGTGACGGTACGGGCTTTCATAACCGGGTCTTGAATTTCACCGTTAGTTCGGCTCGCTCAACTGGGAATAACAAATAGATGTCAGACGAAACCCCCGTCATTTCATGCCGCAATGCCTGGAAATTGTTTGGGCCAAACCCAAAGCAGTATCTTGCAGATATGCCTTCCGGACGCAGTTTCGATGAAATCCGCGCCGACGGGTATATCGCTGGCGTCAAGGATGTCTCGCTTGAAGTAACCAAGGGAGAGATGCTGGTCATCATGGGGCTTTCGGGATCGGGGAAGTCGACCCTGGTTCGCTGCTTTTCGCGCTTGCATGACAGCACCGGCGGTACCATCGAAGTCGATGGCGAGAACATCATGGATATGGATGAGAATGCCCTGATCGAGATGCGACGCAGCAAGATGGGCATGGTGTTTCAGTCCTTTGGCCTGCTGCCGCACCGGACCGTTCTCGAAAACGTGGCCTTCCCGCTGGAAATGCGCGGGCAGGACAAGCACGACCGGCGCGAACGCGCGCTGGAGGTGATCAAGCTGGTCGGGCTTGAGGGCCGCGAAGAATATTTCCCACGTGAACTCAGCGGTGGCCAGCAACAGCGCGTCGGTATTGCCCGGTCACTGGCGATTGAACCCGATATCTGGTTCCTGGATGAGCCGTTTTCGGCGCTCGATCCGCTTATCCGCCGCGAGATGCAGGATGAATTCCTGCGTCTGCAAGAGATGCTGGGCAAGACCATCGTATTCATCACCCATGATTTCGACGAAGCCCTGCGTCTGGCCGACCGGATCGCGATCATGAAGGACGGCGCGGTTGAGCAATGCGATACACCCGACCAGATCGTGCTGAACCCGCAGACGCCATATGTTGAGAAATTCACCGAAGAGATTGAAAAATCCCGCGTCGTACACGCCCGCGTTCTGGCAAACCCGGTCAATGGCTCCGCCCCCGAAGGCGAACCTGTGAGGGCAGGGCACACGATCCTGCAAATGGCGCGCCAACTGGTGAATGACCCACGTGATGAACTGCCAGTGGCGAACCGGCACGGTGAGTTGATCGGCGTGATGAACCGGCAAGAAGCGCTGGACGTTTTGCTGGGGAAAGGCTGATATGGCTGTCCTGGACACATCCCCTGTCGCGTCGGACGGCAATCGCAAACAGATTCTGATCGGGCTGGGTGCTGCTGCAATCGGATTTGCGGCGCTTACTTTTCTTGGCATATTCGATATCTGGCTGTTGCCGAAATGGGCCGTGTTCCAGGTGTTGCAGCCACTGCTCTTATGCGCTGTTGTCTTCGCGGTTTCAGCTTCGTCGATGGTACGTGGTTTGGTTGCAATCGCGACGTTGATGGTGATTGCCCGGGCATTCGGGGTGTTGCCCGAGGCGCTGATACGGCTACCCGAAGCGATGATCCCGCCGCTGGCCGACTGGCTGGACGCCTTCTTTAGCTTTTTGATTGATGATCTGAAACTGACGGTACTGACCCGCTGGTTTGCTGAAGGGCCGCTCGACTTTATGCTGGGGCTGACCGCAAACTTGCTGGAAGGCAAGCATCGCTGGCCCTTTATCGGCCCGTTGCCCTGGTCCTGCGTCGCCGCCGTTGCCGCCGTGATCGGCTATTACCTTGGCGGCTGGAAATTTGCCCTGTTGGGCGGCGGTACCTTCGTCTGGACCGCGATGGTGGGCCAGTGGAAGATTGCGATGCAAACGCTGTCGGTCCTCGCGGTTGCGGCGCCATTGGCGTTCTTTATCGGATTGCTGATGGGCATCGCTGCGTGGAAATGGGGTTGGTTCGACCGGGCGGTCAAACCGTTTCTTGCCATTCTGCAGACCATCCCGTTCTTCACCTATCTGCTGCCCGCCGTGATCTTTTTCAAGGTTGGCCCGACGGCTGGGGCGATTGCCACTACGATCTACGCCATTCCGCCGATGGTTCTGATGACGGCGCTTGGCCTCAAGAAGGTCTCGCCCGAGATCGTCGAGGCAGGGAAAATGTCCGGCTCGACCCGGTGGCAGATGTTGACCAAGGTCTACATCCCCTCGGCCCGGACCGAGATCCTTGTGGGTGTCAACCAGGTGATCATGTTATGTCTGGCGATGGTGGTTCTGACCGCATTTATCGGCATGCCCGGTCTGGGCGGCAAACTTCTGGCGATGATGAACAGCTTCAAACTGGGTCGGTCGTTCGAGATCGGGGTCACCATCGTGCTGGTTGCGGTGATGCTGGACCGGTTTTCCAAAGCCTGGGTGGTGAAACTGCCCGAGCATCACGAGCGTGGCACATCCTGGTTTGTGCAACACAAGTATCTGGTGGCCGCTGTCGTCGGCTTTATGGGCTTTCTTATTATTGCTCAATTCATTGGTATCCTGAATGAAGTTGGCCGCAAACAATCCTTGTCGATGGGCAGAGAAATGGACGCCATCATCAAGGGCTTTCTGGCGATTGATGCGGTTCAATGGATTACCGGACAGATGCGGTATGTGCTCAATGTCTGGGTGCTGATCCCGTTCCGCAACGCGCTTCTCTATATCCCGACGCCTGCCTTTATCCTGCTGGTTATCTCTTTCGCCTATTGGCTCGGGGGCAAGCGCCCGGCGATCTTTGCCGCGATCTTTTTTACCATCGTTGCGTTCAGTGGCTGGTGGGACCGGTCGGTGATCACGCTCTATTCCGTGATCTCGGCGGTGATCCTGTCAATGTTCATTGGTATTCCGCTGGGCATCTTCGCATCACGTAGCGACAAGTGGTCGACCCGCATCCTGCTTTTGTGCGACACGGCGCAGACCTTCCCGAGCTTCATCTACCTGCTGCCGGCGATCATGCTCTTTGGTGTCTCGGACGTGACGGTTGTGCTGTCGATCGTGATCTTCACCACCGTGCCGCTGACCCGATACACCATCGAAGGGTTGCGTACGGTACCGCCGGAAATGACCGAGGCCGCGGATATGTCTGGTGCTACCAAGCGGCAAAAGCTGCTGAGCGTACAGCTGCCGCTAGCGCTGCCCACGATGGCGGTCGGGTTCAACCAGGCGATCATGTTCGCATTCTTCATGGTGATCATCGCGGCCTTTATCGGCACGCAGGATCTTGGCCAGGAATTGCAACGCACCCTGGCGGGCACCGATCTGGGCAAGAATTTTGTGCTGGGCAT
>NZ_JAIMIB010000019.1 GCF_019966515.1 Roseovarius aestuarii | reverse complement strand
TAAACATGCGCCCACCAGTACCTGAAACCTTATTAGAGAAACCTCAAATCAGTGGTACGGAAACAGGGGGCTAGACATTCTTCTGAAACCGTTTTCCGCTCAGTTGATCAGATCTAAATCAATCAGGCTTTGTGCTGTGGCGACCACGGCTTCTTCTGTAGGTATGAAATCTATGTTCAGCGCATCTTTCGTCGCGGTGTTATCCACTATCACCGCTCTTCCGAGATCTGGCAGCACTGAACGGACATCTGGATCAAAGAGAGCAATGAGGCGCACCACGAAATCCGGGAGCTGTCGTTTTGGTACCTTGCGTGCCCGCTCTTCCAGCCCATCTCTGATCGCCTGGGCAAAGTCCCGAAACCATATCGCCCTGTCTGAAGCGATGAAGCGGTCCAAGCCGCTACCATCGTTTTCCATGGCCAGACGATGACATTTCGCGACGTCACGCACATCGACGCAAAACATGCTCAACCTCGGCGTTCCAGGGTACTTTCCGTTCAAAAGGTTCAGCACCAGCCCTGCAGAAGAGCCAAGGTTTTTGTCGATAACCGGACCAAGAATGAAACCGGGATTTACGGAAGCATAGGTCATCGGGCCTGAATACTCAGACATGAACTTGCGGGCCGCCTGTTCCGCCAGTGTTTTGGACTTCGCATATGCCGAGACACCCTGGTCAATGACATTGGTCCAGTCGTTTTCTGTAAAGGGTTCAATTCTGTCGTGGGGATGACCGTATGCCACCGCCATCGTCGAAGAGGTTTGAACAAACCGCTTTACACCACCTTTGGATGCGCTTTTCAAAACACGCAGCGTGCCCTCAACCGCTGGCTTAATCAGCTCGTTCTCATCTTTCGGCGGCGATAGTGGAAAAGGCGATGCAATATGGGCCACATAGTCACATCCCGCGACGGCCTCGTCCCATCCCTCATCTGACAACAGATCTGTCGCGACAAACTCGAGGGACGACACATCGGTATGCATCGCCAAAAGCTCACGGACGCGATCCGCCTTTTTCATTGAGCGCACGGTTCCGCGAACCTTGTACCCGTTGTTCAGAAGCTCAATTGCTGTTTGAAGTGCGACGAAGCCGGAAACTCCCGTCACCAACACCGTTTTGTTAGATTTCGACAACGCATCTTCTCCATTATTGCGTTAAGCGGCTAGCGTTTTTATCCGGGTCGAGCATCCATTGAGCCTTCCTTCTCGGAAATTCGAAATCTTCTCATCACCACGCGGGCAGAAATAATCGCTGCTGCAACGATCAATGCGATTCTGACGAACCCAAATGTGAAAACAACCCAGCCTGCAATCCAACCTGAGACAAACATGGCACCCTTTTGCTTTCTTCGACATCTTTATGATTTGAATTAGGGTCTAAGACGAAAGCGAGAGTAATCCGGTCGCGCTTGAAACTCTTGGGCAATTTTGCCCATTCGTGCACCGTCATTATGGCGTACCAGTCAAGAAGCCACGAGTGCGGGCCAAAGAATGAGCGCTCAGTTCTGCATGGCACGCTAAGTTCGGTTAAAAAAGGAATTCAAGGCCGGGGGGAAAACATGCCACATTATTACCACGTCGATCCGTCGAAGACCGCAGGCGACACCTCGGGCCGATATCCCGGAAACCACGTGAAATTCTCGAAACTCCTGGCCCCGGTGCGCTGGCTCGACAAGACCAAGAGAGCGTTGACCGGTTCCAGTGCGTTCAACCTGACCAGGACAATGTTGAATGAGTTCGACAAGCCGGGCGATCTGCATCCGCGTTGGGGATCGAAGAAAGACATTCGGGTCTTGCGTGACTGCGTGGAAATGTTCGCAACAGGCATCGACAAGAACCCCTATATTTCGCCGATTGGTCGGATGTTGTTGAAAGGCATTTACGTGGCGCATCTGCGCAATCGGACGGCCTTGATCAAATTCTATGAAGAAAACGCAGATTTCATTGAAAAGAATGGCAAATACAAAGCGCCGCTGCTGGTGACAGGTTATCCACGGACGGGCACAACTCTCCTACATCGCCTTCTGGCCGAAGATCCGCGCTCGCGCTCGCCCTACACATTTGAGATGGAAAAGGTCCTGCCGCCCCTCAGGCAAGGCGAAGATCCGCTGGTGAACGACCGTATCAAGAAAAGTAACGCTTCGATGAACCTGCTCACGAAATTCGCGCCAGGCTTTGTCGAAAAGCTCAACGAAAGCCACCTGTGGTCGGCCACCGAAAAAGAAGAGAGCTTGCTTTACATGCAGGTTCACAACGGCATGAGCAATGTCCATCACTACCAGGCCGGGCTTGAATACATGCTACGATCCGCGGAAGCGGACGCGGCTCCGGCGCTTCTGAAATACGAGCGCAACTTTTTCACCATGCTGGATGCCTATGCGCCGGCGCAATCGCATTGGATCAACAAGGCGCCGAGCTATGCGCTGTATTTCGGTGCGATCTTTGATGAGTTTCAGGACGCCCGTGTGGTCGTGACCCATCGCAATCCGGCCAAGAATGCTCCATCAATAGCCCGCCTGCAGGAAAGCACTGCTATTCCCTTTGACGTGGAGGGCAGTTTTGACAAGCATGCCTTTGGCCAGATGGCGACCGAATTCTGGGGCCTGACGTGGCAACGACCGCTGGAATATCGCGCCGCGCATCCTGAACGTGAAAGCCAGATCATTGATGCGGTGTATAATGACACTTTTGCGGACCCGATGGCGATGGTGCGCCGGATTTACGAGAAATTCGAGATGGATGTCACACCTGAGTTCGAAGAGCGGATGAAAGCCTATCTTGCCAATAATAAACAAGGAAAACATGGCCGCCATCGTTATTCCAACGAGGAATATGCGATTGACACAGAAAAATTGAGGATGCGTTACTTGGACTATTTCGACAAATACAACTTCACTACAGATCCGGCCAAGCACGACTGAATCTTTCACGAATAAGCTGAGACTCTGCTTAACCGACGTTGAAGCGAAGCACGGCAATCGGTAGAGTTGCCATGTTCCGCGGCAAGTTGACTGCCACCAAACATACACATTTTGAGATGGCTCACGCGGGTGCTCATCATTGGATCAATGGTGGCCCGCATAGGCGGAATAGATACCAAAAGCGCCAACAAACACGAGGCTGAACGCCCAGACAAGATCAAGGTTGAACCAGCTTTTAGAGATGAACTTCAGGCCAAACCAGAAATAGACAAAGACCGCAATCGCCGCGCCGATCCCGGTCATGGCGAGGGTGTGTGCGGCCGCGACGAGCAAGGCCGTGGTAACGTTGCTGCTCATCAGTTGCTGGGCGGCGGCATGGCCAGTGTCGGTAATGTTACCGGGTTCCAACAAGCCGCAAATGCCCAGAAAAATTGGCACCAGCATCAGACCGGCCCCATGAGCTGTGGCCGCCAGGAATGACCACAACCCAAGCTTGGCGGGATGTACGCGCGCCAGGATCTTTGGGTGACGCCTGTTGATCAACAGATACACCCCCATGGCGACAACCAGAACGCCTGCGCCGATACGAAATTCGCGCTCGTTGTCGGTCAGAAAAAACATCAACGAAAATGGCAAGAGGATCACGATCATCGCCAGGAAGTGACCAGCCGCCAGCATTGTCAGGGCCTTTGGCATGGCACTTTTCTTACGCTCCATCAGGGCGGCGGACACGGCTAAGGGCCAGCCCATGCCGGGATTAACGCCGTGATAGAGCCCTGAAAAAATGACGGCCCACCAAAGGGCCGTCACTGTCATGTCTTCCATGGATTATGCCGACGGGTAACAGAAGCTGTCGGTAGAGCAATCGCCACCTTCCAGGCGGATTTGATGGGCGCGCGACCCCTCCGGGAAGTTGATATAGAAATCAGGGTCCAGCGCAAAACTGCCGTCGTCTCCAACCTGTGCCATCACCATCTGACCTCCTTCCTGATCAGGATAAAACTGATCGTCCCATGAGGAATAAAGCGAGTTCGTCCAGTAGACCCGCTTGCCGTCGCGGCTGATCTCGACCATCTGCGGTCCATAGATAAACTCTTTGCCATTCGGGTGCTTGGTCCTGCGGCCAATGCCACCCAGTTCGACCTTGCCGTTCAGGACCGGGTTCATCGGGTCAGAGACATCATATTGATGCATTTCGCCCAGACCCCAGCAGGCAACATAGAGGTATTTATCATCGAGGCTCAGGTCGATGTCTGTGACCAGTGGCGGCACTGCGCCAAAACCCTTCAGAAGTTCAGGCAGGTTTTCCGGATCCTCGGGGCGGGGATCAATGGTAATCGTTTTTTTGGACTGCCACTTACCGTCTTCGTCGCGCCACCAGGTAAAGATCGCTCCCTGAAGATTGGTCGTGTCAACAACGACGCCGCAGAAGCCATAAGATTTGGTCGGATCATGGGCCGGGCGAATTTCCAGCGCCATCTGGTAGTTTTCACCGAAATCCATCGTCTGGATATTCTTACGCGCCCGCAGGTCCCAGAAGTGGATCGAGTGCCCATATTTGTTCGACAGAAGGTCTTCGGGTATCACGCCATTCTCGTATTGCGGCGGCAAGGCCCATTCCGAGCTGACCATGTAGTCCTGCGGAAGGTTCCACCAGAAGTCGTAGTGCTTGTCCTGCTTGCCGCGATCCATCTCGTATTTGCCTATGATCTCGAAGGTCTCGCAGTCCATGATGAAAATGCCCGGGGGACCGTCAGTGCCGTCGGGGCCACCACCACCCAAGGTCGAAACATAGATACCTTCGGGCCCGCAATGGATGGTGTGCGGGCGCGAATAACCGGTCTTCCTGAACAGTTCTTCGGGTTCGATCACCTTGTGAATCTTGGCTTCCAACGGCTCTTTCACATCAAAAATGTATATCCGCGATGACCGGATGCCCGGGACGATCAGATAACGTCTTTCCAGGAAGGCATGGCCCGATAAAGGCGACAACGACGAGGAACAGGCGTTCCAGCCGAAGTGGTGGAATTCATCCCCGGTGGTCGGCGTCATTACCGTATGAACGATCTGGCCATAGGTTTCCGACCCCTCGCGCAGATCTACAACTGCAATCCCGTCGTGTTGACTGGAATCTTTGCCAAGCATCACCGTAAAGGCAAAGTTCTCGGGCGGTGCCTCCATTGCCAGTTTCGGGGACGCATGGAATGTCGGGTCCGGTCTCATTGGTCTATTCATCTTTTCCTCCCTTTGGTTTCAACCCCGTACCTCAAGTGTATCGCAAATTAAGTCGCGTTGGTCGTCCTAAATCTCGCCAACGTTACACAATTGGATCGCACTGCTGATTGTTATTGGCCAGCCCTGCCAACTGACGCCTGATACTGTGTATCCCATCTGTGTCGTGCCGGCGCACAGAACCCCCAGCCCCAACGCCGAACGTGGCCACGATGTTACCCATAGTGATGAGAGAGCCTCCCCATCTGAATGGGCCCATCGTTCTTTTTTGGAAACGGAGGGCCAAGATATGGCACATAAACGAAACTGAAACAGAGCGTTTCGAAGTTACGTCAGGTTGATGTTCTGACAGGGCAGGAAGCCTACATCTGGCTATTTGCATCGGGCTTTAGATACGATCAGATGGAATTGCGTTGGCATAATTTCTCCGATTTCCTCCAATCCTATGGGCGCATATCAGCCAATAAGACGAAATTGCGGCGGAACGACCAAACTTTGGCCTTCATAACTAAATAGCCATTCTTATACAGACCGGACACTCTTGGTAATGAAACTCCTGGAGGCGACGGGTGAAATCAACTCAACTTCGGCGCCTTGGGGCACAAACAACAAGAAAGATAACCGTCTAATGTCCAAAGCAAGCTCTCTTGAACGCCAAATGCTGGATCTGATCAACGCCGAACGCGCTAGCCGGAATCTCAACCCGCTGCAGTTGGAATTGCGGCTTAACGATGCAGCCGAGGATCATAGCCAGTGGATGATTAACACCGACCGGTTCAGCCATACGGGCGCTGGCGGGTCATCCCCCCGGGATAGGATGGAAGACGCGAACTTCAATTTTACCGGCAACTGGCTTTCCGCCGAGAATATCGCCTGGCAAAGTGTGCGTGGGCAACCCGGGCTGGCAGATGACGTTGTCAATCTGCATCAAAGCCTGATGAATAGTTCCGGCCACCGCGCCAATATTCTGAATCCGAACACCGAAGTCATCGGCATCGGGATAGAACGCGGCGATTATAATGGATGGGACGCGCTTTTCGTCACGCAGAATTTTGCCCGCACAAGTGCCCCGCTGCAGATTGACCAGCCGGGATCAACACCTCAACCTCTGCCGCCGGCACCGAACAACAGCGATCAGCAGCTGAACGGCACAGGTGTGTCCAACATTTTAGCGGGCGCCAGTGGCGATGACACGCTGAACGGCAATGGCGGCGACGACACTCTCAGGGGCAATGACGGAAATGACCTGCTGAATGGTGGCACGGGTGCGGATAAGCTTTCGGGCGGGCGTGGCAGCGATGCAGTGATCGGCGGCGACGGCAATGATGTTCTGCGGGGAAATCACGGCCGTGATGACCTGCAGGGTGGCAATGGGCGCGACCGCCTGATCGGTGGCAGTCAGGCCGATGTTTTAGACGGCGGCGACGGCCACGACATCCTGATAGGCGGCAAGCACAATGACCGGTTTGTATTCGCCAACGATCACGGCCGCGACAAGATCATGGATTTTGACGCCCTGACGGCCCGGGAAAAGATCGACCTTCGGGGCATCGATGCCTTCGATAGCTACCGTGATGTCAAACAGGCGGCGACACAAATAAACAACCATGTGCGAATTGAGACGGGCGATGATAGCTGGATCACGCTGATGCACACACAGCTGAGCCAACTGGATTCGGGCGACTTCCTGGTCTGAGTGGCACCGCCCCGGCGCCAAAGCTGGAACAATCGGACGCGTGTCACCCCGGTGACGCGCGTCCTTCTTTAGCAGGTCCGGCAGAGCCGATGAAACCGGGCGTGCCGTCCAGTTATGGCGGCAAATGAGAGGCGTCATTAACGCATTTCAAAATCTTAGATCGCCGCAACATCTGCATTTAGCAGCACCCCGAACAAGCGAATTTGCGCCACTCGCGCCATGTGCTTTTCTACCGCAAGCTCGACATACCATAGGTTGTATGATACCATTACCCACATTACCATAAAGATATTCTTCGACCTCAGCTTTTCTAGCAAAATGATTTTATTGAGAGAACCCGGCAATGAAACACCTGGACAATTTGATGTCCGTGGCCTCGATCAAGGGCACGGTTACTGATCACACTGCGCATTTCGATAACCTCGTTTCAGTCTTGCAGGCCGACCCCGAGCCGGATGCAAACCTGAAGTCACGGCATAAGCTGGCCCAGATCCGGATGATCCTGGCGCGCGCTAATCGGAATTTCCAGCGAGGGCGATATCAGAGGGCCTTGCGAGGGTACCGCAGGCTGCAAGGCCTGATCTACGGGTTGCTGCAGCCAAGCTTCAATCCCGACATTGTTTTCAACCCGTCGCTGGTCATTCCGCTCGACACCCAGCTCTTTCCGCTTCTAATGACCACGAGCCTCGACCTGGTCGAAAAGATATCTCCAAGCGGCATCTATTCCAGCGCCGGAAGCACCACGCTGAACCTGCCTGTTGGCGTCGTGAAAGACATGCAGCCTTTCGTGAACGCGGGGGTCACGGCTGAAACCGGACTTGCGCCAGAGGTGCGTGAAGCTGCCATGGTCGGTGCCGACTACATGGCGAACAAGCAGTGGACCAAGGCTGCCGAGTTCTTCCAGCTGGGCCTTAAGGGGATAAGCGGCAGCGGTGAAGTTCAAACAACCGCGAAGGCCGCGATGGCAATGAACCTGGGGACGGCATTGCTGCAGGCAGGCCAGCTTGATCAGGCTCAGAGCCAGCTCAAGAAAGCGATCTCCAGCTATAAAAGGGCCGGAGACACCGTCGGCCAGTCACAGGCCTTGACGAACCAGGCCGCCGCCCAAGCCAAGGCGGGTGATTTCGACGGAGCGACGAAGACCCTCGAAGAAGCCGACCAGCTTCTGGTTCAGGCAGGTGGCAAGATCCCGGTCGCTCCGCAGACTTTTGAGATCAAGCCCGCGCAATCACCGGCCACGCCGACGGCACCTGTCACGCCTGCTTTCCCTTCCGGCCCGGCTGTCATCTCGCCAGTGGCGCCAACCCCGAACTTTCCCGGAGTGATCGCCGGGCCGCGCGGACGCGCCGCCCCGTCGAGCACACTTGTTGCCAGTACCGCGCCGATGGTTTCGATGCCCTTGGCGACAAACACCGCAACGCTCGATTCCAATGCGTTGTCAGGAGCCATCGACGCGTCCGCAACCGCGGTCGTGATAAACATGCCCGCTGCATCTGACGGTTGGGTGGTTCAGGATCTTGCCACCGTTGTCGAAAATGAGGCGGCACTTGAAACCAAATCCCTCGCCGCCCAGTTTGGCAAAACGGAATTGAACCTGACATGGCAGGTTGACGAGAAGATCGACGACAGCGCGGTGATCGACGCGCTCTACAAAACGCGCCTCAAAAGCGACGACCTTGCGCTTTTGAATTTCCGCTACGATCTAGATTCCGACTTTTCGCTGCGGCTGCCGCACCTCTATTATTTCTCGCTGCCGGTGAAGATCGGCGATTGCTACAGAGAGCTTGGGCAGTACGACGAGGCAATCGCCTCTTTCCGCGATGCAGCGAATTACGAATTCCTAAACGAAGTCGTCGAGATGCCAGCGCTTTGGCTACGGCTGGCGGAAACCGCGCTTCTGTCAGGTGATCTGCTTTTCCGTCAGGGCAAACCGGTCGATGCGGTCGATATCTATGCTGAGGTCATGACGCTGGAAGAAAAAGCACCTGACGACACCTTCCTGTATGACGGGCCGCTTGACTCATTCGGCGCAACGGTCGCACAGGTCATCGACGACCTCGACAATGCCGCCGACAGTGATCTCAACCCACGTCTGACCGGCATTCTGGTCGATATCCGTACCAAGCTGCGGATGATCAAGGCAGGACTGAACTTTTGGGGTATCCCGGCCAATTATTTCCCGATTTTCAAATTCGACTACCTGCAAAGCGTGGCCACACACTTCGCACAGCTCGCCGTGCAGGCCGAGCGGGAATACATCAACTTTACCGCCCGGGGTGAAGACGAGGAACTGACCCGCACGCAGATCGAGCAATCAGTGGAAAGCGCCAAGGCCGAGGTGGATCTGGCCGAGGAGCAGCTCGACTACGCCCAGGCCGAAGCCGACGTCACGCAGGAGGCACTGGATCTTGCCCGGTTGCGCCGACAGAATGCTGAACAGCAGCGGCAGGACTTTGCAGATGCTGCCTATGAGATGGCGCATCTGGATGCCGCCTCGCAGTTCGCCGGCGGGCCGGAAGGTTATTCGGTTTCCTATACCTACTATTCACCCTCGGAAGGCGAGAACGTCACGCTTGAAGGTAGTGACGCATATAAGGTGATGGCAGACGCCGCCTACAAGAAGGGTATGATCTCGCGCGATCTGGAACTGGCCAACATGGACCGCCAGATCGCCGAACTGGAGCAGAATGAGGATCTGGCGGAGGCGCAGGTCGACGCGGCCGAGGCGCGTGTCGATGTGGCCGAGCAACAGCTGAACATCGCGCAGCTGCACCAGGACCATGCCGAGGAGTTGCTTGACCAGTTCGAGGATCAGACCTTCACCCCCGAAGTGTGGTTCCAGCTTGGCGCCCATATGCGCTGGATTTCAGCCTCGCATATGTATCGCGCCCTGCAGGTGGCCCATAAGATGGAGCTCGCCTACGAGCTTGAAACCGGGTTCAAGGTCAACGCGATCAAGGACAGCTACAACACCAACATCGTATCAGGCCTGCTGAGCGCCGACTACCTTCTGAAGGATATCGAGTATTTCACCTTCCACCGCATCATGCAGTCGAAGGCGAAGGACGTGCCGATCAAACAGGAATTTTCGCTGGCATCGCTGAACCCCCAGGGTTTTGCCACGATTTTCAAGCAGACCGGCATCCTGGATTTCGATCTGGCACTTGCGGATTTCGACCGGGCCTATCCCGGCTCCTACATGCGAAAAATCAAGAAGGTCGAAATGGTGGTCGAGGGGCTGTTGCCACCGGGCGGCGTGCACGGCACGTTGAAAAACACCGGTATTTCACGCGATCGGCGCAAGAACGGCGATGTCTTCTTCAGGCTGCAACCGCGTGAGACGCTCTGGCTGTCGGAGTACAGCCCCAAGGCCGACATCGCGATCTATCAGCCGGACAACCGGGTGCTCGACGTCTTCGAGCATTGCGGCGTGGCCAGTGGCTGGACGCTGGAAATCCCGCCCCATGCCAACGACCTCGATTATTCGACGATCTCGGACGTGCGGATGATCGTTTATTACACGGCGCAGCACGATCCGCTGCTGGAGACCGCGATCCGCAGCAACCTGCCGACAACAGGCTCCGAAGCCGCGGTGATCCCCTTCCGCATCCTGCTGCCGGACGCCTATTTCGCCTTCCTCGACACCGGAGAGATGAATTTCGATCTACGGGCCGCCGATTTCGCCTACAATCAGGAAAACCTCGCGATCAAAGAGGTCGCCATCCGCGTGGTGCGGCAGGACGGTGCCGATCCGTCCGGCATCTCGCTGACGGTGGAGACCGGAGGCGATCAGGGGCAGGATACCACGGACGCCAATGGCACCGTGCGCTCGGATCCGAACGATCCGGCACCTCTGAACGCACTCAGGGGAAATCCGGTGATCGCCGACTGGCGGGTTGCCGCACCCGAGGTGGATAATCCGGGCTTCGACCGGTCAACGATCCGCGACGTCTTCCTCTTCCTCGAATACGATTTCGACTATCGGGGACTTTAAAGATGGCGGCGCAGAATGGCACAGACTCCACGGTCCTGCCGCTCCCGAAGGGTGGCGGTGCGGCGCGGGCAATAGACGAGGAATTTCAGATCAACCTCAATACCGGCGGCGGGCTTTACCAGATCCCGATCCGGCTGCCCAAAGGGGTGGATGACCACCAACCGAACCTTGTCCTGAGTTACTCGACCGGCAAGGGCAACGGCCCTTTCGGGCTGGGGTGGGAGTTGCGCGTTCCCTCGATCCGCATTGATCCCGACCGCAGACGCCGCGGCGTAGATCCCGTCTTCCTGTTCGAAGGACGTCGACTGTCCCCGGTCGGTGGCGGCCGGTATCAGCCGGTGGCCGAAGCCGAATTTTCGCGCATCACCCGCCTGCCCGGCGACGCCGGTTGGGAAGTACGTACCAAGACCGGGCAGCTACTGCGGATGGGAACTGACCCGTCATCGCGTGTGGGTGACGGGGTCGAAACACGCGAATGGCTGCTGGACGATATCCGCGACATCAACGGCAATACCATCACCTTCACCTGGGAAGAGCACGGCAACCGCGCGTATCTGTCACGTGTGGCCTATGCTATCTACGAGGTGCACTTCGCCTACGAAGCGCGCCCCGATGCCCATTCGTCCTTCCGCGACGGTTACGAAGTGGAAACCGCAAGGCGCTGTTCCCAGATCGCCGTCCTGCTGACGGTGCCCGATCCCCGGCGCTTCAAGACCTACCGCCTGAACTATACGCAAGCCGCACATTCGGAGATTTCGCTGCTGACGCGTGTCGATCCCGTGGCGCAGGAGCAAACTGCACAGGGCGGACCTGTAACCGAGTTGGCTCTGCCCCCGGTGTCGATGGAGTATACGACCTTTGACCCCGGTTCGGCCCAACTGGAAATTCTCGATGCCGGGTCCGATCTGCCACCGGCGCTCAGCCAGTCGGATACCACGCTTCTCGACCTCGACGGCACCGGGCGACCCGGGGTGATCCAGATGTCCGGTGGCACGGCGCGCTTCTGGGCCAATCACGGAACCGAGGGCTGGGGCGCGCCGCGCAGTCTGGGCAACCTGCCGACATCAGCCGATCTGGGCAGCGGCAGCCTCATCCTTGCGGATATGGAAGGCAACGGTACTGCCGATCTGATCGACGCCGCCGCGCAGACAAATGGTTTCTTTCCAGCCATTCCCGGTGGGGAATGGGGGCGCAAGATCGACTACCGTGAAAGCCCGACAACGGCGCTGGCCGACCCCTCGGCGCGCCTGGTCGATCTTGACGGCGACGGACGCGTGGACCTGCTGACCTATGATGGCAGCCGTGCCTATCACTATTTCAACGAGGGCGCCGACGGATGGGACCCGGCCCCCGTGGTCACCGGACGCGGGGATTTCCCGCCGGTCGATCTTGCCGACGACCACACCCGCTTTGCCGATATGGCAGGCGATGGACGCTCGCACCTTGTGTCGATCCACGACCGCCGCGTGGTCTGGTATCCGAACCTCGGCCAGGGCCGCTGGGGCGGTGCCCGGCACATTGCAAACGCACCGGAATTGCCCCGACACTACGACCCAGATCGGCTGTTCCTTGCGGATGTTGACGGCAGCGGCATGGCGGATGTCATCTACGTCGATTTCGACCGGGTGATGATCTGGATCAACCGCTCAGGCCGCAGTTTCGCGCCGCCGGTGACCATTCCCGGCACGCCGCCGATGGCGGCCGCCGCGATCCTGATCGCCGACATGCGCGGGCGCGGCACACGCGGCATCCTATGGAGTTATCCGGCCGCCCTGCGCGGACGTGACGCCTACCGATATCTTGACCCGACAGGCGGGACGAAGCCCTACCTGCTGACCCGGATCGTCAATAACCGGCAGGTGGAAACCCGCCTGACCTATAGCACCTCGACCGACTGGGCGCGCGACCGCGACGACCCGGATATCGAACAGGCGGGTTTCCTGCCCTTCCCGGTTCCGGTGGTCGCCCGTATCGACGTCACCGACCCGGCGCGTGGCCTCACCTCATCCAGCGAGTTCGAATACCGCAACGGGCACTTCGACGGCGACACACGTACTTTCACGGGGTTCGGGCGTGGCACCCGCCGGGACCTGGGCGATGCGAGCATCCCGACGCTCGCCACTGTCAGCTATTTCCACACACTCGATCCGGGCAGGAAGGGGCTCAGCTTTCTGACCCGTACCTTCGGCGAGGACGGTTCGGTCAATGCGCATCGTCCCTATCAGGAGGAAGAGTCGCGTTTCGAGATGGTTGAGCTGGCCGTTGGAGAAGACGGTGAACCGATCCGCCATATCCGCCGGACCGAGGCAATAGCCCGAACGCTGGAACGCGGGGCAAACGCCATGGAGCGGCGCACGGTCGAAACCTATGACGCTTTCGGCAACGTTACCGAAATCCGCGAAACCGCGACCTGGAACGACGGCGCGCCGCAAGAGAACGTGACCGTCACCACGCGCAGCTACACCAGTAACGAACCCGACTGGCTGGTCGGCCTGCCGGTACGCGATGTTACCCGCGATGGCGCGGGCAACGTCCTGTCCGCCAAGGTCCGGCATTACGACGGGCCGGATTTCGCCGGGCTGCCGGAGGGTCAGGTCACGGTGGGCAATCTGACCCGCGAGACCGATCTGGCAATGCTGCCCGAGCATGACATCTTCGGGTTCGATCCGGCGCGGATTGCCAATGCTGGCTATCACAGCCGAAATGACGCCGAGCTTGGCGGCAGCTTTTGGGTCGACAGTGTTTCGCAGCGCCGCGATGCCAATGGACTGCTTGCAGAGCGCCGCAATGAACGCGGCACGCCGACGGTGATCGAATTTGACAATCACAACCTTTATCCGGCGCGAATTGTCTTTGACAACGGCGCCGAAATCCGGGCCGAATACGATCTGCGTTACGGCGGGATCAACCGCTACACCGACGTCAACGGCGTTGAACGCGGTTTCGCCTATGACATTGCAGGCCGGCTGATCTCGGCCTCGCGCTTCGACGACGCGCCCGGTCAGCCGTTCATGGAACATCGCTACGACGAAACCGCAGTGCCAATGCGGACCGAAACCCTGACACGCGCGGAACCAGGTGGCCCGCAACACCGCAAGGTGCAGTTCTTCGACGGGGTCGGCGAAGTGATCCAGACCCGCGCGGAGGCCGCCGATAGCCAGATTGTCGTCAGCGGGCGAAAGGATCTGAACACTCGCGGCCTGTTGGAGCTGGAATTGGAGCCTTACTTCAGCACCGGACTCGACTTCTCGACAGCGGATCAAACGGCCGCTGATCGGGCCGTACGGATCACCTACGACGCCCTGGGCCGAACCCTGAGCCGGACCGACTGGAACGGTGAGGTCTACCGCTCTGAATACGCGCTTGGCCAAGCGGTGCATTCTGATCCCTTCGATCTCGATACGACACCCGGTAATGCGAAGGCCAACACCCCGCAGCGTGTCCACAGCGACGCGCTTGGCAGGGTAACGCTGATACGCGAAGAGCACGAGACCGGGGCTTACGAGACGCGCTACAGCTACGACGCCGCCGGACGCCGGACCGGCGTGGAGATCAACCGCGACACCTTCGCATCGAATACCTACGACTGTCTCGGGCGGCGCATCCGTTCAGTCTACCGCGATGCGGGCACATGGACTTTTTTTCACGATGCCAGCGGGAACCTTGAAGAGCGCCAGGACGGCAAGGGCGACCGGGTTCACAACAGCTATGACGGATTGAACCGGATCACCGAATTGCGCCATGGCGGCCCAGCAGGATCGCCGGAGGAATCCTATCGCTATGACGTCGGCGAACCGGGCGAAACACACACCATGGGCAAGCTCACACAGGTGACCGGTCCTTTTGGAGTGGTGCGCTACGGCTACGGTCCCTGCGGTTGCCTGCAATCCAAGACACGCGAGTTTCCCGGTCTCGCCGCGCCGCAGACCTTCACCTACCTGACCGACGCCCTCGACCGGTATCAGACGGTGATCTACCCCGACGGCTTTGCGCAGGACATGCTCTATGACGAGGGTGGCCTGCTCCGCGCCATCCCGGGTGTTGTCAACCGGATTGACTACACCGCCACTGGTCGGAAAGCGCAGATCGAGTATGCCTCGGGCGTCGTGACACGTTACATCTACGAACCCGGGTCACAGCGGCTGTTGCAACAGGTCACAACCGCCCCGGACGGGACGACCACTTACGTAGATGCGACCTACGCCTACGATGTGCTCGGCGCTGTCGAAACCATCACCGATGCCGCAAATGTTCCCGGACATGTGACGAACACAAGGGGTTATCATCACGACGGCCTCAGCCAGATTCTTGAAGAAACCGGGATCGACGGTGGTGGCGCCTATGCAAATGTCTACGACTACGATGCCCACGCGAACTTGACGGCTTATCCGGAAAGCTTCGGGCCAGATGCCATTGTTCACGGCGATCCAGCACATCCGTTTCAGGTGACCGACCGTGGCACACCTGCGGCGCCCGCAGGGTACGCCTACGATGCGGCAGGCAACATCACCCAGACACCAACCTGCCAATACACGTTCGACGCCCGCAATCGGCTGACCCGGATCGACCACAGCAATGGCACGGTCATCACGTATCAATACGACCACCAGGGCGTTCGGGTTGTCACGCAGGTCACCGTCGGCGCCGTCACTGATACCGAGTTCAACTTCGACGATGTCTTTCTGATCAACGGGGCGACCACCACCCGGATCGTGTTCGACCCCGAAGGTGCGCTGGCGATGGTGCGCTCGGACGGCACGCAGGCCGTTTTCCATCAGGATCACTTGCGCAGCCATGTGGCGGCGACCGACCTCGCGACAGGATCGTTGTTCGGAACAACAACCTATTACGCCTTTGGCCGCATTGCGACCACGACCGGCGGCATCCCGGGGCCTTTCCGATACAATGGCAAAAAGTACGACGAAGCCTGCGAGATGGTCTTTTTCGGGTCGCGTTACTACCTGCCGGAGCTTGGGCGATTCCTTTCGCCAGACCGGCAGTTCCTTGAACACCAGCCGGACCGTTTCTTCGCCTCGCCGCGCCAGCTTGCGCTCTACACTTTCGTGATGAACAATCCGGTCAACATGCTCGACCCGGACGGGAGCTTTGCCTTCCTCGCGGCTCTCGGGATCGCGGCTCTGATCGGCTTCGCGGTGGGGGTCGGCGCCTACTCGATCAACCAAGCGGTGTCAGGCGGTACCTGGCAGTTGAGCGAAGCCTTGTTTTCGGGCCTGATGGGTGCGGTCGCCGTAGGGATCGGTTTTGCAGTGGGTGGTCTCGCTGGAGCTTTCATCGTGGGCGCGGCGATGCTGCTGAAACCGGCGGTCACCGGGGCGCTTGATCAGGCCGCCATGGGGGATGATTTCGGCTCCCGTTTCCTTGGCTTCCTGAGCTTCGCGATCAAGTTCGCCTCTTCCCCCGTGACCTCGACGATCGGCCTGCTGATCGGCGGATTCGGAACGGGCTTCGGGCTGTGGGGCGATGTTGAGTGGTTCAAGGGCGGTGTTATTGCGTTTGAGTATAATCCCGGCTCAGCAGGTTTCTCGGCTGTTACATTAGGCGCTACCGTCAACATCTGGGAGGGAAACACTAACAACGCACTATTTGCCCACGAATTGTATCACTCGCGCCAATACACCTATTTCGGGGACGCCTTCATTCCCTTCTGGCTTCTGGGCGGCGTTTACGGCCTGATCTCCTCGGCGGCAGCCGGGAACTTCCAGTGGGATTGTTTCAATTCAGGCAACCCGACACGCGGTTACGGCAACCCGCTCGAAGACGGGGCGCACGCCGCCGCACGTGGGGGTGGCTGTACCTGACGTCGCCCTTCATCAGGATAAGACGTTTAATACACAAAGCCAGTGCTGCCCGCGACTGCGTTTTGGCAACTTCGAAATTGTTGAGCGAATGTTATTGGGCGACACTCATGAGACGACCACGCTTAGTCAGCCCTGCAAGTCTATTTCGATTGACTTCGCCAATCTAAGAGCGGCTTCACAGCTTTTTCACAAATATCATCACTGTCTTGCGAGACCGCCAACTCTCCATGCTATGCTTTGACTTATTCATCTGTCGAATTCTTTGGTCGATACATTAGTGGAGGGGGGTTTCGTGAAAGCCGAATGCGATTTGATCATGAAAGGCGGGGTAACATCAGGTGTGGTCTATGCTAAGCGCTAGTTAGTGTGGCTTTCGTAGTCCAAGTATTCTGAAATTGCACAGCACTTATGAATCGAAACCAACGCCAAACCGGTCCAGCGCACGCAGGAAAAGGGGGCGATGGCCTGTCTTGTCTTCGTGTGCCAGGCCCTTTTGGGCCAAGCGAATAGCCAATGAGCGAAACGGTTCCGGTGGAAATCGGACAGGCGCACTGTTCAGCATTTTCAGGGAGGTCCGTTCCGTTCGGTCACCCTGAAGCAGATCTAGCATGGTCAGCGCCGCAAACCGGCTGGCAGACACGCCCTGGCCGGTAAAACCCATCGCATAGGCCAGTTTGCCTGCGCACTCGGTGCCGACAAAGAAAGTCGTGCGCGCGGATGTGTCGATGATGCCGCCCCATTTGTAGTCAAACTTCACATCGGCAAGGGTTGGGAAAACCGTGGCGAATTGTTCGGCCAGAAGTGCAAAGGTTTCCTCGCGCTGCATGAGTTCCGCGTCGCGGCGGCTGCCATAGTGGTAAATCGCGTCAAATCCGGCCCAGAGAATGCGGTTATCCACTGTTTTCCGAAGGTAATGAAACTGGTTGCCTGTATCGGCCGCGCCGTGGCGACCGGTCCAGCCGATTCCAGCCAATTGCGCATCACTCAGCGGCTCCGTGACCAGCGAATAGTCGAATATCGGCAAGATCGCCTGACGCAGTTTACGCAATATGGGTACGGCGGCATTGGTGGCGAGAATGGCGTGTTTTGCAGTGACAACAGCGTTGGGTGTTTCGAGGCGCAGGGCGTTTCTCTCGTGGCTGGCGCGTTTGACGGGCGTGTCTTCGAATATCCGAATACCCTGAGCCAGGCAGCTTTTGCGCAACCCTGCGGCAAGCTTGCTGGGATTGACTAGCGCATAGTTCGGCTCGAACAGCCCGGCGCTATAGACAGGGCTGTCGAACTTTTCACGTAGCGCGTCACCTGCCATCAGGCGGCAATCTATGCCAAACCGCTCATAGTTCGCGGCCATGTTTTTGAGGTCGTGGACCTGCCACGGGGTCGCGGCGAGGTTCAGCTTGCCGGCCCTTTCAAAGTCGGCGTCGATGCAATAGATTTCGAGATCGTTTGCAAACGCATCCAGATTTTCCCGCCCCAGACGGATCAGGGTCTCCGCCTCGTCCGGCCAGCGGGTCAGAGCGTTCGAGACACCGTGAGAAATCGAGGGCGCGCAAAACCCACCGTTGCGGCCTGACGCCTCCTGACCGCAGCGTTTGGACTCAAACAGCATGATGTTCGCATCCGGATGCCGCCGCCGTGCATGCAAGGCGCTCCAAAGCCCGGTGAACCCGCCACCGATGATCGCCAGATCGCAGTTTGTATCACCGGCCAGTGCCGGACACGGCTCGCTATCGGGCACCGTGGTAAACCAATAGGGTGTGGTGTTGGCCTTGGCGTAGGGAGTGGGTGGGGTCATCTACACCTGCCTTCGCGTCCTTGCAGGTTGCCTCGAAGGATCAAGGCCTTACACAAGTTTCCGCCCGCCCGCGTCCAGAAACCAGTTGTCAGGGTACGGGTACCACCACTCCTGACGGACCGGTTTATGATCCATGATTACCATCTTGGTGCGCCGGAATGCGTCAAGGCCCTGACGGCCCAGCTCCCGCCCCATACCCGACGCCTTCCAGCCGCCAAAAGGCAACGCATCATTGTCGATCATTGGATTGTTGATCCAGACCATGCCGGATTGAAGGCGTTCATGTGCCTCGTGCGCCTCCTCCAGAGACCTTGTGAATACGCAGGCGCCCAAACCGAAATCCGAGGCATTCGCACCGTCGATTGCGGCCTCAAAATCCGGCACGCGGAGAATGGCGGCCACCGGGCCAAAGCACTCTTCGTTCAGGATATCCATATCGGCGCTGCAGTTGGTCAGGATCGTGGGTTCATAGAACCAGCCGTTGTCAAGTGCTGGGGGAATACGCCCGCCGCAGATCAGGTCGGCGCCTTTAGATACCGCGTCCGTCACCAGCCGTTCCACTTTGTCGCGCGCGAATTTACTGCTGAGCGGGCCGATTTCGGATTTGCCAAGACCGTTACCGATCCGCAGGCGCGCCGTTTCTGCCGCAAAAGCCTCTACAAACCGGTCATGAACGCTGTCCACCACATAAAGCCGCTCGGTCGAGGTGCAGACCTGCCCCGACATGTGAAACGCGCCGGTGACCGCGCCTGCGCTGGCCACGTCGATATCGGCATGGGCGCTGATGATCATCGGGTCCGAGCCGCCCGCTTCGATGATCGCGGGTTTCATCCTGGCCCCGGCGGCTGCGGCCACGGCTTGCCCGACCGTAACCGATCCGGTGAAAGCGACGGCATGGGTAAGATTGCTGTCGACCAAGGCTTTTCCCACCTTAGCCCCGCCGGGCAGACACGCCATCAGATTGTCCGGAAGGCCTGCAAAGACCTTCATGAACTCCAGCGTCGACAGCGTGGTGATTTCCGCTGGTTTGACCACACAACCATTGCCCGCGGCAAGCGACGCCGCGACCGTCCAGCACATCAACAAGACCGGAAAGTTGAATGGCATGATATGTGCCGACACCCCCAACGGTTCATATTTCGCAAACTGAAACGACCCGGCCTGTGTTGTCCCCGCGATCTTGCCGGCCTCGTCACGGGCCATCTCGGCGTAGTAGCGAAAGATCGGGGCACAATTCTGCAACTCTCCGATGGCTTCGGGATAAGGTTTGCCCATCTCGCGGCTCATCAGGATGGCGCAATCGGTCAGATCGGTGGTCTCAATCCGATGAGCAAGATCATGCAGCGCCTTGGCACGCGATTTTGCGTCCACCTGCTTCCACAACGCCTGTGCCTCGTTTACCCGGATCAGAACCGAGGATAGCTCCTCGGTGGTCACTTCCGTACGCTCGCCAACGGTTTCCAGCGTGGCTGGATCGATCACGTCATGCACCTGTCCGGCGCTGGCGTGATAGCCGGGGCAGAGGAAATAGCGGGCGGTCGGCGTGTCGGGCATGAGGCCTCCTTGGGCGTAACGATCCGGTCAGCGGATCATGTAAACCTTCTTGACGGTTTCGTGGACGGTGCAAACGCCTTTCCAGCCCTGGGGAAAGAATGCAGCGGTATCTGGCGTGACCTCGATCACGTCGCCACTTTCGTGGACATAGGTGCAGCGCCCTTCGAGGAAATGACAGAACTCATCCCTGGTGACATGGCATTCCCATTTACCGGGGGTGCAAATCCATAAACCGCATTCAGATTGCCCGTCCGGTCCCTTGTGAAGCAGTTTGCCGCTGGTATGCGACTGCCCTTCGAGCATGGTCGGGATCGGCCCCCAATCAACGAGGTCATCATACTGACAGGGTTCGTGGATGTGCGGCGCTGAGGCGGCGAGGCTGTTCATTTCAACAGACTCACCAGCAGCTTGGCCGCCTTGGTTGGGCCTTCGCAACCCTGCATGTGCTTGGAAATATCCGCCAGCTTGCCCTGCATCTTCGTGTCCGTCAGGCAGGCTTCGATCTTGGCGATGATATCTTCATCACTCCAGTCATACCGATCCGAACGAAAGCCGTATCCGGTTTCCTGCACCCGCATGGCGTTGTCGTGCCCGTCCCAGACATAGGGCATAATGATCGCGGGTTTGCCAAAATAGAGGCATTCGGTGAAGGAGTTGTTGCCGCCATGATGAATCACCACATCGACCTGCGGAATGACTGATGGCTGCGGATACCAGCTTTGGATCACGACATTGGGCGGTATGTCGGCATAGTCGGCCTCGTAATCGCCGACATTGACCAGTGCGCGATAACGCGATTTACCTACCAATGCGATCAGGCGCTTCAGCAGGTCCGTATCGCCAGCACCCAGTGACCCGAAAGAGATATAAAGCAGTGGCCCGTCATTGTTGGCGGCAAATGCCGGCACCTCATAGGGATCGTCCTGCCGCACGCAGCCCTCAAGATACTGGAACCGCGCCGGATCAAGCGGCTTTTTGCGGTTATACGTTAGCGGTTCGGGGTAGAGCATCATGTTCATATGCGGTGAGGGCTCGAAGAACTCACCGATTTTGTAGGGTGCTTCGCCGCACTCGGCCAGGAAGCTGTTGAAGTCGGCATGGATCGGCGCGATCACCTCTTCGAACCGCGCGCGGAAAACGGCGTGACCTTCTTTGTCATTCTCGGACATGCCCGACAGATGCGGCGGGATCGCAGGGTCTTCGATTTCGTTTTCCGAACACGAGATAATCCGCACCCAGGGCACGCCGTATTGCTTGATCGCCGGAAACAGGATCACGTTATCCACGGCGATCACATCCGGTTTGATCTTGTCCAGAACGCCGGGCAAATCCTTTTCCGCCCATTTGGCGCTGTCGACGATCGCCTCCCAGCATTCCTTGACGTAATTGTCGATCTGGTCGATCGGCGCCTTACGGAAATTGGGGATGTGACCGTTGATGAAATCCTCCCAGAACTTGGCCATCTGTTCCGACGGCATCGGCTCGGACAGGGCAACGGGATGGGCTTCGAACCCGTACCCCTCATAGATTTCTACAAAGCCCGGATCAGACAGGAACACAGCCTTGTGGCCCATCTTTGTGACGGCCTGCGCGATGCCGACGGAATTGAGCGCCGGGCCAAACGCGGCCTCGGGGAAGAAGGCGAAAGTTTTCTGTTCCATAGTGTCTCCTCTGCGGAATGCCCGGCGGTCAGGCCGGAAAAATCAGCGTGTCCTTCGCGGACCAGCTTATGGTTACGGTCTGGCCGACTGTGGGGCGCAGGTCGTCTGCGACGTCGGCGGTCATGCGGGAAATCAGCGGCGTGTCTGTCGCGTTGGTTTTGATGTGCAGCAACTGGTCGAGGCCGTGATAGGCGATCTCGGAAATCTCGCCGCTCAGGCAGTTGTCAGACTGTCCGCCGACCTTCAGCCGTTCTGGCCGGACCGCCGCAACACCCGCCCCGATGCGGGAGCCATCGGCAGCGGCGGATACGGCGATCCGGGTGCCATCGGTGGTCACGAACCCCTTGCCATTATCGGTGACAGGCAGGAAATTCATGACCCCGATGAAGTCAGCGGCATAGCGTGTCTGCGGGCGTTCATAGATGTCGTGCGGCGTGCCAACCTGCAAAAGCGCGCCGTCTTTCATAATGGCCACGCGGTCCGCCATCACCAAGGCCTCTTCCTGGTCATGGGTGACGACAATGAAGGTGATGCCGAACTCGTGCTGCAGGCGTTTGAGCTCCAACTGCATCTCGCTGCGCAGTTTCTTGTCGAGCGCGCCAAGCGGTTCATCCAGAAGCAGCACCTTGGGCCGTTTGATCAAGGCGCGGGCCAGGGCGACCCGTTGCTTCTGACCACCCGAGAGCTGATCGGGTTTGCGCTTGGCCAGATGGGTCAGTTGGATCACGTCCAGTATCTCATCAACGCGAGCCGTGATCTGGGCCTTCGGCAGCCTGTCCATCTCAAGCCCGTAGGAAATATTTTGCGCCACGGTCATGTGCGGGAAGAGCGCATAGGACTGAAACATCAGGTTCACGGGGCGTTTGTTGGGCGGGATGCCGGCGATTGATGCATTGTCCAGCAGGACATCGCCGCCCGAGAGTTGTTCAAACCCCGCCATCATGCGAAGCAGGGTCGTCTTGCCGCTGCCGGAGGCGCCCAGAAGCGCAAAAAACTCGTTCTCATAGATATCGAGCGAGACCCCGGAAACGGCGGTCACGCTGCCGAAGGATTTCTTGACGTTCGCAAGGGTCAGAAGGGGAGAGGTCATTGTCCTGGCAATCCCCCGCGGTTCAGACGTTGCGACAGAGCCAGCGCGATCACCGACACCGCCATCACTAATGTAGCCAGCGCGTTAATCTCCGGCGTGACCCCGAACCGGATCATTGCAAAAATTTGCATCGGCAATGTGATCGACGACCGCCCTGCCCCTGCCGTAAAGAACGCGATGATGAATTCATCAACCGACAGCGTGAACGCCAATAGAGCACCCGCAAGAATGGCAGGCATCAGCACGGGTAATACGATCCGCCGCATCGTGGTGAAGGTGGACGCCCCCAGATCGGCAGAGGCTTCGACAATTGACCAATCAAAGCTTTTGAGGCGCGCGCGGACCACGGCGCAGACAAAGGCCAGATTAAAAACGACATGGCTGACGATAATCGTATGCAGCCCCATGGCCACGCCCAACAGGGAAAAGAAGCTGAGCAGCGCAATGGCCAGCACGATGTCAGGGATGATCATCGGCGCGAAGATGATGGTTTCAAGCCATTTTCCATTGCGCCGCCGGATTTCTACACCGACCGCCAAGAGGCTGCCCAGCAGGGTTGATAACAGCGTTGAAAAGAGCGCGACCACCAGGGTGTTGCCTGCGGCCTGCAGAATGTCCTCATTCTCTAGCAGCGCGCCGTACCATTTCACTGAAAAGCCCGTCCATGCGGTGGGCAGACCGCCTCCGTTGAACGACAGTCCGACAAGCACGGAAATCGGAATGTAGAGAAACGCAAAGATGATGCCGAGGATCAACAGCATCAGGCGGAATGTGTTGCGATCAGCCATCCGCGCGCGTCCTTCCGCCTGATGCCCGTTCGGCCACGGTGGCCTGCATAATCAAAAGCCCCAGCATAACCAGGATCAACACCATCGACAGAGCCGCGCCAAAGGGCCAGTCATTGGCCGTGAGGAACTGCGCGTAGACAAGGTTGCCGATCATCTGGAACTGCCCGCCCCCCAGCAGGGCGGGCGTCACGAAATTCCCGATCGACAGCACGAAGACGAACACGAAGCCTGTGGCAATGCCAGGCACGGTCATCGGGAGCGTCACTCGCCGGAATGTCGTCCAGCCCGATGCGCCTAGATCGCGCGATGCTTCGGCCACGTCCGGGTTAAGGCGCGACAGCGGCGCGTAGCAGCTCAGGATCACGAAGGGCAGGTAGTTGTAGATCAGGCCGATCACGACAGCCGACTCGGTGTAGAGCATGCTGGGCAATTCGCCCTCATACCCGATCCAGCGCGCCAGGTTCACGATCAAACCTTCGCGGTTCAACAGAACGATCCACGCATAGGTCCGCACCAGATAATTTGACCAGAACGGCAGCACGGCAAAGAACAGCAGCATGGGTTGGTGGCGCCGTGGCATGGCTGCGATGGCATAGGCAGCGGCATATCCCAAAACACAGGCGATGCCCGCGGCCAACCCGGCGATCCCCGCTGATTTCAGAAATATCTGAAAGTAGAGAGGGTCAAACACCAACGCGATGTTTTCAAGCGTTAACGTGTATTCGATGCCGCCGTAGATACCGCGCCTGAAGAACGCCAGGGCCAGAATCAGCAGGCATGGCACTACCATCAGCCCAAAGAGCCAGAGCAGCGCCGGGGTCATCAGGAACAGTGGTCTGCGATCGGTTGTCATACGTCAGGCCCGCACCGCAAGGCGGCGAATTTCAGAAGTTTAAGGCAGGGATGGAAACCCCGGCGACAAGTCGCCGGGGCCAGGCGCAATCAGTTTGCCGCCTTGATTTCCGACACGACACGGGAATAGTCGCGCTGTGCCTCACCCACATCGCGCAACTGTTCAAAACCCAACATGTCAGCGGGTTTCATGCCCATGTTGGGGAAGGTTTCGATCAGGGACGCGTCAACACCCGCCATCGCAGCCTCATTCGGAACTTTGTAAAGGATGTTTTCAGCCGCCCAGCGATGGTTGTCCGCATCCAGAATATAGTTCACGAAGGAATAGGCCGCGTCCTTGTTCTCGGATGCTTTCAGGATCACCATCGTGTCGACCCAGAGATCGGATCCCTCCTCCGGGATCATGTATTTGATGTCGGCGTTTTCGCCGATCCCGTAGTTGCACCACCCGTCCCAGGCCTGAACCAGTTCCGCCTCGCCCGAGACAAGCTTGGCGTAGAAGGTGGTGTCGTCATAGGCCAGCAACGTTCCCTTGGCATCAATCAAGAGGTCGCGGACTTTGGCCATCTTGTCAGCGTCGGTTTCATTGACGGAGTAACCAAGCGCCAGTTGCCCCGCTGCCAGAAGCCAGCGGTCAGTGGCCAGCATGGTGGTCTTGCCGGCCACATCTTCTGCTGGCTTCAGAAGGTCGTTCCAGGAGGACGGCGCATCGACGAGGTCCGAGCGATAGCAGAGCCCGGTTGTCCCCCAGGCGTAGGGCACCGAAAACGAGTTTCCGGGATCATGTTCCAGCGCATTGGCTTCGGCATAAAGGTTCTGGATGTTGGGAATTTTCGAATGATCCAGTGTTTCCGCCAGGCCAAGATTGTTTAGCACCTCCGCGAAAGGGGAGGAGACAAAGACCACGTCATAGCCGACGCCTTTTGAGGCAATCAGCTTGCCCATGATCTCTTCGTTGGTCGCGTGCAGAACCAGCTCGGCTTCGTTGCCGGTTTCAGAATTGAAACTGTCGATTGCATCTGCCGCCATGTAGCCATCCCAGTTCGATACGGTCAGCGGGTCGGCCAGAGCCGGCAATCCGACGGCGGCCAATGCGGCGGCCAGATAGGTGGTGGTGCGAAGTCGTGACATGAATTTCCTCCCGGGTCGTCTGTTGAAATGCCAAGCGTTAGATCGTCGACACAATTAAACTTGCGATTCTTCGTGATCGCGATACCTTCAGTATTAATAACAGTAAAAATACGTCAAAGTGTTTTTGCTGTCTTTTTCTAGGCTCGAATCTTCAGGTGGCATTTGGTTCGAACAGCTTATCGATGTCAGGCAGATGAATGCTAAAAACCCGCAGCAATACGCGCCAAAATCATCTGAAGCTGGCGCGGCAGATAGTCGATTATGCCTTGGAAAACGGCCTGGGTGAGGGTGATCATCTACCCGAAATGATCCTTTCGAATGCCTGTGGTGTGTCGCGTACACCAATACGATCAGCACTTAAGATATTGGAAATAAATAATATTGTTATACGCCGGGAAGAGGAGGGTTACTTTCTTAAGATCCATCCAGAAGTTGCGGTGTCAGGAGGCATGGCTCAACTAGAGGACGTCGAAGACAGCCTCGCCAACAGAATCTTGAAGGATCGTGCGGAGCGACGAATTGCCGACGTGCAATCGGTCAGCGCATTGGTCAGGCGATACGAGGAGCCACGATCATCTGTACTAAATGCGCTAAAAATACTAAGCGCTGATGGTATTGTTGCTCAACTCCCTGGTCGAGCCTGGGCATTTCAGCCGATTTTGGACACTCCCAACGCATTGCGAGACAGCCTTTCCTTTCGCCTGATCCTTGAACCTCAGGCGATCTCGGCCCCCGGATTTGCCATGGACAGCCAAAAGGCCGGGATGATGCGACAGCAGATGGAGGAAATGCTGGCGCGGCACGAGGACGAGATAAGCAACACTGCTTTTCTGCGGCTTGATTGTGCCTTTCACAGCCTGATCGCCGAAGGGTCAGGCAACCGGTTCATTCGTGGTGCATTGCTGGCCCATCACCGCTTGCGTTCAACCACGCAAGAAGATCAATCCATCCCTGATTTCAGGCTGCGCCAGGCCCTGGAAGAGCATCTGGATATTTTCGACAGTCTTGAGCGTTCGCAGCACCAGCTGGCGGCGGATCAGATGGTCTTGCACCTGCGGCGGTCACAAATCCGCAGACCGCAGGCCGCTAACCGTGGCATCCGCCCGCTTTCACAAGGTACGATCGGATGACAGCACCGGTGATTGCCCTGTTTCCCGAAGCCAGCTTTGGCGCGGCCTTGAATTGCGTGGGCATCGCCCAGCAGTTGAAACGGTCGGGTGCCGTGCCGGTTTTCCTATGTCACGCGGGCTTTACCGGTGTCTTTGCCGAATACGGGTTTAAGGAATACCACCTGCCGGCATCTGCCCAATCCAGCCAGCAGGCAGAAGAAAACTGGCAGGCTTTTATCTCGACCCATCTCGACCACTTCAATCAATCCCCGATGGCGCAACTGCAAAGCTATGTCGCGCCCACATGGGAGGCGATTGTCGACACGGCGATACAGGCCGAAGCCGGGCTGGAGAAGCTGATCAAACGCATCAAACCCGATGCCATAATCCTCGATAATGTGATCATGTTTCCCGCCATCGCAAACGCCGGTGTGCCCTGGATTCGCGTCGTGTCCTGCGCCGAGACCGAAATTCCCGATGCGAACGTACCGCCGTATCTGTCAGGAATGAGGCCCGACGATCCCGAGCGGCAGATATTCGAGGCCGCTTATCTGGATGCGACCGCCGCTGCGCACAAGCGATACAACCGTTTCCGCCACTCTCGGGGCCTTGCGCCGCTGCCTGACGGGCAGTTTCTGGAGGTTTCAAAACATCTGAATCTTTTGCTTGCGCCCTCTGCCATCCGGCATGAGCGACGCCGTCCCTTGCCCGAGGGTCAGTTCGTGTTTCTCGAAGGATGCGTGCGTGAAGAAACCCGGTTTGAACTGCCGACGCTCCCCGTCAATGACGGGCCTCTGGTCTATCTCAGCTTTGGCAGTCTCGGCGCGATTGATACTGGTTTGATCGGCCGCATGATTGACGTCTTCGCAACCATCCGCGCCCGCTTTTTCGTCAATGTTGGCGGGTTTCTGGAAAGTTACCAGAACGTACCGGACAACGTGTATCTGGGCAGTTGGTTTCCGCAGCCTTCCATTGTCAAACAGGCTGATCTGTTCATTCACCACGGGGGCAATAACAGCTTTTGCGAAGCGCTGTATTATGGCGTGCCATCTCTGATAATGCCCTATTGCTGGGACGGCCACGACAATGCGTCACGCGCAGCGGCAACGAAGACCGGAGAGCATCTGGGTCGCGCGGGCTGGGCGCCGGAACAGCTTGGCAATAAAATCAGGGAACTCATCATCTGCGAAGAGATGCAAATCAGGATGAAGCGCATCTCTTCGCAGATGATGTCGCAATCGGGAACCGCGAAAGCAGCGAGCAGTATCTTGCGTACGTTCAGTATGTTGGACAGCGCTTAGTCTGGCTGTGTGAGTTGAATTCGGGATGATACCCGGCGAGCAGGCATCTGTCTAAAGGATATATCCATCGCACCGCAACTTGGGAAATGACGGGTTGCATCGCTGACAAGATGGGCATCGCTGCCGGTGAGCTAGAGAATTTCGAGGCGCACTCGGTCGTTCCTATCGGCAGAGATGTCAGGGGATCAGCACTTCGCGCACCGTAGCAGCATCATCAAGCCGATCCATCGCGGCATTCAGGTCATCGAAACCGATGACACGGGTTAGCAGGCGGTCGACCGGCAATTTTTCATCTTTGAACATGGCCATATATCTTGGGATGTCCCGTTTGGGGATGCAGCTGCCCATGTATGACCCTTTCAGCGTCCGTTCATGCGCCGCGATGCTGAGATGCGATATCGTGACCTCTGCGTCTGGCCCGGGCATTCCGGCCGCAACGGTTGTGCCGCCGCGGCGGGTCACGTCATAGGCAGTCTTCAACGCGCGAGGTGACCCTGCGGTTTCCACAGCGACATGCACCCCGCCTGACGTGGCTTCGAGGACTTTTCCGATACAGTCGGGATCGGCGGCATTGAGCGCGATATGTGCGCCCAGATCCCGAGCCAGGGCCAGTTTGTCCTCGCTGAGGTCAAGCGCAACAATCCGGCCCGCCCCGGCAGCCCGCGCCGCCAGCAAGGCGCTGAGCCCGACACCGCCCAGACCGACCACCGCAACGCTTTCGCCGGGCCGGACGCCGGATGTGTTAACAACCGCACCCACGCCGGTCACCACGCCGCAGCCAAAGAGCGCTGCGTGTTCAAAGGGAATGTCCTTGTCAATCTTGACGAGTGCTTCCATCGGCATCACGGAATACTCGGCGAAACCGGCAATCCCGGAGTGGTGATGAATACGGGTGCTATCCTTGTGCAAACGGGTTGTACCATCGCGTAGGACTGCCGCTGCGTTTGACGCCGTCGCAGGCTCGCACAGGGCTGGTCTGCCGACGTTGCACATCTCACAATGTCCGCAACTTGCAACGTAAGAAGGCACAACGTGATCTCCGACCGCCAATCCCGCGACGCCAGCGCCAAGTTCGACGACGATACCAGCGGCCTCGTGCCCGATAACGATTGGCATCGGTTTGCCGCGCTCGCCGTTGATGGCCACCAGATCGGAATGGCAAAGCCCCACGGCCTTGATCTGCACCAGCACTTCGCCCTGCTGCGGCGGGTCGAGGTCGATCTCCTCGATATTCAGAGGTCTGCTTTCAGCATAGGGCCGGGGAAGATCGGACCGTCTGAGTACTGCCGCCTTGATTTTCATCGCTTCCTCCAGCCCTGATCGCGACGGTCAGGTCATCGCCTCATCCACCGCGTTTTCTAGAATCTCCAATCCCTCTTCGACCAGCCCGGTTGAGGCCGAGAGCGGCACCAGCAACCGGATCACGTTGCGGGCGGGGCCTGCCGTGATCAGGATCAGGCCGTTCTTCAGCGCGATGGATGCGATCCTTGCGGTCAAATCACCATCCGGTTCGCGGCTATCCCGGTCCCTGACGATTTCGATGGCGTTCATACAGCCCAGAGCACGGACATCTCCGATGCAATGGAAACCATTGCGCCGCGCCATCTTGCGCAGCCTTGCGTCGATCAGTGCGCCCATGTCCAAGCCACGTTGCAACAGGCCTTCAGCCTCGAGCACATCCAGCACGGCCAGCGCGGCGGCGCAGGCAAGCGGGTTGCCGCCAAATGTGCCGCCCAGCCCGCCCGGGGGCACTGTATCAATAATATCCGCCCGCCCGACGATGCCCGAAATGGGCAGGCCGCCGCCGATGCTTTTGCCGATGCAGGTCAGGTCGGGGGAGATGCCGAAATGCTCCATGGCGAACAGTTTGCCGGTCCGGCCCATGCCGGTCTGGATTTCATCCGCCACCAGAACGATGCCATGTTCGTCGCACATCTCGCGCAGGTAGCTCAGGAAATCCGGCGTGGCGATGTTATATCCACCCTCGCCCTGCACAGGTTCAAAGAAGATCGCGGCAACCTGATCAGGCGGACAATCGCTGCGAAACAGTGTCTCAAACGCGCGTTTCGTATCGTCGAGGCTGACGCCGTGGAACTCATCGGGAAATGGCATGCGGTAAATCTCGGTCGGGAACGGGCGGAAGCCCTGCTTGAACGGCACCATCCGTGCGCTGAGGCCCATGCCCATGTAGGAGCGCCCGTGATAGCCGTTGGTAAAGGTGATCAGGGCGGGCCGACCCGTGTGATAGCGTGCAATTTTTACCGCGTTTTCAACCGCTTCACCGCCTGCTGAAAAGAACAGGGACTTCTTTTCAAAATCGCCGGGCAAAAGCGCGTTCAGCCGCTCGGCCAGCACTATATAGCTTTCATAGGGTGTCACCTGAAAACAGGTATGGGTCAACTGGTCAAGCTGATCCTTGATGGCCGCAACAACTGTATCGTTGCGATGCCCTACGTTCTGGCATCCGATTCCGCCGCAGAAATCGATATAGCGGTTACCTTCAACATCCCAGACCTCGGCATTCTCGGCCCTGTCGGCCACGAAAGTCGACGAATAGGCGATGGCGCGGGCTACGGCATTGTCGCGTCGGGCCTCAAAATCATGATTGGTGGTCATTTCTTGCCTCGTCAGATGCAGGTGCAAACGGCTTTCTGCAGGTCAGACCCGCGTGAGCCACAAAACAATGTCCGGAACCAACACAAGCGCGCCAAGGCAGATGAGTTGCAGGACAACGAAGGGAACGGAAGAACGATAAATCGTCTTGATGGTGACACCCGGCGGTGCGACGCCACGCAGGTAAAACAGCGAATAACCGAAGGGCGGCGTGATGAACGAGGTCTGCATGTTCACCGCTGCCAGCACCGCGAACCAGATCAGCATTTCCGGCCGGGTCGCCTCGAACCCGAAGTCAAGAGAGGTGACGATGGGGGCGAAAAGCGGCAGCACGATGAAGCTGATTTCGATCCACTCGAGGAAAAACCCCATGACAAAGATCAGGCCCATCATAAGCAGAAGCAGGCCGTAGGGGCCGAAGCCCGTGCCAATAAACAGCTCCTCGATCATATCATCACCGCCTAGGCGCTTGAACACAGCGCTGAAACAGGCCGCACCGATCATTACGAAAATGACCATTGCAGTGGTCTTGGACGTATCGCGCACCACGTCGCGCATCACACCAAAGCTCAGCTTGCGCGCGATGAGTGCCAGCAGCAATGCACCGCCTGCCCCGATGCCCGCGGCCTCGGTCGGGGTGGCAAGACCGATCATGATGGACCCCAGCACAGCGGCAATCAGGAAGAGCGGCCCCACCAGGTTCAGCAGCAATTCGACCAGCAGGTTGCCTTGCCTTTGGGCGATTTTGTCAATCTCGCTGCGATCGGGCACAGGCGCCCGGTGCGGTGAGAAGATTCCGACGCCCAGAATGTAAAGGATGTAAACCGTGCCCAGCAGAAGGCCCGGGATAAACGCTCCCTTGAAAAGCCCTCCGATGGAAACCTGCAGGATCGCTCCCATGAAGACCAGCATGATGCTGGGTGGGATCAGAATGCCCAGTGTGCCGCAAGCCGCGGTCACGCCGGTGGCAAATTGCGGATCATAACCCTGTCGGATCATCACCGGCAGGGCGATCACACCCAGCAGCATGACCGACGCGCCAACGATCCCGGTGCTCGCTGCCATGATGATGCCAAGCAGAGCAACCGATAACGCCAGCCCGCCGGGCAGCCGTCCACAGAGCCGTTCGAGCGTGAGGAGGAGACGCTCGGCCAAGCCGGACTTATCCAGCATCAGCCCCATGAAAATGAAGAGTGGAGCCGCCAGAAGCAGCCAATTTGAGAGCGTGCCCGCGTAGATCTTGGAGACCACGGTGCCCATGAATTTCAGCGGGATGCCCGAAAGAATGGCAAATACAATTCCAAGCCCGCACAGCAGGAAGGCCACCGGGTAGCCGGTGAAAACCCCCGCCACCAGCGCAAGTATCATGGCAATCGCCCAACTGTATTCGACGAAAAATTCCATGACCTGCTACAAGCTTTCTTCTGTCGCGGAATAGGTGCTATCGGCAAGTTCATCATCCAGAAGTCGCCGAATGACTCGCGCCAGTATGACGAGGAACAGGATTGCGAAACCAATCGGGATGGTGGATTTGATCAGGAACCGGTCCAGCATCCCGCCATAGTCCGACCCTTCAGATGAATTGTAGGACCGCATAACAAAGCCGATGGACAGCCAACACATGACCGCTGCAAACGGCATCATCAGGAAGACGTCGCCAAGTGTATCGATCCATTTCTTTTTTGACTGTGACAGCCCCGCATAAATCAGGTCGGATCGGACGTGCTTGTCATCCATGTAGGCATATGTGCCACCAATCATGACCATGATTGCAAAGAAGTGCCATTCCAGGTCGATCACGTCGTTGACCGTCAGATTGTCGCCGAACAGGGGAATATCGACCCCCCAGTCCAACATTACATTTGCACGCATCGCGCTTGCGATGACGGCGACAAGGACGGAGGCCAATACTCCCAGTGCTAGCCAGCTTGTGATCTCGCCCAGCCAACGACCAATGCGTTCGATAAGCCGGGCGATATTCACCAATAGCTGTTTCACTGTTGGGCCTCCGCCTTAGGATCGGGTTGGTCTCAGTCCAAGCTTTGCAACTCGTTCCAAGCGTCTACCTTAGCCTGATGCGCCTGAAGAGATTCGTACATCTCTTTCACAACCGGTTTAGCTGCCATTTCTTCAGCCAGAACTTCGGCCCAGGCTTCGCGCAGTCGTTCCATCACACTGTCCGGCAGACGCTTCGTGATTGCCCCTTTTTCCGCCATGCGTGCAATCACGTCCATCTGCTCGGCAGGAAGGCGGTTGAACGTATACTGAATGGTCGCCTGACAGGCCATGTGTAGCTGGGCCTTACGCGCGTCGCTGTAGCTGTCATAGAGATCCTTGTTCATGATGAACGAGAACCAGCTTGCCGACTGGTGCCAGCCCGGAAAGTAGTTGTATTTGGCGATTTCGTAGAAGCCCATCGCCTCGTCAACGGTCGGGATCGCAAAGTCGGCCGCATCAACACGTCCTCGCTCGAGCGCCAGGAATGTCTCACCGCCCGGCACCAATTGTGTAGATGCACCCAGTTTGGTCAGCACTTTCGCGCCCAGACCCGAGATGCGGATTTTCATCCCGTCATAGCTTTCGGGCCCGGTGATCTCTTCGCGATACCAGCCAGCGGTTTCCTGAGGCTCGATAAAGCAGGGGAACACCATCACGCCGTGCTTGGCGTATTCGCGACGAATGATTTCGATGCCGCCGCCGTTCCACATCCAGGACGATGAGACTTCGGAGGTCGGACCAAAGGGCAGACCGCCGTAGAACTGTGCCACTGGCACGGTACCGGACCAGTATCCCATCCAGTCCCAGCCCGCATCAATCGCGCCTGACGCGACCGAGTCGAAGACTTCCAGCGTCGGCACCAGATCGCCGGGCTCGGCCAGTTCAAGCTCCAGCTCGCCACCGGTTGCGATGGCGACGTTCTCGGCAAATTTCACCCCCATCTGTCCAAGAAGGTTGTTCGTGCCAAAGGTGCTGGCAACATCCAGCTTTTCGGCCAATGTCGGTGCCGTACTTGCGATAACGGCAGCGCCTACAGCGGCGATTAAACTAGTTCTCTTCATATTATGGTCCTCCCAGGTTCAATGTGTCGACGACTTCCTCGCCTGACAGTTTAACAACTGTGTGACATCCCCCCGGATGACAGCAGCGGCTCTTCGCGCGATCATGCCGCTTTTCTCAAAACGGGTCAGGAGCGCGGCGAACTATTCCAGCATGTTGAATGGATCAGCCAATATCTGTAAAATAGTATTATAATATCAATCAATCTCAGGTTTTCTTATAATGATCCCGTTTCGCCAGCTTTCCTACATTGTCGCAGTTGCTGACTACGGCAGTATTTCGGCGGCGGCAGAGAACCTGGCGATTTCGCAACCGGCAATAAGTGCCGCAATTCAGAAGGTTGAGGATGAATACCAGCTAAAGCTGTTCATCCGCGAGCGTCCGCATCGCGTCGTGCTTTCACCGGTTGGACGGCGCTTTATCGCGCGCGCGCGTCGATTGCTTGAGAACGCGCAGGAGTTCGACGATGATGCCCGCAATTTGCGACAAGCGCTTAAAGGCGTCGTTGAGGTGGGGTGTTTCCTTCCGACCGCAGCCTTTATCGTCCCGATTATTCTGCGCGGATTGAGGGAACGGGGATTCGACATTTCCCTTCAGGTTCACGAGGCGGATCTGGACGAGATCAACCTGATGCTTACCCAGGGCCGGATTGATGTAGCCCTGACCTACAACATGCATCCCAGCCCCGGCATCGAATTTGAAACCCTGATCGAAGCGCCGCCTTATGTGCTTTTGTCCAAGGACGATCCATTGGCAAACCAGACCTCAATCTCATTGGCGCAGCTTGCCGACCGGGACATGGTTGCGCTGAACCTGCCGATTACCCAGCAGTTCTTTCTGTCGCTTTTTTCGCAGGCCAACCTGAACCCCAGGATAAAACATCAGGCCAAGTCCTACGAGCTTGTCCGAAGCCTGGTCGGCGCAGGCGAGGGTTATGCGCTTCTGATCATGCGGCCCGTGAACGAGCGCGCCTATGATGGTAGCGAACTGGTCTATGTCCCGTTGAGCGATGATGTGCCCGCACCGCAATACGGGCTGGCACTGACCAATCGTTCCATCCCAACAAAACTGATAGAAGCTTTCGCGAATGTCTGTCGCGAGACGCTCAAATCAGAGAGAAGTGCAGAGAACTATCTGGTTCAATTACCCAACGGCAGCATTGTCGGGCGCGGCCTGAACAATCGCACTGACCCCTGAGCGCGCCCGTTCGATCGCCGGACAGTCGCGGACCTCTCTCAGGATCAGCTCAACAAGCTCGAACTGGGACTGACCATTGACGTCTTCGAAATAGACATGGCTCGGCCAGGACTGCCCCACATGGTTGTCATCCGGCAGATCAACCGTTTCGCAGACGTTTTTGATCGCGGCAACGAATGACCGTGCGTTCGCAACAGTTTCTGCCTTGGTCGCGTCGAGGTCTTCGATGCTATTACGGTCAATCTCTGGTGAACCGATGCCAACGGTCAGGGGCATGTTCCGTGCGATTGCCTGTTCCTCGTAGAACGAGATATCCACCTTGTCGGATTCAAGGCGCATGATGAAGAGCGGGTTCACGCTGACCTTGGCCTCGGTCAGCGCCAGCAGCTTGGCGCGGTCCGTCGTGGGCGCGCCTTCGCTGATCGCACCTCGGCGTCGTGCCGTCCGGCCCTTTTTTCGCACTTCGGCCACGAAATCGCCGCGGTAGTTGTTGTCGAACACGCGGTCTGCATAGGATTTCCCTCGCAACATGTGTCGGATTGAGCGGATCGACATGTTCATGCAGTTGTCCGGCCCGATGAAAAAGGGCGACCCCGATGCGTCCGACAATTCGACCCATCCATCGGGAAACATCTCGAAGTGATGATCCATCCACGGCGCCAGCACGGTATCGCCCAGATGATCCAGCAGCGCATTTACCTCGTCGGGGTCATTGATCACATCTGCCAGCAGAGGTTCCTGCCCATAGATATCTGCAGCAAGGCTGTAGGGCGCAGATATCTGCAACAGGGGCGCGACGCCGGTGAGCTCCTGCGTGACGCGCAGGATACCGTCGATGGCCGCAGGTACACCGGTAGAAAAATCGGGTGTCTTCAGATCGCGCCAGTTGTTTTTGTTGATCAGGATGGCATCGGGGTCAGCCCCCGGAGGAAACTTGTCCGGATACATCATCGTCTGGCCCAGCGGTTCACAGGTCCAGGCATAAAGCGCCCATGTCATGTAGAACTTGCTGATCCCCAGAAGGCGGCTGACGGCAAGGTTGGCACGCACATAGCGATAGGGGTCTTCGTGGTAGTATTCACGGGATTCAATGCCATAGAGATCATGCAGCACCGCGAGTCCCAGCATATGGACAGAGGCCGTTGAATGCACGCATTTGGCGGGCGCAAGAAGCTTGAAGTTGTTATCAAACTTACCGGCGATGGCCGCGTCAAAGAACCGGGCCACCTCCTGCTTTGCGTCAGCGTCCCCCGACTGCCAGCGTTGCAGCAGATGAAGGCCTGCGGGGAAACGGTAGTTCTCCAGATCGGTCATGCCCGGTATCGCTCCTGATCAAAATTCTGCTGCCTTGCGACAGGCCGTCGATAATAGGCTATTCTGGAGTGGATATGTAGAATATACCCATTATTGTGGTTTCTATAGATCCATTTTGAGAGGACCCATGCCGAAACCCCCCGGAGGCGCATTGCTGCACGGATTTAGCGTTGATCGTGCGTCGCCGGTCCCGATCTATCGTCAGCTGGATGCTGCGCTGCGCAGGTTCATATTGGACGGCACGTTGCGCCCGGCACAGAAACTACCCTCTACACGCGAACTGGCCCAGGACCTGAACGTGTCGCGCATCACCGTCAAATCGGTTTATGAACAACTGGTTGCAGAAGGATATGCCGAGGCCCGAACGGGCGCCGGAACCTTTGTCGCGCAGGGGCTCGATCCGGACTATGCGCCAAGTTTTCGGCTGCCGCGCCGCCGCGCAAAACCGCCGGAGATCGAGATTTCGGATCATGCCAAAATGATCACCTCGTCCAAAGCGAGCATTCGTCACGGAAAAACCGATGGGTTTCGTCCGGGGGTGCCTGCCTTGGATGTGTTTCCGGTCAAAGCCTGGAACAAATATATTTTTGACGCAATGACCAGTCACGAACGCCGCAACCTCAGCTACGGGCCGGTGACCGGCTCTGCCGCGCTGCGACAGGCGGTTTCCCGGCACCTGGCCGATGCCCGCGGCATGCAGGCCGATCCTGATCAAATCGTTATAACCTCGGGGGCGCAGCAGGCCTTTGTGATGATTGCTTTTGTGCTGCTCGATCGCGGTGAAACGGTCTGGTATGAAAACCCGGGCCATATCGCCGGACGAGATATCATGCAGGCGATGGGGGCGAGAGTTGCCCCGGTGCCGATAGATAGTGAAGGGCTTGACCTTGATGTTGCGATGTCACGCTATCCCAATCCCACAGTTATCTTCACCACCCCCTCACACCAACAACCGCTGGGGACAACGATGTCGCTGGTCAGGCGCCTGGCGCTGCTCAACTACGCTCAGGAAAACGGCGCGTGGATCATTGAAGATGACTATGACAGCGAATTCCGATATCGCGGCAGGCCCCTTCCGGCGCTCAGCGCGTTGGATACGGAACGCCGGGTGTTTTACGTCGGCACGTTTTCGAAATCCATGTTTGCCTCGATGCGGCTGGGTTACATCGTGGTGCCGCCGGGGTTGGTCGATACGTTTGCCAAGGCGCGCAACCTGCTTGGGCAAAGCTCTTCGGCCGTAGTGGAAAGCGCGATGGCCCAGTTCATGGATGACGGCCGTTTTGTCGAGCACATCCGGAAAATGCGCCGGGTTTACCGTGAGCGGCGTGATATATTGTACGATTGCCTGCTACGGGACTGCGCAGATCATCTGGACGTACAGCCAACAGATGCGGGCATGCACATGCTGGCGTGGCTGAAGCGCGGCATTGACGATCAGACTGCGCATAGCGCGTTACTGGACGCCGGGATCGAGTCCCTGCCTCTATCGGTCTACACCTCCGAACCTATCGAACGTCAGGCGCTTGTCCTGGGGTTTTCGGGCGTTGGTGAGAAGCGCATCCCCAATCTGGTTAGCCGTATGGCCAAGGCCTTGGCAGAGTTCTGACGATCCAGATAATGCCTGGCCGAAGAACTCCGTGCGTGGGCAAACTGGATCTCCCCATTTGCCGTTAGCTGCATCCAGCGATGACGTTCTGGCCTGATAACGGTATGTGTCGCGGCATCAAAGGTCGCGCGCCGTCACCTTCTCCCAATTCAGATCGAATTTGTTCAGGTATTTTCTAAGGCGGTCAGCGTCATTCTGGGTCTTTCGCTTACTGCGAGACACGACAAAAAGCGTCCGACCAGCGGCACTCAGGCTAGAGGAGGCGCGGCAGGTGCGGATGACCTCGGCCAGTTGCACCCGGTCGAAGGGATCGACCTCCGCTGCGCCGTCCGGCAGAACCGAGGCGACAAGCTGATAGGTGTCATCGGCAGTCGCGCGGCGCCAGTCCCGTTTCAGGGTGCCGATTTCGCCGTCCACCATGGCGCGGGTGATCCGGCCCCGGGGCGCAAGTGTACAAAGCCGCCGGACCGAACTGCTGAAATCGCGGAAATTGCCGGGCCAGAGGGTTGCGGGATCGGCGGCGAAGCGGAGGTAGTGTTCGCGCGCGTCGGTGTTGAAGCCGACCTGCGTGCCCAGATCGCGTTCCGAGCGGGCCAGTTCGAACACCAGATTGGCCTCGATATCCTCGCGTCGGTCGCGCAGGGCGGGCAGTCTGAAGCTCCACATGTTGAGCCGTGCCAGCAGGTCGGGGCGAAACGATCCGTCCGCGGTCAGGCTGCGCAGATCGCGATTGGCCCCGGCGATGATCTGGAACCGGCTTGATACCTCGTGATCCGAACCCAGAGGGTAAAACCGCCCGGTTTCCATCGCGTGCAGCAGGACCGACTGGGTGTTGGGGTCCAACTCGTCCACCTCGTCCAGAAACAGCACCCCGCCATCGGCCTCGCGCAGAAGCCCGCTGCGTTCTGATCCGGCCTGCCCGGTATGGCTGCGACGCTGGCCAAAAAGCATAGCCAGCGCATCGGGGCCGTTCAGCGTGGCACAATTGACATGCACGAGCCGCCCCTTGATCCTGCGCCGGTCGAGTTTGAGGTTATAGACCCGTTCGGCCAGTTCGGTCTTGCCAGTGCCGGTTTCGCCCAGCAGCAGGATCGGTTCATCCGAATTGCTGGCTACCAGTTCGATCCGGTCGATCAGGGTGTTGTAGGGGGCATTGCGCGTCTCGATCCCGCCTTTCAACTGGCTGCTGTATTCGCGCGACAGCTGGTCGAACCGCTGTTGCAGCGCGTTATAGCGGCTGAGGTCCAGATCAATGATGTCGAATTTCGCGACTTCTTCCTCGGGCCCCGGCGGGCCGGTCTGGATCAGCCGGGCGGGGATGTGGCGGCTCTCGGTTAGCAGGAACCAGCAGATCTGCGCCACATGGGTGCCGGTGGTCAGATGCACGTGATAGCGCTCGCGGTGCTCGTCAAACCCGTAGGCGCGGGCGAAATCGAAGAGTTTGCCGTAGACCTCCTGAAAATCCCAGGGATCGTCCAGATCAAGCTGCTGCAGAAGCACTTCGGTTTCGGGCGAGGCCTCCTCGATCTCGCGTTTGACCTGATGCGCGAGGCGGTTGAATTTCCGGTCATGCAGCAGTTCCAGCCGGTGCACGTCGAAATGATCGTGGCTGACAAGGCTGGGCGTCGGCTTCCACCGCCGTTTCTTGCCCATATCAAGCTGGGTTCCAAGGAAACCGATCACTACGTTCTGCATGATTTATCCAAAAATATAAATTCAGATAAACATGGATACTATATTCTTGAAGCGAAAAGCTCAAATGGCGTTATTATTGTTATTTTATAGCATGTTACGTGATTTTTCGATTTCTTTAGCGGCAAGGCGTGAGCCATGGCAAAACAACCTCACAACAAACGAGGAACGAAGAAATGGCGAACAAATCCGTGTTTGCATCGATCAAAGGCCGGTTGCTGCCGAAAGCGACCGCAAGGAACGCCCACGCGGCACCGGCTTACGCCTATTCCGATGCCCATGCCCTGGCGCAGGTTGCCGTGACCGGCACGTTCGGGGGCATGTTCTATCAGTCGCCGCAGGAAGAGCTGGAATATGTTCTGGACGTGGCCGAGGCTGTTGAGCCGGTGTTTCTGGCGCAGGCGGCAATCTATGCGCGCCAGTCGGGGTACATGAAGGATATGCCCGCCGTTTTGCTGGCGGTTCTGGCCCGGCGCGATCCGGTACTGTTCCGGGCGGCTTTTGGCCGTGTGGTCGATAACGGCAAGATGCTGCGCACCTTCGTGCAGGTTGTCCGTTCCGATCAGACCGGTCGTAAATCGCTGGGCTCGGCGCCGAAAGCCATGGTGCAGAACTGGCTGAACACCGCGTCCGACCGGGCGCTGCTGAACGCCAATATCGGCAATTATCCGTCTTTGGCGGACGTGATCAGGATGGTGCATCCGAAACCGGCCTCGGCCGAGCGGGAGGCGCTGTTTGCCTGGATCGTCGGGCGGCCGTGCAATCTGGCACGGTTGCCACAGGCGGTGCAGGACTGGATCGCGTTCAGGAAAACCGGCAAGGGGCCGGTGCCGGACGTGCCGTTCCAGATGCTGACGCAGCTGGAACTGTCCTCGGCCCATTGGGCGCGGATCGCGCGCAAGGGTTCGTGGCAGATGGTGCGGCAGAACCTGAACACGTTCCAGCGTCACGGCGTTTTCGGCGTGCGGCGCAACGTGGATCACGTGGCGGTGCTGTTGCGCAACCGCGAGGCCATCGCCAAGGCGCGGGCGTTTCCGTACCAGTTGATGGTGGCGGCGCAGAATATCGCGCCCGAGATGCCAGCGGCGATCGTGGACGCACTGCATGATGCGATGGAAATCGCGGTGCAGAACGTGCCGAAGATCGCGGGGCAGGTTGTGGTCTGCCCGGATGTGTCCGGGTCGATGACCGGGTCCGTGACCGGGTATCGCCCGGGGGCAACCTCGGTCGTGCGCCATGTGGATGTGGCTGCTTTGGTGGCGGCGTCGTTTAGCCGTGTGAACCGCGGGTGCCAGGTTCTGCCGTTCGACTTCGACGTGCGTGATGTACGCCTGAGGTCGCGCGACACGATCCTGACCAACGCCGAACGGCTGGCCGATCTGGCGGGCGGTGGGACAAACTGTTCCGCGCCGCTGAAATGGCTGAACCAGCGTGGCCGCAGCCCGGATCTGGTGGTGTTCGTCTCGGACAACCAGTCCTGGGTCGATGCCCGCGCAGGTGGTCAGGCAACGGCGATGTTGAAGGAATGGGAGGCGATCAGAGGTCGCAATCCAAAGGCCAAGCTGGTCTGCATCGACATCGCGCCCTACGGGACCACGCAGGCGCGGACACGTGAAGACGTACTGAATGTCGGCGGGTTCTCGGATGCGGTCTTTGACCAGATCGCGGCGTTTGCCAACGGTCAGACCGGCCCGGACCACTGGGTCGGCGAGATCGGGAAGATCGACGTATGAAACCTGTCCGGGCGGAGCGCCGCCCGGACGGATCGAGGAAATGAAAGGAAAGACATTCGGCGAATGCCGGTGGAACTACAGATCATAATCTCCGGGCCGCGGGTTCGAATCCCGCCATCGCGTTGCGATGTAGCTCAGTCAGGTAGAGCAGGTTCGTTTCACCACACCCTTGTCGCCGGAACACGCGCCCGTAGCTCAGTGGCAGAGCGACCGCCTTTTAAGCGGTACGTCGTGGGTTCGATCCCCACCGGGCACACCAGAAAACGAAAGGATACCCCCGGCGAATGCCGAAGGAACTACATGGCACCAACGGGACAGGTCGAGCGGGTTCAACTCCCCTCCGTGCCGGCGCCCAGATGGCAAACGCATCCGCCCATTCGGATGCGGGGCGGGCCTCCCATCTGTTTCTTCACCTCTTGTCGCCGGGACACCACATATTCGGCTGTAGCTCAGCGGTGGAGCGCCTGACTGTTAATCAGGATGTCGTTGGTTCGATCCCAACCAGCCGAGCCAGAAATGAAAGGAAAATGTCCGGGGGAATGCCCGTGGGAGTACATCGCTATGGAACGACTGCCGAAAGGCCTCTCACGAAATCCTTGTCCCCCGGACTGCGAAATATCGGGAATGCCTGCAGGATTACAGGCAGACGCGCCCGTCAAGGGTGGCATGGGCAGCCATGCCGTGCTGGTTCAACCCCAGCCCGGAGCGATCCGGTGGCGGAAAATTCATCCTGCAAACCTCTTGTCCCGATTTGTCAAGAAATGGACGTTATCAGTGACTATGAAAGATAGAATGATGGTTGAAGAAAACACATATGACCCGGTGACCGGGGAGACGCTGAAAGACTGGGGCCATCGCCCCGGCAGGCAGTTTCCTGCGCTGCTGAAGCGCGCCAACGAGATGCGCGCCGAAGGGTTCGGGCTGGTACGTATCCGCCAGGAGTTGGAGGGGGAAATCCCGCCCGTGCCGGTGACGCTGGATCTGCGCGCACCCGGTGAAGTGGCATTTCATGAAAACATCGACATCGCGCATGTCGATGAAGAGGATAATGTCGCCAAGGTGCGCGAAACCATGACCGCGCTGATGCGCACGCCGACGATCGAGGCGGGCGCGATCATGCCCGATGCCTGCCCGGCAGGTCCGGTCGGCACCATCCCGGTGGGGGGCGTGGCGGCGGCGCGGAATGCAATCCATCCTGGGATGCATTCGGCCGATATCTGCTGTTCGGTTATGATCACCGATCTGGGCAATGCCGACCCCAAGGCGGTGCTGGATGCGGCGCAGTCGGTGACCCATTTCGGCCCCGGCGGGCGGCCTCAGGGCCGACGCTTCACCACCTCTCTGAAGCTGCTGGATGCGTTTCGGGAAAACCCGTTTCTGGACAACCCGAAATCCATGCGTATGGCGCAGGAACACATGGGCACGCAGGGCGACGGTAATCATTTCCTGTTCGTGGGCCGCTCGCGCGCCACGGGGCGCACCGCAATTGTGACCCATCACGGATCGCGCGGACCCGGCGCGGTGCTGTATAAAAACGGCATGGCCGTGGCCGAGCGGTTCCGGCGTGAACTGTCGCCGAAAACGCCCAAGCAGAACGCCTGGATTCCGGCGGATACCAAAGAGGGGCGCGATTATTGGGAGGCGCTGCAACTGATCCGTAAATGGACCAAGGCCAACCATAATGCGATCCACCAGGCGACCGTCGAGGCTGCGCGCGTGGGTGATGTTGGCGACCGGTTCTGGAACGAGCATAATTTCGTCTTCAGGCGTGGCGATCTCTACTACCACGGCAAGGGCGCGACCCCCGCCTGGGGTGATTACGCCGCCGATGCCACCGGTCTGACGCTGATTCCGCTCAACATGTCCGAGCCGGTGCTGGTGGCGCGCGGCAAGGATCCGGCGCATGGGCTGGGCTTCAGCCCGCATGGGGCGGGGCGGAACTATTCCCGTTCCGAGCACAAGCGCCGGATGGGATCGGTCACGCCGGAGCAGATGCTGAAGGCCGAGACCGAGGGGCTGGATATCCGGTTCCATGCCGGTGGTGTTGATGCATCGGAACTGCCGTCGAGCTACAAGAAGGCGGAGAGTGTCGTCGGCCAGATCAAATCCTACGATCTGGCCGAGATCGAAGACTATATCGACCCTTACGGCTGCATCATGGCGGGCGATGTGCCGCCGTTCTGGGCCAACCGTAAAAAGAGGAAAAGATAGGTTAGGCGGCGTTTCGCGACGCCGCCTGCTGCTTTTGGCCCTAGGAAAGGCGGATCAGTTGGTGATGATCTCCGGACCCATGAAGGTGTTGGGCAGGAAGGTCGACAACCAGGGTATATAGGTCACCATGATCAGGAACACGAAGAGCACCGCCAGGAACGGCAGGGCGGCGCGAACGACTGACATCATCGGCATGCCCGCCACGCCCGAAGTGACGAAAAGGTTGAGGCCGACCGGTGGTGTGATCATTCCGATCTCCATGTTCACCACCATAATGATGCCCAGATGGATCGGATCGATACCAAGCTCGATGGCGATCGGAAAGACCAGCGGCGCCACGATGACCAGAAGGCCCGAAGGTTCCATGAATTGCCCACCGATCAGCAGGATCACATTGACCACGATCAGGAACATCACCGGCCCGAAACCGGCATTAAGCATCGCGCCCGCGATTTGTTGCGGAATCTGCTCGTCGGTCAGTACGTGCTTGAGAATAAGTGCGTTGGCGATCACAAAGAGAAGCGTCACCGTCAGCTTGCCAGCCTCAAAAAGCGTGTGCACGGTGTCACGATGCACCAAGGCGGTCAGAAGCGCCCAAGGCTTCCGGATCAGGCTGTGATTGGTGCCCTCGCCCTCGGCGGCAAGCGGACCCATGTCCTTGTAGACGAAGCAGGCGATCACGAAGGCATAGACTGCCGCCACCGCCGCGGCCTCGGTCGGCGTGAAGATGCCGCCATAGATACCGCCCAGGATGATCACGATAAGAAAGAGCCCCCAGGCTGCGTCGCGGCCCGATGCGATGATCTCACCCCAGCCGAGCCAATCGCCCTTGGGCAGGTTCTTGACCTTGGCCATCACGTAGATCGCCACCATCAGCATGAACCCAGCCAAGAGGCCCGGGATTACGCCCGCCAGGAACATCCGGCCAACCGAGACCTCAACTGCGGCGGCATAGACCACCATCACGATCGACGGCGGGATCAGAATGCCCAGCGTACCGGCGTTACAGATCACCCCGGCTGCGAAATCCTTGGTGTATCCTACCTGCCGCATCCCCGCGATCACGATCGTCCCGATGGCAACCACCGTCGCCGGGGAGGACCCCGATAGGGCCGCGAACATCATGCAGGCAAAGACGCCCGCGATTGCTAACCCGCCAGGCAGATGCCCGACACAGGCGATGGAAAAGCGGATGATCCGCTGTGCCACCCCTCCAGTGGTCATGAAAGACGAGGCAAGGATGAAGAACGGAATGGCCAGAAGCGTGTAATGCCCAGCAAAAGCCTCGAATAGCGTTGCCGCGACCGAGGCCAGCGAGCTTTGCGAGAAGAGCAGCAGGAAGATGGTGGAGCTGAGGCCAAGCGACACTGCGATCGGCACCCCGATCAGCAGAAGGCCGATCACCATGAAGAAGAGAAGGACAACTTCCATCAGTTTTCTCCTCCACGTTGCTGCTCAAGGTCCTGAAGATCTTCCTCCATCTCATGGCTGGCCACCAGTCGGTCGACCTCGCCGCGCCAGATCGCGGCCGCCATCTGCGCAAAGCGAAAGGTCAGCAGCAGCATCGATACCGGCAGCACGACATAGGGGATCACCCGCGGCAGTTTCTCGTAGCCTTCGCCGTAATTGATCAGATCTTCCAGAAACTTGAACGGGGCGATCATCGGGATGTCCTGCACCTCGTAGAAGCTTTGCGACCGGGCCGAGCTATCAAGTCCCGTAGGGAACCAGCGACCCGAGGTCGGCGGCAGATCGGCGAAGACTGCCCAGTAATCATAGGCGCCCTTAAGTAGAAGCAGCGAAAAGACCAGGCAGCAGGCCACCGAGATCAGCGCCAGCACCCGCCGCACCGGTGGCGAGACCAGATTGATGATTGCATCAACACCGAGATGGCTGTGGGTCTTGACCGCATAGCTGGCGCCCAGAAGGACCAGCCAGGCGAACATGAACACGGTCAGTTCCAGGCCCCAGAGAATGTTGGAATTGAAAACATAGCGCGCAATCACATTGGCGAATGTGAGCACCGTCATAAGACCGAGAAGGATGGCAATCGTCGTCTCCTCGATCCGGTCCGTCAGGTTTCGGCCTGTTGTCCGCATCTGTCCTCTCCCCACTTTTCCCGGGTCGTGCGGACGGGCCGGTTTTGTGACCCGTCCGGTGCGGCGCGCCTGAACCGGCGCGCCATCAGGTCCGGCTTACATGCTGGCGTTGATCGCCTGTGCCGCGTCGATGTTTTCCTGTCCGACATCGTCCTTGAACTGATCCCAGACGGGTTTCATTATCTCAACCCATTTCGCACGTTGGTCCGCATCAAGTTCGCGTACCTCGCTGCCAGCGTCGAGGATTGCCTGTTTGGCATCAAGATTGACTTGGGTGGATTCGGCGTTACGCTGTTCTGTCACCTCGCCCAGGATGGTCAGGAACTGGTCGCGTACTTCCGGTTCGAGACTGTCGAGCCAATCAACGCTGGTTACCACCAGATAGTCGATGATGCCGTGGTCGGTCTGGGTAATGCCGTCCTGCACTTCGAAGAACTTCTTACCGTAGATGTTTGACCAGGTGTTTTCCTGCCCGTCCACAACGCCTTGCTGCAACGCGCCGTAAACTTCCGAGAACGACATCTTCTGCGGGCTCGCCCCCAGTGCTTCCATCTGCGCCACCAGAACGTCCGAGCTTTGCACCCGGAACTTCAGGCCGTCGGCGTCGCCGGGCTCCATCAGCGGCACGTTTGCCGACATCTGCTTCATGCCATTATGCCAGTAGGCCAGCCCCTGCAGGCCACGACGCTGCATGCTGTCCATAAGCGACTGACCGGCATCCGAGGCCTGGAACGCGTCAACCGCTCGGATGTCCTTGAACATGAAAGGCAGGTCGAAGAGGCGGAACTTCTTGGTGAATTTTTCAAATTTCGACAGGCTTGGCGCGGCCAACTGAACGTCGCCCTGCAGCATGGCTTCGAGCACTTTGTCGTCATTGTATAGCGTGGAATTCGGGAACACCTCCATGCAGGCGACGCCGTTCATCTCTTCGTTAACGCGCTCTTGCAGTAGCGAGGCGGCGATGCCTTTGGGGTGTTTGTCGGTGTTGGTGACGTGACTGAACTTGATCACCATCTCACCGTCGTCGCAGGCGGCCATTGCGGTGCCGGCAGTTACGGTCAGAGCAATGGCCGTGGCGGCCGTGGTCAGGAATTTCATCTGGTTATCTCCTCCGGTTGGAACGCTTATTGCGCAACAATTGCTGTGGTCCCATGTTAGAATTGATCAGTATGGTATCACAAAGCATTTCCCCTGGCGCAGCGGTAGTGAGATTTATTTTTTATAAACAGAGTTTTAATCCGTTCCGCAGCGCCGCTTCCGGCTGCGGGTCGTTACTGTGTGCGGATATCGGAACAGGATGGATCGGCCAACTGTGCGGATATCCGCACAGTCTTCAACGGTAGTCTTCCGCTTTGATTCCATGCTTTGCAAGCTTGTCGTAGAACGTCTTGCGCGGCAGCTTGAGCGCCCGGGCCGTGGCCGAGGCGTGACCTGCGTGCTGAACCAATGCCTCGATGATCAGTGCCCGTTCGACCTGGGCCATCTTGTCCGCAAGGCCGATCGTTTCCCCGCCCAGCGGCTCCTCAAGGCCCAGCACAAAACGCATCGCCGAATTTCTGAGCGCGCGGGTGTTGCCGGACCAGTCCTGAACCATCAGCCCACCGATAATTTCAGGTGTCACCTCGGGCACCGCGACACGGGCTTGTTCTGCGATCTCGCGCACGTAATGGCGAAAAATGACCGGTATGTCCTCGGTTCGCTCTCCAAGCGCGGGCACCCGGACGCGAAGTGCGTCAAGCCGGTAGTTCAGTTCTGACATAATCCCGGGGCCGTCCTGTGTTTCGGTTGCGCCTGCCAAAACGCGGGCACCCTGCATCGCGTCGAGATGCTCAAGAAGTGCGAATTGTGCCGCTTCTGGCATCGCTCCTACCTCCTCGATGAATAACGTACCCGTTGCGGCGGCTGCCAGATGCTCGGCCAAAGCCGCCGGGGACAGCCCGGCACCAGCAATGCGTCGATACAGACCGTCGGGGCGGCGGGACAAATGGTGGATCACCTCGGCCACCTTGGCGATTCCCGATCCGGGCGGTCCTTCGATCAGCACTGCGTCGTCAATAGGTGCCAGGCGCCGCACCTGATCGCGCAGCGCCTCGACCAAGTCCGATGCGCCAAAGATCATCCGTGCGGCCGCGTCACCCCGGGTCAATTCGGATTTCAGGGCGCGGTTCTCCAGCACCAGGGCCCTCGCGCGCATGGCCTTTCTGACGGCATCGACCAACACCTCGTTGGCGCAGGGTTTCTCCAGAAAATCGTAGGCGCCCTTGCTGATAGCGCCCACCGCCATCGGTATGTCGCCTTCGCCGGTCAGCAAGATCACCGGCAAGTCCGCATCAACACTCTGCACATGGTCCAGAAGATAAAGGCCATCGCGCCCCGGCATGCGGATATCTGACAGAACAATGCCTGGAAACCCGGTCGTGATATGATCCTTGGCGACGATGAAGGACCCGGCAAGAATGGATGCGTACCCGGCGAGTTCGAGTGTCTGCCCCAACGCTTCACGGACCAGCGGCTCATCTTCGACCACAAGCACGGTGTTTGTCATGCCGCCGCCTCCTCGCTCCAGGGCTGCAGCTCGACCGTAAAGATGGCGCCGCCGTCGGGATGGTTCTGCCCGCGAATATTCCCACCGAAGCTTTGTACCAGCCCGTAAGAGATCGATAAACCCAGTCCCACACCTTCGGCCTCGCCGATCTTCTTGGTAGAATAAAATGGCTCGAACACCCGGTCGGGCTCCTCGATCCCCGGCCCATTGTCACGGACACTCAAAAGGACTGGCGCGCCGGGTGTCAGCGTGACACGAACTTCGCGCCGATCGGCCTCTGCCATCGCATCCGTGGCATTCGTGATCAGGTTCAATATGACCTGTTGCAATCGGACCTCTCCGCCCTGCACCCAAACCGGCGCGTCCGGCAGGTTAAGGCGCACTGTTGCATCGCGCTGCCTCAGGTGAATTTCGGCAAGATCGGCTGCCCCCCGCACGATCCCTATCAGATCCACCCTATGCACCGTCTCCTTCTCCTGTCGGGCGAAGGCTCGGAAATTCTGGATAATCCGCCCCATGCGCTGTGCAAGCTGGCTGACCTTGCCAAGGTTGCGCGCCGCGGTTTCGGTATTGTTGCGCTCCAGAAAGGTCACGGCATTGTCGGCAAAGGATTGGATTGCCATCAGCGGTTGGTTCAGTTCATGGCTGATCCCGGCGGACATCTTGCCCAGTGCTGACAGCTTTTCTGCCTGCACGAGGTCTTCCTGAGCCCGTCGCAGGGCCTCCTCCGCCTCCAGTCTTTCGGTAACCTCGGCACGAAGCGATTGGTTGGCGTTGCTTAATTCGCGTGTGCGTTGGGCCACGCGCCGTTCCAGAAGTAGATTGTCGAGCGTCAGCCGCCTGCGCTGGCGCGCCACGACCAGGATGACCGTTCCCAGCAGAAACATCACCGCCCCGGCGGCAGCGGCCTGAATTTCCGCGTTGATCAAGGCAGGCCGCAAATCGATCAGGGCTTCTGCCGTCATTCCGATTACGGGCAGGTCGCGGGTCAGGTGCAGGGCGTGGCGCGGCAAATAGCGTCCCGCCGAGACTGACCAAAGCTCAAAACCCCAGAGGCGTTGCGTGGTAAAGTCGACGAATGGCGCGATCGTTTCGTCTTCGCTCTGCGCGGCGCCAATCGCCGCGCTCAGGTTGCGGTTGCGAAGCACGAGTTCCGATCGATTTGAGAAATAGATGATCCCGTATTCATCGGTCACATAAACGGCCGGGCGCGACCCGCGGAATTCGGCCTCGATGGATTCAAGATCGACCACCGCCACGACTACCCGATCTACCTTGCCAGAATCGGAAAAGACCGGTGCGGCATAGTAGAAAGCGCGACGCCCGGATTCGGCGCTGATCTGAACCTTTCGACCCATTGCACCGTGCAGGGCGCGGCTAACGAAGGGGCTGAGCCGCCAATCATACGCTCCCCCACGCGATGCACTGGCAATGACTTGTCTTTCACGGTCAAGAAGCACGAAGTCGAGCGCACCCGAGAAATCGGACGTACCCAACAGGATTTCCGCCAGTTCGGGGTCAGAGACGCTCAACCGCGCCAGGCGCGGATCGGAGGCTAGCGCAACGGCAAGCTGGCGATATCCGAACAGGCTGCTGACCAGCCGATCCGAGGCCAGGGAAAGGTCCGATTGTCCCCGGCGCTGAAGTTCGTTCAACGATTGTGTCGCTGAATAGAGGAACACACCGCACGTCGCGCAGATGACCACGACGAAGAAAGATATGATGACGGGGAAACGTTTCACCCATCCATTTATGCGCCCTATGCGGCACGATGCAACACATCAGCACATTGCCAGAAATGCCGGGCGAGATCGGGGTGCCGACCCACGTTTCCGGGGTCGTGGCGCCTGTCCCCTATCAGCATGATCTGTTCCGCCTGGTGGAAGATAGGCATCGCGCGACCGATTGAACTTGGCCCCCCGGATACTCTGTCCCGGAGGGCCGCACTCGTAAAACTCATACAGGTCATGCTGGTGTGAATTCGGGATAAGCCTCCATACCCAGCTCTGCCATGTCCAGCCCGTTGATCTCACTTTCCTCGTTTACACGCAGCCCCACGGTGTATTTGAGCGCGAGCCACACAATGGCCGAGGCGCCGCAGACAAAGAGGCCGACAATGATGATGGAATAAAGCTGGGTCAACAGACTGGCCGCATCATTGGTGAAGACCACGGCGAGCGTTCCCCAGATGCCTGCAAATAAATGCACAGGAATGGCACCGACCACATCGTCAATCTTCATCCTGTCGAGCATCGGAACCGCGAAAACCACGATCACACCGCCGACGCCACCAATGAGCGTCGCTTCGACCAGCGTGGGTGTCAGCGGCTCTGCCGTGATTGAAACCAGACCTGCCAGTGCCCCGTTGAGGATCATGGTGAGGTCAGGCTTTTTGTACATCACCTGGGTCAGGGCCAGTGCAGCGAACGCTCCGGCAGCAGCGGCGGTATTGGTATTCGAAAAGATGCGGCTGATGTCGGCCACGTTGCCGGCAGTGTCCATATAAAGCTGCGAACCGCCGTTGAAGCCGAACCACCCCAACCATAGGATGAACGTCCCCAATGTGGCCAGCGCCAGATTAGAACCCGGGAACGGGTTGACCTTGCCGTTTTTGTATTTGCCCAGCCGAGGGCCCAGTATGATTGCGCCGGTCAGTGCGGCCCAGCCGCCCACGGAATGCACGACGGTCGATCCAGCAAAATCCTGAAAGCCCATCCCGTCGAGAAAACCGCCGCCCCATTTCCAGCTGGCCTGAATCGGGTAGATAACCGCCGTCAGCAATACGACAAACACCAGAAACGGCCATAGCTTGATCCGCTCAGCCAGTGCACCCGACACGATAGAGGCGGTAGCGGCACAGAACATCAGCTGAAAAAAGAAATCTGATCCGACTGAAGCATAAGTAAGGTCGGGATCAGCGCCATCCAGCCCTACCGGTTCCAGCCCGGTGATAGAGAACTCACCAAGGATGTTGGCAATTGTCCAGCCGTCGCCCGGATACATCAGGTTGTAACCCAGAATGTAATAGAAGAGTGACGCCAGCGAAAACAGTGCGACGTTCTTTGTCAGTTGCATCGCAACATTCTTGCCCCGCACCAAGCCTGCTTCCAGCATGGCAAAGCCCGCGGCCATGAAGAATACCAAAAAGCCCGAGACCAGAAACATGAAGGTTGTGAAGATAAAGCCGATATCGGCATTCAGCGGTGTCGTGCCAGCCTCCTGTGCGCCCCCCGTCTGAGGCAGCGCGATCAGCATCGCGGCAACGCCCAATTTGATGTAGTTTGACATATCCTTCTCCTTGTCCTTCGCGCTACAGCGCGTCTTCGTTGGTTTCGCCAGTGCGCACCCGAATGGTTTGCTCGATGTCCTGAACGAAGATCTTGCCATCCCCAATCCTGCCGGTGCGGGCAGTAGTGGTGATAGCGTCGACCACCTGGTCGGCCATCGCCGCCGTGACTGCGATTTCAAGCTTGATCTTGGGAACGAAATTCACCGTGTATTCAGCTCCACGGTAAATTTCAGTGTGACCGGATTGTGCGCCGAAGCCCTTGATTTCATTTACCATCATGCCGCGCACACCGACATTGGTAAGCGCTTCGCGTACCTCGTCTAGTTTGAACGGTTTTATCGTCGCCGTTATGAGTTTCACAATCTTTCCTTTCGGGTTTCCGTACAGGGATAGTGCAACCGCAACGTAGAAATTTCTGCGATGCAGCGTAAAGCGAACGTGACGATTTTCGGGGGTGCTTTAAGCGGGAGCGCTCATTTACCGGGCAGATTTTCAGTTTTGCCCGGTAAATAGGCGCAAAATGTGTGGGATTTTGATGCAGGGATGGTCTTTGGCGTAAGTTGGAAGGCGGTATGGTCCGGTGGCACGGATGTTCAGCCCTCTGATGCGATCAACTGCGTTGGAAACCACAACCAATGGCCGGTTCCAACTCCTTGCGGACCTGCCAATATCTTGCCATGCGCCTGTTGAGGATGCTTTTGCTGCTGCCTCAATACACTTCAATGACAGGTATCCGGAAAGGTTCAGACTCGGCGTAAATTCCGCATCCGGAAAATCGTGACTTGTTCCGAAATGCTGCTAATCTTGCACGGTATGGTTGAATTGCCTGTCTCAAGGAATGCCGCAAAGTGCCTGCCCATCCACCCAAGACCGCCAATATTCCAGCCAAAGCACCAACCCCTACGCGCTCTGGCGCGTCCCGGGCGCCGGAAATCGCGGGCAATTCTGAACACGCCGCTCTGGAACAGCTTCAGCTGCGCGCAGATGCCAGTCCTCTGGTTCAGCGGCTGGCGGCTCTGCGGCAGCCACCGGATGCGCGACCGGAACCAGTTCAACGCGTCGAAGATGAAGACGAACTTCTACAAGGCAAAGAGATGCAGAGCGGGAATGGTGATGTGGCGACGGATGGCGGTTCGGCAGAGGGCGGCGAAGCAGGACAGTTGCCGCGCGACCTGCGGGCCGGGGTGGAGCATCTGTCAGGGGAATCGCTGGGTGATATACGGGTGCACCGCAACTCGGCCGCACCAGCGCAGGTCGGTGCGCATGCCTATGCACAGGGGCGTGACATCCATCTTGGGCCCGGGCAGGACCGCCACCTGCCGCATGAAGCCTGGCACGTGGTGCAACAGGCACAAGGCCGGGTGCGTCCGACGCTGCAGGCTAAGGGCGTTGGTATCAACGATGATCCGGGATTAGAGGCCGAAGCGGACCGGATGGGCGCCAAGGCACAGTTGCTGGGCCCCAATGTTGCCACGGTACAAACGCTGAACGACCCGGCACAACAGGGTGACGCCCCGATCCAGCGTGTCCGCGGCGGCGTCGAATACACCGAGACAACGGGCACCCTGCGGGCCTATGATTCAAACGCCGATTTTCCCCACACCGCACAGCACAGCAGTTTCGCCGTCGGCGAGGGGACGGTTTCCGCATATATCGTCAATTCTGATGCGGCGGGCGACCCCGATATTGGCGACATGACGAACGAGGATTTCGACCTGGTGTCGATCAGCGATACGGTAAGGTTGACCAACGATGTCGAAAGCGCCGAGTGGATCATCGAACGTCATCGGCAAGATGTCACGCCGGAGGTAATGACACAGAATCTCAAGGATGATTTCAAGGCGCTGTTCCGCGCGCGCAAACAGGTCGCCAGCAAGGCCAGTTCGCTTGCGTCCAGCAACCCCGGCAGTCACGTGGTGCTGGTCACCGGAAATAATTTTGGATATCTCGACGTTGCCTCCAGGGTTTTTGTCTACAAGCCCGGCGCGAATAAGGGCTCTGCCCAGATTACAGCGCAATACTCTAACGAAGACACGATCGCGCGGATCAACCAGCTCAATCTGTCCAAGTTCCTGACCGGAACCAAGGTGGCCGAAGGCGAAGACCTGCCAACGATCGCGGGCCGTCGCAGTACGGCGCTGCAAGCGGCGGACGTGGCCGGTACGACCAGCTTTTCGAGTGCCGGCACGTTGTTGGGCACATTGCAGGGCGCCTCGAACGCCATACCCATTGACGGTGGGGGTGGCGACCGCCTGACGGCGCAGCAGGTAGGTATTGTCAAGCTGATGGTTATCAATGACGCGCTGGCGACAACGATGGTGCGCTATGCGGACGAAGTGGGTCAGGGGCAGGACAAGAACCTGCAGCGTTTCTTCCCCAAATCGCGCCGCGATGAATACGTAAAGACCGTCGCGGCAGCAGATCTGCATGACAACGAAATGACGGCCCTGCGGGCCGAGATCAATCGCACCCGGGCCGTAGATGCTCAGCTTGTCTACACTGCGGCAGACCCGGGTGCGCTGCGTGTCGACGAGGCGTTCACAGAGCTGCAGGAGGCGGGTGGGGCCGGTCTTGCCGAGATGGTCGAGACCCGCAGCAAGTTGGGACCGGGTGGCTTGACCGGCGTTCCAACGGCTGACGAGATGAACGCACTTCGCACGGTTGTGCTGGGGGCAAATGGGGCGCTTCTGGCCGCCTGGATTCAGCATGCGGCCAATGCCTATACAGATGTCTCGGATGACGAGGCCGATCATTCTCGTCTCGTCGGCGGGAATACTGTCGGCAACGTCATCGAAACGTCGCGCGGGTTCACGCCTGTTCAGGGCGGGCGCGGTGCCATTTACGAGATGCGCGAGCGTGAAATCGGCATCGACAAATCGGGCATCTTCAATATCGGCAGTATGAATGACATCGAACAGGCGCTCGAGCTGGTTTTTGGCGCGGCGGGCTAACGCGTGTCGATCTTAGCCCGAGATATCCAGTACTTTTGCGCCGCTGCTAGCGGGCTCTAATAGGAGCCGATCAATATGCTTTTGTATCTTTCTAGGCGGGCCGCCACATGCGATGGCTTCCTGAAAAGCTTTGAGTGCCGTGGTGGGATGTCTGGGCGCACACGCCTTAGCAAGCGTCATCCAGTAGATTGAGCTTTTGCGCCGATTTGCCCTGGACATCAGCGCAAGCTTTTCAATTTCCCCATCCTGCTTGGTAATCAAGTCAACCAAAAGCGAGAGACACCCCGTTTCGCGTAAGTAGCGCAATACCTGATGTGAGGCATGGGGTAGTTTTACAAGGTCCCATGTTTCATCGACGGGAAGCAGATCGATATGCTGTCTGTCCACTGATGTACTGTCATAAAATACGGTTTTTTGCACCGTTGGATCAATGTGTTCGATGAGATCGTACTGGAAATCTTTTATGCGCGCTGCGGATCTCGACCACCTGGTTTCCCAGGGTACCATCTTTCGGTCGATCGAGAATTGGGGCGCAATTGCAAAAATTCTTTTTGGCGTGAGGCTGCCGGACAACAAAAGTGCCGCATAGGCGCCCATGCTCGCCCCATAAAGGGTTAATTCTGTGTCCACGCCAACATAGTCTCGTATCTTCGCAGCGATCTGGAAGACTTCATCATGCTGAAACCAGTTTGACGCATTTGAACGAATATAGATTGTCCCGGTTTCTCGCTTGTCAAACGCGCGCTGGCCGAAGCCAAACTCATCATAGCCACTCTTCGCGACGGCAAAGGGAAACGAAACGACCACGTGCTCGGGTATCGCCTCCGGACCCGTATACCAACACTGGTAATTCGATGAATTCCAGAACCAGTGGTGCACGAGTGCAGGTTTTGGGCGTTTTCCGAGTTCTCGTGCAAATCTCTTCCCCATCAGGGCTAAGCCGCGATGCGACAGGTGCAAGCGATCACGTTGGAGTTCCAAATCGTCCATCGGCACTGTTTCGTAGTTTTCAAGCGGTGCCCGTTTCAAGGACCGCCTGACCTTATCCCGGTACACGCACCGGTCTTCAGGAGGATTCACAATGCCGGCAATGACCGGCATGGTCGGGGCGCTTAACGAGATACGCACCTGGTTGATGAAGTTTGTAAATCTTCGCCGGTACAGGTTTGCGTCTTCTTCGTTCAGACTGTCTGCTTCTCCCTGTAGCCAGATCATCCCATAGAGGTGGCTTTTCCCACTTGCGAGAGCGGCCTGGGATTGATCGATCAGTTTCGAGAAAAGCCCGTCTGTTCTGGCCGGTGACCAGTGACGCTCCAGATAACTGCCATTTCGGGCAACTTTAACAATGCCAACCGGGCTTTCATCGATCCCGACAAGCCTTTGTGCCAGCGTAAGCTCAGGCCCAAAGGCGCTTTTCTGGTTCATTTTATTGGCTTGAAGTGGAATCCAGCCCGTCCCCTTCCAATAAAAACACCCGTCTTGAGCCTTCCGCCAACGTGGGGCCAAATCTTGGACCGTAGTACGATAGCCAACCATATTGCTTTGGCCCGCAACGATGACGATACGAGGGGGAGAGACAAACTGCATGTGTGAGTTTCAACCCTATTTTCGTTGCTCATCAACATTTTGAAACGGCGCGGAGCTTCTCATGTCGGGATGCCTCCGATCATTGTCAGTCAGGCTTAACAAAAAGAGCGTTCCTGCCATATTCTTTGACCATCTTGTAACCGGATTCCAGGATCAGGGCCGTGATATCAGTCTTCCAGAGGCTGTTGTGCTTGTGCTCAAAGAAGATAAGCCTTGGCCGTTGCGTTTTTGGTGCCTCGGTTAGCAAAGGTTCGATAGCCCGATCTTCGAACCCTTCGATATCGACTTTCAGGAAAGCGATTTCTGTCGTTTCGTCCTCTGGCAGAAACTCGGTAAGTTTACGGGTTTGCACAGTCCGCTTTGTGCCATTTTCAAATGGTTCGTTCAGCCGTGCCTGGCCCAGATTGTTGACGTCAGGTATATAGAAATCCATTTTGCCAATCTGATCCGATATGGCGCAGTCATGTACCGTCACTTCATTTGGCTTGTTCAGTGAAAGATTATGGACCAAGCGTTTGCGCATTTCCGGGTTCGGTTCAAAGGCGTGAATTTGCGATCCCTTTGGTGCATGCGCACCTAACCGGACAGAAAACGACCCTGCGTTGGCCCCAACGTCGAAAGCAATATAGGGATCGGTGCCCAGTTTCTTGAGAATATCACGCAGAGCGGCTTCCTCGTGAGTACGCCCAATCCGCCAAATCTGAAACTCAGTATTGTTATCGGCGGGATGAACCCTCATCCGGCACCCTTTATAGTCGACCTCAACGGGCTCAAGACACGCACGAATTTGCCGCCTGATGCCGCGTGTCGTTGCTTCGTCCTTATAGATCGTACGAAGAAGTTCGTGTGGAAAACTCATGCGCTCTGCTCGTCCTTGACGCCGCCCTTCGTTTTTTCGTGTGAAGCTTTAGCGCTTTTGAGCAAGCCCAGCATGGTCTTGTCTTTGCGCAGCTTTTCTATTTCTGCCTTGTGATAGCAAACCGCTTTTTGATGCAATTCGAACAATACCGGATCTGCCAGCAGTTCGGTCATTTTTTGTTTCGTCCTGTCCAGCAGTGGCTGGATTGTTTCATCCCGGTCAGCATTTCCATTTCGCTTCACCCAGTATTCAAGTCCGACAAAACTATCGATTGCGATGACGTTACCCTTCACAGCCTTCGTAAGGTAGGTTTCGATTGACCGAACGGGGTAGTGGTTGAGTTGCACCTGCTCGTAAACGCCGTGGGGCGTCATTCCCTTGTGCTGTCCCACGCGGCGTGTTTTGGGAAACTTTTTGCCGCCGCCATCAATCCAATCAATCTGCTTGTCATTGGGGTCATCGAATATCGGTCGGTGATTTGAAAGCGTGTAGCCAGGCGCCGAGCGATGTATCAGAGTCTTGATCCCACGCCGTGGCTTTTGAGCCGGAAATTTGTCGTCACAGCTTCTCATCTGCTCGGTCACGAGACGATCTTCGTAGTGCTCGATCCCGTCGCATCCAAAATCAAGATGGCAAAGCGAGATGATATTTGCCGAGCTATTGGCGTCGAAGAGCGCGTTCAATGTGCGGTCGCCGATATGGACATTGATGAATTCATCCACATCCATAGAGATAATCCAATCCGCGTCGCGGTACTCACGGTGATATCTGGCATATTGTAGCGCCGCAGGTTGGTGACGCGGGGAGTTGAAACCCATTGAAGGGTTCGGCAAGTGGCGCACATGCCCGAGGTGGTCCAGCTGATCGAGAATTTCGGTTGTCCCATCGCTGCAATCATTGGTGAAGATCAGAAAGTCGGTTACGCCAACCATCTTGTGATAGGCGATCCATTCGAGAATGAATGGCCCTTCATCTTTCATACATGTGACGGCGGTGACGCGAGGCTGGGTCTTGGCAGGAACTTTGATACGGCTGAATACAACCACCGTTCCCCCACGAGACTGCTTGGCGTCATAGGCAAAGCCCTTCGTCCTTAAGGCATCGAAGCATCGGGCGATCCCCTCCAGCTGATACACTTTGGGATGCAGTTCGATTACAACAGACCGACAAGACGAAAGATCAAGCGTTGGCAGCAGATCAAGTTCGCCGCCTTCAATGTCCAGGACGAATACCGAGGGCCGGTGCTTTTCGAAAATGGCATTCAGATCAATCTGCGAAACAGATACGGGCGTTATCGTCCCCGTCTCTCTTTCATGAGGTTTTTCAAGCGAAGACGCCCAGAAATCCTCACGCAAATAGAACGTGGCTTCGCCGCCAACTGGTGCGCCAACCCCAACACCGTTCAGGATTTCCACGCCCTCAACGCCGTTGAGTTTATGGGTCTCGTGAATGATCGGGATAAGATTTGGATTAGCCTCGACCACGATGACCTTCTCGGGCCCAGTCACCAGTGCTGCGGCGGTGGACACAACGCCGACCCCCGCGCCCAGTTCCAAAACTCTATCTCTTGGCCGTAAGATCTTGCGTAATAGTTTGATTTCAGAGGCTTCGTAGCGCCCTTTTCCGATAACCTGTTCCATACGCGGGCTGATAACGTCGGAAACGAAAGGAACTTTGATGCCGTGAGTTTCCAGAACGGTCTTGTATTTAGGCTTGTTCATGCTCCGCGCTTCCTACAGGTCTGGAACAGTAATCATGAACTGCTGTCCGATCCGCGGTGGCGGATCATCCATTCCATGAGCTTTCATGGCGTCTAAAACAGCTTCTTTCACATGCTTTCGGCCATCTTTTTCCCAGAAATAATCGTCGCCCGCGATGATCCCCCCTGCCCGCACCTTGCGGAACGCAACTTCAACGTCTTTCAGAACGAATTCGTACAGATGGTTCCCGTCAATGTAGAGCCAGTCAAAGTAATTGTCGGGAAAGCTCTCAAGAACCTCGGCCGAAAACCCTTTGCTGATCGAGATATTCGGCAGGTGTGCGTAGTTTGCGAAAACATTTTCGAACATTCCGCGCATGAACTCGTGGTTCTGGTGCTTCTTGTGGGTCCACTCCCCTTCATCTTGTCCTGACAACAGTTCCCAAGGATCTATCAGGGTCAATTCACTTGGCTGGGTAACCTCAAGAATGACACCCGAAAAACCACCATTCCACACACCAATCTCGGCGCAACGTCCGTTCTTTGGCATATGTTCCAGCATCCGGATGCGATTTTTGTGACGCTTGGGCGCTTTGACGCGCAGGGCTTCGGTCTCGGGCGTGACGGCCACTTTTTGCTTGAGCGCAGGTGACACTCCGACAAGCTCCTGTTTCAGCGCTTTGAACTCGTCAAGCTCCAGCAAACTGCCGAGCTGTTGCTCCTGGAACGCGCACGCACCTTCCTGCAAATGGGCGACGACAGGGTCTTTCACCAGTTCCTGATACTCGCTGTTCATCGCGTCGACATGGCGCTGAATCGACGTATCAATCTCACCGCCCTGACACCAGCGCGCCCAGTATTCTTTGCCAATTGTTTCGTTCACATGATTTGCCCGGCCACGTTTCCGTTTGATGAGGAACGCGTCAATTGACCTCACCGCGTAGTGATTTATCTGCGCGATGTCATATCCGAAATTGTCAGTCGGGCGTCGCGGATCGGATTTCGGATCTTCCTGCAGCCATGACGCGCGCCAGACAATGTCGTCCTCTTCACCATCTTCAAATACGGGGGCATGCAGCCCTATCCGCTTGATCTTTGAATTTGGCTTGAACAGGGATTTGACAAACCGGCCCTTTGCGCCTTTCCCGGCAGCGGCTGGTTCGGCGTCTGTGAACGCCTGAATGCATTTTCCCGGAAACAAAGAGCTATGGCCGTTATTCGAAAAGAGCCGCCAGGTCACCGGGATCACGTCAGCATCTGAATAATACGAGATCAGATCGTCAACACGACCGTCCCCGATTTGCACATTCAGGAATTCATCAACATCGCAAACATAAACCCACTCAGCGGACTTATAGGTTTCGTGAACCTTCGCATATTTTAGCGCCGACTTATGAGGGCCGCGCTTGAGCACCTTGTTGCGGACATGGGTAACGATCTTGTTCTGCTGCAGACGGTCGAGCAGGAGATCTGTTCCGTCGCTACAATCGTTCGTGTAGATCAGAAAATCCGTGAACCCGATTGCGCGATGATATGCGATCCATTCCAGCAGGTAAGGGCCTTCGTCTTTCATTGTCGAAACAATGAGCTTTTTGCCTGCGACTACCGGATTTTTTTGCTCCGGTTTCTTCTTGTTTTTTGTAACGCTGTCAGGGTCAAGCACCATGCTATCAATTCCTTGGCCACGCGACGAGCTAACTTGGTCTTTTGCAGAGGTACGGCGCGCTTTTTTTGGTGCTGCGGATTTTGAATCGCTCCTACGTCTCATAGCCATTTGATCGGGTTACTTCCATGTGCGAGGGATTTAATACAAATAATGAAGACACTGCGGGGAGCATCCGTAAGTTTGCGCATGAGGCTCCGCCCATGCGGCTTTGACGGTTCACCTGTTAAACCGTTGTGAGCGCATGATAACGAACTAGTTAACTGTGGCAACCCATTCTCTAGTCGAGTTGTCGATACCATTTGTCATGGGTGTATTTCGCAACCAGTTCGAGCACTCTTTGCGTCAGGTTAAACCCGCGGGAACAGCCGGAACAATAGCGTAAGCAAAAAGTGCGATTTTCTGGTCTTTATTCCCAAACGATATCAGACATAGCGGTTCGGGATGCTTCCGCTAATCCAGAGTGACTTTGCATGTCACCCGTTGTATTAGATAGATAGAGCAGAGAACTATCAGCTACGAGGCACCTTTTGACCATTGTCGGCGTCACCTGTCAGCGCGATGACGGGCCTTATCTGACCGAATGGATTGCTCATCATCTCGCTACCGGTTTCGATCGAATGCTGGTTCTGTCGCATGACTGCAACGATGGGTCCCAAGCGTTGCTTGAGGCGTTAACTGCTGATGCGCGGATAGCACATCTGAGTTTCGAACCACGCGGCAAAAAATCAGTACAATGGCAGGCTCTCAATATCGCTCGGAAGCACCCTTGGGTCGAAGCCGCCGATTGGGTTCTCTTCTTTGACTGTGACGAGTTCATCTGCCTGCCCGAAGGCAACCTGCCCGGCTTGATCGCAAAGTTTGAAAGCGAACAGGGAAGTTTCGATGCCCTTGCCATGCCCTGGCGCTTCTTCGGCTCTGCTGGTCTGCAACACCGTACGCCCGGCGTGACGCCTGAACGGTTCACCAAGGCGGCACCGGAAAACCTGCATTTCCCCTTGGCGCATCTTTTCAAGACCCTCTACCGGCCCAAGGCGTTTCAGAAAATGGGCGTTCATCGCCCGCGCAGCAAACCGCATAAGCCTGCCCGCTGGCTTGGCCCCGACGGTCAGCCCCTGCCAGACCGGTTTGCCGCGAATGATGCCATCATCACGCTTTATGGGATGCCCATGCAAAAAAGGCGGATTTGGCTTAATCACTACTCCCTCCGGTCGGCTGAAGAATTCATTGTCAAGCGCGCCCGGGGCCTGCCCAATCATTCGAACCGGCAGATCGGATTGACCTACTGGGCCGAGCGGAATTGGAATACCACCGTTGCACTCGACATCACTCCCATGATGGATGCCACACATGTCGAGCATGACAAGCTCAAGGCTTTAACGGATGTTCCGGACTGGCTTGGGCGGTGTGACCAGTGGCACCAGCGACGCGCGGCAGAGCTTATGGCCGACACAGACACACTTCGGTTTCATTTTCGGCTCGGTTTGCTGACGGGCAGCACGCCTCCAAGTGCGTCGGCAGCTCTTGCCTTCCTGCAGGCGCAGCGCGCTGTTTCTGCACAAGGTCAAAACAGCACATGACCGCAGGATTGATAGAACGCCGTCTCGTCAGCCACCAGTATGATGACCTGTGCATTGTTGATATTGTCGAATGTCGGAAAGCTGATCGGCGTCACGTCACCCTGTTCTTTGATCGCGAGGTTTCGGCGGAAATCGTCTTGCCGCCTGCCGGCGCAAAGCTCACGGCGACCAGTTTGGTCGGCGGCGCCGCATTCCTGACATTTGAACTGCCAGAGGAGGCCCGGAACGATTTTGAAATCGCGGGCCGATCGGTCAGCCTTGTTCCCGCCGAGGCAGAGCTTTCGCTGTTGGAGGGCCGCAATGCGCTGGCGGCTGTTCGCAATGGTGAATCCGCTGACATCGTACTCGACTGGCTGGCCTATCACATAGAACAGCAGAATGCTGATGCCGCCGTCATCCTTGATCGCGCCCAGCCCGGAACCGACAAGAAATTCGCGAACAGGTTGCGCAAGGGGCTTCGTCGTCGCGATTTGCCCTGCATTGTTGTCCTGCTCAGCAGCGATATCCCACTTGGCCGACCTGATCTTCCGGCCGAAGCTCATCCGTTTTGCGTGCCCGAAGCACCGGGCAAGGATCGAATGGTTGTTGCCGATCCCTGCCCCTGGAGCAGCCCGCTTGGGATGCTCTCGATCTACGAAATCATGCGCGCGCGCTTTCTGGACCAGTCGCACGCGGTTGCGAATGTCGATGTGCACGATCTGATCCCACCGGGTAAAGAAACGGTTTTTGATGCTGCTATTTCGGCAGAAGGTGGTCTCATCGCGCTCGTAGGACAACACTGTTATCCTTGGCGCATCCGAAAAGGTGAGAAGGTTCACTTTGCCGATCATACCTGCGTGCAATTCGATGCAAGCGGCGGTCGGCAACGTTGGTGTATTGCCCCCTCGAAATCACCCAAAGGTGCCATCTGGCGCCTCGTCCGCGTCGGCAATGCCGAGCCGGACATGACGCGGACTCAGAAGTTTTTTCGCCACATGGCGCTGCGTCACCCAGCCCCAACAATATCCAAGATTGTCCCCAAGACCTCTCTGATCGAACACCCTCTGCTGCTAGAGCAATCCACCGAGCACTTTGGCCACAATCCGGTACAGATGCCCGAAATTCAGCTCGATACGAAATCCGGCACGCGCGGGAGATGCGCCATTATCACGACGATGAAAAACGAGGGCCCCTTCATCCTGGAGTGGCTGGCCTATCACCGCGCGATTGGCGTCGATGACTTCATTATCTACACCAATGACTGCACTGATGGCACGGACACGATGCTGCAGATGTTGCAGGATAAGGGCTTCGTGCAGCACCGCGAAAACCCGTTCCGGGACTCGGGTCTAAAGCCGCAGCATGCGGCGTTGCAGGCGGCCGAGGACGAACCGGTATTCCGCGACGCGACCTGGCTGGCCTGCATTGATGTGGACGAGTTCATCAATATCAAAACCGGCGATGGCACTCTTGACGCGCTGTTCGCCGCCGTTCCCGATGCCAACATGATCGCAATGACTTGGCGGCTCTTCGGGAACAGCGACGTGCATGGATTTCAGGACCGTCCTGTAACCGAACAGTTTTTGCGCTGCGCTCCGGAAGAAATTCGAAAACCGCATCAGGCATGGGGGTTCAAGACGCTTTTCCGCAATATCGGTTTGTTCAAGAAACTGGGGGTGCATCGCCCCAAGGGCCTGAAGCCGCAGCTATGGAACAAGATCAACTGGGTGAACGGATCGGGCAGGCCATTGCCGAAAGACATCTACCGCAATGGCTGGCGCTCGACGATCGATACCTATGGGTATGATCTGGTACAGCTAAATCACTATGCGGTTCGGTCAGCCGAAAGCTTTCTCGTCAAGCGCGACAGGGGTCGGGTAAACCACGTGGCACGCGATCAGGGCCTCGCCTATTGGTTTCGGATGAACAATAATTCCGAGGTGGATATGTCGATCCAGTGCCGCCTGCCCCGGATGCAGGCAGAGCTTGCCCGGTTGATGTCCGATCCGGAAATCGCCGCTGCTCATGAGCATTCCGTTGCGCACCATCGCGACAAGATACAAGAACTTCAGGCGGCCCGAAACAACGCGGCTTTCTATGATGAACTCACCGGGCCGCGGCTGGAAAAGCTGTCCCGGATGCACAGGCATTTTGGCGCGAATGTATTTCTTGCAGGCCCCGGTTCCATCCCTGACGAGGTTGTTGCGCGTGATCCAGAGGCTGATTGGTTTTTCTCGGTAGAATTGCAAGGCGATACGAAGCATTAGAACGACCTGGTGTCAGACAGAACGAATGACGCTTCCTTTGGCCTTTTTGCGGGCAGTTACGCAAAGCCGCACACTGGCGACGGGGGGTGAGGCACCGGTTGACCGGTGCCTCAAAGCTTTAGTGATTGAATTCGATCACCTTCTGTTTGCCGCTGGTGACCTTTGCTGTGACGGCAATCCGGTCACGGGCGGTTGCCACGGCAGAGACAAGCGGTGCACTGCCCATCTGGTCGCCACTGTAACCCAGCAGGGTGACCGATCCGTAATCGGGTTCAACACACCAGACCGACAGGCGTGCCTTGCCCTTATTGTCGGACAGCCCGACAGCAAAGCATCGATCGCCAAGATCGGTCAGCGACATGACCTCGTTGCTGTCGATCTTGTCACCCTGGCTGCCGGCATCGCCGAGAGGGCGAATGCTGTCGCCTTCGACAACCCATGCCGTCAGGTTGGCGCGGCTGCACCGTGCGTCGTTCGTCGCGGTGACGATCAGGTCCGGGCCAAACCCAAGCACACTGACGTGATCCACGGACCAGCCTTCGGATCCGCTGTCGGCGATCTCGTCAATCGAGTCGCCGTCATCGCTGACATCCCAGAGCCGTAGCTTGAACTTGCCGGTCGCTTCGTTCCGCGTGCAACTGACGACTTTCGAGGCGCCAGCGGGGGCAAAGGCCAGCCGGTCGATATCTTCCGGTGACGTCGCACTTGATTCAAGCCGCGTGACGTCACTTGCCGATACGTCCCAGGCAATCAGCTTGAGCTTGTTCAGCTGGGTCCTGACGGCGGTGATTACACGCCCGTTTCCAAGGCTTGCGATGCCCGGCAGATCACCGGCGCTGGCCTGGCTGCCGCTGTCGCTGACCCTTGTCAGGGTGCCGTCGCCGCTACGTTCCCAGACGATGATCTTGTGCCGCCCGCTATTGGTGCGGGTCACAACCGCGATGACCCCGTTGGAAACCTCCGTCGCCGCAAGCTCCTGCACACCGTTGGCCTGATTGCCACTGCTCGACTGCAATTCGATTTCCGCGCCGTCGATTTCGTACGAGAACAGGCGAAGCCGGTCATTTGCCGCCATTCGACTGGCGGTAACCACCACGTTCGGGCCAAGCGCCACGGTAGAAAACGCCGCGACATCGCCGTTGCCATTCGGGCTGTCGATCCCGCGTGTCAAATCACGCGGTGGTTTGCGCGACGGCCAGAGCATGATCTTGTCGATGTCGGTTCCGACAGGCTTGGCCGGCAACGCTTGCCCGTCCAGCTTCAGCCAGTCGTCATTCGACACCGTCGCATCGCTCCCATCGACCCCCAGCGTATAGACGTCGCGGAACTGCAGGGGCCGCAAACTTTGTGTCGCCGCGTCCCGAACATCCACGTGAAGATGCGGCGCCGTGGATGATCCCGAATTGCCACCAAGCCCAAGAAATTGCCCAGCCCGAACCTCTGATCCGACTTCTAGATCCGGATCAACGCTCCAACGCATCAGGTGAAAGTAACGTGCAACTTCGTTGCCATGCCGGATGGTAACCTGATTGGCGGCGGGAATATCCGTTCTGCACCCCGGCAGGTTGTCATGGCTGTCCCGTCTTACCGATGTCACCACGCCATCGGCCATGGCGTAGATGGGACGTGCAAAATAGCGAAAATCAAGGTTCGCCGCACCGTTGGTCCCCGGCATTCTGCCCGAGGCAGACCCGCCCTCGGGATCGACAAATCGACACCCCGTATCATAGGCAAATCTCTGGTCGCGCGTGTGGTGCGAATTGTTGGTGCCACTGGCACCCGACCAGAATTCACCCGGCCGTAAATCCCGCGCTTTCATCGGATAAAGGTAGCTGCCGGCGGCTGTTCCGTTGTCGTTGGGGGCGGTGCGTACCTCGCGCACCACAACGACATCTTCTTGCAGGCCACCCGTCTCAAACCGGAATGTCAGCCTGACCTGATCCACCGTGCCTTCTTCGAAAAAGACGTTCTGGCTGGCACCATTCTGAATTTTTTGGACGTGGATGTTCCGTGTCTGGCCCGCGTTGAATAGCGGACCATCGCTATCCGTCTGTCCAAAAACATCCGTGACACCGTTCGCTCCGATTTGCGAAGCGGCAAACAGGATCTGCGGACCCGCAGGCAACAGCAAGCCGCCGCTTTCGGCCAGAAGGTCAAAGCGGACCTCTGTCAGCCGTATCGCAAAGCCGCTGGTGTTTCGGATCGTCGCGCGCAACGCCATTATCCCGGTGCCGGGGCTGCCGCTTTGGCTAGCGCCCGCATGCGAATAGACGATGGCGTTGCCTTCGTTCGGCAAGATATCCTCGATCTCCGCCGAGATGACCGCCGGCGACAGAACGCCGCTGGCGTTGGCGCCGGCAGCCGCTGTTCTTGCGTCTTTTGTTTGATTTGACAATTTCTCGTCCAGAATATCATCAGTCATTTTGGTCTCCAGTTTCATCAATAAAATACGCCGTCCGACCCGGAATGAAGGAAGCTTTGAATAAGCGTCACCAAGTCTTGGCAGGCAGAAGTGTAGCGCGGTCACGCCGCATCCCGTGTTGAGTTTGTGTGGAGTTTTTCGCAACGCTCAGACAACGTTTCATAGGGGCGATGCGCATCCGTCGCATCGTTAGACCCGTTCGTGACAGGCCGGTTCCCTGGCCTGATTTCACTGCCGAAGGGACGCAAAAGAAGATTTTCTAGGCGGCGAAACACCTAATAGTTGCTGCGCGCTTTGAGCGCGGGCGGTTTTCGATCTATGCTGCGTCAGGATATTTGTGGGTATTTTTCCACGCTCACGCAATGCAGATGGACATCATGCGCAGTTGGACATTCGATCCCGGTACCATGCGGCTGGAAGCGGAAGGCGTTTGCGTCAACCTGACGCCAAAAGCATCGGCCATGCTGGCCTGCCTTTTGCGGCACGAAGGCCAGACCGTCAGCCGCGAAACGCTCCTGAGTGAAATCTGGCCCGGTCTGAATGTCACCGAAGGCCTGGTGCGCGAATATATCTTCGATTTGCGGTCGGCGCTTGGCGATAATGCTAGGGACCCAACCTATATCGAAACGATCCGTGGCAAGGGTTTTAGGCTGATCGGCCCGGTGCAGCTGAAGGCGTCGGGTGCAGGCCGTGCCCAAACCAGCGGCCCGGGCGGGGATGTGCGCGTCACGGTCGCGGTGATGCGGCCCACCCGATCCGAAAGCGACTGGGACTGTCAGCAATTTGCCGATTGCGTGGTGCGCGACATCACGACCGATCTGTCACAGCACCACGATATCGCCGTCATATCGCAGCAGGCCGCCTTTGCGATGGACCGGTCCGGTGATCCGCGCGAAACCGCGGCTGAGCTGGGCGCGGATTACCTGCTCGACAGTGCGTTTGTCATTCACGAGGGCACCGTGCGCGTCAGTTTCCACCTCGTCGACGGCAAAACGGCGCGCCACATCTGGACCGAACGTATTGATCACAGCTTTCAGGATCTGCTCACGCTCAGCGACAAGATCGTTGATGCGGTCGTGGGCGCGCTGGTCGGCTGGCATGGTGAACTGCATCGCGCGGAATTCAAAAGCGTCTCGGCCCGCGACAGCAACGAGCTTAACTCGTTCGAGAATTTCATCCGCGCCTGCGATATTGACATGAGGCTGAATGAGCCGGAAATTCGCCGCTCGCTCGTACATCTTGACCGCTCGCTCGAACTCGATCCCAGTTTCGCACGCTGCTGGGTCATCAAGTCGGTGATGTCGCAATGGGCCATCGACATCATCCCCGAACCGGAAGAGGCGCTGCTGATCGCCTCCGCCGACGCGATCGAACGCGCCTATTCACTGGACCCCTATGACCCGACAACCCTTGGGTATTACGCCATGAAGCGCGCCCGCGATGGTGACCTGAACGGTGCCGCGGACCTGACAAATCGCGCCGCGCAGGCGGCAGGCCCGGACCCTGACGCCGCGATTACGATTTCGACGTCTCTTGCCCTGATCTGTGCGGATTTCGACGGCGCTGTGACGTTTCTCAATCGCGCTTTCGAGCTGAACCCGACACCGCCGGGCTGGTATAAGTTCATCGAAGCGCGTGTCGCCTATTTCGCCAGGCACTACGATCGTTCGATTGCCGCCTCATATGCCGGAACCGAACATGTGTCGGGCCTTGCCTTCCGCTGTCTGTCCCATACCGGATCAGGCGATCGCGACGCCGCACTCAACGCTTATTCCGAACTGATCGAACGCTACCCCCGCTTCGATTTCGACCGGTATGCCAAGCGGATGCCAGTTGCGCATCCCGAAGCGCTGGCGCGGTTCCGCGCCGGTACTGATCAGCTGCGCAAGCTGCTTTCGTGGGATGCGATGCCTGGTCTCGCATCATAAACCTTCGGCCTAGGCCGCCCGCTGTCTTCCGGAAGTCCAATTTCAAATCCCGCCCTGCCCGCTCAGATCAAGGCAACCGCAACATCGCGGTAGCTGAACAACTCTGAAAGGGAACGACATGATAAAATACGCGAAACCGGCGCTTTTGGCAGGTCTCTTGATCCCGGGCATTGCGTTTGCGCAGATCAACAAGGGCGACGCTCTGGGATCATCCGAGGCCGCGATCCTCTCGGCGCTTGAGGCGCAAGGCTATACCATCACCGGAATTGAGACCGAGGGCGGCGAGATCGAAGTTGATGCGATGCTTGATGGCACGGCCTATGAAATTGAGGTCTCTGCCGAAACCGGTATGGTGATCGAGATCGAGCTGGGGGATGACGACGGCTCTGACGACAGCTAGGAATTTACGGTGCGCTCCGACCTGCGTCGGGGTGCACCGTATTAAAATGCAATAGGTGAAACCATGTCCCGCACTGCCGTTCTGTGGTCTTTATTCGCGCTGCAGGCCTTTTGCTGCACGTATTTCCTTATCGACACGATCTGGGACGTGTTCTGGCCGACCGCTGTGAACGGATTTGCAGACAGCGATCTGATCGAAGGTCTGGTGACGGTCGCGCTGGTTTTCGGCCTGATCTTTACCGGCAACGAACTCCGCCAGATCCTGAGCCGCCAGAACAAGCTGGAAGATCAGATCAAGGTGGCCTCCGGCGCCTTTACCGAAGTGCTTGAGGGGCGTTTCCGGACCTGGTCACTGACCAGCGCGGAACGCGAGGTGGCGATCTTGGCGATCAAGGGTTTCTCGATTGCCGAGATGGCCGAGCTGCGCGACACCAAGCAGGGAACCGTCAAGGCGCAATGTGCCTCGGTGTATCGCAAGGCCGATGTGGCCGGGCGCCTGCAGCTCCTCAGCGTATTTCTGGATGACCTTCTGGCCGATGATCTGGTCAATCCATCCAACGCCGGGACCTCCTGAGGCACGATCATGAACCCATTTGGAATTTTGCTGATTGCCGTAACGGCGATTGTCCCCGCCTGCCAGCTTGTCATCTTGCCAAACGTGACGGATCAGGTGGCGCTGTTTTCACAATATCTGGGCCTCGCCGCCTTGATCCTGATGTCATGGGGACAGATCCTGGCAACCCGCGCGCCGGGTATCGAGACCATGTTTGGGGGTCTTGATCGGGTCTATGTCCTGCACAAATGGGCCGGGATCGTGGCGATGGTCGCGATCCTGCTCCACGATACGATTGACGCCGAAATGCGCGGGCTGGGCCGCGAGACGGCGCTGAACGAACTGGCGGAAACCCTGGGCGAGATCAGCCTTTACGGGTTGCTGATCCTGGTGGTGATCTCAGTCGCGACTTTCATCCCTTATCATCTCTGGAAGTGGACGCATAAAGCCATGGGCGCACTTTTTGCCGGAGGCGCATTTCATTTCTTCTTCATCATGAAGCCGTTTTCGATGGGCGACCCGGCGGGGCTCTATACCGGGTTCTTCTGTCTGGCCGGGCTGGCCGCCTATGCGTGGACATCATTGCCCGACGAGATGCGCCCGTCGCGCGGCTACAGGATTTCGGAACTGACGCAGACCGGTGGTGCGCTTGCCATCACCATGACGCCGATCCGGCGCGGGCTCAGGCCAGCCCCCGGGCAGTTTGGCATCCTGCGCTTTACCGGCGCGGGCAAGGCCGAGCCGCATCCGTTCAGTTTTTCCGGAATAGGCACTGACGGCAGCTTACGGGTGACGGTAAAAGCCCTTGGTGATTTCACAGCCGGGCTGAGCAGCGCGTTGAGCGTCGGGCAGGATGTGCACATTCAGGGCCCGTTCGGCCGCTTCCGTCATCTGGGGCAAAACCCGGCAGTCTGGGTGGCGGGCGGCATCGGGATCACACCGTTTCTGGCCTGGGCCAAAGCGCTCAGGGCCGAGGACGCGCCCGTGGACCTTTTCTACTGCGCGTCATCACGCAGCGCCGCACCGCATCTTGCCGAACTTCAGAACCTCGCAGCCGCAAAGCCGAACCTGACATTGCATCTGATATCCTCTGCCGAAGGGGCGCGCCTGACGGCCGAACGCATTGCGGAAGCTGCGGGCGCGGACCTGGGCAATGCGAAGGTCTCGTTCTGCGGTCCGGTCGCTTTGCGCAATGCGCTGCAGACGGGACTGCGCCCATACGGTGTCACACCGCGCCGTTTTCACTTTGAAGAATTCGAATTCCGAACCGGTATCGGCTTAACCCGGCTCGCGACATGGATATTGACCAGAACACGGCGCGACATGCGCCGTCAGGAGCGCTGGTCCTGATTTCCGCATCACGACCAGCTCTCTGACGATGTCTGCTTTAGTGGGCCAGTTCCGGCGTCGGTGCGGTGGCGTCTTCCGTCACAGCCTCGATCACTGCGGCCATCTCTGGCATCGGATAGCCCAGTGCCGCGCGGGCCCGTTCGTCGCGTTCTTCCGCGCTCAGGCGTTGCACCCGTTGCGCAATGCTCCAGCGTACGCCCAGCGGGTCGATCATAAGACCCATCCGGTCGCCCCAATAGGTCTCTTCCAGCGTACTCAATTCGGTGAAACCGGCGGTAAGTGCCGCAGCCCAGGTGGCGTCCAGATCCTCGACATAGTGGTGCAGGCTAAGGGTGCCGGCGCCAAACGCCTCGCCCTGGCCAATGGTCAGCAGCGAATTGCCAATCTTAACCTGTGCAAAAAGAATCACATCCGTGTCGGGCGCCTTTTCGACCGAGGCGACCGAGGCCCCGAAAGCAGCCCCGTAAATGGTTATTGCCGCGCTGACATCCGGTGTGGCGAGATGCGGTGTAAGCGATCGGAACCCGCGCGGGATCGGCGCAACTTTCTTGGTTTTTACAGTCATGATTTTTCCTTTCAAATCTTTGGCCGCGTTACACAGCCTTCAGTTCAGTTGTGAGGGCCCCCTGCCCTTGTGGCCAGCTTTCGAACTGGTCGTTATTATTGAAATCGTTGGACTGGCTTGCGCGTGATGGTTTCGCAAGCGGTCCCAGCCCGTTCAGGTAGCTGTGATCGAAGCCGTCGGCGTAGACGTCGAACTTTACCTTCCGGTCGCGGAAACTCTTGAGCACCTGCCCCATGCCCAGCAGACCCCGCTCCCGCTGGCGGCGGACAAGGCCGAAATCCACTTCGACCGGGATCAGCTCTTCCTGCACGTTGCCGTCATGCAAAATCTGGCCCGCCGGATCTACGACCCGCGAATAGCCGTTACCGCCCGCCAGCAGACCGTTGATGTGGAACACATAGCTCTGGAACATCGCCGCCGAGGCCTGCGCGATCGAAAGATCCGCCGGGCGGTCCACGAAATGCGCCAGAACCGGGTTGATGATCACCTCGGCACCCATCGAGGTCAGCGTGCGCATGACCTCGGGAAACCAGATGTCATAACAGATCGCGACGCCAAACCTGCCCACGTTCGGCACGTCGAAGACGCAAAATTCGTCACCGGGTTCGGTTGTATCCTCGTAGGGGGTGAACGGGAACATCTTGCGATACCGCGTCACCACCTCGCCTTCGGGGTTCAGAACCGGCGTCATGTTATAGATGCGACCGTCCCTGCTTTCAAAGATCGATCCCGGGATCAGCCAGATATTGTGTTTGCACGCCATCTCGGCAAAGGCCTGTTCGTTCGGCCCGCCCAAAGGCTGCGCCGAGGCGGGATTGGGCCCGTCAGCGGCCAATTCGCTGAACACCACCATTTCCACCCAGGGGTAGAGATGCATCAGCAGGTCCAGCCGGCGGTTCATCTCGTGCAGATTGCTTTTCATGCCGATATGCATCTGAATGCCGGCAATGGCGAAATGGGTCATGTGGTCGCTCCTGTATCGTGCCGAGGCCCGGACGGTCAGACTGATTGGTTTCCTCTTTACCCTGAACAGCATTCAAGGCAGGTTCAGTTAGCCGTCGACATCACTATGCGTCATGATGTAACACTATGCGTCATAGTGTATACAGAGCGGGTTGCAACAAAAAACCACTGAGACATTATTGCAAATGAATGAAGAAGCACAAATACCAAGCCGGACGATCCGCCAGAATGATATCGCCGCTTACGCGTCTGCCGGTCTCATCGGGGATTATCCGGTTGCGGTCCGCACCGAGCGCGAACTTACCGCGGGTGGTTTTGCCGATCAGACGCGCCACCCCAACACCTGGACCGTGTATTTCCTGATCGAAGGGGAATGGGCCCAGCTGCTGAGCGCGCGCGGCCTTCGGCGCGAATGGAGCAGCCTTGACCGGCTGGAAAACTGGCTGCGCTCGATGTCCTTCCGGTTTTTCTGGGTGCGCAATGACATCGACATGGTCGAACCGCTGGAGGATAACCCGATGGGCGGCCAGGCCTGAACCAAGGCGTGTCAGCGGATATGCGGCGGTTTAGGCAGCTCAGGATCGGCCGGGAACTGCCCTTCGAGTTTATCGCAATCACGCAGTTTGGCCCGTGCGTTGCCGCAGAGCCGCTCTAATGATCCCCGCGTAGGGCCTGCGCAGCGAGATCGGCAAAGAAGGATGCGGTTGCGCGTACCCGCGCCACGTCCCTCAGCTCCGGGCGCATCAGGATCCACAGTTCAACCTTGGGCGCAAACTTTTGCGGCAGGAGATGGATCAGGTTGGACGAGGGTGGTGCCATGTAGCCTGGCAGTGCCCCGATGCCGCTCCCGTCTTTTACCGCGTTCAGCTGAATCTGGATGTTATCCGTCCGCAGTACCCGCCGGGGCTCGGGAACCAGTTTTTCCAGCGCGGCTTCCTGCGGCAGTTTCCCGGCGCCGACCGCCAGTTCGATAAACTGATGCTGGCCCAGATGGCTGGTCGATTTGGGCATGGGATTCTGCCTGAGATACCGCTCATGCGCGTAAAGGCCAAAGTTGACGGTGCCGATACAGCGTCCCAATAACGAAGTCTGGAGCGGGTCTCCGACCCGGAACGCGATATCGGCAGCGCGCTGCATCAGGTCAAGCTTGCCCGCGCCGATGCGCAGTTCAAGATCAATCCCTGGATGCAGCACCCGGAATTTCTGCAGGCCACCGGCAAGAACCGCCACGCCCAGACCCTCGGGCGCGGTGACAACAACCTTGCCCGACATCTTCTGGCCGTCATCACGCAGGGTTTCCGTGATCCCGATGGCTTCGCGCTCGATCTTCTGAATGTGCTCCAACACCAGCTCACCGGCAATGGTCAGCGTCGCGCCAGTAGTTGTGCGCTCTACCAGCTGAGCCCCCAGTGACGCCTCCAGCTCTTTCAGCTTGCGGCTGACGGTGGGCTGGCTTTCCTGTAAACGCTTGGCCGCCTCCGACAGGCTGCCTGCCCGCGCCACCGCTAGAAAATACCGGTAGATATCCCAGTTCTGCAGCAGGACATCGCCGGACATGTCGGCAACAGAAGTATCGTTCATCGCTCACCCGCTGGTTTGGCATATCGCGGATACCGACCGGGCCCATGCCTTTTCGCCAGTGTTGCCGGAAGGTGGCTGAATTTGCTGTAAATCCCGGGCAAAGCTCTGAAGTCAGGGCAAAAAGATGCACACGAAATACATCCGCTCATATGACATTTTTGTGTTCGAATAATAATCCGGCCCCTGTGTTAATCGCCACCGATTATCCCGCATGTTGGTAAATTTGTGAATACCCTACATTCACCTGTGTTGCTACCCACCCCTACCTGCCACCGCTAGTTCGATGCCATGAAAGGCCGGACTGAGCCTTTCGTGTTCGTATCAGTGAACGGAAGGCGCGGCATGGCCGAAAATCTGACCACTGCGATCAGGCGATCGCTTCAGCGGAACATCCGGTTTTGCGGGGACACCCCCTGAACCGGCGTTTTCCAGGTCGTGCCTTCCAGTATGAAAATTCACCTTAGAAAAGGAACCAGACATGCCCTTCTTCCCCTTCTTCCCCTTCTTCCCCTTTTTCCAGTTCGGGCCTCAGCTCGGGCAGGGGGGTAACCTGAGAGCCTCGACGGCGTTATCGTCGCCGCAGCCTCTGAACTTCGCGCAAACCAACGCGAGCACCGAGAATGGTCAACGCTTTGTCGTCGACTCGGACGCCGAAGTTTCGACCATCGGCGAGCCGGCCTTCGATTTCGATAACCGCGACATCGAACTCAGAAACTCCGGCGAGATCAACTCGACCGGGGCGAACGCCGTCGAAGCCGCAGGCGATGACCTGCGCGTCGATAACCGCTCCCAGGGCGAGATCCTGTCGGATCAGACCGCGATTGAAGTCGAGGGCGAAGATGCCCGGATTGACAACAGTGGCACCATCGCCGGCGCCGTGAACGGCATCAACTTCGCTAACAATGGCGATTCCGGCGGGCGCGTTGTGAACCGGGGTGAAATCAGCTCGGACAGCCGCGCGATCAACATCGGTGGCGAAAACACCCGTATCGTCAACGAAGGCGAGATCGTCGGCACCGGTGATCAGCGCAACGGCACGATCTACACCAACGGTACTGCCGATGATTTCCGGATCGTGAATCAGAGCCGCGGCCTGATCGACGCCGGCTCGGGCAATGATGGCGCCGGTATCGCGCTACAGATCGGCGAAGAGGTCGGCGAAGAGGTTGACGGTCTGATCCGCAACCGCGGCGACATCAACGGTCGTGGCCAGGCAGCGCCGGATCAGGGCACCGCCGGTGACGGTATCCGCGTGTTCGCGGGCGCTGCAGACACCACCTTTGACGGCGACATCATCAATACCGGTACCATCACGTCGGAAAGCGATCAGGGGGTCGTTGCCGGGGTACGCATCTCGAATGGCGTGAACTTCGACGGCACCATCAGCAATGGCAGCCGCGGTATCATCGAAGGCGCGAATAACGGCGTCTACTTTGGCACCAGCGATCATGATGCACGTCTTGTGAACCGTGGCACGATCAGTTCAGACAGCCGCGCCGTCAATATCGACGGCTCCGGTGTGGACGTCGTAAACTTCGGCCGGATCATCGGCACCGGCGATCAGCGCAACGGTACCATCTACGCTGACAGCACTGCTGACGATTACACCGTCCGCAACACGCGGAGCGGTCGGATTGATGCAGGCACCAGCAATGACGGCTCGGGCGTTTCGCTGCAAACCGGCGATGTGGACGGCGATGTCGTCGACGGCTCGGTCTCCAACGCGGGCCGGATCATCGGTCGCGGCGATGCGGACACCGGCAACACGATCGGCGATGGCGTGCGCATCTTCTCGAATGTCGAGGATGCAACCTTTGACGGCAACATCGTAAACAGCGGCGTCATTCGCGGCTCGCGCGACAGTGACGCGGCGGTTGGTATCCGCATCGAAGACGGTGTCACGCTTGACGGCGAGATTTCGAACACCGGCCTTATCCGGGCCGAAGAGACCGCGATCGACGCCAGCGAAGCCGGCGGATCGGTTCGCATCGTCAACCGTGGCAACATCGACGGCGATGTTATCCTGTCCGATGGTGATGACGCCTTCCTTGGCGGTCGTGGTCGTGGCGCTTCCGACGTGACTGGCGGTCTCGGTAACGACACCCTGATCGGTAGCCGCAGAGGCAGCCAGGATACCGTTCGCTACGATGACCAGGACGTACCGGTGACGGTCGATCTGACCCAGGGCACAGCCACGCGCGAAGCCGGGTTCACGGTCACTGTTACCGATGCGCCCCTGGCATCGCTGACCACCGGGCAATCCCCGGCCGATCTGGTGAACGAGGCCCTGGCGAACAACCTCTACTACAACATCCACACGAATGACTTTAACGGCGGCGAAATTCGCGGCCAGCTGATCGTTCAGTCGGATGATGTGGTGGGCGGCGACCGGGTCATCACCCTGCAGGCGTCGCTTGACAGCGCGCAGGAGCCCGGGCCCCTGTCGGACAGCGAAGCGACCGGTCAGGGCACTGTCGTGATCCGCGTGGATAGCAGTGGAAACGTCACCTATAGCTCGACCCTTACGGTCGTCGGTCTGGCGGTATCCGATCTGTTGCCCGTCGCGGGCGTCAGCTCGATCCACCTGCATAATGCACCGGCGGGCCAGAACGGTCCGGTCATCACCGATATCGTTCAGGATGCCGGGGGCGACGTGAACGGCATCGCGCAATCCCCCGCAGCCGACACCGGCGACGGCAACGTCTTTGTCGAGGCCGATGAAATCGACCAACTCCGCAATATCGATAACGTGGTGGCGTCGAATGACGGCGATACGGTGATCGGTAATGGCGACAACAACCGTCTGGAAGGTCTGGACGGCGATGATGTCCTTTCGGGCGGCGGTGGCGGTGATACGCTTCTGGGTGGTGACGGCGACGACACCCTCGAAGGTGGCGGCGGCACGGATGTCATCGACGGTGGCGCAGGCCGTGACACCAACAGCTTTGCCAATATCAACCTCGGGGCGGACAACCCGGCGATCGCTGGTGTGGATGTCACGCTGGCGGCTGATGGCAGCGGCACCACAGAATATCGCGGTGGCGGTGGCAACGGTCCGCGTATCTCGGAAACCTTCACGGGGATCGAGGATATCATCGGGTCGAGCAACGATGACAGCATCGTGGCAACCGGCCCGGCGGGCAACACCATTGATGGCGGCGCGGGTGATGACTTCATCGCCGGTGGCGGCGGCACAGACTTCCTGGATGGCGGTGACGGTATTGACACCAACAGCTTCCAGGGCATCGGTGCCGAAGTTGTGGCCGATCTTGGATCGGGCAGTGCCTCCTATCAGCCTGCACCGGGGGTCACCGTGTTCGAGAACTTCTCGAATTTCGAAAACCTGGACGGGTCTGCCAACGATGACCAGCTCTTCGGTGACGGCGGTGTCAACGTACTGACCGGCAACGACGGCAATGACCTGCTTGCAGGACGTGGCGGCAATGACGTGCTCGAAGGTGGCCTGGGCGATGACGTTCTGCGCGGCGGCGGCGGTAGTGATACCGTTGACGGCGGCGACGGCATCGACACGGTCGACTTCTCGGATATCGGTGTCGGCGTGAATGTCGATCTGGCTGCGGGGAACGGCGACTATGTTGTCAATGGCAACACCATCGTTGACCAGATCTCGAATGTCGAGAACATCACCGGGTCGGCGCAGGCCGACAATCTTACCGGTGACAGCGGTGACAACCTGATTGCGGGTGGTGCCGGTGATGACGTGATCGACGGCGGTGCCGGCAATGACATCCTGCGGGGCGATGCTGTGGGCGATGGCGAAGCCATCACCGTGACAGTCACCAACACGCTGGGTGCAGGCGGTACGTTCCTGACCCCGCTGTGGTTCGGTTTCCACGATGGTGCCAACTTCGATCTGTTCGATGCGGGTTCTGCTGCAAGCCTGGGGCTCGAGCGTCTGGCTGAGGACGGATCTGTCGAAGGTATCGCCGCCGAGTTCAGCCAGCAAACCGGCGCAAACGGTGTCGATGCCACGATCATCGGCGGTGCAGGCGCACCGGGTCCGATCGATCCGGGTGAAACCGCCTCGTTCACGCTCAATGTCAACGCGGATGATGTCGGGCCGGGTTACTTCACCTGGGCAACCATGGTGATCCCGTCGAATGATGCCTTCCTGGCGGCGCCGGACAATGCGCTGACCGACCGGATCTTTGACGACCAGGGGAATTTCCTCGGGCCGATCACGATCCAGCGGTTCGGCAATGATGTTCTGGACGCGGGCACCGAGGTCAACACGGAAGACGGTGCGGCCTTCCTCAACCAGACCGCCCGCGATCAGGGTATCGCCGAAAACGGCGTTGTCGGTCTGCATCCGGGCTTCAACGGTTCCGAAGGTAACCCGAATGGCGGCCCGGTGAACGTTCTGGGCGGCACAACCGCTGCCGGAACGATCGTTGACCCGGTTGAAGGTGACTTCACCCGTAACGGCGGTCAGGAGCAGTTGCTTGAAATCGTCATCGACCGGGTTGCCGGTTCGAACGATACCCTGAATGGTGGTGCCGGTGATGACATCATCGATGGTGGTCGCGGCGACGACAACCTGACGGGTGGCATCGGCAGCGACACGTTCCTGTTCGGTCAGGATAGCGGCGACGACGTTGTCACCGATTTCGATGCCGCCTTCGACGTGCTCGACTTCACCGACACCGGTGCCGGTGCACTGAACGCGCAGCAGAACGGCAACGATGTCGTGATCGATCTTGGGGCGGGCAACACCGTCACCCTGCTCGACACGCTGGTCGGCGATCTCGACGCGCAGAACGCACTGTTCTGATGACCTCTCCGGGGGCGGCTTCGGCCGCCCCCTCCCCTACTCTCCCCTTTTCCTTTCCAGCGCCAATTCAGTTTCAGCGAGGCCCGAGAAGATGACCAAGACATCGAAAATCCAGACAATGCGCGCGGCCCTGACCCGCTGTGTCAGCGGTCTTGTTGCCGTCGGCCTGTTCAGCGCCCTGATCAACATTCTGGTGCTTGGTGGGCCGATCTACATGATGCTGGTCTATGACCGCGCCCTGGGCAGCGGCAGCGTTCCGACGCTGGTGGGCCTGTCGGTGCTTCTGGGCGGCATGTTCCTGGCGATGGGGCTGCTGAACATCGTCCGCTCCCGCCTGCTGATCCGGCTGGGCAACCGGCTGTCGAACACCCTGCAGCAACAGGCTTTCCAGATGGAAATGACCCAACGCCCCGGACAGGGCGGCAAGGCACCGGCCTCGCCGATCCGCGATCTGGCGACGATGCGTGATTTCCTGTCCGGCACGGTCCCGTCGACGCTGTTTGACGCGCCCTGGACTCCGGTTTTCATTCTGCTGGCCTTTATCCTGCATCCCGTCCTTGGTTTGATCGCGGTATCGGGCGCGGCAGCGCTTATTTTCCTTGGCATCCTGAATGATATCTCGACCCGCCGCAAAATGGGCAACGCCCACAATCTTCAGGCCAAAAGCGACCATATCGTCGGCGGGGCGATGCGAAATCAGGAGGTGGTAGCGGCCATGCGCATGCTGCCGGGGCTTTACGATCGCTGGTCACGGGTTCAGACCCGCGCGCAGGCACTGCAAAGCCACACGGCGGACGCCGCCGGGGCCTATGGTGCGATTTCGCGCACATTTCGCATGGCGCTGCAATCCGCCGTACTGGGCGCCGGTGCCTATCTTGCCATTCACGGCACGCTCAGCCCCGGTGCCATCATCGCCGCCTCGGTGATCGTGGCCCGTGGTCTGGCGCCTGCCGAACAGGCGATCGCCGGTTGGCGTCAGTTCACCGCCGCGCGCGGCGCCTATGGCCGTCTCGACACCTTGCTGCGCGCCGAAGCGGAGGCGCCCGAGCGTATTGAACTGCCCGAACCCAGGGGCAAACTGGACGTGCGCGGCCTGATCGTGATGGCACCCGAGACCCGCAGCGCCCTGCTGCGCGGCATCTCGTTCTCGTTGTCGCCCGGAGAGGTGCTTGCCGTCATCGGCCCCAGCGGGTCGGGCAAATCCACCCTGGCGCGGGCGCTGACGGGCGCATGGGCCCCGGCCAGCGGCGAGATCCGCCTTGATGGGGCGACGCTCGACCAATGGCAGGACGCGCAGTTTCAGAAGGCGCTTGGATACCTGCCGCAGGATGTCGAACTGTTCGACGGCACTGTCAGCGAAAACATCGCCCGCCTGTCGCCCGAGATCGACGACCGCGCCGTGGTGCACGCGGCCCGGCTCAGCGGGGCGCACGAAATGATCCTGCGGCTGCCCAATGGCTACGCGACGCAGCTTGGCGCTGGCGGGGCCACGCTCTCTGGTGGCGAACGTCAGCGCATCGGCCTTGCGCGTGCAGTCTATGGCAACCCCGCGCTGATCATTCTGGACGAGCCCAATGCCAGCCTCGATGCGGTCGGCGACGCGGCGCTGAGCACTGCGATCAACGCGCTCAAGGCCGGGGGCAAGACCGTGGTGCTGGTGTCGCACCGGCCCAACGCCATCCAGAACGCCGATAAGGTCCTGGTGGTGCAGGACGGCAAGATGAAGAATTTCGGAACCCGTGAAAACGTGATGGGAACAAGCACGAACCGGCCCGCAATGGCCTCGGTCGTGCCGATGGAAAACAGGAAATCATGATGTCTGACGCAAAGCACAAAACCCCCGACCACGCGAAAGCCACACCTCCCGAGCCGGTCTCCGAACATATCGTCGGCACAATTCTTGTGGGGCTGACCATCGCCCTCGGCCTGATCGGCGGCATGGTGTTCTGGAGCATGACCGCCCGGATCGACGGCGCGATCATCGCCCCCGCCAAGTTCGAGGTCGAGGGCAGCCGCAAGACCGTGCAGCACCTCGAAGGTGGCATCGTCTCGCGTATCGCGGTCAAGGAAGGTGAGCTGGTAGCGGCCGGGCAGACCCTGATCCATCTGGATCGCACCGCCGCGCGGGCCGAGCTTGATATCGTGCGCAATCGCCATGTCGGGCTGCTGGTGCGCCGGGCGCGCCTTGAGGCGGCACTGGATGGCGCCCGGGATTTCGACCTGCCCGCCGCCGCCCGCGCGCGCGCCGATGAACCGGCCCTGGCGGCGGCCATCGACACCGAACGCCGCCTGCTCGCTGCAAGCCTTGAGGCGCAGCAGGCCAGCGCGGATCTGACCGACCGGCGCGTCGCCGCGCTCAGGGCGCAGATCGACGGGTTGGCCCAGCAGAAAACCTCGGCCCTGTTTGAACTTGGCCTGATCGAAGAGGCGCGGGTCAACCTCAGCAGCCTGCTCGAGCAGCAACTGGTGCAGGCCGACAGGGTGCTGACCTTGCAACGCGATATGGCCCAGCTCGAAGGCAGCGTTTCCGGGGCGGAGGCCCAGGCCATCAGCCTTGACGCCCAGATCCTCGAAGCCCGGGCCCAGCATGAACAGACGGTCGCGACCGAACGCGGCGCGGTGGCGGAAGAGCTGTCTCAGGTCCAGTCCGAACTTCAGTCGTTGCAGGAACAGGCCGTCATTCTGCAGGACCGGCTGGTGCGCAACACGATCACCTCGCCCTATGCCGGGCGGGTGCTGAACCTGGCTGTCAAGACCGAAGGCGCGGTGATCGCGCCCGGCGCGCCGGTGATGGAGGTCGTGCCGATTGACGAAGACCTGATCCTGAACGCCCGCATCGATTCAACCGACGTGGAACGTATCGCGGTTGATCAGTCGGCCCGCATCCGCCTGACCGCCTTCAACCAGAACGTCACGCCCGAGCTTACCGGCCATGTTGTCTCCGTCTCCGCCGACGTGCTGGTTGATCCCGACAGCGGCCAGGCTTTCTACAAGGCCAAGATCGCATTGCCGCCGGATCAGCTTGCCCTGGTCGATGATATCTCGCTCAAGCCCGGCATGCCGGCCGAGGTGCTGGTGTCCACCGGCGACCGCCTCGCGGCCTCCTATCTGCTCAGGCCGCTGCGCGATGCCTACCAGCGCTCTTTCCGCGATGACTGAGGCCGTGTTCAACGGTCGGGCCGGCAACCCGCACGGTCCGCCCCCCTGCCCTTCTATGATACTGCGGTCAGCGGTGAGCCGGAATGACACTTCAAACCGGCCCTTTGTCGTCCGCGCCGTCCGGGTTTCGCTTTTACCTGATGAATTTTCGCACGGTTAGGGCCGAAACAGTGCCAAGCGCGGCTGCCATCCAAAGAGCCGGGGTATAGCTTCCGCCCCAGTCGTAGATCTGGCCAGCAAGCCACGGTGCTAGCAGCCCCGCAGCGCCCCAGGCGGTGAAGACCCGCCCATAGGCGCGCGGGCCATTCTCGCCCGGGAACAGTATGGCAATCACTGCCGGGTAGGTGGCGATTGTCCCGCCATAGGTGAACCCTACGACCCCCAGCAGCGGGATCGTCAGCCCCGGCAAAACTGAAAGCGCAAGCAGCGCGGCGGCGCCCGTCAGGGGCAGGATCGTGAGGATGCTCTGATGCGGGATCCTGTCTGCCAGCCACCCGGAAAGAAGACTGCCTACAAGGTTGAAGCCAGCGATTGCGGCAGCCGCGATCCAGCCGGAAAACCCCGCCGCTGCTGCAATTCCGGCGGCATGACCGATTGCCATCAGCCCGGCGGCAACACCGCTGCCATATGCGATCCAGATCGTAACAATCAGGCCCGGCGGCAAGGCGGTGATGCTCGCGCTGGCCTTTGTGTCGGAATATTGCGCGCCGCTTCGCGCGACCAGAATGGCGGCCCCGATGCTGACAACAAACACCGCCGAACCAAGGGCGGTCATGGCCGAACCGAAACCACCAAACGCCAGCGCTGCTTCAAACCCATACGGCGCCACAACAGCGCCAAAGGCGTATGCCGCCGTGACCACGCCCATGGCAAGGCCCTTTCGTTCCGGGTTGGCGCGGGCGGCGAACTGAAGTCCGAAGCCATAGCCCAGACCGTTGGCTACGCCAAAGATCAGGCTGTACCCGATAAAGACGGTTTCCAGGCCGCCTCCGAGACCCGCAAAGCCTGCCCCGATGGCCCCAAGAAGTGCGACCCAGATATAGATCGTCGTAGGTTGCAGGCGGGCATAGATGGCAGGCCCAATCAAAACCGCGGCAGTCAGGAAGACCAGGCCGAACGAGTAGATCAGGCTGACCGTCGCGCGCGACGTGTCGAACATGGTTTCGAGAGGTTCCAGAAAGACCGAAAACGCATGTATCGAGCCCAGAACCATTGATACCATTGACGTGGCTAGCAGGACCTTGCGGCCTTGGGAGGGGTGCGAACTCATGGCGGAACCGTAGCCTAAGTGGTGCATTAGACAACGTTTGCGATGCCCTGAATCGCATCTTGTAAATGATAACGAGGCATCCGTGTCGCCCGACAGTCCGGCCTTTCGCTGCCAGTTGAGGTTATCGCCAGCGCGGTTTCAGGGCCGCAGGCCGCCGCGCATCGTCATGCCAAAGGCATGTGTCCCGTATGACCGGGCCATAAACAAACCGGGGCGTTCAGGCCCCGGTTATACTCGTTACCGCACGCTGACAATTACTCGACGGTGATGGTGATCACCTCGGACATGACAGGGTCCGCATGCGGGGCGTGGTTAAGATCACCCAGCAACAATTGCAGCGAATGTTCGCCCGGGGCCAGCTCGACGGTGGTTTCGGTCTGGCCTTTGCCGAAGTGAACATGGTTGTCATCGGCATAAACCCCGTATTCCAGCATCTCGGCGTCATCCGGGCCGTCGCCAAAGGGGGCGCGATTGATCAGCAGGTGGTGATGCCCCGTATTGTCGGCCTCGGTGCCCGCAGGGGCCACGCCCATGCCCGACAGACCGAAGACCACCTTGACCGGACCCTTGACCGTGTCGCCATCCTCCAGATTGACAAAATAGACCTCTGCACCCGGCGCCGAGGGGGTCTCGCCCGCGATCAAAGGTCCTGAAATTGCCGTGATGATCGCAAGTGCTGCAGTGGTGATTCTCATTTTCGTCTCCTATTGTGGTCTGTGCGGTCAGGCCGCGATATTTGGGTAACACTGTGGGGAACGACTCTATTCGGTATTTTTCCAAAAATAATTCCGAGAGCGCAGTACGCGACGGGCTACCAGATTGCTTTCCGCGGCTCTGGCGGTTCTGCCTGTCGCTGACCGGGCGACGCGACGCGGCGGATGATCTGGCCCAGGCGACCTGCGCTCGCGCCATCGAGAAGGCGGCGCATTTTCAAGCTGGCACGCATCTGGACCGCTGGCTTTTTGTCATGGCGCGCCGGGTGTGGCTGAACGAGGTGCGAAAAGACGCCATTCGCGGCTCGGCCGGTTTTGTCGCGATCGAAGAAAATGAAATAAGTGACGGATCTGCGCCGGCTGAGACGAATATTTTCGCGCGCGAAGTGTTAAGTGAATTGAACAGGCTGCCCGAGGCGCAGCGCGTTGCGGCGTTGCTTGTATTCGTCGAAGGGTACAAATATGCCGAGGCGGCAGAAATATTGGATATTCCGACGGGCACGGTAATGAGCCGTATTTCGGCGGCACGGGCCAGCCTGGCCCGGCGAATGGATCAAGCGACGGGAACTGGTAAATGACAGCCAAAGGCGGGTTTTCAGATCAAGAGTTGAGCTGCTATCTCGATGGCGAGGCGCCCGATGATCTGGCGCGGGCGATTGCCTGCGCGCTTGAAACCGATCCGGCGCTGACCGCACGGCTCGACGCGCTGAAGGCGGGCGAGGCCGCCTTTGTCCGCGCGATGGACAAGGCCCTGATCGCAGCCCCGGTCATGCCGGCCCTCGACGATAGTCCGGCAGTGCGACAGGCCCCCGCGCGCACCCCGTGGACCTACGGGCTGGCGGGGGTCGCGGCAGGCGTTATCGCGGCCATCGGCCTGTCCTGGCAGTTCTCGCCCAGCAATGAGCCCGGCTGGCGCGATGTGGTGGCAAGCTACCAATCGCTTTACGTCACCGAAACGCTGGCGCTGGTCAACCAGACCCCGGCGGCCCAGCAGGCCGATCTGGAGCGTCTCTCGGCCAGCCTGGGCATCGACCTGACCTCCCTGCCCGAGGCGCCGGGCCTGTCGTTCAAACGCGCCCAGCAGCTTGGGTTCAAGGGCAAGCCCCTGGCGCAACTGACCTTCCTGACCACCGATGGCGGACCGGTGGCGCTCTGTATTGTGCGAACCGGCGGCGATACCAGCCCCGACATGACCGCAGAGGTGCTGAGCGGGCTGGATACCTATACCTGGACCCATGATGGCTACGGCGTGTTGCTGGTCGGGCCAAAAGGCAGCCCCTATCTGGAAGAGGCGGCAGAAACCTTCCGGTCGGCCCTGAACAACGCCACGACCTGATCAGGCGGGCGTGGGCCTGGGTTTGATCCGTGCGGTTAGTGTAACCCGGGTATATCTGCTACCAGATATAGAAAAACCTTGCGCGAATCTGACACTTGCTACAATAGTCACGGAAAAGAGGCGATAAACGCCAAATTCCGTGAACACGGCTTTCTGTAAGTCACGCGGAGGTGAGAGGGCAGATGAACAAGGTTTTCGTACAGGACGACCTGAACGCCGTGATCCGGCAGCATTCGGAGTGGCTGGCAAGCCAGCTCCATACGCAGCGCGAAAGCCTGTTTCCCCCCGATGCCGAAAAGACCATGCGCACCTTCACCTCGGGCGAGGCGGCCGCCCTGCTCAAGGTCAATGACAGCTATCTGCGCAAACTGCATCTCGATGGTAAAGGCCCCTCCCCCGAACTGACGCCGGGCAACCGCCGCCATTATTCGGCGCAGGATATTCAGGCCCTGCGCGAATTGCTGGAAAAAACCGCCCGCAAACCCGGCGATTACCTGCCCGGACGGCGCGTCGATCCGGAGGATCGCACGAAATATACTGATCATTTGCAGGTCATCGGCGTGATGAATTTCAAGGGTGGGTCGGGCAAAACCACCACCTCGGCCCATCTGGCGCAGCGCCTCGCCCTCAGCGGTTACCGTGTGCTGGCGATCGACCTTGATCCGCAGGCGTCGCTGACCGCGCTGCACGGTGTCCAGCCCGAATTCGACCTTGTAGATGGCGGCACACTCTATGACGCGATCCGCTATGACGACCCTGCCCCGATCGCCTCGGTCATCCGCAAGACCTATATCCCCAATCTCGACCTGATCCCCGGCAATCTCGAACTGATGGAGTTCGAACATGACACCCCGCGCGCGTTGGCGCAGGGCAATGCCGGGTTGTTCTTTTTCCGGGTAAAAGAGGCTCTAACACAGGTGGAATCGCAGTATGACGTAGTGGTGATCGACTGTCCGCCACAGCTCGGGTTCCTCACCATGTCCGCACTTTCCGCCGCCACTGGCGTGCTGGTCACGATCCACCCCGAGATGCTTGACGTGATGTCGATGTCGCAATTCCTGCGCATGACCGCCGACCTGATGGATGTGATCGCCGAAAGCGGTGCCGACATGAGCCATGACTGGATGCGCTATGTCCTGACCCGCTATGAACCGGCGGATGCGCCGCAGAACCGGATCGTCGCCTTCCTGCGCACCATGTATGGTGACGCTGTGCTGAACGCGCCGATGCTTAAATCCACCGCGATATCCGATGCGGGCCTAACCAAGCAGACGCTCTACGAGGTCGAGCGCAGCGCGTTTACCCGCACCACCTATGACCGGGCGATCGAAAGCCTGAACGCCGTCAATGACGAGATCGCCGGACTGATCCAGCAGACCTGGGGGCGGCCATGACCAGCGGCAAGAAAAAGCGCATGTCAATGCTTGATAGTCTTGCGGGCGCCGGGGCCACCCCCTCTGCCCCGCCCGTATCGACCCAGATGATGTCGTCGAACCGCGCCTTGCGCTCGGCCCGGGACGCCGTTGATTCCCACCATGTGTGGGAGCTGGACCCCGCCACCATCGCCGATGATCGCATGGCCGACCGGCTTGATCCGGCAGACGTGCTCGATCTGCGCGACGCGATCGAAGCGAACGGCCAGACCGTGCCGATCCTGGTGCGCCGCGACCCGGGCCAGTCTGACCGGTATCTGCTGGTCTATGGCCGTCGCCGGCTAGAAGCGATCCGCGGCTCTGACAAGGTTGAAAAGGTCCGCGCGCTTGTGGCCAACCTTGACGATGACGCGGCGCTCAGGGCACAGATATCGGAAAACATGGCGCGGCGCGACCTGTCCTTCATTGAAAAGGCTCTGTTCGCGCAGGAGCTGGTCAAATCCGGCTTCGGAACACAATCACAGGTTGCAGAGGTGCTGACCGTCACCAAGTCTGCCATTTCGATGGCGCTGGCTGTGGTCGATATGGTTGGCACCGATCTGGCCCGCACCATCGGCCCGGCCCACGGCATTGGCCGCCCGAAATGGGAGGCGTTGGGCAAGGCGATCGAAGAGACCCGCGCAGATCGTACCCGGCTGATCCGCATCGCCGAAAAAGCCCAGGACAACGCCGCCGTCGCAATGGTGGTCGAAGAAAGTGGCCCGTTCGAGGACCCCTCGGTGCTCGCCTTCGACGCGGTTGCCGCGACGGTTGGAAAGGCAGAGGCTAAAAAACCCAAACCCGAGCCCCCTGCCCGCGCGTCCGGCTTTACGCTCAAGCTTGCGGGCCGTCGCGGTGGATCGGTCAAACGCACCCCTAGGGGCGTATCGATCAGCCTTGAAAGCGGCGCGTTTGCCGACTGGGTCGAGGCTGAGGCACAAGACTTGATAGAAGAGCTTCACGCGCGCTGGCTTCAGCGTTCGGAAGACTGAGGAAGAGCAGAAACTAAAAAAGGAGGCACGATCAGGCCAAAGAAAAGGTCCCGCAAAGACACCGCTCCACGAGACCCTAACTTGTTTCTCACACTCTCAAGCTAGTGCCCGGAGCCTTTTTTCGCAAGTCCAAAGTGATTCGCGGGCCGCATTTTCTTTGTCTTCGTGATGCAAAAATGGACTACACCCCCGTAACGCCGTTCAGGCGAACAGTGGATGCTGCCATTCTGAAACATCAGGCGGCAACACAGGAGGATCTGCCGCCCACCGGCGCCAACAAGTGGGAAATGCTGCGCGAGCTGGCCGCCGCACGGGTGGCCTTTGGCCTTTCCGATCGCGATCTGACCGTGCTTCAGGCGCTTGTCAGCTTTCACCAGAAGACGATCCTTGGCGGCAATGATGACAATCTGATCGTTCATCCGTCGAACAAGGCGATTTGTGAGCGTTTGAACGGGATGCCCTGTTCCACCATGCGGCGGCATCTCGGCAACCTGGTGCAGACCGGCTTTGTGGTACGCCGCGACAGCCCCAACGGCAAACGCTATGCGCGGCGCTACGGTGATGACAAGATCGCCTTCGGGTTTGATCTTTCGCCGCTCGTGCGCCGTTTTCACGAGGTCTGTGAGGCCGCCGAGGCCGGCCGGGCGGCAGAGGAGCGTCACAAGCGCCTGCGCGCCTCTGTAAGCCTCATGCGGCGCGATCTGGCCGGTCTGGCAGAGTATGGCCGGGCACAGCGCCCGGATCTTTCGGTCTGGGATCAGTTCTCTGACCTTGCCGCCCTCTCGGCCCGCGATCTTCGCCGCAAACTGGATATGGCGGAGCTTAGAGACCTTGAGGCGATGCTGGCAGCTGCTCTTGGCGAAGCACGCAATCGCATTGATCCATCTGAAACGGAAGATATGAGCACCAATGCTGTCGAAGATGAGCATCACTATCAGAATTCAAATAAAGAATCTTATGATCTTGAACCTTGCTTAGAAAAAGCAAAGGGCGAGGGTAGTGCGCCTGCTTCTGCTAGTGCCGATACCGATAATCTGGTGTCCGAAGAGATGGGCGAACCAACGCCCCCGGATATCGGCGACGAGAAATTGCCAAACATTCCGCTCGGGCTTGTGCTGGCTGCCTGCCGCGAGTTCCGAACCTATTGTGACGGTCCCGTACGCCATTGGCACGAATTGGTCAGGGCCGCAGATATTCTTCGCCCGATGATGGGCGTTTCACCCTCCGCCTGGGACGACGCCAAACGCCACATGGGCCCCGAAGAGGCCTCCGTGGTCATGGTGGCCATGCTCGAGCGCTTTGCGGATATCCAGTCACCCGGTGGGTATTTACGAAGCCTTACCGGAAAGGCCGCCCTCGGAGGATTCTCCTGCGGCCCCATGATCATGGCGTTGATGCGACGGGAGGCGGCGTAAGAAGTTCACAGTTGTGAACAACCCGTACGATGCTGCGTGCCCGAGTTCACAGCTGTGAACCGGCAGCCCCCGCTGCGCATAGTTCCAAGCAAGCCCGGAAAGACGTCGATCAATCGTGCTGACCGATAGGGCAGAGGAGGGACCTGTCGGTGCGGCCAGGTCGGTCAGGTAGAGGCCTTGTTGGTGTTTTCGGCCGTGGAGGCTTTGGCGTAGTCGCGGGCCGTGTCGACAAGCCGGTCAAGCGTACCAGATCCGGCAACATGAGAGGGCAGGGCGATCGGATTGCTTTCTGGGTGATCTCTCTCGTCGCGTTGATCTTCATCGGTGGTATCAATGGGCGCCGACGTCGATTTCTCGGCTTCTGGCGGTTGGTTTTCGGGTGTGTCGCTCATGTTTCCGAGCCTATCTTATTTATGTCCGATAAATCAACCTTATTGGACATGGCGGAGAACGGCGAAGCGGGGCGGTTTCTACACTATATTGTGGACGAAAGCGCCGTCTGAGACTAGTGTTGTGGCATGACATATCAGCCAGGCACCATCTCGGACGATTTGAACAGCCTACCGAAACTTCCCGATTGGGTCACCTCTGGCCGTGCAGAGACCCCTGAAGATGTGGCGTTTTTGTCAGGCGCGGCGCTTGCCCACCTGCATCTTGTGGTGAGCCGGGAAGATGTGCCCCAGAGCTTGTTGCGCGAGCGCCTGGCCCTGCGTGCGGCAGAGGCCTGTATGATGCGCTCAGGACGTTCCGAAAGGGCAGGGGAGCTGCGCGACGCGGTGGCGTTTTTGCAGCCCGGAGATCAGCCCGGACCGGCGGGTGAGGTCACCCTGTCCTGGCGGCACGCGGTCGAGCGGCCGATCGCGGTCAAGGCATTGCACCGCGCGTTACCGACCCTGGCGCCGGAGCAGATCGCGACCTGGCTCGACGGGTTCGACCCGCGCGGGGCGGGGCAGGGCGGTCCGGTGGCGCGGTCTGCGGCTGTGTTAGAGACGGTTCTGGCGGAAAAGCCGCGCGAAGAGGCCACAGCGCTGATCCTCGCGGACGCGATTCTGGCGCAGGCCCTGGGCTGGAACCACATTGTGCCGCTGCTGGCTGTGGGACTCAAACGCGGTGATCTGCGCAAGCGCGGCGAGGATCTGCGCCTGGCCTGCCATCGGGCGGTGATTGCGTCGACAGTCGAAGTAACGCGGCTGGCGGCCGACCTGACCCGCAGCGTGGCGCGGCTACACGCTGTGGCGCCGAAGCTGCGCGCCAAGGGGGCAGGGGAGGCCCTAAAACTGTTTCTGACCCGGGATGCCGTCGCGCCTTCCGCGCTCACCTCGCTGAACTCGGACCGGGCGGCGCGCCGGTTCTGTGGCCGGCTGGTGGAATTGGGCGTGGTGCGTGAGCTGACCGGGCGCGATACGTTCCGGCTCTATGGTCTCTGAACGATGGCCAAGGATCATCAGGATATCGTGTTTGACCGAGAGCTTCTCGATCTGCCGCAAGACCTGCGCTGGCGGGAATGGATGCGCCGGATCGAGGCGGTGCTCTTTGCCAGTGCGTCGCCGGTGCCGACAGGTGACCTGGCCAAGGTGATAGGGCAGGGGGCCTCGGTCGATCTGCTGATCGAGGACCTGGCGGTTGAGCTGTCTGAGCGCCCCTACGAGATTGCCCGTGTGACAGAGGGCTGGATGTTGCGGACGCGCGCGGTCTATGCACCGGCCATTCGCGCCGCCGCGGATCTGGGAGATCAGGAGCTGGACCTGCGGGAGTTCGATGTCGCCGTCCTCGCCGCCATCGCCTATCACCAACCGATCACCCGCGAGGGGCTGAAGGACATCTTCGGCAAGGAGATCAGCCGCGACTTGATCGGTCGCCTGCACGCCCGCGACCTCATCGCCACCGGTCCCCGCGCGCCCCGCCGCGGCGCTCCGTACACTTTTGTCACCACCGAACAGTTCCTTGTAGCCTTTGGACTGGAAAGCCTGCGCGACCTGCCGGACCGCGAGCAGCTGGAGGATGCGGGGATCACCGGGGCAGGGAAGGCACATGCAGATCCGGCTTGAGAAGATCATCCCCGAAAAGCGCCAGCACCGGTTTTACGTGATGCAGGTCACACGGACGCTTTTTGGCGAATGGTGCCTGATCCGAGAATGGGGGCGGATCGGATCCGCCGGCGGACAAAGAATGACCGACTATGTTACCTCAAGAGAAGAAGCCCAAGCCGCCCACACCAAACTGTCGAAGCAGAAGTGTCGGCGCGGTTACAACCGGTGTAAAATTCCCTACGCAGTATGAGACAGGGTTCAATTGTTGATATCCGCCTCGAACGTCTCGATCACGCGCAAGATATGATCGAAGTCCGGGGCTTCACCGAAGATCATTTCGCGCATGCCGATGTAATCCCTGCGAAGGGCGGCGGTTAGTTCCGGATTAGGTGCAAGACGCAATGACCCGGGTTTGGCACTTTCGTAACTGGCCCAGGCTGCCTTGAAGAAGACGGATTTGTGATGCGCGACCTGTTCCAGCAATTCGAGACTATCTAATGCGAGCGTTTTGGCGTCGTGGCCAATGAGCTGGGCCATATCGTAGTAATGGCGCGACATACGGTCCGCGAGGGGTTTGGCGGTGTCCTGATGGTAAAGCATATGCAGAATTGTTGCCTTCTCCCAGAAGGTGCGTTCGACGCCGAGAACTTTCAAGTCGACCTCACCTGTTCCCAGCAGATCAGGGAAGGCCTCATGCAGGTAGGGCGAAACCCCCCTGACCTCAGCGGGCAGATGCACGCCGCGTGCGCCGAACTCAAAACGCACGATGGGTTTGACGTACGCGTCTGATCTTTCCGATAGCGAAGGATAGGCACAGAGCAAGGTTTGGGCGTCGCTTGGATCGACCAGAAGCGAGAAATCCTGGTTCAGGTTGGCATCGAATGCGGCCTGAATCTCCGCAAGGAGCGGTCCGGAGACCTCCGCTTTGGCTCCATCCTGCAGTTCTTGCAGTAACTGCCTTTGCTTCTTTCCCGAAAGATCAGGGTTTTCGGGATCACGATCACCGTCAAACCCCAGCTTTGCCCGGTCGAGTGACAGGTCCACATCTTCCGAGAAGCGGTGGATCACGTTGTAGGCTTTGGAAAGGGATGTTCCTCCCTTGAAGATCATGTGATCGCCAAAGGAGGGCAGGGCGAAGAGTTGTTTCAGGGACCAGCAGACCCAGAAATCCTTTTCAACGATCGCCTTGGACAAGCCGAGCTGCGCCGCGGTTTCCTGGAAAGCCTCGTCTCGGGCTTCTGGTGTGTCCTTGGCGAAGTGATCCATGCTCAGGCGTGGGCAACGATCTGCTGCACGATCGGATGCATCCAGGCCGGGACGTGCCGGCTCTGCTTGGAAAGCTGCGCTCGATCCTTGTCATCCAGCGCACGGGCCAGTTTGCTGATCACCTGATCATCGATCCGACCCTTGCCGACATAGCGCAACGCCTGGAACACCGCGCCGGTCTTCTGGCCTGCGCCGACGAGCGTCTTGGACGAGGCATTCCGGAATTGGATCACCTGCCGGCCCACTCTTTTGGTGCGCGTCGGTCCATCAGTCATGTAAGTCGGCTTGGACGGCACCTGGGTGGACAGCCCAAGCTGGTTGGCAGCCATGGCAGGGGAGGGTTGCAGGACCTGACTGTCCTTGCGGGCTACGGCCCTGGCAATGTCATCCGCAGACGGCGACAGAAATCCGAAGCGAGGGCTTTGCTTCGGATAATCGTAAAGCCCCCGAGTCAGGCGCCGAATCATGCCCTGATCGGCCAGGCGCGACAAAGCCTGGTCCACACTGGCGCGTGATCCGATGTCCAGAAAGTCTGGCGGCGCAAAAATTGCCCCGCGGCCCTTTCCGATGATGCGCTGTTTGATCCTTGATGTGATCATGATCTATCTCCATGTCAGAAAATAATATATGTTTTTCTGAATGTCAATATTCGGAGAAGTGAGCTGGATCATGCAGGATAGTTGCATGAACTTGAACAAGACCAGGTCTACGGATGGGTCTTAGCAGCTCTTGCTTCAATGCCACCCTATTCCAAGATGTTGGCCTAGAAAGGCTGAAATACATTGAAATCGCAAAGCGGCTCTCTTGCTAATGTGCCAAGCGACACCTGCCTCGGTCAATTCGCACAGCCAAGCGAAGTTCGGCCGACGCGCGGCAAATTCCTGCTGACGACGATTCAAGGTGGCCTTCCGGCGTAGACCGAAGACCGCTAAAAACAAGCAAAAAGAAGAACAGCGCGACTCGACTCGCGTCAGTTTCAAGAGCAGGAGTAAAATTTCAACGTGTCAGCACGATACGAGCAGGATCGGTGCGCCCATGCGTCCTTAACAGTCAGGCCATTCCAGATCCGCGGGCGGTTTCTGACTGCGCTTGCGCTTCGAATTGAAAACAAAGCAATGGATGCCGGCTTTTTCGAAGCACTGGACGACCATCTCCGGGCAACGCCGCAGTTCTTCGCCGACGCGCCATTGGTGATCGACCTCGCCAAGGAACCAGGTTTGGCCGACCCGAAACAGCTCCGCGATCTGGTCGACAACCTGCGCCGCCGGAAACTGCTGGTCTTCGGTATTCAGAATGCAGGTCTGTTAAAGGCGGACGTCCTTCTATCGCTTGGACTGATTCCGATCCACAACGGGCGCGATGCCCCCGCACCGAACGAGAAATCCGTCCGCGCGAGCCGCGTTGAAAAACTGCTGCCGCCCGACAACAGAACCGTCGTGGCGCCCGTGCGTTCTGGACAAATGGTTGTCGCAGAGCGTGGTGACCTGACGATCGTCGGTTCCGTCGCTTCGGGTGCCGAGGTGATTGCGGGTGGAAATATCCATGTTTACGGAACCTTGAGGGGTCGCGCCATGGCCGGTGTCCACGGCGACGATAAGGCGCGCATCTTCTGCCGGAGCCTCGACGCCGAACTGGTGGCCATCGCCGGCCTCTACCAGACGAGCCAGACACTTGAAGCGGCGGGCCCGGACCGGTGCATGCAGATATTCCTGAAAGATGAAAGATTACACATGGAGGCGCTCGCATGACGACGCAACTGATGGAAGAACCGCCGCTGGGCCGGGTAATTGTAATCACGTCCGGTAAGGGCGGTGTCGGCAAGACCACCTCGGCGGCCGCGATTTCAGCGGGCCTCGCGCAGCGGGGCTACAAGACGGTAGTTATCGATTTCGATGTCGGACTTCGCAACCTCGACATGACCATGGGCTGCGAACGCCGCGTGGTCTTCGATTTCATCAACGTGATTCAGGGGGACGCGCGGCTGAAACAGGCGCTGATCCGGGACAAACGGATCGAGACGCTATCGATCCTGCCCACTTCGCAGACCCGCGACAAAGATGCCCTCACCAAGGAAGGCGTCGAGACGGTTCTGAATGAGTTGAAAGAGGATTTCGACTATATCATCTGCGACAGCCCTGCCGGGATTGAGCGCGGCGCGCAAATGGCGATGTATTTCGCCGACGAGGCGGTGGTCGTCACCAATCCCGAGGTGTCATCCGTCCGCGACAGTGACCGCGTGCTGGGCTTGCTCAGCAGCCAGACCAAGCGCGCAGAAACCGAAGGCGCGGACCCGATCAAAGCGCAGGTCCTCCTGACGCGTCATGACAGGGGTCGGATCGACAGCGGTGAAATGATGACCGTCGAGGACGTCTTGGAAATCCTCGCCGTGCCGCTCCTGGGGATTGTCCCCGAAAGTCAGGCGGTGTTGCGCGCATCGAATGTCGGTACGCCTGTTGTCCTCGACGGGCCCTCCGGCGCGGCCACCGCTTACGAGGACGCTGTCGCGCGGCTGATTGGCGAAGAGGTCCAGATGCGCGTTCTGGCCGATCGCCGCCCCGGCCTGTTTCAACGACTGCTCGGGCGCACGGCATGAGCTTCTTCGGTTTCTCTTTCAAACCGCGCCGCGCAACCTCGGCACAGACTGCGAAGGACCGGCTGCAGGTCCTGCTCGCCCATGAGCGCCGCGGCGGCTCCACCGCGCCAGACTATCTGTCGCATCTTCAAAGCGAAATCGTCGAAGTGATCAGAAAGTACGTCGAGGTCGACGACGAGGGTGTCGATATCAGAATGGAGAAGGGCCAGGACGTCTCCTGTCTCGAAATCAATATCGAGCTGCCGTGTGGCGCAACGGCGGTCCGAGGAACGCAGTCCTAAGCCGTTCATCGCCTCGATCCGCCACACAGAATAAGACCTGCGCGAACCGCATGCCATTGGGCGGACTCATGTAGGTCGTGCCCTCGTTCAGGAAGTGCGGCCCCAGCGGGGTGTGTTAGTCGCTGACGCTGCTCATCCCATGACGGGCGGGTAACCGACGGTCGCAACCCGCTTTTCTGAATTCGCCAATTGCCTCTTCGCTTCCAGTATAATCCACGTGGTCAGAATCTGATGTGGCGTTTGACGCGAAATCGCTTTCGCGGAGCGACTTAGGCTTTTCTCTGAGCATCCAAGCGCGTTTGCATAAGTGCCAATGCGCGACCATTCACCAAACCGCTGTTCAACTAAACTCAAAAAGTCCAGATGCCGTCGCAGATGCCCTTTTACAGCACCTGTCGGCACATGCGCTTGGCTGTTTAGGTAACCTACAGACGGATTCTGGACGTGGTCCAATTTCTCCTTTAGGCCGGTCAATCAATCAACTAAGTAGGAAAATAGTGTCTTTAGTGCCGCTGATTCATACATTGAAATCGGCCAACTGTTTTCCATCTGCCAGTTCTTGTTTCAGCCATGTCGGCCGGGGGCCAAGGCCGATCCAGGTCTTAGATGCATCATCGGGATGACGATATGCTACTTTGGCAGGTACTTTCTTCTTGGGAGTGGTGCTTCTTTTTTTCGGCGCGATTGCTTTGGGTTTTGGCGCTGCGCTAGCGACCAAGTCATTCAATGAGAAGCCCAACTCTTTTGCCTTTGCTTTCAACTCGGCTACTGCGTCGGCTTTTCGTTTTACTTCGTGTCGCTCAATTGCTTTTTCGACACGCGATTTGAGTGATTCCAGTTCTTTCAACGACAGCGGTTTGAGATCGATCTTCGCCATTTCGTTTTACGTCTCCAGCTTGATTGACGCCTCCATCTACTATGGACGTTCGACAAATAAAAGTAGTTCCGACACTCCGTAAACAGAATGGCATCACTCTACGATTTTCTGGGTTTAATCGGCCGCGCTACAGCAATAGTTGAACCAGGCGAGGTGTAGCTTTGGGCCATTTTCTACCTAGTTTCAACCGGCATCTATACAACCTTTGTGAAGACCACCCATGAAGTGCGTCGTTCTGCGGGTTGAAGTCGTCACTGAGCGGTTGTCTTTATTCCGATCAGAAATGGGATAGGGCGGCGATACCGTCTTCACCACAAAGGCCAGCCAAGACAATCTTAATCTTCTCCTCAGCTGAGTAATGCTTATGGGTTTTCCGTTTAATACCCCTGACCGGCTTGTCAGCAGCGCCCTTTGATGTTCCGGATTTCTTACTCATCTTCGTTCCATATTTGCTTCGATGAACCAGAAATCCTCCGCTAATCAAACCCCAAAACTTATCCGATAGGTGCTGATGTCAGACAGTGAGAGATACCTCAGAGAAATCAGTTAAAAAGGGTGAAAAGCCGATTAGCAAACCTGAACATGACTTCTAATCAATGAAAGTGGAATTCGTCTGTGGACGAGTTCCCTCTCTTTTCGTCGATAGATTGTGTTTGCGAATTCATAAGTCGCAACAGGCTTTTAACGATTCCATCAAAGGCATCCGCAGTGTTTATGAAGCCTCGTTCTCGTGCTTTTGTTGCGGCATTCATAGCTCGGACTAGAACCCCTTGAGTATTCATTATTTTCTCCAGGTTTTTGCGAAAGTTTGCCGATAAATGGAGCCATTTCCTTAAAAAATCCCTAATGATTTCATTCGCTTGAAACATTTTTTTGGTTAATACGGCATTATCTCGCCGGTATTGCTTTTATCGCGCGTCGGCTCCTCCTTTGTCGCAGTCTCCGTCAGATAACGCGATATGAACCGTTCAAACCCTGGGCGCATTGAGGTTGCTAGGTCTAAACGAAGGGCTCTTCATCAATTCCGAGTGTTCCACCGCATCCACCAGGATTTTTCACCTACGTCGTCATTATACGGGATTCCCCCAATTTAGTTAATTCAATCGATATGCGACGTATGGCAGCATGAACATCCTCACTCACAAAACCGACCAAAGCTGCAACGGAGCAATCCACAATTCAAAGGTTCGGAAAAATGGTGCTTCCGGAATAATTGCTGTTCTCACTATTGGTGTATTCGTCGGCCTGGCCTCTGCGATGTCGGCGGCGCTCTTCGTTCAGTCGTTGGTTATCGCAGGAATTGCATATTGCGTATCAGGGATTTTTGTCGTGCTGGTACTTTCTGTAGTGATGTACGTCCGGCAAAAAGACGAGTTCGCCAGAGAATACCTGCTTGAATAAATTGCTCAAAAGCTCTGTTTTGGCATTGGCCTGTATCAATGTAGCCATTCTTCCGGATCAACTGCCTTCGGCTTGATTTCACACTTGTCATCTGCTTTGGGTATAAAGATTGCAATGGGTACAGTAGCCTCTGCCGCGTTGTTCCGCTATTCTGGCCCGCCTTGCACCCTAGCTGCTTCACTAGCGGCACCTGAGACACCACGGGCAAATAACTCAGTTGCAGGAGCGTAGGTACTGGCATGGGTTATCTGTCCGACAAGCCAGCCCGACCGGCTGGCATTCAGAGTTGCTCTATCACCTGGTAAGACTACGGAGATGGAGCTTATTGTGTCCTGCAGCCAATGATTTAATTTCGGGGAGTTGGCCTGCAACTGATATGCCTGTGCCGCTTACAGGGCAGTGGAGCACCTGACGAAAAAATAGAAGAGTGGATTGTCGCTGCCGAATGCCTGCTTGCTGCGAAGAAGAAGCGGAACGATAACCTATCTGGTTATGGGCTGGTATTCTGATTGGAGAACGGCAATTTGTCGGTGTATTTGCCTATGGATTTACGGTGAGAAATTATTGTTATTGGTTTGGTTGAATGGAGTTTTCGACGGCACGTTTTGCCATTAACTGCGTGAGGCTTCACCGACAGTGCAGGGACTGGTCTCGGCTGAAATAATTCCTGCTTTGTCTTCTGGCTGTTGCTGGAACGAAAGACAAACGCTAATGCGAGTTTTATGCCATTTGTAAGTGACGGATGAACGTGTTCCACGATTGCACACAGCACAAGACCAAGTAACCCGCAGCCAACATAACTCGCCATAGCCATCCAAAGTGGCCATCCAGAAAACGTTAGAGCGACCGCCATTAGTGATCCGGAGAACATTGCGACGAAAACTATTCCAATCATTTTTATCTGCCTGATATAGCTCAGTATTTCAACCATAGGATGAAATATATCGGTTAACTGCAGGTTAATGAATTTGAGAAAATTGTCGCGAGCTCTGCAATGGTGAACAATTTTCGTGAAATCAGCTAATATATTACGCTTCCAAAGTGTCGCGAATCCGACAACTTTATTTCCATGATTGGTGGTCTTGATCCCTGACGCTATCCGAAGTGAATGCGAAATTTTGGGTAAGTTTCTGGCCAGAGAAGGAGTGCACCAATGCCGAAGAAACGACTTACAGACGACCAGATTGCCTTTGCGTTGCACCAGATGGAAATCGGGGCCGGGGTTGGCGAGATCTGCCGCAAGATGGGAATCGCGGAGGCGACGTTCTATCGCTGGAAGAAGGTCTATGCCGGGATGAGCGTGTCCGAGATGCTCTCAACCTTATCACGGCCATCAACCACCATCAATTAGAACATTGCAGCATACAGATTTCCAATGGCAGATATCCGTCAAGAGCATGTCTGTTGCCTGTCTTCTGGTTCGAGTGCGGTTTCGAGAAGATGGTTGCCCTTAACGCGTTCGATCTGCGGCAGCGTCAGGTCGGACCATTGTCTTTCTCGCGGAAATTATGCTTCACAAATGTACCTCGCAAAACGGCCGCCAAAACAAGGCGCCCTATACAACCTGAAAAATCCAATTCGAATTGCTTGAAGTATCTGTGGAATTGCTATGTGTGTATAACATCAAATTCATGTTTCTGCCGTTAATTAGCAGCGCTCCAAGTGGCAGGGGCTGGAAGAACGAGGCCCCGTCTTCACCCCATTGGCGGGGCTTCGTTTGTCCTTGGAAAACCTTTCAAATAATATCAACCTGAATCCTGTTACTCTCAAGCCTTGCTATATTCCGGGCATGGTAGGCGGGCTTGGCGTGAGTTGATGTCTACCGGTACATGTGAGACCCCGGCGATGTAACCGGATACCCGCTCCGATGTCTTGCGGAAAGCCTCGCGATTACAGTACCGCGGGTCATGCGGAAGAAGGCAATTTGAACTCGCTAACGACCTATTTGACTGCTACAATTGCATCTTCCGCAGACACGCTATCGAACAATGAGGTAGAAAGTAGCGCTGCGAGTTCAGATTTGACCAGATCTTCTAATTCTCTGAAAATATTAACAATAGCTCGTTGCAACGGCGACGTTTCGACTGGATCCGGAGGCGTTCAAGATTAAACGACCGCCAGCCAATCCTACCGGAAGGCTGGTGAATGTGGATCAAGGCCTTCCTAAAGACAAAACCGAAAATTTGCGGAACAAAGATGCGACGAAATTGCTTGTCTACGCAGCAAGTCAATATCCCAAACCAGTAAGATTGGGATCATACTATTTGTAATAGAGGTATATTGATTAGTTTATTGGGTTATGTTTTGCACCTAACATAAACGCACACAGACTTCTGACGAATATGTCAATAATCGTACCACCGCACGCAGTTATACATTTCTTCGTCTGTTTTGCGCGCCATTGAAACCGTTACCGATTTGCAAACGAAATTTTCGCCGTGCGGCGCTTCTTGGCCCGCACGCTCAGTTTGAAGAAGATTATAAACCTCCGCCAGTTTTCCAGCCGTGTGTTGAAGATTATTATGACCTGCAAATTTGACCAAGTCTAAAAGAACAAGATCAAACCAACCGTGAGTCTTACTTGCTTTCATTATTTCGACCCTTCCCATGATCAAAAGCAGATTGAAAACAATCAGTTGTTTACTAAGAACAGGTTAAGCATCTGGTGAAATTCGAAATTCATCGAAAAGACTTACCGTGAAAAGGCAATTACTCCCGGAACGCCCAATACAACGTTGGTCAAATTACGCATAAGAACACATTAGAGTCTCAACTCGCTACGGTTAGAACGCACCATATTGCGGTGTCTGACAGGGAAGATAGCAGCTGTGGTGCGGGACGACTGAGGTTCACAGTATCGAGATTTACCCAGGGGGTTTTCAGTGGAAATGGCCGTCAATAGTATCATGACGGAATACGAGGAAGGATTGGATGCCTATGCGAGTCCTGCCAAAACCAGACGGTAAAGGCGGGATAGAGCCGGAATATTGTCGGCTTAACGAACTTAACTAGTTCTAGTGGTGAGATCAGATTGTCCTCGATGTTCTGCGTCTGTTGATAATGTCAATTCGGCTTCTTCAAGGATTTTCCCGTCTAACACGATTGCTCTGCGTGCATGTTCAAACCACTCTCGCAAGTTTTCCAAACCCTCACGTTCGGCAAAGTGCTCAAGGTCGTCGATAACATTAGATATCCACTCATAGCGATACATTGTCCTGGCCTCACTTTTTGAAATCCAAAAGAATTGTTTATAGTTAACAAAGTGTAAATTTTAACAAATTTAAACTTCGAACTATGCAAATAGTCTGCTCTTTGTTGAAACGGTTTCTCTTCATCGTTTGTCTCCTTCGTTGGAGAACAGGCTAGCCTCAAATCGAGGACTATTCTTACGACTTCGTGCATCATCGTACGGATGACGGCAGGGCTTTTAGGACGCTGAACATTCTGGACGAACACAGCCGAGAATGCCTGGCTATCCGAGTAAAGCGAAAGCTGAACTCGACTGAGGTAATCGATGCTCTCACAGACCTGTTCATTCTGCGCGGCGTGCCTGCCTACATTCGTTCAGACAACGGCCCGGAGTTCATCGCTGAGGCTGTCAGAGACTGGATCAAAGCCGTCGGAGCCAAGACTGCTTACATTGAGCCCGGATCGCCCTGGGAGAACGGATACTGCGAGAGCTTCAACGGGCGGATGAGAGACGAGCTGTTAAACGGCGAAATCTTCTACTCGCTACGTGAAGCCCAAATCATCATCGAAAGCTGGAGGAAACATTACAACACCAAACGACCCCATAGTGCATTGGGCTACCGCCCACCTGCGCCAGAGGCCATCATCCCGATGGACCAACGGCCAATCATGCACTAACTTTTAACATGGACCACTCAAGTGGGGCTGCTCAAGGGGAGCAGGTCACTTAAGAGCTCATTAGGATTTTATTAAGAATATGCCACCCATAAGTAGCCCAGCTTCTTACTAATCTGGGGGTTCCAATGGTTGCATATCAGCTTTTGATCAGATGCATTCACGCGGCAAAAGTTGCACGCGAAGAAGGTTTCGATAATACTGCGAATGCTTTAGACGATTTAGTTGATAGCTTGTCAGCCTTAATTGACGCCTCTCCTCAGCCTGAGGGCCAGCATTCATCGCAACAGATGCCCGGGCAACGACCGCGACGACTAAGCACAAGACTAGGTTAGCGCATAGGGGCATCTCAGATTCCCATAAGAATATGTGTGAGAATCCCCGAAATCGACTTCGGGCGAAAACTTGAGGAAATCAACCGGTGGTTGGATCTGGAATTGAGCACGGGCAATCCTGCCTGGACTGGCGATACAATACCCGGCCACCACTCCCCAGCAATCTATTTGCCGATCGCGGAGGGTACGATGACAGCGAAAGCGACCCTTGAGAATGGCGGAAACGATGGTACCTGCCTGCATCCACAGCTCGCAAATATTTCTTTCACGTCATTATCTATTGAGAGAATCTCCTACAAAGCTAGTATAGGTTTAGATAATTTAGAAACGCTACCCGTGTTACCGGATGTCAGCTATGCTGTTGAGCGCCGGTTGAAATGTCAGATTTTCGAGAACTACGCCTTTTTTCAACCTGGTCGCGCAGGTCTTTTCGGAGCGCTTCGCGGGCGTTCTTGATTAAACTTCCAGCCTCTGTAATTTGTTGATCT